>VIFX01000024.1:0-103601 GCA_006864685.1 Mycolicibacterium hodleri | reverse complement strand
ACCCAGCTCCGCCCGCCGGGATCTTGACCCACCCAGCTCCGCCCGCCCGAAGGTCGTCACCGTCACCGGCGCCGCCGGCCAGATCGGTTACGCCGCCCTCTTCCGCATCGGTGCTGGCGCGCTGCTCGGCCGCGGCGTCCCGGTGACGCTTCGCCTGCTGGAACTGCCGTCGGCGATCCGGGCGGCCGAGGGCGTGGTGATGGAGCTCGTCGACAGCGCCTTCGACCTGCTGGTCGACGTCGAGATCCACGACGATCCCGTGCGCGCCTTCGACGGGGTCGACGTGGCGTTGCTGGTCGGAGCCAAGCCCCGCAGCAAGGGCATGGAACGCGCCGACCTGCTCGCCGCCAACGCCGCGATCTTCGCCGACGCGGGAAGGGCTGTCAACGCAGGCGCGTCGTCCGACGTCCGGGTCGTGGTGGTCGGCAATCCCGCCAACACCAACGCCTTGGTCGCCTCGGCCCACGCACCCGACGTGCCCGCGGAGCGCTTCACCGCGCTGACGCGTCTGGACCACAACCGCGCCGTCGCCGCGCTTGCCGCCCACGCGGGCGTGCACGTCACCGACGTCTCCCGGGTGACGGTGTGGGGCAACCACTCCCCGAGCATGTACCCCGACATCTTCCACGCCGTCGTCGGCGGTCAGCCCGGTGCCGAGTTCGCTGCCGACACCGATTGGCTGACAAAGGATTTCATCCCGACCGTCGCCACCCGCGGTACCGCGATCATCGAGGCCCGTGGGACGTCGTCGGCAGCGTCGGCGGCCAACGCCGCCATCGACCACGTCCGCGACTGGGTCGACGGCACGGACCCCGACGACTGGACGTCGGTCGCCTTACCCTCACCGGGGGTGTACGGCATCCCCGAGGGCATCGTGACGTCGCTGCCGGTGCGCGCGGTCGACGGCGCCTGGCACGTCGTCGAGGGCCTCGAGATCAACGAGTTCTCCCGAGCCCGCATCGACGCGTCGGTCGCCGAACTGGAATCCGAGCGTGCGGCCGTGGCCGCGCTCGGTCTGCTCTAGCCTCTCGAGTTCGCGGTCCGGAAGGCGTCCACCGCGTCGAACGGCAGCGGCCCCCGGCTGCCAACACGGAAGCCGTTGTCGTTGCACCAGTCCCGGATCTGCACGCGCTCTTGACCGCTGACCTGTTTGCGCCACGGGTCGACGCGGGCCAGATGGCGTCGCTGCGGCGCCCGCACCCGTCGCCCCGCTCGAGCCCACTCACCTAGCGTCCGGCGGAGCTCCGCGGCGTTCACCGCCGACAGGTCGATGGAGTACACCTGACCGTCTATGCCGAATTCGACCGATTCGTCGGCTGGTGTGCCGTCGACCGCGTCAACCAACCCGATGCACTTCTTCTTACCCATGGCCGATGCCCCCCTTGCCCATGGCAGAAACTCCCCATTCCTGCGTACTGAGGTGTATACCACCATCGCGTTAAGGTTCGTCGACGTCCAGCCCAGTCGCGAGGTCTCCGCACTCGACGAAGACCACTCCCCGACTCCTCTTCAGGAAGGTGCGTGCGCCTTCGTCGCCGTGCAGCGTCGCCGCCAGCGCGGCCCGGTGCCGTCGTGCGATCACCACGGGGTGGCCAGGACGCCCACCGTAGGTCGCGCGGGCCAACCCCGAGGTCGACGACACCGCCGCGCCGACGACGCGGGTGACCACGTCGGCGCCGACGTCGGGGGTGTCGACCAGATGCAGGACGACCAGCTCGGCCTCGACCGCAGCGTCCAGTCCGGCGCGCAGCGACGCACTCATTCCGGTCGCCCAGTCCTCGGCCAGCACCGCGCGGGCCGGCGGCGGGACGTCGACAACTGCGGCGCCCAGCACCACCACGACGTCGTCGCACCCACCGTTCGCCAGCGCCTCGACCGCGACGCGTAGCCACTCCCCTTGCCGGACAAGCACTTTGGGCATTCCGTAGCGGGTACCGGCGCCGGCGGCCAGCAGGACGCCGACCACGGAGTGAGCTCTCGACATGCGAACATTCTCAACCTGGTCGATTCTTGAGCTGTGTCCACCCCAAGGTCGGCTCCGCCACTCACCACCACGAAGCGCGTGCACCCGGTCGACGAGGTGCTTCCGCTTCCCAAGCTCGCGACCTACGGGTTCCAGCACGTCGTCGCCTTCTACGCGGGCGCGGTGCTGGTGCCGATCATCATCGCGGGCGCCATCGACCTGCCTGCGGATCAGCTGGTCAAGCTCATCACGGCCGACCTGTTCACCTGCGGGATCGCGTCGATCATCCAGGCCGTCGGGTTCTGGAAGATCGGTGTGCGACTGCCGCTGCTTCAGGGCGTGACGTTCGCCGGCGTCTCTCCGATCATCGCAATCGGGCTGGCCAACGGCGGCGGCGCTCCGAGCCTGCTGTACGTATACGGCGCGGTGATCGTCGCGGGCGTCTTCACGTTCCTGATCGCGCCGATCTTCATCAAGCTGCTGAGGTTCTTCCCACCCGTGGTGACCGGCACGCTCATCACCATCATCGGGTTGTGTCTGGTGCCCGTCGGCGCGCTGGACGCGGTCACCAATCCCGCCACGCACCAACCCGATCCGACCAACATCCGGTGGTTCCTCTACGCGTTGGGCACCATCGCGATCATCGTCGGCATCCAGCGCCTGTTCCGTGGATTCCTGGCGACCATCGCGGTGCTGCTCGGTCTCGTCATCGGCTGCGCGGTGGCCTACGCGCTCGGAGACATGACCTTCGACAAGGTCGCCGAGGCGTCGGCGTTTGGCTTCACGCCGCCGTTCCTGTTCGGGTTGCCCAAGTTCGACTTCGTCGCGTGTCTTACGATGATCATCGTCCTGCTGATCACCGCGGTCGAGTCGACCGGCAGCACCATCGCGACCGGCGAGATCGTCGGCAAGCGCGTCAAGGCCTCCGACATCGGCAACGTGCTGAGGGCCGACGGGGTGGCGACCACGATCGGCGGCATCTTCAACTCGTTCCCCTACACCGCGTTCTCGGAGAACGTCGGCCTGGTGCGCCTCACCGGCGTCAAGAGCCGGTGGGTGGTCGCCGCGGCCGGCGTCATCATGATCATCCTTGGCTTCCTGCCGAAGGTGGCCGCTGTGGTCGCGTCGATCCCCAATCCGGTGCTGGGCGGCGCCGCGCTGACCCTGTTCGCCACCGTCGCCGTCGTCGGCATCCAGACACTCGGCAAGGTCGACTTCACCGATCACCGCAACCTCATCATCGTCACCACCAGTCTCGCTCTCGCCCTGTGGGTGACGACCTATCCCGACATCGCCAAGGCAATGCCCACCGGCCTGAACCTGATCTTCGGCAGCGGCATCAGCATCGGGGCCGTCGCGGCGATCGTGCTCAACGTCGTGTTCTTCCACACCGGTTCTCGCGGCCCGCGGGTGGCCGGCGGCGGTTCGATCACGCTCGGCGAGGTGAACTCGATGACCAAGGAGCGTTTCACGGAGGTGTTCGGCCACGTGGTTCAGGACGTGCCGTGGGCCGTTGACCGCGCCTTCGAACAGCGACCGTTCGCGGACACGACCGCACTGCGGGAGGCCTTCCAGGACGCCGTGCTGACGGGTACCTCCGAGCAACAGACCGAGCTGCTCAACGCCTTTCACGACCTCGGCGCCGAGGACGAGACGGGGCACGCGTTGGCCGTCGACCACGTCGCCCTGTCGAATCTCGACGAGGACGACCACAATGACGTCGTGGATCTGGCCGCCGCGTACCGCGAGCACTTCGGCTTCCCGTTGATCATCTGCGCCCGCGAGACCGAGCGATTCGACCGGGTGCTGAGGAACGGGTGGTCGAGGATCGACAACTCCCCGGCCGCGGAGCGCGCGTTCGCCCTCATCGAGATCGCCAAGATCGCGAACTACCGCTTCGACGACCTGGTGGCCGATGCGAATCCGATTGCGGCGGCCCGGTTCAGCCGGCTCAACGAACTGCAGTAGATGCCTGGTGTGGGATTGCCCCGAGAACGGCTGGGCTTGGCCGGGTTCACCCGGTTGACGGCACGCCAGCAGATGAACGTGTTGTTCGGTGTGTGCTCGTCGCCCATCTGGGCCAGGCGCGTCCTCGCGGGCGGGCCCTTTCACGACGTCGACGCGCTGTTGGATCGCGCCGACCGGGCGCTCGCGGAGCTTCCCGACGCCGAGATCGACGCCGCCCTCGACGGTCACCCGCGGATCGGCGCCAAGGCCGACAACGCGTCTTCGGCGCGCGAGCAGGCCGCGGTGGTGACGGCCGCGGATTCCGTAAAGGCCGAATTGGCGCTCAGGAACGCCGAATACGACGAGAAGTTCGGCTACGTCTACCTGGTGTGTGCCAGCGGCCGCTCGGCGGAGGAACTGCTCGCAATCCTCGTCGACCGCCTCGACAACGATCCCGAGACCGAGCGCCGGGTGATGCGCAGCGAGCTGGCGAAGATCAACCGGCTTCGGCTGGAGCGACTGCTGAGCGAGCCGACATGACGGCCCCACTCCCACCTAGGGTGACCACATGAGCCTGTCCACTCACGTCCTCGACGCGACGTCCGGCCGACCCGCCGCCGGTGTCACCGTGACGCTCGCCGACCGTCTTGGCGAGCCGCTGACCGTCGGGACCACCGACGACGACGGGCGCATCGCTCAGTTGGGTGACGATCTGCCCGCCGGGGTGTACCGACTGCACTTCGACACGGGCGCGTACTTCGCCGCGCTGGGCGTCCCGACGTTCTACCCCGAGGTGATCGTCGCGTTCGAAATCACCGACGCGGGAGGCAAATACCACGTCCCGGTGCTGCTCTCGCCCTATGCCTATTCCACCTACCGAGGGAGTTGAGCGGTGTCGAAGATCATTCTGGGCGGCAACCAGTACGGCAAGGCCGAGACCCGGGTCGTCAGGATCTACCGCGACACCCCGCGCCACGAGATCCATGACGTCAACGTAACCACCTGTCTGCGTGGCGATTTCAGTGCGGCGCACTTGGCAGGCGATCAGTCGAAGGTGCTGCCCACCGACACGCAGAAGCAAACGGCGTACGCCTACGCCAAGGAGAAGGGACTGCTGTCCGTCGAGGACTACGGCCTGACGCTGGCCAGACACTTCGTCGCCGACGTCGAGCCGGTCGACGGCGCCCGAATCGAGATCGAGGAGTACGCCTGGGAACGCGCGACCGTCGACGGGGCCGAGCACGACCACACGTGGGTCCGCAAGGGTCAGGAGGTTCGGACTGCCGCGATCACCGTCGACGCGCACGGGGAGACGGTCGTCGGCGGCCTCAAGGACATGGTCATCCTGAAGTCGACGGGTTCCGAGTTCTCGGGGTTCCTCACCGATCCGTACACCGTCCTTGAGCCGACGCACGACCGGGTGATGGCGACGTCGCTCGTCGCCCAGTGGCGGTTCACCTCCGTCGACGTCGACTGGGAGTCCACCTACGTCGGCATCAAGGCTCAACTGGTCAAGCAGTTCGCCGTGGTGCAGTCACTTGCCCTGCAGCAGACGCTGTTCGAGATGGGCAAGGCCGTGCTGGAGGCCTACCCGTTCATCGCAGAGGTCCGGTTGTCCGCCCCAAACAAGCACCACTTCGTCTACGACCTGGCGCCGTTCGGATTGGCGAACGACAACGAGGTGTTCAACGCCGACGACCGCCCGTACGGACTCATCCAGGCCACCGTCATCCGCGACGACGCTCCCCCCGCCGGCGCGGCGTGGGACCCCTATCGGGGCTGGCTGTCCTGAGGCTCTACTCGAGCTGATCCCGCAGGCGCGTGAGCGATTTCGCGAGTAACCGCGACACGTGCATCTGCGAGATGCCGACTCGCTCTGCGATCTGCGTTTGCGTCATCGACTCGAAGAAGCGAAGCAGCAGCACCTGGCGCTCCCGCTCCGGAAGGCTGGCAAGCAAGGGCCGCAACGATTCTCGGTTCTCGATTTGATCGAGGTTGAGGTCGACGTCACCGAGGGTGTCGGCGATGGCGGGGGCCTCTTCGGTTCCGCCGCCAGCCCCGTCGATGGACAGCGTGTTGTACGAGCTGCCCGCCACGAGGCCCTCGACGATCTCGTCGCGGTCCATCTCGAGTTCGGCCGCGAGCTCCGAGGGGGTGGGAGCCCGGCCGAGCTTTTGCGACAGCTCGGCGGTCGCAGCGCCGAGCCGCAGGTGAAGTTCCTTGAGGCGCCGCGGCACCTTGACCGACCAACTGTTGTCGCGGAAGTGGCGCCGAACCTCGCCCATGATGGTGGGCACCGCGAAGGACACGAAGTCCGATCCGGCGTCTACGTTGAAGCGGATCACCGCGTTCACCAAGCCGACGCGGGCCACCTGGACCAGGTCGTCGCGTGGCTCGCCGCGGCCGTCGAACCGACGGGCGATGTGGTCGGCGAGCGGCAGACACCGTTCGACGATCGAGTCGCGCTGGCGCATGAACTTCGCTGAGCCCTCTTCGAGCCCTTGCAACGTGCGGAACATGTCGACCACGTCCGCGTATTCAGAGTTCGACCGTGACGTCGAACCCCGGGAGGACGACGTCACCTCAGCGAGCTCGCTCGTCTCGTCGTCATGGAGATGCCGAAGATGTGTGAGTCTTCGGGGCCATGGCCGTCGTGGAAGGTGCTGACGTCGTCGGTCAAGGAACTGAGTACGTGCCAGCTGAAGCTGCCAGGCACGACGATGTCGGGCGACGAACACGCCGTCGACACGTCGACCACCAACTGTTCTTCGAGCGGATGCACGACCAAGACGAGGGTGGCGTCCGACGTCGCGGATCGGATCAGCCGCGTGCACGCCTCGTCCACCGCCAGCCGAAGGTCTGCCACGCTGTCGAAGTCGAGGTCCTCGTAGGTTCCGACGGCGCCCACCACGGTGCGCAACACCGCCAGGTTTTCTAGCTTCGCTGCGACTCGGACCTCGACTGATCGCGGGCTTCGATGCCCGCTGTCGTGGCCGTACTCACCGTCTGACACGCGCCCTCCATGTGATCTCCACGCGAGATTACCCCGAGCTGGCTCGTAGCTAACCACCAGCACTCCCCTCACCGGCGATCGGTGACGAGGAGCCGCGGGCGGGCGGTGCCGTCGAGCGTGTGATCACGATGTCGTCCCGCCTCCCGCTCGATTGATCCGACTCATTCCCGGTGGGGGTGCCCAACGGGCGTGTGACTAAACCTCCACGACACGCCACCCGTTCGGACCGGATCTCAAATCGGGCGGAAAACAACGTAATTGGCGTCACCGGGCCGTGCCGAACCGAGACCGTTTAGGCCGACCCGTTGTCGGGCAGCCTTTGAGCACGGGGCGCACGGCGACCGTGTGTCCTTCTCAAGATGGCACGGCCCTCCGGCCGTCACGGCCATCGCACACAACGAAGAAAGGTAGCCATGAGCGACAAGGACAGTGGACCCGAAGCAGGCGTCAAGGGTGTCGTGGAGGACGTGAAGGGCAAGGCAAAGGAAGTCGCCGGCACCGTAACTGGCAACGACGATCTCACCCGCGAAGGCGAGGCCCAGCAGGACAAGGCAGACGCCCAGCGCGACGTCGCGAAGAAGGAAGCCGAGGCCGAGGCCGCTCGCGGTAGCGCCGCGGCAGCCGAGGCGCGCCAGAAGGCCGCAGAGTAGCTCGACGACACTCGTGACGGGCTCGGCCGGGACTCCCCCGGTCGGGCCCGTTCGTCGTCGCTGCGTCAGAACGTGCGGCGGTCGGGGAGCTTGACTACCTTCGAAGAGTGGACTTGACCACCGTCGAGACGATCAGCACGCCGCGCCAGCGCGACGAGCTGTGGCCGCTCGGCGCGGCCGATGCCGTCGTGGCAGGCGGGACGTGGCTGTTCTCCGAACCGCAACTGAGCACCCGGCGTCTGGTCGACATCACCCAGCTGGGCTGGGCACCGGTCGTCGTCGACGCCGACGGGATCGAGTTGGCCGCGACCTGCACCGTCGCCCGCGTGTCGGCTCTGTCGGCCGAGCTCCCCTCGATCCGACCCGACTGGGTGGCGGCCCCCCTCCTTCACCAGTGCTGCACCGCGTTGCTCGCGTCGTTCAAGGTCTGGAACGAGGCGACCGTCGGCGGCAACCTCTGCCTGTCCTTTCCCGCTGGGTCGATGATCTCGCTGGCCTGCGCCCTGAACGGTGAGGTGCTGGTGTGGCGGGCCGACGGTGACGACTACCGGATGCCGGTCGCCGAATTCGTGACCGGCAACGCGACCAACGTGATGGGCGTTGGTGACGTCGTGCGCTCGGTCCACCTGCCCGCCACGGCGTTACGTGGTCGGACCGCGTATCGCAAGTTGGCGCCCTCCCCACTTGGCCGTTCCGGCATCGTCGTCATCGGCCGCGTCGACGACGACGGCACGTTCGTCCTGTCGATCACCGCGGCGACGGTGCGGCCCTACGTCTTCACCCTCGCGTCGGTCGACGTCGACGCGGTGCGGCGCGCGCACGCGGGCATCCCCGACGACGCGTGGACCGACGATCCGCACGGGGACCCGGATTGGCGTCGCGGTGTGTCGCTGGTGCTCGCCGAGCAGATTTGCGCGGAGCTGCGCGCATGGTGACCGTGAACGGCCAAGCGCTGCAGGGTGATCCGTGGCCTGGCCAATGCTTGCGGACCTATCTGCGCGACTACGGCCACTTCGAGGTCAAGAAGGGCTGCGACGGGGGTGACTGCGGCGCGTGCTCGGTACTGGTCGACGGGACGCCGGTGCACTCGTGCGTCTACCCCGCGTTTCGGGCCGCGGGCCGCGAGGTGACGACGGTCGCCGGCCTCGGCACCCCCGAGCATCCGCATCCCCTGCAGCGGCAATTCGTCGACGCCGCCGGATTCCAGTGCGGATTCTGCACGGCGGGGATGATCACCACGACGTCGACCCTGACGCCCGGGCAATTGGCCGACCTGCCGCAGAATCTGAAGGGCAACCTGTGCCGGTGCACCGGCTACCGCGCGATCACCGACGCCCTTTCCGGCGCGGTGAACACCAAGAAGGCCGGTGGCGCAGGAGATTCCGTCGGCGCTCCGGCGGGCCTGCGGGTGGTCACCGGAACCGAGCAGTACACCATGGACCACGCCGTCGAGGGCCTTCTCCACCTGGCGGTGCTCCGTAGCCCCGTCGCGCACGCCAGGATCGTGTCGGTCGACACGGCTGCAGCGCAACGGATTCCCGGCGTTCGGCTGGTACTCACCCATCGGGACAGCCCCGCCGTCGCGTTCTCGACGGCGCGCCACGAGAGCAGACTCGACGACCCCGACGACTCGTACGTCCTCGACGACACGGTCCGATTCGTCGGCCAGCGGGTCGCCGCCGTCGTGGCCGACACCCTCGCCGCCGCCGAAACAGCCTGCCGCGCAATAGTGGTCGAGTACGAGGAACTGCCCGCGGTGTTCGATCCCGAGCTCGCCACGGCGGCCGGCGCTCCGCTGCTGCATGCCGGGAAGTCCGCCGAGGCCCGTATCGCCGACCCGACGCGCAACCTCGTCGCCGAGGTGCACGGCGGCGTCGGTGACGTCGAGGCCGGCGTGGCGCGGGCGGTGGAATCCGGCGGTGCGGTCGTCCGCGGTCGGTGGCACACTCAGCGCGTCCAACACGTCCACCTCGAGACGCACGGGTGCACCGGATGGCGAGACGACGACGGCCGCTTGGTGATTCGGACCAGTTCGCAGGTGCCGTTCCTGGTCCGC
The DNA here is from genome assembly GCA_006864685.1 of Mycolicibacterium hodleri. GTDB lineage: Bacteria > Actinomycetota > Actinomycetes > Mycobacteriales > Mycobacteriaceae > Mycobacterium > Mycobacterium hodleri_B. Next base: position 93,972 of record VIFX01000024.1, on the reverse strand, counting down.
GACGAGCTGTGCCACGTGTTCGGCTTGGACCGCGACCAGGTGCACGTGTTCACCCGCCGCTTGGGCGGCGGCTTCGGCGGCAAGCAGGAGATGTTGACCGAGGACCTGGTCGCGTTGGCGGTGCTACGACTGGGTCAGCCGGTGCGCTACGAGTTCAGCCGCACCGACGAGTTCACCGCCGCACCGTGTCGTCACCCCTTCCGGGTCGACGCCACCGTCGCGGCGGGACCGGACGGGGTGCTGACGGCGCTGTCGGTCGACGTGCTGGTCGACGCGGGCGCGTACGGCAATCACAGCGTCGGCGTGATGTTCCACGGATGCAGCGAGTCGGTCTCGGTCTACCGCTGCCCCAACAAGCGGGTCGACGCACAGGCGGTGTACACCAACAACATTCCGTCGGGCGCGTTCCGCGGCTACGGGCTCGGTCAGGTCATCTTCGCCGTCGAGTCGGCACTGGATCAGCTGGCCGAGGAGCTCGGCGTCGACCCGGTCGACCTCCGGCGTCGCAACGTCGTGGTCCCCGGCGACCCGTTCACCGACGCCCACGTCGCCGACGACGACCTGACCTATGGCAGCTACGGCCTCGACCAGTGCCTCGATCTGGTGCAGCACGCGCTGGCCTCGGGCGAGGGATCACCGGCACCCGACGGCGAGCAGTGGCGCGTCGGCGAGGGCGTGGCCGTGGCGATGATCGCGACCATCCCGCCGCGAGGGCACTTCGCCGACGCGTCGATCTCACTGGACGTCGACGGCGACTTCACCCTGTCGGTCGGCACCGCCGAGTTCGGCAACGGGACCTCGACGGTGCACGGTCAGATCGTGGCCTCCGAGCTCGGCGTCGACGTCGGACGGGTTCGTCTTCGCCAATCCGACACCGACGCAACCGGATACGACACCGGAGCGTTCGGGTCGGCGGGCACCGTCGTCGCCGGGCTCGCGGTCCAAGCGGCGTGCCGCGACCTGCGGGCCGCCCTCGAGACCAGCCCCGACGTCCGGCCGCTGACCGGATTCGGTCGCCACGACGGCACCCCGCGGTCGGTGGCGTTCAACGTGCAGGGGTTCCGCGTCGCGGTCGACGTCACCACCGGCGAAGTGCGCATCCTGAAGTCCGTGCACGCCGCCGACGCGGGTGTGGTGATGAATCCCGAGCAATGCCGCGGCCAAGTCGAAGGCGGCGTCGCCCAGGGCATCGGCAGCGCGTTGTACGAGGAGATGCGCACCGGTGCCAATGGTGCCGTGACCACAGTCGACTTGCGGGGCTATCACATTCCTCAGCTCGCCGACCTTCCTGTGACGGAGGTGTACTTTGCCGACACCTACGACGACCTCGGGCCGTTCGGGGCCAAGTCGATGAGCGAGTCGCCCTACAACCCAGTGGCTCCGGCGCTCGCCAACGCGATCGCGCGGGCATGTGGCGCGCGCCTGCATCGGCTGCCGATGACGCCCGCGCGGGTGTGGCGCGCCCTCAACACCTGACCCCCTCCCCGCGCCTCGCCCCACCTCCCCGCGAGCGTGCGTGTCTGCGGGAGACACGCCGGTCACTTTCGAGAGTTCGCGCACGCTCGCGCCGTCGGCTTGTCGGTTGGGCGGCATACGATTCCCCCGTGTGGAAGGTCTACGCCGTCGTGGCGGTCGCAGCGGGAATCGCCGCACACGTGGCGGGGCTGGATTTCCGGTGGAGCGTGGTCGCCGCCGTGCTGGCGCCCGCGCTGCCGGCGTTCCTGGTGGGCGTGCTGCGCGGAGCGCGGACCCCGGCGGCGCGCGAGGACCCGGCCGTCGCCAAGCAGGCCATGACCGGCACCGAATTCGAGGATCACGTCGCCCGCATCGCCCGGTCTAGCGGCGCGTCGGTCATCATGACGGCGGTGACGGGCGACTACGGCGTCGACCTCGTTGTCGGCCGACGTCCCAATCGTCTTGCCATTCAATGCAAACGGCAGTCCCGGCCGGTCGGCTCCGGCGCCGTGCAGGAAGTCGTGGCCGGTGCCGTGATGCACGACTGCGCACACACCATGGTCGTCACCAATCACGACTTCACCCCCGCCGCCCGACGCCTCGCCGAGCGGCACGGCTGCGTCCTGGTGGGCGGCGCAGAGCTGACCCGGCTTGGGTCGACGATCCGCCGGCTGGTGAACGCGGAACCGGCCCGATAGCCTTCGCGGCGGTTAGAGCTCGGCCAGCACCGCGCGCACTGCGTCGACCGCGGCGTCGAGCTCGACCTTCGAGACCGTCAGCGCGGGCCGGAAGCGGACGCTGTCGGGGCCGCTGGCCAGCATGATCACGCGGCGGTCCCACAGCTTGGCGATCAGCGTGTCGCGTTGTTCTGCCGTTGCCATGCTGAATGCGCACATCAGGCCGCGACCGCGCGGGGCGACGACGAGCCCGGGGAACTCGACGGCCAGATCCTCAAGCCGACCGAGCAGGTACCGGCCGAGCTCCGCGGCGCGTGGCATCAGGCCTTCGCCCTCGATGGTCTCGAGGATGCGCCGCGACCTGACCATGTCGGTCAGGTTGCCGCCCCAGGTGGAGTTGATCCGCGAGCTGACGGCGAACACGTTGTCGGCGACGTCGTCGACGCGTCGACCGGCCATCACGCCGCACACCTGCGTCTTCTTGCCAAACGCGACGACGTCGGGCATGACGCCCAATTGCTGGTAGGCCCAAGCGGTTCCGGTCATGCCGCAGCCCGTCTGCACCTCGTCGAAGATCAACAGCGCGTCGAACTCGTCGCACAGCTCACGCATCGCGGCGAAGAACTCGGCGCGGATGTGACGGTCGCCGCCCTCCCCCTGGATCGGCTCGGCGATGAAGCACGCGACGTCGTGCGGGTTGGCCTCGAATGCCGCGCGGGCCTGACGAAGCGATTCGGCCTCGAGCTCGTCGACGTTCGCGCCGGGCCGCAGGTATGGCGCGTCGATGCGGGGCCAGTCGAACTTCGGGAACCGTGCGACCTTGTTGGGGTCGGTGTTGGTCAACGACAGCGTGTAGCCGCTGCGACCGTGGAACGCACCTTGCAGGTGGAGCACCTTGGTGCCGAGCGCCGGGTCGACGCCCTTGCTCTCGTTCAGCCGGCTCTTCCAGTCGAACGCGACCTTGAGCGCGTTCTCGACGGCGAGTGCGCCGCCGTCGACGAAGAACAGGTGCGGCAGGGCCGGGTCGCCGAGCACCCGGGCGAACGTCTCGACGAATCGGGCCATCGGCACGGTGTAGACGTCGGAGTTGCTCGGCTTGTTCACCGCCGCCGCGGCAAGCTCGGCGCGGAACGCCTGATCGTCGGCCAGCGACGGGTGGTTCATGCCGAGGGCCGAGGACGCGAAGAAGGTGAACATGTCCAGATAGCTCTCACCGGTGCGGGCGTCGACGAGATGCGAGCCGGCAGATCGGTCGACGTCGAGCACGAAGTCGAGCCCGTCGGCCAGGATGCTGCGACTCAGCACCTCGCGGACGTCGTCGGGTGCCACGGAGTGGCCGGGGGCGCGGACGCGGGAAGGCAGGACAGCGGTCATACCGGCATCCTAACGGAACTTTTACGGCCTGCGCGACCCTAAGCAGGATTTTCTACGGCAGTACGTCGCGGTCCTCGTAAAATGTCTGTAAGATGATGGTGCTTCGGGTGCGGACGTTCGCTGCCGTCCGGATCTGTTGCAACAAGTCTTCGAGCGCCCGCGCCGACCGGACACGCACCAGGAGGACGTAGCTTTCGTCCCCGGCCACCGAGTGACACGACTCGATGGCCTCGATGTGTTCGAGCCGCGCGGGCGCGTCATCGGGTTGAGAGGGGTCGATTGGAGTGATGGACACGAACGCCGAGAGCATGTTGCCGACGGCCTCGGGGTCGATCCGGGCGTGGTACCCCGTCACGACTCCGCGCGTCTCCAGCCGCCGGACGCGAGACTGCACCGCGGACACCGACAGACCCGCACTCACTGCCAGGTGCGCCAGCGTGGCCCGGCCGTCGGCCACCAACTCACGAACCAGCGTCCTGTCGATGTCGTCGAGCTCGTCGGAAAGGTCGGCCATGGCCGGAGACTATCGCAGGGTGTCCCCGGAATGAACGTCATGACTGCCGAGCTCAGAAGTCGCTTCGCGGCGGCGCTCTCACGGATGTACGGCGCCGAGGTGCCCGCGTACACGACGTTGGTCGACGTCAGCACCGAGGTCAACCGTGACCACCGACGCGACGACGGTCTCGGTTCGCTCGAGCGGGTCACCGCCGAACGCCACGGCGCGATCCGGGTCGGCAGCCCCCGCGAACTCGCCGACGTCGCCGACCTGTTCGCCGCCTTCGGGATGTACCCGGTGGGCTTCTACGACCTGCGCGAGGCGGCCTCCCCGGTCCCCGTCGTCTCCACGGCGTTTCGGCCGATCGACGCCGACGAACTGGCTCACAACCCGTTTCGCGTGTTCACGTCGATGCTCGCCACCGCCGACACCAGGTTCTTCGATCCCGAGCTGCGGGCCCGCGTCGACCGATTCCTCGGCGCGCGTGAATTATTCGACCCCGAGCTGATCGCCATGGCCAGGGCGATCGCAGCCGACGGAGGGTGCGGTCCCGACCGGGCCGACGAGTTCGTCACCCGCGCGGTGTCGGCATTCGCCCTGTCTCGCGACCCGATCGACGCCGGCTGGTACGACGAACTGTCGCAGGTGTCGGCCGTGGCAGCCGACATCGCCGGCGTGCGGACCACCCACGTCAACCATCTGACGCCGCGGGTGCTCGACATCGACGAGCTGTACCGCCGCATGGTCGCCAGGGGCGTCGCGATGACCCGCACCATCCAGGGTCCGCCGCGAACCGACGGGCCCGACGTGCTGTTGCGACAGACGTCGTTTCGCGCGCTGGCCGAACCACGCCGGTTCCGCGACGCGGACGGCGTCGTGACCGAGAGCAGCCTGCGGGTGCGCTTCGGCGAGGTCGAGGCACGGGGCGTGGCGCTGACCCGCGCGGGCCGCGACCGCTACGACGCCGCGATGCACGCCCCGAACCCCTCGACGACGTGGGCCGAGCACTTCCCGTCCAGCCACGCCGAGCTGGCCGCTCAGGGTCTGGCCTACTACCGTGGCGGTGACCCGACCAAACCCGTTGTCTACGAGGACTTCCTGCCCATCTCCGCGGCGGGTATCTTCCGGTCCAACCTTGACGCCGAGCCGACCACCGCTCGGTCCGGCCCGTCCGACGCCGAGAACGAATTCACCTATGACGCAGCGTGGCTGGCCGGTGCCATCGGCCAGCACGTCCACGACCCGTACGACCTCTACGAGAAAGCAGCAGCACAGTGACTCCCAACGCGACCACGGCCGCACTCCCCACCGCCGACGAGCTCCGCGACCGCGCTCGCGCCGCACTGAAGGCCGTCGGCTCCGCCGTCGAACTCGGCGAGCCGGGCGGCGCCGGCCTGCAGGCGAGCACCCCGGTCACGGGTGACGTGCTCTTCACGGTCACCGAGACCACCTCCGACGAGACCGATGCGGCCATCGCCGACGCGGCGGCGGCGTTCGCGGCGTGGCGGGTCACGCCGGCCCCCGTGCGCGGCGCCCTGGTCGCACGGCTCGGTGAGCTGCTCGTCGAACACAAGGCGGACGTGGGCACGCTGGTGACCATCGAGGCGGGCAAGATCACCTCGGAGGCCCTCGGCGAGGTGCAGGAGATGATCGACATCTGCCAGTTCGCCGTCGGCCTCTCGCGGCAGCTGTACGGCCGCACCATCGCCTCGGAGCGCCCAGGCCACCGGTTGATGGAGACGTGGCACCCGCTCGGCGTCGTCGGCGTCATCACCGCCTTCAACTTCCCGGTCGCGGTCTGGGCGTGGAACACCGCGGTGGCCCTGGTGTGTGGCGACACCGTGGTGTGGAAGCCGTCGGAGCTCACTCCGCTGACGGCCATCGCCTGCCAGGCGCTGATCGAGCGGGCAGCCGCCGACGTCGGCGCGCCGGCAGACGTGGCGCGACTCATCCAGGGCGGCAGGGAGATCGGCGAGCAGCTGGTCGACGATCCCCGGGTCGCGTTGGTCAGTGCGACGGGTTCGGTGCGGATGGGTCAGCAGGTCGGCCCGCGGGTCGCCCAGCGGTTCGGCAAGTCGCTGCTGGAACTCGGCGGCAACAACGCGGCCATCGTCACCCCGTCGGCGGATCTGGACCTGGCCGTGCGCGGCATCGTGTTCTCCGCGGCGGGCACCGCGGGACAGCGGTGCACGACCCTGCGGCGGGTGATCGCCCACACGTCGGTCGTCGACTCCCTGGTCGAACGCATCACCGCGGCGTACCGCAGCCTCCCCATCGGTGACCCGTCCTCCGACGGCACTCTCGTCGGGCCGCTGATCCACGAGCGCTCCTACCGCGACATGGTCGGTGCGTTGGAGACGGCGGCGGCCGACGGCGGCGTGGTCACCGGCGGCGAACGACGCGATCTCGGCGAGGGGTCGTATTACGTCGAGCCAGCCGTCGTGCGGATGCCCGAGCAGACCGCCGTCGTGCACGACGAGACGTTCGCACCGATCCTCTACGTGCTGACCTACGACACCCTCGACGAGGCCATCGCACTCAACAACGCCGTACCGCAGGGCCTTTCGTCGGCCATCTTCACGACCGACATGCGCGAAGCCGAGCGCTTCATGGCCGCCGACGGGTCCGACTGCGGTATCGCCAACGTCAACATCGGCACCTCGGGCGCCGAGATCGGCGGCGCATTCGGCGGCGAGAAGCAGACCGGCGGTGGCCGTGAGTCGGGGTCTGACTCGTGGAAGGCCTACATGCGGCGGGCCACCAACACCGTCAACTACAGCTCGGAGCTGCCGCTGGCCCAGGGAGTGCACTTCGGCTAGCGATTTCGGCGCGTTCGTCCGCGCTGACCGCGGATGAACGCGCCGAAATCGCAAGGGCTTATCATCGCGGCGTGAGCGAGCAAGTCGAACAGAGGGAATTCCAGGCAGAGGCCCGTCAGCTGTTGCAGCTGATGGTGCACTCCATCTACTCCAACAAGGATTCGTTCCTGCGGGAGTTGATCTCGAATGCGTCCGACGCGCTGGACAAGCTCCGGCTCGAGGCGTTCCGCAACAAGGACCTCGACGTCGACGTCTCGGATCTGCACGTCGAGATCGAGACCGGGGCGAGCGAAGCGACGGGGGAATCTGGTGCCAACGCCGGGGCTGCGGGACGCACGCTGACCATTCGCGACAACGGCATCGGCATGACGCGCGACGAGGTGGTCGACCTGATCGGCACCCTCGCCAAGTCCGGGACCGGCGAGCTGCGCAAGAAGCTCGGCGAGGCAAACAAGGCCGCCGACGCCGAAGAGCTCATCGGACAGTTCGGCATCGGGTTCTACTCCACGTTCATGGTGGCCGACTCGGTCGTGCTGCTGACCCGCAAGGCGGGCGAGAGTTCGGCCACGCGTTGGGAATCCAGCGGTGACGGCACCTACACCATCGCCGAAGTGGACGACGCCCCACAGGGCACCTCGGTGACACTGCACCTCAAGCCCGAGGACGCCGACGACGAACTGCACGACTACACGTCGCCGTGGAAGATCCGCGAGCTGGTCAAGAAGTACTCCGACTTCATCTCCTGGCCGATCCGGATGGAGGTCGAGAAGACACTCCCAGCCCCGGAGGGCGCTGAAGAAGGCACAGAGCCAACGGTCACCGTCGAGACGGAGACGATCAACTCGCGGACGGCGCTCTGGGCCAAGCCCAAGAGCGAGGTCTCCGACGAGGAGTACGCCCAGTTCTACAAGCACGTCGCACATGCCTGGGACGAGCCGCTCGAGGTCATCGCGATGAAGGCCGAGGGCACGTTCGAATACCAGGCGCTGCTGTTCATCCCCTCGATGGCGCCGTTCGACATCTTGAACGCCGACGGGCACACCGGGATTCAGCTCTACGTCAAGCGCGTGTTCATCATGGGTGACTGTGACGACCTGGTGCCCGAGTACCTGCGGTTCGTCAAGGGCGTCGTGGACGCACAAGACATGTCGCTCAACGTGTCTCGCGAGATCTTGCAGCAGGACCGCCAGATCAAGGTGATCCGTCGCAGCCTCACCAAGAAGGTGTTGTCCACGATCAAGGACATGCAGGCCAACCGACCGGAGGACTACCAGACCTTCTGGACGCAGTTCGGTCGGGTCGTCAAGGAGGGCTTGGTCTCCGACGCCGACAACCGCGACGCCCTGCTGCGGCTGTCGTCGTTCGCGACCACCTTCAGTGAGACCGCCCCCACCACGCTGGCCGACTACGTCGGGCGGATGAAGGACGGCCAGGAGCAGATCTACTACGCGACCGGCGAGTCGCGCCAGCTCCTCGAGCGTTCACCACACCTGGAGGCGTTCAAGGCCAAGGGCTATGAGGTGCTGCTGCTGACCGATCCCGTCGACGAGGTGTGGGTGGGGTCGGTGCCGGAGTTCGACGGCAAGGCGCTGCAATCGGTCGCCAAGGGCGAGGTTGACCTCGGTGCCTCCGACGACGCCGACGAGGACAAGCACGGCGACTTCGCCGAGCTGCTGGCCTGGTTGCAGGAGACGCTGGCCGAGCACGTCAAGGAGGTGCGGCTCTCCACGCGGCTGACCTCGTCACCGGCCTGCCTCATCACCGACACGTTCGGCATCACCCCGCAACTGGCGCGCATGTATCGCGCGTCGGGCCAGGAGATTCCGGTCGGCAAGCGGATCCTCGAGCTCAACCCGGATCACCCGCTGGTCACCGGCCTGCGGGATGCCCGCGCGGCGGCCGAACCCTCCGACAGCCTGGCCGAGACCGCCGAATTGCTCTATGGCACGGCACTTCTCGCCGAGGGCGGCGTGCTCGACGATCCGGCCCGGTTCGCGACACTGCTGGCCGACCGGCTGGCGCGGACGGTTTAGCACCTCGTGCAGATCGAGGGCAAGGTCGCCGTCGTCACGGGTGCCGGTTCGGGGATCGGGCGGGAGCTCGCCGTCGCCTTCGCTGCGGCGGGCGCCTCCGTGGTGGTGGGTGACCTCGCCGCCGACGGTACCGTGGAGACGGTCGCGCGGGTCAGGGCGGCCGGCGGAGCTGCGGTGGCCGTGGTCGGCGACGTCGCCTCGGTCGACGGCGTCGACGCCCTGATCGACCGTGCGCGTGGTGAATTCGGTCCGGTCGACGTCTTCGTCGCCAACGCGGGGATCATGGGCCCGCCCGGGCTTGGCGACGACGAAGGCGACTGGGACACCGTCGTCGACGTGAACCTGCGCGCCCACGTGCGGGCGGCGAAGGCGTTGGTGCCCGACTGGGTCGCGCGCGGCGAGGGTTACTTCGTCAGCGTGGCCTCGGCGGCGGGCCTGCTGACCCAGCTCGGGGCGGCGGGATACTCGGTCACCAAGCACGCGGCGGTGGGTTTCGCCGAGTGGCTCTCGATCACCTACGGCGACAGTGGAGTTGGCGTGTCGTGTGTGTGCCCGATGGGCGTCGACACGCCGTTGTTGAGCGGCATCCTGGACTCCCCCGACCCGGTGGCCAGGATGGCGGGCGCCGCGGTGGCCACGGCAGGAGACGTCATCGGCCCCGATCAGGTGGCGGCCATGACGGTCGACGCGGTCCGTGACGGCCGGTTCCTGGTGCTGCCGCACCCGGCTGTGCTGGACATGTACCGGCGCAAGGGCGACGACTACGAGCGCTGGCTCGCCGGCATGCGGCGCTACCAGGGCACGCTGGGCTGACGATCGCTCGCGGTCATCGGGTGACCAGCTCGACCTCGACCCGTTCGGACAGTGCCGAGACGGCGATGCCGAAGGTCTCCAGCACGACGACTTCGCCTGCGGTGGAGTCGATGTCGAAGGTGGCGACCTCGGTGTACACCCGGCTGACGCAGCGAAGACCGGTCAGCGGATACGTGCACTGCGGGACCAGTTTGGCGGTGCCGTCCTTGGCGAACAGGTTCATCATCACGTAGACGCTCTTGGCGCCGATGGCGAGATCCATGGCACCGCCGACGGCGGGGATGGCGTCCGGCGCTCCGGTGTGCCAGTTCGCCAGATCACCGTGCCTGCTGACTTGAAAGGCGCCCAGCACGCAGACGTCGAGGTGACCGCCGCGCATCATCGCGAAGGAGTCCGCGTGGTGAAAGTAGGACGCGCCAAGGGTTTCGGTGACGGGGATCTTGCCCGCGTTGGTCAGATCACCGTCGACGTCGTCGCCGAAGGCCCGCCCGCCCATGCCGAGCATGCCGTTCTCGGTGTGCAGCACGATGCCGGCCGCCGGGTCGAGGTGCTCGGCGACCGTGGTCGGCTGCCCGATCCCCAGGTTGACGTACGAGCCGGCCGGGATGCTGCGGGCGACGATCGCGGCAAGTTCGTCGCGGTCCAGCGGTCCCCTGTCGAGGTGTTCGACGGTCGATTCGAGGGTGTTGGTCATGATGCGGCCTTCGTGGCGTCGGACAGCGCGGACAGGTTCAGCACCCGGTCGACGTAGATTCCGGGGGTCACCACCGTCTCCGGATCGATCTGGCCGGCGTCGACGACGCTGGCGACCTCGACGATCACCAGCTTGGCGGCGGTGGCCATCACGGGGCCGAAGTTTCGGGCGGTCTTGCGGTACACCAGGTTTCCCACGGTGTCGGCCTTCCAGGCGCCGACGAGAGCGACGTCGCCGCGGATCGGATACTCCAGGACGTAGTCGCGGCCGTCGATGGTGCGGGTTTCCTTGCCATCGGCCAGCGGCGTACCCACGGCGGTCGGGCAGAAGAACGCCCCGATGCCCGCCCCCGCGGCACGGAGGCGCTCGGCGAGGTTGCCCTGCGGCACCACTTCGAGGTCGACCCTCCCGGCGCGGTACAGCTCGTCGAAGACGTAGGAGTCGGACTGTCGCGGAAACGAGCAGACGACCTTGGCGACCCTCCCGGCGGCCAGCAGCGCGGCCAGCCCGGTGTCCCCGTTCCCGGCGTTGTTGCTGACGATGGTCAGGTCGGTGGCCCCCTGCTCGATCAGGGCGTCGACGAGGTGGGTGGGCATTCCGGCCATGCCGAACCCGCCGACCAGAACCGTCGCCCCGTCGGCGATTCCCGCTACGGCATCGGCGGCATCGGTGTGGATCGTCGTGCGGCTCATGGCGTCACCTTGCGCATACCTCGACCATAGGACGGCGAATAGGTATTCTGAAATACCCATATCGGCGTCATTGATAGGTCAGGGGTTTCAATCGTGGAGCTGCGGCACCTGCGCTACTTCCGGGCGGTCGCCGAGGAACTGCACTTCGGGCGGGCAGCCGAGCGGTTGCACATCGCCCAGCCGCCGCTGTCGCAGCAGATCCGGCAGTTGGAGCGCGAACTCGGGGTGAGCCTGTTGACCAGGAGCACTCGCCGGGTGGAGCTGACCAGGGCGGGCGAGGCATACCTCCGGCGGACGATCGCCGTGCTCGACGCCGTCGACGATGCCGGCCACCAGGCGCGCCGCGTTGCACAGGGCCTCGAGGGGCATCTGTCGATTGCTTGCGTCGGTTCGGCGACGTACTCGGTGCTCCCCCGCCTGGTCCGGGCCTTGCGCGAGCAGCTGCCACGCGTCGAGATCAGCATCCGCGGGGAAATGCTCGCCCCCGCCCAACTCGACGCACTGCGCAACCGTGACGTCGACATCGCCCTGCTGCGGCCGCCGGTCGACGATCCCGAGGTGCAGACCGAGCTCGTCCGCCGAGACCGCCTGATCGTCGCCCTGCCGACGGCACATCCGCTCGCCGGACGGGACACCCTCGACATGGCGGATCTGCGCGACGAGGACTTCATCGCCCATGCCGGGCAAGGCCGCTCGGTGATGGGACGGCTCCTGTCGGCAATCTGCGCCGACGCCGGGTACGCCCCACGGATTCGGCAGGAGGTCTCGGAGACGTCGACGCTGGTCACCCTGGTCGCCGCCGGCCTCGGCGTCGCGGTGGTCCCGGCCCCCACCGCCGATCTCGACGTCGCAGGGGTCACCTACCGGCCACTGGAGCCGGCGACGCTGGGAATCGACCTGGTGGCGGCCCATCTGGGGGACGCGGCGCCACCGGCCGTCGAACGGGCGCTCGTGGTGCTGCGCGGCCTGACGCCGTAGCGCGCCGCCCACGCACGAACGGAAACGGCCCCCGCCCAAGCGGGGGCCGTCGCCGTCTGACGAGATGCGATCAAGCCGTCGTCCCCGTCAGCTCGGGACGCCGGATCGGTTCGACCTTCTTGATCACGAGCCCGAAGCACAGCGCACCGGCGACGATGATCGCCGCGGTGAGCAGGAGCGGGACCTGGAACGAGCCCGTGGCGCCGTAGAGCGCGCCGATCACGATCGGGCTCAGCGCGCTGCCGATGTTGGAGAAGAAGTTCTGGGTGGACCCCAGGGTGGCGACGGTGCTCGAGTCGACGACGTCGGCAGGCAGGCACCAGATCGAGACGATCGTAAAGGCCGCTGCCGCATAGGAAATCGACATCAGCACCAGCGCCTGCCACGCCTCGGGTGCGACGGCGGCCAAGGCGATGACCGAGCACACCATCATGCCGCCGACGAGGCACGTCTTGCGGACCTTGTTCAGCGACCAGCCGCGCGCCAGCAGATGGTCGCCGACGATGCCGCCCGCCCAGCTGCCGAGGATGGCGGCCAACGGCGGGATCATGCCGAAGACGCCGAGCTTGAGCAGGTTGAACCCGCGTTCTTCGACCAGGTACGACGGGAACCAGGTGAGGAAGAACGTGATCATGAAGTTCAGGCAGAAGAAGCCCAGCATCATGCCCCACACCGTGCGCTGCTTGAACAGGTCGAGGATGGCCATGGGCTTGGCGTCGGGGTGCAGGTTGCCGGAGCTCTGCTCACGGTGACTCTCGTGAATGATCTCCAGTTCCAGTTCGTTGACGCCGGCCTTGTTCTCGGGCCGCCGGTACCACGCCCACCAGCCGATCGCCCAGAGCACACCGATCGCACCGGCGAACACGAAGGCCGCACGCCATCCGAACAGCCCGATGATGAGCGCGATGATCGGCGTCGCGGCGGCGCTGCCGATGCGGGCGCCGCTGTCGTAGACCGAGGTGGCCCGGCCACGCAGCCGCAGGGGGAACCACTGCGACACCGTCTTGGCCGCGGCCGGGTAGGCGCCGGCCTCACCGACGCCGAGGCCCAGGCGCAGGCCCATCAGGGCCGCGAAGCTGGAGACACCGGCGGTGGCGGCGGTGAACAGCGACCACACCAGCACCGACGCACCGAACATCACGCGCTCGCCGAACCGGTCGATGAGTCGACCGGCGGGGATCTGCATCAGCGCGTAGCTCCACGAGAAGGCGCTGAGGATAAGGCCCTTCTCGGTGGGCGTGAGGTGGAAGTCCTCGGTCATGAACGGAAGGCTGACCGAGATCGCCGAGCGGTCGATGTAGTTGATGGCGAGGCCGAGCGCGCAGAACACCGCGACGGCCCAGCGCACCTTGGTGGCGCGGCTCGTGCCCGAGGGATCTGGCGGCGTATCCGATTTCGTAGCCGAACTGCTAGTCATCTGTGTCTCCAAAGGTGGACTTGTGATCGTTTCGCTCACCGAAGGTGAGAGGCGGACGCTGCGTGGGGCGCCGCTGTGGTGCGCGACACAATCAGAATCCTCGTTCCACATGATTGAACCAATCATCGAGATTGTCAAGAAGTGACGGCCAACACGCTTAAATGCGCACAGTCGGTCTGTAAATGATCACCAGGAGGTCTTCAGTGATTGATATGCGCATCTAAGGTTGACGTGCTCACACCGCGCATGTAGCGTTGGTCACTGTGAGCATCGACGACCCGAACGTGGGCGAGCCGGACGGCGCTGGACCGTTCGAACCCCAGACCACGGCCGATCAGGCTGACGACGACCTAGTGGCACGCCGCCGCGACGTTCGTGGCGGCAAGCGGCGCGAGCAGATCCTGCAGCTCCTGCAGACGGTCGAATCCGGCGCGTTGAGCGTCGAAGAGATCGCCGAGCGGTTCGGCGTCTCCTTCGCGACGGTGCGGCGCGACCTCAGCCGTTTGCATCAAGACCGCCACATCACCCGCACCTACGGCGGCGTTGCCCTGACCGGCCCGGCGGAGTTGTCGATCCATCAACGGCACCTCGAGTTCACCGCAGAAAAGGACGCGATCGGCCGCCGCGCCGCCGAGATGGTCGCCGACGGCGCCGTCGTGATACTCGACGCAGGCACCACCACCGAATTCGTGGCGCGGCATCTGGACGCGGACGACGCCACCGTCTTCACCAACGGCATCGGCGCGATCAACGTCCTCCTCGGCAACGACGACGTCTCGGTGGTCGTCCTTGGCGGTCGGCTGCGCGCCGTCAACCAAACCATCAGCGGGGCCGAGGCCGAGCACATGCTCCACTCCGTCGTCGCCGACTACGCGTTCATCGGCGCCGACGCCGTCCATCCGCAGTACGGCGTCGCGTCGAGAACCTTGGAGCAGAGCCGGCTCAAGACGTTGATGATGCAACGCGCACGTCAGATCGTCGTCGTCGCCGATCGACGCAAGATCAACACCGACCAGTTCAACTACTGGTCTCCGACTCCGGGTCGGTGGCGGCTGATCACCGACGACGACGCGGACGCGACGGCGCTGAGTGAACTGCGTGCCGTCGGCGCCGACGTCGAGCTCGTCTCTCCCCTCCGGGCTCTCACCGAGCCAACCACTCTGAAAGGTTCCCCATCGTGACGACCACCTCGGACTCCGTTGCGGCAGCGCAGTCGGTTCCGGCCTCCGAACGGACGACACTTCGCCAGGCAGTCCTGCACCGGCCCAACGACTTACGGATCGAGGAAGTGGCGATGCCGCGACTCGAACCCGGTGACGTTCTTCTCCGCGTCGACGCCGCGTTGTTGTGCGGCACCGACGTTCGCATCTTCGAGGGACGCAAGCAGAAGAACGTCACCTTCCCCACGGTCCTGGGACACGAATTCGCGGGCACCGTGGTCGACGCCAACGGCCCACTGCCAGATGGCGTGTTGATGGGCGACCAGGTCGCGGTCTACCCACTGGTCACCTGTGGCGAGTGCGCGGCCTGCCGCAAGGGACACGAGAACATCTGCAAGAACCGAAAGGCGTTCGGCTATCAGCTGACCGGCGGACTGTCGCAGTACGTGCACGTCCCGGCCGCCGCCCGACAGAACCTCGTTCCGGTGCCAGGGGTAACCGCCGCCGAGGCCGCGATCATCGAGCCCGTCGCGTGTGCGTACAACGGGCAGAAGCTCGCCAACATGGCGCGCGCCGAGACGGCACTCATCGTCGGGTGCGGGCCGCTCGGCCTCATCCACGCCGGGCTGGCGAAGAGCTTCGGCGTGGAACGGGTCGCCGCCGTCGACCCCATCGCCCAGCGGCGAGCCATGGCCACCCGATTCGGAGCGGACCTGGTTCTCGAGCCCGGCGGCGACACCGCCGATCAACTGAACGACTTCAGCGACGGCGGAATCGACGTCCTCGTCATGGCCATCGGCCGAATCGACGCGCTGACACCGTATTTGGGCTGCCTCGCCCCCGGTGCGAGTGTGTCGGTGTTCGCCGGCTTCGGTGCGGACGCCGATCTGGCCGTGTCGGCCAACGACGTGCACTACAACGAGTGGAACATCGTCGGCGCCTCGTCATGCCGACTCGACGGCTTCCATGCCGTCGCCCCCATGGTCGCCTCCGGCGCACTGCCGGTTGCCGATCTGATCGGCACCCAGTTGCCTCTCGACCGTGCCGTCGAGGCCCTCAACCTCGCCGGTTCCGGCGCTGACATGCGCGTCGGCGTCAACCCCTGGGCCTGATCACAGGCTCGTCCCCGGCCCCGTCCCACCACCCAAAGGAGCAGTACCCACGATGACCGCCACCTTCACTCCCGCGTTCGACGTCAATCCGACCGGAACCACTGCCGCCCTCGGCCGAAACCTGCGGCTGCGCAGGCTCTTCGCCGCCGACGGCCGCACCGTGACCGTCGCGCTCGACCAGGCCGTGCCCCGGGGCGTCGCACCGAGGCTCGCGACGATCGGCTCCACGTTCGCCAGCATCGCCGAGGGCGAGCCGGACGCCGTCACCATCACCAAGGGTCTCGCCGGCCCGCTGCTCGGCGGCAACCGCTCGCCGATGCCGTGGATCCTCAAGGCGTCCATGTTCTCCGTGGAGTTCCACCCCACCTACGACGCGACGATCGCGACCGTGCAGGACGCGGTGCGGTTGGGCGCGGACGCCGTCGCCGTCGGCATCTCGGCCGGATCGTCCAACCAGGTCGCCATGTTCGAAATGCTCACCCGTGTCGTCGAAGAGGCCCACACCTGGGGACTCCCCGTCGTGTGCCACGCCTACCCGTCCGGCGAGATGTGGGGCGACCGCAAGGGCTCCACCGAATCGGTCCTCTACGCCTCCCGCGCCGCGGCCGAGTTGGGCACCGACATCGTCAAGACCTGGTACACCGGATCGACGTCCGAGTTCGCCAAGGTCGTCGAGGGAACCCCGGCCATCGTCGTCGCGGCAGGCGGCGCGCCCGCCGAGAGCCCACTGGACGTGCTCAAGCAGGCGGCCTCCGTCGTCGAGGCCGGCGCTCACGGAATGACCGCCGGCCGCAACATCTGGCAGGCACCGGAGCCCGGCAAGATGGTCGCCGCCCTCAAGGCCGTCATCCACGGTGGCGACAGCCCCGAGGTTGCGGCCAAGCTGCTCGACTGACCGAACCCCTGTTCCACCGACGACCGAACGTGCGCGACCCCCGAAGGAGTGGGTTCCGATATGCCTGATCAGCACGCCGCTGAGGCGACCTACCTCGGAATCGACGTCGGCACGTCCGCCACCAAGGCGGTGGTCTTGGCCTCGGATGGAACGGTCGTCGCCCGGTCCCGGGTTCCGCATCCCGCAGCACGCGGTGCGGGGGCCGGGCGGGCCGACCCGTCGGCATGGCGGACCAGCATCACCACTGCGGTCGTCGCCTTGGCCCCGTACACCGCGACCGTCCGAGGCGTGGGCATGGACACCCACTGTCCGACCGCGCTGCTGCTCGACGACGACGGCGAACCGCTGGCCGCGGGCGTCACCTGGGATCACCCAGGACTGATCGAGCCCACCGCACAGCTGATCGCGGCGCTCGACCCCGAACACCGTCGCCTCGTCGGCAACCACCTGATGCCAGCCACCGCAATGGGAGCCGCTCATCGACTGCTACAGCTCATCGAGCCCGAAGCCATCTCGGCGGCAATGACTTTCGGTCTCGCCGGCACCTGGCTGGGACAGTGGCTCACCGGAGAGCGGGCCATCGACCCCACCCAGGCGTCCTACACCGGCTTGATGGCCAGCACCGACGGGTCGTGCCGCTGGCTGACCGAAGTCCTCCACGAACTCGGGATTCCGCCGCACCACCTGCCGCCGGTGCGGCCGTCGCTGAGCGTGCTCGGCCCGCTGCGCGCCACTGCCGCGGCAACGCTGGGCCTCCCCTCCGGCATTCCCGTCATGGTCGGATCGGGTGACACCCCCGCCGCCTCCTACGCGCTGGGGACCGAGCCGGGTGGTCGTCCGCTGCTCATCATGGGGACCACTCACGTGGTGTCCAATTCGCTTGCCGCGCCGGACTTCCGCGCGAAGGCTCTGCAACGGGTGGACGTCCATGCCGGCCGCTGGCTCATCAACGGGGTCATCAACGGCGGCGACGCGCTGGCGGAGGGGGCAGAGCTCCTCGGCTACGGGCGTGGTGACATCGCCGTCGAAGCGCTGGTGGGAACGGCCTTTCAGGCCCGACCCGCGGAGGTGACGGATGCCCCGGTGTTCATTCCGCACACGCGGCCAGAACGAGGTCCGCTGTGGTTCGCCGAACCGCGAACCGCGCTCCTCGGTGACATCCCCGATCCCGCGTCCGCCGTCGCCGCCCGCGGTGTCGTCGAAGGCGTGCTATTCGCCGACCGGATCATCGTAGAGTCCTGCATCGGCGACCAACAGCGAACCCTCTACGCCAGTGGCGCATTCGGCTTCGAGCCCGAGCTGCCGCAACTGCTCGCCGACGCGCTGGACCGCGACATCCTGGTGGTCGACGAAAGCCACCTTCCCGCCATCGGCGCCGCGGCGATGTGCGTCGAGGTGCTGGAGGGCAACGTCGTGGCTCCCCCGCGTGCTCGGCTGGTGACACCGCGACCGGAATGGCGCGACACCGTGGCCAACCGCTGGCAGCGCTACCGACACGTCTGGTCGAGCGTCACGGGGACGCCGCCGCCCAGCACCCTGGACGAGTCCGTGCAACCACCTCCGTCCGCATCCGCACTGCCATACCGCACCAAGACCAGAAGGGTCCTCACGTGACCGTGTCCCCCGCCACAGCCCGTCCCGTCACCGGGAAGATTTACCTGTCAAGACTTCTCACCGACCGCGCGATGAGTCACCTGCATTCGCTGGGCGCCCCGCTGCGGGTCGGGTCGGAGGCGCCACCGACGCGCTCCGAGCTCGAGGCGGGCATCGCGGGTGCCAGCGCCGCCGTCATCACCCTGACCGAGCGCGTCGACGCCGAACTGCTTGCCGCGGCAGGCCCGCAGCTCAAGGTCATCGCCAACGTCGCCGTCGGGTACGACAACGTCGACCTGGCGGCGACCGAGGCCGCCGGCGTGGCCGTCACCAACACCCCCGGCGTGCTCGACCGGGCCTCCGCCGACCACACGTTCGCGCTGATCCTTGCCGCCACCCGGCGAATCACCGAGGGCGACAGGCTGATTCGCAGCCAGGAGCCGTGGGTGTGGGGGCCGAGGATGCTGGTGGGCCTCGACGTCAGTGCAGGCGCCACCCTCGGGATACTCGGCTACGGGCGCATCGGTGCGGCGGTGGCTCGCCGCGCACACGCCTTCGACATGACGGTCATCGCGTCGTCGCGCAGTCGCACCCCAGGCACCGTCGAGGGCGGCGTGACGTTCGTCGACCAGGCCACCCTGCTGCGCGACAGCGACGTGGTCACGGTCCACACGCCGCTGACACCCGAGACGCGACACTTGATCGACGCGTCGGCACTCGAGGCGATGAAGCCGACCGCGTATCTGATCAACACCGCCCGCGGCGGGGTGGTCGACGAGGCCGCGTTGATGGCCGCCCTTCACCGGCGCCAAATACGTGGCGCCGCACTGGACGTCTTCGAGGGCGAACCCGCGGTCGACCCGGCGCTGTTGGACACCCCGGGCCTCGTCCTGACCCCCCACACGGCCAGCGCCGGCGAGGCGACCCGGGACACCATGGGCATCCTCGCCGTCGACAACGTCGCGGCCGTGTTGTCCGGGAACGCTCCCCTGACTCCCGTGCGCTGACCGGGAGCCGGCACTGGTCGGTCGTCAGTGACAGGGCTTTCGGGACGACGGTTGCGGCGGTCCGCCGATCCGTTTCCTCGTCGGGAGTTCACACATGCCCTTGATCGAAGTCACGAACGGCGAAGCGGGGCAGCCGGATTACGCTCTCGACCGCATCCGAGCACGACGTCGACGCACGCAATCAGCAGATTGCGCGCAGTTTCTCGACCAGCTTCACGCGTTCGGCGGCCGTGCCAGCCAAGGGAACGACGTTCAAGGCGGTGACGCCGGCCTCGCGAAACGCTGCGACACGCTCCTTCACGAAGGCCGCCGAACCGATCAGTGACACGTCGCGCACCAGCGCATCGGGTACGGCCTTGGCGGCCAACTCCTTCTCGCCGGCCAGGTACAGCTCCTGGATGCGGTCGGCCTCGGCACCGTAGCCGTATTTGACGGCCAACGTGTGATAGAAGTTCTTCCCCTTGGCGCCCATCCCGCCGATGTAGAGCGCGAGGTGGGGCTTGACCCATTCGCGCAGGCCGTCGACGTCGTCGCCGATGGCCAGCGGCGGCCCGGCGAACACCTCCAGGTCGCCCAGCGCGGGATCGCGCTTGGCCTTACCCGCGGCCAGCGGCTGGCCCCACACCTGCTCCGCCTTCTCCGGCAGGAAGAAGATGGGCTGCCAACCTTCGGCGATCTCGGCGGCCAGTTCGACGTTCTTGGGTCCCAACGCAGCGAGAAGAACCGGAATGCGTTCGCGGACGGGATGATTGATGAGCTTGAGCGACTTGCCCAACCCAGTTCCCCGATCGGCGGGCAACGGAATCTGATAGTGCTTGCCGTCGTACTGCAGCCGCTCGCGGCGCCACACCGCCCGGCATATGTCGACGACCTCCCTGGTGCGCCCGATCGGAGCGTCGTAGGGGACTCCGTGAAAGCCCTCGATCACCTGCGGTCCCGATGCTCCCAATCCGAGGATGTAGCGGCCGTCGGAGACGTAGTCCAACCCGGCGGCGGTCATCGCCGTCAGGGTGGGGGTGCGGGTGTAGAGCTGCAGGATTCCCGACGCCAGTTGGATGCGATCGGTCTTGGCCGCGAGATATCCCAGCGCGCTGACCGCATCGAAGGAGTAGGCCTCCGGAACGAAGACGATGTCCAGGCCGGCGCGTTCGAGATCCGCGACTTCAGCCGCGACTTCCTTGAACCCACCGGCGTAGTTGATACCCAGGCCTATGCGCATCACGCCTCTTTCCGATCGGACTCGACGGTCATCGTAGCTTCGTGCTGAATCCGTTCCATTTCGGCTCCCATGGCTACCTGCAAAGCGTTGGCCGCCGACAGCGGCCTGACCATCACGACGAAGTCGTCGATCTTGCCGTCGCCATCGCAGTGCACCAGGTCGCAGCCGAACACTGCGACGTCACCGATTCTGGCCTCGAAGACGAAGACGTGGTCGTCACCGTCACTGTCGGAGATCTGGCGGACGTAGTGGAAGTCGTCGAGGACACGCAGCACCGCCCGCAGAAACGCTGCGGTGATTGGCTTTCCGCGATGGGGCCTGAAGGTGTTGGGGCTGGTGAACACGACGTCGTCTGCGAGTGAACTCTCAATCGCCGCGGTGTCGCGCGCTTCGACGGCGCACTGGAACGGATGCATGGTGTCGGTCATTCAGCGGATCTTGGTTCCGGAGATGGCCCGGGAGATGACGAGGCGTTGAATCTCGGACGTGCCTTCGAAGATCGTGTAGATCTTGGCGTCTCGGTACCACCGTTCGACGGGGTGCTCGCGGCTGTAGCCGGCGCCGCCGAGGATTTGCACGGCCCGTTCGGTAGCCCAGACGGCGACCTCACTTGCCTTGAGTTTCGACATCGACCCCTCGCCGGCCTCAAACGTCTTGCCGCTGGCCGCCATCCATGCCGCGCGCCACACCAGCAGACGTGCCGCGTCGATCTCGGTGCGCATGTCGGCCAAGGCGAATGCGATGGCCTGATTGTCGATGATGGGCCGTCCGAAGGCGTGCCGCCCCTTCGCGTAGTCCAGCGCGTACTCATAGGCGGCGCGGGCGATGCCCAACGCTTGGGCGCCCACGATGGGCCGGGTCAGTTCGAAGGTGCGCATCGCGTTCTGGGTGCCGGTGCGCGTGCCCTCCCGCGCGCGAGCCAGTCGCTCGTCGAGTCGGTCCTTGCCGCCTAGCAGGCACCGACCGGGCACCCGCACGTCGTCGAGGAAGACGTCGGCGGTGTGTGAGGAGCGCAGCCCCAGCTTGAGGATCTTGCGGTTGCCGACCAACCCGGGGGTGCCCTCGGGGATCACGAAGGTGGCCTGTCCGCGGGATTTGAGTTCGGGGTCGACCGAGGCGACCACGACGTGCACTGCGGCTACTCCCCCGTTGGTGATCCACGCCTTCTGCCCGTTGAGCACCCATTCGTCGGTGGCTTCGTCATAGCGGGCGCGCGTACGCAGGTTGGAGACGTCGGATCCGGCGTCGGGCTCGGACACGCAGAAGGCCCCGAGTTTCGGGTTGGCCGCATCACCGATGCACTGCGGACCCCATTCGGCGAACTGCTCGGGGGTCGCGGCCGACAACAGGCCGCCCAATGCAAGGTTGGTCCCGAAGATCACCATTGCCGCACCGGCATCACCCCAATACAGTTCCTCGGCGACCAGACACATCAGCAGCCCGGTGGGATCGGCGAAGAACTGGTTGAGCGCCTCCCAGCTGTACAGGCCAATCTGGGCGGCTTCCTTGAGCACCGGCCAGGGCAGCTCTTCGCGTTCGTCCCATTCCGCTGCGGCCGGGCGCAACACGTCGGCGGAGAAGCCGTGCACCCACTTCTGCAGGTCGAGTTGCTCCTCGGTGAGATCCAAGCTGAATGCCATTGCCGTTCCTTACATGTCAGGGTGAACAGTGGCCGCGGTCGCGGCTTCGCGTTGCACTCGGTCGAATTGGGCGCCCATCGCCTCCGATACGGCGACCGCGGCCGACAGTGGACGGACCATGACGGTGAAATCGTCGATCAAGCCCTCGTCGTTGACGTGCAGGAAGTCGCAGCCGGTGACCTGTTTGCCGGCCACGACGGCTTGAAAGATCAGCGCCGAATCCTGGCCGTTGCCGTCGGTGATCTCGCGGACGTAGTGGAAGTCCTCGAACACCCGCATCACCGCCCGCAGGATCGCCGCGGTGGTCGCCTTGCCCGGGTACGGCGTGAAGGCGACCGGGCTGGTGAACACCACGTCGTCGGCGAGAAGCGCGGCGATCGCCTCTTCGTCGCGCGCCTCGACTGCCCGGCGGAACCGCTGCATGCCACCACCCCTACCTAGTCATGAAATTGATTAGTCACTTCGCACCTTAATCACGGCATCAACAGATTGTCTAGATGTGACTAATCACTTCGTTGACTAGCGAGCAGGTAGTGTTGCCGCATGGCGCTTCGCGACGCGGTGTTGGCCGCGCTCCTCGAGGGCGAAGCATCGGGCTACGACTTGGCCAAGCGATTCGACCGCTCCGTCGCCAATTTTTGGACCGCCACTCCCCAGCAGCTCTACCGTGAGCTCGACCGCTTGGCCGCCGACGGCCTCATCGAAGCCCGGGTCGTCCCCCAACAACGTCGCCCCACCAAGAGGCTCTACACCCTGACCACCGCCGGGCACGACGCGATCCGCGTGTTCACCCGCCAGCAACCAAAGCCGACCGCCATCCGCGACGATCTGCTCGTCATGGTGCAAGCCCTCGACGCAGGTGACGCCACGGCGATTCGCGACGCCGTGGCCAACCAAATCCTCCGGGCCACAGACAAATTGGTACTTCTCGAACGCCTCAGGACCCGGATGCTCGGCGACGAATCCGAAGACCAACACCTAGCAGCGACGAACGCCGTGGGCCCCTACCTCACCCTGCTCCGGGGAATCGCCTTCGAGCAGGACAACATCCGCTGGGCCGAGCACGCCCTGTCGATCATCGACCGTCGGTTCCCTCGCTCCGGCACCGACTCGTAGAGCACGAACACCGTCGAACCCGCCGACCGGGACAGCGCCCGGGATCACAGTCTCCGTTTCTCTTGAGCTGCAACGGGTTTGCGGAACACGACGACGTCCTTCCACCGGCTGCCACGGGCGATGGCAAGTTCGAACCCGTGCGGTTCGGCCAGCGCGCGCAATTCGGTCAGGTTCAGCCGATCCGGATCGGGGAACGACTCGTGGAAGACCAGCACTCCCCCGGGCTTCACGATCCGCGCCAGCGAGCGAAGGCACGCGTCCTTGTCGGGCACCTCACCGATGACCTCGGCCAGGAACGCGGCGTCGAATTGGGCGTCGGCAAAGGGAAGTTCGGCGTCTGCGCTTCCCGCATGGAAGTCCACGTTCCGGTACCCGGCACCGTCGAGCTTCCGGCGCGCCTTGTCCAACATCTCGGGTTGGATGTCGAAGAGGACCAGCCGGCCGGTGGTGAGCCGTCGAGCGATCTCGACGCTGAAGAACCCCGGCCCCGGTCCGATCTCCACGACGCTTTCGCCACCGGTGAGACCAATCGCGTCGACGCTGGCCGACGGATTCTCCAGTGCGCGCCGCAGCGGATTGTCCAACAGTCCGGCTATCTGATGGGGATAGGGGAAGTCGCCAATTCTCTTGCGCAGCAATCTGAGTAACGACGTCACGGGCACCTCGATCCGCATTCGGGTTGCACCCAACATAGCCGCCTGCGAGCTCTCCGTGGGGGCCACGTCGTCGCTAGAATCGACGGTGAGAACCGACGCGCGCCAAGCCTCTCGACCCGCGCAGATGTGACGATCGCGTGGCCATTCCCACGTCCAAGGACGAGCTTCTCGCCGCGATCGAGAAGACCTTCACACAGCTCAGCGGTGACCTCGACCGGGTTCCACCCGATGCGGCACGACAGCCCGTCCTGAAGGGGCACGTCAAGGACACCATGATGAGTCCAGCAGATCTGGTGGCCTACCTGGTCGGCTGGAATCAGCAAGTCCTCACCTGGCATCGGCGCCGCGCCGCGGGTCTGCCCGACGAGTTTCCGGCCCCCGGAATCAGGTGGAACGAACTCGGCCTTCTCGCCAAGCGGTACTACGCCGAACATCACGACGACGACTGGGACGGCTTACGCACCCAACTCCTCGAGGCAAAGGACCTGATCCTCGTCCTGGTTGAGGGATACACCGACGCCGATCTCTACGGCGCGCCCTGGTACGGCAAGTGGACCATGGGGCGGATGATCTCGCTGAACACCTCGTCGCCCTATGCCAACGCGCGCGCCCGCATCCGAACCTGGCTTCGCCACACGTGACGTTGGCGCCGTCAAGTCTTGCCACATCGGCAAATCTCCTTGCCACCTTAGGCAGCCCGGCGAGATGCTGGCCGACATGAATACCGAGTCTCCATACGATTTCGCCGATCCCGCGCTGGTGGCCGCCTATCCCCAACAAGCCGCGAGGGCCGTCCCCGGCTACCACGACGTCCACACCATGGTGTCGGTTCTGCTCGCCGAACGAGCACCAGAAGACGCCCGGGTACTGGTGCTGGGGGCCGGGGGCGGGCTCGAGACGAAGGCCCTGGCGACGGCGCATCCCGACTGGACGTTCCTCGCCGTCGACCCCTCGGCAGCCATGCTCGACCTCGCCATGACGACGCTCGGTCCGCTCGCGTCCCGAATGAGCGTGCACCAGGGTTACGTCGACGACGCACCGGACGGACCGTTCGACGCCGCGACGGCGTTGCTGCTCTTGCATCTGATCGATCGCGACGAGCGCCTGCGCACCCTCGCCGACGTGCACCGGCGGTTGCGGCCCGGCGCACCGCTCGTGGTCATGCACGTCAGCTATCCGCAGGGTGACCCGGCCGAGCGAGAACTGTGGCTGGGCCGTCACGAGGCCTATCTCGTCGCCTCGGGCGTCGAGTCCATCCACGTGGAAAAGGCCGGCACCATGCTCCGCGAGCACATGCCGGCGCTCAACCCCGGCGAGGACCGTGCTGTCCTGGAAGAGGCCGGCTTCACCGGTGTCACACAGTTCTTCTCCGCGTTCACCTTTCGCGGCTGGATCGGCTACGCCTGACCCAGCGTCCGCGCTATCGCAACACGGGATCGGCGCCCGGTTGGCAGAACCGCTCCACGTCACTCAGCGTCGGAGTGGATTCCCAGTCCCCGGGGGTCATGCACAACATCGCGCCGCAGGCGTTCGCCCGGTGCAAGCGTTCGGGAACGTCGAGTTTCTCCAGCAGCGCGCTCAGGTATCCCGCCACGAACGCGTCTCCCGCGCCGACGGTGTCGACCACGTCGACCGAGAAGCCAGGGCCTTCCACGACGGCACCCGACGAATGTACGGCAGCTCCGTCGGCCCCGTGTTTCACCACCACTTCACGGCATCCCCCGCGGACCAGCCGATCGGCGGCCTCGGCGGCATCGGCATCCGGGAACAGCAACCGCAGTTCGTCGGCGCCACCGAAGACGAGGTCGGCACGCTCGGCAATCGTGCGCAGCAACGGACCCGCGACGTCGGGCGGCGCCAGCGTCGACCGGTAGTTCACGTCGAAGCTGACCCGAACACCAGCGGTCCGCGCACGACTCACGCTGGCCAGCAGGCACTCCCGCGCGCTCTCGGACAGCAGCGCGGTGATGCCGGTGACGTGCAGCAGCTCGGCATCCTCGATCCAGCCGGCCGGGACGTCCTCCGGCCGCATCCGCGAACCGGCCGATCCAGCCCGGTAGTAGAACACCGCCGTCGAACTCGGTGACGGCCGCTCCTTGAGCATCAGCCCGGTCGGAGCCTGAGCGTCGACGATCCCGACGACCTCCACCCCCTCGGCGCGGATCTCGCGGGTGACGCGTTCCCCGAGGGCGTCGTCGCCAACCCGGCCGAGCCACCCGACGCCGACGCCCAAGCGGCGCAATCCAATTGCCACGTTGCTCTCGGCTCCGCCGATGCCGAGGACCATTTCCGACACGTGCCGCAGCGAGCCGATGTCCCTGGTGCGCAGCAACGCCATCGTCTCGCCGACGGTGACGACTCTTGCCGTCACGACGCCTGCCCGCAGACCGCCACGAATTCCGCCGTCCGGTCGCGAAGGGCCGCCAGGTCACCGCCGCGCAGGGCGTCACCAAGCAACGGTCCGCCCACGCTGACCGCAGCGGCACCGGCCGCCAGCCACGCCGCAGCGCCAGCCAGGTCCACCCCGCCGGAGGGAACCGCGGCGATGCCGGGAAACGGCCCGCGTAAATCCTTGAGGTAGCTGGGGCCAACCACGTTGGCCGGGAAGATCTTCACGGCGGCAGCCCCGCCGCGCCAGGCACCGAACAGTTCGGTCGGAGTCAGGCCACCGGGCACGATCGGGACCCCGGCGAGGGTCGCCGCGGCGACGAGATCCGGATCCGCCACGGGGGTGACCAGGTAGTGCGCCCCGGCTCCGACGGCCGCGTCCAACTGCTCGCCGTCGACCACGGTGCCGACGCCGATGTCGGCCTCGTCGCCGTACCGCGCGAGCAGCTCCGGGAGCCGCTCCAGGGTGCCCGGTGTGGTGAGAGTGAGCTCGACGCTGCGGATTCCTGCCTCGACCAACACGTCGAGCACCCTGTCGTAGTCGGCCGCGTCCGGCGCCCGCACCACCACGATCAGCTTGGCTGCCGCGGTGCGGGCGGGAATCTGGAGCCGAGTCGGCGTGTCACCAGTCATGAACGGTCCCGTCCTGCAGTCGATTCACCGGCAGGTATGCCGCCGTGTACTCAAAGGCCGAGGCGGCCTCTTCGTCGAGTTCGACACCAAGGCCTGGCGCGTCGCCGGGATGCAGGAAGCCGCGATCGAAGGTGTACGACGTGCGGAACACGCCCAGGGTGACGTCACTGTGCGGCATGTACTCCTGGATGCCGAAGTTGTGGATCGCCATGTCGAGGTGCAGCGCCGCAGCCATCCCGACCGGAGAGACGTCCGTCGGCCCGTGCATCCCCGACTTGATGCCGTAGATGCCCGCGAAGTCCAGCAGCTTCTTCATCGCGGTGATACCGCCGGTGTGGGTGACCGCAGACCGCACGTAGTCGATCAGCCGCTCGGTGATCAGCGTTTGGTAGTCGTAGACCGAGTTGAACACCTCGCCGATGGCCAACGGAGTGGTGGAATGCTGACGCACCAGGCGCAGCGCCGCCTGGTCCTCGCCTGGTGTGCAGTCCTCCAGCCAGAAGAGGTCATAGGGCTCAACGTCTTTCGCGAACCTGGCAGCTTCGATGGGCGTCATTCGATGGTGCCCGTCGTGCAGGATCCGCACCCCCGTGCCGAAGTCCTCCCTGATGCGACTGAACACCGAGGGCATGTGGGACAGGTACGCGCGGGTGTCCCACACCTCCTCGATCGGCGCGGTCGCCGCGCTGCCGTCCGCGGCGCGATGGGCCGGTTCGTAGTCGTATCTGCCGCCCGCCTTGGTGGTGGACACCCCGTAGATCTGGCCGAGACCCGGTACGCCGGTCTGCACGCGCACCGCGGTGTACCCGGCGTCGAGGTAGCCGCTGATCGCATCCTTGAGCGCCGGGTAGTCGCCGCCCGACGCATGGCAGTACACCCGGATACGATCCCGACTGGCGCCGCCGAGCAGCTGATACAGCGGCATCCCGGCCTTCTTGGCCTTGATGTCCCACAGCGCCATGTCGACCGCCGCGATGGCGGCCATGGTGACCGGCCCGCGACGCCAGTAAGCCCCGCGGTAGAGGTACTGCCAGGTGTCCTCGATGCGATCTTCGTCGCGACCGATCAGCGTGGAGGCCAGGTGCTCGGACAGGTATGCCGCCACGGACAGCTCGCGCCCGTTGAGCGTGGCGTCCCCCCACCCGACCACACCGTCACTGGTGACGATCTTGAGGGTGACGAAGTTGCGGCCCGGACTGCAGACGTTGACGTCGATGCTCTGGATGGTCATGAATCTCTTTCGTTGCGGCGGTGGGTTATTCGACTCAACTCCGTCACATGGCGGGCAGCGGGTCGGTGAGGTCGCGCCCGGTCCAGTCCTTGGCCCACACCGCGACGATCAGCGCTGAGAGCGAGTACAGCACCAGCATCACCATGATCGGGATGGGGCTGCCCGTCGTGGCGGCCACCCAGGCGGCGACGAGGACGGGTCCGATGCCGGTGGCGATCACCGCGGCGATCTCACGGACGACGGCGGTGAGGGTGTAGCGGTTGCGGGAACCGAAGATCTCGGGGATCGACACGTTCTCCAGCGAGGCCGGGCTGAGCACCGCGACGTTGTGGAGCACGACGTAGCCGACGAACACCCACAGCAGGTTCTTCGAGTCGATCGCCATCATGGCGGGAACGACGACGACCAGGGCCGACGACATGACGATGATGTACATCCTGCGGCGGCCGAACCTGTCGCCGAGGAAACCGATCAGCGGGATGGTGAGGAATCCGACGAGCGAGGACACGATGACGATGTTGGCGCTGAGGCTCTTCTGCAGTGCGAGCGTCAGGGTCATGAACGAGATGAGGTAGGTCTGGATCAGCCCGGAGTTGCCTGCCTGGCCGAACCGGAGGAAGAACGCCACGGCGATGGCCTTGATCGGCTTGCGCTGCAACGCTTCCACGGTGCGGGTCTCGACCTGCCCGGCTTGGGCCAAGATCTCCTCGCGAGACATGGCCCGCCCGTCGACGACGTCCTCGCGCTCTTCGAAGACGGGGCTTTCCTTGAGGTTCAACCGCACCCAGACCGCGAACACCATGACGATGGCGCTGGCGATGAACGGGATCCGCCAGCCCCACGCGATGACGTCGCTTTCGACCATGACGCCAAGCAGGATCGCCCAGATGCCCGAGGCGAAAAGCGTTCCGCAGTTGGTGCCGAGGCCCACCAGGGACGCGACGAAACCGCGCCGCTTGACGGGTGCGTACTCGGCGAGCATCACGCCCGCACCGCTGATCTCCGCGCCTGCGCCGAAGCCCTGCAGCAGTCGCAGCGCCACCAGCAGAATGGGTGCCAGCACACCCACCTGCTGATAGGTCGGCAGGACACCGATCAACGTGGTGGCCGCACCCATCAGAAGAATGGTGTAGAACAACACCTTTCGCCGTCCGATGCGGTCACCGAGCCGACCGAAGAAGATGGCGCCAAGGGGCCGGGCGATGTACCCGACGCCGTAGGTGGCCATCGACAGGACCACGGCCATCCCGGCGCTCTCACCAGAGAAGAACAGCTGGCTGAACACCAATGCCGCCGCCAGCGAGTAGAGCTGGAAGTCCATGAACTCCAGGGCGGTGCCCAACCACCCGGAGACGGCTGCCCGGACCAGGTCGGCGGTGCTGCGTTGGGCGACCGGCGGATGTTCGTCCGCGCGCGGGTCGGGGGTTTGTGCTGTCGTCATCGTCGTTCCTCGGGGTGGTTGCAACGTTGCAGTGGATGGGATTTCAGAGTTGGAGCATGACCTTGGCCGACGCCGAGGCGTCGCGGGCCACGGCGAAGGCGTTCACGGCGTCGGCCGCCGGGATCACGTGAGAGATCACCGCGTCGAAGCGGTCGGAGGCGGCGAGCAGTGCGATCGCGTCGTCGATCTCGGTGGAGAACCGGAAGGCGCCGACCAAGCTCACCTCCTTGGCCAGCATCGGTGACAGGTTGACGCCGATCTCGGCATTCGGCAGCATCCCGACCTGCACGACGGTGCCGGCCCGTCGGACTGCCCGCACCGCCTGGGTGACCGAGACGCCGACTCCAGAGCATTCGAAGACGACGTCGTAGGACTCGTTCTCGACGACGTCGCGGCCGACGAGTGCGGTTTCGTTGGCGCCCAAGGCGACTGCGCGTTCCAGCGGCTCTGCGCGCAGATCGGTGACGCCGATGGCGGCCGCTCCGGCTTCGGCCGCGGCGGCGACGACGAGCAAGCCGATGGGGCCCGCGCCGATCACCAGAACGCGACGGCCGGCCAGCGCCGGGGCCAAGTTGACGGCATGCAGCGCGACGGCGAGCGGCTCGGCCAGCGCCGCCCGCAACAGGGGCAGGCCGGTGGGCAACGGCCGGATCATGTGGTCTTCGACGATCAGCAATTCGGCGGCCCCGCCCTGGCGGTGCGGGAACGTGGCTGCGCTGCCGAGGTAGTCGCCGCCAGGCCGCAGGTGCGGGCGCTCCTGAAGGCCGGCGACCGGCGCTCCGTAGCGCGCCGGGTGCACCGTCACCGGCGCGCCAGCCGGATACCGGCCGGACGGGTCGTAGTCGACGACCGCGGACAGCTCGTGTCCAGGCGTGAACGGCTCACGGACGACGTTCTCGCCGTTGGCCCCGTGGAAGTAGTAGTGCAGATCCGACCCGCAGATCCCGACGTAGCCGACGCGCAGCCGGACCTCACCGTCGGCCGGCTCAGGCGCGGAGCGGTCCTCCCACCGGATGTCCTCTTTGCCGTGGATTGCAAGGGCTTTCATGACACTCTCCTGTTGTCGACCGCGTCGACGGCGTCCTGCGCCGCGGCGCGAATGCCGCTGCGGGCGATGACTGCGACGAGGTCCGCGACCCGGTCGGTGAACGCGTCGTGTGCGACGAGGTCGTCGGGCAGGAATCCGCCACGCAGCACCGCCAGCGCATGCTCACGGGGGCCAGCCGCGCCGCGTGTCACCTCGGCCAGCCTGTCTCGCGCGGGTTCACGGATTTCGCCGGCGTACGGGCCGGCGTCAACGCCGGCAGGCGGCGCGACCGACACGATCCAGCCGGCAACGGTCAGCGCCAGCAGGTGGGGAATCTTCCCGTCGCGCAAGGCAATCAGGGCGGGTTCCGGGACGCGCTGCAGCAGTTTGACCGAACCGTCGGTGCCGACCTGTGACGTCCGGTGCCCCAGTGCGGAGTTGGCCCACCGGTGTGACAGCGAGTCGAGGTAGGCGTCGACGCCGAAGTCCCTCGGCAGTGCGATGGTCGGCAGGTACTCGTGCGTGATGCACGCCCGGACGGCGTCGCGAACGAACGGCTGCGCCCACGCGTCGGCGATGGTGCCCTGCCCGTCGAGGATTCCGAGGTAGGCGATCAGGGAGTGCGAACCGTTGAGCAGTCGGAGCTTGACGAGTTCGTAGGCTTCGACCTCGTCGCTGATGATCGCTCCGGCGCGATCCCAGGCAGGTCGGCCTGCGGCGAAGTCGTCCTCGAGGACCCACATGGTGAACTCCTCGGCGGGCACGGGGCAGCGGTCGTCGACGCCGAGTAACTCGCCGACGTCGGTGACGGTGCCGCTCGTCGTCGAGGGCACGATGCGGTCGACCATCGAGTTGGGGAACGTGACGTGATCGCGCACGAAGGCCAGCACGTCCTCGGGAGCGGAGCTCGCGTGGAGGAACTCGGTGACGACGGCGCGGGTGACGTGTCCGTTCGACTGCAGGTTGTCGCACGACAGCACGGTCATCGGGGCGCCGTTCGCGGCGCGGACGGCGAGACCGCGGGCGACGAGTCCGATCGTGCTGCGGGGGTTTGCGGGGTCGGCGAGATCGGCGCGGACGTCGTCGTCGTCGACGTCGAGGCGTCCGTTGCGCGGGGAGCGGCAGTAGCCGACCTCGCTGACGGTCAGCGTCAGGATGCGGTTGGCCGGGGCGGCAACCGCGGCGACGAACGCCTCGGGTTCGTCGGCGAGGACGCCGAGGCCGCGGTGGACGTCCACGACGGCGGCGCGTCGGCCCCGCTCCGAGAGCTCGAGGACGGAGTAGCGACCATCCTGCGCACGCATCGCGGTGACCACGTCGTGGGACCGGTTGGCGAAACCGTGGATCCCCCATTCCCCGGGCTCGGCGGCCAGGGCTTGGGCGGTGTAGACAGCGGTGTGGGCGCGGTGAAAGTTGCCGAGACCCAGGTGGACCATCCCCGTGGCGTCGCCTGCCGAAGCGCCCAACAGCGCGCCGGTCGGCGTGGTCTGACGAGACAGTCTCAGCATCGTTCCCTTTCCAGGCCCTACGGAACACGTCTGTTCCGTATTATGAACCGCATGTATCGTTATGTGAACCACACTGGCATGCGGCCATTCTGTGTGTCAAGCGTCACCAAGTCGGTGTGCGAAGCTCTCGGTACGGCCGCAGAACGAAGGGGGACGCGATGACGAACGGCGACTCGCCGTCCCCGGTCGGCAGCGTGGACAAGGCGCTCGCGTTGGTCGAACTGTTGGCAGACGCCGGCCCCGAGGGGATGGCGCTGCGCGACGTGGTCGAGGCAAGCGGACTCAACAAGGCCTCCGCCCACCGAACCCTGCAGGCGCTGCAACACCGGGGCTTCGCCGAACAGGGCGACAATCAGCGCTACCGATTGGGTTCGCGCCCAGCACTTTTGGTCGAGCGGTTCCAGCGTGAAGAGAACCTGCCCACATTGTTCCGCCCCACGCTGCTCGCCATCTGCCAAGAGGTCCAAGAACTGGTGCACCTGGGAATCCTCGAAGGCCGTGACGTCCTGTACCTGGACAAGGTGGAACCCGACCGGGCCATGCGCGTGTGGTCTCGGGTAGGCCGCCAGGTCAGCGTCCTTACCACTGCGCTCGGGCGCGCCATGGTGGCAGGCGAAGGCGCCTCCGACGCACAACTGTCGGCGTACACCGCCGGCGCGGAGCCCGTGGTGGTCGACAGATTCCGCCGCGCGGTCGGCGAGGCGCGCCTCAGCGGCTTCGCCATGGAGCGCGAGGAGAACGAGGCCGGTATCTGCTGTGTGGGCGTGGCGCTGAGGCGACCCACCGGACGTCCCGTCGCCGTGAGCATCACCGGGCCGAGCAGCAGGATGGACGGCGAACGGCTCGACCGCCTGGGCCACCGACTGCGGGAAGTGCTCAACGTGTCGGCGCCACCAGGGTTTTCGTTGGCGCCCACCGTCACCGGCTAGGAGTGCGCCCCCGGGGACTCGACTACCCGGCCGATTCGCGACACCATTGGTCGGACGTGGCCCGCGCCGGCACCGTCTCGAGAAGGAGCGTCATGTCTTCGTCTGGTCGAACCCTGTCTCGTCGCAACCTTGGCAAGGCAGGTCTGGCGGGTGTGGTAGCGACCGCGGCGGCCACCCGCCTCAGTCCACCGGCGCTGGCCGACAGCCCCGTTGGCGGCATCCACGTCGCCGAGGTGCGCGCTCGCAGCGTCGTGCTGGTTCATGGCCTGTACGCCGACGGCTCCTCCTGGATCGACGTCGTCCCGCATCTGCAGGACGCCGGCCTCGACGTCGCGGTCGTGCAGAACCCCCTGACCACCTTGGCCGACGCCACCGCAGAGACCCGCCGAGTCCTCGCGCTGCACGAGGGGCCCACGGTCCTGGTCGGCCACTCGTGGTCGGGGACCATCGTCAGCGAGGTCGGCGGCGACGACGGGATCAGCGCCCTGGTGTACGTCGCGGCTCGCGCGCCCGACGCCGGCGAGGACTTCCCCGCCCTTGCCAAGCAGTACCCCACTCCCCCGGCGTCGGCAGGGGTGGTCGTCGCGGCGGACGGCTACGCCCAACTCGGGGAGACGGCGTTCCTCGAGGACTTCGCCGGCGGAGTCCCCACCGCCCGAGCTCGCGCGCTGTACGCCGTCCAGGGCCGCAACCTCGCCAGCCTTCCTGGAGAACGCACGACCACCGCGGCCTGGCGCGCCAAGCCCACCTGGTATCAGGTGTCGACGCAGGACCGGACGATCAACCCGGACCTCGAGCGGTTCCTCGCACATCGGATGGGAGCCAACACGATTGAGCTCGACACCTCACACCTGTCCTTGATCACCGAGCCAAGGTCCGTCGCGGCCCTCATCCTGGCGGCCGCGGGCCGGTCCTGACCGGGGCGGCCACCTGCCCAATCGGCCTGCCGAACTTGATGTTCGGTCGCCCGTCCTCCAGCACCACCGTCGCCTCCACCTCGTACACCTCGGCGATCACCTCGGGTGTGAGGACGGCAGCCGGCGGTCCTGCCACGTGCACGCGGCCACCCCGGAGCACCACCAGCTCCTGGCAGTAGGTAGCCGCCAGGTTGAGGTCGTGCAGCGCCATCACCGTGGTGGTGTCGGCCGCGGCCACCAGTTCCAGCAGCTCGAGCTGGTGGCGGATGTCGAGGTGGTTGGTCGGCTCGTCAAGCAGCAGCTCCGAGGGTTCCTGCGCCAGCGCCCTGGCGATCTGCACGCGCTGTCGTTCTCCGCCGGACAGCGTCGAGTACCGCCGCTCCAGCAGGTCGACGACACCCGTTGTGGCAGCGGAAGATTCGACGACCTCGCGGTCCCGTGCCGACATCGGCGCCCACGCCGGCCGATGCGGGAGACGCCCGAGGTCCACCACGTCACGGACCGTCGGGTCCTGATCGGTGGCCGCGTCCTGGTCCACCACGGCGAGCCGACGGGCGAGTCGGCGGCGACTGATGGCCGCGACGTCGAGGTCGTCGAGACGGACCACACCCGACGACGTGGCGCGCAACCCGGCCAACAACCTCAGCAGCGACGACTTCCCAGAGCCGTTCGGCCCGAGGAGGCCGACCGTGCTACCGGTGGCGACGGAGACGTCGACTCCGTCGACGACGAGCTTGTCGCGGACTCGCCAGGAGACCCGATCGGCAGTCAGACTCATGCGCCCCTCCTGCGCCGAACCAGGATGACCACGAACGCGGGCACCCCGACGATCGCCGTCGCCACCCCGACCGGCAGTTCCTGCGGCGCGATGACGAGGCGAGCCGCGGTGTCCACCCAGACCAGGAAGATCGCGCCGAGGATCGTCGCCGTCGGCACCAACACCCGGTGCCGCGTCCCCACCAGAGCCCGTGCCGCATGCGGCAGCACGAGTCCGACGAAACCGATTGCGCCCGAGGTGGACACGATGACGGCGGTCACCAGGGCCGTCACCACCAGCAGGACCATCCTGGCCCTGGCCACCGCCACCCCGAGCGAGGCGGCCGCGTCCTCGCCGAAGAGAAAGGCATCCAGCGTCGAGGCGAACGCCCAGCAGACCGCCACCCCGAATGCCACCACCGCACCGCAAAGCGCCACGTCACTCCACGACGCGCTGCTGAGCGACCCGAGCAGCCAGAACAGCACGCCTCTGGTCTGCTCGGCGTCCGCCGAGGTGAAGACGATGAACGACGTGAGCGCCGAGAACAACTGGGTGGCAGCGATTCCCGCCAAGATCATCCGATCCATGCCGGTACCCGCCGCCACGGCGAGCACCAGCACCAGACCGAAGGCCACGACCGCCCCCACGAAGGCTCCTGCCGCCAGTCCTATTGCCCCCGCGCCGATTCCGAGCACGACGATCGACACGGCTCCCGTCGACGCGCCGGAGGCCACCCCGAGGATGAACGGATCGGCCAGCGGGTTCCTCAGCAGCGACTGCAGGATCACCCCGCACAGCGCAAGGCCGGCGCCGCACGCCGCCGCCAGCAGTGCACGCGGCAGTCGAAGATCCCAGATGATGCTCTGTTGCAACATCGTCAGCTGCGACCTCGGACCGCCGAGCCGCTCCAGCACCGCCGCATAGGCGTCTGCGGGCCCGAGATCCGACGGTCCGATGGTGGTCGCCACGGCGACCGAGACGAGGAGGAGTACCACCCCGGCCGGCCAGACGACGGCAAGTGGCGCACGTCGACGCAATGACACCATCGGTCAGCGCGTCAAACCGTGTCTGCGCAGTCCGTCGGCCACGGTTTCCATGGCGTCGACGATGCGGATGCTGGGGTTGAGTTCGGCGCCCGCCAGGGCGATGTAGCGCTTGTTCTTGACCGCCGTCATCTCGCGTGTCACCGGATTCGACTCCAGGAAGGCGATTTTCGCGGCGGCGTTCTCGGCGGTCTGACTCTTGCGGGTGAGGTCGCCGAGGATCAGAACGTCGGGGTTGCGTTGCGCGACGGTCTCCCAGCCGATTTGGGGCCAGTCCTCCCTGGCGTCGGCGAATGCGTTCGTCAAACCGAGGGTGCGCGAGATGATGCCGGGCCCTCCGCAACAACCGGCCAGATAGGGCGACTCGGCGTTGGCGAACCAGTACATTGCGGTCGTGCCGTCGACGGTCTTGGTTCCCGACAGTCGCGCAACGCGGTCCTGCATGTCGGCGATGATCGCGTCGCCCCGATCTCGACGGTCGACGAGCGTCGCCAGGTCGCGAATCTCCTGGTAGACGGCGTCGATTTCCAACGTGCTGGAGCGCGCACCGTCGGAGCTACCCGCCTCCTTCGTGCACTCGACGGCCGAGACGTAGGAAGGGACACCCAGCTTCTCGAGGTTCTCGGGAGTGGTGACGCCGCCGGCACCGAGCGTGTCCGGGAACGACGCCGTGACCAGGTCGGGCTCGGCGTTCAAGACCGCTTCGTACGACGGCGCGGTGTCTGCCAGCCGCTTGACCCCGGCGTTGGCGGCTTCCAGGGACGGAAGGATCGGATCGGTCCAGCCCGCAGTACCGATCACGCGATCGGCCACCCCCAGCGACAGCAGCATCTCGGTGCTGCCCTGGTTGAGGGACACGATCCGTTCGGGTGGGCGCTCCACCGTCACCGTGCGACCGCAGTCGTCGAGGGAGACAGGGTAGCCGGTCTGCGTTGCGGCGGATGGTCGTTCGGCGGCCGGACTACAGCCGGCCAGTACCACCGCGAGAAGGAAAGCCATTGTCGAAGCACGACGAGATGAGCGCATGACGAGCCTTTGCATCAGGGGCCTAGTCAGCGAGGCCCGATGAGTAGCCCGCGGGGAGGACCGCAGGCGCCAGCAGGTCTTCGGACTCGGGGGTCGTCCTCGGCGGGCCGCCTTCCCAGAAGCGTCGCTTCCAGTGGCTCTCAACGATCGAGTGGCCCGCCTCGTATCCCCATACCGCTGCGCGTCAGTCCCGGATTCTCACCGGGTTCCCTACTCCTCGCGGAGGTGACTGGCGCCCACAGCTTAGCCACAGCGTCGAGTCAGCCGCACCCGAGGACTGGACATATGTCTAGTTTGAGGGTCTGCATGACGGGGTCTGGGTAGCGCACTTCACTGAAGTGCGTTGGACCGTCCTCCAAACATCGTTATTCTCCGGACCTTCTGCATCGGCTTGCCCAGGCGCGCAGGTCGTGCATATCCTGGACACATGTCCAGTGGAGACTCGGCCGACGTCACCGAGCTAGAGGCTCGGCGGCGCCGCCGGTCGAACGCCGAGGCATCGACGAAGTTGATCGACGCGACGGTCGACCTGCTCCGCGAGTCCTCGATGGACGCCATCTCCGTCGACGAGGTGGCCGCCCGGGCCGGCGTATCGGCCACGACCGCAGCCCAGCTGTTCTCCTCAACCGACGAGCTCGTCGTCGAAACCTGCCTCCGCCGGATCCGGGGCGTCGAGCTGAGCACCGACGCCAACCACGGCTCGGTCACCCGGGTGGCCGAGCAACTGAGCCACATGATGTTGGTCGTCGCCGAGGAACCGGCGATCGCGTCGGCCTGCGCGGCGGTCTTCCTCGACAGTGGACCGACCGCCGACCGAGCCCGCGAACAGATCGGGCTGGAGATCCGTCGACTGATCGCCTCTGCGGTCGGCCCGGGGTCGTGGCCCGAAGTGATCGCCACGCTCGAGTTGGTGTTCTCCGGAGCCCTCATTCAGGCGGCCGCAGGCACGATGACCTTCCAGCGAGCCGCTGATCGCGTAGAGACCGCCGTCGGCCTGATCCTCGAGGGCGTCCCGCAGCGCTGAACCTGCACGTTTTCCCCTCCCCCACCCGAAAGGCCCGTCGACGTGGCGTACGTGATCACGCAGAACTGCTGCAAGGACGCCAGCTGCGTTCCGGTGTGTCCGGTGGACTGCATCCGACCCGTCGGCGGCGCCGGAGAATTCACCGACACCGAGATGCTCTACATCGATCCGGAGGCGTGCATCGACTGCGGCGCCTGCATGGACGAGTGCCCCGTTGGCGCGGTCCACTACGAGGACGACCTTCCGGAGTCGTTAGCGCGCTTCAAGGACATCAACGCCGCGTACTTCGAGCGCCACCCGCTCGAACCGGACACGTCCACGCCCGCACCCAAGCATCGCCCCGTGACACCGGGAGGACTGCGGGTTGCGGTCGTCGGCGCCGGTCCCGCAGCGTGCTACGCCGCAAGTGAATTGATCGCAGTCGACGGCGTCGAGGTAGATCTCTTCGAGCGGTTGCCGACCCCATACGGACTCATCCGAGCGGGCGTCGCCCCCGACCACCAGCACACCAAGTCGATCGTCGACGTCTTCCAACGCTCCTTCGCCTCACCGCGTTTCGGAACCCACTTCAACGTCGAGGTCGGCCGCGACGTCACCCACGACGATCTGCTCGCCCACCATCACGCGGTGATCTACGCCGTCGGCGCCACCCGCACCCGTGATCTCGCGATACCCGGCGAAGACCTGCCGGGAAGTCATGCGGCGTCCGACTTCGTGGGCTGGTACAACGGCCATCCCGATCACGCCGGGCACGAGTTCGACCTGACCGGTAGGCGCGCCGTGCTCGTCGGCAACGGAAACGTCGCAGTCGACGTCGCCCGCGTCCTGCTGGCCACCTCCGAACACCTCGCCACGACCGACATCGCCGGTCACGCACTGGAGTCGTTGCACCACAGCCAGATCGACGAAGTGGTCATCATGGGACGACGCGGGTTGCGCCACGCCGCCTTCTCCGTCGGCGAGTTCATGGCACTGGGCAATCTGGACGGGGTCGACATCGTGATCGACGGCGACGACGACCTCGACGCCAGGCCAGACGACGACGTCGAAACCACGACCAAGCTCGACATCGCCCGCGAGTACGCCGCTCGGCCGACGACACCGGGCAACAAGCGAATCGTGTTCCGCTTTCTGGCGTCTCCCGTCGACGTCGTCGGCGAACACCGCGTCGAGGGTCTCCACGTCGTCCGAAACAGTTCGGGTGAGGGCGGTGGCCTGGTGCTCGGAGATCCGGCGACCGACACCGAACTCGTCGAGACGGGGCTGGTATTGCGCTCGATCGGCTATCGCGGCTCCGAAATCGACGGCGTGGCCTGGGATTCCGCTGCTGGCGTCATTCCGAACGTCGCCGGTCGAGTCGTGGACGGCGACCGCACTCCGGTTCCCGGTGTGTACGTCACCGGATGGATCAAACGAGGGCCGCGAGGGGTCATCGGCACCAACCGCACCTGCGCCGAGGAGACGGTCGCGTCCCTGCTTGCCGACTTCGACGACGGCCTGCTGGACCGAGAGGTCGGCGACCGCCAAGACCTGCTGCGCACCATGGCCGAGCGCGGCGCCGAACCGGTGACCTGGTCGGGCTGGCGATCCATCGACGCCGCCGAGCGCCAACTCGGCGAGGCGGAGTCACGGCCCAGGGTGAAGCTCGTCGAGATCGACGCGATGCTTGCCACCGTGCGTGGGAACGCCACCGACCGCGACGGTGCCGACGGGGCATCGGACGGCCGGAAGACCTAGCGAATGCCGAAGCGGCCGGGCGGTTTTGGTGCCGACGCCGTCGCTCCAAAGTCCTACCACGAGCCCGCGCTGCCCGAACACCAACTGACGACCGACCGTCAACGCGAACGTCGAGCACGAATCCTCGATGCCGCGGTCGACGTTGCCGCCGTGGGTGGCTATGACAGCGTGCACGTCCGCGACATCGCCGACCGCGCCAAGGTATCGCTCGCGACGCTGTATCACTACTTTCCGTCGAAGGTGCACGTGCTCGTGTGGGCCCTGGATCGGGAACTGATGCGCTTCGACGACAGCTTGGGCCAGCATCTGACGAAGATCGAGGACCCCTTCGCCAGACTCCAGATGGTGGTGCTGCGCCTCGTCCACGCCATGGAGGACTCTGATCGCGTCACAGAAGCGCTCGCCCACGCATACGTCGCCGCCAACGTCGTAGCCTCAGCCGAGGCGGAGATGATCAGAGTCGAGACCCGCGAGATGTTCGCGCACCTCATGAGCGGCGGGGCGACGTCGGCGCTACACCGACAGACCGCCGACGTACTCGCCGACGTTTGGACGTCGGAAATGCTGGCGCTGGTTCAGGGCCGCCGGACCTATGCCGAGATGCGTCGTCGGCTGCGCACCGTGATCGATCTGATCGGGCGCACGAATGCGGCGGGCTGACCGGGAGCTGTCACGGCCCGGATCGTCGACCGAGGCGTCATTGATCTCCCCCGCGACTCTTCGTCGCATCTCTTTCCCACGGGCAACTAGGTGACAGTTGCGATCACAGCGACGACGGGCCGGTCATTTCAACGTGCTGGCCGTATGCCATTCGAACTGAAACTACTTACGCCTCGGGAACTTTGACCATCTGAGCGCCCGGAAATGGCCGACCCACACCTGTTTTCACTCAGCCTTGCCAGTTAAACATGGCGTGTGCCATGCTATGCCTCGTGTCGTCCATACGTCCAGCGCCAGCGTGCCGAATCCGGCAGCAGGCGCGCCGGATGAGAACGGTGAGCGCCGGCCGTCATACGGCCGCGACAACGTGACAATCGACTGCACCGACGACTTGCGAACGAGAAGACGCCGGTGAAGGCCGGGGTACGCAGTCACCAGACTGCGGTCAGGATCGCTGCCGCGGTTCTCGTCTCCTTGCTCACCGCAGCAGCGGTATTCACGTACCTGTCCTACACGGCCGCGTTCACCCCGACCGCCAACGTGACGGTGACCTCGCCGCGCGCAGGGCTACTCATGGAACCCGACGCGAAGGTCAAGTATCTGGGTGTCCAGGTCGGCAAGGTCGCCACCGTCGAGTACGACGGCGCCGACGCCAAGCTGACGCTGGCGATCCGCAGCGACCAGATGGACTTCATCCCGTCGAACTCGATCGTCAAGATCGCCAGCAACACAGTGTTCGGCGCGAAGGCCGTCGAGTTCGTACCGCCCGATGCGCCGTCACCGGCTCCCCTGGCACCCGGCGCGCAGTTGCACGCGGGTTCGGTCTCCGTCGAGGTCAACACCCTGTTTCAAAGCCTGGTCAACACACTGCACAAGATCAACCCCGTGGAGCTCAATGCCACGCTCACCGCCGTCAGCACGGGATTGCGCAACAACGGCGACGACCTTGGCGCCACCTTGTCGGGACTCAACACGTTTCTGACGCAACTGAATCCGACGCTGCCCACCCTGCAAAGCGACTTCCAGAAGACCGCCGAGGTGGCCAACGTCTACGCCGACGCAGCACCCGACCTGGTCGCCGTCCTGGACAACACGCCAACCATCGCCAAGACGGTCGAGGACTCTCGAGACGACCTGAACGCGACCCTGCTCGCGGCGACGGGCCTGGCTGACAACGCCTACGAGACCGTGGCGCCCGCCGAGAATGACTTGGTCGCGGCCTTTCAGCGGCTACGGGCCCCGTTAAAGGTGCTTGCCGACTACTCCCCCGAGTACGGCTGCGTCTTCAAGGCGATCTCGATCCTGGACCAGCGGTACGGACCCAGCCTCGGTGGCACCGTCCCCGGGTTGTTCGTGTCGGTGAGTTTCATCCCCGGGTCGGCCCCGTACACCTACCCGGAGAGCCTGCCCATCGTCAACGCGTCGGGCGGTCCGAACTGTCGGGGGTTGCCGATCCTGCCCACCAAACAAATCGGCGGGTCCTGGTACCACGCCCCGTTCCTGGTGACTGACAACGCCTACGTCCCATACCAACCGAACACCGAACTCCAATTCGACGGACCGTCCACCCTGCAGTTCCTGTTCAACGGTGCCTACGCCGAGAGGGACGACTACTGATGACACAGAGCCGCACCGGTCTCAAGGTGGCCGTCTTCACCGTGGTCATGCTGCTCGTCATGGCCGGTCTCGTCGTCACCTTCGGCAAGTTCCAATTCGGCTCAGGACGTGAATTCCACGCCCAGTTCGTATCGGTCTCTCGGCTCAAAACGGGTCAGGACGTTCGCATCTCGGGTGTCACCGTGGGAAGCGTCAAGGACATCGCCATCGCGGGCGATCACGTCGACGTCACCTTCGATGTGAACGACCGTTACCAGCTCTACACCTCCACTCGCGCGGCGATCCGCTACGAAGACCTCGTCGGCAATCGATTTCTGGAGATCACCTCCGGGCCTGGCGAATTGCGCAAGCTCCCTGTGGGCGCCACCATCCCGAAGACCAACACCCAGCCGGCCTTGGACCTCGACGCGCTACTTGGCGGGCTCCGGCCCGTCCTGAAGGGCCTCGACGGCGCAAAGGTCAACGAGGTGAGCAACGCGGTCATCGAGCTGTTGCAGGGCGACGGCGGGCCTCTCTCAGAGCTCCTCTCCAGTACGGGGTCGTTCACCCAAACCCTCGCGGCGCGTGACCAACTCATCGGCGACGTCATCACGAACCTGAACACCGTGATCGGCACCGTCGACGCGAAGAGCTCACAGCTCGACACCAGCATCGACCAACTCCAACAACTCATCACGACCCTCAACAAGGGACGGGACCCAATCGCGGG
Organism: Mycolicibacterium hodleri; assembly: GCA_006864685.1. Lineage (GTDB taxonomy): Bacteria > Actinomycetota > Actinomycetes > Mycobacteriales > Mycobacteriaceae > Mycobacterium > Mycobacterium hodleri_B. The sequence continues at coordinate 51,479 of VIFX01000024.1, read as the reverse complement.
CGCAATCGAACCCCTGGCGTCGACTCAGGCGGACCTGACCGAGCTGCTCACCACCTCTCGGCGACCCCTACAGGGCGTGATCGAGAACCTCCGTCCGCTGGCCACCACACTGGACGACCGCAAGGGCGACGTGAACAAGGTCGTCGACCGGATGCCGGAGAACTACGCCCGACTGGCGTCCCTGGGCGCCTACGGCTCCTTCTTCAACATCTTCTTCTGCGCAATCAAGTTCAAGGTGAACGGCCCGGCAGGAAGCGACATCATCCTGCCCGCCGCCTCCCCCGTCGACCCGACGAGAGGACGCTGTGCCTTCACAGAGTAAGACCCCGTCCGGCGAACGAGATCCGTTGCGCTTCGGCATCTTCGGCATCGCAATCATCGTCTGCCTGATGCTGGTGTCCTTCGGCTACGCCGACTTGCCATTTTGGCCCCGTGGCCGCCAATATCAGGCCTTCTTCACCAACGCCGCCGGAATCGTGACCGGCAACGACGTCCAGATCTACGGTTACAGCGTCGGCAAGGTCACCGCCGTATCGTTGGAGAACCGCTCGGCCAAGGTGAGCTTCATCGTCGACCGTGACCTGCACGTCGGCGATCAGTCCACCGTGGCCATCAAGTCCGACACCGTTCTCGGCCAAAAGGCTCTCGAGATCACACCTTCCGGTACGGGGACGGTGACGTCGATCCCGTTGGGCCGCACCACGACCCCCTACTCGCTGAGCACCGCCCTGCAAGACCTGGGACGCAACGTCGGCGATCTGGACAAACCACGGCTGGTCGAGGCACTGGGCGTGCTGACCGACACCCTGCACGACGCGACTCCGCAGCTGCGCGGCGCGCTCACCGGCGTGACCGCCCTGTCGAAGAGCATCAACAACCGCGACGAACAAGTCCAACAGCTCCTGGCCCACGCCAAGACCGTCTCCGACGTCCTGGCCCGCCGCTCCGGACAAATGAACCAGCTGATCGTCGAAGGCAACCAACTGTTCGCCGCACTGTCGGAGAAGCGCCAGGCCCTTGGCATTCTGATCTCCGGCATCGATGACCTGGCACGACAGATCTCCGGTTTCGTCGCCGACAACCGCAAGGAATTCGGACCCGCACTGACGAAGCTGAACCTGGTGCTGGACAACCTCGAAACCCGACGTGCGCAGATCGACGACTCGCTACGCCGGTTGCCGTCCTTCGCCTCCCAACTCGGCGAGGTCGTCGGATCGGGTCCCGGGTTCAGCGCCAACGTCTACGGCGTCCCTCCCCCACAAATCACCGGCATGGCCTTGGACGCCTACTTCCAACCCGGCAAGCTGCCCGACAGCCTCGCCGACTTCCTCCGCGGCTTCATCACCGACCGCGCCGTCATCAGGCCGAAGTCCCCATGAGCGCCGTCACGAGCCCGACGTGGCGCTCGCGGCTACGCACCGCCGCGCTCATCACCATGGTCGTGATGATCGGCGTAGGAACGTACTTGGTGTGGCCGCGCCCAAACCCGGTGCGAATCCAGGCGTACTTCCCGTCAGCGGTCGGGTTGTATCCCGGCGACGAGGTCAAGGTCGCCGGCGTCCCCGTGGGCACCATCGACTCCATCGAACCCTCACCGGAACACACCACCGTGCGCATGTCGATCGGCGGCGGCGTGCAAATTCCCGCCGACGCGCAAGCGCTCCTGGTCGCACCAAACCTCGTCTCGGCCCGCTTCATCGAACTGACCCCGGTCTACTCCGACGGTGCAGTCATGGCCAGCGGAGCGGTGATCGGCGTCGACCGCACCGCAGTGCCCGTCGAGTGGGACGACGTCAAGGACCAGCTGACCCAACTCAGCGCGCAACTCGGCCCGCAGCCCGGATCGCTACAAGGCCCGCTGACCTCGTTCGTCAACCAGGCCGCCGACACCTTCGACGGGAACGGGGACTCGTTCCGGCAAGCCGTGCGCGAGTTGTCCCAGACGGCAGGACGTCTCGGCGATTCACGCACCGACCTGCTGGGAACGGTCAAGAACCTCCACACGTTGGTCGACGCCCTGTCCAACAGCAACGAAGAGATCGTGGCGTTCTCCAGTCACGTCGCATCGGTGTCTCAGGTCCTCGCCGACAGCTCCACCGATCTCGACGCCTCGTTGGACACCCTCAACCACGCGCTGGCCGACATCCGGGGGTTCCTCAAGGACAACAACGACACCCTCGTCGCGCAGGTCGACAAACTGACCAGGTTCACCACACTGCTCAACGACCACAGCGAGGACATCGAACAAATCCTGCACGTCGCACCGCACGCCCTGCAGAACTTCTACAACATCTACAACCCCGCCCAGGGGTCGGTGTCGGGGATCTTGACCATCCCGTCCTTCTCGAACCCCGTGCAGCTGCTCTGCGGCTCCATCGAGACCGGCGCGACGCCGGACTACTTCAAGCGGGCCGAGATCTGCCGCCAACGGATGGCCCCGGTGCTCCAGCGGCTCACCGCGAACTATCCCCCGATCCTGTTGCACCCCATCACCAGCATCACCGCCTACAAGGGTCAGGTCCTCTACGACACCCCCGAGACCGAGGCGAAGTCCAAAACCCCGGTGTCGCAACTGCAGTGGACTCCACTACCCGGGGTCACCCCACCGACGGTGCCCCCCGACGGTGACGTGTCCAGCTTGATGTTGCCGCCCCCGCCGGCAGAAGCTCCGGCAGCACTGCCGTCCAACACATCTGGAGGCGGTTGATGATCACCTCACGCATCGTTCGTACCTCGTCGGCGGTCGCGGCGTCGGCGCTGCTGGCCACCGGATGCCAGTTCAGCGGCGTCAACTCCCTGGACATGCCGGGCACAGCTGGACACGGCTCGGGTGCGTTCGTCATCACCGTCGAACTCCCCAGCGTGTCGAGCTTGCCGCAAAACTCTCCGGTCAAGGTCGACGACGTCACGGTCGGCAGCGTCTCCGGCGTGGAGGCGATGCAACGCAGTGACGGCACGTTCTTCGCCGCCGTGCAGTTGTCACTCGCCGCGCAGGTGGACCTACCCGCCAATCCGATTGTGCGGGTGGCACAAACGTCCCTGCTGGGCTCGCAGCACATCGAGCTCGCCCCGCCCGACACCGCGGCCCCCCAAGGTCACCTGACCAACGGTTCGCGCGTTCCGATCAGCCAAGCAGCCAGCTACCCGACCACCGAAGAGACGCTGTCCTCACTCGGCATCGTGGTGAGCAAGGGCAATCTCGGTGCGATACAGGACATCACCGACGAGCTCTACGCCGCAGTGGTCGGTAGGGCCGGACAGTTCGACGGGCTGATCCCCCGCCTCGCCGAACTCGCCGCATCGGTCGACCGGCAGACCGCCGACATCATCGCCGCCGCCGAAGGCGTGAACCGGGTCGCCCACACTCTGGCTGCCGGCAACGACAAACTCGCCCGCGCTCTGGACGCCTTACCCGGTGCCTTGACGGTGCTCAACGCCAACGCCGACAACGTCGTCACCGCGTTTGCCGCGCTCAAACGACTCTCCGAGGTGACTTCTCGGGTGCTCTCCCAAACCAAGGCCGACGTCGCCGCCGACCTCAAGGACGCCTACCCCGTAGTCAAGGCATTCGCCGACAGCGCCAACGATCTCGTCGACTCGCTGCCCTACCTCCCGACCTACCCCCTGCCAGGCACCTACCTCAACCAGGCAGTCCGCGGTGACTTCCTCAACGCCTTCGTCACCATCGACCTCACACTGCGTCGCCTCGGCGAGACGGTGCTCACCACCTCCCCGTTCGACCCGAACATGAAGCACCTCAACGAGGTCGTCAATCCCCCCGACTTCCTCACCGGCGCCATGGCCAACCTCTCCGGGCAAGCCGCCGACCCCTTCACCATCCCACCCAGCACGGGAGGCCCCGGCCAATGATGACCCGGCTGGTGCGCTGGCAACTCACGATCTTCAGCATCGTCACCGCCATCTCGATGACGCTGATTGCGCTGTTCTACCTCAAGATTCCGGACGCACTCGGCATCGGAAGCTACAAGGTGACGGCCAACTTCGCCGCCACCGGCGGGCTGTACCAAAACGCCAACGTCACCTACCGCGGCACCACCATCGGCAGGGTGACCGACGTGTCATTGGCTCGCAGTGGCGGCGTCGACGCCGTCCTCCGCCTGGACAGCGGTACGCCGGTGCCCGCCGCGTCGACCGCCACGGTCAAGAGCGCCTCGGCGATCGGCGAACAGTACGTCGAACTCATCCCCATCCCCGGGGCGGACACCTCACCGCTGCACAATGGTTCACGCATCAGCCGCGACCACACCGCCCTGAGCCAAGACGTCGCGGGCATGCTGAAGGAAGCCGAGAAACTCGTCGATTCCATCAGCGAAAGCCGCCTGCGCGATCTGCTGCGCGAGACGTTCAAGGCCTTCGACGGCTCGGGACCCGATCTCGCCCGCCTGATCGAATCCTCGCGTCTGCTCGTCGACGAAGCCAACGCCCACACCCCGGAGACCATCGCCCTGATCGACCAAGCCGGCCCGTTCCTGGATTCCCAAATCCGCAGCGGCGAGGACATCAAGAGCCTCGCCGACGGTTTGGCACGGTTCACCGGCAACGCGCGCAAGGCCGACCCCCAAGTCCGCACGCTGCTGCATACCGCCCCCGGTGCGGCCGACACCGCGAGCGCCGCCTTCTCCGGGATCCAGGTCAACTTCCCCATGTTGGCGGCCAACCTGGCCAACTTCGGACGCATCGGCGTCATCTATCACAAGTCCATCGAGCAAGCTCTCGTCATCTTCCCCGCCCTGACCGCCGCGCTGACCACCATCGCCAACCAGGAACCCCTCGACGAGGGCGCCAAGACCGACTTCAAGCTCAACCTCGGTGACCCGCCGCCGTGTTCGGTCGGATACATTCCACCGGCGCAGATCCGAAGCCCCGCCGACGAGACCCTTCGTGAAGTGCCGCAGGGGATGTACTGCAAGGTCGCCCAGAACGACGCCACCGTCGTGCGCGGCGCCCGCAACTACCCGTGCATGGAATTCCCCGGCAAGCGAGCACCCACGGTGCAGCTCTGCCGTGACCCCAAGGGGTACGTGCCGCTGGGCACCAACCCCTGGCGGGGCCCGACGGTGCCCTACGGGACTCCCGTCACCGATCCTCGAATGACGTTGCCGCAGAACAAGTACCCGTTCATTCCGCCGGACGCCGACTACGATCCGGGGCCGCCGGTGGTCAATCTGCCGCCCGGCGTCCCGCCGGGGCCCGGTCCCGCTCTCACACCGCCCTACCCGGTGCAAGTGCCTCCGAACACGCCTGGGCCACAACCCCCGCCCCTACCGTTCCGTGCTCCGCCGGATCAGACGGTGCCGCCATACGGACAGCAGCCGCCACTGCCACCGGTCCCCGGCGACGCGCCGCCACCCGTGCTGCCGGCCGAAGCCGAACAGCCACCTGCCACTGCAGCGCCGGCGAGCTACGACGAAAAGTCCGGCGCCTTCCTCGATCCCACCGGCGGGATCAGCGTGTACGCCGCCGGAGCATCGGCCATTCATCCAGCCGAAAGCTGGGTAGAACTGATGCTCGACCCGCGTCCGTCATAGCCATCCTCGCCCTCACTTCAGCGATGCGCGTCGATCAGACCGGCGACTGCCGCCTGTGCATCCTTGGCGTCGATGGGCAGCGTGGCGAACATTTCGGCGATCATCATGGCCACCGGGGTCGTCCACAGCAGCATGCCGAGCGCGACGGCATGTCCACCGTCGGCGCCAGTGTCAAGACGCTGCGTCACGCCCGCCAGGGCAGCGCCCAACCGCTCGATGTGCTTACCGCCGAAGCCCTTGCGCAACTCCTTGGTCGCAATCAAGATTTCCAGTCCGGCCATTGCCTTCGGATTGGCGAACGCATCCCACGTCGCCCGGACCAGTTCTTCGGTACCAACGACGGCAGCCGGGTCCGACAACACCTCCAGTGAGACGACCAAACTGTCGACGGCATCCTCGATCACCGCTGTCAACAGGCCGTCACGGTCTCCGAAGTGGTGCTGGATGACACCCCAGCTGACACCGGCGCGCTCGATGATGTGCCGAGCGCTGGCGGCCGAGAAGCCCTCTTCGCGAATGCAACGCACGGTTTCGTCGATCAGCATTTCTCGGGTTCGGTCTCCACGCTCCTGCCGTCCGGTGGCAGGTCGGCGGGGCGTCGTGCGCCTGCCCGACGTCACCGTCGCAGTCCGTACCGCTCAGCGTGTTTCGTCATCCGCACCAGCTTATGACACACCAACCCGTGGGTGCGCTTACCTGGGACAACTGAGCGTTCAACACCTTGCGACAAAAACATGGCGTATGCAATGCTATGACCGTGCACATGCATTTCGGCAGGACACACCCATGACTGAGACGATCAGCCCCGGTAACGCGCAACTCCCGGCCAAAGCCGGATTCACCTCTCTCCAAAAATCACTCTTCGGCGTACTCGTGCTGTTCTTCGTCGTCAACGCGTTCTTCTGGTTCCTGGAGTACCGCGTCGGCGTCGCCCACGAGATTGCCTCTACGACACTGGTCATCTGCGTCGTGGGCGTGTTCGTCACAGCGCTCGCACTGCCGTGGCTGCCGCTTCCCGGCCGACGTGACCACACGAGATCCGACCGGCTTGCCGCGATGATCATCGTGTGGGTCTTCATCGCCCTCATCCCCCGGTTCATCTGGGAGCTGCCGTGGTTGCTGTTCTTCGACCAGATCAGGGCCGGCGTCGAGAGCGGCGCGGCGTGGAGCTACATGTGGTCACCCATCCTGCTCGGTGGCGACGCGCGCTACCTCAACGGTGATCCGCTGATCGTCGTCCTGGAATGGGTTGCGCTCTTCGTCGGGCTGTTCGAGGCCTACGCGATGGTGCAGTTCTTCCGAAACGGCCAGAGGTTCAGCAACACTCAACTCGGCTTCATCATGGGCGGAATGATCGTGGAGGTCACCCTGCCGGCGGTCTACTTCGGAGTCGAGATCGCCAACAACCTCGAAAGCATGTCGAGCCCGTTCCAGATGTGGGTCAAGTTCGTGGTAATCAACGTGCTGTGGTGCACGATGCCACTTGTCACCTTCTTCTGGGGCGTTCGCAGATTGGCGAGCCAGGATCTCGCCGTGAAGTTTTAGACACCTACTCCGGTCAGATAGCCACTCATTGGCTTGCCCACCGCACGGGGGTTCAGCCCTGCGCCGCGATGGCACCGCCGAGCCAGCGTTTGACGAAGCGGCGCAACTCTTCTCGTGACCGGCCCGGCGGGTTGGGGGCGACGAAGAACGAGAGCATGGTCCGCAGTGTGAATTCCACCAGCTCCGCCAGGGCGGCGTCGTCGTAGCCGTGTCGGGACCAGTCCACGTCGAAGCGGTTGACCATCCGCATCCCGAAGTCCTGCGCCTCGTCGGAGGCCACCTCGCCCGGCCGGGCACTCGCGTAGGGCTCGGACAACAGGATGGCCAGATGCGGGATGCGGACGACCTCCTCCAAGGTGAACATCACCCCCTCCGTCATCGCCTCTGCCGGGTCGGCGATTCCGCTGACGGCCTCGGCCAACCGGTCCAGGAATCCGTCCACGGACGCTATGGCCGCGGCGCGCATCAGGGCATCGGCGGTCGGGAAGTACCGATACACCGTCTGCCGGATGACACCGAGCGAGGCGGCGACGTCGGCGATGCTGATGCCAGAACCGGTTTCGGAGATGAGTTGCACTGCAGCGTCGACTATTCGCGCCGCCGCCTCCTCGTCACTGCGCGGCGGCTCGCCACCCCATCCGCGCCTACGCGCCACGGTTGCGCCTTTCCACCGACATGACGAAAGGGTATCGCCACGGCGTTGACGCGACGCCTCCCTTGATGTCAACATACACGCAATGAGTCATTTGTATGATTGCGATTGGATGCTCCCGTGACGGATCTTCAGGTGCGAAAGATGCGGTTCGCGTTCGCCGACTACGACGTCCCGTTCCTCTGGAACGAGACGAATCCCGCGTTCTCGGCGATGGCCAATGCCGTGTCATTTCTGGCCATCGCGTTCGAGAAGATGATCGTCAGCACGATGGCAGAGGCGAAGCCGCTGCTGACCGACCCGGTGATTGCCGAGGAGGCGGATGCCTTCGTGCGTCAGGAAGCCCAACACTCGATGGCCCACCGTCAGCACGCTCGAGGCCTCGTCAAGGCCTACCCCGCACTCAAGGAAACCCTCGACGACGTCATCGCCGCCTTCGACGATCTGGTCGCCAACAAGCCCTTGAAGTACCGACTGGCCTACACCGCCGATCTGGAGGCCACCTTCACCCCGGTCTTCAAACTGATGCTGGATAACGACGACACGTTGTTCGCACCGGGTGACGACCGGGTGGCGTCGTTGTTCCTGTGGCACTTCGTCGAAGAGGTCGAGCACAGAAGCTCGGCGCTGATCATCTACAACGGCTTGGTCGACGATCCGTGGTACCGCGCCCGGGTAGCGCCGTCGATCTTCAAGCACGTCATGGACGTGGTACGGATGGCGTGCGACGGGTTCAACAGGCACATTCCGCTGGAGGTGCGAAAGGTCGACGCCGTGTCGACCTTCGCCCTCGAGAGACGAAAGAACGCCGTGCTCAAGCGTTTTGGGCGCCGCCCCGACTATGGACCGTTTCATAGCCCGTTTCCGCAGTTGGGAATGCGCGAACAGCTCACCGCGTTGGCCGGTATCGTGCGCAGCCAGATCCCCGGCCACGATCCCACCCACGAGAAGCTGCCCGCGCTCGCCGGCGAATGGTTCAAGCGGTACGACGAGGGCTATGACGTGACGAAGTGGTACACCGCCGACTCGGCCCCCGCCGGCACCGCGGGGAAGGCACCCGCCGATGTCTGACCTGTGCGCCCCGACCTTCGCCGGTCTGACCGCGCGGCTGGGCTTTTCCTGCGACGAGATGGGTGGCCTCGTCTCGTTCCGCAACCCGCTGAACCTGGAGAACTGGACCCTGCCGCTTCTCGAGATCACGGTGATCACCGGCGCCATCCTCGCCCTGGTGTACGCCGTCGTGCGCTGGCGCCGCCACGGCGACCCGACCAACCTCGTGCTGTGGTTCGGCGCCATCGCCTATCTGCTCATCATCGAGCCCCCGCTGTACTTCCCAGCCCAATTCGGGATCGGTGCGTACGTCGACACGATGTTCGCGCACAACGTCTTCACCGTTGACTTCCTGTGGGGTCGGCTACCCCTCTACATCATCGCGATCTATCCGATGATGGCGACGGTTGCATACGAGATCGTGCGCACCCTCGGGGTGTTCCGCAGGCGCGGTGTGCTGATCGGCGCGATCTGCGTGGGTTTCGTTCATCATGCGTTCTACGAGATCTTCGACCACATCGGACCGCAGTTGCGGTGGTGGGAATGGACTTTGGACCATCCGATGAACCAGCCGTTCTTCGAATCGGTGCCACTCCCCAGCGTCGTGGTGTTCGCCGCACTGTGGCCGATGTCGCTGGCCTTCTGCGTGCAGCTGTTCGTCGGCCGGCACGTCGACACCGGGACGAACTTCACCGGGGTGCAGGTGCTGTGGCGGACCGTCGTCGTCGGCGTACTGGCGTCGATCGGCACCGCGGTGCTCCCGCTGCCCGCTACGGTGCTCGGCAAGCTCACCGACAGCACGGACATTGGCGGTGTCGTCTACACCCTCGAACTCGTCGCAGTCTCCGCGGTGGCGATACCCGTACTCGTCAGCCAGTGGCGCAGCACCCGCCAGACCGGTGCGAGCTACGCCAACCCGCTGATTCTCGGCTACGCCGCGGTGTATCTGGCCGTCATGACGCTGCTGTGGGCGACGGCCTTGCCCGCATACTTCGGCGCCACCGACGGGGTGACCGCCCAGGGGGATCCGGTGGGCAGCCTCTGGTATTCGCTGCTGTGTCTCGTCGTCGCGGCACTGTCGATCGCGGCCTGCCGGAGCGTCGCGTCGCGCGAAGCGACGACGCCGGAGCCTTTGCTCGCCAACGGCTGACTTCGGCGTGTTCCCGTTCGCTGAGCGGCTGGTAGCGCGCCGAAATCGCGACGGAGGCGGTGTCTTGTCGGTGGGTGCGGGCACTATGGCTAGATGGCCCGCAAGTCCGCTGTACCGGCAGCACCGCTGGCCCGCTTCAGCGACCTGACGCGGGAGTGGTTCACCGGTACCTTCGCGGCGCCGACGGCTGCCCAGACCGAGGCGTGGGACGCCATCGCCAACGGGGACAACACCCTGGTCATCGCCCCTACTGGGTCGGGCAAGACGCTCGCGGCGTTCCTCTGGGCCGTCGACCGGTTGGCCTCTGGTGAGCCTCGAGCCGCAAAGGCGGGCACCCGGGTGCTCTATATCTCGCCGCTCAAGGCACTCGCCGTCGACGTCGAGCGCAACCTCAGCACCCCGCTGACGGGCATCGGCCGGGTCGCGGAACGCCGAGGAGAGGTCGCCCCGAGCATCAGCGTCGGGGTCCGCTCCGGTGACACCCCGCCCAATCGGCGCCGCGAGATGATCGCCCGGCCACCCGACATCCTCATCACCACGCCCGAGTCGCTCTTCCTGATGTTGACCTCGGCGGCACGGGAGACGCTCACCGAGGTCGACACCGTGATCGTCGACGAGGTGCACGCCGTCGCGGCCACCAAGCGCGGCGCCCACCTGGCGCTGTCGCTGGAGCGGCTCGACCAGCTGATGGACAAGCCCGCCCAGCGCATCGGGCTGTCGGCGACCGTCCGACCGCCCGAGGAGGTGGCCCGGTTCCTGTCCGGCCAGTCCCCCACCACCATCGTGGCGCCCATGGCCGCCAAGACCTTCGACCTGTCGGTCCAGGTGCCGGTGCCCGACATGGCCAACCTCGAGAACAACAGCATCTGGCCCGACGTCGAGGAACGCATCGTCGACCTCATCGAATCGCATCGGTCCTCGATCGTGTTCGCCAACTCCCGGCGGCTCGCTGAGCGACTCACGGCCCGGCTCAACGAGATTCACGCCGAGCGGCAGGGAACCGAGCTCGTCGAGACGCCGAACCCGAAGGTCGGCGGCGGCTTTCCCGCCCAGATGATGGGCAGCGGCGTGGCGAAGGGCGCCGAGCCGCTCCTGGCCAAGGCCCACCACGGATCCATCAGCAAGGAGCAGCGGGCGATCGTCGAGGACGATCTGAAGACCGGCCGACTCAAGGCCGTGGTGGCCACATCCAGCCTCGAACTCGGCATCGACATGGGTGCCGTCGACCTCGTCATCCAGGTGGAGTCCCCGCCCTCGGTGGCCAGTGGGCTGCAACGCATCGGCCGTGCGGGCCACCAGGTCGGCGAGATCTCCCAGGGCGTGCTGTTCCCGAAACACCGCACCGACCTCATCGACTGCGCGGTGACGGTCCAGCGCATGCTCGCCGGCCAGATCGAGACCATGAGGGTGCCGACCAACCCGTTGGACATCCTCGCCCAGCACACCGTCGCGGCGGCCGCCCTGGAGCCGCTGGACGCCGACCGTTGGTTCGACGCTGTGCGGCGCAGTGCCCCGTTCGCCACGTTGCCGCGCAGCGCCTTCGAGGCGACGCTGGACCTGCTGAGCGGCAAGTATCCCTCCACGGAGTTCGCCGAGCTGCGCCCCCGGTTGGTCTACGACCGCGACGCCGGCACCCTCACTGCACGGCCGGGGGCCCAGCGGCTGGCGGTGACCTCCGGCGGCGCCATCCCCGACCGTGGGATGTTCACCGTGTATCTGGCGTCGTCGGCCGACACCGACAAGCCCTCCCGGGTGGGCGAACTCGACGAGGAGATGGTCTATGAGTCGCGGCCCGGCGACGTCATCTCATTGGGCGCCACCAGCTGGCGGATCACCGAGATCACCCACGACCGCGTGCTGGTGCTACCCGCGCCGGGGCAACCCGCCCGGCTCCCGTTCTGGCGCGGCGACGGGGTGGGCCGACCCGCCGAGTTGGGCGCCGCGATCGGCGCCTTCACCGGCGAACTGGCAGCCCTCAGCCGGGACAAGTTCGACGAACGTTGTGCCACGATGGGTTTCAACGACTTCGCGACGAACAACCTGTGGCAGCTGATCTTCGACCAGAAGGAAGCCACCGGCACCGTCCCCACCGACACCACGTTCGTCGTCGAACGCTTCCGCGACGAACTCGGCGACTGGCGGGTGATCCTGCACTCCCCCTACGGTTTGCGGGTGCACGGGCCGCTCGCGCTCGCGGTGGCGAGACGGTTGCGGGAGCGCTACGGCATCGACGAGAAGCCGACGGCGTCCGACGACGGCATCGTCGTCCGCCTGCCCGACACCGAGGACACGCCGCCGGGTGCCGAGCTGTTCGTCTTCGACGCCGACGAGATCGACCCCATCGTCACCGACGAGGTGGGCGGCTCTGCGCTGTTCGCGTCGCGGTTCCGGGAATGTGCCGCCCGTGCGCTGCTGTTGCCGCGGCGCCATCCCGGCAAGCGGTCGCCGCTGTGGCATCAGCGCCAGCGCGCCGCGCAGCTGCTCGACATCGCCCGCAAGTATCCCGACTTTCCGATCGTCCTGGAGACGGTCCGGGAATGCCTGCAAGACGTGTACGACGTTCCGACGTTGCGCGAGTTGATGAATCGCGTTGCGCAGCGGCGCATTCGCATCCTCGAGGTCGAGACCGTCACGCCGTCTCCGTTCGCGGCGTCACTGCTGTTCGGTTACGTCGGGGCCTTCATGTACGAAGGCGACAGTCCGCTGGCCGAGCGGCGGGCGGCAGCCCTGTCACTGGACAGCACGCTGCTCGCCGAACTGCTCGGTCGCGTCGAGCTCCGCGAGCTCCTCGACCAGAAGGTCATCGAGTCGACCGTCGCCCAGTTGCAGCACCTCGCCGAGGACAGAAGGGTGCGCGACGCGGAGGGGGTGGCCGATCTGCTGCGACTGCTCGGGCCGCTCACCGAAGCCGAACTGGCGCAGCGGTCCACCGTCGACGACGTCGGTGGCTGGGTGGAGGGCCTGCGGTCGGCCCGCCGCGCGTTGACGGTGTCGTTCGCCGGCCAGACGTGGTGGGTGGCCGTCGAGGACATCGGCCTTCTCCGCGACGGCGTCGGCATCGCCGTACCCGTCGGCATCCCCGCCAGTTTCACCGAATCCGTCGCCGATCCGCTTGGCGAGCTCCTCGGTCGATACGCCCGCACGCGCGGCCCGTTCACCACCGCCGACGCCGCCGAACGCTTCGGGCTGGGACTGCGGGTGACGGCGGACGTGCTCGGCCGGATGTCGTCCGACCGGCGGCTGGTGCGCGGCGAGTTCACCACCTCCGTTCCGGTGGACACCGAACAGTGGTGCGACGCCGACGTTCTCAAGATCCTGCGGCGACGCTCGCTGGCTGCCCTGCGGGCCCAGGTCGAACCAGTCAGCACGGCGGCGTACGCCAGATTCCTGCCCGCCTGGCAGCAGGTCGGCGTCGAGAAGAGCACGGGGATCGACGGTTTGGCGTCGGTGATCGAGCAGCTGTCCGGGGTGCCGATCCCCGCGTCGGCGATCGAGCCGTTGGTGTTCGGACAGCGGGTGCGCAACTACCAGCCCGCGATGCTCGACGAGCTGCTCGCCGCAGGCGAGGTGACGTGGTCGGGCGCCGGTTCGATCAGCAGCGGTGACGGCTGGATCGCGTTTCACAGCGCCGACACCGCACCGCTGACGCTTGGCGCGCCCGCCGACTTCGAGCTCACCGACGTGCACCGCGAGGTGCTCGACACCCTCGGCAACGGCGGTGCCTACTTCTTCCGCCAGCTTACCGCCGGCGCTTCGGAGGCCGACACGAAAGCCGCTCTCTGGGAACTGATCTGGGCGGGTCGGGTCACCGGTGACACGTTCGCGCCCGTGCGCGCCCTGCTCGCGGGATCGGGGAAGCGGGGCGGCGCACATCGGCAGCGCCAACGTCCGCCGCGGTTGAGCCGCTACAGCGTCGCCCACGCCCAAACCCGCACCACCGACGCCACGGTCGCCGGCCGCTGGTCGGCGTTGCCGCACCCCGAGCCCGACTCGACCATTCGGGCGCACTTCACCGCGGAGCTCCTGCTCAACCGGTACGGCGTGCTGACCAAGGGCGCGTCGGAGGGGACGCCAGGCGGGTTCGCCATGTTGTACAAGGTGCTCACCGCCCTCGAGGACGTCGGCCGGTGCCAGCGCGGCTACTTCGTCGAATCCCTCGGCGGCGCCCAGTTCGCGGTGGCGTCAACGGTCGACCGGCTGCGCACCTACCTCGACGACCTGGACCGCCAGCGACGTGACTATCACGCCGTGGTGCTGGCCGCCGCCGACCCCGCCAACCCCTACGGCGCCGCGCTGCCGTGGCCCACCGAGGCGGACACCGGACACCGACCCGGACGCAAGGCCGGCGCGCTGGTCGTCCTGGTCGACGGGGAGTTGACCTGGTTCCTCGAGCGGGGCGGCCGGTCGCTGCTGGCCTTCTCACCGGATGCCGAGGCGCATGCCGCCGCCGCGACGGCGCTGGTCGAGTTGGTTGGCGCCGGCCGGCTTCAGTCGCTCCTCGTCGAGCGCATCAACGGCGTTCCGGTCCTGGAGACCGGCGCGGGCCCGGAGCACGTTGCGGTCCAGGACGCCTTGACAGCCAGCGGCTTCTCCCGGACCCCGCGAGGGCTACGACTGCGCTGACATGGCCGACCCCGACACCCGAATGTGCTTGGGCAGCAACCCCACCAACAGCAGGGTGACCACGTACAGCGCCGCGGCGACGAGGATGACGAGCTCGGCCGCCGAGAAGATCGCGGCAACGCCGCCGACGCTGGCGCGGGCGAAGAAGAGGGTGCCGAGGGCGGCGAAGCCGATGGCGTTGGCGAACTGCTGGACAGCGTTGAGCATTCCGGAGCCCGCACCGGCCTCCTCGACGGTCGCGTCGCCGAGGATGTAGTCGAAACTGGGGACGAACACCAGGCCCGACCCGAACCCGATGACGAACAGCGCGGGGGCGACCGTCCAGGCAGTGAGCTGCCCGCCGGCGTGGCCGAGGATCCACCACAGGCCCAGCAGGCCCGCCGCCGCTACCCCGAGGCCCACCTGCATCGAGCTGCGGCCGAACTTCTCGGCGAGGACGGCGCCGCTGAGGCCGATGGCCACGGCGGTGCCCAACGCCCATGGGATGAGGGCGAATCCGGTGTTCAACGGACTCCAACCCAGGCCCAGCTGAAACAGCAGGTTCACCGCGAGCTGAAAGCCGGTGAAGGAGGCGAAGAAGGCGCCGGTGATCACCAGTCCGACCACGAAGCTGCGCCGGGCGAACAGTGACGGCGGCAGCACCGGATGCCTGCTGCGGCGTTCCCACCTCGTGAACAGCGCCGTCGCCACCAGCGCGGCGCCGATCATGACGAACGACCATGCTGGCCAACCGAACTGGCGACCCTCGACCAGGGGCACGATCAGCAGAAGCGAAGCCAGGGTGAGCAGTGCCACCCCGCCGAGGTCGACGCGGAGCTCCGGGTCCTCACCGGAGTGCTTCGGCAGCAGGAACCAGCCGAGGATCACGGTGAGGATGCCGATCGGCACGTTGACCAGGAAGATGGCCCGCCACTGGCTGCCGAACAGGTCAAGGTGCAGCAACCAGCCGGCCAGGATCGGCCCGGCGACGGTGCCGAGGCCCATGATCGGTCCGAAGGGAATCAACGCCGCGCGCAACCGATCTGGCGGGAACACCACCTTCACCAGCGCGAAGCCCTGTGGAATCATCACCGCTCCGGCGAGGCCCTGCACCGCGCGGGCGGCGATCAGCGACCCCACCCCCGGCGCGAGCCCGCAGCCCAGCGAGGCGACGGTGAAGCCGGTCATCCCGAGAAGGAACAGCCGCCGTCGGCCGAGGATGTCTCCCAGGCGGCCCGACGTCACCAGCCCGATCGCCAGGGTCGTGGTGTATGCGGCGAGGACCCATTGCAGGGTGGTCTCGTCGCCGCCGAGGTCCGCACGGATGGAGGGCCCCGCGAGGTTGGCGATCGTCGTGTCCAGCAGGTCCATCAGGTCGGCGATCAACACCACGGCGAGCACCGGCACCGCGCGCCGCAGCGGCAGTGTGGTCGTGGCGGTCATCGAACGCCCGCCCATCGCCGCAGCGCGTCGTCCAGCCCCGCGCCGTCGGAGGTGTCACTCGCCCAGGCGACCACGCCGTCGGGGCGGACTAGCACACCGGTGGGCGTCCTGTCGTCGTCCGCGACGGCCGTGACGTCGTTGGCCCACGGCGCGGCGAGGCGCGTGAACACACCGTCCCGCGTGCGGTCGAGCAACAGGAAACCGCCACCGTGGCCGTGGTCGACCAGACGGGAGCCGTCGCGCAGCCAGAGATCGGGTACCAGCGCCCCGACCAGCGGGTGGTCGCCGGAAGGGCCGACGCGCTGCGTCACCCCCGAGATCTTCTTGACCGCGTAGGTCGTGCCCGCCGGGGTTCCCAGCAGGTCGCCGACGACCCCGCGAAGAGCGGCCGACTTGGCGTCACCCCGCATCAGGCCGGTCTGCGCCCGCGTCCAATCCAGCACCCAGGCGCCGACGGGCCGGCGCTCGGCGTCGTAGGTGTCGAGAAGAGTCTCGAACGCCCGGCCCGCCACCACGGCGCCCAGCTTCCAGCCGAGGTTCATCGCGTCCCCGATCCCCAGATTGAGGCCCTGGCCGCCGAACGGAGGGTGCACGTGGGCGGCGTCGCCGGCCAGCAGCACTCGGCCCGATCGGTAGTCCGCGGCCTGGCGGGTGTTGTCGGTCCAGCGGGTCGGCGTGGCGCGCAGCGCCGTCACCGTGACGTCGGTGCCCGAGGTCCGGCGCAGGCTGGCCTGCACCTCGTCGAGGGTGACCGGCGCCGCGCGGCCCGCCCGCGCGAACTGCGCACCCGCAGAACCGAACTCGAGGGTGACCACCCGACCCGGCTGCGGACCGTAGCGGTACACCCCGTGTGCCGACCACACCCAGCCGTCCGCGAGTTTCTCGTCGTCGGCGATGTCGACGAGCGCCTGGTATCCGACGAGTTCGGCTGCAGTGCCGGGGAATTCGATGCCCGCAAGTCGGCGCACGGCGCTGTGCCCGCCGTCGCAGCCCACCAGCCACCCGGTGCGCAACGCGCCGGTGGAGGTGTCCACGCGGACGCCGTCACCGGCGTCTTCCAGCGCAGTGAACTCGACTCCGCGATGCACCGGTACGCCGAGTCGGGCGACGTGCTCGGCGAGCAGCGCCTCGAGGCGTGGTTGCGCGAACATGCGGCAGCGGTCGGCGGCGGTGTGCGCGGCGAAGTCGGGATCGGACCAGTCGACGAGGTCGGGGTCGAGGACCATCCCGGCGAAGTGTCCGGTGAACCGCGGACCCGACGTGCCGGCGGGCAGCAGACCGCGGCGGTCGAGCGCTTCGGCCGTCGGAACGTTGATCGACTGTGCCTTCATCGCCTGATCCGGCTCGGTTAGCCGCTCCAGCACGTGGACGTCGGCTCCGGCGAGCGCCAGTTCTGCGGCGAGCAGCAGGCCGACGGGACCGGCTCCGACGACGGTCACGTCGGATTCACGCTTCGGTGTCATGTTCACGAACACTGTTCTAGTTACGAACATTGTTCGTGTCAAGTTAAGCTGGGCGGGTGAACCCGAAGGAGCGGCGCGCGGCGCGCCATCAGCCGCCAGGCCCCGGGGCATCCGACGTCGCGCGACCGCGGCGCCGCAAGACCCCTCTCACCCCGGACCACGTCGTCGACACCGCCCTGAAAGTCGTTGCGGCAGAGGGATACGAGGCGCTCACGATGCGCCGGCTGGCGGATGCCCTCGACACGGGACCCGCGTCGCTCTACGCCCACGTGGTCAACAAGGCCGATCTCGACGAGCTGCTCATGGGCCGGTTGTGCGCGAAACTCGACCTGCCCGAGCCCGATCCCGACGCCTGGCGGGAGCAGATTCGCAGCGTGTGTACGCAGATGCGCGACCAGTACCTCAAGTACCCGGGCATCTCCCGCGCCGCGCTGGCCATGGCGCCCACCGACCTCGAGATCGTGCGCGTCAACGAGGGAATGCTGGCCATCCTGCTCGCCGGCGGCATCGCACCCCAGGCCGCCGCGTGGGCCATCGACGCCCTCTTCCTGTACGTGGCCTCCTATTGCCTGGAGTCGTCCATCGCGCGGCAGCGGGCAGCCGACGACGACACCGAATGGGTGGTCGACCGCAGCGAGCTGCTTCGCCGCTTCGCAGCCCTGCCCGCCGCGACGTTCCCCAACACCACCCGGTACGCCGCCGAACTGACCGCCGGCGAGGGACACGCCAGGTTCGACTTCACGCTCGGGTTGATGGTCGACGGGCTCGCGCACCACTGACCGCCGAAATGGCAAAAGTGACAAAACCTCGGCGGTGGCGTTCCATACTCGGAACATGGTCTCGCTGATCGTTCACGCCATCCTCGGTGTCCTCGTCATCCTGTGGATCGTCCGCGCCAACCCACGCGTCTTCGCCCGCCCCACGGACGGACCCGCGTTCTCGACGCTGGAAATCGCGTTCTACGTCATCGGCGTCGCGTCGATCGCGCTCGGCTACTACTTCAACCACCAGTTCGTCGCCCAGTACGCCGTCCCCGGCGGCAACCCCTTCTGGGGCCCGGGCAGCTGGCAACAGTTCATCGCCCTCGGCTACGTCAACCCCGCGGCGGCCTCGGCCAGCCAGGACTACACGATCATCAACGTCGTGCTGCTGCCGCTGTTCACGATCGTCGACGGGCACCGACGTGGAATCCGTCGGCCGTGGTTGTTCTTCGTCGCCAGCCTCTTCACCAGTTGCGCGTTCGCGTACGCCTTCTTCTTCGCGGTCGTGGAACGTCAACACCGCCATGAGAGGTCCGCAGCCGCAGTCGCCCCAGTGCCGGCCTGACGCAACTGCCTACAGTGCAGGCATGGGCCTGCGGTCGGCGTTGACGGACATGTTCGGGATCGAGCACCCCATCGTGTTGGCGCCGATGGGTGGCGTGGCAGGCGGTCGGCTGGCAGCCGCCGTTGCCGAGGGCGGTGGGCTCGGCATGATCGGCGGCGGCCGCGGCAACGCGGACTGGCTGCGACGAGAATGCGCCCTCGCGGCGAGCGGTACCGAAAAGCCCTGGGGCATCGGACTGTTGAGCTGGGCGATCAACCAGGACATCCTCGCCGCGGCGATCGCGTGGCGCCCCGCCGCGATCATGCTGTCCTTCGGCGATCCCGCTCCGTTCGCCCCCTCGATCCACGACGCAGCAATCCCACTGGTCGTCCAGGTCACCAGCATGGCCGAGGCGCGTCGTGCGCTCGACGTCGGAGCCGACGTGGTCGTGGCGCAGGGAACCGAAGCCGGCGGACATGGCGGCGGTCGCTCGACGCTGCCCTTCGTCCCCGCCGTGGTCGACGTCGCCGGTGCCGTCCCGGTGTTGGCGGCCGGCGGGATCGCCGACGGTCGCGGGCTGGCCGCGGCGCTGGTCCTCGGTGCCGCCGGGGCGGTGATCGGCACACGGTTCGAAGCCACCACCGAGGCACTGCTCGACGCCGACGAGGCGACGGCGATCCTGGCCGCCGGGGCCTCGGACACCATCCTCGGCCGCGTCGCCGACGTCGCGGCCGACGCGGGCTGGCCCGCCGTCTACCCCGCCAGGACGCTGCGCAACGCGTTCACCGAAACGTGGCAGAACCGCGAGGACGAGCTGGGCGACGACGACGAGGCGTTGAGCGAGTTCCGGGCCGGCGTGGACCGGGCGGACATGGACTACGTCCCGGTCTGGGCGGGCGAAGCCGTCGACCTGATCACCGAACTCCACGGTGCGTCCGCGCTGGTCGGACGCATCAGCGCCGAGGCGCTCGACGCGCTCGATTCCGTCCCACGGGAACATCACTGAGCCGAACCGGGTTGAGCACGGTCGTGAGCGACACACCACTGCGCACCCCGTTCGGATTCGACTCGACCGCGGCGGAGGTGATCGCAGGCGTCGACCTCACGGGCCGGCGCGCGATCGTCACCGGCGGCTCGTCTGGCATCGGCGTCGAAACCGCGCGTGCCCTCGCGGACGCAGGCGCCGAGGTGACGCTGGCGGTCCGCGACGTCGACGCGGGTCACCGCGTCGCGTCGGACATCGGCGGCACCGTCCACGTGGCGGCCCTGGACCTGAGCGATCTGGACAGCGTCAACGCCTTCGCCGCGGCCTGGAGCGGCCCGTTGCACATCCTGGTCAACAACGCCGGGGTGATGGCGATCCAGGAGCTGACCATGTCGCCGAGCGGCCACGAGATGCAGTTCGCCACCAACCACCTCGGACACTTCGCGCTGGCCCTTGGCTTGCACGACGCGCTCGCCTCGGCCGGTGGAGCCCGCATCGTCTCGGTGAGTTCGTCGGGTCACCTGCGCTCACCGGTGGTGTTCGACGACGTCGACTTCGCGTTCCGCGACTACGACCCCTTTGGTGCATACGGCCAGTCGAAGACCGCGAACGTGCTCTTCGCGGTCGAGGCCACCCGACGCTGGAAGGCCGACGGAATCCTCGCCAACGCGTTGATGCCCGGCGGCATCGCCACGCCGCTGCAACGGCACCTCCCCGCCGACTACGCCGGGCAGGCGCTCACGGCGTTCCGGGCCGCGGGCACCGACTTCAAGACCGTCGAGCAGGGGGCCGCGACGTCGACGTTGTTGGCGGCGTCCCCGCTGCTCGACGGCGTCGGCGGTCGGTACTTCGAGGACTGCAACGAAGCGCCGGTGGTCGACCGCCGCACCGGCCCAGGCCGCGGCGGTGTCGCGCCGTACGCCTTGGACCCAGCGAATGCCGAACGGCTGTGGGATCTTTCGCTGACGCTGACCGGCCTCGGCTAAGCCGGCATCGGGTGGGCCGCGTAGAACTCGACGTGACGGGTCGCCGCGGCCGACCACGTCAGCGACGCCGCCAGCGCGCGCCCGGGCCCCGGATCAGCGCCGGACTCCATGGCCTCGGCCATCAGGTGAGCGAATGCGGTCGGCGTCGCACCGTAGCGGACGGTGTTCCCGAAGACCTCGCGCAGCACGGGTAGATCCCGGGTGACGACGGGACGGCCCGCGGCGAGCGCTTCCATCGCGGCCAACCCGAATCCTTCCTTGGTCGACGGGAAGGCGAACACCGACGACGCGGCGACCAGGCTCGGCAGCTCGTCGTCCTCGACCGCACCGAGGATGAGCGGCTGGACGTCCAGCTCGGCGCATCGGCGCTCGAACTCGGCCCGGTAGTCGCGGTAGTCGAACAGCGTCTCCCCACCTGCGATCACCAGTCCGACGTCGGGATCTCGTTGCCGGAGAAGGTGATACGCCTCCACCAGGTCGAGGGTGCCCTTGCGCGGCTCGATGCCGCCGACCGCAAGGGCGTAACGCCCGAGCCGGCGCCGCCACTCCGCGCGCCGCGCCTCGGCGACCGGGTCGTCGGAGGCCGCGGTGGCGAACCGTTGCGCCGCAACGCCGTTCGGAATCACCGTCGGCGACAACCCCCACCCGGCCCGCACCTCCGCGGCCACCGCCCCTGAGACACAGATGCGTGCGTACGGTTCGACGACGGCCTTCTCGTGACACTCGGCCAAGACGGGCGTGGTGAACTGGTCGAGGTGGTGGATGGTCCTGATGCAGCGCCCCACCGCGTTGGCGCTGATGCAATCCTGCGCGTGCACGACGTCGTAGGCCTCCGGCGTGAACGCCTCGCGCAGCAACGCAATCGACCGGACGATGCGCGCCGTGACCGATTCCTCGCCCTCGTCGGGGAAGTCCACCAGTCGTATCCGCACCCCCGGGTCGACGGCGCGGAAGAACCCGCGGTCGCCCTGTCGGGCCAGCGACCACACCGTGACGTCGACGCCCGCCTCCGCAAGCGCTTCGGCAAGGTTGAGCGTGTGCACGACGCCGCCACGAGGCTTCGTGGAATAGGTGAGCAACGCGACGCGCACGGTCAGCTCCCAGCGCCGATACCGTAGGCGTCGACCCGACGTTCGGCGATGTGGTTCAACACCTTTCGGGCGCGGGCGATCTCGGCCTCGACGTCGACGGTGACCTTCGCCAATCCCCCCTTGGAGCCCGTGTTGGCCAACACGTCGCCGCCAGGGCCGACGACCTTCGCCTGGCCCAGGAAGCGCAGCGCACCCATCACGCCCGTCTGGTTCGACGAGACGACGACGACCTGGTTCTCCGCAGCGCGGGCACAGTCGTAGAGGTCGAACAACCGCGCCTGCCGGTCCGCGGGCAACCGGGACGCCCGGTCGGTGACGCTGGCCGGCCACGCCGACAGCGCGGCGATGACGTGAGCGCCGTCGAGCGCGAGCGCACGCGCGGACTCGGGAAACGTCTTGTCGTAGTCGATCAGCATCCCCAGCCGACCGACCGGGGTGTCGAACGCCGCGAACGAGTCACCCGCCAAGTACGCCAACGACTCCCCCGCCGGCTGATGCACCTTGCGGTGGTGGCCCAGCACCCCGTCACCCGAGACGCAGATCGCCGCGTTGTAGCGTCCGCCAAGCGCCTGCTCGGCATAGCCGACGCATACCGTCATCTGACCCGCCGCCGCGATTACCGCCGCGATCTCCGGCCCGTCGGGATCCAAGGCGGGTGGCTGGTCGTTCAGATCTGGCGCGCGAAGATCGCCGATGTAGCCGCCGAGACACGCGTCCGGGAACACCAACAACTCCACGCCGTCACGCGAGGCCGCGTCGACGATGCCGACCACCTTGCTGACGCCACGGTCCACGTCGCGGCCAAAATGCGCGGCGACCGCACCGATCGTCACGAGTCCCAAGTCAGGCCCTCCCCAGCCCGGTGACGTCCGCCGCCACCGCGGTCGTGGTGACGCCGTCGGGCCACCTCAGTCGGACCCCACGACGAGCGGTCAGCTCCCCGCACGCTCCCGTGACCACGCCGGACGGCACTCGTGGCGCCGACGCTGCGGCCCGGTCCGCGGTGAGCATCGCGTATCCGGGAAAGCACGTTAGCCACGCGCCCATGTCGGCGGCTTCGGGCCGGGGAATGCGGGCCACGTCGAGTTCGGCGCCCGTCCCGCTGGCCTCGGCCAGCATTCCCATCGTGCCGACGACACCGGCCATGCTGACGTCCTTCGCCGCCCGCGGCGCCATCCGCGCGACCAGCGTCGACAACTCGGCGAGGTCGTCCCCGCTCCGGGTGCTAGTCGAATCCCATTGCCTGCCATGGTGACCCGGCCGCCACCCGCCCGCAAGATCGGCCGTCAGACGCACGATGTCACCGGCGGAACCACCGCCGGCGCGGATCGGACTCGACGTGCGCCCAAAGGCCGTCACCGCCAGCGAGGCGGGCACCCCGAGTTGGGTGTGACCGCCGAGCACCGGCACCCGCCAGGCCTGCGAGGCCTTCGCGATGCCGCGCACGATGCGGGTCAGCAGCGACCGGGTAGGTGCCCCGACGGCGTCGAGCAACCCGGTCGGCGCAGCGCCCATCGCGGTCAGGTCGTTGACGTTGACCAGCACCGAGCACCACCCCGCCCACTCCGGATCGCGTTCCACCATGGACGGGATGATTGCATCACACGCCGCCACCAGATCGCTGCCGGGCAGCGGCACGCCGTCGTCGCCGACGAAACCGTCGGGACCGAGACCGCCTGGCACCGCGCGCAACGGAGCCAGGGCGTCCCCGAGAAACGACTTGGTGGCGTCGGCGAGACGCTGCATCCGGTGCAGCGGCCACCGCATCAGCGCGTGCGGCTGACCGGCCACCAGACAATCACCGTGGTCCTCCCAGCCGAGCGCGCCGAACATCCCCGCGTATCGCCGCTGCACCGTTGCGTCGAAACGCAGCACGCCCGCCGACTCGGCGTGGGCGCACGCGGCGCGGACCAGTGCCGGACCGACTCCCGACGACCGCGCGGCCGAGCTGGTGACGAGCCTGCTGCCGGTCCACCAGCCGAGGTCGGGCTCGCACCGCGGGGCGAGCCGCACACCGCCCACCACCGTTCCGTCCTGGGCGACCGCCACCAGGACCACCGTGCGCGGATCGTCGTCGACGTCGTCGGCGTCGCTCCCGGCGAAGAGGTGCTGGTCGACGACGAAGGCGTCGTGACGCAGCCTGCGGTAGGCCACCAGGTCGGCGCCGTCGTCCGCCCGGCGGATGAGGAAGCCCGCCGCGGGACCGGCGTGGGCGCGGGTTCCGGCGAGAATCGACAGCGTCTCCATGCCTCTCACCCGCCGACGCTCTGCAGCACGCCGCACGCCCCACACGCGGCGCAGCCGGCCTTCTGGTCGGCCCCGGCCATCCCCGCCATCCGCAGCACGTTGGCGACCTCCCTTGACACCTTCTCGACGGTTGCCGCGTCAGGCGGGCCTACGCCGTCGACGTCGACCGCCAGCGTGCCGGGGTGCGGACGGAACGGCACCACGAAGGGGTAGACCCCCATCTCGACGAGTTCTGCTGCGCCGGCAATCAATTCGTCTGGGTTCTCACCAAGCCCGACGATGAGATACGTCGACACCTGGTTGCGGCCGAAGACGCGGACGGCCTCCCGCCACGCCTCGCGGTACTGCGCGAGGGGAACCGTCGCCTTGCCTGGCATCCACCGGCGGCGCACCTCGTCGTCCAAGGACTCGACGTGGATGCCGATCGCATCCGCGCCGGCCTCGCGCAAGTCGGTCAGCACCGCCAGATCCGCCGGCGGCTCGCACTGAACCTGGATGGGCAGGTCCGGCACCGCCGCCTTCACCGCCCGCACGCACCGGGCCAGATGCCGGGCACCGCGGTCGGTGCCCGCCGACGTGCCCGTCGTCATCACCATCTGGCGGACGCCGTCCAGCCGCACCGCGGCCTCGGCGACCTCGGCCAGCTCGTGTGGCCGCTTCACCGCGGTCGTGGCGCCCGAGCGCAGCGACTCCTCTATCGAACAGAACCGGCACCGGTCGTCGACTCCGTACCGGATGCACGTCTGGACGACGGTGGTGGCCAGCACGTTTCGTCCGTGCAGCCGGGCGATCTTGTCATACGAGACGCCCTCGGCGGTCCGCAGATCGTAGAACGCGGGGCGGTCGATCACGTCGACCTCCAGGCCCGAGTCCTCCCCGTCGAGCAGAACGCGGCTGCCGTCGAACACGAAGGGACTGTTGGGATTCAGGGGTATCGCGGCGGCGCGTCCGTCGATCATCAGGTGGCCGTCGGCGCTGGGGCCGGCGCCGGCCGTGCGGCTGACGGGCGGGCGGCCCCGGATGCCGAGCAGGGTGAGGTCGACGCGGGTGGAGACGGACATGACTTCCCTCGTTCTCAGCGGGCCACGGCGAGGCGGCGATGAGCGCTTGTCGCGGACTGGCGTCGGAGATCGTCGATGATCGTCGTCGCAATGTGTTTGGCGTCGCGGTCGACGCCGAGGAACCGACCGGAACCCCACGTGTGCATCCACGGCAGTCCGACGAAGGACAGACCCTCGACCTCCGTGACGCCCCGGTTCTGCATCGGCCGCCCACCGCCGTCGAAGGCGCTGGCCTCGATCCACCGGTAGTCGGGCCGGTAGCCGATCGCCCAGACGATGCTGGTGACGCCCGCGGCGGCCAGGTCGAGCTCGGTGACCTCGGAATCGGGCTCCCAGACCGGGGTGTACCGGGTGGCCGGCGGCGCCGTGATCCCCTCGCGCTCGATGAACGCGTCGATGTCGGCGCAGATCGAGTTGTAGGTCGCGTCAGCCCTGTCGAGCGCGTGCCGCAGCGACGGCTCGAAGGTCAGCCGGGTGTCCTTGCCGTCACCGAGGGTGCCGTAGAGCCGCATCCCCTCGGCGGCGAACCGACGCAGGTCGATGTCGCGACCACCGTCGCGGCCGGTGACGTAGTGGTTGGTCTTCTCGATGGCCGCCTTGCCGCCGGGATACTCGGGCGCGGGCTTGTCGTAGAGCCCCATGTCGGCGAGCCACGTCATGCAATCCCGACCGCGGTAGAACCGGGCCACCCGCGGTGCGCTGCCGACCGCGAGGTGCACCTGACGGCCCTCCAGGTGCAGGTCCTCGGCGATCTGGGCGCCGGATTGGCCGGTGCCGACGACCAGCACCGCGCCCTCGGGTAGCTGATCGGCGTTGCGGTACTGCTCCGAGTGGATCTGGGTGATCGACGCGTCCAGCGACGCGGCGAACGCGGGCAGGACGGGAATGGGATAGCCGCCGGTTGCCACCACCGCGTGGTCACAGGTCACCGTCTCCTGGCCTGCCTCGGTGGCCAGCGTCAGCTCGAAACCGCCTGCGGCACGGCGACGCAACGTCGTGACGCGGGTGTGCGTGCGCAGCGGCGGCTCGAAGGTCTGTAGCCACCCGTCCAGCCACTGCACGACCTCGTCGCGGGTCATGAAGCCGTCGGGATCGGCCCCGTCGTAGGCGTAGCCCGGCAGCTTGCAATGCCAGTTGGGCGTCACCAGGGTGAAGTTGTCCCAGCGGGTGTCCGCCCAGGCGTGCACCGGGGTCTTGGCCTCCAGCACGACGTGGTCGACACCCTCCTGCAGCAGGTACCAACTCACCGACAGGCCGGCCTGACCGCCGCCGATGACGGCGACGGAGACGTGTTCGGCGGTCATGACGTCTTCTCCAGTCCGGGGTGCATGGCGACGACGCGGATCGTCGCGTCACCGGGGTATTGCGTTGCCGCGGAGTTGATTTGCTCCGTCGTCGCGGCAGCCGAGGTGCATGCGAAGCCAAACTTGGCGCGCACGCGGTCGCTGGCCTCCTGCAACGCCGTTGCGGAACGGTCGACGAAGTCCGCAACGGTGTAATCCGAGCCGGAGGTCAGGTAGTCGTGCATCACCAGGCTCGGCGAGTAGCAGCGCTGCACCCGGCCGTCGGGCCATCGAACGTCGAAGGTCATCTCAGGCATGCGCGAGTCCCTGCCACTGGCCGACGTCCTCCGCGACGACCGGTCCGTAGACGTCCGGCCTGCGGTCGCGCAGATGGAACATGCCCGCACGCATGGCGCGGAACGTACCGTCGACGTCGACGTCCGCGATGGCCATTCCGCTACCGAGAAGTGTTGTGGCGAGCACGTTTCCGCCGGGGTCGACCACCTTGGCGTTGCCGACGTAGCGCAGCGAGCCGAACGTGCCACTTTGGTTGGAGGCGATCCAGAACACCTGGTTGTCCAGCGCCCGGGCGGCGTCGAACAGGTTGAAGCGGTACGTCCACCGGTCGTCCTGCAGGTTCTCCGCGGTCGCCGTCCTGGCCGCCGGCCACGCCGACAGGCTGGCGATGATCTGGGCGCCCTTGAGCGCCATGATGCGGGCGGCTTCGGGAAAGGCCTTGTCGTAGCAGATCTGCAGCCCCACCCGACCGACGGGCGTGTCGAACACGTCGTAGTCGGAGCCCGCCGAGTAGGACATGCCCTCACCGAGGGGCTGGTGAACCTTGCGGTAGGTGCCGTACACCCGGCTGCCGTCGAGTACCGCCGCTGCGTTGTAACGGGTTTCGCCGTCGGCGTCCAGTTCGCAGAAGCCGATGGCGACCACCAGGTCGCCGACGATCTGCTGCACCCTGGCGATCTCGGGCCCGTCGATGCGAATGGCCGGCGGCAGTGACCGGGTCGTCGTCTTCACCGTGTCGCCGTGGTTGCCCAACGACGAGAGGTATCCGCCGATGGCCGCCTCCGGCAACACCATGAAGTCGACGCCCGCGTCCCTGGCCTCCCGGGCCAGCGAGTCGATCAACGCGTAGTTCTGTTCAAGGTCGCGGGTGAAGTTCGCCGCGACCGCTGCGAGTTTTGTCATCACGAGCCGCCTAGACCATGTAGGTGGAGTTGACGATCGCGCCCTTGCGCGCGTAGTAGATGAGCGCGTCCTGGACGTCGAGCGGGTGGGCCGGGATGACACCCTCGATCAGGTCTTCTTCGCGTCCGCCGTGCAGCGCGAGACCGAACCGGCAGCAGAACACCGTGCCGCCCTCGGCGATGAAGGTCGCCAGGGAGTCGTTGATGTTCTGCTCGCCGGGGAAGCCGGAGTCGCCGGTCTTCGGGAAGCCGCGGGTGGCCAGGCAGTTGATCGACCCGGGTCCGTAGAAGTAGAGGGCGGACTCGAAGCCCTTGCGCAGCGCCCTGGTGGCCTGCAGCACCGCGACGAAGCTGACCGACGATTCGTGGGCGATCCCGTGTACCAGCGTGAAGTAGCTTTCGCCTTCTTCGGCCTGGTAGTCGGGGAAGATCTTGGTGCCGCCGTAGATGTTGGACCCCTTGGGCAACGACGGGTGCGGGATTTCGGCGAGGGAGGTCTTGATCTTCTCGGCGATCGAATCGTCAAACGACATGGCTGACTCCAGGATTCTCGGGATGCGGGTTCTTCGACTCGGCGACGCTGCCGGCGGGCCAGATGATTTCGGCTTGGTCCCAATTAGAGAAGCCGGGTGTTTCCGAATGGTCATCGCAGGAATACGTTTCGGTTATCCGGAGCTCACACCCGACACGAGGGTGTAACAAACGGCGGTGCGGGTAGGTTCACCCCATGCCAGAAGGTGACACCGTCTTCCGCGCCGCGGACAAGCTGCGAACCGCCCTGGCCGGCAAGACGCTGACGCGATGTGACGTGCGGGTGCCGAAGTTCGCCACCGTGGATCTCACCGGCCAGGTGGTCGACGAGGTGCTCAGCCGCGGGAAGCACCTGTTCATCCGCGTGGGGGACGCGAGCATCCACTCGCACCTGAAGATGGACGGCGCGTGGCTGATCGACGGTCAGATCCGCCGCGTACCCCAGCACAAGGTGCGGATCATCCTGGAAACGGCCGACTCTCGCGCCGCAGGTGTCGACCTCGGGGTGTTGGAGATCTTGCGGCGCGATCTCGACATGGATGCCGTCGCACACCTGGGCCCCGACCTGCTTGGCGACGATTGGGAGCCGCGGGTCGCCGCGGCCAACCTGACGGCGGATCCGGATCGCCCGCTGGCCGAGACACTGCTGGACCAGCGGGTGATGGCCGGCGTCGGCAACGTCTACGCCAACGAGCTGTGCTTCGTGTCGGGACGCCTACCCGGTTCACCGGTGAGCGCGGTCAAGGATCCGTTGCGGATCGTGCAGCGAGCCCGGGACATGTTGTGGCTGAATCGGTCTCGCGTCAACCGCACCACCACCGGCAACACCAGGGCGGGCAGTGACCTGTGGGTGTACGGCCGCGTCGGGCGACCGTGCCGCCGCTGCGGGACGACCATCGAGTCCGACCGCGCTCAGGTTACCGGCACCGAGCGGATCTCGTTCTGGTGCCCGGTCTGCCAGACGTAGAACGCGCGACCAGACACATAAGGCCCTCGATCTCGCGGATCGAGGGCCTTATGTGTCTGCTCGCGGGGAGCCCGGGCTAGTTCCAGGGCAGCGCCAGCTTGCAGATCTTCCGAACGACGGTGCCGAACTGCTGCGGCAGCGGACCCTTGTTGTAGGGAATGCCGTAGCGCTCGCAGATCTCCTGGACTTCTTGCGAGATCTCCGCATGCCGGAAGGCAGGGATGTCGGGGAACAGGTGGTGCTCGATCTGGAACGACAGATTGCCGCTCATCACGTGAAAGAGCTTGCCGCCGGTGAGGTTCGCCGAGCCGAGGATCTGGCGGAAGTACCACATGCCGCGGGTCTCGTTGGCGGTCTCCTCCTTGGTGAACTCCTGTGTGCCGTCGGGGAAGTGGCCGCAGAAGATGATCGCGTAGGACCAGATGTTGCGAATCAGGTTGGCAGTCAGGTTGCCCGTGAACACCCACGGCGCGAACGGACCGGCAAGCAGCGGGAAGGCCACGTAGTCCTTCAACGTCTGCCGCTTCACCTTGCGCCAGATGCCGATCAGCGTCTCGCGCTTGTCGGCGATGCTGATCTCACCGGAGCGGATGCGCTCGGTCTCCAGCTCGTGCAGCGCAACGCCGTACTGGAACAGCACCATCAGCAGGAACGCGTAGACCGGGTTGCCGTAGTAGTACGGCGTCCACCGCTGGTCTTCGCTCATCCGCAGGATGCCGTAACCGATGTCGCGGTCCATGTCCACGATGTTGGTGTACGTGTGGTGCATGTAGTTGTGCGAGTGGCGCCACTGGTCACTGGGGCAGGCCGAGTCCCACTCGAAGTTGCGACCGGCGAGCGCGGGATCGCCCATCCAGTCGTACTGCCCGTGCATGATGTTGTGGCCAATTTCCATGTTGTCGAGGATCTTCGACGCGGCCAGCATCGCGGTGCCCGCGATCCACGCCGGCGGCAGGATGCCGGCGAACAGCATGGCCCGGCCGCCGACCTCGAGTGCGCGCTGCGCCTTGATGACTCGGCGGATGTAGGTGGCGTCGCGCTCACCGAGGTCGGCGACGACCCGCTCGCGCAGCGCGTCCAGTTCGGCACCGAACGCGTCGGCCATCTCGGGGGTCATCGTGACGGGCTTGCCGCCGACGACCTTGGTGATCGCTTCTTGGATCGGGGCGGGCAGAACGTCTGCGACGTCCTCTTCGATGGTCTTGTCGAGCATGGTGCGGACGTGAGGAGCATTCAGGATGGCGGTCATGGCGATCTCCTTCTCGGTGGGATTGGGCTTAGAGGGCCAGCTCTACGTCGCCGACGGGGACTGACACGCAGATCTGCACGTCCTCCTCGTCGGCCGCCGAGACGGCTCCGGTGATGCGGTTCTTGACCGCGCCGCTGGTCTTGCGACGGGTGCAGGTGTGGCAGATGCCCATCCGGCATCCGCTCTGCGGGGTGAGGCCTGCGGCCTCTGCCTGCTCGAGCAGCGAGCGACCGTCGTCGGTCACCTCGACGCCGCTGTCGGCGAAGGCGACCGTTCCACCGGATGCCTCCGTCGGAACTTCGAACACCGGCGGGACGAAGCTCTCGAAGCTGGCGTCCGGGTAGTGCGCACGGACGGCGTCCACCAGCGCTGGCGGCCCGCACACGAAGACCGCATCCGGAGCCGGCGCGTCGACGAGGTGCTCGGGTCCGAAGTAGCCCGTCAGATCACCGGCATCCGCTTCGCGCGAGTAACCGTGAAGCACCCGAACGCCGGACAGCGCGTCGAGCTCGAGGCGATAGCACGCCTCCTCGGCGGTGCGGGAGTAGTGGATGAAGGTGACGTCACTGTCCGCTCCTTCGCGGACCAGCGTTCGCACCATCGAAAGCACCGGGGTGATGCCGCTGCCGCCGGAGACGAAGAGGATGTTGCGGGGACGCTGCGTGGGGAGGGTGAAGTCGCCGCCGACCACGTCGAGTCCGAGGACCATCCCGGGCCGGGCGTTGCGGAAGAGGTGCCGCGACACCACGCCCTTGTCGTGCACGCCGACGGTCAGCTCGACGAGCCGGTCCCCCTCGGCGTTGGCCGGTGAGTAGCAGCGCGTCTGCTGGCGGCCGTCGACCTCGACGGTCACGTTGACGTGTTGGCCGGCGCGCAGGGCCGGGCCGGCCGCGAAGGCCGCGTTGGGTTCAAGAGTGAGGGTGACGCTGCGGGGCGTCTGACGGCGGACCGCGACCACCTTGGCGCGGCAGTCCCCCAGCGTCCACGTGGGCTCGACGAGCTCCGTGTAGCGATCGACGCCGTGCGGTCCGGTGAGCAGGTCAACCAGAGGCGACCGCAGCACTCTGTCCCGCAGGCTCAGCGTCTTCGTTTGAGTGAACATGTGTATACCGTGCGCTCACAGGACGCGACCGTCAATGGATTCGAGCAGGTTGTGGTAGGTTTCACAACAGTGAACGATCGTACGCCCAGTTCACGATCGTCCCGCTCGGGACGCTCGGGATCCTCCCGCTCTCGCGACACGTTGTCCCGCGAGGAACGCAAGGAGGCGACTCGTCGTGCCATCGTGGCCGCTGCCCTGCGACTCCTTGAGGAACGCAGCTTCAGCGCCTTGAGCCTGCGCGAGGTGACCCGCGAGGCAGGCATCGTCCCGGCCGCGTTCTATCGGCACTTCGACTCCATGGAAGCACTCGGCCTCGTCCTCATCGACGAGTCCTTCCGCGCCCTGCGCGACATGCTGCGCGGTGCGAGAGCAGGCAAGCTCGACCCGAGCCGCGTCATCGAGTCGACGGTCGACATCCTCGTCGCAGGCGTCGCCGAACGCCGCGAACACTGGCGCTTCATCGCCCGCGAACGCAACAGCGGCGTGACGGTGCTGCGCTACGCCATCCGGACCGAGATTCGACTGATCACCTCGGAACTGGCCATCGACCTGACCCGCTTCCCCGGTCTGAACTCGTGGAGCGCCGAGGACCTCAACATCCTGTCCAGCTTGTTCGTGAACTCGATGATCGTGATCGCCGAAGCCATCGAAGACGCACCCGACCAGGCCGCACTCGACGACATCCGCCACACCGCCGTCAAACAGTTGCGGCTCATCATCGTCGGGATCAGCGGATGGCACAGTAGCGACTGAGTACCGCCCATAGGCTGGGTCGCTATGTCCCATCTCGAGCTGAGCCGTCCGCGCCCCGACGTCGCCGTCATCACGCTCAATCGCCCAGACAAGCTCAACGCGCTCAACTTTGGCCTCGTCGAGGAGCTCCATCGGACACTCGACGACGTCAACGACGACGAACTGTGTCGCGTCGTCGTGCTCACTGGGGCAGGCCGCGGATTCTGCTCCGGCCTGGACCTGACCGACCCGTTTCCCGACGACGCGAGCCGCGGCCTGCCGTTCCCACGTTCGAGCATGCGCTGGCAGGAACGCATCGCGGAGCTCACCGTCAAGTTGAGTACCCTGCGTCAGCCGGTGATCTCGGCCGTCAACGGCCCGGCCTACGGCGGCGGCTTCGCCCTGGCCATGGCCTCCGACATCCGCGTCGCCTCGCCGTCTGCGCGGTTCTGCACCCAGTTCATCAAGCTCGGTCTCGGCGGCTGCGACATCGGGGTCAGCTACACGCTGCCCCGCATCGTGGGGGCCGGCCAGGCGTTCGACCTGATCCTCACCGCCCGGACGGTCGAGGCCGACGAAGCCCTGCGCATCGGCCTGGTGTCACGCATCGCGACGGGTCCGGTGCTCGACGAGGCACTGGCCATTGCCGAAACGCTCTGCGATTACGGCAAGTTCGGCCTCGAGTCCACCAAGCAGGTGCTGTGGGCGAACCTGGAGGCACCCAGCCTGCAGGCGGCACTGCACCTGGAGAACCGCAGCCAGGTCCTGTCGACGACCACCGGTGAGCTCACCGCAGCGACGTCTGACTTCGCGAGCCGTAAGAAGAATTGATGTCGATGTATCCGGAGATCGAACCGTATGCCTCCGGCTTGCTGGACGTGGGCGACGGCAACCAGATCCATTGGGAGACATCGGGCAATCCCGACGGCACACCAGCACTGCTCGTGCACGGCGGTCCAGGCTCTGGGTGCGTGCCGGGGATGCGACGGCCGTTCAACCCAGAGCTGTACCGCATCATCGCCTTCGATCAACGCGGATGCGGCCGCAGCACTCCCCATGCCGGCGATGCCGCGGTTGACCTGGCCGGCAACACGACTCATCACCTGATCGCCGACATGGAACGGTTGAGGGAGCACCTTGGGGTCGATCGCTGGTTGCTCGCGGGCTGGTCGTGGGGCACGACTCTCGCGTTGGCCTACGCCGAGCAGCACCCTGACCGTGTCACCGCGCTCGGGCTAACGGCCGTAACCACCACCGGGCCAGCCGAAGTCGAGTGGATCACCCGCGACGTCGGGCGACTCTTCCCAGAAGCCTGGTCGCGCTTTCGCGACCAGCTGCCCGAGAAGGACCGCGACGGCAGCCTCGTTGACGGCTACGCCCGACTGCTCGCCGACCCGGATCCGCGGGTGCGCGAGAAGGCCGCCCGCCATTGGTGCGACTGGGAGGCCAGCCACGTCGACGTCGACGGAACGCGTCGCCCGCCGGAACGCTACGGCGACCCCGTCTACCGAATGTGCTTTGCGCGCTTGGTGACCCACTATTGGCGGCACGCCGCCTGGCTGCCCGACGGGGAGCTGCTGCGCAACGTCGGGCGCATCGCCCACCTGCCGGCAGTGTTGATCCACGGTCGCCTCGACCTGAGCAGTCCCCCGGACATCGCGTGGCAGCTCGCCCAGAGTTGGCCCGCAGCCAGGCTCCACCTGGTACCTGGCGTCGGGCACAGCTCCGGCGGCGTGATGGCCGACCACCTCGTCGACTTCCTCGACGACGTCAGCCGTCGGGTGTGACCAGCAGCCGCTCGGGGTGGTGGAGGTAGTTCAGCCGGGCTTGGCCGACGTCGAGTGGTGGTGGCGGGATCCACTGGACGCCGTCCGGGCCGACGGTGACCGTCCAGCCTTGTTCGGCGAGGCGGTTGTCCCCGCCGCAGGCGAAGACCACTTCGTCGATGTTGGTCTGCCCGTTGTTCTTGGCCCACCCGTTGGTGTGGTGCGCCTGGGCCCCGTAGCCCGGGACGGTGCACCCGGGTTTGGTGCACCCGCGGTCGCGCGCGTGGAGCACGATCCGCTGCCCGACCGATGCCAACCGCTTCGTCCGACCCAGGTAGAGGGCTTCGTTGGTGTGTTTGTCGAACACCGCCAAGTAGTGATGCGCGTGGGAGGCCATCCGAATCACATCGGCCATCGGCAACAGCGACCCACCGCCGGTGACGCCACTGCCGCGGGCAGCTTCCAAGTCCTGCAGGGTGGTGGTGACGATCACGGTGACGGGTAACCCGTTGTGCTGACCCAACTCCCCCGACGACAGGACACACCGTCCGATGGCGATCAACGCGTCGTGGTTGCGCTGCCCGAGGTTGCGGGTGTCGGAGTCGATCTGCTCCTGCGACGGTGTCCCCGACGTGCGGGGTTCGCAATCCTCCAGGTTGCACATCCCGGGTGCGCCGTACTTCGCGAGGATCGGTTCGACGATCGCCCGCGCCTCGGGATCGAGCAGTGCGGTCAGCTTCGTCATGCCGTCGGCCTGCTGCGGACCCAACCGGAGGTACCGCTTGCGGGCCCGCTCGACGTCGTCGGGCTTGGGGCCGTCCTGGTCGATCGCCGTCGCCAGTTCCTTGGCCGCCTTGGCCAACTCCTCCGGACCGGTCCCGGACCCGACGACCACCAACGCCTTTTCCGCGACCTCCCGGACGTTCGGGGCGACCCAGGTGGGCAGCTTGTCCAGGAACGACCGGATCTCGGTGACGTGCTCCGGCCCCAGCGCGCCCTTGCTCTGCGCGGTGGAGGTCGGGGCCAGCTTCGGGTCCAACGGTTGCCCGCTCAGCGTGGTCCGCGGCCCGAGATCCTCCGCTTCGCAGATCCGTCGGCGGACCTCCTTGCCGGAGATCCGCAACCGTTGGGTCAGCACACTTCCCAGGGACTTCGCGCCCAGCTCCACCGGGGACGCTTCGCGTTGCAGCCGGGCGATCACCTGATGCCCCACAGTCGGCAGCTGCCAGGTGACGGTTTCCAGTTCACCCAACAACTCCACCAACTCCAGGTGGGTGAACTGATCACAATCCAGGTCGACGAGTTCGGCGACGGCAGCGCGGATCCCCGCAACCGCTGCGGTGACCCGATCCGAACTCATACTCGAACATTAGTACGACCCACCGACAAGAAACCCGGATCTGTGACACCTGAAACCGAAGTGACACAGGAGGTTTCATGCCTGCACCAATTCGCTCAGAGGCGGGCAATTCGCACTCCCCGGCGGGGAGCTGCCCCGGTGAACGTCCCAGCGGGACGGGTGTCATGGGACCCGAAGCGAAGGTGGCCAACGGATTTGACCACTGCGCGAGCGTGCGCAGACTCCGACATCCACCCGGCGTGTCGCCCGCAGACACGCACGCTCGCGCCGAGGGGCAGGGGCCTAGCGCGGGGTGCCGCCGCCGTCGACGATGATCATCGTCCCCGTGATGTAACTGCCTGCGTCAGAACACAACAGCAGTGCGGCACCCACCAATTCGTCCGGGGTCCCCAACCGCTTCATCAACGTCCCGCGGGTCATGGCGTCGACCGCCTCCTGCGGGTTGTTGCGCATCATGTCGGTGTCAATCGGACCTGGCGCAATGGCGTTGACCCTGATGCCGTCACCGACGAAGGCCGCAGCCATCGAGCGCGTGTACGACATCAGCGCGGCCTTGCCCGCCGCGTAGATCGACAGGTCGGCGGCGAAGCCGAACGCGCCGACCGAGATCATGTTCAGCACCGCCGCGTGGTCACTGTTCTTCAAGTGCGGCAACGCCTTCTGCGTCAGGAAGACCGGTCCGCGCACGTTGACGTCGTTGGACTTGGCCCAGGCCTCGACGGTCATTTCGCCGAGCGGCTGAGCCAATGCGTTGGCGGCGTTGTTCACCAGCACGTCGACGCCGCCGAACTCCGCCACGGTACCGTCCACCAAGACGTCGAGCCCCTCGACGTCGCCCGCGTGGACGGGTACGCCAATCGCCTGCCCGCCAAGGCCGCGCAGATGGGCGGCCGCCTCCTCGCAGGCGTCGGCCTTGCGACTGGCCACCACGACGTTCGCACCGGCGAGCACGAAGCCCTCCGCCAACGAAAGCCCGATGCCCCTGGTGCCTCCCGTCACGATGACGGTGCGGCCGGTCATGTCGAAGAGTGCGTCGAATGCAGTGCGATCCACCAGGTCAGTAGAACACGCCGCCGTCGAGCGACCTGGCGCTCTCGAACGACCGGCTGACCTTCGCCACGGGATCGTCGAACTCCAGGCGATGGGCCAGCAACTGCAACGGTCGCGTGAAGTCGTCCGGCGCGACGTCGAGCACGTCGGGGTACAACGGGTCGCCAAGGATGGGCAGCCCCAGCGACGCCATGTGCAGACGCAGCTGGTGGGTGCGCCCGGTGCGCGGGGTCAACCGGTACAGACCCTCACCGGACAGCAGCTCGACCAGCGTCTCGGCATTCGGCTCCCCCGCCTCCTCGAACGCCTGCAACCGACTGCGTTCCTTGATGATTCGGCTCCGGACCGTCAAGGGGAAGTCCAACCCCGACTCCCCCGCTCGCGCCAGATAGGTCTTGCTCACCTCGCCGCGCGCGAACATCGTCTGATACGCACCGCGAACCTCGCGGCGCACCGTGAAGAGCAGCACCCCTGCCGTCAGCCGGTCCAGCCGATGCGCCGGCG
The DNA here is from genome assembly GCA_006864685.1 of Mycolicibacterium hodleri. Classification (GTDB taxonomy): domain Bacteria; phylum Actinomycetota; class Actinomycetes; order Mycobacteriales; family Mycobacteriaceae; genus Mycobacterium; species Mycobacterium hodleri_B. Next base: position 14,607 of record VIFX01000024.1, on the reverse strand, counting down.
AGAGCTCCGGCAGGTCGAGCGAGCGGCGCAGGCGCACCAAGGCCGTCTCGGCGACATGTCCACCCCGCGGCATGGTCGCCAGGAAATGCGGCTTGTCGACGACGACGATGTTGTCGTCGCGATGCAGGACGGGCACGTCGAACGGGACGGGAATCTCGTCGGGCAGGTCGCGATACAGGTACACGTCCGCATTCGGCGGAAGCACCGTCGCCGCACCGACGACGGTTCCGTCCGCGCAGACGACTTCGCCGGCAAGCACTTTGGTCGCCGCCGCCTCGCCGAACCGGTCGGCCAGTTCGACCAGCACCGCGCCCCCGCGCAATCTCACGCGAACCGGCCCGAGGCCGTCCCGAACCGGAAGGGGCGCAGGGCGCCTCACGTCAAGGGCACGGGCTCGAGAATCTCGGCACGCGCCTCGGGTGCGGCGGCACGCAGTGCGTCGGCCGACTCGTCGTCGGCCCGAGTCTGCGACAGCACCTCGGCTTCGACACGTGCCCGATACGTGTTCACCTCGCGGTCGACGTCCTCGGCGCTCCAACCCAGCACGGGCGCAACGACTTCGGCGACTTCACGGGCGCAGTCCACCCCGCGGTGCGGGTATTCGATCGAGATGCGCATGCGCCGCGCAAGGATGTCCTCGAGATGCAAGGCCCCCTCGGCCGCCGCGGCGTAGTACGCCTCGACCTTGAGGTACACGGGTGCTTCGGTGATGGGCGCCAACAGTTCTGGACGACCCTCGGCCATCGCCAGCACCTCGCCGATCAACGAACCGTAGCGGTCAAGCAGATGCCGGACCCGGTACGGGTGCAGGTCGTAGTGGGCGCCGACGTGTTCGGTTTGGTTGATCAGGGCGAAGTATCCGTCGGCCCCCATCAGCGGCACCTTCTCGGTGATCGACGGCGCCACCCTGGTCGGGACGAACACACTGGCCGCGTCGATCGCATCCTCGCCCATCACCCGGTAGGTCGTGTACTTGCCACCGGCGATGGAGACGAGACCCGGCGACGGCGTGGCCACCGCGTGCTCGCGCGAAAGCTTGGAGGTCTCTTCACTTTCCCCCGCCAACAACGGTCGCAGGCCGGCGTAGACGCCGTCGATGTCGTCGTGGTTCAGCGGGGTGGCGAGCACGGTGTTGACCGTCTCGAGGATGTAGTCGATGTCGGCCTTGGTGGCGGCGGGATGCGCCAGGTCGAGGTTCCAGTCGGTGTCGGTGGTGCCGATGATCCAGTGCGTCCCCCACGGGATGACGAAGAGCACCGACTTCTCGGTGCGCAGGATGATCGCAACCTCGCTGACGATGCGATCCCGCGGCACCACGATGTGCACGCCCTTCGACGCCCGCACGCGGAAGCGGCCACGCTCCTTGGAGAGGGCTTGAATCTCGTCGGTCCAGACACCGGTGGCGTTGACGACCACGTGCCCGTGCACCTCGGTGGACGCACCGTCCTCTGAGTCACGCACGCGCACGCCGGTCACCCGGTCGCCCTCGCGCAGGAGTGACACGACCTGCGTGGAGGTCCGCACCACCGCGCCGTAGTGAGCTGCGGTGCGCGCCACCATCATCGTGTGACGCGCGTCGTCGACCACGGTGTCGTAGTAGCGGATTCCGCCGATCAACGAGCTGCGCTTCAACCCAGGCGCCAGGCGCAACGCGCCTGCCTTGAGGAGGTGCTTCTGCGCGGGCACCGACTTCGCGCCGCCCAGTTGGTCGTAGAGGAAGATGCCCGCCGCGACGTAGGGCCGCTCCCACAGCCGCCTGGTGAGCGGGAACAGGAACGGCAAGGGCTTGACGAGGTGTGGAGCCAGCGTCGTCAGGGACAGTTCGCGCTCGTGCAGCGCCTCGCGGACGAGACCGAACTCGAGCTGCTCCAGGTAGCGAAGGCCGCCGTGGAACATCTTCGAGGACCGGCTCGACGTGCCCGAGGCGAAGTCGCGGGCCTCGACGAGCGCCACCTTGAGCCCGCGGGTGGCCGCGTCGAGCGCGGCCCCGGCGCCCACGACGCCACCGCCGATGACGACGACGTCGAACTGCTCACTTCCGAGGCGTTCCCACGCCTGAGCTCGCCACTCGGGGCCGAGCAGAGTCTGGCCGTTGCCAGGGCCGGGGATCGGGTCGACTGCGCCGATGGTTCGCTCACGAGCGTCGCTCACGGCCATGCCCCTTCTCGTTACTCGTCGGTAGGCGTACGGCTCCGAGCCTACGTGGCTTCAGTCCAGATCGTCGTGAGCCATCAATCTTCGGGCGGCCTCGACCGTCGAGCCGGACAGCGACGGGTACACCGACAGCGTTTGAGCGAGATCGGTCACCGATATCCGGTTCTGCACGGCGAGCGCGATCGGCAAGATCAGTTCCGACGCGATGGGTGCGACGACGACGCCACCGATGACGACGCCGGTCGCCGGGCGGCAGAAGATCTTCACGAAACCGCGGCGCAACAGCGACATCTTCGCCCTGGCATTCGTGGTCAGGGGCAGCATCAGCGTGCGGGCGGGAACCGTCCCGTTGTCGATCGCGGTCTGGGGAACGCCGACCGCGGCGATCTCCGGCCTGGTGAAGACCGCGGCCGCGACGGTGCGCAGCCGAATGGGCGACACCCCCTCGCCCAGCGCGTGATACATCGCGATGCGGCCCTGCATCGCGGCGACCGAGGCCAGCGGCAGCAGGCCGGTGCAGTCGCCCGCGGCGTAGATGCCGGCAGCGGACGTGCGCGACACCCGGTCCACCGACAGGTAGTTGCCCTGGCTCAGCTCGATTCCGACCTTCTCGAGCCCGAGACCTTCCGTGTTGGGCACCGAGCCAACCGTCATCAGGGCGTGGCTGCCCTCGACCTTGCGACCGTCGGCCATCGCCACCACGACGCCGTCGCCACTGCGGGTGACCGACTCCGCGCGGGCGTTCTTGACCAGCTCCACGCCGCGTTCGTTGAAGGCCTCCTCGAGGACGGCGGCGGCGTCGGAGTCCTCGTGCGGAAGGATCTGGTCCCGGCTGGCCACCACGGTGACCTTGACGCCCAACTCGGTGTAGGCGCTGCAAAACTCGGCCCCCGTGACGCCCGAGCCGACGATGACCAGGTGTTCGGGCAGCTCGGACAGGTCGTAGAGCTGACGCCAGTTCAGGATCCGCTCGCCGTCGGGAGCGGCGTGAGGCAGCACGCGAGGGCGGGCCCCGGTGGCGATCAGCACGACGTCGGCCTTGAGGACGCCGACCTTGCCCTCGGTCGTGGTGACCTTCACCCGGTGGTGAGCCATGCCTGGGAGATCGTCCACGAGTTCGCCGCGCCCGTGCACGATCGACACGCCTTCGCGCAGCAGGTTGGAGCCGATGTCCGCGGACTGCGACCGGGCCAACGTCTTCACCCGGTTGTGGATCTGGGGCAACGAGATCTTGGCGTCCTCGATGTTGATGTCGAATCCGAGTCCGTTGGCGCGCCGCAACTCGGTGCGCACCCCGGTCGAGGCGATGAACGTCTTCGACGGGACGCAGTCCCAGAGCACGCAGGCGCCGCCGATCCCGTCGGAGTCGACGACGGTGACCTGCGCTACGTCCGGGCCACGGCCCGCTGCGACGAGGGCAGCTTCATACCCGGCGGGGCCGCCGCCGATGATCACGATGCGGGTAGCCACGGGACCAACTTAGTCTGCTGTGTCCAACTCAACCCGGTGGTTAGGCGACTGGGCCAAGTTGGACCCCTTAGGCTTACCGCCGTGCCGATCTACGCCGCCTACGGATCGAACATGCATCCGGAGCAGATGTTGCAGCGTGCGCCGCACTCGCCAATGGCGGGGACGGGGTGGATTCATGGGTGGCGACTCACCTTCGGTGGCGAGGATCTCAGCTGGGAGGGCGCGCTGGCGACCCTCGTCGAGGATCCCACGTCGAAGGTCTTCGTCGTCCTCTACGACATGACCAAGGAGGACGAGGAGAACCTCGACCGCTGGGAAGGCTCGGAGCTCGGCTTCCACAAGAAGATCCGATGCCGGGTGCACCGCGAAACCTCCGACACCAGTACCGATCCGGTGCTGGCGTGGCTCTACGTCGTCGATGCGTGGGAGGGCGGCATCCCGTCGGCCCGCTACCTCGGCGTGATGGCGGAGGCCGCCGAGATCGCCGGTGCGCCAGCGGAATACGTGCACGACCTACGCACCAGACCAGCCCGAAACATCGGCCCTGGACCCAGTCAGGGCAGTTAGAGCCCCGCGCTCTGCTCGATGATGTTGGTGAACACCCGAACCCCGACGCCCAACGCCCTCTCGTCGAGGTCGAACGTCGGCTGATGAAGGTCGAGCTGCGGCCCAACGCCCGGCCACACGCCCAGCCGCGCCATCGCGCCGGGAACGTCCTCGAGGTACCAGGAGAAGTCCTCGCCACCACCGGATTGGCGGGTGTCGGTGAGGACGTCGGGACCGATGGCCTCGATCGCGTGGGTGAAGATCCGCGTCGACACCGACTCGTTCACCACGGGCGGCACGCCTCGTCGGTAGTGCACGCTGTACTGCACCTGCAGCGGGGCCAGCAGCGACGAAACGATCTCGCGGACAAGCTCTTCCATCATCACCCAGGCTTCGCGACTTGCGGTGCGAATGGTGCCCGCGATGCTGCCGGTCTGCGGGATGGCGTTGGCCGCGACGCCCGCGTTGACCGCGCCCCACACCATGACGGTGCTGTTGCGTGGGTCGACTCGCCGCGACAGAACGCCGGGGACGCCGGTGATCAGGGTGCCAAGCGCGTACACCAGATCGCCGGTCAGGTGCGGGCGCGAGGTGTGCCCACCCGGTGAGTGAAGGGTGATCTCGACCTGGTCGGCCGCGGAGGTGATCGGCCCGGGCCGGATGGCGACCTTGCCGACCTCCAGACGAGGATCGCAGTGCAGTGCGTAGATTCCCGACACCCCGTTCAAGGCGCCCGCCGCGATGGCGTCGATGGCGCCGCCCGGCATCAGCTCCTCGGCCGGCTGGAAGATCAGCCGCACGCCGACGGGAAGCTCGGGGACCGACGCCAGCGCCAGCCCGGCGCCAAGCAGTACCGCGGTGTGTCCGTCGTGACCACAGGCGTGCGCGACACCGGGTGTCAGCGACGAGAACGGCAGCCCCGTCCGTTCGGCCATCGGCAGCGCGTCCATGTCGGCCCGCAGCGCGATCCTCGGCGCGTGTTCGGGCCCGAAGTCACACGTCAGGCCGGTGCCACCCGGCAGGACCTTGGGGTTGAGCCCGGCGTCGGCCAGCCGCGACGCCACGAACTGCGTGGTGTCGAACTCCTGACGACCCAACTCCGGGTGCTGGTGGATGTGCCGTCGCCAGGCCACGAGCTCGTCGTAGTTGGCGGCCAACCATGCGTTGGTCGAATCTTGAATGCTCATGCGCGATCCCGCTCCGCCTTGAGCTGGCTCACCCTGTCGCGTTGCGCGGGTGTCTCGGCGAGCTCCACGACGGTGCGGGCCAGCATGACGGCTCCCTCGATGACGGCCTTGTCGGCGCTCGGCCCGGCGGCGGCCGCCGCGAACGCCTGCTGATGGATGGATGCACCGTCGGCGTCGATGCCGACGATGGGATGAATGCCCGGCATGACCTGGGTGACGTTGCCCATGTCGGTACTGCCGAGCGGTAGTGCCGCCTCGAACTCCGCCGCGACGGGCGTCCTGCCGAACCGCACCATCTCGGCGCGGAAGACGTCGGCAAGCCACTTGTCGGGCGTCAGCTCGAGGTACGACGGCTCGGTCGCCTCGACCTGGTGACCGCAACCCGTGGCCACCGCACCGGCCAGGAAGCAGTCCGACATCCTGGCCTCCAGCTCCCTGAGCGATCCGGAGTCGTTGGCTCGCATCGTGTAGTGCATCTCGGTGCGGGCCGGGATGACGTTGGTGGCCTGCCCGCCGTCGGTCACGATGCCGTGCACCATCTGACCCGGCGCGAGTTGTTGACGCAGCAGACCGATCGCCACCTGGGACACCGTGATGGCGTCGGCGGCGTTCAGTCCGAGGTACGGCGCGACGGCCGCGTGGGCTTCGCGGCCGAGGTACTCGACGGCGACCTGGGACAGTGCCAGCGATCGCGCCCGGGCGATGTCGATCGGGCCTGGGTGCAGCATCACCGTCGCCGCGACGTCGTCGAACACGCCGGCGTCGAGCATCAGCGCCTTGCCGCCACCGGCCTCCTCCGCGGGAGTGCCGAGGAGGACGACGGTCAGGTCCAACTGGTCGGCGACCTCAGCAAGTGCCAGCGCGGTGCCGACCGCGGAAGCCGCGATGATGTTGTGTCCGCAAGCGTGACCGATGCCCGGCAGTGCGTCGTACTCCGCGCAGATGCCGACGACCAGCGAGCCGCTGCCGAAGACGGCGCGGAACGCGGTGTCCAGCCCCGCCACCCCCGCCGTGACCTCGAAGCCGCGCTCGGCGACCAGCGCCTGGGTCTTGGCGCAGCTGCGATGTTCGACGAACGCCAACTCCGGCTCGGCGTGAATCGAATGGGACAGCTCGACGAGGTCGCCACGCCGTTGCTGCACGACGTCCTCGACGATCGTCGACGCTGTGGCGGATGGCATCGGAGAAGTATCTCACCGTCCGTTTGTTCTTCGCGCAAGCGCTCAGGACCACCGAGTCTGCGCTCACGGTGACGGCTACTCGCACTTCTTCGCAGTGAGTGCAGTCTCGGCGCCGGCGGTACGCTTTCCCGCCGTGACCACTGCACCGAGCGACCCGCAGTCCATGGCCGACGAGGCCGCCGCCGCGCTGCTGGCCCGCATCGGCGTCGACGCAGTCGACGTCGCCGTCGTCCTCGGCTCGGGATGGGCGCCTGCCGCCGCCGAGCTGGGCGAACCGTCGGCCGTCGTGCCGATGGCGGAGCTGCCCGGCTTCACGCCACCGTCGGCCGCGGGCCACGGCGGCCAAGTTCTGGCGCTGACGGTCGGGGGCAAGCGCGTCCTGGTGTTGCTCGGGCGGATCCACGCATATGAGGGCCACGATCTGCGGCACGTGGTGCATCCGGTGCAGACGGCCTGCGCGGCGGGCGCCCGCAGTGTGGTGCTCACCAACGCCGCTGGCGGGCTCCGCGAGGACCACGCGGTCGGCCAGCCGGTGCTGATCAGCGACCACCTCAACCTGACGGCGCGCTCGCCGCTGGTCGGCGCGCAGTTCGTCGACCTGGTCGACGCCTACTCACCCCGCCTCCGGGCACTCGCCCGCGACGTCGACCCGTCCCTGGCCGAGGGCGTTTACGCCGGGCTGCCCGGACCGCACTACGAGACGCCGGCCGAGATTCGGATGCTGCGGACGCTCGGCGCCGACCTGGTGGGCATGTCGACTGTGCACGAGACGATCGCGGCGCGCGCGGCCGGGGCCGAGGTGCTGGGCGTCTCCCTGGTGACGAACCTGGCAGCCGGGATGACGGGTGAACCGTTGAACCACGCCGAGGTGCTCGAGGCGGGGCGTCAGTCGGCGACGCGGATGGGTTCCCTGCTCTCGGAGGTACTGGCGCGGCTGTGACGACGGCCGGTGAGCTTGGCCAACCCGCGGGCGATCAGCGGCGCGGCGAACAGCATCAGTAGTACCCGCATGACCTGGGCGGCGACGATGAACGTGACGTTGGAACCCGTCTCAACGGCCGTCGCCAGCACGGCGTAGATGCCGCCTGGGCTGGTGGACAGATAGCCCTCGAGCAGGCTGATCCCCGTGACGTGGGCCAGCAGGATGCCAAGGCCCGCGCACGCGACGTTGAGCACCACGATCAGAGCAAGCGCGGCAGGGAGGGCGCGACCGATCGCTCGCATGGATTCGCGGGTGAACGCGACGCCGGCCTGCCACCCGATCACGGCGTAGCCGAGCTGAACCAGCGCCATCGGCACCGAGAGCCCGAACGACGTGCCAGTCAGCTCGAGGGCGATGGTGACGGCCATGGGGCCGAGCAGGCCCGACCCCGGCATCCGCGCCAGCCGGCCGGCGGTGGCGCCGACGAGCACGATGACCACCAGCATCCCGATGCTCACGTACCAAGGCGCCGAGCCACTTTGGGCCGGCGCGGCGGCGTGCCCGGACTTCTCGGCGTGATAGACGACGGTGACGACGACGGGCATCGACGCGGTGATCAAGGCGACCCGAAGGTATTGGACGACGGCGACCACGCGGTCGTCGCCACCCAGCTCACGGGCGATCGCGACGAGCCCCGAGGCGCCCCCGGCGACCAGCGCCAGCGATCCGGTGAGCGGGCTGATGTCGCGATGCAGCCCCAGCAGCGCCCCGGCACCGATGCTGAGCACCAGCGTGGACACCGCGACTCCGAGCACGATCGGCCAGTCCGAGCCAAGGGCGGCGAGCGCGTCCCGGTGCACCATCGTGCCGATGTAGACACCCAGCACGCCCTGCGCCGCGATGCCAGCCTTCCGCGGGACGCCCGTCGGCGCGAGGGAGAAGAGCGCCAGCACGATCCCGACGATCAACGCGGCGAACAGCGCCGCGGACGGAACGCCGATCAGGTCCAGCGGCACGGTGACCGCGACCGTCACCGCTACTAGCAGTGCCCACTTCCACATAAAGACAAGTATGCGCTTGTCATTTAATGATCTCAAACTGGGACGCGACGAAGTAATACCAAGGTATAACTTGGTAATGAGCTCAACTGTCCCCAACCCCGCGACGGAGCTGCGGGAGTCGATCATGGCCCTGACCCGCCAACTTCGCCGCCACCGCAGCGACAACGGCCTCACGCTGAGCCAGCAGCAGGTCCTCGGCGAGGTGAGCCGGGCCGGTGTCACCACCCCGGCCGAACTGGCCACCCGCATGCACGTGCGCGTGCAATCGCTGACCGACGGCATCAACCATCTGGAGTCACGTGGCCTGGTGGCGCGCAGAACCGACGACGACGATCGACGTCGCCAACTGATCGAGGTGACCCCGGAGGGGACGCGGCTGCTCGAATGGGACCGGGCCGAGCGAGACGAGTGGCTCAACTCGGCCATGCGCGAGACGTTGACCGAGTTGGAGTTCAACCTGCTGATGTTGGTGGCACCCGTGCTGCGCAAGCTCGCCGATGGCGATGACTCTCGATAAGCGACAATCAGCGCCATGAGCGAGCAGCCCCTCACCTTCGGCACGGCGGGACTTCGCGGGCCGATGCGCCCGGGGCCGGGAGGCATGAACGTCGAGACGGTGACGTCGGCGACCTGGGGGCTGGCGACGGTCCTCAACGACCGAGGACTCGGCGGTTCGACGGTCATAGTCGGTCGCGACGCCCGACACAACTCCGACGACTTCGCGTTGGCGACCGCCGAAGTGCTTGCGGCCGCGGGCTTCTCCGTGACCCTGCTCCCCGATCCCGTCCCGACGCCGGTCGTCGCATTCGGCGTCCGGCGCTTCACCGCCGCCGCGGGAGTCCAAATCACCGCGTCCCACAATCCGCCGGCGGACAACGGCTACAAGGTGTACCTCGACGGGGGCATGCAGATCGTCCCGCCGAGCGACCGCGACATCGAGGCGGCCATGGCGAAGGCGCCGACCGACGTCGCACGCACTGAGGTCACACCAGCCACCACCGACCTCATCGGCGACTACATTCGCCGGGCAGCCGGTGTGCGTCGCAGCACCGGCACCGTGCGGATCGCGTTGACGCCGATGCACGGCGTGGGAGGAGAGCCCGCGCTCCTCGTGCTGCGGGAAGCCGGCTTCGACGACGTCCACGTCGTCGCCGCGCAGTACTCGCCCAACCCCGACTTCCCCACCGTCGAGTTCCCCAACCCCGAGGAGCCAGGGGCCACCGATCTGCTGCTGGACCTCGCCGCCGAGGTCGACGCCGACGTCGCGATCGCCTTGGATCCCGACGCCGACAGGTGCGCGGTCGGCATCCCGACGCCCACCGGGTGGCGAATGCTCTCGGGTGACGAAACAGGTTGGCTGCTCGGCGATTACATCCTGTCGCAGACCGACCCTGGCGAGGTGATGGCCGCCAGCATGGTCGCCAGCACCGTCGTGTCGTCACGCATGCTGGCCGCCATCGCCGCGCACCATGGCGCTCAACACGCCGAGACCCTCACCGGGTTCAAGTGGCTGGCCAGGGCGGACGCCGGCCTGGCGGGCAGCACGCTGGTCTACGCCTACGAGGAGGCGATCGGCCACTGCGTCGACCCCGGCGCCGTCCGCGACAAGGACGGCATCAGCGCCGCCGTGCTCGCCTGCGATCTGGTGTCGGTGCTTCGCGCCGAAGGCCGCACCGTGACCGACGCCCTCGACGCACTGGCCCGTCGACACGGCGTGCACACCACTGCCGCGATGTCCGTGCCTGCCGACGCGGCTCTGGTCGAGCACCTCCGTGCGCATCCGCCCACCCGTCTCGCCGACGAACCAGTTCAGGTTGACGACCTGCTGAAGCGGGACGGCAATCAGCGCACCGATGCGGTGATCTACACCGGCGAATCGGCGCGCGTGGCGGTCCGACCGTCGGGCACCGAGCCAAAGGTCAAGGCGTACCTGGAGATCCGGCTGCCACCACGCGAAGACGTCGCGTCCGCCCGCGCAGACGCCGCCCGAATGCTCGACGCCCTCCGCGCGGACGTAGTCGGCCTGCTTCAGCGCGGGCCGAACTGACGGTCTCCCGCATCTCCCAGCCCGGGCATGATGTAGGAGACCTCGTTGAGACCGTCGTCGATCGCCGCGGTGTAGAGCTTGAGGTTGGGTGAGACCTTCTCAAGTGCCGCAATACCTTCCGGCGCGCACACCACGCATACCGCGGTCACGTCGACGGCGTTGCGATCGTTCAGCAGACGCAAGGTGTGCGCCATCGAGCCGCCGGTCGCGAGCATCGGGTCGAGTACCAACACCGGGGTGGCGCTGAGGTCGTCGGGCAGCGACTCCAGATAGGGGGTCGGCAGGGCCGTCTCCTCGTCGCGCGCCATGCCGACGAAGCCCACCTTGGCTTCCGGTATCAGCTGCTGTGCCTTCTCGACCATCCCGAGGCCCGCGCGAAGCACGGGGACCAACAGCGGCGGCGACGCAAGGCGCGACCCGACGGTGTCGGCCATCGGGGTGCGGATCGGCACGGGGGTCGAGGTGGAGTCACGCATGGCTTCGTAGACGAGCATCAGCGCGAGGTCGCACAACGCGGATCGGAAACCGGCGTTGTCGGTGCGCTCGTCGCGCAGCGTGGTCAACCGGGCAGCGGCGAGTGGGTGATCGACAACGCGGACGTCCATGCGGCGAACCCTAATGGAACCGGCCGGGGTTGGCCGACGTCATAACTCTCATGATCGCCGATACGTCCGACATCTACGGGTTCAGCGTCGCGCAGCGCGGCCACGCCGACGACCTCACCTCCGTGGCGGCCGACCTGCGAGCCTCGACGGTGGCGGCCGACGCGTTCGGCACGGTCGGGGCAGGGTTCCTGACCGCGCTCAACCACGCGCTACTCCGGGAAGCGCGGCTCGCCACCGAACTCGCCGAGCGCCTCGTCGCGGCGACGCACGTCGCGGGTACCGCGGCGGAAGCGTACGACTCCGCCGAACGAGCAGCGGGACAGTCCATTTCGCGAACCAGGCTCTAACTGGTGGCGAGCGCCCTGGTGGCTAGTTTGGCCGCGCCCCTGCGCGAGCTGCAGGCGACACTTGGCACGGGCACGCCCGACGCAGCCTCGGCTATTTCCGGCGTTCGGACCGCCCTGGCCGACGTGGCTGCCGCAACCGGCCGGTCGTGGCAGGCGACGCGCTGGGAGGGCGACGCGGGTGAGGCGGCCGCCGCCTTCACGGAGTCGACCGTGGCGGCCGTCGGCGCCATGGCGGCCAGGGCCGATCAGCTCGGTGCCGCCACCGCTGACGCCGCCGACGCCGTGGCTCGCGCACGGGCGCGGCTGCAGACGATCGTCTCCGATTTCGAGGCGCGCGCCGAACAGCTCGAGTCCCAGCTCGACGAACCCGGTGCGGCCGACGAGCTCGTCGCGGAGGCGCGGCAGGCCCTCGACGAGGCCGAAGGGGTGCTGGCCGAGCTGCGCGCAGAACTCGACGGGCACGCCTCCTCCGTCGAGGCGTCCGCCTCCCCGCCGCCCCTTCCGACGACGCCACCCCTGCCGACGGTGCCGATGGGCGCCCTGCCCAGCCTCGGCGGCGGACCCGGCGCTGGTTCGGGAGCCGGCTCGGGGCTCGGCGGCTTCCCGTCCGGGGCGAGGGAGTCGGGCCGCGCAGACGTGGAGTCTGCGGGGCTCAGTCGGGACGACGCACGGCCGCTCGCCGACCCCGGCATGTTCGGCAGCGGCGTCGGCGTCCAGCTTCCCGACGGCAGCACGGCCACCGCACCCAACGAGACCGCCGCCAGCGCGGTCCGGCACGCCCTGACACAGCTCGGCGTGCCGTACGACTGGGGCGGCACAACGCCCGGCGTGGGCCTGGATTGCAGCGGTCTGACTCAGTGGGCGTATCACGAAGCGGGACTTGACCTTCCGCGCCTCGCTCAGGAGCAGGACGTCGGGTCCGCCGTCAGCCAGGCCACGCTGCGCCCCGGCGATCTGGCGGTCTGGGACGGACACGTTGCGATGGTGGTGGGAAACGGCGTCATGATCGAAGCGGGTGATCCCGTTAAGCTCTCCCCGATCCGAATGACCAACGCGGGCCAGGGTTTTCAGGGTTTCTGGCGCCCCACCGCGTGAGTCAGCGGTGCACGACGACCTTGCCGACCATCCGACCGGACTCGATCATCCGGTGGGCCTTTCGCAACCCCTCGGCGTCGAAGCCGTCGATCGCGGTCGTCAGCGTGGTCCTGAGGTCACCGGCGTCGACCATCGTCGCCACCTCGGCGAGCAGAGCTCCCTGAAACTCCATGTCGTAGCCGAACATCGGCCGGGTGAACATCAGCTCCCAGTGCCACGCGATGCTCTTCGTCTTCAGCGCCGCCAGGTCGAGCCCCACGGGGTCGTCGATCGCGGTGACGTGACCAAACGGCCGGGTGACCTCGGCATAGGCGTCGACGTTGCCCGCCGAGTGGGGTGAGAAGACGAAGTGGACGCCGTCCGGGGCGACGTCGAGAGTCTGGTCCCGCAGGTGGTGGTGGTCGACCACGACGTCGGCACCCATCTGCTCGACCCACCGGCGTGAGTCGTCCCGGCTGGCGGTGCCGATGACCCGCACGCCCGTGAGCTTCTTCGCCAGCTGGATCATCACCGATCCCACGCCGCCTGCCGCACCGACGACCAGCAGGTCACCTGTGGTGTCCGCGGTCATCCCGAATCGCTCGAACAGCGTCTCCCAGGCCGTGATGGTGGTCAACGGAAGTGCCGCCGCGTCGGCGAATCCCAGCGAGGCCGGCTTACGCGCGACGATCCGTTCGTCGACTGCCTGAAACTCCGCGTTGCTGCCCTGCCGAGTGATGTCGCCGGCGTACCAGACCTCGTCGCCGACGGCGAACGACGTGACCCCGGACCCGACGGCATGGACCACGCCCGCGGCGTCGAAGCCGAGGATCGTCGGCTCGTCCGACGGCTTCAGGCTCGAACGCCTCTTGACGTCCACCGGGTTCACCGAGACGGCCTCCACCCGGACCAGGAGGTCACGCGGCCCGACGTCGGGCACCGGCACCTCGACGTCCTGCAACGCGTCGGGAGAGTCGATCGTCGAGCTGGCGTAGCAGCCGACCGCGGTCATGGTGGCCATGTGAGTGCCGTCCTCTGTCGTCGTGCGGAAATCATTGGTGGGCTGATGGATTCAGCCGCCACTGAAGGCTAGCGCCGACACCCCAGTGTCCTGCAAGGGCGCTTACTTCCGTCGAGGGAAGCCATGCAGGTAGCGAGAGCCGTTACCATCGAAACGAAAGCAATGCAGGTCACGGGCTTAGGAGGAGCGATGGCACAGCCATGCCCGAGCGGTCGCCACGATGAACACGACGTCTACTCGGCGAGTTGCCCGTGTCGCACGCTGCTCGATCTGCTCGCCAACAAGTGGTCCGCGCTGATCATCGGGTTGCTCGACGACCGCGGCGCGTTGCGCTTCACCGCGGTGCAGGCCGCCCTGCCGGGGGTCGGCGCGAAGATGCTCACCCAGACTCTGCGGCGACTCGAGGCCGCGTCGTTGGTGACCCGGAGGATCTACGCCGAGGTGCCGCCCCGGGTCGAGTACGAGCTGACCGAGCTGGGCCGAAGCGTCTCCGAACCACTTGGGGCACTTCGGGCCTGGGCGGAGGACAACGTCGACCACATCGAGGCGCTCAACGGCAACTGGGCCGTGTGACCCGCTCTGAACCTCAGATCACGCGCGGATCGATGAGCGTCACCCCGACCGGAGCGGCCGTGTCCAGAGTCGGCAGCAGTTGGGCGCCCTCGGTCAAACCGACCACCCGCTCGACGAGATCCTGCGGGCGCAACGTCCCAGCCTCGACCAGAGCCAACATGTCGGGGTAGTCCACGCTAGCCATCCCGTGGCTACCGAGAACGTCTAGCTCCCAACCGATTACGCGATCCATCGGTACCGCGGGGTGTCCGCCGACGGCGGGCAGCAGCCCGACCTGAACGTGTCGGCCGCGCCGCCGCAGGCTGTGAATGGCGTCGGCGCACGTGCTCTCGGATCCGACCGCGTCGACCGCGACGTGACTGCCACCTCCCGTGAGGTCGTGGACCTCTGCGGCGACGTCCACGCCCCCGTCCTGTCTC
>VIFX01000023.1:0-109399 GCA_006864685.1 Mycolicibacterium hodleri | reverse complement strand
GGCGAAGCCGATCGCAAACGCGATGTATCCCGACACGGTGACGATCGGCGCGGAGAACGCCAACACGCTCAACACCAGCGACGTCGTACCCAACTTCCCCGCCAAACGAGTATCCGTCTGCACGGGTATCGCTGGATCAGGGCTGGCTTGTGTAGTGCTCATGGTCGCTTCCTTCGCATAGGGGAGCAGTCACGTGACCAACGCGTTGTGACGTAGCCCACTGGATTTGGTGGTGACTGGAAAGCTACCTAACGTTCGCAAGCCTCGCATCGTCGCGAGCGTAGGTTGACGAAGAACGAAATGGTGACCGTCACCAGAGGGAACAATCGCCGGTACTGCCGTCTTCGGCAGAGGAAAAGACCGGCCAGAGACGGGTTCGCCTTGAGGGCAGTTTCAGGACGAGGCTCTGGGATCGTGTCGAAGCGGTGCGGTTGAGCACGACTCGCCAGACGGCCGAGGGCTGAAGCAGTCCGAGTGCGGCCAACCCGGCCAATTGAAGCCAAGCGCACAGGCTCAGGGGCCGGCCGCACCGACGTTTTCGGCGCTGTTACGTCGCGTAACACACCGCCGCTTACCCGCAGTTCGCGGAAGCGCTACGCAACGCCGCCAAGTGACATGAACTGCAGTTCAGGGCCTATGTTGGCAGGAAGTTCAAGGGGTTCGAATCCCCTTAGCTCCACACAATCGAAAGCCCGTTCCGACTCAGGTCGGAGCGGGCTTTTTTGTTCCCCCGGGCTGACGTCTGAGCCGGGCGGGCGATGGTCGGGTCGTGCCGCCCCTTCGTTCCGTCTGCGTGCTTGCCGTCGTCCTGGTTGGCTCATCGCCCTTCGCAGAACTGCCCCGGGTGCCGGTGGCGGTCGCCCAGACCTGCGGCGGTGACGTCGGCGCCGAAGCCGAGGTGGCGTTGGTGCAGATCGGTGACCGCATCGAGCACGGAGTGCGTGCGGTAATCCACTACGACGCTGGGGTTTACGACGGCTCGTGCGCGCTGACCGTGACGGCGGCGTGGACGAACCTGGACACCGGCGCGTCGGGAAGCGGTCCCGTCAACGCGGTCTCGACGATCGACGGGCACTACGGTTTCATCGGTTATGCCAACACCACGTTCGAGACGGGTCGCGGCACCGTCGTCGTCATCTTCAGTTCGCACCCGGGTGCCGAATTGACGATCACGACCTAAGAACTGCTGCAGGCATACTCGAGGAGCGAGGCGTCGGCTGGCACGATCATCACAGCCTCGGCTGGCTGCCTTCGACTTCGTTGATGCCGAGGCTGTCGACGAATCGGGGCCCGGTCTGCGACAGCTCGTCACGGTAGTTGGCGGCCCAGTCGCCGAATGGGTGATGCGCGAGATACTCGTTGCGGAACCGGTCGTCCTCGGAGACCTCGGTGACGCAGAACGCGGGGATCGTCAGGTCGACCACCGGGGCGTTGCGCTCGACCTCGGCCAGTAAGAGAGGAGCGTTGCGGCCGAGGAACCGGTCGACGATCCAGCCGTCCTCGCCGAGCCACGCCGAGTAGCGAATCTTGGTGATGACATGGCCTGCGCGCGAGAGGATCTGACCGGCGACGATCGGGTCGAGTTCGCGTTCGGCTTCGTAGCGGGTGCCGCCGGCGGCCGGGCCCTTGGCGGTCATGGTTCCGATCGCGTCGGCGTGGTCAGCAAGGCTCGTGGCGTCGACGAGACCGTTCGGAGAAGCATCGAAGTCGACGGGGGCGGGGCACTGCAGTCGTACGCGCACCGCGTATCCGTCGGCGGCGAACAGGTAGGCCTGCACGATCAATTCGGGCTGCGGATCGAGGGCAGTGACAGCGGGCATCTCGTGGACGTAGAACTTCCGCTCGAACTCGAAATCGCCGACATCGGACTCTGACATCTCCCGACGTTAGCGCCTTGACACCCCGATCGTTCGCAGGCAGTGCCGTGGACACAGGCGAATAGTCTTGCGCGGCAACGCGGCCACCTCTCGAGTCAGGTCGGCGTGGGCGCACCGATGAACTCCACACCGGCAGTGATCGCGGGTCGGTGGCGAAGGATCCGGTAGTGAGCCAACCGCCCCAGTCCCTTCGTCGTCAGCAGTCGCGCTCCCGGCCACGTCGCAGCGAGTCGCTGGCTGGCCGCGTACGGCGCATCGGGGTCATCCGGATCGTGGATGACGAGAAGCGGCGGGTAGCCGGCGAGGCGGCCGACGTGCTCCATGTTGGTCTCGTGCAGCGGCATTCCGATTCGCTTCTCCAGACGGCGCTGCAGCCCGGCCCGAATACGGCGGCCGAAGTCGTGCCGCGCCGCGAACAGATCCAGGTACAGGGGGAAGTCGCCCATCGGTGAGAGCAGAACCAACCGCCCGACACTGGCGCCTTCGGCCGCCGCGCACACCGTGGCATTTCCGCCGAGCGAATGGGCCACCACCGCATGGGCCGACCCGTGTGCCTCGATCACAGCCTTGATCGCCGCAGCGCACTCGACCGAAGTGGTCCGTCCCGGCGCGAGCTCGCCGGGGTCGGATTCGTTGTGGCTGGGCAGGTCGAACGCGATGACGCGATACCCGGCTGCCACCAATGGCTTGATGAACATGGCCAGATGCGGACGTCGGCCGCCCCAGCCGTGGACCAGATAGACCGGCGGTCCCTCGCCCCATTCCTCGCCGACGACCCGATGCCCATCCCAGTACGCCTCGAGCGGCTTACCTGGCGGCACCCCCGGCGGCAGCCGGAGAGCCGACTCCATGACGGGCGGTGTGCACCACAACTCCACCGCCCATCGAGAGCCCAGGCCGGGTGCGAGCCGTTCGAGCACACGGAAACGCCTACGGACGTCGTCGGCGACCGGAGGAAGAATCTCGGAGCCGACGACATCAAGTGGCGGTATCGCACCCCCCGGGGCCGACTCCGAGGCTCGGTCATACTTCCGTTCAGTCATGGCCGACGATCGGGTCGAGTGGTGGCACGCGGCGACCCTAGCAGCGTGTCTCCGCGGCTCTGGTCCCACGGCGCGTCCCGAGTTCGCTGAGGCGAACGTCAATTGTTGGAGGTAACGCATTTCCGCTGACAGGGCGTATTATCTGCCGGATGCGACACCATCGCGGACGTAGCTCGGGGATGGCGAAAGCCCGTTTGGCGGGTGGCGGCGCTGCGGCGCTGGTGATTGCTGCGGCGCAGCAGTGGATACCCGGTGCCGGGCCAGTTGCGTCCGCCGCCGACTGCGCCGACGCCGAGGTGGTCTTTGCCCGGGGCACGGACGAGCCGAAGGGCATCGGCCAGGTCGGCTCTGCCTTCGTCGACTCGCTGCGCGCGCAGGCCGCCGGCATGAACATCACGACGTACGCGGTGGATTACGACGCGGGCAAGCTCCAGCTGGGCAGCGGCGACGGCGCCAAGGACGCGATCAAGCACATCAAAACCATGGCGGCCTCGTGCCCCGACACCAAGATCGTGTTGGGTGGCTACTCCCAGGGGGCGAACGTCGTCAACATCGTCGTCGGCAATCCCATCGTCGGAATCGCGTGGGGGCCAGCTCTCCCGTCGTCGTTGGCGGAAAACGTCGCGGCGATTGCGACCTTCGGCAATGTCGCCAACCGCTCGGGTACCAAGCTGCCGTCCCAGTCTGCGATGTTCACCGGTAGGGCGATCGATCTGTGCAACCCAACGGATCCGATCTGTCACGCGGGTGAGGGCAATGCATGGAGCGGGCACACCGATGGCTACGTCCCGGTGTACACCACGCAGGCTGCGGTATTCGCGGCGTCGACGTTGGTGGCCGGGTCGAGCTTGGCCGTGCCGGGGTTCGGGCCACCCACGGCTAATGGGCAGCTGCCGGGGTATGACGCAACCCCGCCCGGGTACGGCACGCCGGCCCCGATTTACGCGTCGGAGCCGCGGGGTTCAGACCACCTGCCGCCCGGCTACGTCCCGTCTGCGCCCGATCCCTCTTTCGTGAGCGGCCTGCCGTGAGGCTTCGAAACCTCAACAGTCATAACTGAGTTTCGGACAACGGTGCTGCACGACGAGGAGTGAGCGCCACGTCGCTCCCGGTCACCGGCACACGTACGGGCTGCCGGCGGCAGTTCGGGAAGCGCGTCGAACGCAATCCATCGTCGAGGTGATCACGACCCGGGAACCCGCCTTCGGCACGACTGAAGGCCGACAGCGCCGGACTTCTTACTGCCTGCCTTCGTGCCCGTCTTGAACAGGTGCGAGACGTAGCTGCAGCCAAGTGGTGAGGATGTCGTCGGGGTATCCGAGAGGTACGCCGAAGCCAACTGCGGCCCGTCGTAGTCGATAGCGCAGCGTGTTGGGGTGGATGTTCAGTTGTCGGGCGGTCTCGGCGACGTCGCCTAGTGCGCCGAAGTAGGTACACAGGGTCGACCGGTACTCCGTGCCTCGTGCTCGGTCGTGGTCGAGCAGAGCCTGGATTCCGGAATGGAGTGGAGTCTCGTTGCGGGCGAACTCGCGGCCAAGAGTGGTCAGCAGTATCTGGGCGTAGATGTCGGTGGCGGTGGCAACGGACGGCGCAGAGTCGACGGATCCGATGACGGCAAGTATTTGGTCGACCTCACGGCGCAGCTGGTGCAGCGCGGACGGCCCCCGTCCCTCGGAGCTTATGGCGGCACGAGCTGGATGGCCGAGGCGCGCCTCCACCGCCTTCGACGCGCCGGTGGCCACCCGTCGGGGCGTCTCGTCGTCGCGCACGGAGGGGAACAGCACGTAGACGGTGCGGCCGATGGCGACGCAGGAGACGTTCGTCAAGAAGACGCCGCAGTACTGCTCTACTGCCGTGGTCAGCTGGGGGAGCAGGGGCGAGGGCCCGCCTCCGGCGGGGAAGGTGAAACCCACCACGACCGAGGGCAGGTCGGCGGCCATGCCGAACCGAGTTGCCGTGGTGGCGAGGGAACCGTGCCCCTCGAGCAGCGACCTGAGCCATTCCGCCCGCAACTGCCGTTCGACGTCGACCGCGTTTTGGGCTTGGAGAATGTGAATGGCCGCGAGCCGGCAAGCGTCCTGCAGCGCGGTCTCACCCTCGGGTCCGACGGGCTGGTCCGCCTCGATGACCCAGATTGACCCGACCGGTTGACGGCCGGCCCGGACCGCAACCGCGCAACGGGGCAATTCTCCGTCGGTTGGGTCGTAGGGGAAATGGATCACCCCGTCGGCGAGGAGGAGTTCGCGGTATTGCCTGACGTGCTTCTCCATCTCGGGGACGCGGCGGGCCAGGATTCCGATGCGGCGCATCCGGTCGACCTTGTGCTGCTCCAGGTTGGAGTAGGCCAGCACGTTGCGATCGAGGTCCTCGATCGCGACCGCTCCCTTCAGTGCGGTGGCGATCGCGTTGGCGAGTACGAACAGATCGCCACCGCCGGTGTCGTTGGGATGGTCATTCCGCGAGTGGCTGCTGGTCACGGACACGATGAGCCTGTCCAGGTGGCGCCAGGGGACCGCCTCGTCGACGACCAAGAGTGCGATGCCCGCCGTCTTTGCTGCGTCGGCGACGTCGTGAAGCGGTTGCCCCCTGGCCTTGACCACGAGGGCCGAGTATCCACGTTTGGCGGCAGCCGGCATCGTCGTGCCGACCTGTGGGGAATCGGGTGCGAGGCCCACCATGAGTAGGACGCCGCCGGGGCTGTCGGGTAGTTCGTCCATGGGGTCGAAGATCACCGGTCCACTGGCAATGTTCCCGAGTCCGGCGGCGTTGGGCACGGCACGGATCACGACGGTTCCCAAGGTGTGCACCAAGTCCGCGACGGTGAGTGCCGACGGTCCTCGGCGCCCGGGAAGCTCATCCATTCGGCCAGATTAATCGAGCTGGACTTGGCCGAACGCACAACTGTCTCCCGGAGTTGCGGCGCACAGACTTCTCACAGCAGGTCGAGACCACCCCGTCGACACCCGAGACACAGAAGGACATCGTGAGCACCACCGAATCACTCCGTCTTACCCCCGCTGACGTCCTTGGCGTCTTTCCCGAGGAATCGGACCTCACCGAGACGGGTGAACTCACCATCGGCGGCTGCAGTGTCAGCCAGCTGGCCGAGGAGTTCGGCACCCCCGCCTATGTGATCGACGAGCAGGGTCTGCGTCGCCAGATCCGACGTTTCGTCGACGGGTTGGCCAGCCGCTGGCCGCGTTCAACGGTGCTATTTGCGTCGAAATCGCTTCCGGCAGTTGCCATGTATGCGATCGCCGAGTCCGAGGGACTCGGCGTCGACGTCGCCGGCGGCGGCGAGCTGATGATGGCGCTGGCGGCTGGTGTCGACCCGGCCCGCATCTACATGCACGGGAACGCCAAGTCCGATGCCGAGATCGACATGGCACTGCAGGCGGGAATCCGATGCATCATCGTGGACAACCTGGACGAGCTCGCTCGACTGGAGACGCTGACCACGCGGCCGCAGGCAGTGATGATCCGGTTGACGCCGGGAATTTCCCCGCGGACCCACGCATCACAGCTCACCGGTGGCACCGACTCGAAGTTCGGGCTGCCCCGCGAACAGGTGGAGTTGGCGGCGAAGCGCATTGCGGCGCACCCGTTCCTGAGCCTGGACGGGATCCACGTTCACATCGGTTCCCAGGTGCTGGAGACCGAGCCGTTCGCCGACGCGGTGAAGACGGTTGCCGATTTGGGGCCCTTCGAGACCTACGACATCGGTGGCGGATTGGGTGTCCAGTACACCGAGGACCAGCCGGCGCCGAGTGTGGAGAGCTACCTCGACGCCGTGGTGGACGCAGCACGCGCACATCTGCCGGCCGGAGCACGGTTGATCATCGAGCCAGGGCGTTCCCTGGTCGCGCGAGCTGGCGTCTCCCTCTACCGCGTCAACGCGGTCAAGCACACCGGCAAGACGTTCGTCGCCGTGGACGGGGGAATGGCCGACAACCTGGACATCGCGCTGACGGGCCAGCGCTACCACGCCGTCGTCGCGACCACGATGGACCGCGTACCAGACACGGTCTGCGACGTCGTCGGCCGCCAGTGTGAGTCTGGGGACCTCATGGTGGGTGGGGCCAAGTTGGTCGACCCGAAGGTCGGTGACCTGGTCGTCATACCCGTGACCGGGGCCTACAGCTACACGATGGCCAACCACTACAACGGCGCCCCGATCCCCCCGATCGTCTTCTGCGCGGACGGCAAGGCCTCGCTGGCCGCGCGTCGAGAGACCTACGAAGACATGTTGCAAACACACCAACCGGCCTTCACCCGCCGGTGGTGAAGGTCCACCAGCCGATCACACGTCCGAACCGCAAACCACCACACAAGGGAGATTGACCATGACAACCACGAATAGATTCCGCACCCGTGTTCTTGGCAGCACCGTGTTGATGGGTGCCGCGACCGCGCTGGTGTTGTCGGGGTGCTCCGGTGGCGGATCGGACTCTGCGACCAGCACGGAGGCTGGTTCGAGCACGTCGGTCCAAGTCGACGCCGCGGCGGCGGCGCTCTTGCCTGCCAAGTACAAGGAGTCGGGGATCAACGTCGCCGCCGACATGCCCAACCCGCCGATGGAGATGCTGGACGAGAACCAGAATCCGACCGGCTTCGACTACGACCTCGCCCAGGCGCTCGGTGCCAAGCTCGGCGTGAAGTTCACGTTCGTCCAGCAGACCTTCGACACCGCGGTGCCTTCGCTGCAGGCAGGCAAGCACGACATCATCATGGCCGGCATGAACGACACGGTCGAGCGTGAGAAAGTCCTCGACTTCGTCGACTACTTCCACGCTGGGTTCGTGATCGTGGTGCAGAAGGGCAATCCGGAGAACATCACCCGGATCCTGGATCTCTGTGGGAAGAACGTCGCGGTCCAGAAGTCGACGGTCCAGGGGGAGCTCCTCGAGGGCTATGCCGACAAGTGCAAGGCAGCGGGCGCCGGACCCATCAACCTCGTCCAGCTCCCGACCGAGCTGGACGCCCAGACCGCCGTGCGTTCGAACAAGGCAGTCGCCGACGTCGTCGACGCCTCGGTCGGAACCTATGCAGCCGAAACCGCCGGTGACGGTCAAATCTTCGAGCTCGTCAAGGACGCAGAGCACCCGGGTGGCTACAACCCGGTCTACACCGGAATCGGGCTGCTCAAGGGCAACGACGACCTGGCCAAGGCCCTCAACATGGCTCTGCAATCGGTGATGGACGACGGCACGTACGCCAAGCTTCTGGACAAGTACAAGCTGTCGGACTTCGCGATCGACAAGGCCGGGATCAACCGTGCCTCGGAGTGACCTCACCGATTACGGCGCCCCCGGAGGACGCCCACCGATAGACCTGAGCCCGCTGCCGGCGGTCGACGGTGAGTCCGACGACGACATCGTCGCCCTTCCGTTGCGACACACGTGGCGGTGGGTCGCAGCCGGTGTGTTGGGGCTTGGGTTCGTCTGGTTGGCGTCGTCGTTGTGGAACAACGAGAACGTCGACCACGCCACGATCGCCAAGTTCATGTTCAGCGATCAGATCGTGCACGGCGCCGTGTTGACGATCGTCCTGACCTTTCTGGCGATGGTGCTGTCGACCATCCTCGGCGTCGTCCTGGCCCTCATGCGGCTCTCGAGCAACCCGGTGTTGAGTGGCCTTGCTTGGCTCTACATCTGGGTGTTCCGAGGAACCCCGCTGCTGGTGCAGATCGTGTTTTGGGGCTACTTGGGCCTGCTGTACAAACAGATCAGCCTCGGCGTGCCGTTCACCGACTTCACGGTGTTCGCCGCCGACACCAACACCCTCATCCCCGCGTTCGTCGCCGGCGTCATCGCGTTGACGACCAACCAGGCCGCATACTCTGCCGAAATCGTGCGGGCCGGAATGCTTTCGGTAGACCCGGGTCAGAAGGAGGCCGCGTACTCCCTGGGCATGACGCCGTTGTTCACACTGCTCAAGGTCGAGCTTCCCCAGGCGATGCGAGTGATCATCCCGCCAATGGGCAACGAAACCATTTCCATGCTCAAGGACACCGCGCTGCTGAGTTTGATCGCGGTACTCGAGCTCTACACCGTCGCCGAGCGCATCTCGGCACAGAACCTGCGCCAAGTTGAGCTGTTGGTGGTGGTCAGTTGCTGGTATCTGGCTTTGACGTCCGTGTTGTCGGTCCCGCAGTACTACCTCGAGCGGCACTTCGGCCGCGGGAGTCGCGTGCTCCGACCGACGCCGATCGGTCGGGTCGTCGCACTCCTGCGCCGGCAGCCCAAGCCGCGGGTAGCAGACAAGGAGTCGCTATGACCATCACCGAAAGCGGCAGCGTGCAGGCGTCCGCCGAGCCGCTGCTCACCGCACGGCGGGTGCGCAAGCGCTTCGGCAAGATCGACGTCCTCAAGGGCATCACCCTCAGCGTGGCCAAGGGGGAGGTGATGTGCCTGCTCGGCCCCTCGGGATCAGGCAAGTCGACGTTCCTGCGCTGCATCAATCACCTCGAAAGCGTCGACGGTGGACGGATCACCTTCGACGGTGAGTTGATCGGCTATACCCAGCGCAAAGGGGCGCTGCACGAGATGACCCCGCGCGAGGTCGCCCGGCAGCGGCGCGGAATCGGCATGGTGTTCCAGCGGTTCAACCTGTTTCCCCACCTGACCGCGCTGGAGAACGTGACCGCGGCACCGATCGGCATCCGCAAGATCCCGAAGACAAAGGCGATCGCCGAAGCCCGGGAACTGCTCGACCAGGTAGGACTTGCTGACTTCTCGCACGCGCACCCCGCGCAACTGTCCGGAGGCCAGCAGCAGCGCGTCGCGATCGCCAGGGCCTTGGCCATGGAGCCAAAGCTGATGCTGTTCGACGAACCAACCTCGGCGCTGGACCCCGAACTAGTGGGGGACGTGCTTGACGTCATGCAGAAACTGGCCAAGAGCGGGATGACCATGGTGGTGGTGACCCACGAGATCGGGTTCGCCCGCGGTGTCGCCGACAGCATAGTGTTCATGGACGAGGGTGTGGTGGTCGAGTCCGGCCCGCCGAGCGAAATTCTCCGCAGTCCACGCCATCAGCGCACCAAGGCATTCCTCGACAGCGTGATGTGAGGATCTGGACCGCAGTCTGGGAGGCAGGACTCGTGGCGCAGCTCGTGGACATTCAGATCCAATGATCCTGTGTGCGTGTCGAATTGGCGCTGACGGTCACTTAGCGCATCGGTGATGCACTGGGGCGAGTCGGTCGGCATGCACGGGCGGCACGAAAGCTGCTGCGACTTCGAGGTTTTCGGTGATTTGCTGAAGCTCACGGTTCTTGCGCTTGAGCTCACGGATCTCTCGAGCGGTATCGGTGGGTGCCCCGTCACGCCGGGCGGTGTCGACCCCGGCCTGGTGCCCCAGCGGCGCAGCGCGTAGGACACGCCCAGTCGCGTGGCGTCGGCCGTGATTCAGGCCGTGCAGCGTCCTCTGTCGGCAGAAGACGGTTGTATGACAGCCATTTGCTAGTTCTGCGGCGTTACCGCCGACGAAGTGCGTAATCTGAGTGGACCCTGTGATGCCACGGGCTTCGCTAAACTTCGCCTCGCACCAGAACTACTTCCAGCGGTTCGTGGCCGATGTGGAGGAATGGCGCAATGGATCAGCTGGTACGCGCGTTGACCACCTCGGTGGATCCAGCGGCTCTGATGGTTCGCGTCGCCGAGCAAGCGTGTGCGTTCATGGCCAATGCCGATGGCGCGGCCATCAACCTGCTTCGCGCCTCGGACAATGCCTTTGTGACGGTGTCTGCCAGCGGTGTACTAGCGCCCGCCATGGGCTTCGTAATCTCGAAGGACCGCAGTTTGCAGGGCATTGCTGCGCGGGAGAAACGGCCGCTCCTCGTACACGAGGCGTCGACGGACACCCGGTTGTCGCCGAGCGTCCGTGCGCTCAACAAACAGTGGGGCACTCGATCATGGGCGGTGATTCCCTTGATAAACAACGGTGAAGCCATGGGTTCTCTGATGCTGGCCGCGACAGTCCCGGGTGCCTTCACTGCGACGGATATCGATCCGATGGTTGCGGTCAGCGATTTTGTTTCGGCATTGATCGTCAGCCAGTCGGAGCTGTCGACGTTGCTGACACACGCGATCACCGATGGCCAAGATCGTGCGGAGAGAGCCTTCACGGCTCGTTTCGTCGCATCGGTGATGGTGCCGGAGGCAGTCGAGGCCGAGGGACACCAGGTTCGACTCGACGCGCTGCTCGCGCAACCGGACGTCCTTCGCGCGGCGTTCCAGCCCATCGTGCACCTAGCGAGTTGCACGACGATCGCCTACGAAGGGTTGGCGCGTTTTCCCGCATCATCGGAGTTGACCCCCGCGCAATGGTTCAGCACGGCCCGCCGTCTGGGCCGGGGCCTCGACCTTGAATATGCTGCGCTGCGTGCCGTCTTGGCTGCCGCTCGTGGCATCCCGAGTGATTGTCCGGTCGCGGTCAACTTGAGTCCGACCGCTGCAATGGAAGCGTCGATTCAGGACTTCCTGCTAGCGCAAGATCGAAGTTTGATCATCGAAATCACCGAACACGAGCCGTTTCCCGATGACCTCACCGCGGGCCTGATGCGCCTGCGAGAGCACGGGATAGGCCTAGCAGTCGACGATGCCGGTGCCGGCTATGCCAGCTTCACTCAACTGCTGCGACTTCGTCCTGACTTCATCAAGATCGACGGTGAGCTGATTGCCGACATCGACAATGATCCGGCCAAGCGGGCTATAGCCACCGCGCTCACCTCGCTTGGTACCGAGATGAAAGCGACGATGGTGGCTGAAGCGGTGGAGACGGCGGGCCAGCTCCAGACCTTGATTCATCTCGGTATCGAGTACGGCCAGGGCTATCACCTCGGCATGCCCAAGAGCCTGGATTAGCATCGGTCGCCCGCGCGAGCTACAGCCGCAGAGTCACCCCGAGCAGGGCGACGACACCCAGTCCGGCGATGAAGCCCGCGATGATGCTGGCGATCGAGTAGGGCATCGTGCCGAAGTCGCTTCGCAACGCTCGCATCTGCTGGCGGTGCTGGATCCATGCCAGCGCCAACGCCGTCAGTCCCGTGACGATCATCAGCACCCCGAAGACCTGTGGGCTGACGACCGGTGTGCGGAACCGTTCCTTGGTGTTGATGTACAGGAAGAGTTGGTAGATCGTGAACCCGAAGGCGATCAACGACGTGCAGGTGCGGATCCACGCCATCAGCGTTCTCTCCTGAGCCAGTCGAGTACGTTCGGCGGCGAGCCGGGTGGACGCGTCGGGTGGTCGTTCGGTCATGATCCCTCAATCAGCCTGGTGGAGTACGTCTTCCGACAGTGCGCGAAATGCGCGACTCGTCACACGGGCACGTCGTCGTCGGTTCTCTTCCGTCGGCCAGGGGTGAGAATGACGATGCTGACCACGCACACCCACGTCGGGAAGACGAGCGTGGTCCAGAGGCTGCGGCTGATGACCAACAGAAGGACGGCAGCGAGGAGGTAGGTGATCGTCACCATCCAGCGCGGCATCAGCCCGGTCCGCAGCCAGATGGTGGCCAGCGAAATCATGAACACGGCAGCCATCCGAAGTGCCCAGACGTTGCTGATCTGCAGCATCAACGCGCGGCCGAAGTAGACGAAGACACTCGCCCCAGCGACCGACTGCTCGGTGACGGTCAGGATTGCCCCGGCGATCGCCATCGAGACGAACGTCATGGCCAGGAACAGCAATCCGCTGCTCAGAAACACCGTCGAAAAGAAGCGGTCCTCGAGATCACCGAGGTGGTCGCGGACGACGCCGATGAACCACAGGAAGGCGATGCACGCCACTGGCGCCAGCACCAACGCCACGGTGATCCTGGTCCTACCCTGCGGCACCCAGATGGTCTGTGCGAAGGGATCTTCGGGAATCGCACTGCGCAGTAGTACCAAACTCGACGCAAAGAGCACGGCGAAGAGGATGCCGGCTGCAGCCGCTGCTGCCGGCGGCCTCAAGCGGCGTGATTGCGCCACGTCTCGTCGATTCACCATCCGCGCGCCCCTCGCATGTCGTGGTTCCGACGCCGGACGGCTCAGCTGCTGCCGTGTGCGCCTTCCTGCAGCTTGGCCATCACCTGCTCGAGGTTGAACGTCGCCGACTCCTGCCGCTGTGGGAACTCGGCGAGGCTGCCGAGCATGTCGGCCACGTAGGCCTGCGCCGGGGTGAACAGCCAGATGCGGTCCATCATCCAGTCGAAGTAGGTGTTGGACGTGATGTCGGCCCGTTCGTACGGGTCCGTGCGCAGGTTGAACAGCTTGGGTCCGCGGAGCACGACATACGGTTCGAGCCAGATCTGCAGGGTGCCCTGGACCCGCTGCTCCATGAACACGATCTTCCAGTTGTCGAAGCGCAGTGCGGTCAGGTCACCGTCGTCGGAGACGTAGAAGAAGTGCTTCCGCGGGCTCTCGTCGGTGACGCCGGTGATGTAGTCGAGTTGGTCGTGGCCGTCGAGATGCACCTTGAAGGTGGTGCCGTTCAGGTCGGTTCCCGCCCGCAGCTTCTCTGCGATGGACGGCTCGCCGGCTGCCGCGAGCAGCGTGACGAACCAGTCGTTGTGGCTGACGATCCCGTTGAGTACGGAGCCTGCGGGAATGTGCCCTGGCCAGCGCACCATCGCCGGAACGCGGTATGCCCCTTCCCAATTGGAGTTCTTCTCGTTGCGGAACGGCGTCATGCCCGCGTCGGGCCAGCTGTTCATGTGGGGTCCGTTGTCGGTGGAGTACATGACGATGGTGTCGTCGGCGATGCCCAGATCGTCCAGGGTGTTCAGCAGGTCGCCGACGACGTCGTCGTGATCGAGCATCGTGTCGTGGTATTCGGACTGCCAGCGACCCGAGCGGCCAATGCTCTCCGGCTTGGGGTGGGTACGGAAGTGCATGTGCGTCGAGTTGAACCACACGAAGAACGGTGTCTCGGCTTCTGTTTGGCGGGTGATGAAATCGATTGCCGCATCGCGGAATTCCTCGTCGCAGGTCTCCATCCGCTTCTTGGTCAGCGGGCCGGTGTCCTCGATGCGCTGGGTTCCGTCACCGTTCGCCCACGTGTGCAGCACGCCCCGGGGCCCGAACTTCTTCCGGAACGCCGGATCCTTGGGATAGTCGACGTTCTCTGGTTCCTCCTCGGCGTTGAGGTGGTACAGGTTGCCGAAGAACTCGTCGAATCCGTGCATGGTCGGCAGGAATTCGTCGCGGTCGCCGAGATGGTTCTTGCCGAACTGACCGGTGGCGTAGCCCTGCGCCTTGAGTGCCGTCGCGATCGTGGGGTCCTCCGCCTGCAGGCCGAGTGGTGCGCCGGGCATGCCCACCTTCGTCAAGCCGGTCCGGTACGGATTTTGGCCGGTGATGAAGGCTGCGCGACCGGCGGTGCAACTCTGTTCGCCGTAGTAGTCGGTGAACCGGGCACCCTCGGCGGCAATGCGGTCGATGTTGCTGGTGCGGTAGCCCATCACTCCATCGCTGTAGCAACTCAGGTTGCTCTGCCCGATGTCGTCGCCCCAGATGATCAGGATGTTCGGCTTGTCAGACACTCGTGGCCCTTCGTCATCCACCCCGGGCCGGCGCCTCGGAAGATTCAATATGCGTGAGGCGGGGCAATCGAAACTAGGGACTTTCGACCTCGTGCCGTGCGCTCGAGCATCGTCAGTGTCCGCGGGGTGTCCGACGCACGGGTAATCTCCAGCCGCGTGGGGATGCGAAATGCCAAATGGCAGCAATACATATCCGTTCGCGGGCTGCTGATGACCGCGTTGGTCGTCGCGACGGCGGCCATCGTGGCGGTGACCATCTGGTACCCGCGCAGCGCGCCGACCGATGCGCCCGACGAAAAGTACCCACCCGCCGCCACGTCCGCGCCGCCGGTGACGACTGCGCCTGCGGTCGTGGTGCCAGCTGCGCCGGTCGTCGTGCCAATGCCCGCCCCGCCGCCCATCACGGCAGTCGAGGTTCCAACCACTGCGGCGTCGCAGACCTATTCTCCGACGTATGTTCCGCCACCGGCGGTGAGCGACGCCCCTACGACAACCGCGCCGTCTGCCACCGACACCCCGCCGCCGAGCGCGACACCGACTACTCGATCGCGCCCGAAGACGAACGTCACACGTTCCGACAATCCGTATCACGTGCCGACGTTCACCGGTGTGCCCAAGCCTTAGGGCAGAGCCGGAATCCGCGAGTTTGGCAGTCCGCGTTCTCGGCTAAATTCAGGCATGCGAAACCTGCTGCGCCGATCGACCATCATCGCCGTTCCCATCGCCGCCGCGTCCTTGCTGAGCGCGGGCGTCGGTTGGGCGGACCCGCTCAACTGTGTGAACGGGCAGTTCTGGGATCCCATCACCAACACCTGCCAGACGCCGCGCCCGGCGGACAACTGCCAGCCCGGGCAGTACTGGAACGCGCTGTCCAACGTGTGCCGGCCGCTGGGTCAGCTCTGATTCTCCGGAAACTCCCGCAACGAACGTCGTATTGACGGAAGGACTAGGTAGCGAGTCGGCGGCTCGTCAGATCGGCCAGGGCAGCCTCGGCATCACGCCACGACGGGACGAACGTCGCCGTCGGCGAATCATGCGTCCACGCTTCCCAGAGCGCACGTACCTTGCCGTACCGATCGTTGACGACGATGTGCTCGATCCCGCACAGCGTCGCGATGACGTGGCCGTGCAATCGGTCGGTGACGAGAATGCGCCCCCGTGAGAGCATCTGAATTGCCCATTCCAGATTTTGCTGCGCAAACCGATTCGCCATCGTCGGGCCAAGAGTGCGCGCCGGTAACTTGTCGGCCACGGAGACCGCAGACCGCATTAAGTTGCGACGACTGAAGACGGTCGTCGTATTCCAGTCGACGGTTGGGCGTTCCGATTCCCGCTCGGCCGCTGCCTCGTCGTCCTGGCGTGCCTGCAGCACAACGTCTTCGGACGGCGCGCCCCGCTCGAGTCTTCCCAGCGCGAAGGCCGCGTCCGGAACGAGCTCGATTCGGCAGTCGAATTCGCTCTGTGCGACCGCCAGTGACCGATGGTCGCGCACGAGAAGGGTGAAGTCGGGGTGGTTCCCGATTGCCCGCTTCAGCCGCTCCACGATCCCCGAATTCGCTAGTTCCAGCGATTGGGGCATCTGAACGATCGGTCGGTTGGGGAAATCATTCAGTATTTGAATGCGCAATTCGTCGTGGTGTGGGTAGAGGCCGCCAAAATTACCGCCGCCATTAATTACGATCGGGCCCGCCGCATTCAACTTGTCACGTCGGTACGTCGACGACGACGTCGTCGAACGCACCGCTATGTCGAACGCCTCGGCGACTTTGAGACATCCAAGCCAGATCGCATGATCACCGCAGTTGAAGTGATGTGGGAAGTCGGCCAGATCCCACTCGGACACATCGGCGAAGATCGGCCTGAGGTCGTTGAGCAGGGTGCTGCGAGTTCGCTCGACAAGATCAATCAAGATCAACCTTTTCAATTGCACGGGATAGTGCCCGTAGGTCAGCGGACAGCATGTTCACATTGTATTCTCACTTTCCATGGAGGGTGGGGTTGACATCAGTGTGGTCATACCGGTCCGCAACGGGGGAGATTTCATAGGCAACCAACTGAATGCGCTATTGGCGCAGAAATCATTCGCAAAGTTTGAAATAGTGGTCGCCGACAACGGCTCAACCGACGACACCGCTCAGATCGTGCAAGAGTTCGCACAACGCGATGCGCGGGTGCGCCTGGTGGACGCCTCTCGCGGCGTCGGCGTCAACGTCCCTCGCAACGTGGGCGTCCGGGCCGCCAGCGGTGACCGCATCCTGCTGACCGACGCCGACGACGTAGTCCACGCGGGTTGGATCCAGGCGTACTGGAAGGCCTTCCGCAACGGCGCTCACACGGCTGGCGGCTCACTGCACCGCGTCCTCGCCGACGGCACGGTGCTGGCCAAGGAGTCCAAGCTCTACACGTCGAAGATGTCCGAGAGCGCCTACGCCAACGGCACCAACTGCGGGTTCACCCGCGAGGCGTACGACGCCGTTGGCGGTTTCGACGAGGACCTGGCCGGCGGCGGCGACGAGATCGACTTCTTCGCTCGCACCTCGCGAATCGGCTACCGGATGACCCTGGTCCCCGACGCCGTCGTCGACAAGCTTCAGCACACCGACCTGTCGAAGGTCTTCCACCAGCACTTCAACTTCGGCCGTGGCGAGGTCAACGTGGCCAAGAAGTTCCGGCCACGGATGGTCTGCTCCCCGGTCGCCGCGGTCGCGGGCATGCAAGCCGCCCTTTGGTTCCTGCTGTGGGCAACTGTTGGACGAGTGCCTCGCGTGCGGCGCAAGGCGGTCATGATGTTGGGGCTGTCCCTGGGAATCCTGGTCGAGGAAACCCGCACCCTTTCTGAGGTGACGGAGCACGACGTGTCGCGTCCGGCTGCACCCGAACGCTCGATCGCGTAGTCGCCGGGCGCCTGCGTCCCGTTCGTGACGGTGACCTGGTCCGTAGGATGGGCCCATGGCACGACCGCCGGAGTTCGATCGCGCGCAGGCGTTGGTCAAGGCCCTACATCTGTTCTGGGACAAGGGCTATGAACGCACGACGGTCCGCGATCTGACCGAGGCGATGGGTATCTCGGCGCCCAGTTTGTACAACTCCTTCGGGGGCAAGAAGGAACTGTTCGACGAGGCCGTTGCGGAATACACCGATTCGCCGATGCGTGTCATCCCTCCGGGATTGCAGGAGCGTACGGCGCGGGCCGTCTTCGCCAAGATCCTCGACATCGCCATCCGCGAGTACTGCAGCTCCACTCAGCCCCGCGGGTGTCTCGTCATCTCCGACCCGGTACTTCTCGACGAACGCCGGCTGGGCCGCGAGGCGATCCGAAAACGCTTGCAGCAGGCCCACGACGACGGCGATCTGCCCGCCGACGTCGGCGTCGACGCGCTGACCGACTACGTCGACGTGGTCCTTCGAGGGCTGTCGTCCATCGCGCGCGACGGTGCCGACGCCAACGCCATGCGAGCCGCTGCGGACGTGGCACTGCGGGCGTGGCCGCGAGCGCCACGCCGGCCGACGCGCGATTCGTGACATCGGCGCGAACCGCCTAGCGTACGTCCGCGCGGTATGGTTTTATCAGTGTTGTTACAGAACGCGTCGGGCGCTCCTCGTGCCTCGTCCGCCACCACCGCAGGAGGACAGCAGAACCCATGACCGCCTCTATCGAAGAGCTGATGCACGACAACCTCCTGGCGGTGTTCAACGAGCGCGACGACGCCAAGCGTCAGGACGCCGAGCGGCGGACCTACGCCGCCGACGTCAACTGGACCGACGCCGAAGGTGTCATCACCGGCCACGACGCCCTGGAGGCCAAATGCGTTGGGCTGCAGACGGGTATCGGCGATCTCCAGTTCGAACCCGTCGGCCCGGTCCACGTGTTGCCCGGTTTCGGCTACCTCGCTTGGCAACTCGTCGACGCGAAAGGGGGCGACCCGGCGATGACGGGGTTCGACGCCGCGGTCGTCAAGGACGGGTTGATCACCGACCTGTGGACCGTTCTGATCCCGCCGCAGCAATAGTCGTCACGGTGAGCGGGTGCTCTCCATGAGCCGGCCCGCGGCGTCGCCGACCGCCCCCTCGGGGCAGGACTAGCTGACCTGGGCCTCGCCCACGGCATCGTCTACGCGGTGGGCGCCTTGCGTGTCGGGGAGTTCGTGCCTTCCGTTGCCGAGGCTGCGCCGACGCCACCACAGCGTGACCGCGCCGAGCGTCACCACGCCGAACAGCACCAGCGCCGGCCCCGCCAGCGCCTGTGCCAGCCAGATGCGTCGCTGAGTTCTTGCGACCGTTCGTCGAGCGT
The DNA here is from genome assembly GCA_006864685.1 of Mycolicibacterium hodleri. Lineage (GTDB taxonomy): Bacteria > Actinomycetota > Actinomycetes > Mycobacteriales > Mycobacteriaceae > Mycobacterium > Mycobacterium hodleri_B. The sequence goes on along the minus strand of VIFX01000023.1, from coordinate 90,659 downwards.
CCCGCAGTCGGGTCAGCGATTCCATGCGTCGGGTGTTTCCCGTCGTGGCCATGGCGAAACCTGGCGGGCGGTGTCGATGCCCGGGGCGTCGATGGTAGGAATCTGAACGTGACGGAGACGAATGCAGACGGTCGCGCGGTCGCCGCTCGCACGCTCGCCGAGGCGCTCGGCGAGGAGCCGCCCGCCGCGGTTGGTGCGCTGCCGGACGAGGTGCTGACCCGACTGGCCGGTCAGATCGAGGACGCCAGCCGCCGCCAAGCCGCGGCCATGGAGGCCGGGGTCAAGTCGGCACTGAAGGGTGTTCCGCTGCCGTTGCGCGGCGTGGTCCGCAAGGCGCTGCTCAGATGACGGCGCCGCGTCCCGAGCTGGTCGCGATCGGCCGGGTGTTGGGGGTCGAGGTCGACGAGTTGCACGGTTTGGACGGGGTTTCCGACGACGACCTGAGCGTGCTTCACGGTCACATCGCCAACCGTCTGTCCGCGGACAAGCGTCGGAGATTCGCCCGGGTTGCGGCGCTTGCGCAGTCGATTCCCGGTCCGATCGCAGGCCGGCTGGCCGAGAAGTTCCTGCCGCCGGCCGGGGGTGCGCTCGCCGCCGAGCTGCTCGAGCCCGCCAAGGCGCGCGACCTCGTCGGGCGGGTGTCGCTTGCGTATCTCGGGGACCTGGCGATCGCGTTGGACCCGGTGCGTGCGCACGACGTCGTGCGAGCCATCCCGGCGGCGCGGGTGGGGGAGGTCGCGCAGGAGTTGTTCAGTCGAAGAGAGTATGCGGCGATGGCGCGGTTCGTCGGAGCCGTCGAGGTTGACGCGCTGTTCGCGACCCTCGGCGTCGCGACACCCCACGACCTCCTCGCCGTGGTGCCGCTGCTGACCTGGAATGACAACTTGGATCGCGTCATCGCCGAGCTCCCCGGCGACCAGATCCAGCAGATCGTCGCCGACCTCGACGCCGGCGAACTCGCCGAGCTCGCACTCGCGCTCGACCCGCACCGATTTGGGCCCATCGTCGCGGCCGTGCCGGTGGGCACCGTCGCCGACATCGCGAGCGCTCTGCTCGAGCGCGGCGAATACGCGGCGATGGTCGGATTCGCCGGAGTGATCACCCCCGAGATGCTCTGTGCCGCAGTCGACCAGGCCACCGACGGCCACCTCGACGGTGTGGTGGCCGCGGTGGTTTCCGGTGACATGTGGGTGGAGTTCGACCACCTCGTCGAGGGACTCGACGACCGAGGCCGCGGCCGTCTGCGCACCGTTCTCGGGGCTTTACCGTCCGACGCGTTCTCCCGGCTACAGACGGGTGGCCGACTCGGCGCCCAAGCCACCGAACTGGTCGTCGCCGCAGCCGCTCTGCGCTGACGCCTTCAGTCGGCGGCGGGCAGGCCCGCTCTGAGCGCGACGGCCTGCTTCTGTCCGATGTCGACGACAGTGTCGAGCGGCGTCACCGCGCCGAGCGTGGTGTAGAAGTCGATGCGGACCAGCGCCCGGTCCTGCCGAAAGAGCAGCGCCGTGGCCGATTTGGTGCCGTCGGGGGTGACGCCGCTGACCGCGACCCCGGCGTCCCCGACGGGGACCGGCACGGGCGGCTCGCTCGATTTGACGGTCTTGAGGTTCGCGATCGCCTTCGGGAGTTCGACGGGTGCGGCGGACGCCTCGTCGAGCAGGACGATCGTGGTGCCCACGGCGTTGGTGCCGTCATTGCTGGTGAGCATCACCTCGGCACCCGGAATGCCGGACGGGTTCAGCGTCGCCGGCTGCGGCACCGAGTAGCCCGCGTTGGGGAGCACCATGTCCTGGGGCTGCAGCAGCAGGTGGCGGTAGTCGTAGGGCTTCGCGGCGGTCTTCGTGGTGGGTGTGGTCGTCGTGGTCGTGGGCGTTGGCAGGCCGACCGGCGACGACACCGGTGGTTGACCGGCGCAACCGGCGAGGAGTACGACGGCCGCAAGCGGCGACGCGGCGAGCCCAATCCATGGGGCTTTGGGCGGGGTCACGGTCGACAGCATCGCACGTCGGGTGGTGGCGTGCCCGCCCCCAGTCCGCGGGCGGTTGCCACCGGGATTGCCGTCACCGCACCGGCGAAGCAGTGCGAGACTTAGACGGTGCAGTACGTGCCGCCTATCGGCGTTTTGGGAGATCTTCCGGTGCGTGACTTCGTCGTCTCGCCTGGCTTTGCCGGTCTGATGGCATTGTTGGCCGCGGTAGTCGCGGCCGGTGCGGTCCTCTATTCGTCGCGACGAGCCCGTCAGCGGTTCGAGCAGCGGCGTGACGAGCAGGATCGCCGCCAAGATCGCGCTCGCGACGATGCGGACAAGGCTCTGGCGTGGGAGCGGTGGCAGTGGGTGGTCGAGACCGCCGGGATCGAGCCCGCGGTGAGCGAGGGCGCCACCCTGGGGCTTGGACCCGCGGTGACCCTGGAGGTGCTGGGTGGGCTGCTCCGCGACGCCGATCGGCTCGGCGACGAGACCCTGGCCAGGGCGGTGGCGGTGTACCAGGAGCAGCTGGTGCTGGTGCTGGCACAGCAGGCCGGCCCGGTGTCCGGCGTTGCGACGGCCGCGGCGCCGAAGTCAGAACCTGAAACAACCGCCCTTCCAACGCAATCCGAACCGGTGAGGGAAGGTAGCGGAGGGCGACGACGCCGATGACGACTACTCGTCAACACATCGAGGACCTCGACGTCGACCGGTGGGCGGCGTTGACGCGACGCGCGGCGGCGGACGCGGTCGCAACCGCCGAGCGATTGGGGATGGAGCCACGGGCTGAAACGGTTGCCTTGGCTGCGATGACGGAGCGTGACCTGGTCCGACACCGCGAACGCAACGGGCCACCCGTACCTCGCAGGTCGCTCGCGATGCAGGTCGTCGAGGCCGACCATCTGCGCAGCCTGGCCGAGGAGCGGTCACGCGTGGCGCATCAGGGCCGGCTGGACGCCGAGGCGGCGGCCTCGCTCGCCCGCGCCGAAGCCGAGGACTCGGCCCGCGCTGCCGCGGCTGCGGGTGAGCGGGTCCGCGCGGTGGAGGCGGAGTCTGCGCGCAAGGACGCCGAACGCAGGGCGGAGCGGGCGGCCGACCAGAAGGCGACGCTGCAGGCACGAGCAGAAGTGGAGCGGGTCCGCGCTGCGGCGGCGGCGGAGGCTGCCGCAGCGGACGAGAGGGTTCGCGCGGCGGAGGCGCGTGCCGCCGAGCGGAGCGCCGAGCGGGCGACCGAGCGGGCGGCCGGTGAAGAAGCCGAGCAGTTACTGCATGCGGAGATCGAACGGGCCCGCGCCGACGCCGCGGCCGAGGTGGCGGCCGCCGAGGAGAAGGCTCGGGCCGCGGAGGCGCGTGCCGCCGAGCGCAGTGCCGAGCGGGCCGCCGAGCGGGCGACGGCGGAGGAAGCCGTGCAGCGGGTGCGCCACGAGTTGGAAAGGGTGCGCTCGGAGGCGGCCGCCGAGGTGGCGGCGGCGCGTGGGAAGGCGACCGCTGACGTCGCTGCCGCGCGCGACGCCGCCGAGGCCGAGACCGACGCCGCGCAGAAGGCTGCTGCCGCCGAAGTCGCTCGCTGGGAGGACCATGCGCGTGACATGGAGCGTTGGGCGCGAGCCGAAGTGTCGTCCCAACTGTTGACGATTCCCGTCCCGCCGTTCGAAGTGCGGTCCCGAGCCGGGTCCGTCGAGAGCACCATCGACACGCTCTACCAGATCGATCACGTGCTGGAGGTCGCCCTGAATGGCGGGAAGGCGTCGTTCGTGCCCGACCGCGACTTCACGCTCAACCTCATCTTGAAGGTGCAGGAGCAGGCCGAGGATGTCCCGCGTGAACTGGCTGCCATGACAACGCGGTACTCGGATGAAGCTCAGGCGGCGGCGGCCGCCGGTTATGCCGTGGCCGCCGGGGACGCCTTTCGCGCGCTTCTTCAGCGCGTCGACGCCGCCGTGCAACGGCTGGGAACACGCTTCCGCAGCCCAGATGCAGAGATCATCGAGGGGGTCACGGCCATGCTCGCCGACCTCCGGGCCAAGGGCTTGTACTAGAGCGCGGTCAAACGTCGATGCCGAAGTCCTTGATCTTGCGGTAGATCGTCGCGCGGGACATGCCGAGGGCCTTTGCGGCTTCGGCCTTGTTGCGGTCGTTCTCCGACAGGCTTCGCACGATCGCGTCGCGTTCGATTGCCTCCAGCCGGGTGAGCTTGCGCCTGCTGACCGAGCGGCATTCGTTGGGGAGCTGGTCGATGCCGATTACGCCCGAACGTTGGCGGGTTACCGTCTGCGCCAACACGTTACGCAACTGCGCGACGTTGCCGGGCCACGGCAGGCGGCCCAGCTGCCGCATCGCCGCGGAGTCCAGGCGGGCCTGCCCATGCGTCAGGTCCGCAAGAAGCATGGGGACGAGCTGTTCGAGGTCTTCGATCCGGTGGCGCAGGGCCGGAATCGTCACGGTGTGGGTGAAGAACGGCAGCACGAGCGCGTCCACCAGCGGTGAGTTCCGCTCGCTGCTCGTCGTGGCGGCGATCCACCCCCGGCCCGCGCGGGCCTGCATCACGGCGGCCAGCGGTTCGAGCACCTCGTCGGCGAGCTCGTCGACGTTGGCGACGATGACGGCGAAGTCGGCGGAGTCCGTCTCCAGTTCGAACGCGGTGACGAAGTCGTCGGCACTGCCGAAGTCGTCCTCGCGCAGAATGGCGACACTGCGCTCGGGGGAGACGAACTGTGCGACGGATTGGCCGAGACGTGTTCTCCCCGAGCCCCGTTCGCCTTCGAGCACCACCCATTCTCGGTCGCGATAGCACCGTTCGACCTGCTGACAGCTGCGGCGGAACGAGCTGCTTCGGCCGGCCAGGCCGGGCACCGAGTGGCCCCCTCCTCGGACCGGGGTGCTCGCGGTGACGTGCACCGAGACGTGGAACACCACGCTGTCGTTGCGGACCCCGATGGCGATGCGGTCGGCCACCGAAATCTTCACCGACACACCGCTGGGCAGGGAGGCGACGGCAGTCGAGGTCAACGAGGCGCGGGTCATGTCCGCCGCATGGTCGAGAAGCACGGTCTGATCGGCCGCGTCGAGCGTTTGACGGAGGTACGGATTCATCAGGACGACGTCGCCACCGATCGCCAGGACGCCGGCGGGGTAGCGGCGGCTCTGTTTGAGGTAGGCGTCGAGCAACGCCGTTTCGGTTTCGTTCTTCGCCGCGTTCATGCGGTCCTCGATCTGGCTGCCCGCGCTCTTGGCGAGGACGAAGAGCAGCGGATCGGCCTTGTCCGCCCAGCAGGTCAGGTCGATGACGCCGACGATCCGCCGGGTGATGGGTTCTCGGATGGGCGAGCCGGCACATGCCAGGCGACCCAGGGTTCCGACGTAGTGTTCACTGCCCTGGATGAATGCCGGTCTCCCGGTCTCCAGGGCGGTTCCGATGCCGTTGGTGCCGGCGAATTCTTCGGCGTAGCTGTATCCGCGCGCCAGGCGCACGTCGTCGAGCATTCGCTCGATGGTGGAGTTCGGCGCGATCCGGTCCAGGATGAGGCCGTCGGCCGAGGTCAGGACGACGCTCACCGCCTGCTCGGAGAGATCGTCGGCGATGCGCCGCAGAATCGGTGCCGCCGCGTGTGCCAACGGAGTGTCGGTGTCGGGGTCACGTAGGTACGGCAACTCGACGCGGTCGGGGTGGACGTGAAGCTCGCGCGACCGGCGCCACGAACTGAGCACGTTCGGTCGCACGGCGTCCTCGTTCAACGCCCCTGCGGTGAGGAACTGTTCTCGGGCGCGGCTGGCGTCTAGCACGATGTCGTCGTCTTTGACCACGGTGGCTGTACCTCGGTCCTGCTTTGGGCTGCATTGAAGTCTAGGGACGATCCCAGGTCATGGCGTCTCATTTTGAGATTCCCCGCCAGCCGCGGCAGCGGTGTCCGGCACTCGCCGCCTCAATGTGATCTGAGTCTCAAAGTGAGACCCATATGGGGCGCATCACAGGGTTCCATCGGTGACGCGTCGTCCCCAGCCCGGCGGATGACTGGCCCATCTATCAGGAGACTCACGTTGAGTAGACAAAGCCTGACCAAGGCACACGCGAAGATCAGTGAACTGACCTGGGAGCCGACGTTCGCCACGCCGGCCACCCGTTTCGGCACCGACTACACCTTCGAGAAGGCCCCCAAGAAGGATCCGCTCAAGCAGATCATGCGGTCCTACTTCTCGATGGAGGAGGAGAAGGACAACCGCGTCTACGGCGCGATGGACGGCGCGATCCGCGGAAACATGTTCCGTCAGGTGCAGCAGCGCTGGCTGGAATGGCAGAAGCTGTTCCTGTCGATCATCCCGTTCCCCGAGATCTCGGCGGCGCGGGCGATGCCCATGGCCATCGACGCGGTACCCAATCCCGAGATTCACAACGGGCTCGCCGTGCAGATGATCGACGAGGTACGGCACTCGACGATTCAGATGAATCTCAAGAAGCTGTACATGAACAACTACATCGACCCGGCCGGGTTCGACATGACCGAGAAGGCGTTCGCGAACAACTACGCGGGCACGATCGGCAGGCAGTTCGGCGAGGGGTTCATCACCGGTGACGCGATCACCGCGGCGAACATCTACCTCACCGTCGTCGCTGAAACCGCCTTCACCAACACCCTTTTCGTGGCCATGCCCGACGAGGCGGCGGCCAACGGCGACTACCTGCTGCCGACGGTGTTCCACTCGGTGCAGTCCGACGAGTCCCGGCACATCTCCAACGGCTACTCGATCCTGTTGATGGCGTTGGCCGACGAGCGCAACCGTCCGCTGCTGGAGCGCGATCTGCGCTACGCCTGGTGGAACAACCACTGCGTGGTGGACGCCGCCATCGGCACGTTCATCGAGTACGGCACCAAGGACCGTCGCAAGGACCGTGAGAGCTACGCCGAGATGTGGCGACGCTGGATCTACGACGACTACTACCGCAGTTACCTTCTGCCGCTGGAGAAGTACGGCCTGACGATCCCGCACGACCTGGTCGAGGAGGCGTGGAAGCGCATCACCGAGAAGGGCTACGTGCACGAGGTCGCCCGGTTCTTCGCGACCGGCTGGCCGGTCAACTACTGGCGCATCGACACCATGACCGACACCGACTTCGAGTGGTTCGAGCACAAGTACCCGGGCTGGTATTCGAAGTACGGCAAGTGGTGGGAGGCCTACAACCGCCTCGCCTACCCCGGCCGCAACAAGCCCATCGCCTTCGAAGAGGTCGGCTACCAGTACCCGCACCGCTGCTGGACGTGCATGGTGCCCGCACTGATCCGCGAGGACATGATCGTCGAGAAGGTCGACGGACAGTGGAAGACGTACTGCTCGGAGACCTGCTACTGGACCGACGCAGTCGCCTTCCGCGGCGAGTACGAAGGCCGCGAGACCCCGAACATGGGGCGCCTCACCGGTTTCCGTGAGTGGGAGACGCTGCACCACGGCAAGGACCTCGCCGACATCGTCTCCGATCTCGGTTACGTCCGCGACGACGGCAACACACTCGTCGGTCAGCCGCACCTCAACCTGGATCCGTCGAAGATGTGGACCCTGGACGACGTGCGCGGCAACACGTTCAACAGCCCGAACGTGCTGCTGAACCAGATGTCCGACGCCGAACGAGAAGCCCACGTCGCGGCTTACCGCGCCGGCGCAACGGTCTAACCCAGCGATTTCGGCGTGATTGGCGGCGCTGACCGCCGCCAATCACGCCGAAGTCACCCTTACAAGGAGCATTCATGGCGGATTCACACAAGATCACCTTCGAGCCCGTCAACCTCGAGATGGAAGTCAACGAGGACGAGAACATTCTCGACGCCGCCTTCCGCCAGGGCATCCACCTCATGCACGGGTGCCGCGAAGGCCGCTGCTCGGCCTGCAAGTCCTACGTCCTCGACGGCGAGATCCAGATGGAGAACTACTCCACCTTCGCGTGCAACGACTCCGAGGTCGACGACGGTTTCGTGCTGCTGTGCCGCTCACATGCGTTCAGCGACTGCACCGTTGAGCTGCTCAACTTCGACGAGGACGAGCTCCTCGGCGGAATCCCGATCCAGGACGTCCGCACCGAGGTGCTGGCCGTGGAACCCATGACCCGCGACATCGTGTCGCTGCGGCTCAAGCCGGTCGAACCCGGCAAGTTCGACTTCAAGCCCGGCCAGTACGCCGACGTGCACATCCCCGGCACCGACGAGCACCGCTCGTTTTCGATGGCCACCACGCAGACCTCGACCGATCAGGTCGAGTTCCTGATCAAGAAGTACCCCGGCGGCAAGTTCTCCGCGCTGCTGGACGGCGACGTCAACGTCGGCGACGAGATCGCCATCACCGGCCCCTACGGTTCGTTCACGCTCAAGGACGGCCACGTACTACCGGTGGTCTGCATCGGCGGCGGCGCAGGCATGGCGCCCATCCTGTCGCTGCTGCGCCACATGCACGAAACCGAGAACACCCGGCCGGTGCGGTTCTACTATGGCGCACGCACCGCCGCCGATCTGTTCTACCTCGACGAGATTCTGGAATTGGGCAAGGGGCTCAACGACTTCCGGTTCATCGCCTGCCTGTCGGAATCCGCCGAGGGAACCGTGCACGACATGGTCACGGTGGAGGAGGGCATGGTCACCGACGTCGTCGCCCGCCACGAAGAGGCGATCGCCAAGACTGAGGTGTACCTCTGTGGCCCGCCGCCGATGGTCGACGCGGCGCTGGTCTTCCTCGATGCCAACTCCGTACCCAAGGACCAAGTCTTCTACGACAGCTTCACCAGCCCGCTCTTCGACCAGTAAACAGCCCACCCGAAAGGAATTCAGATGTCAGCCCCCGAAAAGCCCAAGGAACGCAACTTTCCCAAGATCGAGTTCACCGACTCCGAAGCCGGAGCCAAGGTGTTCCCGAGTTCCAAGAGCCGCAACTACTCCTACTTCAAGCCGGCCAAGCTGCGCGCCACCATGTACGAAGACGTCACAGTCGACGTGCAGCCCGACCCCGACCGCCACCTCACCCAGGGCTGGATCTACGGCTTCGGCGACGGCCCTGGCGGCTACCCCAAGGACTGGACCACCGCCAAGTCCTCCAACTGGCACGCCTTCCTCGACCCCAACGAGGAATGGAATCAGACGATCTTCCGCAACAACGCCGCGGTCGTGCGTCAGGTCGAGTTGTGCCTCAAGAACGCCAAGCGGGCGCGGGTGTACGACGGCTGGAACTCGGCCTGGCTGACCTTCATCGAACGCAACGTCGGGGCGTGGATGCACGCCGAGAACGGGCTGGCGCTGCACGTCTTCACGTCGATCCAGCGCTCCGGACCGACGAACATGATCAACACCGCGGTGGCCGTCAACGCCGCACACAAGATGCGCTTCGCCCAGGACCTCGCGTTGTTCAACCTCGACCTCTCCGAGGCCACCGACGCGTTCGACGGCAGCGCCCACAAGGCGGTGTGGCAGGAGGCGCCCGAGTGGCAGCCGATCCGCAAGGTCGTCGAAGAGCTGACCGCAGTGGGGGATTGGTGCCAACTGCTGTTCGCCACCAACATCGTCTTCGAACAGTTGGTCGGGTCGTTGTTCCGCAGCGAACTGGTCATGCAGATCGCGGCCCGCAACGGCGACTACATCACCCCGACCATCGTGGGCACCGGTGAGCACGACTACGACCGCGACCTGAACTACACCCGCAACCTGTTCCGTCTGCTGACCCGCGACGAAGAGTACGGCGCGGCGAACAAGGCCCTGTTCGCCGAATGGATGGACATCTGGGTGCCGCGCTGCCTGGAGGCCGCCCGCGCTCTGCAACCGATCTGGTCGACCCCGGCCGACAAGGCGGTGACCTTCGCCTCCAGCTTCGACGCCGCGATCGCCAAGTTCACCGCCCTGCTGCAAGAAATCGAGCTCGACGTCCCCGAGGAGTTGTCAAAGTGACCATGCAATTCGGCTCAGCCACCGAGTTTTCCAACATGTGCGGCGTGACCTTGATGAACACGCCGATCGGCCGTGTCGTCGCCGAGGTGATGGGCGCCAAGGAAGGCGTCGAACTCACCGAATACCCGTCGATGATCCGCGTCGACGGTGTGAAGCTGCTGAACTTCGACTACGACGAACTCACCGACGCCCTCGGCGAAGAGTTCGACGGCTCGATCTTCGAGGAGATCAGCTCCACGCACTACGGGCGGATGGTGCATCTCGACGACAAGACCATCCTGTTCGCCAGCCCCGAGGACGCCGCCGAGTACATCGGCTTCGACCTCACGGCGACGGCGGGCGAGTCTTTGTGAAGGCGCTGGTGTTCCACGGCCCGGGTTCGAAGTCGTGGACTAACGTTCCAGACGCGCAGTTGGTCGACCCGACCGACGTCGTGGTCCGCGTCGACACGACGACGATTTGTGGAACCGACCTCCACATCCTCAAGGGCGACGTCCCGGCGGTCACCGCCGGGCGCGTCCTCGGACACGAGGCCGTGGGCACCATCACTGAGATCGGCTCGGCAGTAACCGATTTGAAGGTCGGTGACCGGGTTCTGGTGCCCGCCATCACCACCTGTGGAAAGTGTGGACCGTGCAGGTCCGCGATGCCGTCGCACTGCGCGACGGTCGGTGGCATCGGCTGGATCTTCGGTCATCTGATCGACGGCACTCAGGCCGAATTGGTGCGGGTGCCCTACGCCGAGACCAGCGTGCACGTGCTGCCCGAGACGGTGACCAACGAGGAGGCCATCTTCCTGGCCGACGTCCTTCCCACCGGCTTCGAAATGGGCGTTCGGAATGCTGCCGTGCAGCCGGGGGACTCGGTCGTGGTGGTTGGCGCCGGGCCCATCGGGCTGGCAGCGATCAGGACGGCCGGGTTGTACGGTGCCGCAACGGTCATCGCGGTCGACATCTCGGAGTCCAGGCTCAAGCGGTCGATCGCGTTCGGTGCGGACATGACGATCAACAGTGAGCGAGAAGACGTTCGGGCGCGTGTCCTGGAGATCACCAACGGCCTCGGCGCGAACGTCGCCATCGAAGCCGTCGGCATCCCCGAGACGTTCGACGTGTGCACCGAGTTGGTGCGTCCCGGCGGTCGCATCGCCAATGTGGGTGTGCACGGAAAGCCGGTGACGTTCCATCTGGAGGATCTGTGGATCAAGAACATCACGTTGACGACCGGCCTGGTCAACGGAACCACGGTAGGCACGCTGTTGGAACTGTTGGCGCACGGGAAGATCGACGCGGGAGCCTTTGGCACCCACTCCTTCCAACTCGACCAGATGGTCGACGCGTACGAGGTGTTCGCCAATGCCGACACCCACGACGCCTTGAAGGTCGTCATCTCCCGTTAGCCCGTCACACTCTCGCCACGAAGGAACAGCCCATCATGAACGCAAGTGACCAATGCTCCGTCGACGACGAGTCGTCCTGGCTCTCGATGCACGCCGCGGCGATGGAACGGGCCATCACGGAATTGCTGAGGCAGAAACCCATGGACGTCGACCGTATTGGGCACCTGCTGCTGCGCGACCTACCCGAGGGCGACGAGAAGGTGGCACTTCTGCGTTGCCGGTTTGCCATCGGGTTGAGCAACTGTCCCAACAGCAGGGTGCTGGTAGGCGACCACGCCCGCGCCATTCTCACCCCCTGACACACCCCTCAACCGCAAAGGAATTCATCGCCATGGCCAAGGAACTTCGCTTCAACTCAGACGCCCGTGCTCGGCTCGAGCAGGGCGTCAACGCCCTCGCCGACGCGGTCAAGGTCACCATTGGCCCCAAGGGCCGCAACGCCATCCTGGAGAAGTTGACCGGTCCGCCCACCATCACCAACGACGGTGTCACGATCGCCAGGGAGATCCAGCTGCGTGACCCGTTCGCCAACATGGGCGCCCAGTTGGTCAAGGAGGTGGCGATGAAGACCAACGGGCGGGTCGGCGACGGCACCACCACGGCAACGGTTCTCGCCCAGGCGATGGTGCGGGAGGGGCTGCGGGCGGTGGAGGCCGGGGCCAACCCGATGCGGGTGCGCCGCGGCATCGAACGTGCCGTTCCGGTCGTCGTCGAGGCGTTGCGCGAGAACACCGTTCAGGTTCAGGCCGGCGATCTACATCGCATCGCCTCGCTGGCCGCCAGCGACGACGAGGCCATCGGCGACGTCATATCCCGCGCCATCGAGCACGTCGGGCTGACAGGTGTGGTCACCACCGACGAGAGCGACGTCCCTGGCATGGACGTCAGCGTCGTCGACGGCATCGGATTCGACCACGGCTACATCTCCGGCTACATGATCACCGATCAAGAGCGCATGGAAGCCGTGCTCGACAATCCGCTGATCCTGTTGACCAACAAGAAGATCAGCCAAGTTCAAGAGATCATGCCGACCATCGAAGTGGCCAAGCGCGCCGATCGACCACTGCTGGTCGTCGCCGAGGACGTCGACGGTCCGGCGCTGCAACTCCTCGTCGGCGGCAACATGCACAAGACGATGCAGTCGGTCGTCGTGCGCGCACCCGGGTTCGGGCATCGTCGCGTTGCCGAACTCGAGGACCTCGCGGTGGCGCTTGGCGGGCACGTCATCGCCAAGGACACCGGCATCGAACTCGGTGAGATCACCCGCGAACACCTCGGGTCGTGTGACCGGGTCACCGCCACCGAGGACGACACCACCCTCATCGGAGCGCACGGCGAGCAGCACATGGTCGACACGCGAGTCGCCCAGCTCGAAATGCAGCGTGAACGCGCCAAGCTCGACGCCGACCAGGACATGCTCGACGTTCGCATCGCCCGGCTGACCGGCCGGGTCGCGGTCATTCGCGTCGGCGGTGCGACGAGCGTCGAACTCAAGGAACGCATGCTGCGCGTCGAGGATGCGCTGGCGGCCACCCGGGCCGCCCTTGAGGCAGGCATCGTCGCAGGCGGTGGCACCGCACTGGCCCAGGCGCACCGCGCGTTGAGCATGACGGAGCTCGTCGGGGACGAGGCCGTCGGGCGCGACGTGGTACGCCGCGCGTTGGCCGAGCCCCTGCGGTGGATCGCCATCAACGCGGGATTCGAAGGCGACGACGTCGTGGACGTCGTCGTGGACCTCCCGCTGGGGCACGGGTTCAACGCCATGTCAGGTGAATACGGCGACATGTTCGACGAGGGCATCATCGACCCGTTCAAGGTCACCCGCGCGGCGCTGGAGAGTGCGGCATCCATTGCGGCGTTGTTGATCACCACGGAGACCGCGATCGTGGAAGAGATCGTCGGCCAACCCGGCTCGATCATGGCCCCCGGGTTTGGGGACCTCGCGGAGGGCATGGTTCGCCCGTCGAACATCTACTAGGAAGCGGCGCCGATCCCGTAGAAGGGGACGGCGCTAGCCAAAGAACCTGAGGTGCACCCCGCTGGCCGTCCGGGCCGGCGGGGTGCACTTCGGTGTGGGTCCCGTCGAGCTCTCCGGACCGGACGATCTTGGCTGTTGCCTGGCTACAGTGGCTGAAACGTGCTGCAGTCAGGTGTGGCGAGGTCGGGCGAAGGTGGTGAGGCCGGGTGAGGGATCGACGACGTCCTCTGCGCGGCCGAAGTGAGCAGCTGGCGCTGATCGACGACCTGCTCCGTCGTGTCAGGGGCGGCTCGACGGCCGTACTCCTCGTCGAGGGCCCGCCGGGGATCGGCAAGTCCGCACTGCTTCGCGAACTGGCCGCGCGGGCAGAGCATGCCGACGTCCGTGCGCTGTCGGCGAAGTCGGTCGAAGACATGCAGATGGTGCCATTCGCTCCGCTCTTCGAAGTCGTCCTACGGACCGATCCGCCCATCTGCGACGCCACCAGGCTTCGCGACCTCGGCGTCGGTGCCGACTCGCAGGCCTTGGTCGTCGCCGAACTCGGCTCCGGAATCTCGACGGCCGCAGCCGACACGCCCCTGAGCATTTCGCTCGACGACGTGCACTGGGCCGACCCTGGCACGATCGCCGCTCTGCACACGCTGGTCGCCGCCGATACGCCGGTGCTTTGGGCGTTTGCGATGCCGTCCGCGGGCGGTCGGCAGGAGATTCGCGACGCGGTGAATGGGCTGGTCGAGCTGACCGGCGTCGAGTCGCGTCGTATTCGTCTCGGTGGACTCGACGAGGACGCCGTGGCAGACGTCGCCGGTGACGTCCTGGTCGCCGACGTCGACGCATCGGTTCTGCGTCTGGTTGCCATGGCGCGCGGAAATCCGTTCCTGGTGCTCGAATTGCTGAGTGGACTGGGGGAGGAGGGCCGTCTGCACGTCGAACGTGGCCGCGCATGGGCGACGGGTGTGACGCCCCCCGAGCGTCTCGCCGCGACGATGCAACGCCGGCTCGACCGACTCTCGCCGTCGGCGCGCATCGCGGTGCAAGTGGCGTCGGTGCTGCCCTCCAAGTTCTCCGTCGACATGCTCGCTCGCGCGCTGGGCCGAAGCCCCACCGAGATCGCCACCGACGTCGACGACGCCGTTCGGGCGGATCTGCTGACCGCCACCGGTGAGCACCTCGTCTTTCGTCATGATCTGCTGCGCAGGGCGGCGCAGCACACGGTTCCGTACGCGTTGAGAAGGGTGATGGAACGCGAGGCGGCGTCGATCATGCTCGAAATGGGCTCCGCGCCAGAGGAAGTCGCCGGCCGGCTGTCCCGAAGCGCGGACGTCGGCGACCTGGCCGCGGTCCAGTCGTTGCGAGACGCCGCAGATGCGTTGGCACGCTACGACCCGTCGGGCGCCGCCGATCTGAGTCGGCGGGCGTACGAGTTGCTTCGACCCGACGACGAACTCCGCACCGCCGTCGTCACGAAGACGGTCATGTTGCTCAACCAGGCACTGCGCTACGACGAAGCAGAGGAACTGGCCACCGCGTCGCTGAAGAGTGACACGTCCGCGGAAGAGGAAGCGGCCATTCGGCTCTCGCGATCGGTCGTCGCGCGGGACTCGTCCGCTCGATCGGCCGAGGAGAATCGGCGTGCGCTGCAACTGCCGGGAATATCCGACAAGCTGCGCTCGCGGCATCTGGCCTGGCTCGCCTACAACCTGGCGGGTGACGGCCAGGCGGTGGAGGCGCTCGTCGCGGCCCTCGCCGCCCTGACGGCCGTCGACCTCCACGACGACCGGGTGGCGCGGACGATCGCCGAATGTGCCTTGGTCCGGGTCAATTGCGCTGCCGGGCAAGGACGTAGTTGCCTCACCCACCTGGAGGGGCTACAGCCCGATCCCACCTCCGAGCTGTACGGTTTGCTTGGCGCCGTCGTCGCCTTCGAGTTGGCGAACGCACTCGCGACGATGGGTTACGCCCGCGAGGCCGCCGACATTCTCGCGACGGCGCTGGAGAATTGTCGGGGGATCGCCGCGGCCGAACAGGTCCTCGACTTGATGCGGGCCCAGTGTGAGCTGGCGGGCGGCCGGGTCGGCGAGGCCCGACGCATCGTCGAATCGGCTCTCTCCGAGGATGATCGGCTGCTGCCGGACCTCTACGGAGGCGTCGGCTTCACGGTGATGGCCGCCGTTGGTGCCCACACCGGTGATCGCGAGCTGCTCAACGACGTGGGTATCGCCGCGCGCTCGCGCCTCGACGGCGGGCCAGCCACCCGCCGGACCGCGATCTGCGCGCTGGCGCGGTCGGCGTGGCAACGCGGCGACGACGTGGAGGCGGCCCGCTGGTTCGAAGAGGAATTCGAGCTCCTGACTCCACCGCTGTGGCCGGCGGACCTGGACGGCGTCGTTCTGGCCGCCCGGGTGGCGGGGACGTCCTGTGACGCCGGGTTGCGTCAGCGTGTCTTGGCCGCAATCGAACTGCTGGAGCACGAGGGCCGAACCGACACGCTGTTCGCCGCGGTCGCCCGGCATGCACGGGCGCTGCTGGACGACGACGTCGACGGCGTCGACGACGCCACGAAGAGCTTGGCCAGTTCGGAGCGGCCGGTGTTGCATGCCTGCGCACTCGAAGACGGGGGCAACCTGCGGCTGCGGTCGGAGGATCGTGACGGTGCGATCACACGGCTCGAGGCGGCGCTCGACACGTACGTCGAGATGGGGTGTCTGGCCGACGCGCAGCGAGTCGCCCGATCGCTCAACGCCGTTGGCGTGCACCGCCGTGTAGCGCACCGCCGCGCCCAGGACGGCTGGGGCAGTTTGACCGAATCCGAGATGCGCGTGCTGGAAGTCGTCGCCGACGGAGCCACCAATCGACAGGCCGCCGAGCGGCTCGGAGTGTCACCACACACCGTCAACGCGCATCTGCGAAAGGTGTTCAGCAAGCTCGGGGTTCACTCGAGGGCCGAGTTGATTGCGCTTGCTCGCGGAACGTAGCGGGGCCGCGCCATAGCGCGGTGAGTGATCTTTAGTGGACGGCCTGCCAAAAGCTCGTCGAGCAGCAGAATGCGCTGTCCGGGACCGCATTCAGTGATTACAGTCGTCCACATGAGCGGTCTCGTCTCACCGCCGCCCCGGCGACCCGGCCGCCGGGACGAATACGCCCAGCAGACCCGTGACGCCGTGGTCGTGGCGGCGCGAGCTCTATTCGCCGACCGCGGATTCGTCGCCACCACGGTTGACGACATCGCCGCGTCGAGCCGGGTGTCTCCCGGCACGGTGTATCAACAGTGCGGTGGCAAGCATGGGTTGCTGCGAACGTTGTTGTCGCTGTGGGCAAATGCGCCGTCGATGTCGCGGACGGCCGCGCGAATCGACCACGCCTACACCGGCGAGGAGGTCTTCGAACTCTTGGGCGTCGGGTACCTGGACATGTACCGCCAATTCGGGGACGTCATCGCCCTCAGCGTCGCCGTCGCACCTCACGACGAGGAATCGGCAAAATGCCTCGACGAGATCACTGCCAAACATCGAGTGGTCCTCATCGGAGCCGCTCGGCGGTTGCGCGAGTTTGGGGTGCTGTCCGACGGCACGTCCGACGACGACTTCGCCGATGTGGCGGAGTTCTACTTCGGATCCCACGGGGGCATCCGGTTCATGGCGACGAATCTTGGCTGGGCGCCGGAGCGCGCCAGGATGTGGATCACGACGCAGTTTGCGCGCGGTTTCGGCGTCGACGTGCTCCTCGATCGATAGGGTCGAACGATCTTCTCTCGGTGCACGCGGTGTTCTAGAGTTCAGTCACTGACGTCGCGCTCCAGTGGATCTGGTCCGCTGGTCAGAACGGGAGTGGGAGCGTGTCGCATGCCAGCTCGTGGCGGCCGCCCGTGAGTGAGCCGGGCGGCACTGCCGTGCGCGCGTTTCCCATGCGCGGGCGAGCCGACGAGCTGGACGTCCTCGACGACGTGATCGCGAATCTGATGGTGGGCACGGGCTCGGTGGTCCTCGTCGAGGGTGCGCCTGGCATCGGAAAGACGCGGTTGCTGGCGGAGGTACGTGACCGCTTGGCCGCCGTCGGTGCTCGATCGTTGTGCGCCAAGGCCTTTGAAGATCAGCAAGCGGTGCCGTTCGCGCTGTTGATAGCCACGTTCGGCGGTGCGGAGGCTCCGGTCGCCGGTGCCGCCGCGCTCAGGACGCTCGACGCCCGCCCCGACCGTCGCTACTGGGTGGTTCGCGATCTGGAGGCGGCCATCGCGTCGGCTGCCGAACAGGCACCGTTGGCGGTTCTCGTCGACGACGTCCAATGGGCCGACACTGGCAGCCTGGTGGCTTTGCGATCGCTGATGGACGGCTTGGCGGCCGCACCGGTGGCCTGGATTCTCGGGATGCGCCCCAGCGCAGGCAGACCGGCCGTCCGCGACGCGGTCGACGCCATGGTGCTGTCGCGGGGTCGCCACGGCCGGCGGTTGCGACTCGACGTGTTGAGCACCGAGGAGGCCGCCGACGTCGCAAGGGACGTGCTCGGCGCGGACGTCGACACCCTGCTGACCTGGATGACGAGCATGGCGCGCGGCAACCCCTTTCTGTTGTTGGAACTGCTGCGAGGCCTGCGCGACGAGGGCCGCATTCGCGTCGACGCGGGGCGTGCCTCGACGGCGGGGGGCGCGCTTCCTCGTCGGCTCGCCGACACGATGGAACAGCGCCTGAACCGGTTGTCACCCGGTGCGCGACGGGTCGTCCAGATGGCCGCGGTGTTGCCCGAGAACTTCTCCGCGGCGACCTTGGCGCGCATGGTGGGACAACAGCCGTCGGGCCTGGTCGAGTTCGTCGGCGAGGCCGTTCGGGCAGATCTGCTGACCGAGGTGGGCGACCACTTGGGGTTTCGCCACGACCTGCTGCGTCACGCAGCGCGGCAAACTATTCCGCTGACTCTGCGGCGCGCCCTGGAACGCGAATCCGCTGGGGCTCTGATCGATGCCGGGGCCACGCCGGAGGAGGTTGCGATCGTGGTGACGCGCAGCGCCGACGTCGGGGATCGCGACGCCGTCGCCATTCTGCGGCGCGCCGCCCAGACGGTGTCGCGGTCCGACCCGTCGACGGCAGCCGACCTCTCCGGCCAGGCTCTGCGGTTGATGGCCGCCGATGACGCGGATCGCAATACCGTGGTGGCCGAGAACCTTTGGCTTCTCAATCGGGCCCAACGGTTCGACGAGGCGCAGCGATCGTTCGCGGCGGCGTTGGACCGTCCGCTGGATGCCGAGGCCGAAGCGCGGATCCGTTTGAGCATGGCGATGGTGTCGATGCGGTCACCGGGTCAGCGCGCCGAGGAGAATCGCCGGTCGCTGCAGCTGCCAGGCATCTCGTCGTCGACCCGTACTCAACACCTGGGATGGTTGGCCTACCACGCGATGATGGACGGTCGGGTGTCAGTCGTCCGATGCGCGGCAGTGGACGCGTTGGAGGCGGCCACGGCGGCGTCGGACGTGACGGTGGCGATCTTGGCGAAGGTCGCCACGGCGAACGTGGACTGCGCGGAGGGTTTCGGACTGTTCGGCCTGGACACCATCGCCCACGTCGAAAGACTCGCTCGCAGTGGTGATCTCGGTGTCGTCGGCCAGGTCGCCGCCTTCCACCGGGCGAGCATCGCGATCAGCCTCGGACGGTTGAGCGAGGGTGCCGCGATGGTCGAGCAAGGGCTCGACGTCGCCCGCCGCGCCGACGACAAGACGCTTCTGCAGAACTTCTCACAGTTGGACGCGCTGCGAGCCCTTGCGGAAGGCAAGCTCGCCGAGGCACGGACGATCGTCGAGTCCGCACCGGGAGGTCTGGAGGCCGTCGACGACGGCGTAACGGGACTCATTCACGCCCTGGTGCTCTCTGAGTTGGCGGTACGTACCGACGATCGAGGCTTGCGCCGCCTGTCCGACCTCGCCGCTCGCCGCCTCCTCGACATGGGACCCGCGCGCCACCGCGCCGCGGCGGTGGCGTTGGCCGCCGCTGCCTGGCAGAGCGGTGACACGGATTCGGCCGTCGCGATGCTGCGCGACGTGGATCTGTTGGGCACCCCGTTCTTGGCCGTCGACCTGGACCACGTGGTCTTCGCGGCGCGGATCGCCGCCGCCTCCGGTGACGAGACACTGCGCCAGCGCGTCACGTCAGCCATAACGGCGTTGGAGCGTGAGCCGGACGCGGTGCGGTTGTTCGCCGCGGTGGCCGCGCACGCTCGAGGCCTGCTCGACGGCGACGCCCAGCGTCTCGCCGTGGCGGTCGAGCTGTTCGCCGAGTGTGAGCGGCCGTTGTCGAACGCCACGGCCGTCGAGGACTTTGGGCGTGCACTGCTCGACGACGGCGACCGGGAACGGGCGATTGGCCTGCTCAACGCCGCCTTCGACACCTTCGCGGGATGCGAGAGCACCGCCGACGCCCGCCGAGTGGGCCGCGCGCTACACGCCCTCGGCGTCGAACGTCGCATCGGCCGTCGGCGGGCACGCACCGGCTGGGAAAGTCTGACCAGAACGGAATCGCAAGTCGTCCAACTGGTCGCCGACGGCGCCACGAATCGGGAAGTCGCGGAGAGTCTTTGGCTGTCCCATCACACGGTCAACACGCATCTGCGGAACATCTTCGCCAAGTTGGGGATTCGGTCCCGGGACGAACTGGGGCGGATGACCGTCAGCGAGCGGGGTCGCCGATCCACACCGTCTTGGCGTTCATGAACTCTCGCATGCCCACGTCGGACAGTTCACGGCCGTAGCCGCTGCGCTTGATGCCCCCGAAGGGGATCTCCGGATAGCTGGAGGTGTTGCCGTTGACGAAGGCCATGCCCGACTGGATGTCACGGATGAACGTGTCACGCTCGGACTGGTCCTCGGTCCACAGATTCGAGCCAAGGCCGTAGGGATGTTCGTTGGCGAGGTCGACTGCCTCCTGGAGCGAGGCGACCGGCCACACCTGGGCCACCGGGCCGAAGACCTCTTCTCCGTACATGCGCATGTCGCCGGTCACGCCGGTGATCACGGTCGGCGGGTAGAACCACCCTGGACCGTCGGGCCGCTTCCCGCCGACCACAACCGTCGCACCCTTGGCGACGGCGTCGTCGACGTAGGCCTCGACGTCGTCGCGCCCCGATTCCGTTGCCAGCGGGCCGATGTCGGTCGAGTCGTCCATCGGGTCACCCACCACCAGGCCGCCCATCTTGGCCGTGAACAAGTCGAGGAAGGCGTCGTAGACGTCGGCGTGGACGAAGAACCGCTTGGCGTTGACGCAGGACTGTCCGTTGTTCAACGTTCGTGCCTTGACGGCCACGGTGGCGGCGCGTTCGAGGTTCGTCGACGGCATGACGATGAACGGATCCGAGCCGCCGAGCTCGAGCACCACCCTCTTGATCTCGTCTCCGGCAATCGCCGCCACCGAACGTCCGGCCGGTTCGCTTCCGGTCAGCGTCGCCGCCGCCACGCGTCCGTCGCGAAGCACCTGTTCCACCCGCCCCGACGAGATCAGCAGCGTCTGGAAGACGTCGTCGGGGAAACCCGCCTCCCGGAACAGCTGCTCCATGTACAACGCCGTCTGCGGCACGTTGGACGCATGCTTGAGCACGCCGACGTTGCCTGCCGTCAACGCCGGCGCGGCGAACCGCATCGCCTGCCACAGCGGGAAGTTCCACGGCATCACGGCCAGCACCACGCCCAACGGCTGTCGGGTGACGTAGGTGCGCTGGGCGCCAACGGCGGCGGCGGCGGCCCCCTCGTCGTCGCGGAGGAAGCGGGGGCCGTTCTCGGCGTAGAACCGCAGCGACGCAACGCACTTCGCGACCTCATCGGTGGCCGAGCGCAGGGTCTTGCCGATCTCGGTGGTGATCAACTCGCTGACGGTTGCGGAGTCTGCTTCGAGGACGTCGGCCGCACGGCTCAGCCATTCGGCGCGCTGTTCGTGCTTGGTCAACCGGTATGACGCGGCGGCGACCGCGGCCCGTTGCAGTTTGTCCTCCAACTCCTCGGGGGACAGCTCGTCGAACTGCTTGAGCACCTCTCCGGTGACGGGGCTGGTCGTCGCGATGGTCATGATCGTCGTCCCTTCCGTTCATTCGAGGACCCCAGTGTTGGGCCGCCGTCGCCGAAGGTCCATCGCACGACGCGTGATGATTACGGACGCGGCTAAACATCACCCGCCGTGCGATGGGGTTGGCCCAGCCATGGTGTGACGATGGACGCGTGGCCAACATCCTCCTGCAGACCACGATTGCGACGACACCCGACGATTGGGACGTCAGCCGCTTCTCCCTGCTCGCCGACGAACTCAGGGGAGCCGGACATCGGGTGACGGCGCGCAACCGGGCCGACGGACCGGTCGACGACCCGGTGCTGAGCACCCTCGACGAGTCCGACTTCGACCAGCTGTGGCTCATCGCCGTCGACGTCGGGGACGGGCTGAGCGCCCTCGAGGCCGCCGCGATCCGGCGCTTCCGTGAGAAGGGCGGCGGGGTGCTCACGGCCCGGGACCACCAGAGTCTCGGCAGTTCGTTGAGCCGGCTTGGCTCGTTGGGGGCGGTCAACGAATTCCACGACGACGTCGACGATCCCGAGTCGATGCGCGACGATCGCGACACCCCGTCGATCTCGTGGCCCAATTACCATTCCGGTGCCAACGGCGACTACCAACCGGTGTTCTGTGACGGGCCCGTCCACGAGCTGCTCCGCACCGACAAGACGTCGACCGGACGAATCGAGTGGTTCCCCGCTCACCCGCACGAGGGTTCGTTGCGGGTGGACCTACCCAACGCCACGCCGCTGGCGCATGGCCGCAGCGCCACGACGGGTCGGCGATTCCCCCTGGCGGTGCTTCTCGAGGGAGAACCCACCCACCATGGCGACGTGATGGGCCGTGGCCTGGCCGAGTCGTCCTTCCACCACTTCGCCGACTACAACTGGGACGTCGAACGCGGCGCTCCGTCGTTCGTCTCCGAACCGCCGGGCACCGAGATCGCCTCGGATCCCAGCCGGCTGGCGGCCTTCAAGGACTACGTGCACAACCTCGCTGCTTGGTTGCACCCGGCCACAGTGGCTGCAGTGAGAGTTCAGTAGCCCTAAAGTCCCTTCGCCTAACGTCGTCGCCGCCGCAGGAGCGCGGCAGCTGGGCGACGGAGGGCAGGTCCCCGCGCCCACGGGCCCGCGCACCATGGCACGCCGTGCGATCTTCAGTGGCTACCGTGCGGTGCGCAACGTCGAGACCGGCTGCGGAGCAGGGTGTTTGGCCCTCGCGTCCCGTAGTTCATGGAATCTGCTGGGGACCCATGCATCGGGAATGGGGTTGAGCGACGCAACCGCCTTCGCCGTCTCGACGAAGTCATGCACGGCGGAAGAGTCCACGTCCCGGCGCCACGCGATTGACAGCATCGTCGGCGGGATGTCGGTGACGGGGACGAACGCCAGACCGGGCCGGTCGTAGAAGCGTTGGGTGGACGCTTGCGAGAAGGCCACGCCGCGCTCCGAGAGGATCGCCTCGAAACACTCGTCGACCGTGGACGCCTCGGCGCCAAGTCGGACCGGCGTCCCTTGACGGCTGTCGGTGGCCAGCCAGAAGGAGCGCCAGACGTCCGGCGACTTACGGGCCACGAACGGCTCGTCGAGTAGTTGCTCGACGCTGACCTCGGTCAGCTCGGCGAGCGGCGAGGTCGCCGCCACCACCAGGACGCGCGGCTCCACGAAGAGGGTCTCGATCGCGAGCCAGTCCTGGACTAGAACGGGTGGCCGCACGAAGGCGATGTCGACCGACCCGTCGGCCAGCCCCACGTACGGATCCGTGAAACCGTGCGAGCGCATCTCGACCTCCACCCGGGGGTGAAGGTCGTGAAAGGCGTTGAGAATCTTCGGTGTCAGCTCGGCCGCGGCGTTGGCTTGGAACCCGACGACCAGAGGGTGATCCGGTCCGCGGCCGGCGTCCTGGATTCGCCAGGCCAGTCGCTCGGCGTCACCGAGCAGCTTCTTGCTTCCGTCGAGGAGGAGTTCACCAGCGGCGGTGAGTTCGACATGTCGGCTCGTCCGCACGAACAGCGGCGTGTTCAGGGTGTGCTCGAGTTTGCGAATCTGAACGCTCAGCGACGGCTGCGCAATGTGCAGGCGGGCGGCGGCGTGACCGAAGTGCAGTTCCTCGGCGACAGCGACGAAGTACGTCAGAAGCCGCAGGTCGAGAGATGGAAGCACCGGTCAACGGTAGATCAGAAGGCCGACGTCCACCATTAGTTCGTGCCTATCGATCGGTTGCCTAGGGGTATTGGACGCCACGGGGCGGTGCGACGTGTGATGGAGGCCTCACCGGTTCACCTCTCACGAAGGACTACCCATGATCGCCACCACGTCAACGGCCACCGCTGCCGAATGGGCCGACGCGTTCGCCAGAGCGAGCAACGACGACCCCGAGATCCAAGCGCACGGCAAGTACTTCACCTGTTCGTATCTGCTCGACATGGCCGAGCGGACATTCGTCGTCGAGGTCAGCCGCGGCATGGTCGTCAACGTCGCCGTCGACCCCGGCCCGTTGGACGTGTCCTACCAGTTCGCCCTGCGCGCCAGCGCGGAGACCTGGCGCAACTTCGGCGTCCCCGTTCCCGCGCCCATGTACCACGGCATCTGGTCGGCCAGCTTCCAGCGCGACCTCAAGCTCGAGGGAGACATCCTCGTGCTGATGCAGAATCTCCGCTGCTTCACCCGGCAGTTCGAGCTGCTCCGCACCGTCGGCGTCCCCGTCTAACCCTCTGTCCACCAACCACTTTCACCGACTCGAAGGATCACCACCATGAGCAAGATTTCACCGGTCACCGGGCACTACGTCGACGTAGACGTCGACGGACTGCTGTACAAGGTCTTCTACCTGGAGAACGGGCAGGGCCAACCACTGGTCTGCCAGCACACGGCCGGATGTCACAACCACCAGTGGCGCGGACTGCTCGAAGACGAGGAGATCACCAAGGACTACCGGGTGATCGCCTACGACCTGCCGCGGCACGGCAAGTCCGATCCACCGGAGAACACGCAGTGGTGGACCGAGGAATACCAGCTCTCGGCCGACCACTTCGCGAACTTCATCGTGGCGCTGGTGGACGCGCTGGAGCTGGAGAATCCCATCTTCATGGGCTCGTCGTTCGGCGGCAACATCGCCCTGCAGCTGGCCCTTCGCCGTCCCGACCGCTTCGCGGGCGTCATCCCGGTGGAGGGCGCGGACTACTCGCCGGGGTTCTACCTCGACTGGTGGCAGCATCCCCACGCCAACGCCGCACAGGTCTGCGCCAGTGGGGTGTGGGACCTGATGGCCCCCCAGTCACCCGACGCCGATCGCTGGAAGACGTGGTTCTACTACAGCCAGGGCTCGGAGGCATTCAAGGGCGACCTGCACTTCTACTCCGTCGACCACGACCTCCGCGACAAGCTAGCCGACATCGACGGTGACCAATGCCCGGTGGTCATGCTGACCGGCGACTACGACTACCTGACCACTCCAGAGGACAGCGCCCGCACCGCCAGTCAGATCAAGGGCGGCGAGTTCATCGAGATGAAGGAAATCGGCCACTTCCCGATGAGCGAGAACCACGCCGTGTTCCGCACGTATCTGCTGCAAGCACTTGCCCTGCTGCAGACGAAGGCCACTGCCGCGGCCACTGCGTGACGCCTCAGGGCGCCGGGAGGTCCACGGCCCCAAGGACAGTCACCTGACGCCCGGTGAGCAGCGGTCGGATCCGGCCGGCGACCAGTTCCTGGTAGTGAGTCGAGCCGAGGTGCGCGTCCAGTGCGGCGCGGTCAGCGTAGCGCTCGATCAGGACGAGGCGGTTCGGCTCGTCGTCGACGGCCTGCAGAACCTCGTAACCGAGGCACCCCGGTTCGGCGATGGACCGGGGTGCCAATTCGGCGACGAGACCGAGCACCGTGTCGAGGTCCTTGGTGGTCGTCTGCCAATGTGCCACGATCACAATGGGTTTGGGCATCGCAGTCAGGACCGGTCGCGGAGCGCGTCGACCAGTGCTTCACCGACGACCGTCCCCGATTGCGGGTTCTGGCCGGTGATGAGGCGACCGTCGACGACGAGCTTCGGCTGCCACGGTTCGGTGGACTCGTACAGGGCGCCCTCGTCACGCAGCGCCTTCTCGAGGTCGAAGGGCACGTCGTCCAGGGCGTAGCCGTCCTCCTCCGCCGAGGAGAACGAGGTGAGCTTGCGACCGCGTACCAGGGGAGTGCCGTCGTCGACTGTTACGCCGAGGAAGGCCGAGGGCCCGTGGCAGACGGCGCTGACGATCATGCCCGCGTTCCATGCCGTGGCGACCACTGTCTGCACCTCCGGATTACCGGTGATGTCGACCATCGGACCCAGTCCACCGGGGAAGAAGACGGCGTCGTAGTCGAGCACGTCGACCTCGGAGAGTTTGCGGCTGCGCGACAGTCGGCGGTGGGCCTTGCCGTCGCGGAAGGCCACCTGGGCGGGATCGTCACCGTCGAAGCCGTCTTCTGGTGGCGTGCCCCCGGCTGGCGAGGCGAACTCCACCGCGGCACCGGCGCGGTCGAGGACCTCGACGGGATGCGCTATCTCGGGGAAGAAGAAGCCGGTCGGTCGATGATTGGGACCGATCACGGCGGCGTTGGTGACGACGAAGAGGACGTACGGAACGCTCACGGCAATTTCCTTCTGCTGGTAGGGATCAGTCGAACATCACGACGGCGCGACCCACGATGTCACCTCGACCGAGGGCTTGCATGGTGTCGTTGACGTCGTCGAGCTTCGTCGGGACGATGTGGTGTTTGATCGCACCCTGGCCCGCCAGCGCGAGGACCTCCTGAAGATCGTTGTGGTTGCCCCAGAACGATCCGAAGTACGACCTCTCCCCGCTGACGAACGGAAAGATGGGGAGTTCGACGCGGTCACCCATCAGGCCGACCTGAGAGATGGCACCTTCAGGCCCCAGGATGGCGGCGGCGAGGCCGAGGGAGTCGGCGGACCCCGCACAGTCGAGCACGGCGTCCACCGTGCGTCGGCCCGTCATGTCCTCGAGCTTGTTCTGGACGTCCTCGGCGGACTTGTCCCTGACGTTGACCGTGTGGTGCGCTCCGTATTCCCTTGCCAAGGACAGTTTTTCATCGCTGCGAGCGAAACCGAGCACCGTGGCGCCTCCGCCGAGGAGCCGGGCGTACTGGACGGCGTATCCGCCGAGTCCGCCGATGCCGTTCACGACGACCGTGCGTCCCGCGCCGAGCTTTCCCGCCGCAAGCAGCTTCTTCATGCCGCGGTAGGGCGTGATGCCGGCATCGGTGAGGGGGGCGAGGCATTCGGGGTGCTGGTCGTGTTGGTCGCCGACCGCGATGACGTGGTCGTAGGGGGCGAGCATGTACTCGGCGAACCCGCCGTTGGGGCCGAACCCGACGAGTTGTCCGTCGCTGCAGAGTTGTTCGTTGCCCTCATGGCATTGCCGGCAGATGCCGTCGCCCCAGTTCGGGTCGACCACCACGAGGTCACCTTCGGAGAGACCCGCGGACTTGGGCACGTCGGCACCCAGGTCGGCGATGGTCCCCGCCACCTCGTGCCCGGGAATGAAGGGGAACTCGACGGGAAGTCCGGCGCGGAAGTAGCCGTCCACCAGCTGATAGTCGCTGCGACACATGCCCGTTGCTGCGACCTTGAGGAGAACCTGGTTGCGGCCGACGTCGGGGACCGGAACCTCCTCGATCTCCAACGGCTGGTCGTAACCGTGCATCCGTGCTGCCCGCATCTTCATCGTCGTCTCCTTGCTCTGACGGGTGGGTGTGACGGCGTCCGAGTTCGTCGGCGGTGGATCGAGAGTGTCATCGCCGGTGGTGGTCGTCCATCACTCGGTACGCGATATTTAGCCGATCCGAGCGGCACGGGCCGCCGTGCACGATGATCCAAGGAGAACTGCGCCGGGCCGTCGGGAGGAGGGCATGCCGTGAACCACGTCGAGGTGTTCGTCACCGGATTGCTGCTGGTCGTCGCGGCATTGGGAGCGCTGGCCTGCAGGCTCTCGGTGCCGTACCCCATCATGCTGGTCATCGGGGGCGCTGCGATCGGGTTCGTCCCCGGACTGCCCGAGATCACGCTCGACCCCGAACTCGTTCTCGCGTTGTTCCTGCCGCCACTGCTGTACAAGTCGGCGGTCTACGCCAACTTCGACGACTTCCGAACCAACCTTCGCGGCTTGACGTTGAGCACCGTGGTCCTGGTGCTCGTCACGATGGCCGGTGTCGCGGCGGCCGCGCACACGATGATCCCCGATATGTCGTGGCAAGCCGCGTTCGTGTTGGGCGCCATCCTGTCTCCGACGGATCCGGTGGCGGCCGCGACGATCATGCACCGCCTCAACGCCCCCCGACGGCTCGTCAGCAGCATCGAGGGGGAGGGGTTGTTCAACGACGCGACCGCGCTGGTCGCCTATCGCGTTGCGGTCGCCGCCACTGTCGCAGGGGCGTTCTCGCTCGCCGAGGCCGGCCTGCGATTCGTCTTCGGGGTGGTCGCGGGCGTGGCCATCGGCGTTGCGGTTGGACTGATGTCGGCATGGGTCCGTCGGCACATCAGCGACCCGCAGATCAGCGTCACCATCTCGTTGCTCACCGGCTATGCGGCGTTCCTCCCCGCTCAGGCCGTCGACGCGTCGGGCGTGCTCGCGGCGGTCGCCGCCGGCATCGTCATGGCGATTCGCAGCCCGGAGGTGCTCGACGCCCGACCGCGCCTACAGGGCTACTTCGTGTGGGACATCGTCGACTTCCTGATCAACGCAACGCTGTTCGCGATGACAGGACTTCAGCTCCGGGCGATCGTCGCGGGCCTCGACGACTATCCGCTTGGCGCGCTCGCGGGGTACGCGTTGGTCGTGACGGCCGCCGTGGTGATCATTCGAGTGGCATGGTTCTTCGCCGTTCCCTCGATCACCGGCATCGTCGACCGAGGGTCGCGGTCTCCGCCGCGGCGTCTCAGTGCGTCATGGCGAATGATCATGGCGTGGAGCGGCATGCGTGGAGCGGTGTCACTCGCCGTCGCGCTGGCCATCCCGCTCACCGTCGGCGACGGATCGGACTTTCCCCAACGCGACCTCATTCTGTTCCTCACCTTCGCGGTCATCTTCTTCACCCTTGTCGTGCAAGGGCTCACGCTGCCCGCCCTGGTTCGCCGCCTCGACTCGGACGACGACGAGCCGGACACCGAGGAAGAGATCAGGGCCCGGTTGGTCGCCGCCAAGGCGGCGCTGTCCCAGATCGATGCGCTCGGCGCCGAGGAGTGGACCAGGGACGACACCACTCAACGCATGCGGGGCGTCTACGACTACCGGGTCCGCCGCTTCGCCGCCCGACTAGGCAAGATCGAAGACGACGGCTACGAGGATCGGTCGCACGCCTACCAGGAGATGGTGCGGCTGGTCTTGCAGGCACAGCGCGACGCGCTTCTTACGATGCGCCGGGAGGGGCGGCTGTCCAACGAGACGTTCAATCTCATCCTGCGAGATCTGGACCTCGAGGAGTCGCGCCTCGAAGCCACCTGAGGGCCCCTCCTAGTGCGTCGGAGTACCGGCGGCGGGCAGCGGGCGCGTCGCGGTGAAGAACGACAGCACGACGGCGACGGCGCCGATGAGGGCCGCGGTGATGAAGGCGGCGTGCACGCCGGGCATGTCCGGCGCGCCACCTGAGTCCGACGCCTTGGCCATCACCGTCACGAACAACGCTGTGCCCGCCGCGCCCGCGACCTGTTGCAGAGTGGTCATGATGGCGCTGCCGTGGGAGTACAGGCGGTCGGGTAGTGCGCTGAGCGCGTCCGTCATCAGCGGGGTGAACATCATCGACAGCCCCACCATCATGATGGTCTGCAAGACGACGAGTTCCCAGACCGGCGTTGCCGCGGACATCGTCGCGAATCCGCACAGCGACAGAAACAGC
This sequence comes from Mycolicibacterium hodleri, assembly GCA_006864685.1. Lineage (GTDB taxonomy): Bacteria > Actinomycetota > Actinomycetes > Mycobacteriales > Mycobacteriaceae > Mycobacterium > Mycobacterium hodleri_B. The sequence continues at coordinate 61,505 of VIFX01000023.1, read as the reverse complement.
ATGATCGAACCAGGGACGACGAGTCGTCGGGCGCCATGCCGGTCGTACACCCGCCCGACCAGCGGCCCAGCCAGGCCCATCAGCAGTCCGCCTGGCAGGCTCGTCAGGCCGGCGACCAACGCGCTCTTGCCCAACACGTCCTGCACGTAGAGCGGCACCATGATGATCGCGCCGAACAGCCCGGTGAACCCGATGACCACCAGACCCACCGACACCGAGAACCGGCGGTAGGTGAACGGCCGCAGGTCGAGGAACGCGCGATCGTCGCGCTGCAACCGCAGCTGCCGCGCGCCGAACAGCGCCATCGCGACCGCACCGGCGCCCAGCGGCACCCACGCCGGCACTGCCGGACCGTCGGGACCGGAGGCCCCCAGTTCGGACAGCCCGAACACCAAGCCCGCGAACGCGATCGCCGACAGCGGCACCGAGACGGGATCGATCGGGGTGGGATGTTCGCGGTCGTCGGCGACGCGCAGCCACATCCACCCGGCGAGAAGCCCGAGCAACGCGATGGGCAGCACGATCCAGAACATCCACCGCCAGTCCAGCGATCCGAGGATGAACCCGGACAGGGTGGGCCCAACCGCGGGTGCGACGGCGATGACGATGGAGATGGTGCCCATGGTCTGCCCGCGGCGGTCGGCAGGGATCAGCTTCATGACGGTCGTCATCAGCAGCGGCACCATGACGGCGGTGCCACACGCCTGCACGATGCGGCCGGCCAGCAGAACGGCGAACCCAGGGGCCAACGCCGCTACCAGCGTGCCGACGCAGAACAGCGACATCGCCGCCATGAAGATGGTCCGAACCGGATAGCGCTGCAACAGCGATCCCGACATCGGGATCACCACGGCCATGGTCAGCAGGAAACCACTGGTCAGCCATTGTGCGGTGCGGGCGACGATGTCCAGGTCGACGATCAACACCGGCAGCGCGACGCTCATGATCGTCTCGTTGAGGATCATGACGAATGCGGAGAACACCAGCAGCGCGATGACGACGCCCGCACTGGGCAGCGCCTTCGGCCGAACCGCGGATCGTTCTCGGGTACTCACTGCACACTCCCTGGATGACGGCACGTTGGTTAGTGCGGCTACCCAGGATAGGCGTGGATCAGCGCGAGCCCTTCGCCAGCACGTCGTCCAACGCCGTCTTGCTGTCCAGATCCCGGTAGGCCGTGGCAAGTCTGATCTGGTTGGCGACGTTGATTTCCCAGCCGTAGTTCTCCAACGGTGTGGTGAGCCAGCCGATGTAGAAGCACCAGGCTGCGGCGAGCCGGTGCTCGTAACGAAGCTGCTCGACGGAGGGAGCGTCGGTGACGCCAGCGTGCGTCAGCTGCTGTCGGTAGTACTCGATCAATTCGTCTTCATACGTGCGTCGGTCCTTCACCGACAGTGCGGTGATGATGAGGTAACTGACGTCGTGCATGCAGAATCCGCGCGCGCTGAGCTGCCAATCCAGCAGACCTCGACGGCCGTCGGGAAGCACATAGGTGTTCCCGATGTGGCAATCGCCATGCAGCAGCGTTGTCGGCAACGCTGCCTGGTGCAGTTGAGCCGCGTTCACCTTCTGCAACAGGGTGCTCGCAGTCTCGCCTACCGATTCGACCAACTCGCGTTTGAACTGCTGAGTTTGCACCTCCCAGTTCACCAGCATCGGCACGCCGCCTTCATGGGTGAAGAGGTCGTGAATGGGTCCGCTCGTATGCGGCTGCACCCAGGACAGATCGCCGTCGAAGCGCGACGTCTGCCAGTAGCGGGCGTGCAATATCGCCAGCTGGCCCACGATGTGCTCGACGCCACCGGCGTCGACGGGTGTGAGCACGTTGGGAAATTCGGCGTCGCGAACGCGGAGATCCTCCAGCGCCAAACCGAACGAGCTGGTCGACTTGTCGCGCACCGCACCGACGCACCGCGGCACCATCACCGGTAGTTCATCGGCGAGGTGCTCGTAGACGCTGACTTCGTTGTCGTACAACGGAATATCACCCAGCCCGGGTCGGGCCACCTTGATGGTCAGCCGCCGCGGCAGGTCGTGGGACGCCTCACCTCCATAGTCGACGTCGACGGTGATGCGCCGCGCCGTGGAGACTCTCTGGTCGCCGTCGGTGGACAACGCCGAATCGAACACGCTCACTGATTCGACGGTCACGTCGGGATACTTGGTTCGAATCAATTCCTGAACGACGTTGGTGTCGAAGTCTTCCGGTTCCAACGGGATTGCGCGCGGTGTCATCGGATCCTTGCCTTCAACGGGATGGTGCCGCCACGTTAAAGCATCTGCTTCAACGCCGTCAATGAAGCACATGCTTTACACCTTCCCTGAAGCGTGTGCTTTACTTCATCGGTGAGCGGCCCAGCATCGGACACCGATTCGAATGCTCGGGAGCTGTTGATGGACACCGCAGAGACGCTGATCGCCGAGCGGGGGATGGGTGTCAGTCTGCGCGAGATTGCCTCGCGAGCAGGTCAACGCAACAACTCGGCGGTCATCTACCACTTCGGCAACCATGACGGTCTGATCGCGGCCACCCTCGACCGCCGCATGTCGGTGCTGGACGAGCAGCGGCGCCTGCTACTAGCCGAACTCGACGCACGGGCCGATTTCACGGTCGAGGACGTGTTGACCGCCATCATCGCGCCGGCCCTGGATCTGCCCTATCGCAGCGGCGCAACTCATTACGCACGCTTCGTGGAGCAGATTCGCACTCACCCGGTCATCGCCTCCACCGCCCCGCGGACCGACAACTGGGGAGCGACGATGGCCCTGACCCAACGCTTGAGCGCCTGCCTACCGGACTACCCGCGTCGCGATCTGACCCGACGCATCGGGCTAATGGCCACGACGATGTTCTCCTTGATTGCCGACTACGAGCGGCGGGGCGAGCTGGAGTCGGCGCGCGGGCGCAAGCGAGCATGTCGAGAACTGGTGCCGATACTGGCTGCGGTCCTCACGGCACGACCCGCCGACGCCACACCCTGATCCACCACGTCATCGAAGATTGGGCTTCACCATGACTGAGGCAGAGATCGCCGACCAGTTGGAGATAGAGCGCCTGCTCGCGCGCTACGCCCGCGCGGTCGACACCAAGGACTGGGATCTCTACCGATCCCTGTTCACCGCCGACGCGCTGCTGGACTACTCGTCGGCACCGTTGGGCCGGTCGGGATCTCGGGATGAGATCGCCGACTGGCTCAGCCAGAATCTGGCCTTCCTCCCGATGACGATGCACTACGTCACGAACGTTGAAGCGCACGTCGACGGTGACACCGCCACGGTGCGAGCGCAGTTCTACAACCCCATGCAGTTCCCGGGCTTCGACGAGCTGAGCCACTGCGGGGGCTACTACCACCATGACCTGATCCGCCTAGGAGACGGTTGGCGTAGCCGCGCGCTCGTCGAAGAGAACGTCTGGTTCGTCAACCCGCCAGTGCCCATGGGAACGGGGGAGCCGACGGGTACGTGATCAGATCTCATCGGCGCGATCGCCGCCGCCGTCGTGGACGCCATGCTGGTGACGTACCCCGATCTCGGCAATCCCTACACGCTGTACGCGGCGGCGATGACACAGTTTCCGTCATGACCAGGAGAGCAGCATGAGCGAAGATGACGACACGTCCATCGCGGCCGACCTTGCCGTGATCGGATTCGGCAAGGGCGCCAAGACGCTGGCCGCCACCCTCGGTCGGAAGGGCAAGCGGGTGGTGATGATCGAGCAGTCCGCGCAGATGTACGGGGGCACGTGCATCAACATCGGCTGCGTCCCGACGAAGTCCCTTGTCTACCAAGCGGAACAACTCAGTGAGCGCAATCCCGCCGCGTACCGCCGCGCGGTGGAGAACGAACTCGCGCTGACCGCCAAGCTCCGGGCGGACAACTTCGCCATGCTCGACGGCATCGAGTCGGTCTCGGTGCTCACCGGCCGAGCGGAACTCGTCGACCCGCACACCGTCAAGGTCACCCTCGTCGACGGTGGCGGCACGGTCGTGGTGTCCGCAGAACACCTCGTCGTCAGCACGGGATCCGAACCCCGCATCCCGGACGTCCCTGGCCTGGCGGACAGCGGCGTGATGGTCACCAGCACCGACCTGCTCGCGACGCCGGAGCTGCCCCGACGCCTCGTGGTCCTCGGTGGCGGTTACGTCGGCCTGGAGTTCGCGGCCATGTACGCCGCCTACGGCTCGGAGGTCACGGTGCTCGAACGCCACTCCGAAATCCTCGGCCAGGAGGACGACGACGTCGCCGCGTGCGCTCGGGACCTGTTGCGCGAGAACGGCGTCACCGTCGTCACCGACGCCGAGGTTCGTGACGTAGGCACGGACGGGGACGCACCGGCGACGGTGACCTATCAGCGCCACGGTGCGCTCGAATCGGTCTACGCCGACGTCATCCTTGCGGCCGCGGGCCGGCGGCCGGTCACCGACGGGTTGGGGTTGGACGCGGCGGGCATCGACCTGACCGACGCCGGGGCGGTGGCCGTCGACGACCACCTGCGCACCAGCCAGCCTCACGTCTTCGCGATGGGCGACGTCAACGGCGGACCGCAGTTCACCTACGTCTCCCTCGACGACTACCGCATCGTGCTCGACCAACTCGCCGGATCGGGCACGCGCAGCACGACCGACCGAAGGGCCGTGCCGTACACGCTCTTCATGACGCCCCCGTTGGCGCGGGTGGGCCTGACCGAACGCGACGCCCGCGCGGCCGGGCGGCGGGTGCGTGTCGCGGCGTTGCCCGTCGCCTCGATGGCGACGGTGCCGCGGGCGCGCATCGTCGACGAGGCCCGAGGGATGATGAAGGTCGTGGTCGACGCCGACGACGACGTGATCCTCGGCGCGGCCCTGCTGAGCTACGACTCCCACGAGGTGATCAACGTGGTGTCCCTGGCGATGCGCCACGGCATCACCGCCACACAGCTGCGCGACGAGATCTACACCCACCCGTCCATGACGGAGGCGTTCAACCAGCTCCTCGGCGCGCTCGCCTGAGCCGTCGCCTGCCGCCGTGCGTGTCCGACGGCCGAAAGGTCGTCAGGGGTGAAGAATTCGACGCATGTTGGCCGTCGACTTGTTGACCAGGGTGGGATTGGCGACGGTGCTCGGTGTCGCGATCGGATTCGAACGGCAGTGGCGCTCGAGAATGGCCGGTCTGCAGACGATGGCGTTGGTCAGCATGGGGTCGGCGCTGTTCTTGATCCTCAGTGCCTACAGCTTCGACCAGACGGGCGACCGGCTTCGCGTCGCGGCTCAAATCGTCTCGGGGGTGGGCTTTCTCGGCGCCGGCGTGATCATGAAGCAGGGGCTGTCGGTGACGGGACTGAATACCGCCGCGACCCTGTGGGCGACCGCGGCCGTCGGGGCGTTGGCAGGAGCCTGGATGTGGCGAGAGGCCCTTGCCGGCACCGCCATCGTGGTGGCCGGAAACTGGTTTCTGCAACCACTCGGCGCCAGGATGGACCGCGCCCACTCAAAGCAACGTGACGCCACACCCGCCGACTACGTCCTGGAGGTCGTGTGTCAACGCGCCGTCGAGGACGAGCTCAGAGTCCTGATCGCCGATGCTCTGCCGCCGCAGGCGTTCCAGCTACGCGGGATTCAGGTGAACCGGGCGCAGGGCCCGGACACGGTGCAACTGCAGGCCGAGTTCGCGACCGCGGTCCGTGACGACGACAGTGCCGTCGACGCCGTTCGCGCAATGAGCGGGCAGCCGGGAGTCACGTCGGTGCGCTGGAGCATCGCCCACGAGGGCGCGGCCGACTGGTCGAGCTGACGTGGCCGCCACCTCAGCCGGTGAGGGAGACCCGCGCGGCCTCGTCGAGTGACTCCGAACCGCGGGGTTGTTCGAAGATCGCCTCCGCGTCCCGACCGGACGTTCGCAGGGTGGCAAGGGTGTTGCCGAACAGGGGTCCGTTGACATCGCGCCACGCGAACGGCAATGGGGGACAGCCGTTGTGCTGCGCCCAGCGTCTGGTGAGGCGGGCAAGTCGTTGTGACCAACCGAGTTTGAAGACGGGCTTGACGAACCACGGCACGTAGTTGTGCACCGGTGAGCACACCAGCTGATGGACGCGCGCGTGTGCGTTCGGAATGTCGGCGCGTGCCACGTAGCTGTGGTGGACGTCGCCGGAGAGCACCGACACCGTCGCCGGGGCACCCGAGTCGCGGGTGGCCACGTCGACGATGAGGTGGCTCAAGTCCAGAAACGACTGAGCGAACGCCGCCCAGTGTTCGAAGTCCGCCGTCTGACGCACGGTTTCGCCGAGCTTGCCGCGCCAGCCCGGCCGGTTGGCCGCGCGCTCGTTGACCATCTGCATGTCACCGATCGCCGGCGGGAGCAGCCACGGCAGCGACGACCCGATGATCAGATGGTCGACCCCGTCGAGGCCGTCGTTCACGTGCTCCTTCAACCAGGCGAACTCCCTGTTCCCCAACATCTTTCGGTCACCGGAATCCAGGATCCGGGCGTTGCGGGAGTCGACCATGATCAGGCGGCTGCGGCCCAGGTCCCACCGGTAGCTGAAGCGCAGGCCCTTGTCGTCGTCGACCTCGGTGTCGGCCCGGTCCGCGAGGTCGACCAGGAGCGGCCAGACGTCGCCTTCGGCGGCGAGCACCTTCTGGAAGTCCTCGTCGTCTGCCAGTTCGCTCGGGCTGAGGTTGCCGAGGTGTTGGTAGACCCAGTACGACGCGAGCCCCGACCGGATCCGATCACGCCACCACGGCTTGGCGTTGACCTCCTTGCGCCAGGCGCCCGAGGTGTTCCAGTCGTCCCTGATGTCGTGGTCGTCGAAGATCATCGCGGTCGGGATCGTCGACAAGATCCACCGGATCTCCGGGTCGCCCCAGGTGTGCCGATAGAGGCCCTCGTATTCGTTGAAGGTCACCACTTCGTCCGGCGGGCGATGACCGCCCGAGCGACGCCCGGCCAGGTGCCGGCGAGCCTCTGGGGTGAGCTCGTCGGCGTAGACCTGGTCACCCAACAGCACCAGCGCATCGGGCCACTCGTCCACCGGAAGAGACGGCAACCTCGAGGCGTAGCAGTCCAGGGCGTCGAGGCCCAGCTTGTCGTCGAGCTTGGCGTCACCGGTCTTCGGATAGCGGCACGACCCGAAGATGATGCGCAGGCTGTCGTTCGCGGTGTGCCCCCGCGTCCTGATCACACTCGGCGGGAAGGTGGCGTCCGGCTCCGGCCAGACTTGCTCACCGTCGACGTGGACCTGGTATTCGGTGACCGAACCCGTCTCGAGACCGTCGACCAGGACCATCGCGTAGTGACAGCCCTGCACCTCGAACGTCGACGCCGAACACCCGAGCACCTCAACCACGCCCGACGAGTGCGTTTGAACCCACACGGTCGCGGTCGTCTCGCCGACGTGGCGCAGGACTGGGCCCAGCAGCAGTGACATCCGACCAGCCTAGGCGCGACCCCGCCACGGCCCTCGTCAGCGGGTAAAGATGTCCACCTGTCAATGTGATGTGAAACGTTTCAATCCAGTTGACCGGCGGGTTAACGCGGTGCCAACATTGCGAGCGTGGAGTCGAATGAGCGGGCCGTCATTACGCAGCTGGTCGACCGTCTGAGGGCCAGCTACCCGGACGTGTCACCCGAGACGGTGACGATGGTCGTCGAGCATCAGCACGCGGAGTTCGACGGCAGCCGGGTTCGCGACTTCATTCCCCTGTTCGTCGAGCGAAGGGCGCGGCGAGAGCTCGCGACCGCGCGCGGCTGACCGTCAGCGCTGCTCCAGAACCGGGGCCGTCTGGTCGCTCTCGGCGGCACCGAACAACGCCACCGCGATCGCACCGCCGACTGCGCCGACGAATGCGATGACCACCAGCCAGCCCAATCCGGGGGCCGAGGTGTCACCCAGCAGCAGCACACCGACGATGCCGGGCACCACGGTCTCGCCAGCGACCAGTGCGGCGGACGCGCCGGTGACAGAACCGATCTGCAACGCGACGGTGAACAGGTAGAAACCGCCGACGCCGGCGATCGCCGCTGCCCAGGCGGCCGGGTCGGCAAGGACGACGGTGGGTTGGAACGGGTCCACTCCGGCCACGACGCGTACCGCGACGGCCATCGCCCCGAACAGAACGCCCGCGACGAGTCCGGCGGCGACCGCGCCGCGGGCACCGAGCACGCGGATCAGACCAAGGCCGATGGCGACCATCGCGACCGAGAACGCCAGTACACCCCAGTGCACCGCCCCGCCAGGCACGTCCTCGCCAATGTGCCCGGAGGTGAACCCCAACACGCACAGCGAGATGACCACCGTGGCAATCGCCACCCAATCACGCAGGCGGAGGCGGACTTTCAACACGATGACACCGAGCACAGCCGTCACGACGAGGTTGGCGCTCATGATCGTCTGCGAGAGGAACAGCGGGATCAACCTCGCGGAGACCACGCTTCCCATGAAGCCGAGGCCGTCGAGTGCCATCCCCGCGAGGAACGCAGGCGTCAGCGCCGCACGCACGGTCGCGGCGAGGGAGGGCGCTCCGGTCGCCGTCGTCGAACCGACCGTTCCGCGAGCGGCGTCCTTGGCGGCGGCACTGCGGGCGCCGTAGGCCTGCAGCACCGACGCCGTGCCGTAACCGAAGCACGCGACCAGCGCCGCCACCAGACCGATCAGCACCGGTCGCCTCCGTTGATAGCAGTCATCCGTGCAGTATCCAGGAGCGAGCCCCGCCGCCGCGCCGATTGGGAGCCTCGCGACGGCTACCATCGCGCGGTGACGCAACTCGTCCTGTCGATCGCGCTTGGAGTCGCGCTCACCGCCGTCGTCACCCTCGGAATCCTGCTCGTCGTGACGTCGCGCCGGCTCTCGGACGTGCGACGGCGGCTCGAGCGTGCGCAACGGGCCACACCGCGCGTTCGGCGCAGGCGCCGAGGTCTGGCGCCATTCGCCATCCGCAAGACATGGAAGACCGCGGAGATGTTGCGCACCAGAGGTGTTGGTGCAGTCGTTCGCAACTCGATCGAAGACCTCGCGGGGTGGGCCAGCGTCGAGCGCCCCGACTTGGCGCGGCTGGCGGCCGACGGACACGTCGTCGTGGTGTTCTCTGACATCGAAGGGTCGACGGAGCGAAACGAGGCCTTGGGGGACCGCGACTGGGTGGCGTTGCTCCAGCGCCACGAACGTCTCGTTCGCAGGTCCGTCGACGAGCACCGCGGTCATGTCGTCAAGAATCAGGGGGACGGCTTCATGCTCGCCTTCGCCGACCCGACCGGTGCGCTGCGCTGCTGCGTCGACGTGCAGCGCGAGCTCGCCGCCCGGCCGGAGCGTTGGCAGAACATCAAGGTACGCATGGGGATTCACATGGGGGAGTCCGTGCGGCGGGGCGACGACCTGTTCGGTCTCAACGTCGCGATGGCGGCCAGGATCGCCGGGCACGCCGACGGCGGCGAAATCTTGATCAGCGACGTCGTGCGTGACGCGATCGAACCCACTGATGGCGTCAGAGTGGCGTCTGCGGAGGTAGTGGAGTTCAAGGGCTTCAGCGGCACCTACGAGGTGTTTCCGGTCGCGATCGCCGGATAGTTCGTTACCGGACGGGCCCGCTCAGAGCGGCCCGCGCGTGGACCCGTACGGCGTCCTTCGCGACCTTTCCGTTGGACGTCAGTGGGAGGGTCTCCACGAAGAGGACGTGCCGCGGTCGCTTGAACGCGGTGAGGTTCGCCCGCACGTGGGCGACCAGATCGTCGGCGGTGGGCGCGCTGCCGGCCCGGGCAACCACCACCGCGCAGATGGCCTCACCCCAGTACTCGTCGGGGACACCAACCACCGCGACCTGGTCGACGTCCGGGTGCCCGGACAGCACGTCCTCCACTTCACGGGAGGACACGTTCTCCCCGCCCGTGATGACGACGTCCTTGCTGCGGTCGACGACCACCAACCGGCCGTCGGCGTCGACGCGGCCCACGTCGCCGGTGGGCAGCCAGCCGTCGACGGTCACGGGAGTGAGCCCCGGCCAGTAGCCGGCGGCGACTTGTCCACCGCGGACCAGGATCTCGCCGACATCACCGCCCGCGATGCGAACCTCGACCTCGTCGTGCGGCCGGCCTGCGGTCGCGAGGATCGTTGCGTCCGCGCCGGCGCCGGCGCGGTGCTCGGCAGGACCGAGAAAGGTTACGTTGCCTGCGGTTTCGGTCATGCCGTAGCCCTGGTGGAAGTCGACGTCGAGCCGGGCGAGCGCGCGTCGCAGGAGGTCGGCGGGGATCGCCGCGGATCCGTAGGACACGTCGCGCAACGTGGGCAACTGCGTTCCCGTCTCCTCGAGATGGGCGAGCAGGGAGTGCAGCATCGTGGGCGCCAACGAACACGACGTCACGCGATGGGCGAGAACCGCCGCGACGAACTCGTCGGCGCGGAAGGTTGGGACGGGCAGCACCGTGGAGTGGGCATGGTGGTGGACGAGCATGTTGTAACCCGCGACGTGGCACATCGGAAAGGGCAGAAGGTAGACGCCGCCGGAGCGCACCGACCGGCCAGCCACGGTGCCGCGTACCGCGGTGGTGACGGATCGATGCGTGTGGAGCACGCCCTTCGGTGCTCCCGTCGACCCACTGGTGAACAGGAGCCACGCGGGATCGTCGGGTTCGACCCGGTCCGCGGCCGATGCCGAATCGTGAACGGCGCGTTGCCAACTCGGGTCGTCGAACGTCACCACTTGGCTGACCGACGGCGCCTGCCGGGTGAGTGATGGCAGCGCGTCGAGGTATCGGCCGTCACCGACGAGGACACTTGGCTCCGCCGATGCCAGTTGACCGATCTGCTCGCCCGCGCTCAACCGCTGGTTGATCAACGTCAGCACGCGCCCGGACCGCGGGACGCCGTAGTACAGCCGGGCATAGGACGCGCCGTTGTCCGCGATGACGGCCACTCGGTCGCCCCGCTGGGTTCGTTCACTTACCCAGGCAGCCACCGACCCGACCTGGCGGTCGAACTCCTGGAACGTGATGCCGGCGCCGTCGGGGGTGACGATCGCCCGCCGGTCCGGTGTGTCGGCAGCGGCCGACGACACCAATTCGTGAATGAGGTCGATCCGCGCGCCGGTCATCGCGCCGAAGGATAGCCGCGTCGACGACGCCTCTACCCGGTGCGGACCGGGAAACCGTGCCGAGCGGCCAGGGACCCCAGCTGCTTCAGGGCGAACCGGCGGCCGCGACCCTCACCGGGGATCAGCACTCCCGCCCACACACCCTCGGCGCCAGGGGTCCGGCATGCCTCCTGAGCGCACAACCAGCGCCGCGGGCAGGCCCGGCACAGCGCCTTCGCGCCGTCGTCGGGTGAGGTGGTCCACCGGTCGGGGTCGTCGGCGCAGGGGAATCCCGAGTGTGGAGCGGTCGCCGCCCGTTCGCGCAATCCCACTGCGGCGATGGGTCGTCCATATGTCTGCATGGTTTGGGCCTCCCGTCTCATACCAAGTCCCGATTACCCATTGATGACAATACGTATGTATTGCTCACCACGATACAGGCGTATTGCTAACGTTGCCCAGTGACATCCGTCTCGGAGACCTCGGAGATTGGCGGCGTCGGCCCGTCGAGCACAGAGCGGATCCGAAAAGCCGCACTGGCGAACTTCGCCGTGCACGGGACCGCGTCGACCTCGCTGCGAGCGGTCGCCGCCACGGCCGGGGTATCGCTCGGGATGGTGCAGCACCACTTCGCAACGAAGTCAGCGCTGATCAAGGCAGTCGACGACTACGTCGTGTCGTTCGTGATCGGAGGGATGGCGGAGCCCATCCCGGAACCACCCGCCGACTCGATCACCGACATCGGATCGAGGGTCCGCGGACTCATCGCCGAACATCCCGACGTCGCCGCATACGTGGGCCGGGCGATGGTCGACGGAAGTCCACTCGGGGCGACGCTCTTCGACGCACTCATGGAGGTCGGCACGGCCCGGTGGGAGCTGCGTGCCGAACGCGGCGAAGTTCGTCCAGACGTCGACCTGACCTGGGCGACCATCAACGCGCTGGTCCTCGCGGTGGGCGCAATCAGCCTCCGCGCCCACGTCGACCGCCATCTTCCCGAACCGTTCACGACGCCCAGCCAGCTTCGGCGGTGGCAAGAGGCCACCGACGACCTGCTGCGGGACGGGCTGTTTCAGCACCCCGACGACTGACGTCTCAGCGCGGCGCCGCCAGCGTCGGCTCGGCCGACGGTCGGGACCGGCGGGTGGCCAACACCGAACCGCCGAGAATCAGGGCCAACCCCGCCAGATTCCACGGCGTGAGCGGCTCGGCGAGCACGATCACCCCCGCCGCCAACGCCACCGCGGGGTTGACGTAGGTGAACACCAACGCGCGGGTGGGCCCGACCTCTCTGATGAGCGCGAAGAAGACGATGAACGCGAGAGCAGTGCAGACGACGGCCAGGGTCGCCAGGGCCAGCAGGACTCGCATGGACGGCATCTCCGTCGGCCAGGTCGCGGCCGCGGGGCCGGCGTACACGACGGCCGCGACGCCGAGGCAGGCCGCAGTCATGGGCAAGGCCGGGACGTCGGCGAGGTGGCGAGCCGCGACGAGTGGGGCAATCGCGTAACACGTTGCGACCAGCAGTACTTCGACGACGGGCCACGCGCTACCGCCGGTGATCTCCGGCCCGGCCAACACCGCGACACCGGCGAATCCGACGGCGAGCCCGGCAATTCGCTTGCCGCCAAGTCGTCGTTCGCCACCGGTCAGCCTGTCGAGCCCCGCGGCGACGATGGGGGAGGCCGCGATGAGCAGACCGGTGAGCGAGCTGGAGATGTGCCGTTCGGCGTCGGAGAGCATCAGCCAGGCCGCCACGATTTCGAAGAAGGCGAAGACCAGCACCGGTTTCCAGGCTCTGAGGACCGGTGCCCACGCAGCGCGGGACAGCGCCAGCGGAATCAGCACGGCGGCGCCAATTGCGGTGCGCGCGAAGACGAGTACGGGCGCCGAGACACCGTCGACCGCGATCTTGATCAGCAGATACGGAATGCCCCAGATCACGCTCATCGCGGCGAAGAGCAACCACCCCCGCGCGGTCACCGCCGAGTGAGCTGCGCGTAACGCGTGACGTGGTGGTCGGTGGTGCCGTACTCGTACTGCACGGCGGTGAGGCGCTTGAAGTAGTGCCCGATCGCCAACTCCTCCGTCATGCCCATTCCGCCGTGCAACTGCACTGCGTTCTGACCGACGAACCTGGCTGCCCTGCCGATGGTGGCCTTGGCCGCCGACACGGCACGCGCGCGCGTCGCCGGGTCGGCGCCGAGGTTGAGCGTCGCGAGGTAGACCGCCGCGGCGGACTGTTCGAGCTCCATGTGCATGTCGACCATGCGGTGCTGCAACGCCTGGAAACTGCCGATCGGCTGGCCGAACTGGTGGCGCTGCTTGGCGTAGTCGACGGTGTCGGCGACCACGCGCCGCATGGCGCCGACGGCCTCGGCGCACACGGCCGCGGCACCTTCGTCGCGGGCCTGCGCCAACGACGGCCAGGCCTGCCCCTCCTCACCGAGCAGCGCGTCGCCCGGCAATCGCAGTTCGTCGAGCAAGAGGTCCGCCGCGCGGCGGTCGTCGACGGTTCGCAAGACGTGCATCTCGAGCCCACGCTCGACGGTCGCGACGTCGACGAGGAACAGTGACACGCCGTTGTCCGTGCGTGCCGTGATCAGGAGGTGTGTCGCGATGGGTGCGCCGAGCACCATCATCTTCGCGCCGGAGAGCGCCCAACCGGTTCCGTCGCGGTGGGCGGTCGTCGCGACGTCGAGCCATCGATCACCCGACTGCTCCTCGGCTGCGGCGAGGCTGACGACCGCCTGGCCGGCGGCGATGCGTTCGACCACCTGGGTGGCCGCCTGGCCCCCCGCCCTGAGCAACAGTCCGGCGGCGACGACGGCGGTGTCCACGTAGGGCTCGACGACGAGGGCGTGGCCGAGTGACTCGGCGATGACCATGACCTCGACGGATCCGCCGCCGCTGCCGCCGACGTGCTCGGGCAGCGCCGCGCCGAGAATGCCCAGATCGTCGGCGAAGGCGCGCCACACGTCGGGCTGCCAGCCGGCGCCCGTCTTGGCGGCGGCGCGGCTCCGGTCGAGTCCGTAGCGCGTAGCCAGGAACTTGTTCAGACCGGTGCGGAGCATCTCTTGTTCGTCGGAGAGTCTGAAGTCCATCACAGCCCCAACGCCGCCTTGGCGAGTATGTTGCGCTGAATCTCGTTGCTGCCGGCGTAGATCGAGCCGGCTCGGTCGTTGAGGTAGCGCAGTGGAGCCACGGCCTGCCACGGTTCGCCGCCGACGTAACCGTCGGGTGGTGGTTCGTACTGCGCGATGGGTCCGCCCGGTCGCGTCGCGTGAGGCTGGTACGCGCGGCCCCGCGGACCGGCTGCCTCCATCGCCAACTCGGTCAGTGTCTGACTGAGTTCGGTCGCCAGGATCTTGAGCATCGACGACGCCGAGCCGGGATGTCCGCCGTTCGCCACGGTGGCCAAGACGCGGTATTCGAGAACTTCCAGGACGTCGGTGCGGATGCGGGCCTCGGCGAGCTTCCGCGAAAACGCGGGATCGTCGATCAGCAGGTCACCGTCCGGGCCGGGTTGCGCCGTCGCGGCGGCGGTCACCTCCTCGGCCATCACCTGTAGAGCGGGCGCGCTGGCACCGCCACCCCGTTCGAACTCGAGGAGGTACTTGGCGACGGTCCAGCCGTCGTCGATCTCTCCGATGACGTTGGTCTTGGGGACGCGGACCTCGTCGAAGAACACCTGGTTCTGAATCTCTTCGCCAGAGGTCATCACCAGTGGCCGGACGTCGACGCCCGGTGAGGTCATCTCAAGCAGCACGAACGTGATGCCCTGCTGCTTCTTGGCGCTACGCGAGGTGCGCACGAGGGCGAACATCCAATTCGCCTCCCTGGCATGCGTCGTCCAGATCTTGCTGCCCGTGCAGACCAGGTCCTCGCCGTCGTCGACCGCCGACATGGACAGGGCGGCGAGGTCGGATCCGGCCTCCGGTTCCGAGTAGCCCTGGCAGAAGAACACCTCGCCGGTGAGGATGCGGGGCAGGAAGTAGTCCTTCTGGGCCTCGGTGCCGAACTTGACGATCGCATGCGCCACCATGCGGATTCCCATGGGCGACAACGACGGAGCACCGGCCAGAGTGGACTCGCGACTGAAGACGTAGTGCTGGGTCAGGCTCCAGTCACACCCCCCGTATTCGACGGGCCACGCCGGTGCCGCCCATCCGCGTTCGTGCAGGATTCGCTGCCACTCGAGGCTGGCCTCGTGGTCGCTGTAGACACTGGTCATCAGGCGCCCGAACTGTCGCAGCTCCGGGGTCAGCTTCTCGTCGAGGAAATGGCGCACCTCGTCGCGGAAGGCGATGTCGGTCGGCGACCACTGAAGGTCCATTACTGTCCCCCGTCGTTGGAAGCGGTACAGGAGACAGTAAACCTAGTTACCCAGGTGCGGTCGGCCCCGGGGGTGACCTACGGCGTCGTCGGTGGGCGCACGGCCTGGCGAGCGAGGAACTCGCGGTAGTAGCCCAGCGACTCGTCGGTCACGAGCGCGGGCAGCAGCAGTTCCCAATTCTTGGCGAACCGGCTGCGGAGGTCGGCTCCGTTCGCGAGCGCGCTCGACAGCAGCTCGGCGCCCGCCATCCCGGCGACGATTCCGGCGGCCGTCGGCCCGGGGTCCAGGCCGGCGCGCAGATCCCCCTCGGCGATGGCCTTGGCGATGTGCTCGGTGAGTTCGTCGACGAGGATCTGCAAGGTGCTCTTCGCCGCCGGGTTGAAGCTGCCGAAGGTGCGAAGGAGGCGGGCCCCAGCCCTGGCCACTCTGTCGACGGTCAACACATCGGTCACGACGAAGGATCCATGGATGACGTTCTCCATGGCGGGGGACCCCGATCGGCCTGCCTGGCGGAACGAGCTGAGGACGGTCTCGGACCCCTCCTCGATGATCGCGGTTGCCAAGGCTTCCTTGGAATCGAAGTGGTAGTAAAGCGCGCCCTTGGTCAGTTCGGCACGTTCGATGATGTCGCCCAAGCCGGCAGCCGGGTACCCGATCTCGTTGATCAGGTCGACGGCCGAGTCGATGATCTTCCTACGTGTCGCCTCGGATCGAGCCTGGCGCACCATGTTTCTTGAACTCCTTCGTCGATCCGTGCAGGCCGTGGGCGTTGGACGGGATCAATAGTTCGTTCGCCTCCAACTGGGCGGCGTTCCCGTCTGGGATGCCGACCGGCCGTCTGGAAAACGCCAGTCAATCGAGTATGCGAGTCGGTCCGGGATCAAGAGGCCCGCGAGGGCCGAAGTTCCGATGATCTGCTCGGCGCGTTAGAGATTACCCGTCTGGCGCCGTTCGACGGACATCTCGGCGCCGCGTGGTGGGTTCTAGCACGGTTCTCAGGCCGCCGGGTCGTGTCGTTCGCTCTTGGTGGGCAAACCTGATTTTCGTACTGCATTTCGTTACAAAAGTATGTAAAGTACCGGCCGTGGCGACTTTCGGTCTGAAAATTGCGCTCCGTGCTTCCGGTCCTGCCGGACAAGCGCAACCTTCCGGCGGGGAAGTGCCGACCCAAAACGTGTGTGCTGAAGCAGACCGTCTGCGGCGAGGCGTGGCACATCATCAGCCAACTGTCCAGCCAACACGGAGTACATAACGCCTATGTGGGATTTGGAAGTCGACATCGCGGTCATCGGGGCGGGCATCGGGGGTCTCGCCAACGCCATTGCGGCAGTGGACGCCGGGGGCGAGGTGCTGGTGGCCAACGCTGTTCCAGGGACGCCAGCTCCTTCCATTGCACCAGCCGTTCCAGAGACACCGGCAGCCCTGACAGGTCTTTCACCGATTGCGCTGCGTGAGCGCGTGGCAACCGCGCGTGGCTGGCTGCGGCGCGACACGCTCGACCTCGAGACCAACGAGTACCTGGCCGCGGTCGGTGAAGACATCACCGATTCCGCGATCGACCGTGGCAACGGGGCGGTTCCTCGTCGCAACGCCCGTAATCTGTCGACCGAAGAGGCCTTCCGCCGACCGGTGGAGACCTTCGTCGGGGCGCGATTGACCGGGTGGGCCGAGCAGTGCGTCGCCTCCCCTTACGGCCTGCTCTACACGAGCATGCGCGATTGGCGCTCCACCACCATGAAGTCCGCCAACGGCGAGTCGATCGAGGCGCTGTCGATCGGCGCGATCGACTGGGCCGACGGCTTTGGCGACGGCGCGCTTCGTCAGTGGCTGACGGTGGAAGCGTTGAAACGTGACATCGAGGTCGAGGCAGAGACCCGGTTCGAGAGGATCGTGTTCGAGGAGGGCGTCATCGCCGGCGTGGTCCTTTCGGCCGAGGACGGTCCGCTCGCGGTGCGAACCCGGGCGGGGATCACCTTCGCTCCCAGCGACTACGACACCGGCGCGGGTGAGCACGTGGGAGTTCCCGAGGAGCGCCTGCAGGTGTGCCTCGTCGGTCGGACCGCGAGTCGGTTCGGGCGCGTCGAGCTCTTGGACACCGAACCTGCGGCACCGCCACGCCCGACGTGCACCGGTTCACGTCGTCAGGTGCGGGACGGGTTACACGACGCGAGGCAACAGGCCCTAGAGGGATGGCGTTGTGGAAAAGTGCACGGGTACCCGCCCCTCGCCCAGTAGCGAGACCATCTCCTCACCGTTCAGCGGTCGGGAGAGAAGGAAGCCCTGCGCCCGGTGACAGCCGTGGTGTAGCAGCGTCTCCGCGGCGGCCACCGTTTCCACGCCCTCGGCGACCAACTCCAGCTCGAACGCCTCGGCAAGCGCGATGACCGCGCGGACGATCGCAAGGTCGTCCCGATTCGATCCGAGGTCCGCGACGAAACTTCGATCGATCTTCAGCACGTCGACCGGCAGCGACTTCAAATGGGACAGCACGCTGAATCCGGTGCCGAAATCGTCGATTGCCAACTGCACGCCGACATCTCGAAGGCCCGCCAGCGTGATGCTCGTCGCCTCCAGGTCCTGGACCAGCACGCTCTCGGTGATCTCGAGACATACCGAGCCGGTATCGAGACCGAACTCTCGCATCACGGCCGCGACGGTCTCCACGAAACCGTCGGTGACCAGCTGGACCGGGGAGACGTTGACCCTCAGGACGATCCCCTCGGCGACACCGAGGGCGCGCCACCTGGCGAACTCCTCGCATGCCGTTCGAAGCACCCAGCGCCCCAGATCGCCAGCCAGGTTGATCGACTCGGCGACGGCGATGAAGACCGCGGGGGACAACAACCCGCGGGTGGGGTGATTCCACCGAACCAACGCCTCGGTCGCAAGGATTTCCCCGGTACGGATGTCGACCTCGGGAAGGTACTGCAGGAACAGCGCGCCGTTCTCGATCACTTCCTGCAGGTGGAGTTCGATGTCGTTGCGGTAGTCGGTTCGCAGGGACATCTCGTCGGAGAACACCGCGACCTGGTTGCCACCCTCCGCCTTGGCCTCGAGCACCGCTTGATCGGCCCGGCGAAGCAGATCTGACGTGGAGTCCCTACCCGGTTCGCCAAGCGCGACGCCGATGCTGGCGGTTCTCGTCAACATTTCGCCGGCTACCGGGACGCGTTCGCCGACGATCGCCAGCAACCGGTTAGCAAGCTGTTCGGCTTCTGCCGCCGACATCGGCGAGGAGGGTATGACGACGAACTCGTCGCCCCCGAGGCGCGCGACCACACCGGCGTCGTCGACGCCACGCTGCAGCCGTTCGGCGATCACCCGGATGAACCAGTCGCCGACGTTGTGACCGAGGTAGTCGTTGACGGTCTTGAGCCGATCGAGATCCAGGTACAAGGCCGAGACCGGGCCGGGACGGTCGGCCTTGAGCCGTTCCTCGAGATGGTCGAGAAGCGCGCGGCGGTTGCGCAGGCCAGTGAGGTCGTCGTGGACGGCCAGATGCCGAAGGCGCTCCTCGGCTTGCACCCGGGCTTGCACCTGGGCGAAAAGGGATGCGATCGCCTCCAATGCGTTGAGCTCAACTGGCTCCCACTCCCGATCGCCGATCCTGACGAATCCGAGCACTCCGGTGGTGACGTCACCTGACTTGAGGGGGGCGGCCGCCATCGAGGTCTGGGGGAGGTTGCGTCCCTCCTCGATTCGCTTCTGGTACTCGGCGTTCTCGGGTCGGAAGACCATCGGCGTCTTGACGTGCTCTGCCAACGCGAACACCGGATCGGCATCCCTGTAGTAGACGACCCGCAACGGGTCCGGATCGGGTACGTCGGGCCGAAGCGGCCACTCTGCGACCAGGATCGACGCGCGAATGGAGTGGTCGTTGTACCGCAAGAAGCTGAAGTCGACGTCGAAGTACTTCACCAGGACGGCTAGCACCTCCTGCGACACCAGGGATGAGGTCGCCGCGTTCGCCCCCATCAGCCGGACTGCGACAGTCGTCACCAGCCGTTCAAGGCTCAGGGGCGTACTCTCGGCGGACACTGGATCAGGGTAGCGGTGCACCGTGGAAATCGAGTGCGCACCGGGGGGCTCCGGCGAGAGGCTGTCACAACGCTGCGCCGCCCCGCACACTCGAGGAGGTCGCGGCCCTGCCCGGAAACCGCTGCGGTGGACTTCGTTTCGCGCTCGGCTCCCGGCGGCCAAGCGAGTAGGCGAGCTTGCCCGTCGGAGGTGCTCAGGTTTCGGCTGCGCCCGTCATAGGGCGGCCGCGCGGTCCCTCGGCTGCGCCTCGGTCCCTGTCGACACGATGCTCATCTCCCGGAAGATCTTCGGAATCTGGTCGGGGGCAGCATGATTGGCGAATGTTCGCCGGTCGTACCACATCATCTTCGTGCGGTACCTCTCGTCGGGGTACGGGGTCGCCGGTATGGGGGCCACCACGGCTCCCGACGTACGCCACCTCTCCAGGATGTGCGGGGCGGACGTCGCCATGCAGAACTGGATGTCCAGCAATGTCATGGCGTGGAACGGCGTGCGCGCCAGCGCCGTGGAAATGCGCCGCGCCTTGTCGCGGTCGTCCGTGGTCCACGCCGTCTTCATCTCGAGGACGCCGAACGGAACGCGGTCGTCGATCATCTTGCGGACGGCGGCGAGGCCCGGCTGTCCGGCCCATTCGACCGTGGCGTGCGAGTCGTCAGCCGACAGGAGCGGCCCCTTGGCGCGCAGCCCGCCGATGACCCGCCCCGTCGAGTCCAGCGTCGCCCAGAACATGGCCGTGTCGGAACCGTCCCTCACGGCGTCGACGTCGACGGCGCGCTCGACACCGTGGCGTCGGTAGCTCTCGACGGCGCCGCGAAGGTACTCGTCCCAGAGTTCGGGGTCGGTATCCGGTCGCGACAGCACGGTCGTCACTTCGGCGTCGGAGTCCCACCAACTGATGTTGTCGGTGATTCCGCAGTCGGTCGTGATGCCGAAATCAAGCGGTTGGGGGTGCATTTTGGCCTCATTCGTAAGGCGGCCGACACCGGGGATATCGTTGCTGGCCGCGGTAGGTGCAGTGGGGGATTTCGGGAAACTCGAATTAAGTATCGGTCCCACGATGTCTCTATCCCAGCTAGGTTTCAGAAGTTTTCTGAGGTCCGCCGCGACGGCGCTTAGCTGGCAAAACGCCCGGCTAACCACGTCCGTATTACGGCGTCAATTAAATATTGACGTCTGCGCTGGCCATCGATGGGTGCCGATGAATTGCCGAATTGCTGATCAATTCTCGGCAACCAACTCCGTATCTTTGCCGTTGTCGCCTGGTGGGGTAGAACGTATTGGGCAATGGCTGCCGGCTTTCGCCGGGTGAGCCCCGGCAAGAGGAGAGAACGTGAAAGTCTTTCAAGATCTAAATGAGTTCGCGGCGGCTCAGGGAAGTCAGTTCGGACCCACGGAGTGGTTACGGATCGGCCAAGATCGTGTGGACCTATTCGCTGACGCCACAGACGATCACCAGTGGATTCACGTGGACCCCGAGCGGGCCAAGGAGGGCCCGTTCGGAGCGACGATCGCCCACGGTCTGCTGACACTGTCGTTGTTGCCGCACTTTTCGCATCAGCTCTACCGGGTCGACAACGTCAAGCTGGCCGTGAACTATGGCTACAACAAGGTGAGATTCATCACTCCGGTCAAGGTGGGGGCCAACATTCGGGCGCGCGGCGAGATCACGGCGATCGATCGACTCGAGGGGGCCATCCAAGCTACCACCACGATCACGGTGGAGATCGAGGATTCGAGCAAACCGGCTGCGGTTGCCGAATCAATCGTTCGTTACGTGGCTTGAGTTGGGCGCCTAGACCTTTCGCTGTGCGGCTTTGACGAGGCCGCCGCCGATGATCAGGCGCTGAATCTCGCTGGTGCCCTCGTAGAGGCGTAGCAATCGAACGTCCCGATAGATGCGCTCAACCGGGACGTCACGCATGTAGCCGGCCCCGCCGTGCACCTGCACGGCGAGATCCGCCACCCTGCCCACCATTTCGGTGCAGAACAGCTTCGCCGTCGACGGCGCGATCCGGCGGTCCTCGTCGGTCAACCACATCCTGGCGGCGTCGTGGACGAGGGCACGGCCCGCCATGACCCCGGTCTGCATGTCCGCGATCATCGCCTGGACGAGTTGGAAAGTGCCGATCGGCGTACCGCCTTGAGTTGCCGTGGCGGCGTAGGAAACCGACTCGTCGAGGGCCCGTTGGGCAGCGCCGACCGACAGCGCCGCGATGTGGATGCGACCGCGCGCCAGGGAGGTCATCGCGGCGCGGTACCCCACGTCGACTGCTCCGCCGACGAGCGCGTCGTCTCCTACTCGCACCCCGTCCAGGGAGACGTCGGCCGTCCAGGCCCCCTCTTGACCCATCTTGGCGTCCTTGGCGCCGACCTCGACGCCCGCCGCGTCGGCGGGCACTAGGAACACGGCGATGCCAGGGCCGTCGTCGTCGGCGGGGCGAGTGCGAGCGAAGACGATGAACAGGTTGGCCGTCGGTGCGTTGGTGATGTACTGCTTGCTTCCGCTGATGACCCAGGTGTCGCCGTCGCGAATGGCCTTGGTGCGCAACCCCGCCGGGTTCGAGCCCGCGCCTGGCTCCGTCAGCGCGAAGGACGCGACGACGTCACCAGAGGCGATGTCGCCTAGCCAGCGTGCCTTCTGGTCCTCGGTGCCGAAGCCGACGAGGACTTGCCCCGCAATGCCGTTGTTGGTGCCGAACATCGACCGCAGCGCCAACGTGGTGTAGCCGAGCTCCATCGCCAACTCGACGTCCTGGGCGATGTTCAGTCCGAGTCCGCCCCACTGTTGGGGGATTGCGTAGCCGAAGAGCCCCATGGCCTTGGTCTGCTCGCGGATGTCGTCCGGGATCCGGTTGGCGTTCATGATCTCGAGCTCGCGGGGCATCACGACGGATCGGACGAATTCGCGGGTGGCCTCGAGGATGTCTCTGAAGTCGTGATCGCCGACCTCGGGGGTGATCGCCGGATCTGCCATGCGTCGTCGTCTCCTGGCCGGGGTGGGTGCGTTGCTCCAACAAATATCATATTTTATGTTTGACATCTTGACCGGCTTCACGACAGGACGGGGCATCGAATGCCATTGCTCGACGGACGAACCGCCGTGGTCACCGGCGGCGCACAGGGAATCGGCTTCGCGATCGCCGAGCGCTACGTCGCCGAGGGCGCCCGGGTGGTGCTCGGTGACCTCGACCTCGCGGCGACCGAGGCCGCCGTCGAGAGACTTGGTGGTCGCGACGTGGCCGCCGCGGTCCGGTGTGACGTCACCGACGCCACGGAGGTCGAGGCGTTGATCAACGCCGCAGTCGACGCGTTCGGCGGTCTGGACGTGATGGTGAACAACGCCGGCATCACCCGCGACGCCACGATGCGCAAGATGACCGAGGAGCAGTTCGACCAGGTGATCTCCGTGCACCTCAAGGGCACGTGGAACGGTACGCGCAAGGCCGCAGACGTGATGCGGGAGAACAAGAGTGGCGCCATCGTCAACATCTCGTCGATCTCCGGCAAGGTGGGGCTGGTGGGCCAAACCAACTACTCGGCAGCCAAGGCGGGCATCGTCGGCCTGACCAAGGCCGCGGCCAAGGAGGTCGCACATCTCGGCGTCAGGATCAACGCCATCCAACCCGGCCTGATTCGCTCGGCGATGACGGAGGCCATGCCGCAACGCATTTGGGACGCCAAGCTCGCCGAGATACCCATGGCGCGGGCCGGTGAGCCGGCCGAGGTCGCCAACGTCGCCCTCTTCCTTGCCTCGGATCTGTCGTCGTACATGACCGGCACCGTGCTCGAAGTCACCGGAGGCAGGCACATCTGATGGCCGCCGTCGCCGGCCAGGCCGTGATCTGCGAACCCGTCCGCACCCCGATCGGACGCTACGGTGGCATGTTCTCATCCCTCACGGCGGTCGACCTCGGTGTCGCCGCGCTGCGCGGGCTACTGGAGCGCACGGGCGTGACGCCCGACGCCGTCGAGGACGTCATCCTCGGGCACTGCTACCCGAGCATGGAAGCACCGGCCATCGGTCGCGTCGTCGCACTCGACGCCGGTCTGCCGGTGACGGTGCCCGGCATGCAGCTCGACCGGCGTTGTGGATCCGGCCTGCAAGCGGTCATCCAGGCCTGCATGCAGGTGGCCGCCGGACAGAACGACCTCGTCGTCGCCGGCGGCGCCGAATCGATGAGCAACGCGGTGTTCCACTCGACCGACATGCGTTGGGGCGGAGCGCGTGGCGGGGTGGCGGTGCACGACGCCCTGGCTCGGGGCCGGACCACCGCCGGTGGCCGGGACCATCCGGTGCCCGGCGGCATGATCGAAACCGCCGAGAATCTGCGCAGGCAGTACGGAATCGGCCGCGAGGAGCAGGATGAGTTGGCCGTGACCTCGCATCGACGGGCGGTCGCCGCGCAGCAGTCCGGCCTGCTGGCCGAGGAGATCATCCCGGTCACCGTGACCAGCCGGCAGGGTGAGCAGGTGGTCGACACCGACGAGCATCCGCGGGCGGACACCTCGGTGGAGTCGTTGGGAACGCTGAAACCGATTCTGGCGAAACATGATCCGGAAGCCACCGTGACGGCAGGCAACGCCAGCGGACAGAACGACGCGGCGTCGATGTGCATCGTCGCGACCGCGGAGAGGGCCGCCGAGGTGGGGTTGAGGCCGTTGGTCCGACTGGTGTCCTGGGGCGTCGCGGGAGTACCGCCACACCTGATGGGAATCGGGCCGGTGCCCGCGACGGCAGTGGCGCTGGGCAAGGCCGGCCTCACCCTTGCCGACCTCGATCTCGTCGAACTGAACGAGGCGTTCGCCGCGCAGGCGCTCGCGGTCATGCGCGAGTGGAGCTTCACCACCAAGGATCTGGACCGAACCAACGTCAGGGGCTCCGGAATCTCACTCGGCCACCCGGTGGGGGCGACCGGAGGGCGCATGCTCGCGACCCTCGCCCGCGAGCTGTACCGGCGCGACGGACGATACGGGCTGGAGACCATGTGCATCGGCGGCGGACAGGGCCTTGCCGCCGTATTCGAGAGGGTCCCGGCATGACACAGCGAGAAGCGAAGCGGGATCGCGCATGACGCGGCTTGCGCAGACCGCAGGACTGACCGACGTCCAGGCCCAAATCGTCTCGACCGTACGCGAATTCGTGGACCGGGCGGTGATCCCCAACGCCCAGGCGCTCGAGCATGCCGACGCCTACCCCCAGGCCATCGTCGACGAGATGGCCGAGATGGGCCTGTTCGGGTTGATGATCCCGGAGGAGTACGGGGGCCTTGGCGAGTCGTTGCTGACCTACGCGCTGTGCGTCGAAGAGTTGGCGCGCGGCTGGATGAGTGTGTCCGGCGTCGTCAACACGCACTTCATCGTCGCCTACATGATCCGCCAGCACGGCACCGACGAGCAGAAGCGGCGCTTCCTGCCGCGGATGGCGACGGGGGAGGTGCGCGGAGCGTTCTCGATGTCCGAACCGGAGCTGGGCTCCGACGTTGCCGCGATCCGCACCAGGGGGGTTCGCGGCGCCGACGGTGGCTACACCGTCACCGGCCAGAAGATGTGGCTGACCAACGGCGGCAGCTCCACACTCATTGCGGCGCTGGTGAAGACAGACGAGGGAGCAGACAAGCCGCATCGCAACCTCACCGCGTTCCTGATCGAGAAGCCGGCAGGCTTCGGCGAGGTGCTGCCGGGTCTCGTCATCCCCGGCAAGCTCGACAAGATGGGCTACAAGGGCATCGACACCACCGAGTTGATCTTCGACGGCTACCACGCCGACGACGCCGACGTGCTGGGTGAGCTGCCCGGTCAAGGCTTCTTCCAGATGATGGACGGCGTCGAAGTGGGCCGCGTCAACGTGGCCGCACGCGCCTGCGGGGTGGGCATCCGGGCGTTCGAACTTGCCATTCGGTATGCCCAGCAGCGCCGGACCTTTGGCAAGCCCATTGCCGAGCACCAAGCCATCGCCTTTCAGTTGGCCGAGATGGCCACCAAGGTCGAGGCCGCACATCTGATGATGGTCAACGCCGCACGCCTGAAGGATTCCGGCGAGCGCAACGACGTCGCGGCAGGAATGGCGAAATACCTTGCCAGCGAATACTGTTCGGAGGTGACCGAGCAGAGCTTCCGGATCCACGGAGGCTACGGGTACTCCAAGGAATACGAAGTCGAGCGGTTGATGCGCGACGCGCCCTTCCTCTTGATCGGCGAGGGCACCAGCGAAATCCAGAAGACCATCATCAGCAAGAGCTTGTTGCGTGAGTACGAACTCTGAGCCGCAGTTCGCGCCGCGTCCGCAGCTGTCCGACGACGTCGCGCGTTTCGTCCGCCGACGAATCTTCGACGGCACGTGTCGTGCGGGGGAGTACCTGAGACTGGATCAGCTGGCGGCCGATCTCGGCATCAGCGTGACGCCGGTGCGCGAGGCTCTACTGAACCTCTGCTCCGAGGGACTGTTGGTGCAGCAACCGCGACGGGGTTTCATGGTGTTGGAGTTGACGGCCCGCGACGTGGCCGATGTGGCCAACGTGCAGGCCTTCATCGGTGGTGAACTCGCGGCCCGGGCGGCTGGGAACATCTCCGGCGAACAGCTCGCCGAGTTGCGGTCCATCCAGGACGAACTCGAAAGGGCTTATCTGGGAGGTGATTTGGAACGCACGGTGCGGCTCAACCACGAGTTCCACCGGTTGGTCAACGTGGTCGGCGATTCGCCCAAGCTCACCCAGTTCATGTCGGGCATCACGCGGTACGCACCGGAGTCGGTCTTTCCGACCCTGTCCGGGTGGCCCAAGCAGTCGACGAAGGATCATCGTCGCGTCATCGCCGCGTTGGAACGGGGCGACGGCGACGCTGCGCGGTCGGCCATGGCCGAACACTTCACCGGCGGCGTCACGCCGCTGACCGAGCACCTCGTCGAACGCGGGGTCATCGTGGCGGTCGACCCCGACACGAAGAACGCCACCTGACCGTCGATTGCTCGTGTTTATAGTGACCGGGTAGATCGCTTTCCAACAGGCAAGAGGGGCAACGTGGCCGACGAAGTTCTGACCGAGCGCCGAGGGCGCACACTCGTCATAACGATCAACCGGCCCGAGGCGCGCAACGCCTTCAACCTGGCGGTCGCCCAAGGCCTGGCGAACGCGATGGACGAATTGGACGACACCGCCGAACTGTCGGTCGCCATCGTGACGGGGGCCGGTGGAAACTTCTGCGCAGGAATGGATCTCAAAGCGTTCATGGCTGGCGAGGTGCCGTCGATCCCCGGCCGAGGCATCGGTTTCACCGAACGGCCGCCTCGCAAACCGGTGATCGCGGCCGTCGAGGGTTACGCGCTTGCCGGCGGTACCGAGATCGTGTTGGCGACCGACCTGGTCGTCGCCTCCAAGGTCGCGAAGTTCGGCATCCCGGAAGTGAAGCGTGGCTTGGTGGCCGCGGGTGGTGGTCTGCTGCGGCTGCCGCACCGCATTCCGTATCAGAAGGCCCTGGAGCTGGCGCTCACCGGCGAGAGCTTCACCGCCGAGCAGGCCGCTCAGTGGGGTTTCGTCAACGTGCTCACCGAACCCGGTGAGGCACTGGCGGGGGCGTTGGCGCTCGCCGAACGCATTTCCGCCAACGGGCCGCTGGCCGTGGCGGCGACCAAGGAGATCATCGTCAAGTCCGCCGGGTGGACCCAAGAGGAAATGTGGTCCAAGCAGCGGGAGCTGATCCAGCCGGTGTTCGCGTCCAAGGACGCCATGGAGGGCGCTACGGCGTTCGCCGAGAAGCGGGCGCCGAACTGGACCGGTGCCTGACGTGACCGATCGGGTACTGGACGAACTGGGTTACTACCTGTTGGCCGGTGCCGGCGGGGTGGGCCCCGCGGCACTGATGGACGAGGCCCGCCGCGGCGAGGAACTGGGCTTCGGAACGGCGTTCATCTCCGAGCGGTGGAACGTCAAGGAAGCCTCGTCCCTGGTTGGCGCGGGATGCGCGGTGACGAGCCGCATGCGGATCGCCACCGCGGCAACCAATCACAACACCCGCCACCCGCTGATCACCGGATCGTGGGCGACCACCATGCACCGATTGTCCGGCGGGCGCTTCACCCTCGGCATCGGTCGCGGGATCGCGGCGATGTACGACGCCTTCGGGGTGCCCGCGGTGACGACGGCCCAGATGGAGGACTTCGCGCAGGTGATGCGCAGGCTGTGGCACGGCGAGGTGGTGCTCGACCACGACGGTCCGATCGGCAAGTATCGCGTTCTCTTCCTCGACCCCGACTTCGACGAGGACATCAGGTTGGGCCTGGTGGCCTTCGGCCCGCAGACGCTGGCCCTTGGTGGACGCGCGTTCGACGACGTCATCCTGCACACCTACTTCACGCCAGAGACCCTGCAGCGCAGCGTGCGGACGGTCAAGGACGCCGCCGAGAAGGCCGGCCGCGACCCGGACACCGTCAAGGTGTGGTCGTGCTTCGCCACCGTCGGTGATCACCTTCCCGAGGAGCTGCGGTTGAAGAAGACCGTGGCGCGACTGGCCACCTACCTTCAGGGCTACGGCGACCTGCTGGTGTCCACCAACGGGTGGGATCCTGCTGTGCTGAAACGTTTTCGAGAAGATCCGGTGGTGACGTCGGTACCCGGCGGGATTGACCACAAGGCCACGACCGAACAGATCGAGCACATCGCCACGCTCCTACCCGACGAGTGGCTCGAACCGTCGGCGACCGGGACTGCGCAACAGTGCGCCGACCGGATTCGCAAGGAATTCGACTACGGTGCCGACGCGCTGATCATGCACGGCGCGACGCCCGACGAGCTGGAGCCGATCGTCACGGCATACCGGGCGGGCAACTAGCGGTAGGCCCGAGCAGGCGCCGCAACGCGTCGTGTAGGCGAAGCTTCACCACGTCGGACGACAGGTCGAAGTCGCCGGCAATCCGCTCGACCGACCACCTCAGGGACGACGCGCAGAACAGGATCTCCCGCTCGTCGGCCGGTAGGCCTGTCATCGCCTGGGCGAGTCGTCGTGGGTCCATACCCTTCAGCGTGCCCGCCCACACGAGCCGCGTCATGGGGGCTAGCCGCCATTGTCGAACGTCACACCGTCGGCCGCCGTCATGCGTAGCCGAGTGCCTTGTTCTCGATTCGGATCCTCGTGTTCAGCACCAAGGCGTTCGCCGCGGTGAACACGATCGCGGTGATCCAGGCCGAGTGCATCAGGGGAAGCGCCGCCACTTCGGCCACCACTGCCGTGTAGTTGGGATGGTGCATCCACTTGTACGGTCCCCGTCGCACCAGGGGAGCGCCGGGGATCACGATGACACGGGGATTCCAGTGCTTGCCGAGGACCGTGGCGCACCACCAGCGGGTGATGGTGCTCGCGACGACGACGAGCAGCATCGGCCAGCCGAGCCATGGGATGAACGGCCGGTGCAGTGCCCACACCTCCGCCACGCAGCAGACCAGGAGCAGCGCGTGCATCGACGTCATCACCGGATAGTGGCCGCGGCCGAACTCACGGCCGCCCTGGGCGAGCGACCATTCCGCGTTGCGGCGGGACACGATCAGCTCGACCAGTCGCTCGAGCGCGATCGCCAGAATGAACAGGTAGTAGTACATGGCCGCCTACCAGCTCAGCAGGATCAGTTCGAAGCTGAACCCCGGCCCCATCGCCAGCATCACGCCCAGTGAACCCCTCGACGGTGGTGCGGCGAGGGTACGCCCGAGCACGTCCAAGACCGACGCCGACGAGATGTTGCCGTGTTCCCGCATCGAATCCCAGCTGTGGGCAAGCGCTTCCGACGGCATGCCGACCGCGTTGCCGATCGCGTCGATCACCCGTGGTCCACCGGGATGGCAGATCCACGTGGAGATGTCGTCGGTCGACAGCCCGTGGTCGGCGAGGAAGCGTTCGACTTCGTCACGCAGATAGAGGTCGGCCATCTTGGGCACGTCCTTGGACAACACCAGCCCGAACCCGCTGGAGCTGACGTTCCAGCCCATGACGTCCACAGTGTCGGGGATGAGCCTGCTCCTGGTGGCCAGCACCGCGGGCCCCGATCCGACCGTCGGCACGTGGCGCGCGTGGTTGGCGCCGGTCGCGATCACCGACGCGGCGCCGTCGCCGAACAGACAGACTCCGATCAGGGCTGGTATCGAGGTGTCGTCGTGCTGCAATGTCAGCGAACACAACTCGACCGACACCAGGGCGGCGACGTGGCCGGGAAAGCCGCGAAGGTAGTCGTGGACGCGGGCCATTCCCGCTGCCCCGGCAACGCAGCCGAGGCCGAACAACGGGATGCGCTTCACGTCGGGCCGCAGACCGACCTTCGTCGCGACTCGGGCGTCGATCGTCGGCACCGCCACCCCCGTGCTCGACACCATCACGATGGCGTCGACCTCGTCGGGCCGGAGGTCCGCGGCCTCGAGCGCCGACGACAGTGCCTGTGCGCCCAACTCGGTGGCGACCTCGACGTAGGCGTCGTTCGCCTCGGTGAAGCCACTCATCGTCGGATAGCGGTGCAGGGGGATTGCGAGGTTGCGGTGGCTCACCCCGCTCGTCTGCGCGAAGCGCATGAACTCGGGGCCGTTTACCTTGGTGAGCTCGCGCGCCACGTCCTCTTGGTCGTAGCGGTACGGCCCGAAGGCGACTCCGGTTCCCGCGATGGTCGGTGCGCCAATCCTGCTGACGCCGAGAAGGTCTGATTCGAACTGCGTTTCATTGGTCATACATGTCTTCACGTCGCCGATGCACTCGCCGGTTCGACGTCGGCGGCCATTGTGAAGCTAAACACCATCGCGGCCGAGCGGGAATAACGGCGGCTTTACCGAATCCAATCCCATTGTGAGACAACCAAATTGGAGTGGGCAGCATAACCGCTTCGCCAGTGTGCGCACTGACATCGGGCTGCCGGTTTCATCGGAGTGCGCTGGTGTGTCGCTGTGTATCGCGGTGGGTCAGCAGCAGCGCGGTTCGACTTCGCTGGTGCGATACCGCATGCGCCAGTAGTCGCGTTCCGACATCACCGGTTCCCCAGGATGGGTACGGGTCCGATGCGCGACGTAGCGACGATAGTGGTTGTCGCCCATCAGTGTGCCGCAGTACCAACCGATCTGACGGCCGGTCCGTGTGACCCGGGAGGTAAGGCGTCCCATTGCTTCTGCACCTCCTTCTCGGCCGCGGTCGGGATCATGCCCGACGGTGCGAAGATCCGCGACGGCACCGGCTCGTCGGCGCTGAGGGGAGCGCCACCGCCGCGGATGGCCTTGAGCGCCACGACGACTCCGGCGGCAAACACGATCACCACCAGCGCGGCGAAGACGATGGACAGCGTGCCCTGGATGAACGTGTTGCGGATGACGGCGTCGAGTTGGTCGGAGTTCTTCGCCGCGCCCAGTGCCGTCTTGCCCGCGTCCTTGGCATCGCGGTACTGGAAGTGCTGCGTCCAATAGCCAAGCTTCGGATCGCTCGAGAAGATCTTCTGCCACGACGCGGTCATCGTCACGATCAGGTCCCACACCAGTGGGACGCCGGGAATCCATGCCCACTTCAGCAACCCGCGTTTGATCACCACGACCGTGACCAACGTCAGTGCGATGGCGGCGAGCAGCTGGTTCGCGATGCCGAACAGCGGGAACAGCGTGTTGATGCCGCCGAGGGGGTCGGTGACCCCCATCAGCAGGATGCTGCCCCAGGCGGCCACCACGATGATGCTGCAGGCCCACGCGCCGATGCGCCAGCTCGGATTGCGCAGCTTCTTCAGCGGCCCACCAAGATTCGCCAGCCCGTCGGACAACATGAACCGTGCCACGCGGGTGCCCGCGTCGACGGTGGTGAGGATGAACAGCGCTTCGAACATGATCGCGAAGTGGTACCAGAACGCCTTGAGGCCCGCGCCGCCGAACACCTGGTGCAGCACCTCGGACATGCCGAACGCAAGCGTCGGCGCACCGCCCGTGCGCGACACGATCGACTCCTCGCCGACGCCCCTGGCCGCCTCGGTGATCTCGTCACCGGTGATGGGTGCGCCGGACAGGCCGAGGCCGTTGACGTAGTCGGCGGCGGTCTGCGCCGTGGTGCCGGTCTGCGCGGTGGGTGCGTTGACCGCGAAGTAGAGGTGCTGGTTGAGGATGGCCGCGGTGATGAGCGCCATGATCGCGACGAACGACTCGGTGAGCATGCCGCCGTAGCCGATCAGCCGCATTTGGCTTTCCTTCTCCAGGAGCTTCGGCGTGGTGCCCGAGGAGATCAACGAATGGAAGCCCGACAGCGCGCCGCAGGCGATCGTGATGAACAGGAACGGGAACAGCGACCCGGCGAAGACCGGCCCGGTGCCGCTGGAGGCGAACGTCGAGATCGCCGGGGCCTCCATGATGGGGCGGGCGATGAGGATGCCGACCGCCAACAGGACGATCGTGCCGACCTTCATGAACGTCGACAGGTAGTCGCGGGGTGCCAGCAACAGCCACACCGGCAGCACCGAGGCGGCAAGTCCGTAGGCGATGATGCACCACGACAACGTCACCTTGGACAGGGTGAACCAGTCCGTGCCCCAGCCCGTTTCGGCGACCCAGCCGCCGGCCACCACCGCAAGCAGCAGCAACACGACACCGATCAGGGACACCTCGGACACCCGGCCCGGTCGCAAGAATCGGAGGTAGAGGCCCATGAAGAGGGCGATCGGAATGGTCATCGAGATGGAGAACACGCCCCATGGGCTCTCCGCCAGCGCCCCGACCACGACGAGGGCCAGGACGGCCAGCAGGATCACCATGATCACCAGCACGCCGACGATCGCGGCGACGCCACCCACGACGCCGAGCTCGTCGCGAGCCATCTGCCCGAGCGAGCGGCCGCGGCGTCGCACCGAGATCGACAGCACCAGATAGTCCTGCACGCAGCCGGCGAAGACCGCGCCGACGATGATCCAGATGGTGCCGGGGAGATAGCCCATCTGCATGGCGAGGACGGGGCCCACCAGTGGGCCCGCACCCGCGATCGCCGCGAAGTGATGGCCGAACAGAACCCGCCGATCGGTCGGCATGTAGTCGGTGCCGTTCTCGAACACCTCGGCCGGGGTCGCGTTGTCGTCGCGCGGCGTGACGATCTTCATCTCGATGAGCCGGGCGTAGAACCTATACCCGATGACGTAGGTACACACGGCGGCAACCACGAACCACACCGCGCTCACCGTTTCGCCGCGGAAGAAGGCGATCACTGCCCAGGCGACGGCTCCGAGCAGCGCGATGATCGCAAACACGATCTTGTGCTTCGTCGTGATGGGGGACCGGTCGACGATCGCCACGGGCGGCAGGTCGGCTTCGGTGCGGACATAGGTGATGTCGCCGTCGGTGTCCTCGAGGCGGCCCGAGGCGGTGGGTACGGGGGGTGAGGCCATGTGACGATCCTTTCACCGTGGGCAGCGCCGGTTGGCGGAATGCCGCCATTGGGTCGGCTTCGGAGTGTTCTACGCCTGCGCGCTCAAATGCGTTCGTGGAGCATGCGCACGGCCTCCACCGTGTCGGCCTCGGCGGCGGTCTTGTCGTCGCGGTACCTCAGCACGCGGGCGAAGCGAAGTGCCATCCCGCCGGGGTAGCGGCTGGAGGTCTGCACGCCGTCCAGGGCGATCTCGACGACCTGTTCGGGCCTAAGTCGCACGGTGTATCCGTCTGTCGGGCCGTCGGCCAATTCGAGGAATCGCGCGGTCTGCCAGGCCAGCATCTCGTCGGTCATGCCCTTGAAGGTCTTGCCAAGCATCACGAAGCCGCCGGTCGCCGGGTCGCGGGCACCGAGGTGAATGTTGGACAGCTTGCCCGAGCGCCGGCCAGAGCCCCATTCCACCGCCAACACCACGAGGTCGAGGGTGTGTACCGGTTTGACCTTGAGCCAGCCCGCCCCCCGACGTCCCGCCTCGTACGGTGCCGTCGGCGACTTCGCCATCACCCCCTCGTGACCCGCGGCCAACGTCGTCGCCAGGAAGGCCGCCGCGGCGGCACCGTCGGACGTCACCAGCCGGTCGACGCGCTGCGCGGCGGGAACGATCGCGTCGAGGGCGGCGTGGCGCTCGACCGTCGGCAGATCGAGCAGGTCGGCGCCGTCGAGGTGCAACAGGTCGAAGAAGAACACCGACAGCGATTGGGTGGCCCGCTCCGCGTCGAGCCCACCCTTGCCTCCGCCGCGCCCGAACCGCGACGCCGTCACCTGGAAGCGGTGGGGACGGCCGTCGGGCCGTAGTGCGATCGCCTCGGCGTCGGCGATGAACGAAGTGACCGGCAGCGCGAGCGCCGCCGCCACGACCTCAGGCAGGCGGGCGGTGACGTCGTCGAGGCTTCGGGTGTAGACCGAAACGGCGTCGCCTGCGCGGTGGATCTGAACCCGGGCGCCGTCGAGCTTGGCTTCGAAGATTGCCGTCCCTCCGAGCCTGTCGACGGCGTCGTCCACGCCGGTCGCCGGCTGGGCGAGCATCGGACCGACCGGGCGGCCGACCTGCAGCACGAACCCCTCGAGCGCGGCCCGGCCCTCGGTCAGGACGGCCGACGCGACGATCGGCAGGTCACCGCTCAGCATGGCGGCGCGCCGCACGTCGGCGGCGGGAACCCCAGCTGCCTTGGCCACGGCGTCTGCCATCACGCCGACCAGGGCGCCCTGGCGCAACTCCCCACTGAGCAGGCGCTTCAGGAACGTCTGCTCGATCTCGGTGGCGGCGGAGAAGAGAGCGGTGAGCAACTCGGACCGACGGCCCTGTGAGCCCTTGCCCGAAACGAGTCCGATCTCGGTGAATGCGGCGTGCACACCGGACACGGTCAGAGATGGCTCCGCGGCGGGCGGCGGCAAGGCCCGAAGCGCGGCCCAGCCGACCCCGATCTGGCGCTGCGGCAAGTCACCGGAGAGCCAGGCGACCACGACGGCGACGGGCGGGGGATCGCCGTCGGCGGCAGCGGCGGCCAACACGTCCGCGATGCGGGCGATCTTGGCCGTCCGCGCCGAGACGGCCCCAACCTCGGCGGACGTGACGGCGACATCGACGAGCAACACGTGACCAGCCTGACACGCGGGTCCGACACCGCCACACCCTCGTCCAAGCAACATCTCAGCCGACGGTCAGGAAGCCACGCCACACTCGCTGCTACTCGACCGACTCACGACCGAAGGACGACCGTGCTGAACCTGCCCGTGATTGGCGTGATCACGTGGACGGGATTCGAGCACCCCTGGCTGTTCCTGTTCGGCCTGGTACCGCTGGCCCTTCTGGCGCTCTACGTCGTGGCGCAGGTGCGGAGGCGACGGCGGGTGGCTCGCTTCGTCGGGACTGCACCGACGGCCACGGCATCGGTGCGGTGGCGCCACGTGCCGCTCGGCCTGACACTGGTCGGTCTGGTGGCGTTGACGGTCGCACTTGCCGGGCCGACCCGCGACGTCCGGATACCGCGCAACCGGGCCGTCATCATGCTCGTCGTCGACGTGTCGCAATCCATGCGGGCCACCGACGTCGACCCCACCCGGCTCGTCGCCGCAGAACAGGCGGCCAAGCAGTTCGCCGGCGGGCTGACACCGGGAATCAACCTGGGGCTCATCGCCTTTGCGGGCAACGCCAACCTGCTGGTGGCGCCCAGTCCCGACCATCAGGCCACGATCACCGCGCTCGACAAGCTGCAAACGGCCGACAAGACGGCAACGGGCGAGGCGATCTTCACCGCCTTGCAGTCCATCGCCACGGTCGGGGCCGTCCTCAGCACCGACGGCGACACCTCACCGCCGCCGGCCCGCATCGTGCTGCTGTCCGACGGCGACGAGAACGTCCCCGGCGACCCGAGCAACCCGCGCGGCGCCTACACGGCGGCGC
The DNA here is from genome assembly GCA_006864685.1 of Mycolicibacterium hodleri. GTDB lineage: Bacteria > Actinomycetota > Actinomycetes > Mycobacteriales > Mycobacteriaceae > Mycobacterium > Mycobacterium hodleri_B. Next base: position 26,284 of record VIFX01000023.1, on the reverse strand, counting down.
GCTACGCAAGGGATCAGGGCGTGCCGATCTCCACCATCGCGTTCGGCACCGCGGGCGGCTACGTCGACCTGAAGGACGAACGACTTCCGGTCCCGGTTGGCAAGGAGACGATGGCCCAGATCGCGCAGCTCTCGGGCGGGCAGACCTACACCGCCACCAACGTCGAGCAACTGAACCAAAGCTACGAATCGGTCCAGCGACAGATCGGCTTCCAGGTCTTGCCGGGTCCGGCCGGCGACGGATGGGTGCGCCTGGCGGTGCTCTTCGCGACCATCGCCGCCGTGCTCGCCCTGGTGGTCAACCGGCGGCTTCCGACATGACGCTGCCGTTCCTCGGCCCGCTGGCCCTCTCGGGTTTCGCCCACGCCTGGTACTTCCTGTACCTGCTGGTCGTACTCGGGCTGGTCGCGGCGTACGTCGTCGTCCAGTTCGGCCGTCATCGCCGCGTGCTGCGGTTCGCCAACATGGAACTCTTGCAGCGCGTTGCGCCAGCGGCACCTCGCCGCCGATGGCGCCACGTCCCGGCGATTCTGTTGGTGATCTCGTTGGCCACGTTGGCAATTGCGCTCGCGGCGCCGACCCACGACGTGCGCATCCCGCGCAACCGGGCGGTCGTGATGTTGGTGATCGACGTGTCGGAGTCGATGGTCGCCACCGACGTGCCGCCCAGCCGATTGGCCGCAGCCAAGGAAGCGGGCAAGCAGTTCGCCGACGAACTGACACCCGGAATCAGCTTGGGGTTGGTCGCCTTTGGCGGAAGCGCGACACTGCTGGTCTCGCCGACGACGAACCGTGCCGCCATGAAGACGGCGATAGACGGTTTGAAACCCGAGGAACGCACCGCGACCGGAGAGGGCATCTTCACCGCGCTGCAGGCCATCGCCAGCGTCGACGCCGTGATGGGCGGCGGCGACACGCCCGCACCCGCCCACATCGTCCTGGAATCAGATGGGGCTGAAACGATTCCGCGAAATCCCGACGAACCGCGGGGTGCCTACACCGCGGCCCGCTCGGCCAAGGATCAAGGGGTGGCCATCTCGACGATCTCCTTCGGCACGCCCGACGGCGTGGTGGGCATCGAAGGGCAACAGGTCCCGGTGCCGGTCGACGACGCGACGCTGCAACACATCACCGACATTTCCGGCGGTCAGACCTTCCACGCGGGCAACCTCGACGAGTTGAAGAAGGCCTATGCGGCCCTGCAACAGCAGATCGGCTACGAGACGATTCGCGGTGACGCCAGCCAAGCATGGATTCGCCTCGGGGCGTTGTTGATGGCGGCCGCCGTGCTGGCCTCGGTGCTCACCAATCAGCGGGTGCCGGTCTGACCGGTCGGTCTCACTGAACGTCGAAGGACACCGTGTGCCAGCCCGTCGCCCCGTCGGGTACGACGTCGGCTTCGTCCGGGGTCTGGACCGTGCCGGTGGAATCGGTGGCCCGCACGGCGATCTCGTGCGGTCCGGGGGTCTCGGCTTGCCACGGAAAGCTCCACAGTCGCCACGTGTCGTTCGAGTAGCTCGTCCCGAGTTGGGCCGGCTGCCATGGTCCGTCGTCGACCCGCACCTCGACGGCCGTGATGCCGCGGTGCTGGGCCCACGCCACGCCGCCGAACGTGGTGGCGCCCCTTGGCACCTCGGCACCCTGCCGGGGCACGTCGATCCTCGACTCGGTCTTGATCGGGCCGCGGGCCGACCACCCGAGTTTGGTCCAGTACGCCTCGGCGCGGTCGAAGCGCGTGAGTTCCAGCTCGGCAAGCCACTTGGTCGCCGAGACGTAGCCGTACAGGCCGGGCACCACCAGGCGGGCGGGGTAGCCGTGCTCGGTGGGCAGCGGTGCGTCGTTCATGCCGATGGCGAGCAGGGAGTCACGCTGATCGGTCAGCGCCTCGACCGGAGTCCCCGCGGTGAAGCCGTCGACGGAAGTGGACAGGACCATGTCGGCGTCGGCGTGAATGCCGACCTCCGCCAACAGGTCTCGAACCCGGTAGCCGGTCCACTTGGCGTTCGAGATGAGGTCGCCGCCCACCGGATTGGACACGCACGTCAACGTCACGATCTGCTCGACGAGCTCGAAGCGTTGCAAGTCGTCGAAGCTCAATGTGACCTCGCGGTCGACCATCCCGTGGATCCGCAGCCGCCAGTCGCCGCGGCTGACCTGGGGCACGCTCAGCGCGGTGTCGATCCGGTAGAAGTCGGCGTTCGGCGTGATGAACGGGGTTTGGGTGAATCCGGCGGGCTGCACGCCGGGCGGAACCACCGGCGCGGGCGTGCCCTTCGGCGTAGGAAGCGTGAAGGCGGTGCGATCGTCGGCCACCGACGAGTTCAACCGGTTGAGCAGGGCACCTGCGACGCCCGTCACGGCGCCGACGCCGATCAGCCCGAACGTCACCATGGACAGGCGTCGGCCCCGATCGGGTTCGGCCGACGAAGACCCCTCGGCGGCCTCCGGCGCGGCGAAGCGGCCGGCGACCAACCAGCGCAACACCAGCACGCCGCAGACGGTGCCGATCAACGTCGGCACCACGTCGACCGGCGTCGCTCCGGCACGGCTGACCACGGCGGCACATCCGAGCACACCGGCCACCACGATCGCGACGCTGCCGACCGGTCGTCGGCGCGTCTCGTACTGCGCCGTGATGGCCGCGATCACCGCGACGACCACCAGCACGACGATCGACAGCGCCAGTTTGTCGGACGTGCCGAACGACTGGATCGCCCACTCCTTCACGGGGCCGGGCGTGAGGTCGACGACGGCGGAACCGACTGCCGTCCGCGAATCGGCGTGCGGGCCGAACGCCACCGCGGTGAGCTGGGCCACGCCCAGAGCGACCGCCGCGGCGGCGACACCGATCCAGGGGCTTGGACGTGTTGCCGTTTCGACCATGCCGCCAAGCTACCGACTGCGCCGCCCACGGGTCTTACCGCGCCGTGACGTCACCCCCGCTAGGGTGGTTTCGGCGTGGAAACCGTGGCTGCGCGAACGTTTCCGCGGCCGTATCGCAGGGGTATAGGGGCCCGATGGCCACCATCGCGACTCAGATCATCACGGCACTGGCACACAGCGGTGTGCGACGTGTGTACGGGCTACCCGGGGACAGCCTCAACGGGTTCACCGACGCCATCCGACGGTCCGACGACGTCAGCTGGGAGCACGTGCGCCACGAGGAGACGGCCGCGTTCGCCGCGGCCGCGGATGCCGCCCTGACCGGTCAGCTGGCGGTCTGTGCGGGCAGCTGTGGACCCGGCAACCTGCACCTCGTCAACGGGCTCTTCGACGCGCAGCGGTCACGGGTGCCCGTGCTGGCGATCGCCGCCCACATTCCACGCAGCGAGATCGGCTCGGAGTACTTCCAGGAGACCCACCCGCAGGACCTCTTCTCCGAGTGCAGCGTCTACTGCGAACTGGTCAGCACACCGGAGATGGCGCCCCGGATCATCGAGATGGCGATGCGCGCCGCGATCGAGGAGAACGGCGTCGCCGTCGTCGTCGTCCCCGGTGAGATCTTCCTTGCCCACGCCGTCGAGTCCGGGTGGCTCACCAAGCCGATCGTGGCCACCCGCTCGGTGGTGCGACCCGACGACGACGGCCTGCGTCGGGCTGCCGACATCCTCAACGCGGGGGAGCGCGTCACCATCCTGGCAGGCGCGGGCGCCGCTGGCGCGCACGACGAGCTCGTCCAGTTGGCGAGCACGCTGAACGCTCCGGTCGTCCACGCGCTGCGTGGCAAGGAATTCGTCGAATACGACAACCCGTACGACGTCGGCATGACCGGCCTGCTCGGATTCACCTCGGGGTACAAGGCGATCAAGGAAGCCGACACCCTGCTGATGCTGGGCACCGACTTTCCGTACCAACAGTTCTATCCGGACCACGCCCGCATCGTGCAGGTCGACGTCCGTGGCCGAAACCTGGGCCGCCGCACGCCTGTCGACCTCGGCTTGGTCGGAACCGTCGCCGACACCGCGACCGCGCTGCAACCGCTGCTGACCAAGAAGACCTCGCGCGAACACCTCGACCGGTCGCTCCGTCACTACGCGAAGACGCGCAAGACGATGGACGGGTTGGCGGTCAACGACCGCGACAAGACTCCCATCCGTCCGGAATACGTTGCCGCCCTTGCTGATCGGCTGGCGACCGACGACGCGGTGTTCACCGTCGACGTCGGTTCCCCGGTGGTGTGGGCAGCCAGATACCTCCGGATGAACGGCAAGCGCAGGCTCGTCGGCTCGTTCAACCACGGCACCATGGCGTGCGCATTGCCGCACGCCATCGGCGCACAGACCGCCTTTCCGGATCGGCAGGTGGTGGCATTCGCCGGCGACGGCGGTCTGACCATGCTGTTCGGTGAGCTCATCACGCTGTTGCAGAACCGCCTGCCGGTCAAGGTCGTCGTCTTCAACAACTCCTCCCTCAACTTCGTCGAGCTCGAGATGAAGGCGGCGGGCATCGTCAACTTCGGCACCGAGCTCGTCAACCCGGACTTCGCCGCGGTAGGCCGCGCGATGGGGGCCTTCGGGCGCAGGGTCGAGCATCCCGGCGAACTGGAGCAGGCGTTGACGGATGCCTTCGCCCATGACGGACCGGCGATCGTCGACGTCGTGACGGCTCGCCAAGAGCTGTCCATTCCTCCCGCCATCAGCGCCGAACAAGCCAAGGGCTTCTCGTTGTATGCGATTCGGACGATCATGGCGGGCCGTGCCGATGAGTTGCTCGATCTGGTCACCACCAACGTGTCTCGACGTCTCCTGGACTGATCAGGTGGCATGTCTTCCCCAAATGGCACACTGCCGCTAATGTTTGCGCATGTTCAAGATCGTGATGTCTGCGGCGGCTACGGTCATGCTGGTCGCGGGATGCGGCGGGGGCGTGAAGCCCGAGGTTCCCAGCCCGTCGGCGGGCGCGGTGAAGCCGGACACCAGCAGCATCACGATCGAGGGCGACTCGTCGGCCGCGGTGAACAAGCTCGCCATGGAGGCCATCGCCGATCTTCAGACGTATTGGTCTGAGGAATTTCCGAAGCTCTACGGTCAGGACTACAAACCCGTCGAGGGTGGGTTGTACGCCCTGACACCGGATTCGGAGTCGGGACCCGCCTGCGCCGACAACTACGGTGACGTCGAGGGCAACGCGTTCTACTGCAAGCTCGACGACTCGGTGGCGTGGGACGCCGCCGGCCTGTTGCCCGACTTGCAGAAGAAGTACGGCGACTTCGTCATCCCCGTGGTTCTCGCGCACGAGTGGGGCCACGCCATGCAGCAGCGATCGGGCTTCTTCGACCAGAACGAACTGACGGTCAGTTCGGAGCTGCAGGCTGATTGCTTCGCCGGGGGTTGGGCCAAACATGCCCAGTCCGACAAGGTCTTCGAGGTGACCGGCGCGGACTTGGACAAGTCGCTGGCGGGCATCTTGGACCTGCGCGACACCCCCGGCACCGACGCCCAAGACCCGTCGGCGCACGGCAGCGGCTTCGACAGGGTCAGCGCGTTCCAGGACGGCTACGACAACGGCGCCGAGAAGTGCAAGGGGTACGAGGACGGCGAACCCATGGTGCTCGAGTTGCCCTTCAACGACGCCGAGGACGCGGCGAACGAGGGCAACGCCCCGTACGACACCATCGCGAACGGTGTGCCCTACGACCTCGAGGACTACTGGAGCCAGGTCTACCCCGAGCTGACCCAGGGCAAGGCGTGGACGCCCCTGGCGCCGCAGCAGCCCTTCGACCCGTCGAGCCCACCGACGTGCGGCGGGCAGTCGGCGGAGGGCTATGCGTTGTTCTATTGCGTGCCAGAGGATTACGTCGGTTGGGACAACGTGGACGCGATGCCCGCGATCTACGACGAGGGCGGCGACTATGCGTTCGCGACGTTGCTCGCCACCCAATGGGGGCTGGCAGCGCTCAGCAGGCTGGGCGACGAGTCCGACGAGTTGACGTCGACCGCACGCGGTGACTGCCTCGCCGGCTCGTACACCGCGAGCGTCATCCTCTACAACCGCGAGGCCACCAGCAGCTATCACATTTCGCCGGGTGACCTCGACGAGGGAATCAAGGCGCTGCTGCTCTTCCGGGGTGAAGGCGACGTCGACCGGCAGGGCGCGGGATTCGACAGGACCCGCGCGTTCCGGGCCGGAGTCGTCGACGGCGCGGAGGGCTGTCTTTCCTACCAGGCGTAGGGGATTGGCCTAGGCCGGGCGCGGGACGGCAGCCTTCGCGCCCTGACCGATCCACCCGGGTATCGCGCCACGGACCTCGGCTGGCCCCGAGACCGCGACGCTGCCGTCACGCAACGCGGCCGCCCAGCCGACGTCACCCCGCCAAATCCGGGTGAGGGTCGACAAGCTGGTCTGCACCGTGCCGGTGACCTCGTGACCGGGGTCGACGTCGCAGACGTCGGCGTGACCGTCGGCCACCACCAGCCACCACCGCGACGCCGTGGCCGCCACCCCGTCGAGACGGAACGCCACGGTGGTGCGGGCGACGGGCCATTCGTGGATCGGGACGGTTCGGCGGATGTCCCACATCAGAAGATGCGGATCGAGGTCCGCGTCGACCACCTCTCCGAGCCAACGGATGCCCCATCGGCCCAGCGCGTCGACCACCTCGCCGAGTTCCTGGCCGCAAGGTGTCAGCGAGTACGTCGAGCGACCGTCGACCTCCGCTCGAGCCACCACTCCCGCCCGCGCCAGCGACTTGAGTCGCTTGGACAACAGCGCGGGAGACATCTTCGGCAGCCCGCGCCTTAGATCGTTGAAATGACAACTGCCCAAGAGCAATTCGCGAACGACGAGGAGCGTCCACCTCTCGTCGAGGACCTCCATCGCCTTCGACATCGGACAGAACTGGCCGTATCCGGTCACGTCACCACCTCCTGCCCCTCCATGGAACCAGCGGCGGTACAGATTTGTAACTAGTTCACCCGTGTTTGGCGCGCGACGATGGCCGGAGGAGACGGAGGTGCAGGTATGGACGACGACGTTCAGGACCGCGAATTGGAAGCCAAGCATCGGGCGCTGTGGGCGCTCGGCGACTATCGGGCGATCGCCGACCAGCTGGTCGCCCCGCTGGGTCAGGTGCTGGTGACGGAAACCGGTGTCAAACCCGGCGATCGCGTCCTCGACGTGGCAGCCGGGACGGGCAACGCCGCGATCGCGGCGGCACTGGCCGGGGCGACGGTCGTGGCAAGCGACCTGTGCCCTCGACTTCTCGACGAGGGTCGGTCCATCGCCGCGCAGCGAGAGGTCGAGCTCGACTGGCGCGAGGCCAACGCCGAGATGCTTCCGTTCGCCGACGGTGAATTCGACGCGGTGCTGTCGTGCATCGGGGTGATGTTCGCGCCTCACCACCAGCGGGCCGCCGACGAACTGCTCAGGGTGTGTCGGCCGGGCGGGTCGATCGGAGTGTTGAGCTGGACCCCGGACGGCTTCGTTGGCAGGCTGTTCGCCACCATGAAGCCGTACGTGGCCGCGCCGCCCGCTGGCGTGTCGGCACCACCGCTGTGGGGAAGTGAAGACCACGTCCTCGGCCTGCTGGGTGACCGGGTGACCGACGTCCGGACCGAGCGACGAGGACTTCCCGTCGACGCCTTCGACCGCGGCGAGGAGTTCCGGGAGTACTTCAAGGCGAACTACGGACCGACGATCGCGGCGTACCGCGGGTTGGGCGACGACCGGGATCGGATCGCGGCGCTGGACGCCGACATCGACCGCCTCGCCGATGACGCTCTGCAACGGCGTCCGATGGAGTGGGAGTACCTCGTAGTCGTCGCGAAGAGGGTGTGAGTTCTCGCTCACACTTGCCGCCGCGATTACCGCTATGGAATTCGTTGCGCGATTATGAAGTTCTGCTAAATAATCGTGTGTCCGAAGACCATCAAAGGGGAACCCCATGTCCGTTCAGTCGAAGACGTACGTGCTGCTGGCGGGCATGGCCACGGGCGGGCTCGTAGGCGCCGGCCTGATCGGCCTCGGTGTTCCGACCGCGTCAGCCGCACCGCGCTGCTCCGACGTCGAGGTGGTGTTCGCCCGTGGCACCGACGAACCCGTCGGAGTCGGTCGCGAGGGTCAGGCGTTCATCGACTCGCTCAAGGGCAACCTCAGGGGCAAGACGGTCGGCGTCTACGCGGTGAACTACCCGGCCGACCATGACTTCTTGCAGGCCACCGCCGGCGCGGCCGACGCCGCCGCGCACGTCCAGTTGACGACGTCGACCTGTCCGAACACCAAGATCGTGCTTGGGGGCTACTCGCAGGGCGCCGCCGTGATCGACGGCATCACCGGTGATCCGGCGCGGTTGTTCGGGCTCGGGCAGCCGATGCCGCCCGAGGTGGCGAATCACGTGGCCGCCGTCGCCGTGTTCGGCAACCCCCTCAACCGCTTTGGTGGTCCGCTCACCGCGCTGAGTCCGCTGTACGGCGCCAAGACGATCGACCTGTGCAACGGTGCCGACCCCGTGTGCTCACCGGGCGAGGACCGCCCCGCGCACAGTCAGTACGTCGACGCCGGATTGACCAGCCAGGCAGCCGCATTCGCCGCCGATCGGGTCAGGACGTTCGTTCCCCCCGGCGTCTAGGCTCCTGACACGTTGCGGTGCAACGACTTCGGTCGAATCGCGGGCGCGACGGGGCCGGGGCGGCGACGATGTCGGGCATGGCCGACGACGTCCCCACCCTGACCGACGCCGACCAGCTCGCGCTGCGGGAATGGGTTCGGGCGACGGGCCTCGGGTCGCGGGTGACCGACGTGGAGCCGCTGACCGGGGGCAGTCAGAACATCGTGGTGCGCCTGCGCGTCGACGGTCGCCCAATGGTGCTGCGGCGCCCACCCCTGCACCCGCGTCCGACGAGCGACAAGACCATGTTGCGCGAGATCGCCGTGTTGCAGACGCTCACGGGCACCGGGGCTCCGCATCCGGCATTCATCGCCGGTTGTGAGGATCTGGACGTTCTCGGCGTCGTGTTCTACCTCATGGAGGAGGTGGACGGCTTCAACCCCGGCAACGAGATGGCGCAGCCCTACGCCGACGACCCGGCCCTTCGGCACGACGTCGGGCCCGCCTACGCGGCCAGCCTGGCCCGGCTCGGTAACGTCGACTGGGAAGGCAGCCCACTTGCCGCGCTGCGCAGGCCGGGTTCCTTTCTGGCGCGCCAGGTTCCGCAGTTCCTCGGATTGCTTCAGAGCTACCGCCACGACGCCTACGACCCGGGGTCGCTGTCCGACGTGCCTCGGCTGGCGACGTGGCTGGAGGACAACCGGCCCGACGACGGCGAACCGGGCGTCATGCACGGCGACGCTCATCTCAACAACGTGCTGTTGCGCAGGGACCGGCCCGAGTTGGCGGCGTTCATCGATTGGGAGATGTGCACGATCGGTGAGCCGTTGCTCGACCTCGGGTGGATGCTGGTCTGTTGGCCAGCCGAGCCCAACACCATCGACGCGGGTTCGGAACTGGCTGCGCTCGGCGGTCTCGCGAGCCGTGCCGAGCTGGTCGAGGCCTACACCGCGGCGGGTGGTCGGCGCACCCAACGGCTGGACTGGTTCAAGGCCCTGGCCTGCTTCAAGCTCGGCATCGTCATCGAGGGCACCTGGTCGCGATATTTGGCCGGGCAGGCCAGCTTGGAGGCCGGGCAGCGGCTGCACGCGTCGGCGGAGTCGCTCATCGAGCTCGGCACCCGGGTGAGCAAGGGTGACGACCCCTTCGTGTGACGACGGCTTCGTGTGGCGACGGCGCCTAACGGTAGGCGTCGACGCCGAGTTTGACGGCCAACGCCATACCCGCGACGGCGATGGCGAGGCGCAGCGGCCGTGACGGTGCCCGTCGCACGATGGGTGGGCCCAACCGCGAACCGAGGAGGCAGCCAAGGCCGAGCGGAACCACGGCCAGCCAGTGGACCGGGGCGAGCACGATGAAGATCAGCGCCGCAACGCCATTGGCGACTCCGAGGACGACGTTCTTGGTGGCGTTGGCCTTTGCCAGCGGCTCACTGCCCGTGCGCAGGAACAGGGCGAGCATCAGCACCCCCGCCGCGGCGCCGAAGAACCCGCCGTACACGCAGATGGCCAACAGGGCGACGCTCTCCACCACGATCCGGGTGACGCCACGACGACCTTCGGCGACGCGGCCGCGCTGGGGCAGGGCGATCACCACCGCCGACACCGCCAGCAAGACCGGTACGACGTCCTCGAAACCCTCGGCAGGCACCGACAGCAGCAGCGCCGCACCACCCGCGCCACCGAGCACCGCCAGCGGGACGAGCCGCACCAGGGCCGAACGTTGGCCGCGCAGTTCGGGTATCGATCCCGCGATGGACCCGACGCCGTTAAACACCAGGGCCACGGTGTTGGTGACGTTCGCCGTCACCGGGGGCAGCCCGATCAGCAGGAGCGCGGGATAGGTGGTGAGGGACGCCAACCCGGCGATGCTGCCACACAGCCCGCCGACGACTCCGGCCGCGAAGAGCACGACGGCATGCCACCAACTCATATGGTCATCGGCGATGAACCTTAGTGGACGACGAAAGGGCTTGCGTCCCACGGTGGGGGAGGCCTAACATCGCCTCCGTGCCGAAGCGACTCGTAGTAGCAACCCGCAGCGGGGTCTGATCCAGACCGACCCCTCGCTGTGGGTCGTTGCTACACCGTCGGTCGATTCCTCGCATCAGAGAGACCGGCACATGTCCATTCCGTCATTCACCGCTTCCGCGCCGTCGTTCGCAGCGCACTTCCAGACGCCGATGCCTCGGGCGTTGCGCGACGACGCGGCGTCGATGTCCCACGACGCCTTCCTGGTGCGGTACGCGCCGTCCTCGGGTCCCGTGCGGCTCGGCCACTGGTTGTGCACCGACGTCGACCGGCCTGCCAGCCGGCTGGGTCCGCAGGCGCGGAACTACCAGGCCACGATGGCGGTCGGTGACCGCATCGGCACGACCACCGCGGCAGCCAGCGGTCCCGTCTCCGCGCTGACCGCGATGCTCCACGAGCGTGGCGTCTCACTCGAGATCGAGGCCTTCCATCAGCTCCCCGCCGTGGGCGGCACGGCGACGTTCATCCGCGGCACCGACGGAGTCGGCGCCGAATGGGCCATGGGCTGGTCGGACGACGTCACGCAGTCGGCCCTGCGGGCCGTGATTGCCTGCGTCAACCGGTTGTCCGCTTGACACGAGTTCGTGTTTGACGTGTCTATCTACTAGTAGGTAGATTGGCGGTCATGACGGCGACCACCGAGGACGACATCCTTCGCAGTGCCAGAGCCCTGCTGGTCGGTGGTGGATACAACGGCTTCAGCTACGCCGACGTCGCCACCTCGGTCGGCATCCGAAAGGCGAGCATCCACTACTACTTTCCGACCAAGGTCGACCTGGTCAGCAGGTTGGTCGCGCGGTACCGGGAGGAAGCCGAGGCGGGGTTCGCCGACATGGCGAGGCGACATCCCGACCCGCTCGACCAGTTGCGGGCCTACATCGGGTTCTGGTCGGACTGCATCCTCGACGGCACCAACACCTTCTGCCTGTGCGCACTGCTCGCCACCCAGATCCCCGTCCTGCCGGAGGAGGTCGTGGCCGAAGTGCGTGCGTACTTCGCGATGCTGTCGACCTGGCTTGCCGCCGTCCTCGACAACGGTTGCAAACAAGGAACATTCACGCTCGACGACACCGCAGCGGCCGAAGCGGAGAAGTTCATGGCCGCCGTTCACGGTGCGATGCTCTCCGCCCGTGCGTACGGCGACGGGAAGGTCTTCGCCTTGGTCACCGAGCCCCTGTTGGACGGGCTGACGGCACGCCGCTGAGCTAGCCCCGCACCACCCGAACCCACCGCCCTCGTCGCCGACGCAGGGCGCGACCCCTCATGGAAGGACGACGGCGATGACCGAACGAGTGCTCGAGGACCGCAGAACCGATGGACGACGCTGGCTCACCACGTACTACTTTGCAAGAGCGGCGTTTTCGATCGTCTGGGTGGCCGCCGCCTTCGCCGTAGCAGCCGACATGCCGGTTCTCGCCGGTGTTCTCCTGATCCTGTATCCGGCGTGGGATGCCGCCGCGAACGTTGAGGACGCCCGACGCAACGGGGGATTGCGGCACAACCCGACCCAAGCCCTCAACGCGATCGTCAGCGCCACGACCACCGCCGCGGTGGCAATCGCGTTGGGGATGAGCATGTACGCCGTCCTCGGCGTGTTCGGCATCTGGGCCACGCTCTCGGGCCTCTTCCAGCTCGGCACGGGGCTGCGCCGCTGGAAAACCGTTGGCGCCCAATGGGCGATGGTGCTCAGCGGGGCTCAGTCCGCAGTCGTCGGCGGCACCTTCCTTGTCAAGGCCAACGGGTCCGTGGTTCCCGGCATCACCGACGTCGCGCCCTACGCAGGCTTCGGCGCGTTCTACTTCCTGGTGTCGGCGCTGTGGATCGTGGTGTCCGACCGCCGCCGCGGCTAGCGGAGCGGCCGCAGGATGATCGGCATGCCGTCCATCGGCACGGGCATGCCGCCGTAGTCCCACCTCTGCTCGCGACCGGGGTGCGCCAGCTCCAGCCGGTACTTGCGCAGCAGCCGGTGCATGATGACCTTGACCTCGAGCTGACCGAACATCATGCCGATGCACTTGTGCGACCCGCCGCCGAAGGGCGTGAACGCGAACCGATGCTTCTTGTGTTCGCTGCGGGGCTCGGCGAACCGGTCGGGGTCGAACTTCATCGGGTCGGTCCAGAACTCCGGAAGCCGGTGGTTCAGTCCCGGGTAGGCAATCACGTTGGTGCCCTTGGGAATGTGGTACCCGAGCAGATCGGTGTCGCGGACCGCCCGTCGCATGGCCCACTGCACGGGCGTCACCAACCGCATCGACTCGTTCATGACGAGGTCGAGTGACTCGAGCTTCTCCAGCGATTCGATGTCGACTGGTCCGTCGCCGAGGCGGTCGGACTCGTCGCGGCAACGGTCCTGCCACTCGGGGTTGGCGGCCAGGTAGTACGCCATGGTGGTGGCCGTCGACGTGGAGGTGTCGTGCGCGGCCATCATCGTGAAGATCATGTGGTTGACGATGTCCTCGTCGGAGAACTTGTTGCCGTCCTCGTCCTCGGTCTGACACAGGACGGTCAGCAGATCCGAACCCTCCGCGCCGCGACGTTCCTTCACGCGGGCCGCGAAGTAGTTCTCCAGCAGCTTGCGCGCCTGCAGACCACGCCACCAGGTGAAGGGCGGGACGCCGGTGCGGATGATCGCGTTGCCGGCGCGGACGACCGTGGTGAAGGCGTTGTTGACCTTGGTGACGAGTTCGTGGTCGCTGCCCGGCTCGTGGCCCATGAACACCATCGAGGCGATGTCGAGGGTCATCTGCTTCATCGCCGGGTAGAGCAGGAAACGCGGGTCGTTGGCCACCCAGTCGTTGGCCACCACCTTGGAGACCACCTTGTCGACCTGCTCGGTGTAGCCGACGAGACGGGTACGGACGAAGGCCTCCTGCATGATCCGGCGGTGGAACATGTGCTCTTCGAAGTCGAGAAGCATCAGGCCGCGGTGGAAGAACGGCCCGATCACCGGGACCCAGCCCTCCTGGGAGAAGTCCTTGTTGCGGTTGGTGTACATCGCTTGCGCGGCGTCGGGTCCCAACGCGGTGACCGCGCCCAGCACCGGTGAATCGGCGTAGTAGATCGGGCCCCTGGTCTTGTAGACGTGCATCAGATACTCGGGTCCACCGCGGAACATCTCGACCATGTGGCCGACGACGGGCAGTCCGGCGTCGCCCATGACGGGCTTGAGGCCGCTGCCTGCGGGCGGCTCCGCCAGGGGCTTCTGCGGAAAGTCGGTGCGCAGCAGCTTCCGCTCGAGGGCGCCCATCCCGGGGAAGTTGTTGATCGACGGCGTGAAGCGGCGCTTCGCTTGGTCTCGCAAGTACTCCGGGGTGCTGATGGTCGCCATTGGCATGCTCCTGGGCTGAAGGACGTCTGTGGTCGATGTCACTGACCTAACTCATCCTGTCCGTCCTACTTGACGCATGTCAAGTTTTGATCTGGCGTGGCGTCGGTGCAAAGGTTGTACGCGATGACCGCTGAATCCGCCCCCAGTGAGGCCCGCCGAAGCCGCGGTGACCGGCAACGTGAGGCCATCCTCAACGCCGTGCACGAGTTGCTGCGCGAAAAGCCGTTCTCGGAGCTGTCCGTCAGCACCATCAGCGACCGTGCCGGCGTGGCCCGATCGGGCTTCTACTTCTACTTCGACTCCAAGTACTCGGTGCTCGCGCAGATGCTCGCCGAGGCCATGCAGGAACTCGAGGAGCTGACCCACTACTTCGCCCCGCGCGGCGCCGACGAGTCCACGGCCGCGTTCGCCAAGCGCATGGTCGGCAGTGCCGCCCTCGTCTACTCGCACAACGACCCGGTCATGTCGGCCTGCAATGCGGCCCGCAGCACCGATGCCGAGATCCGCGAGATCCTCGATCAGCAGATGGGGTCGGTCATCGACCAGATCGTGAAGATCGTCGAGGACGAGGCGAAGGCGGGAACGGCCCACCCGATCTCCGACGACGTGCCGACGCTGGTGCGAACCCTGGCCGCCACGACGGGCGCCACCCTGTCTGGCGACACGGCCTTCGTGGGCGCCAATCGCGACATCTCGCGCGCCGTCGAGGTCCTCGAGCGGCTGTGGTTGTACTCCTTGTGGGGCGGCGGGAGCCTCTCCGGCGGCTGACGCGGTCGGTAGGGTCACGACCATGGTTCAGAGCTACGCGGGCAAACGATGTCTCCTTACCGGCGCAGCGAGTGGAATCGGTCGTGCGACGGCACTCAAGCTGGCCGCCGACGGCGCTGAGCTCTTCCTGACCGACCGCAACGCCGAGGGGCTCGCCGAGACGGTCGCCGACGCGCGTGCCCTCGGCGCAACGGTGAGCGGTCACCGTGCGCTCGACATCTCCGACTACGACGAGGTCGCCGCGTTCGCCGCCGAGGTCCACGACGCCATCGGTGGGCCGACGCCCGCGGTGGACGTGGTGATGAACATCGCCGGGATCTCCGCCTGGGGCACCGTCAGCCACCTAACCCATCAGCACTGGGAGTCGATGATCTCGGTCAACCTGATGGGCCCCATCCACGTCATCGAGAACTTCGTCCCCGCAATGGTTCTCGCCCGCCGGGGCGGACACGTCGTCAACGTGTCCTCGGCCGCCGGATTGGTGGCCCTGCCCTGGCACGCGGCCTACAGCGCCAGCAAGTACGGCCTGCGCGGTCTGTCGGAGGTGCTGCGGTTCGACCTCGCCAGGCACCGCATCGGGGTGTCGGTCGTGGTCCCCGGGGCGGTCAAGACCCCCATGGTGCAGAGCGTCGACATCGTCGGCGTCGACCGCGAACATCCGCAGGTGCAGAAGTGGGTGGAGCGGTTCAGCGGCCACGCCGTGTCGCCGGAGGTGGTCGCGGACAAGATCCTTCGCGGCGTCGCCCGCAACCGGTATCTCATCTACACCTCGCACGACATCCGCGCGTTCTACGCGTTCAAGCGGGTGGCATGGTGGCCGTACAGCGTCGCCATGCGCCGGGTGAACGTGATCTTCACCCGAGCGCTGCGACCGTCTAAGACCGGTTGAGGCCAAGCGCATCGGTCATCGTGAAGAAGAGGTCGGTCTGATCGGTCAGTGCGACGACGTTGGCCGCGCGAGGACCGAAGGCGGCGATCCGCAACTGGGTACCGGTGTGACCCTGGTCTTCGATGCCCACGTCGGCTGAAGTGCCGTAGCTGACCAGCATTTCGGCGTCGTCGGCCGTGGTCAGAAGGCGGGTGAGGCCGGGATACATGATGTCGCGGACCCGTTCGACGGGCTGCTTGGTGTCCTCGGCGATGCCCTGCAGATCCTCCTCGGTGTACGGCTCGGCGATCTGACTGGTGTGGGCGTGGTCAGCCGTCGCGATCACCAGCGTGTTGCCGTCCTTCTTCGCGAACTCCAGCGCGGCCTGCACGGCTTCGTCGAAGGCCACCGTCTCGCCGATTTGGCCGCACGGGTCCGCGGCGTGGTCGCGCTTGTCGATCGACGCGCTTTCGACCTGCAGGAAGAAGCCCTTGTCCTTGCCCTTGTCGCTGCCGGCGAGCAGGTCGATCGACTTCTTGGTCATGGCCGCCAACTTGGGCACCTCGGCCCCGCGCTTGGGGTTGTCGGAGCACCTTGCGGCGGGCTGCAGGTAACCCTGCCGGACGGCGGCGGGCCCGGTCCAGCTGACCGGCAGGTTGCCGTCGGCGAACAGGCCCAGCAGCGGAGCGTCCTTGTCGGCCTTGGTGATCGCGTTCAATTCATCGGCGGTGCGGACCATCTGGAAGCCGCGTTCCTTCGCCTGCACCTCGAGGGTCTTGCCCTTGAAGTCGCCGCCGTTCGCGGTCTCGGCGAAGGTCTCGGCGCCACCGCCCATCGTGATGTCCGGTCGCGTGGCCAACAACTGTTCGGTCACCGATCCAGGCCCGCCCTTCTCGATGGCCTCCGACGCGCAGTCCTCGGCGGTCTCCTTCGGGCCGTAGCAATCTCGTTCGGTGATGTGTGAGAACAACGCCGCGGGGGTCGCGTCCTGTATCTCGGAGGTGGTGATGTCGCCGGTCGCACGGCCCTGGGCGATCGCGAGTTCGAGGATGGTCTTCTGCGGGGCACCCTTGACGTCGATGCCGAGCGCGCCGTTGTACGTCTTGGTTCCGGTGGACCAGCCCGTTGCGCTGGCCGCGGAGTCGGTGACGTAGTTGGGCTTGCCGTTCTTCAGAAGCGCGTAGGTGGTGTACTGGCCCGTCAGCGGCAGGGCGTCGAGACCGGCGAAGAAGCCACCCGCCCCCTTCTCGTAGTTGCGGGCCAGGGTGATCTCGGAGTCGCCCATGCCGTCGCCGATCAACAGGATGACGTTCTTGGCGCCGGAGGCGTTCACCGCGTTGCGGATGGCCTCGCTCTGGTCGCCGTCGACCCGGCGGGCGCCTCCGTTGGTCGCGAGATCGCCGGTGGCGGCGCGCGTGACTCCGTCGCCGCTGGACGCCTTCTCGGTGTCGCTGCTGCAGGCCGCCAGCGGCAACATCGCCACCGCACCGACCGCCAGTACCACCTTGAGACCAACTCTCTTCGCCACCCGTGTCTCCTCGTTCGCCGTGTAGTGCCTGGCAGATTGAACGGGACCTCGGTTAACGGATGCTTATGCCGTTGCGAACGGCGAGAGCCGTCAGCGCTTGCCCCATTCCCACGGCGGTGTGCTGAGCATCGTCTGGTCGGCGACGCGCGTCTCACCCCACTCCTTGTAGAGCTCGATCTCGCTGGCGTCGTCGACGTCGAGATGCCCGCGCAGCATCTGGGAGTGCGTGACGACCACGACCTGGGTCGCGGCGGCTGCGGCGCGGATCATCGAGGCCAACGGCGCCACCAGGTCGGGGTGCAGCGAGGTCTCCGGCTCGTTGAGCACCATCAGCGAGGGCGGTCGCGGGCTGAGAAGCGCTGCCCCCCAGAGCAGGAATCGCAATGTGCCGTCTGACAACTCGGCCGCGCGCAGCGGTCTCAACATGCCGGGTTGACGTAGTTGCAACTCGAAGAGCCCGTCGTGCACCGCGACGGACACCTCGGCCCCGTCGAAGGCGTCGGCGACGGCCCGCTGCAGGTCCCCGTTGCCCAGCTCGAGGATCGTCTGGACCGCGGCAGCCAGATCGCCGCCGTCATCGGACAACACCGGCGTCCTGGTGCCGATCCGTGGTCGGCGGGCCGGTGCGTCGGCGTCGACCCGAAACCCGTCGTAGAAACGCCAGTCGCGCAGTCGATCGCGCACCGACGCGAGCTCGGGCAGGGCGTATTCGGCGAGGACGCTTCGGTAGGTGGCCATGGCGCGCGTCAGCTCGGTGAAGCCATGCCCGGCGTCGTCGGCGACCTCGGCGTAGTCGCCACCCCGACGGACCAGCGCGGCGCTCGGACGCAGCCGCGGACCGGCGAACACGATCTCCCGCTTGATCTCGGGATCGCGCGCGAACAACGACTTTGGCCCGGCGTACTGCGGCAGGCCGAGGTCGATGAGATAGCCGAGATCGTCTGAGGAGAAACCGAGTTCGAGGGCGACGGGCCGCATTCGCGTGGTGCCCTGCACTTCTCCGGTGCGCCGCGCGCCGGTGGGATTCTCGGGACCCGCCCACAGCACCGACTCCAACCCTCCTTCGCGGGCCAGCGAGCCGATCACCTCCCCGCGGCCGCAGTCGGCGAGCAGTTTCAACGCCCGATACACCGAGGACTTCCCCGTGCCGTTCGCGCCGGTGACGACCGTCAGGCCCGTAAGGGGGATCACGACCTCGCGCATCGAGCGGTAGCCCCGGATGGCGACGGTGTGCAACATGCTGACGAGGTTAGGTGTGGGCTGTGACGCTCGTGGTGTCCGGCATGGTCAGTTCGAGACGAACGCCGAGCAGACGCACGGGGCGATCCAGCTCGAACTGGTCGAACACCGAGAGCGCCGTGTCGCGGATGACGGACTCGTCGGTGCCGGGCGCGGCCAGCTTGCGAATCTTCGTTCTGGTGAAGAACGTCGAGGTGCGGACGGTGACGGCGACCCGGGCCACCGTGCGACCCTGTTCGACGACCTCGGCGAGCGTCTTGTGGGCCAGCTCGACGATCGCCGCGTCCATCTCGGTGCGTTCGGTGAGGTCCTCGGCGAAGGTGACCACGTGGCTGCGCGACCTCGGCACCCAGGGCTCGGTGCTGACGGTGGTGTCTCCACCGCCCTTGGCCAGCAACAAGATCCACAGCCCCGTGCTGGGACCGAACGTCGACACCAGCACCTCGGCGTCGGCGGCGGCGAGGTCGCCCACTGTGGTGATGCCAAGTGCGGCAAGTCGTTTCGTGGTCTTGGGGCCGACTCCCCAGAGTTCGTCGACGCCCCGATCGCCCATCACCGCCATCCAGTTGTCGTCGTCGAGACGGTAGACCCCCGCCGGCTTGCCGAATCCGGTCGCGACCTTGGCCCGTTGCTTGTTGTCGCTTATCCCCACCGAGCACGAGAGTCCGGTCTGCGCCTCGACCACCTGGCGGATGCGCAGCGCCAGGTCGTGGGGATCGGCGACGTCGGCGCCGAGGTATGCCTCGTCCCAGCCCCACACCTCGAGTGGGTGGCCGAGGTCGCGGAGCAGTCCCATCACCTCCTCGGATGCCGCGTCGTAGGCGTCGGGATCCGAGGGAAGGAACGTCGCCTCCGGGCACTTGCGGGCGGCTACCCGCAGTGGCATGCCCGCGTGGACGCCGGATCCGCGCGCCTCGTAGGACGCGCAGGTGACCACCTTGCGTGGCTCGGTCGGGTCACCGTTGCCGCCGACGATCACCGGCAGGCCGACGAGTTCGGGGCGCCGCCGCAGTTCGACCGACGCGAGGAACTGGTCGAGGTCGACGTGCAGCACCCACGCCATGGGGCACTAGCTCCCGCAGAGCTTGCGCGCCAAGCTCTCCCAGGCGTCACCCTGTCGGTCGAGATCGTGCCCGAGATCCTCGACCTGATGGGTGACGTAGTCGGCGTCCAGCAGTGACAGCAGCGCCTGTGTTTGCGCGTCGAGATCGCCGGTGGTGCCCGCGGCCGCGAGAAGCATGCGGACGTGGGTGCGGTGCAGGGTGGCGGGTGCGTTGAAGCGCATGTGCGGATCGGTGTTGGCGTCGGCGAGCAGGACGCGGTGATCCCAGACGAACCGCAGTCGGTGGCGTCCATAGGCGATCAGCCTGGTCAGCGGGGGAGCGCCCGGCCCCAGCGGCGGGGGACCGAACATGAACGCCCGTTGCTCGGTCTTCTCGTCCTCGTCGAGGAGCACGATCATCAGACCGGCGCGGCTGCCGAAGCGGCGGAACAGGGTGCCCTTGCCGACGCCCGCGGCGGTGGCGACGTCGTCCATCGTGACGGTGTTGGCGCCGCGTTCGTCGATGAGGCGGCGGGCGGCGGCCAGCAGCAGCGCGCGGTTGCGGGCGGCGTCACCGCGCTCGACGGGCACCGAATCGGTGACCGGTAGCCCGATCAGGCCGTCGCCAACACTCATCCCTGCACATTACTTCAGCCGGAATGAATCGGACTGCGGTCCAGTTGAGCTGTGAGAGGATCGTGGCGAATCAACCGAAAGGAGCTCTACGCAATGGCAGACGTGAAGGTTTTGGTACTTGTTGGCAGCCTGCGGGCGGCCTCGCTGAACCGGCAATTGGCCGAAGTGGCGAGTGAGACGGCTCCAGCCGGTGTGTCACTGCAGCTGTTCGACCGGTTGGGCGAACTCCCGTTCTACAACGAGGACGTCGACGGCGACAACGTCGACGAGGTCGTGCAGGCACTCCGCCTGGCCGCGGCGGAAGCGGATGCCGCGCTGGTCGTGACGCCGGAGTACAACGGCAGCATCCCGGGTGTGCTGAAGAACGCGATCGACTGGCTGTCGCGGCCCTACGGCGCCGGGGCGCTCAACGGCAAGCCGTTGGCCGTCATCGGCACGGCGCTCGGCCAGTACGGCGGCGTCTGGGCACACGACGAGACGCGCAAGTCCTTTGGCGTGGCGGGACCCAAGGTCGTCGAGGACGTGAAGCTGTCGCTGCCGGCGGGGATCTTCGACGGCAAGCACCCGCGGGAGAACGCCGACGTGGTCCAGCAGGTCCGTGAAGTGGTGGAGAAGTTGACCGCCGAAGTCGGCTGACAGCGCGCTTCACCACCACCAGCCGCCGGCGAGCCCCAAATGGGGTTCGCCGGCGGTTTCGTCGTCTACGGGTGTCCATGGTGAGCTCGCCTGGGGTGGGGGGCGGCCACTCACTGTGCGTCCACCGACTCCGTCGCGGCCGTTCCTCGCGCTTTGCTCTGCGACTGAGGAACCATCCCCGTTCCCGGACCGCTGAGCGAGGGCGTTCGCTTCGCGTCTACCGGGTGGCGTTCAACTAACAGGAAGGGGCGTTCCACTAACAGGATCGGGCGTGGGTGTGAATAACACGCCGGAAATTCTGCGACACACCGCAACGACCAGGCGAAATTTCATTTGTGTCATTAGGGCCATCTTGTATGTGCTCTACTAGTTGGACACAACATCTAGTGCCAAGCAACGAAGCATCACAGGCTCAATTCAGGACCAGTTCAACCGCACCAGCCGGGAAGTCATCCCTTCGGTGAGGTGTTGAACATATCGATGATTGCGCCAAGATGGGGTCTTGTCGGTGCCGTGCGAGACGCTTGTGTAGGAGACACGCCACATGCTTGACCATCGTTTCGCTGAGGGGAGCCCACCAATGACCGTCACCGTCTACACCAAGCCCGCGTGCGTGCAGTGCAACGCCACTTACAAGGCGCTCGACAAGCAGGGCGTCGCCTACGACGTCGTCGACATCACCGAGGTGCCCGAGGCGCGTGACTACGTCATGGCGCTGGGTTACCTGCAGGCCCCCGTCGTGGTCGCGGGCAACGACCACTGGTCGGGCTTCCGCCCGGACCGGATCAAGTTGCTGTCCGGCGCCGTCGCAGCCACGGCGTAACAGAGAAGAACCCGGCGGGTAGGAGAGGAGACGTGATGGGAAGTCTCGTCTACTTCTCCAGCGTCTCGGAGAACACGCACCGCTTCGTCGAGAAGCTGGAGCTGCCCGCGATCCGCATCCCGCTCCGCGACCGCATCCAGGTGGACGAGCCGTACGTGCTGGTTCTCCCCACCTACGGCGGCGGGCACGCCAACGGGCCCGATCCGGACGCCGGTGGTTACGTCCCCAAGCAAGTCATCGCCTTTCTCAACAACGAACACAACCGGTCGCTGATCCGCGGCGTCATCGCCGCGGGCAACACGAACTTCGGTGCCGAATTCGGCTACGCCGGTGACGTCGTCTCACGCAAGTGCGGCGTCCCCTACCTCTATCGCTTCGAACTCATGGGCACCACGGACGACGTCTTCGCCGTCCGTGCGGGGCTTGCCGACTTCTGGAAGGACCAGACGTGTCACCAACCGTCACTGCAGAACCTGTAACCACCGGAGTCCACGCGCTCCCGGGCGAGACCGACTACCACGCGCTCAACGCGATGCTGAACTTGTACGACAAGGACGGCAAGATCCAGTTCGACAAGGATCGCGAAGCCGCCAACCAGTACTTCTTGCAGCACGTCAACCAGAACACCGTCTTCTTCCACAACCAGGACGAGAAGCTCGACTACCTGGTGCAGAAGGAGTACTACGAGCGCGAGGTGCTCGACCAGTACTCGCGCAACTTCGTCAAGTCGCTGCTGGATCGCGCCTACGCCAAGAAGTTTCGCTTCCCGACGTTCCTCGGCGCGTTCAAGTACTACACGTCCTACACGCTGAAGACGTTCGACGGGAAGCGCTACCTCGAGCGTTTCGAGGACCGCGTCGTCATGGTGTCGCTGACGCTGGCCGCCGGCGACACGGAGCTGGCGGAGAAGCTGGTCGACGAGATCATCGACGGCCGGTTCCAGCCGGCCACCCCGACGTTCCTCAACTCCGGCAAGAAGCAGCGCGGCGAGCCCGTCAGCTGCTTCCTGCTGCGCATCGAGGACAACATGGAGTCCATCGGGCGTTCCATCAACTCGGCGCTGCAGTTGTCCAAGCGCGGTGGCGGAGTTGCCTTGCTGCTGAGCAACATCCGCGAGCACGGCGCCCCGATCAAGAACATCGAGAACCAGAGCTCGGGCGTCATCCCGATCATGAAGCTGCTGGAGGATTCGTTCTCCTACGCCAACCAGTTGGGCGCCCGCCAGGGTGCCGGCGCGGTGTACCTGCAGGCGCATCACCCCGACATCTACCGCTTCCTCGACACCAAGCGTGAGAACGCCGACGAGAAGATCCGCATCAAGACGTTGTCCCTCGGCGTCGTCATCCCGGACATCACGTTCGAGCTGGCGAAGAAGAACGAGGACATGTACCTCTTCTCGCCGTACGACGTCGAGAAGGTCTACGGCGTTCCGTTCGCCGACATCTCCATCACCGAGAAGTACTACGAGATGGTCGACGACGCGCGGATTCGCAAGACGAAGATCAAGGCGCGGGAGTTCTTCCAGACCCTCGCCGAGCTGCAGTTCGAGTCCGGCTACCCGTACATCATGTACGAGGACACCGTGAACCGGGCCAACCCGATCGAGGGCCGGATCACCCACAGCAACCTGTGCTCGGAGATCCTCCAGGTGTCGACGCCGTCGGAATTCAACGACGATCTGTCGTATTCCAAGGTGGGCAAGGACATCTCGTGCAACCTCGGCTCGCTCAACATCGCCAAGACGATGGACTCGCCGGACTTCGCCCAGACCATCGAGGTCGCGATCCGCGGACTCACCGCAGTCAGCGACCAGACCCACATCTGGTCGGTGCCGTCGATCGAGCAGGGCAACAACGACTCTCACGCCATCGGGCTCGGGCAGATGAACCTGCACGGGTACCTGGCTCGCGAGCGGATCATGTACGGCTCCGAAGAGGGCATCGACTTCACCAACATCTACTTCTACGCGGTGCTCTTCCACGCCCTGCGGGCGAGCAACCGCATTGCGATGGAGCGCGGCACCCGCTTCGGTGGGTTCGAGAAGTCGAAGTACGCGTCGGGGGAGTTCTTCGACAAGTACACCGAGCAGGCGTGGGAGCCGGCGACCGAGCGGGTGCGGGAGTTGTTCGCCAAAGCCGACATCCACATCCCGACCCAGGACGACTGGCGGCAGTTGAAGGAGTCGGTGCAGACGCACGGCATCTACAACCAGAACCTGCAGGCCGTGCCGCCGACGGGGTCGATCTCCTACATCAACTACTCGACGTCGTCGATCCACCCGGTGCCGTCGCGGATCGAGATCCGCAAGGAAGGCAAGATCGGCCGGGCGTACTACCCGGCGCCGTATCTGACCAACGACAACCTCGAGTTCTACGAGGATGCGTACGAGATCGGCTACGAGAAGATCATCGACACCTACGCCGCGGCCACCCAGCACGTGGACCAGGGCCTGTCGCTGACGCTGTTCTTCAAGGACACCGCCACCACGCGTGACGTGAACAAGGCGCAGATCTACGCCTGGCGCAAGGGCATCAAGACGCTGTACTACATCCGCCTACGCCAGATGGCGTTGGAGGGGACTGAGGTGGAGGGTTGCGTCAGCTGCATGTTGTGACGCCCCACCGCCGAAAGTGAATCTGGCGACGCATCTCTCGCGAGTTGCGTCGCCATTTTCACGTTCGGGGGTTCTGGTCAGCTCTCGCGCGCCTGGTCCTCGCGCAGCGCCTTTACGCGTCGCTCCTCGCGCAGTACGGCCTGGAAGCTCTCGCGCTCGGCGACCAGCCAGTCGGGCTTCTCCTCGAGCAGCGCGGTGATCTGCTCGGTGGTGAGCGCCTCGGTCACGCCGCCACGCGCGAGCCCGGCGATCGACACGCCCAGCTTCATGGCCACCAGGTTCTTCGGGTGCGGCCCGTTCTTGCGGAGATCCTTGAGCCACTGCGGCGGATCCTCCTGCAGGGCAGCGAGCTCGGACCGGGTAATCGCGTTCTCCTGGAACTCCGCTGGCGTCGCCGGCAGGTACACGTCGAGCTTCTTCGCCGCGGTGGCGGGTTTCATGGATTGCGCGTTCGGCCTGCTCATGATGCAGAGCCTATCGGTAGCCTGAGGCCGTGGCTTCATCCTCGGTGCCCTCGCTCACAGTGGGGTACGTCCCCGGTGTGACACCCGCGAAGTGGGCCCGAACCTGGGCCGACCGCCATCCCGACATTCGGTTGCAGTTGCAGGCCGTCGACGCGGCCGACGCGGCCGAGGCCGTGCGGTCCGGGGAGATGGACGTGGCGCTGCTTAGGCCGCAGGCCGACACGTCCGGCGTGGCCCTGATTGCTCTCTACGACGAGACCACCGTCGTCGTGGTGCCCACCGATCACCTGCTCACCGCCGCGGACTCGGTCACCGTCTCCGACCTCGACGGCGAGCCGATGCTGCTCCCGCTCGACGACGTCGTCGCCTGGCCGACGGCATCGGGCGCCCGCGTCGAGCATCGACCCGAAACCGTCAAGGACGCAACGGAATTGGTGGCGGCCGGCGTCGGCGTGCTCGTCGTCCCGCAGTCACTGGCGCGGCTGCACCACCGCAAGGACCTCACCTACCGCCCGATCGCCGACGCGCCCACCTGTCCCGTGGCGCTCGCCATCCCCGAGGGCGAGCAGTCGGCATTGGTGGCCGAGTTCATCGGCATCGTGCGCGGCCGCAAACCCAGTTCGTCGCGCGGACAAGCCGAACCGGCGCCGAAGCGCACCGCACGGGAGAAGACGCTCGCCAAGCAGGCCGCCCGCGCCGCGGCAGGCAAGATCGCCCGCAAGCCGGGTCCGACCAAGCGCGGTCGAGGCTGACGCGCTGCGCGCCAAACCGCAATAAATCAGTGGAATTCGCGAGCCGGGTGCTTCACCCTCGTAGGCATGAACGTTCACCTGTACGCGACGCCGGACGGCTTCGGCCCGGTGGCCCGCTGGGTGTACCGCCGGGACCCGGTCCGGTTCACCACCGAGCTGACCACCCTGCGCACCTCCGCGTGGCCGGCCGGTCACCTGCTGCTGGCCGCCTACGACTGCGACGGTGCCATGGGCGCCGCTCTGCAGATGAGGGATTCGGTGCTGCTGGTCAACGGGCTGCCGCCCACCTTGGCCAAGGAGTCGGCCGTCGCGCTCGCACCCGCGCGCAGCGATCTGCCCGCGGTCCGTGGAACGCGAAGCACTGCAACGGCATTCAGTCAAGCCTGGGCCGAGGCCACGGGCGCGACCGTCACGACGTCCTTCGAGGAGACGCTGTACCGCCTCGGTGACCTGGTCCCGCCGGTCGGTGTCGTCGGTGAGCCGCGGGTTGCCGTCGATGCCGACACCGACCTGCTCGCCGGGTGGTTCGACGCGTTCTTCACCGAGGCGTTCGGCTCGCAGTCCAATCCGACGGCAAGCCGCGGCGTGCTCGCCGGCGTTGCCGACGCGGGCGGGCACGGGGTGCTGTGGACCGTCGACGGTGAGCCGGTCGCCATGGCTCGCGTGCACGGTTGCCTGCTGGGGATGTCGCGGATCGGTCCGGTGTACACCCCGCCGGAGCACCGGGGCCACGGCTACGGCGCCGCCGTCACCGCGCAGGCCGTGCGGCACGCCTGGAGCGGGGGTGCGCGGGACGTGGTGCTGTTCGCCGACGACGGCAACCCGGTGTCCAACCGGATCTACCGGCGGCTGGGCTTCGTGCCCGTCGGGGAGAACGTGCAGTACGCGTTCACCGCGTAACCGGCGTCGCGCCACGTCGGCCAAGATGGGTTCAATGGACTCGACTTTGGCAGGACGTGTGGCACTGGTGACCGGGGGCGGGCGGGGCCTCGGCCTGGCGATGGCCGAGGCC
>VIFX01000022.1:0-116331 GCA_006864685.1 Mycolicibacterium hodleri | reverse complement strand
GCCTGGATCTACGGCAACGATCACCGTCGACGGATCAAGCGCAACTTCCAACACCGACATAAGTAGCCTCCTCCGAACCGGACCTCCTACGAGGATCCGCCCAGTGACTACTCACGGCCTATCAGCTAAGATCTTCGAGCCGATCGCAGGGCCGGTCGGGTCGACGATCTTCGCACTCGGGCTCTCGGGTGCGGCCTTCTCGGCGATGGTGGCCAATGCCACGGCCGGTGGAACGATGCTGTCCGACGCGCTGGGCAAGGGGCCCTCTCCGAGCACCATCACCGCCAAGCGCACCAGTGCCGTCATCCTCATCTGGGGCCTGGTGATCACTCTGACGTTCACCAAGTCTCCCGTGCAGCTCATCATCTTCGCCCAGGCCCTCACGGTTCTGATCGCACCGTTCCTCGGATTCCTGCTCTTCGTCATGAGCAACAACCGTCAGCTGATGGGGGACTTGCGGAACACGTGGTGGAAGAACGTCATCGGCGGTGTCGGGTTCCTGTCGATTCTGTCGCTGTCCGGGCTGCTGATCTACGAATTGGTCACTCGCTGAGGCTTGGCGCGGAGTCATGACCAACGGGGGCGAGGCTACCTCGAGCAGCGAGTGTCCCGCTGCTTCGAAGCCCTCCTTCGTCCAGTTGTCTGATGCGCTCAGGTGCACCGCGCCGTCATGCCGCCGGCGAGCGCACCGCCAACGTCCGTGCCAGGTCCGGATTGGCCGCGAGGTAACCGTCGAGCAATTCGCGCGCCACGGTCACCGAGTCGACGAGTGGGTGCAGCGCGAACGCCTTGAGCGCTTCCGAGACCGACCCCGTGGTGGCCGCGGAGATGGCATGGCGTTCAACGGCTTTCACCTGCTGCATCAAGCCCAGCTGATGGAGGTCGGGCTGGGTCTCCAGCGTCAGGGGGTGCACGCCGTTGGCGTCGACCAAGGTCGGCACCTCCACCACCGCGTCGTCCGGCAGGCCGGCGATGGTCCCGCGGTTGCGCACGTTGAGGATCATCGTGCGCCTCTCGTCACGGCTGATCGCCGCCATCACCCCCAATGCCACTCCGGCGTAACCCAGATGCGCGGGATCGGTTTCGCGGTCCCGTTCGACGGTGGGCGCGCCCTGGACGCCACCCTTGGCCTCCGCCATGTAGCTGGCGCCACGCTCGTCGACCGCACCCGTCCACAGTTTGGCCGCGAGGTGGGGTTCGGCGGCGGCGTCGTCGAAGAACCGGCCCTGAGTCTCCAACAGGAAATCGCCTCTCGTCTGCGGAGATTCGAGAATGCGCCGCACGGCGTCGCGGTTGTAGTAGTAGTAGTACAGGTACTCGTTGGGGATCAATCCGAGGGTGCGGAGCCACTCGGCGCCGAATACCTGGGTTTCCTCCATCCGAGCCAGGCGCCGATCGTCGGCAAGCAGCGCGGGCAGGACGTCGACGCCGTCGACCAGGACCCGCCGCATCCACCCCAGGTGGTTGAGGCCCACGTAATCCATCTGGATGCGGGTGTGGTCGTAACCGAGTACGCCGGCCACCCGTCGACCCAAACCCGATGGTGTGTCGCAAATTCCGAGCGCCCGGTCGCCCAGCACGCTCTGCAGCGCTTCGGTGATGATGCCGGCGGGATTGGTGAAGTTCAGGAAGTAGGCCGTCGGGGCCACCCGGCGGATGGTCTCGGCGATCTCGAGCATCACCGGCAGGGTGCGCAGGGCGTAGGCGATACCGCCCGGCCCCGTGGTCTCCTGGCCGAGCACGTTGCGGTCGAGTGCGACGTGCTCGTCGCAGCACCGTTGCTCGACTCCGCCGACCCTGATGGCGGCGAACACGAAGTCGGCGCCCTCCACGGCGGATTCGAGATTGTTGTGGGTGCTCAGGGTGGGTACGTCGGCGAATCCTTCGGCGAGCTGGTCGAGGATGGCGGTGATGGTGGCCAGCCGCGACTCGTCGACGTCATAGAGGGCGACCTCCGTCACGCGGGGCGAGCCCTGATCGCGGATGAGGGCTTGCCAGACGTAGGGGGTGCGGAATCCACCGCCACCGAGGATCACGAGCTTCATGCGACGATGACCTTTCCGCCGCCTTCGCGGCGCTTTGAGATTTCTTCCTCCGGGGTGCCGGGGGTGGTGATGAGCACGTCGACCTCGTCGAGGGAGCACAGCCGTAGCGCCCCCGATCCGGGGAACTTCAGTTCGCTTGCCAACAGCACGATGCGATGGGAAGCGGCGATCATCGCGTGTTTGATGGGGGCCTCGACCGCCATGTTGTCCAGCACCCGACCGCCGCGAACTCCGGTGCAGCTCAGAAACATCACGTCGGCGCTGAGCTGGCCGAGGACCTGTTCGGCCAGTGGCCCCACTAGCGACTGCTGGTTGCGGCGCAGTACACCGCCCAACAGCACCAGCTCGACCGCGTCGTCACCGCGGACCTCGTCGAGCACCGCCAGATTGGACGTGATGATGGTGACGGCACGGCCACGGAGCTCCCGTGCGACGAGGGGAGTGCTCGACCCGATGTCGAGCACGACGACGTCGCCGTCATTGACGAGCCGGGCCGCCTCGACTGCCATCCGCTGCCGTAGCTCGTAGTCGGCTCGGGTCTCGGAGAGGAAGGGATCCTCGACCCCGCCGGAGTCGGTGATGTTGGCACGGCTGCCCTGGGTGAGCATCGCTCCGCCGTAGAGCCGTTCGAGTTGGCCGCCCTTGGCCAGCACGTCCAGATCGCGGCGGATGGTTGATTCGCTGACGCCCAACGCCCCGGCAAGTTGCACGACCGATTGCCCGCCGCTGCTGAGCGCAGCGAGTATCCGCTCGTGGCGCTCGGCGAGGAACATGCGGGGAATCGTACCCATCATCTGACTGACTCTGCGCGACTCTGGCTGACTTTGGTCCAAATATCTCGGATATCCGGCGGATTCACCACCGCAACGCTATCGTCACGCAGTGAATGCAGGATGAAAGCGCGCAGAACGTCAAACTACGTCAGACGGTGGAGGTAGCCGGGAGTGACCGATCGTGACATCGACGTCCTAGTGGCGGGTCGGGTCTTCGCCGACCTGGTATTCACCGGAGTGCACGCGCCCGAACCCGGCGCCGAGGTGTACGCCGACGGATTCGCGATCTCACCCGGAGGTGCCGCCAACCGCGCGGTGGCCTCCGCGCGGCTCGGGGCTCGCACCGCGTTGGTCGCCGAGCTGGGCGACGACCCCATCGGATGCATCGTGGCGCGGAGCCTGCGGGCCGAGCCCGACCTGGATCTGCGCTTCGCCGTCGAGCGGACGGATTACCAGATCCCGATCTCCGTGGCGATCACCGACGGCCACGAGCGCTCGTTCGTCACCTACGAACACTCCGGGGACCTACCGCCCTGGCCAGCGTCCACCCCGGTGCGAGTTGCCCACGTCGGCCTCGGCCGCGGTCCCGTCCCCCCTCAGGCAACACGGCTGCGCGCCAACGGAACCACGATCGTCGGCGGGGTCGGATGGGATCCCTCTGGGCAGTGGTCGGAGACCCTCTTGGACCATCTCGAAGGCGTCGACGTCCTCATCGTCAACGATCACGAGGCGGTCCAGTACACCCGAGCCGGCACGGTGGACGCCGCTCTCGACGTCCTGGCCCGGGTGGTCGACACGGCCGTCGTGACCCTCGGCCCACGCGGTGCGGTGGCCGCACGGGGATCCGCCCGGCTACACGTGCCGGCGATCGTGGTGGACGCGGTCGACCCCACGGGCGCCGGGGACGCGTTCGCCGCGGCCTTCATGGCCGCCACGGCATGGGATTGGGAGCTGCGTGACCGGCTGCGGCTGGCCAGCGTGTGCGCCACCTGCTCGGTGCGCAGCGCCGGCGGAGCGCGGAGCGCACCCCACCCCGCCGACATCGCGCATCTACTCGCCGACCACCACTCCGACCCCGGCTGGACCACGGTCCGGCAGTGGGCCGAACAACGCAGTGATCACCCCGTCCCCGCAACCCCAGGAGCACTGACGTCATGATGAGAAACCGACTGTTCCGACTCGGCGCCGCCGTCGCCGCGGCCGGCGTGGTGTTGTCGATGTCCGCCTGCGCCCCAGGACCTTCCGGTGACACGGCGGCCCCGTCGCCGACCAACGAGGCGTCCAAGGACATCTCGTCCGCGGGACCGGTGACGCTGACCGTCTGGGACCAGAACACCGACGGCGGCATCTCCAAGGCCCAAGACCAGCTGAACGCGCAATTCCACGAGCAGTATCCGAACGTCACCATCAAGCGGACCGTGGAGTCGTTCAGCGATCTGAAGACCACCCTGAAGCTGGCGTTGTCGAGCAACACCCCGCCCGACGTCGTCCAGGCCAACCAGGGCTATCCAGACATGGGCGCCTTCGTCGCCGCCGGGATGCTGCGCCCGATGAACGACTACGCCAAGCTCTACGGCTGGGACGGCTACTACCCGGAGGCGCTGCTCAAGCAGAACAGCTTCAGTAGCGACGGCAAGACCTGGCAGGGCGACACGCTGTTCGGCGTGTCCCAGACCGGCGAGGTGGTCGGCATCTACTACAACCGGCAGCTGCTGTCCTCCCTGGGGCTGCAAGCGCCAAAGACCCTCTCGGACCTGAACTCTGCGATGGCGGCGGCCAAGGCCAAGGGCATCTTGCCGATGGCCTTCGGCAACCTCGACAAGAGCCCGGGAATCCACATGTTCGGCGTGGTCCAGGCCGCACTGGCCGGCGCTCCCGCGGTCAACGAGCTGGTCAGCGGCCAGGGCGGGGCATGGACCGACGAGCCGTCGTTGAAGGCAGCCCAACAAGTCGCCGACTGGAGCAAGCAGGGGTATCTCACCCCCGGCACCAACGGGGTGTCCCGCGACGACGCCGTCGCGGGATTCGGCAAGGGTGGAGCTCTGTTCACCCTGACCGGTACGTGGTTGCAGCAGACGATGCAGGACGACCTCGGCCCGAACGCCGGCTTCACGACGCTGACCTCAACCGACGGCCAGCCTGCGACCACCGGCGGTCAGGGACTGGCGTGGGCGATCACGTCGAAGTCGGCACACCCCGACGTCGCCGCCGCCTACGTCGACTTCATCACCAACGCCAAGGCCGCCCAGACGCTCCTGGACACCGGCAACCTGCCCACCGTGCTGCCTGCGGACTACCAGCCACAGCCGGGCACCGTCGCCGCCGACATCGCGACCCAGTACCGCGACGTCCAAAAGGCCAACGGCGAAGTGCCGTACCTGGATTACTCCACCCCCACCTTCTACGACACCATCACCGCCGGGATGCAGGAACTCATCGGCGGCCAGTCCGACCCACAACAGTTCGTCGACACCCTGCAGAAGGACTACGCGGCCTTCCTGGCGGGCAAGAAGTAGCCCGTGACGCTGCATCAACCCGAGCAGCGGGCGGTCACCGGACCGGGTGAGGACCAGGCGGTCACCGTTACGCGGAGGCGACCGGTCCGCCACTCCAAGAAGGCGTATCTGTACGTGGCGCCGGCATTCCTGGTCTTCGCCGCCTTCCTGGGTGCGCCGGTGGTGCAGACCGTGCAGTACTCGTTCTACGACTGGGACGGCATGGGCAGCTCGACCGCCGCCGGGTTGTCGAACTACGTCGCGGTGTTCACCAACGAACGGCTGCGGGACTCCTTCCTGCACGCCGGGGTGTTGATGCTGTTCTACGCTGCCGCACCGGTTTTGATCGGGCTGTTCCTCAGTGCGCTGATCTCCCGGGCGCACGCGATGAGATCCATGTCGTTCTTCCGGACGGTGTTGTTCCTGCCGCAGGTCATCGCGACCGTGGTGATCGCGACCATCTGGATCTCGATCTACTCCCAGGACGGGCTGCTCAACCAGACCCTGCGTCTGGTCGGACTCGACTCGCTCAGTCGCGTGTGGCTGGGCGACCACACCTTCGCCCTCGTCGCGATCGGCTTGGTCGGCACGTGGCTCAACATCGGTCTGTGCCTGGTGCTCTTCCTGTCCGGCATCGGCAACATCGCCCCCGAGCTCTTCGAGGCCGCGCGTCTAGACGGAGCAGGGCGCACAAGGGAATTCATCGCGATCACCCTGCCGTCGCTGCGTGGTCAGATCGCCGTCGCGTTGACGCTGACGGTGGTGTCCGCGCTGAAGACCTTCGACCTGGTCTTCATCACCACGCGCGGTGGGCCGGGCAACGCCACGTCCGTTCCGGCCTTCGAGGCCTACAACCGTGCGTTCAACACCGGTCAGGTCGGGCTGGCGTCGGCCATCGCCGTCGTCCTGACGGTCGTGATCGTGCTGCTGACGGTGTCGATCAGTCGCATCGCCCCGCGGGAGTCCGAGTGAACCTGTCCCGCACCGAGAGGGTCGTCAACCAGCTGATCCTGGCCGTCTTCGCGCTGTTCGCGGTGGTTCCGCTGCTGGGGGTGCTGTTGTCGTCGGTGACCCCGCCCAGTCAGAACTCGGGCGGGTTCTCGATCCCGGACTCCGTCGACCTGGGCAACTACGGGGCGGCGTGGAGTCGCGGCAACTTCAGCAGCTACCTGCTCTCGAGCGTGCTCGTCACCGCCGCGGTGGTCATCCTGAGCGTCGTCCTGGCGACACTCGCCGGATTTGCGTTCGCACGCATGCACTTTCGCGGCTCTTCGGTGCTGTTCTACCTGCTTCTGATCGGGCTGACGCTGCCGACGGAGGCCTTCATCATCCCGCTGTACTTCAACCTGCGGACGATCGGACTCACCGACACCTACTGGGCGCTGATCCTGCCGCAGACCGCACAGTCGCTGGCCTTCGCCGTGTTCTGGATGCGCAACCAGTTTCGGGGTTTCCCCGGCGAGATCATCGAGGCCGCGCGCCTCGACGGCTGCAGTGACCTGAAGGTGTTGTGGAGGGTCGTCGTCCCACCGTCCTTGGCGCCCATGATGACGATGGCCGTCGTCATCACGATGTGGACCTGGAACGAGTTCTTGCTGCCTCTGGTGATGGTGGTCTCGGACAGTCGGCGCACCGCCCCATTGGGTTTGGCGCTGTTCCAGGGGCAACACCTGACCGACTACTCACTGCTGGCCGCGGCAGGGGTGATGGTCGCACTGCCCATCGCCGTGCTGTTCTTCGCGCTGCAGAAGCGCTTCATCAACGGCATGGTCGGCGGCATCTCGTCGCGCTGACCGCGTCCCCACCACCACGACTCACAGGAGCACCCATGGCCGCGATCCGATTCGAGAAGGCCCAGCACTGGTATCCCAATGCGCCGGCGGCGGCGGTGGCCGGAATGGACTTGGAGATCGCCGACGGCGAGTTCATGGTGCTGGTCGGCCCGTCCGGCTGCGGCAAGTCGACGACGCTGCGGATGTTGGCCGGCCTCGAAGAGCTCACCGCCGGGTCCATTTACCTTGGTGATCGTGACATCTCGACGACGGCGCCCAAGGACCGTGACATCGCGATGGTGTTCCAGAACTACGCGCTGTACCCCCACATGACCGTGGGCGGCAACATGGAGTTTTGCCTCAAGAACGCCGGCATGTCCCGCGACGAACGCAAGCGCCGGGTGGCTGCGGCCGCACAGACGCTGGGGCTCACCGACTATCTCGACCGCAAGCCCAAGGCGTTGTCGGGTGGTCAGCGCCAGCGGGTCGCGATGGGTCGAGCCATCGTGCGCAATCCGCAGGTCTTCTGCATGGACGAGCCGCTGTCCAACCTGGACGCCAAGATGCGCGTGCAGACCCGCACCGACGTCGCCAAGCTGCAACGCGAGCTCGGTGTCACCACCGTCTACGTCACCCACGACCAGACCGAGGCGATGACGATGGGTGATCGCGTCGGCGTCATGAAGGACGGTGTGCTGCAACAGGTTGGCGCCCCCATGGAACTCTACGACCGTCCGGCGAACATCTTCGTCGCCGGTTTCATCGGCTCGCCTGCGATGAAGTTCTTCGACGCGGACGTCGACGGTTCCTCCGTGACGGTGTGCGGACACGCGATGGCGTTGGCGCCCTCCGGTGGCCACGACGGCCCGGTCGTGGTCGGAGTGCGTCCGGAGGGCTGGCGACTGACGACCCCCGGCGACGGCATCCCCGTCACCGTCGGGGTGGTCGAAACCCTCGGCGCCGACGCATACCTGTACGGCACGGCGCGCATCGAGGGCGGTGACGCCGACGTCATCGCCCGCATCGGCAACCGCGAACGGGTCGGGACGGGCGACACCGTGCACGTCACGGCCGACGGGCCTGCGATCCACCTGTTCGACCGGGTGAGCGGAGAACGCCTGAGCTGACGTCGCCGACTGGCGACCGATTGCTCTCGCGACGCCACTCGCGGTGCAAACCTTGGCAAGGCCTTGACAATATTGCGCAATAATCGCATTGTTGTGTCGGCCATCACATTGACCGAGGGAGAGTGAGCCGTGCCGCCGACGCTGACCGAGGTTGCCGAGCGCGCCGGAGTGTCGCTGTCCACCGCGTCGAGGGCGTTCAGTTCGCCCGACCGGATCGGCACCGAAACACTGGCACGCGTGATTGCCGCCGCCGACGAAATCGGGTACAGCGCGGCCAGGGGATCGGACCGGCGAGTTGCCGCCACGACCGTCGCCGTGGTGGTGCCCGACATCGGCAACTCCGTCTTCGCATCGTTCGTCAAGGCGGCGCAGGCCCGAGGCTGGCACCGCAGGCAGACGCTGATCCTCACCGACACCGATAGCAGCGCCGATCACGAGCGAGAAATGGTCGGGGAGCTCCAAAGTCGCGTCGACGCGCTAGTCGTATGCTCGCCTCGGCTGCCCGCAGAGGACATCGTCCAGCTCGCGGGCGAGACCCCGTTGGTGCTGGTGAACCGGATGTCTGAGGACTGCGACTGCGTCGTCGCCGATTCGCGAGATGGCCTCCGCCAGTCCGTCGACTACCTGTTCGCGCTCGGGCACACCAGGATCGCGTACGTGCAGGGTTCGGCTCAGTCGTGGTCCAACTCGCAGCGCGTCACCGCCGTCGAGGAGTTGTGCGGTGAACGGGGGCTCGAGGTCCAGGTCTTGGGCTGGCAGCAGGAGACGCCGGCTGGTGGGCATGCCGCTGCCGCCAGCGTGGTCGCAACCGGCGCCACCGCAGTCATCTGCCACAACGACCCGATGGCGATCGGCGTGATCAACGGCGTTCGCGCGATGGGACTTTCCGTGCCAAGAGACCTCAGCGTCATCGGCATCGACGATTCGCCGCTTGCGGAACTCTTCCATCCGACGCTCACGAGCATCAGCGTTCCGATGGCTCGGGCCGGGATGATGAGCGTCGACCTGGTCGCGCAGCGGACACATGCGTCGGCAGGGCCACCACGAATGATCCGGCTGCCCACCCAGATCGTCGTCCGGGCGTCGACCGGACCCGCCCAGAAGCGTGACTTCCGCAATCTGACAGGGGATTCCGAATGAGAATCATCGTCGCCGACCCCAACTTGGCTCCGCACCGCGAGCGGTTCGAACGTCAGTTACCCGCCGGAGCATCGGTGACGTGGCACGACGCGGCGGATCGTGACGCGTTGTCCGCCGGCATCGTCGACGCCGACGTCTTCGTCGGCTCGAAGCTACCCGCGGCCGTCGCTCAGACGGCGCGCAACCTTCGACTGGTCCACGCCGCCGGAGCGGGCGTCGACGGCATCGCGGTCGACGCGCTTCCACCAAACGTCCTCGTGGCCAACACGTTCAACCACGAACGCTCGATCGCCGAGTACGTCTTGGCCACCACCATCCTGCTGCGTCGCCGCTTCTTGGACCAGGACCGCCAGCTGCGCGAGGGCATCTGGGCATCCTCGGTGTACGACGCCGCGTTGACGCAGCCCGATGCGCTTGGCGCCGCACATGTCGGCTTCGTCGGCTTCGGTCACATCGGACAGGCGTGTTGGAACCTCTTCCAGCACATGGGTTGTACGGCATCTGCCGTCACCGGTCGTGGTAGCGCAGACCCCGGCGCAGGCCTGAGCTGGGTGGGGAAACCGGACCGGCTCGGCGAGTTGATGGCCGAGTCCGACGTCGTCGTGGTCTCGGTCCCCCTGAGTGAGAGCACCGCCGGCATGATCGGCGACGCCGAGCTGGCGGCACTCGGACCGCAAGGGATTCTCGTCAACGTCGGTCGTGGTCCGCTAGTGCAGGAGGAGGCCCTCTACGCTGCGCTCGAGAAACGGAAGATCGCCGGTGCGGCAATCGACGTCTGGTACGAGTACCCGGTCGACGGCGCAGGATCACCCAGTCGGTTCCCCTTTGCCGAGCTGCCCAACATCGTCATGACCCCGCACTCGTCGGGAATCACCCGACAAACCTTCATCGGCCGCATCGACGACATCACTGCCAACCTGGGACGTCTGGATCGCGGCGAACCGCTCCGCAACGTGGTGACCCGATGACCAATCAGGAGTTTGACATGACAACTGCAGTCGACCCACCGGCGAACACGCTGGGACAGAACGTCGTTCACGATCCGGCCGCCGTTCGTCGAGCGGCCTGGGCTGGGTTGATCGGCACCACGCTCGAGCAGTACGACTTCGTCATCTACGGCACTGCATCGGCCCTGATCTTCAACAAGCTCTTCTTTCCCAACATCTCGCCGGCCGCGGGCATCGTGGCGAGCTTCAGTGCGTACGCCGTTGGCTTCGCCGCCCGTCCTCTCGGCGGGCTGTTCTTCTCCCGTTACGGCGATCGGCTGGGACGCAAGTGGGTTCTGGTGGCGACGCTGCTCCTGATGGGCGGGGCCACGCTGCTCATCGGTGCGCTGCCCACCTACGAGCAGGTCGGCTTGCTCGCGCCAATCCTGTTGGTGGCGTGTCGATTCCTGCAGGGATTTGGTGCAGGTGCCGAGCAGGCAGGCGGCGCGACGCTGCTGACGGAGACGGCGCAGATCGGCCGGCGAGGGCGGCTTGCCGCCCTCGTGATGACCGGCGCCGCACTCGGCACTGCGCTGGGGGCCATTGCCTGGATCCTGGCGCAGCTCCTGCCCGACGAGGACCTGATGGCGTGGGGCTGGCGGTTGGTCTTCGGGAGCAGCTTGTTCGTGACGATCGCCGCGTTCGTCATCAGACGGCGGCTCACCGAGAGCCCGGTCTTCCAGCAGCTCAAGCAATCTCACGGAGTTCCCAAGACTCCGCTGCGCGACGTGTTCGCCAACGGTCGGCGTTCGGTCCTGCTGGTGATGTTCATGACGATCGGAATCAGTTCGCAGTCGTACACGTATCAGGTGTTCATGGCGTCGTACCTCAAGAACGACGTTGGCGTCGATCCGTCCTTCATTCCCAAAGTGCTTCTCATCGGCGCGATCTGCGGAGGAATTGCCGCATATGGCTTCGGCTGGCTCTCCGATCACCTCGGACGCAAGCCGGTGTACGTAGGCATCGTCATCTGCCTCGTCTTGCTGCCCGTGCCCACCTTCTTGGCGCTCAACACCGGCTCGCACCTGTGGATCACGATGGTGATGATCGTCGGATTCATCCTGGCGTGCCAAGGTGCCGTCGGGGTGACGATGAGCTACTTCCCCGAATTGTTCGGTGCTCGCTACCGCTACGCCGGTGTGACGCTGGGTCGAGAATTCGCGTCCGTATTCGGCGGCGGTGTGGCGCCACTGATCTGTGCGTCGTTGATCACGGCGTTTTCCGGGTCCTGGATACCGGTGGCCGTCTACATGATCCTGATGGCGGTGACGGTGCTCGTCGCGGCGCTGCTGGCTCCGGAGACCCGAGACCGGGACCTCACCGACGGCAGGGACGCGCTCGCCGAAAGGGCGGAGTCGAGGCGGGCCTGACCGCCGGCTTCCTAACCCTCGGGCGGCCTGGCCGTCTTGGTGATGCGGTCGACCACGTCGAGCAGTCCCTGGTCGGCCTCCGACGTCGGGGGATGTCCACCCAACGCGCGGTTGAGCGCGTTGTAGTAGAGGCCGTCACCGATCAGTTTCACCGCGCGGGCGACGTCGAGGTCGCCGAGCGCGTCGTGCAGGATGGCCAGCCACTCGTCGGAGGCTGCTTCGATTGCCGCCCGCGCCCGGCCGTCGCCGGACTGGCGCAACCGTGAGACCGCCACCAGGGCACGGTCCAGAGGGGTGTTCGCATACTGCGACGAGCGGACGTAGTAGCGGGCCGGACCCTCGTCCGAGGCGCGCATCGCCTCGGCATCCTTCGCGGCGAGGATCGCCAATTGGTCGCAAAGCCCGACAGCGAGTTGGTCTTTGGACGGGAAGTGATAGAGCAACCCGCCCTTGGACACGTCGGCCTTGGCGGCCACCGCTTCCAGCGTGGCTTGCCGCTCACCCTCGGTGATGAGGAGGTCCGCATACGCGTCCAGGATGCGGTCCCGGGAAGAGGTCACGAACTCAGTTTACGATGACCGCCCCGAAGTGTACCGTCTGGACGGTGTAGTCCCGTGGCTTGGCATGGGTACGGAGTGGAGGAACGGGACGATGGGCGCCTACCGGAACCTGTTGCGGGTGCCCGGCGTGGTGAACGTGACGGCCTCGCAGCTCTTCGCGCGCCTGCCGTTGGGCATCCTGTCCCTGGCGATCCTGATGCACGTGCACCGGCTGACGGGTTCCTATGCATTGGCCGGCATCGTGGTCGCGGCCGTCGGCGCGGGCGAGTCCGTCGCCATGCCGCTGACCTCGCGGCTCGCCGGCCGAGTCGGGGTGGCGCGCACCCTCATGACGGCGGCGGTTGTCAACGCCGTCAGCACCCTGTGGCTGGCCTTCGCCGGCTCGTCCGCGTGGACGTTGACGGCGCTCGGCGTGATTGCGGGGGCCTCGATTCCCCCGCTGATGCCGGTCGTGCGCGCCCTGTATCCCCGGATGGTCCCCGAGGACGAAGTACGCACTCTGTTCGCCCTCGACACGACGGCGCAGGAATTGATCTGGGTCATCGGCCCCGTCGCGGCCACCGTGCTGGCGTCGTCGATCTCCACGATGTTCCCGTTGATCCTGTGCGCGGCCGTCACCCTGGTCGGAACGGTCTGGTTCCTCCTCGGCTCTCGCCGCCTGCACCCGGAGAAGGCGGTGAACGAGAACAGGTTTGGTCGCGTCCTCCTGCACCGGGCGGTGATCCTGGCGATGGTGTCCAGCCTCGTCCTGGTGGGGTCCTTCACCGCGCTGGAGGTCGGCATCATCGCCGCGTTGGGCAAGGACGGCTTCACCGCGGGAGCGGCGATCGCCTCGGCTAGTGTCGGTTCGCTGTTGGGCGGCTTGGTGTTCGGGCATCGGCGCCTCGGCCTGTCCGGTGTCGTCGCGGCGCTGTCGACCGTCGGCGTCGGAGTCGGCCTCTACGGCGTCGCCGACGGTCTGCCACTGCAATTCGCGGCCCTGTTCATCTCGGGCGTCGGATTCGCCCCGGCGATGTCTGCGCTGTACCTGATGGTGTCTCGAGAAGTCGGTCAGCACATGGCCACCGAGGCGTTCGGCTGGCTGAGCAGCGCGGCGATCGTCGGGGGTTCCATCGGCACCGCCGTCGCAGGCGTCGCCACCGATGCGTACGGCCCACGCGGCGCGGTCGCGGTGGCACTCGTCATGACCGTCCTGTCCGCGGTCAGTCCGCTCGTCGCCAGGGCGTTCGGCCCGCTGCCCGGTCTCGCCAGGGTGCCGGCGCCGCGCACGCCTGCCCCGTGCGTCAACTGAACGACGACACGTCCCTGACGGCGCCACGATCGGCGGACGTCGCCATGGCCGCATAGGCCCGAAGAGCGTTGGACACCTTGCGCTTCCGCGACGCCGGCCGATAGCCACCATGGTCGAGACGCCGCTCGCGGCGTGTGTCCAAGACGTCCTTCGGCACTAGCAGTTCGATGCGACGAGCCACCACGTCGACCTCGATGAGATCACCGTCCTCGACCAGCGCAATCACGCCACCGGCGGCCGCCTCGGGTGACACGTGTCCGATCGCGAGCCCCGAGCTCCCACCGGAGAAGCGACCATCGGTCACCAGTGCGCATACCCGGCCAAGACCACGACCCTTGAGAAAGGACGTCGGGTGCAACATCTCCTGCATTCCCGGGCCGCCTCGGGGTCCCTCGAAGCGCACCACCAGGACGTCTCCGGCCGTGATGCGTCCACCCAGAATGGCGTCGACCGCTTCCTCCTGTGACTCGACGACGACCGCAGGACCCGTGAAGTGCTGCATGGTCGGGTCAATCCCCGCGGTCTTGAGCACGCAGCCGTCTTCTGCGAGATTGCCGCGCAGCACCGCAAGGCCGCCGTCGACCGAGTAGGCGTGAGCGACGTCGCGGATGCAGCCACCGTGGCTGTCGCGGTCCAGCGACTCCCATCGGTTCGACTGTGAGAACGCCGTTGCGGATCGTTGACCACCCGGCGCGGCGCCGAACAGTTCGACGGCGTCGGCGGACGGCTCGGCTCCGCGGATGTCCCAGCGGTCGAGCCACTCGACGAGACCGGGCGCATGAACGGAGTGGACGTTCTGGTCGAGGACGCCACCGCGACTCAACTCCCCGAGCAGTGCGGGGATTCCGCCGGCGCGGTGCACGTCCTCCATGAGATGGACCCCGTTCGGCGCGACCTTGCACAGGCACGGCACGCGGCGGGCAATCGCGTCGACGTCGTCGAGGGTGAAGTCGAGCTCGGCCTCCTGCGCCGCCGCGAGGAGATGGAGCACCGTGTTGGTGGACCCACCCATGGCGACGTCCATCGCCATCGCATTGACGAACGCGGCGCGGCTCGCCACCCGTCGGGGTAGCACCCGTCCGTCGTCGTCGTCGTACCACCGGTGCGCGATCTCGACCACCAGGGCGCCGGTTCGCTCGTAGAGACCGCGCCGCGCAGTGTGAGTGGCCAGCGTCGAGCCGTTCCCCGGCAGGGCAAGCCCTAGCGCTTCGACCAAACAGTTCATCGAGTTGGCGGTGAACATGCCGGAACACGATCCGCAGGTCGGGCAGGCCGCGTCTTCGATTCGTGCCAAATCGGCGTCGCTCACCGCGGTGTCCGCGGCGCCGCTCATGGAGTCGATGAGGTGGAGTCCGGACCGGACCGTGCCGTCGACCAGGGTTGCCCGCCCGCCCTCCATCGGGCCACCCGAGACGAATACCGTCGGAATGTCGAGTCGCAGTGCCGCCATCAACATGCCGGGAGTGATCTTGTCGCAGTTGGAGATACACACCAACGCGTCGGCACAATGAGCCTCCACCATGTACTCGACCGAATCGGCGATGAGCTCTCGGGACGGCAGCGAATAGAACATTCCGGCGTGTCCCATGGCGATGCCGTCGTCGACGGCGATCGTGTTGAACTCGCGTGGAATCCCGCCAGCCTCCCGAACCGCCTCGGAGACGATGCGCCCCACCGGCTGCAGGTGGGTGTGGCCGGGGACGAACTCGGTGAAGCTGTTGGCGATCGCGACTATTGGCTTGCCGAAGTCCTCGCGAGCGACCCCGGCGGCCATGAGCAGCGCGCGAGCGCCAGCGGCGTTGCGGCCGTGGGTGACGGTTCTGGATCGAAGCTCTGGCATGTCTCGACCCTCCCCGACCACGGACTCTTCGGGAAGACGGCTCTACTACTAGTAGTGAGAGCACTAGCATCGACACCGTGAGTGGCGAGTCCGAGCGTCGGTCCGAGATGGGCGCGTTCCTGCGATCTCGACGTGAGCAAATGCCGCGTGCCGCCCACAACCTGCCGCCGCTGCCCCGTGGTCGTGTGAGCGGCCTTCGCCGCGAGGAGGTGTCGTACCTCTGCGGCGTGAGTGTCACCTGGTACACGTGGCTCGAACAGGGCAGGGCGATCACGCCATCCCGCCAGGTGCTCGATGCCGTCGCCCAGACGCTGCGCCTCAGCGGCGCCGAACACGAATACCTGCTCGGACTGGCCGGATACGCCGCGCCCAAACCGTCGGTGCCGATCGCCGTCACGCCAGCGCCGCCGCACATCCAGCGGTTGCTCGACGAACTCGGTGACCGGCCCGCCTACGCGCTCTCCGCCGACTGGTCCATCGCCGGGTGGAACGCCGCCTACGCCGCTCTGTATCCCAACGTGGCACGCACCGAACCCGGCCAGCGCAACCTGCTTTGGTTGGTGTTCACCGATCCCGCGGTTCGCGACCTCCTCGACGACTGGGAGGTCACCAGTCAACGATTCCTCGCTGAGTTCCGCGCCGAGACGGCGTCGCGTCTCGCCGACTCCCACATCCAAGATCTCGTCACGCGGCTGCGCGAGGCCAGCGCCGAGTTCCGTGCGGGATGGGATGGACATCCAGTCGCCGGGTTCGTGTCCCGCGAGCGCACCTTCCATCACCCGACTGTTGGAACCCTGCATCTCGAGCACCATCAACTACGCGCGTCAGACCATCCGGACCTACAACTCGTCATCTACACACCGTTGGACGACACCACGCGGACCCGCCTCGCGCAGGCATGACGGATCGCTACGCAGCCGGCAACGTCTTGGTGTACAACGACTTTCCCGACGCGTCGCACAGCGTGACCGTCAGCGCCCGGGAGTCCGAATCGATGCTGACTTCGCCGAAGTGTTGGTAGCCCTCGGCAGGGGAGGCGTTCTTCTCCTTGGGGGCGTGGACGAACTCGTAGCGGGCGCCAAAGGTGCCGTCGAGCGGGCTCTCCGGAAACGCGCCAGCGTTCAGCGGTCCGGAGACGAACTCCCAGAACGGCGTGAAGTCGGTGAAACCGGCGTGTTCCGGGTGATACGAAATCGCCGCGGTGTAGTGCACGTCGGCCGTGAGATACACGATGTTTCGTACCTCTTTGGTCTCGGACAGAATGCGCGAGAACGCGATCTCGCGGCCCAGCGGACGCCCGTTCTCACCCTGTGCGACCGCCTCCATGGACGGCGGCCCGCCGGCCGGGTCCGACGCCGCGTCCGGTACCACGATGCTGATCGGTAGGTCGTTGGCGACGACCTTCCAGACTGCCTTCGAGTTCTTCAAGCCGTCGATCAACCATCGAGTCTGTTCGCGCCCAAGGATTCCGTCGTCGTCGGATTGCCCCCACGCGTGTGGATTCGGGTCCTTGTAGGAGCGCATGTCCAGGACGAAGACGTCGAGCAGGGGCCCGTAGGCGATCTTGCGGTGCAGTCGACCGTCGACGGCCTCCGACGGCTCGACGGGCTGCCACTCGCGCCACGCCTGAGACGCGTAGCCGGCCAGCTCGTTGACGTCGACGGTGGTGTAGCCCTTGCGGTTCTGCCCCGCGAGCGACTCGCCGGGGAACCAGTTGTTCAGCACTTCGTGGTCGTCCCACTGAATCAGTTGGGGGACTGAGGCGTTGAATCGGCGATAGTGCTCGTCGGTGAGGTTGTACGCGTAGTTGCCGCGGAAGTCGTCGAGCGTCTGAGCCACGTGGTCCTTGGCCGGCGCCGTGACGCTGGCGTACGTGCCGCCGTCGTTCTGCTTCTGCGTCTCGGGCACCGGACCGTCGGCATAGATCGCGTCACCGGAGTGGACGAAGAAGTCTGGTTGCCGGTCGGCCATGGCGCCGAAGATCGCCATGCCGCCCTGCCTGCTGATTCCCCACCCTTGGCCGACGACGTCGCCCGACCAGACGAATTTGACGTCCCGTGGCTGTGTCGCAACGGTTTTGAAGACGCCGACCGCAGGCTCCGACGTGGCACCGTCCTCGCCCTCCAGTGTCACCCGGTAGTGCACCGTCTGCCCTGGTTCGAGGCCGGTGACGCGGATGCGCCCGGTGCCGTCGGACGCCGGGGTCAACCGAGGTCCGTCGACGCGCACCGGATTCGAAAACGACTCCGTGGCAGAGGTTTCGACGGTCATGCGGGCGGGGGAGTCGGAGCGGGCCCACACCAGGGCGCCGTCGGTACGTGGATCACCGCTGGCGACACCGTGGGTGAGTCGCGGACGATTGGCGATCAGGCCGGTACTCGTCGGGGGCCCGCCTGTGCCCGCGGCGCCGCAGGCCTGCAGGGCCGCGGTTGCGGGCACGATCAGTGCGCCGGCCAACGATGCGCGCAGGACGGTGCGACGGCCGATCTGTCGGTGCTCGGTAGGGGCCATGCGGGTCAGCATGCGGCGTCTCGGCGACGCGACGGCCAACTCCGGTCGGGGACGTGGTGTCGGGCCGGTGTTGCGTGGGTTAACGGTCGGCGGTGCCCGACATGTCGTCAAGACCCGCGGTGAATCGCTCGAGTGCTGTCGCGAAGGCCGCGGCCTCCGCGGCTGGCCACCCGGACAAGACGTCGTCCATCGCCGAACTCAGCGCGCGTCGCGTGGCCACGAGGGCGGTCGTGCCGGCCGGTGTCAGTGCGAGTCGGGTGGCGCGGGCGTCGCCGGGGTCGACCGTGCGATGAACCAACCCACTGGCTTCCAGCTTGCTGGCGTAGCGGGTGGTGGCGGATCGGTCCACGCCGATGACGGAGGCGAGATGGGTGGCGGTCGTCGGTCCGAGACGCCCCAATCCGGACAGCACGGGGTACGTCGTCACGTCCAGTCCGTCGACGCCGTCGACGAGACGCTGGTAGAGGTGCTGCCGGGTGCTGCGGAGCAACAGTCGGCCCAGCTGGTCGGCAACCCGGTCCCCGGGTGAAGCTGCGGTCACCGGGGAAATATTACGTGACTTCTGCACGCATCAGCGCTAGCGTGATATGCGTGCAAGATGCACACATATGACGAGGAGGCGAACATGAGTGACACCACCCCCATCCGCCCGGAGGACGTGCTCGCAGACGGTGTGGAGGTGACGACGGTCGACGGACTCGACGTCCGCAAGGGCACCGTGGCCGCGTTCGTCGCCAACGCCAAGGAGCTCGCGCTGCTCGAGCCGGACGATGTCAGCCGCGAACCACT
Organism: Mycolicibacterium hodleri; assembly: GCA_006864685.1. Classification (GTDB taxonomy): domain Bacteria; phylum Actinomycetota; class Actinomycetes; order Mycobacteriales; family Mycobacteriaceae; genus Mycobacterium; species Mycobacterium hodleri_B. Next base: position 97,632 of record VIFX01000022.1, on the reverse strand, counting down.
CGAACGTCAGCTTCGAGCCCTGGCACCGGCACTGCGCGCCGTCGGGCTTCTCGACGTCTTCGCTCCGCGCTCGGCAGACATCAGCGCGATCCTCAGCCAGGACGAAGCCAGCGGCCGACGGTAGCGTGCGCGCTACCGTCGAACGGTCCCCTGGGTGAGGGACTTCGGGCCGACGAGGCACTGGACTCAAGGGTGTGAACACACCAGCCACCGACGAATCGACCACGTGCCGCCGCCCTGACGGGCGGGTGCCGCATGACGTGCGCCGCCACGGTGTCCGGTGGTTTCTGGCCATCGCCTTTCTGGGGGCGTGGATACCGTGGATCGGGGTCTACCTCCTTGGCGGGTCGCTGGACGACCCGCTGACGCAACTCGCCAGCGCGGCATTCGTGCCCGCGATCGCCGCATGCGTCGTCCGGCGATGGATCACCAGAGAGGGCTTCGTCGGCTCCGGCCTCGATCTGCACTGGAGATCGTCGTGGCCGTACTGCGTCGCCGCGGCGACGATCCCCTGGGGAGTCCTCCTCATTGCCGTACTCACCGCGATCGCGCTCGGGTGGTGGACGCCGTCGGATCTGGAGATGACCACGACCACCTGGGCCTACCTCGCGGCAGGACCCTTGATCTGTGTCGCGTCGGCGCCGCTCTTCTGGGGTGAGGAGTATGGCTGGACGGCCTATCTGCGCGATCGGTTGGTTCCCGGGCGCCCGATCGCCACCACGCTTCTCACCGGCCTGATCTGGGGCGTCTGGCATTGGCCGTTGCCCTGGGTCGGCTACTTCGGCGGCGGAACCGGTGCGGCCGAGGCATTTTGGAGCATGCTGTGGTGGCTGCCGATGAGCATCCTGTTGGAGTTCCTCATCGGCTGGCTGTGGTCGGCAACGGACTCGGTCTGGCCGGGCGCAATGCTGCATGCCGGCGCCAATCTCGTCGCCTCGATCGGGATGCTCAACGTCTTCGGCGACGCGGTCGGCATCAACGCCGCCTCGCTGCTGCTCTGCGCGGGCCTCCTGCCGTTCGTCGCGGTGATTCTGCTGACGGGGCATACCGGCGGTCCGCGCGTCAGCCGTCGGCCAGCCCGGTCCTAGGATCAGATGATGGTGCAGGCCGAGGCCCGGTCGCTGGTCGCAGCGATGACGTCCGGGCCGCGGTATCTCTTGTCGTCGTGGCCGTGGCGCGCTCTGGCGTGGACCGCCTTCGGTGGCGCACTCAGCGGCATCACCATCGGAATGACTCCCCTTCTGCTGCTGGCATTTTCGCGTTCCCTGCGCGCCTCCCTCTGGTCGCCGCTGCTGGAAGTGGAGGTGGCGCGGCTGTCGCTGATCGACGTCGCCGCCGCGGAGCGCCTCAAGCAACACGTGTCGGCTGCGCGCAGCGAGCGGCGGCTGCCCAACCTGCGGCAGGTTCTCTACGTGCTGTTCATCGCGTTGATCGCCGGCCCCTTCGGGTTCCTGCTCGCCGGCTTTCTGGCGATCGTCACCGTGGTCCTTGTCGCGGCACCCTGGCTGGTGCGGCCGGGCGAGCCAATCAACGTGGGGCTGTGGGTCGTCGACACCCCGGGTGAGTCCTGGGCCGCATTGGTGGCCGGCGTGGGCCACGCGATTCTGTCGGCGTACCTCGTCGGCGCGTATGCCGGCGTGGTGGGACGGCTGACCGTCGCCGCATTCACCGATTCCCAGTCCCTGCAACGCGAAGTGACGAGGCTCGAGGATTCCCGGACCGCCCTTCTGAGCGCCGTGCAGCAGGAACGGCGTCGCATCGAAAGCGATCTGCACGACCGCGTCCAACATCGCCTGGTTGCGCTCGCACTCACCCTCGGCATCGCCGAGGACATCCACGGCGACGACGAGACGGGCCGGCTCGCCGCCGACGCGCACCGCCAACTCGACGACATCCTCGCCGAACTGCGTTCGGTGCTTCTCGGCATATTGCCGAGGGCGCTCACCGAACACGGGCTGGTCGCGGCGGTGGTCGACCTGATCGGCCCGTACCCGCTGACCGTCAGTACCGACTTCGGACGCACCGAGATTCCTCGACGGCTACCCGCCGCCGTCGAGCATGCCGGCTATCTGGTGATCAACGAGGCGCTGACCAACGTCGTCAAACATGCGTCGGCCACCACCGTGACGATCGAGGCCGACCGACAGGATGACCTGTGGCGGATCACGATTCGCGACGACGGCCGCGGCGGTGCCACCGTCGGATCCGGCCGGGGTCTTGCGGCGCTGGCGGCCCGTGCGGAGGCCGTCAATGGCACACTCACCGTCGACAGTCCCGCAGGCGGACCTACCGAAGTCAGGATGCGATGCCCGACATGAAAGGTCAGCGTCTGCGCATCGTCCTGGCCGAAGACGCGCCGCTGCTGCGCGCCGGGATCGTCACCGTGCTCGAATCCGACGGCCACCAGGTGTGCGCTGCGGTCGGGACCGCAGACGAGCTGCGCGAGGCCGCTCGAGCCCACGACCCCGATGTGGTCATCACCGACGTCCGGATGCCCCCCACGCACACCGACGAGGGTGTCAAGATGGCGATCGAGCTGCGTCGCACCACCCCGGGGCTGCCCGTGGTGATCCTGTCGCAGTACACGTCCGTCGGTTCGCTGCACCAGTTGCTGGACCGCAACGCCGACACGGGTCGTGGCGGTCTCGGCTACCTACTGAAGGATCGCGTCGCCCACGTCCGCCACTTCCTGGGCGTGGTCCGCGAAATTGCCTCCGGCGCAACGATCATCGACCCGGACATCGTGGTTGCTCTGGTCGGCGACTCACGCAGGCGGGGGATCCTCGCGACACTCACCCCGCGTGAGGAAGAGGTCTTGGGATTGATGGCCCAGGGGCTGACGAATCCGCAGATCGCGCAACGGCTCGTCGTATCCGAGGCGGCAGTCCGAAAGCACGTCGGCGGCATCTTCGCGAAACTGCCGTTGTCCGACGACGGTGACCGTCGAGTCCTGGCGGTTCTCGCCTATCTCAACGAATCGTGACCCGCTAACGTCATCGTCGATGTCCGATTTGCCGTTTCGCCAGTCCTGCCGAGGCCTCGTGCTGGCCGGTGGGCAGATTCTCCTGGCCGAGCATCGGATTGGGTCCACGGGAACCGTGTGGGTCGGACCGGGCGGAGGGGTGGAGGCGGGTGAGAGTCACCTCGAGGCCTTGGCGCGAGAGCTGCACGAGGAGACCGGGCTGGTCGTCACCGCTGACCATGTCCCGCAGCTGGTTTGGGTGCAGACCGCCGTGTTCCCCGACATGCGTGCCGACGGCTATCAGGGCGTCGTCAACCACTACTTTCTGCTCAGCGTCGACCAGTTCGAGCCGGCCAGTGGCGTCGCCGCGGGAGCCGCGGGTCATCCCGAACGGGAGGGCATCGTTCACCTGCGGTGGTGGACACTGGCGGAGATCGAGGTGGCGCGCGGCGCCGGGGTGCGGTTCTCGCCGAGGGCCCTGCCGGATCTTCTGGGGCCGCTCTTGCACAACGGCGCACCACCGTCGCCAATCGCGATTGGACTCTAGGGCAGCCGGCGCGACGAGATCAGCCCGTCTGTGAGGTCGCGACGCAGGAGGTCGACGACCGACCGCCGCCGAAGTGGTGGACTGGTGGTGTGCGCGCTGTCCGCAACCCCTTCGAGAAGATCGGCCAGCGCCTCCTGCGCGGTCCACTTCGGCGCCCATTCGAGCTCGGTGCGCGCACGCGAGCAGTCGAGCAGCGGGACACTGAACGCCAGATCGAGCCATCCCCGGTCGATGTGTTGCAGCCGGGTCCGCCATGTCAGATCCACCAGAGCGCCGAGCACGCCGGCCGGAACGTGGACTGCCCGCGCACCGAGCGCGGCGGCGACGTCGTCACGCCCCATCGGGGGTTCACCGGCGAGGTTGAACGGTCCCGTCGCGCGGCGTTCGACAGCGAGCACGATGGCGGCCGCGACGTCGTCGGCGTGGATGAGGGGGATGCAGAGATTCCTGTCCAGCGGCAGAACCGGGAGCCACGGAACCAGCTGCATCGGAACGTATCCCGGCAACCCGTAGCGCATGAGCCCGCTGGCGGCGGCGCGTTGGACGATGAAACCGGGACGCATCCGTGCGATCGGGATGGCCGAGCTGCCGAGCCGCTCCTCGTACTCGTCGAGGATCGCCTCGGCCGCCGACTTGTCGCGACTGTACGGGGAGGAGTCGATACCGGTGGTCGGCCACGATTCGTCGACCCGCTGGCCGTAGCTGCCGCCGGCGTACGTACCGACCGACGACATGTGGATCAGCTGTCCGACACCGCTGGTGTGAGCGGCCTGCAGCACTGCCGACGTTCCTCCGACGCCAAGGCGGTTGAGGTAGTCGACGTCGTGGGTGGGCTGGAAACCCCAGGCCAGATGGACGACGGCATCGGCTTCGTCGAACACGTTGCGCAACTTCGGGATTGCGTCTGGATCGGTGAGGTCCAGGCTGCGCCAGTCGACCCGCTCGTAGACGCCCTGAGCCGACGGCGGCCGACGCACCACGCCGACGACGTCGTGTTCGGCGGGCAGCGCGCGAAGCAGCGCGGTTCCGACGTTGCCGCTCGCTCCCGTGATCACGATGCGCATCAGGAAGGACCTCCCGCGAGCCAGATGGCACCGTCTCGGAGCTCGACGGGGAACGGGCGAAGCGGTGCGATGTTCCCGAATGTCTTGATGGCCCACGAGTACGGCTTGAATCCGAAGATGCGCCCCTTGGGCCCGGACGTCATCGTTCCGTCGGTGACGTCGTAATCAGCTCGGTGCCAGGGGCATTGCAGACAGCCGTCGGCGGTGACCCGGCCTCGCCCCAGTTTGGCGAACTGATGGCGGCACAGGTTACTGACGGCGAACGGTGAACCGTCGGGCTTCAGACCGACGGCCAGTACGCCGTGTTCGGGAGTGTTCACCTCGGTGACGCGTCGTTCGTCGAGCTGGTCGACGTCGACGAGACGCCGACCCGTCGCCTGGAGCGGATGGCCGTGAAGAACCGGCGGCAGGAGACCTGCGGTCTCGACACCCCGCCCGTGCGGGTCGTTGCGAAGATGCGTCATCGGGCGCAAGTACCCGTGGCGCGACGGTCGAAACGAGGTGGCATGCAATGTGGCGCCCATCGCCTTCGCCGCGGGGCACCTCGCGCAGCGCGTTTACCGACTACCCTCTACTAGCTGACTGCTGCGCCGCTGGACGGGCGGCCGTAAATGGGCCAACGCGGGGGTAGCCATGGTGGGTATGCGGTTGCTGGTGTATTCGAAGAGCGTCGAGGCATTCAACGGTTTCGTCCGGCAGTGGTGGCGCGAGCCGGTGGACTACACCGCTCAGGTCGAGTACTTCGGCAAGCGTTCGATGGCGCGTGCCATTCAAACGCTGATCGGGCTTGGCACCTGCATGCACGGCATCGTCACGCTGACGGTGATCCTGCCGTTCGTCGGGACCCTCGCCTCTCAGGTCGTCGTGGCGCTGTTCGGGCTCTTGCAAATTGGCTGGGGATCGTCGTGGTGCTTCCTACCGTGGCCGTCGCGCGCCAAGTCCCTGGCCTTCGCCGCGTCGGCGGACATCGGCATCGCCGCGATGATGCAGGTCGACGCGAGCTGGCTGGCTGGCCTGTTCGGGTTCAACGCGTTCGCGATGATCTCGGTGTACCTGATGTTCTTCGACGGACCAAAGGTTCTTGCCGGACACGCATTCTGGACGCTTCTGTCGTCCGCGGTGTTCGCGATGCAGATCAGCGAAAGCACCGCCTTCGCCACCGTGTCGTTCACCTTGAGCGCGGTCGCCGCAATCACGCCGTTGGTGTTCAGCCCGCTGGGTGTCCAACTGGGAATCTGGGCGATGCGGAAGGACGCACACGAGTCGGTCACCGACCCGCTGACCGGTCTGCTCAACCGGCGCGGGCTGTCCCTTCACGTCGAGGACCTGCTGCGCGACACTCCGCCGGCGTGCACCGAGGTGGTCGTGGTGGTCGTGGACCTAGACCGCTTCAAGGACGTCAACGACACCTTCGGTCACCTCGTCGGCGACGAGGTCCTGATCCGCAGTGCGCGACGAATCAAGTCGGCGGTCCGCGGCAGCGCCCTGGTCGCCCGCGTGGGTGGCGAGGAATTCGTCGTCGTCGACCTCGCCGACCGTGGCGTCGAGGACCGGTGGGACTTCGACCGGATCAGGGAAGCCATCGCCGCACCTGCCCCGCACGAGATCACCGCCAGCGTCGGGGTGACGAGCATCAGCCTGGCCACTTTCGCCGAGCCAGGGGCGAATTGCGTCGCGTTGATCGACGGCTGCATCGCGTCCGCCGACCGCGCGATGTTCGACGCAAAACGCAATGGCGGCAACACAACCATCATGTAGTGCGTTGCCCTTTCACTATAAGGCGGGGTAGGGGGCTTGCGGCAAGACCCCCACGAGGCGGCACAATCTCGCCGCAACGTAGTCGAGAGCGGGGAGTCGTCATGCCGAGTTCACCAAAACCCTTTGAACGACATGAGTCTGGTGCGTTCCTGCACGGCACCAAGGCAGCCCTCGAGATCGGTGATCTGCTGGTGCCGGGGCGCTATTCCAATTACGAGGAGGGGCGCGTCATGAACCACGTGTACGTGACCAAGACGCTGGATGCCGCGGTGTGGGGAGCGGAGTTCGCCAAGGGCGACGGCAGGGGTCGGATCTATCTGGTGGAACCCGAAGGCGCGGTCGAGGACGACCCGAACGTGACCGACAAGAAGCTGCCGGGCAACCCGACGCTCTCCTACCGCACCCGCGAACCCGTGCGGATCGTCGGCGAACTGACCGACTGGCGGGGCCACTCCGAGGAGCAACTCCAAGCCATGCGTGACGGCCTGGCCGATCTGAGGCGCCGCGGACTCGACGTGATCTACGACTAGCCACCTCACGGCGCCTCGGGTCGGCGAATGCTCCGGCCTCCGAAGAGCCTCGCTGCAGGCGCACCCGCTACATCCGTCCACTCTCGCTACCATCGATGAGACTGAGGCAAGGCGACTCGGCGGGTGGAGGCACGTGACATGCGGTCGACGACGCTCCCGGCCGACGACGGAACCTTGCTGCACGTTGGCCTCACCGGGGCCGGCCCTGACGTGGTGGTGCTCTCCGGTGGCCCCGGGTGCGTCCACTACCTCGAGGACGACGATCTCGCGCCGCGGGGGATGCGGGCGTGGTACCCGGAGCCAAGGGGAGTGGGACGCTCCGGGGGTGGGCCACACGACCTCGACCAGGCCGTTGCCGACCTCGAGACGGTGCGAAGGCATGCAGGGGTTGACGATTGGAGCGTTCTCGGCCACTCCTGGGGATCGGACCTCGCGGTGCGGTATGCGCTGGACCATCCCGACCGGGTGAACTTGGTGGTCGGGATCGCCGGCCATGGATTGCACAAGGACCGCACGTGGTCGCAGGTGTACGAAGCGGCGCGGCACCTCGAGGACGACATCGTGATCGACTGGGTGCCAGCCGTTCACGCCGCGCTCAACGACTCATTCGTGCAGTGGATCCATCAGCCCGACCTGTTTCGGCGCCTCGCCGACTCCACCGTTCCCATGTCGTTCATCGCCGCGGAGAACGACATTCGCCCGTCGTGGCCGTTGCGACAACTCGCGGCCCTGGTGCCCGGCGGCAGGTTCGAGGAACTTTCTGGCGCCGACCACAATCTGTGGGCCACCGACCCGGACGTCTGGGTCGAGACCGTGACGCGGGCGTTGAGTAGCGCCCCCTACGGGGCGAGGTAGCCGCCGTCGACCACCAGCGACGTGCCGGTGACGTAACTGGCTTCGTCACTGGCGAGAAAGAGTGCGGCGTAAGCGGTTTCGATCGCATTGCCCGGGCGACCCAACACGGTGCCGGCGATCAGCGCGGCATTGATCTCGGGTGCCTGGTGCTCGTTCATCGGGGACAGGATGTAGCCCGGGTGCAGCGAGTTGCAGCGCACCCCGTCCGGGCCGTGCGTCGCGGCGACGTTCTTGCTCACGTTGAGGATTGCGCCCTTGGCCGCCTGATAGGCGTACGAATTGGGCACTCCGGCGAGTCCCCAGATCGACGACACGTTGACGATCGATCCCTTCTTCGCCGAAACCATGTGCGGCAGAACCGTCTTCATGCCGTAGAAGATGCTCTTCAGGTCGACGTCGAGGACGCGGTCGTAGATCTCGTCGGTCGTGTCGAGGATCGGCTCGTATAGACAGATCGCCGCGTTGTTGATCAGGATGTCGATCCGGCCGTGCTCGGCCACGATCTGGCCGACCACCGTCTTCCACTGGTCGGATTTGGTCACGTCCATCGTGAGGAAGGTGACCTCGCTGGTGTCCGCGTCGGCGGCGTCCAGGACGTCGGCCGAGTACACGGCCGTGGCGTTCTCGCGGACGAAGAGTTCGGCCATCTCGCGGCCTTGCCCCCGCGAGGCGCCGGTGATGAGTGCAACCTTGTCGTCGAGTCGTCCCATGGAGCGTTCCTTTCGAGGTTGGGTCGCCTAGGGGCGCGTCGTGACATCAGGGTCGCGGCGGGACGAGGACGACACTCGTGAGACGAATGGAACCGCATCCACCCGTCCTAAATTGTCAGATCGTATGACAATATGAGTGATTGAAACTCGTCGTCGTCGGTCTTGTCAACAGCCAATTCCGGTAACGCCCAATCCCTTGCAGCATTTTGTATGACGGTCATATAGTCGGGTTGCGCCGTCCCGTTGGCGAGCGTGCTGCTCGGTGAAACCAGAAGAGGCGAGGGAGTTTTCGTGAATGCAGGCTCGGATCCGATCAGCGTCTGGCAAGTCAAGTACGGCGAGCGGGTAGTCCGCCGCAGCGACGTCTTCAACGACTACGCCCAGTACGACCAGCCCGACGGCGACCTGAACATGGATTACAACTTCTGGGTGCTCCGGGCCGGAGACAAGACCATCCTCGTCGACACGGGCTATGACATTCCGGCTCGGGACTGGCTCGGCGAAATCAGCGTGACGCCTCCCGCCGTCGGCCTCGATCTCGTCGGCGTCGATCCGACGACGGTCGACATGGTCATCACGTCCCACTTTCACTACGACCACATCGGCGAGCTTCGTCTGTTCCCGAACGCTCAGGTCGTCTCGGGTCAGCGCGAATACGACTACTGGTTCGGTAAGTGGGACGCCGACGCGTTGGAAGGCGAGTTCACCACTGTCGAGAACCTCGAACCCGTGCGTAAGGCACGCGATGAGGGAAGGCTGCGGCTGATCTCCGAGGAGACGGAGGTCTTTCCGGGCATCACGGTCTATCCGATCGGCGGGCATTGTCCCGGGGAACTGCTCGTCCGCGTCGAGACTGCAGACGGAGGTCTGATCCTCGCCGTCGACGCCGCGCACTTCTACGAACAGATCGACAACGAGTGGCCCTTCTTCGCCTTCACCGATCTCAACGAGATGAAGCAGGGCCTTGCCTTCATCAACCGCCTCGCCGCCGAGACGGGCGCCACGGTGATACCCGGACACGACGCCCGAGTCAGGGACCGATACCCGGCCGCTCCGGGTCGTGCCGCCGACGTCGCGAACGTGCTTGCCTGAGTCGCGCACACGTCACCAGGTCCGCGACCGGCGCATAGTCTGGACCCCATGTCTGGCAACTCGCTCGCCGCGTCCTGGTCGGCCACCCCGATCGGTCGGACCGCCGCGCCTCTGCGTGAACAGGTCATAGCGACGCTGCGGCAGGCGATCATCGACTTTCATCTCGTGCCGGGTCAGCGGTTGGTCGAGCGTGAGCTCATCGAAAGCCTGGGGGTTTCCCGCACCACCGTCCGCGAAGCGCTGCGCGAACTCGCCTCGGAAGGGCTGGTGACCGTCGTCCCGCAGCGAGGTGCGATCGTGACCGTGCCGTCGCTGGACGACGCGGTGGACCTTTACGAGGTGCGTGCTTCGCTCGAGTCACTGGTCGTGCAACGGTTCGTCGAGCGGGCCAGCGACGACCAAGTGGCGCAGCTCGCGCGGGCGGTCGAGCAGTTCGCCGCCGTCGTGGAATCCGGTGCCGAGGTACGCGAGATACTCGCGGCGAAGAACGAGTTCTACGTCGTGCTCATCGCCGGAGCGGCGACGAATGCCGTGCAGCAGCTACTCGAGGCCATCCAGGCGCGGGTCCAGGTACTACGCGCGACCTCGCTCGCCGAGCCGGGCCGCGCCCACGACGTCATCGGCGAGCTGAGGGCGATCGTCGCGGCCATCGCCAGCCGGGATGCGACGCGAGCCTCCGAGTTGATGGCCGCTCACATTCGTACGGCAGCTCGTACCGCACTGTCGAGCCTCAAGGACAACGTCGTCTGACGCATGGCCGGCCACGGGCGGCTGGTAATTCCAGGCCTCGGCATCTTCGGATGAATTGAATGACTGTCATACAATCTTGGGGTAGTTTGGGTGACGCAGCTCATCACTGGAGATGGGCACGAGGAGGTCGCTGAAGTGAACGCAACGACGACCGGGGCGCCGTCGAGTCGCACCCGCATCGCGATCGCCGTCGGCATCGGGAACTTCATGGAGTGGTTCGACTTCGCGGTGTACGGGTTCTTCGCCGCCATCATCGGAACGCTGTTCTTTCCACCTGACACGTCACCGTTCGTCGCGCTGCTGTCGTCACTGGCGGTGTTCGCGGTCGGCTTCGTCATGCGACCGCTCGGCGGATTCGTGCTCGGCCCGATCGGCGACAAGTACGGCCGCCGGGTGCAGCTGTCCGTCTCCGTGGTGGCGATGGGTGTCGCGACGACGCTGATCGGCGCACTTCCCGACTTCGCGACCATCGGCATCGCCGCGCCGTGTCTCCTGGTGCTGCTGCGATGCGTCCAAGGATTGTCGGCGGGAGGCGAATGGACGGGTTCCGCCGCGTTCCTGGTCGAGTCGACGCCTGCCAATCGTCGCGGCATCTTCGCAAGCGTGGTGTCGGGCACCGCTGCGCTCGCGACGATCGTCGGCAGCCTCTTCGCCTTGCTTCTCAACAGCGTGCTGTCCGAAGAGCAGGTTCTCAGCTGGGGATGGCGCGTGCCGTTCCTCATGGCGGCGCCGCTGGCTCTCGTCGGCCTCTACATCAGGTCGCGTCTCTCGGAGACCCCGGTCTTCGAAAAGGTGAAGGCGCAACAGGCCGTTCAGGCAACCGATCGGCCGTCGGCATTCCGCGGCTTTCGACAGAATCTCAAGCCCATCCTCCTGACACTCGCCATCGCGGCGGTGCAAGGGCTCGGGTTCTATTACCTCGCAACGTATGTCGTCAACTACCTGATCTCGACCGTGAAACTCGACCGAGGCGCGGCACTCGGCCTCGCCGCGATCGGCCTGACCATCTACATGGTGCTGTGCCCCGTTGCGGGTGCACTCTCGGACCGATACGGCCGCCGCAAGCTCAACATCATCGGCACGATCGGATACGTCGTGTTGCCGTTCCCCGTCTTCGCGATGATGTCGGGCGGTCAGAGCCTTGCCGTCGTCGCCGGAATCAGCATCCTGAGCGTCGCCCAGTGTCTCGTCAGCGTGACGACGGTCGTCATGCTCGTCGAGCTGTTCCCGGCCTCGACCCGCGCCTCAAGCAGCGCACTGGGGTTCAACTTTGCACTGGCCTTCATCGCCGGCCCGGGCCCGTTCATCGGGGCCTGGATCGCCGGCGCCACGGGCAGTGCCGTCGCACCCGCCGGATATCTCGTCCTCGTCGCGGCGCTCGCGCTGATCGTCATCCTCAAATGGCTTCCCGAAACGGCGGGTCGGGACATCTCGACCGACGACCAACCGGCCGATCAACCTGCCGGTGGCGGCGCAAACACACTGCCCGCCAACCTGATCGGATCGAAGGGAGACGCCCAATGACCTCTGCCACGTACCGAGTCACGATCGTCAAGTACGGCGAGCGGACCACCCGCAAGTCGGACGTGTATCTGAACCACCACGTATACGGCGAACATGACGACCCGATCGGCATGGACTACTTCTTCTGGGTGCTGCAGAACGCCGACCGCACGATCATCGTGGACACCGGCTTCTCCAAGCATGGGGGAGAAGTTCGCAACCGCACCTTCGGGATTGATCCCGCCCGCGCCTACGCGGCGCTCGGTGTGCGCCCGGACGCTGCGCCGGACGTCATCGTCACGCACGCGCACTACGACCACATCGGCAACCTCGGCCTGTTCCCCACGTCGACGCTGGTGATCGCCAAACGTGAGCTCGACTTCTGGACCGGCCCGCTCGCCACTCGCAAACAGTTTCACTACTCGGTCGAGGACGACGAGATCGCATCCCTCGTCGCCGCCGACAAGGAAGGCCGCGTGCGCACCTACCAGGATTCACTCGAGTTGGCGCCAGGCGTCACAGTGCTCGAATTGGGCGGGCACACACCGGGACTGAGCGTCGTGCTGGTCGACACGGACGAGGGCACCGTCCTCCTGGCCTCGGACTCCATGCACTACTACGAGGAGCTCGAGGCGGACATGCCCTTCGCGTTCGTCGCCGACCTTCCCGCGATGTACACCGGCTTCGACACCATCACCGAGCTCGTGTCGTCCGGCCGGGTGGCTCACCTGGTGTCCGGCCACGACCCGAGCACGCTGTCGCGATTCACGCCCGTCACCGATGGCGAACTCGCGGGAATCGCCGCCACGATCGGATCACTCGCGTGACGCCGCAGAGTGCCACGCCGGGGCGATTCGCCGGTCGCGTTGCCGTCGTCACGGGCGCAGCATCTGGACTCGGGCGCGCCTCGGCCGAACGCTTGGCCGACGACGGCGCCCACGTCATCGCGGTCGACGTCAACGGCGACGCCGCCGAGGCGCTGGTTGCCTCGCTGCCAACCGATTCCGTCTTCGTCCGTGCGGACGTCTCCGAGGAAGCGGGCGTCGACGCGTACATCGCCGCGGGCATGGAGAAGTTCGGACGAATCGACCTGCATCACCTCAACGCCGGCATCTTCGGCAGTTTCGCCGAGCTGCCCGACCTCACGCTCGACGACTTCGAACGCGTGATGGCAGTCAACGTCCGCGGACAGTTCCTTGGGCTTCGCGCCGCATTCCGCCTGTACCGCCAGCACCACACCCGCGGAGCGATCGCGGTCACGGCATCCATTGCGGGACACACTGGTTCGGCTGACCTCTTGCCCTATCAGACCTCGAAGCACGCCGTCGTGGGGCTCATACATGCAGCCGCCGTCTACGGCGGACCACTTGGCATCCGCGTCAACGGTGTCGCGCCAGGGATCGTTCCGACCGAGCTGTTTGCGGCGGCCGCCTCGACCTCCGGCGGAAAGAACGACATGGTGCAACGCGCGTCGACGACGCCGCTGCGCAGGGAGGGCAAGGCCGCCGAGATTGCCGGTGTCGTCTCGTTCGTCCTGAGCGAGGACGCGGCATATATGACGGGTGAGGTCCTCTCGGTCGACGGCGGAGCGTCGATCGTGAATACGGTGCGGCCATCCGGCGGTGCCGGAGCGTGGGACGCGGGCGCGGTGGACGACGCCCTCTATTCGAAGGAGTGGGACCGATGACGGCACCGAGGATCGGCTTCATCGGCCTGGGAAACATGGGCGGCCGCATGACGGCGTGTCTGGTGCGCGCCGGAGTCGACGTGCTGGGCTTCGACGCCCGCGAGGGCGCCGCCGCTGAGCTTGGAGCCACCGCCGCGGCCACCGCGGCCGCGGTCGTCGCCGACACCGACGTGGTGCTTCTCTCGCTGCCCGACAGCAAGGTGGTCGAGACCGTCGTGTACTCCGATCCCGCGTTCCTGCAGAACGTACGACCGGGGCAGGTCATCGTCGACCTGTCGACGTCGGCCCCCGCGTCGACCAGAAACATCGCGGCGGACGTCGCATCGCGAGGCGCGAGTTACCTTGACGCGGGCATCTCCGGTGGCGCTGCGGCTGCTGAGAAGGGCACGCTCACCCTCATGGTCGGCGGTGACGTCGCCGCGTTGGAGGTCGCCCGGCCCGCGCTGGATCACTTCGCCGACAAGGTCTTTCACTGCGGGGAGAGCGGGGCAGGACACACGGTCAAGCTGCTGAACAACTTCCTCAACGCCGTCACCCTGTCGGCGACGGCGGAGGTCATGGTCGCGGCGAAGAAGGCAGGCCTGGACCTCAAGACCGTGCTCGACGTCGTCAACGCCAGCTCGGGAACGAGTTTCGCGAGCACGAACCGCTTCCCGAAGATCATCGAGGGCGACTACCTCAAGGGCGGCCTGACCAACACTCTCATGCTCAAGGACGTCACGCTCTATCTCGAACTGGTGGCAACGCTCGGCGTCGCAAGCCTCAGCGCGCCGGGGCCCGTGGCCGCCTTCGGTCTCGCCCGACAGCTTGGCTACGCCGACGAAATCAGCAACACCGTCGTCGACGCAATCGGCGACGTCTCGGGCGGAATTCGACTGCACGACCCAAAGGGGGACGCTTCATGATCATCACACCAGCGCGATCGCAAGCCGGGACCGCGGGAAAGTCAGGCTCGCAGTTCACCGGCACGGCCTATCCCTACCTGACGATGCCGGCGACCGACGGCGTGACGATCAACACCGTCGACTTCACGCCAGGAGCTCGGACCCATTGGCACTCACACGAATCCGGTCAGATCCTCCAGGTTCTGGCCGGCCGCGGACTCATTCAGTCCGAGGGTGGACCGGTGCACGTTCTGCGTGCCGGTGACACCGTATGGGCGCCTCCCGGCGAGCGGCACTGGCATGGTGCCGCACCCGACAGCTTCATGGTGCACACCGCGATCTCACTCGGCGTGACGGCCTGGGAGATTCCGGTCACCGACGACGAATACGCAGCGGCACCCCTTACCGAGGAGAACGAACGATGACCATCGGCGGCACGCACGAGGAGAGCTACGAACGCGGGCTCGCGATTCGCAAGGAGGTACTCGGCGAGGCGCACGTGCAGAGGTCGCTCGACGCGGTCAGCGAGTTCTCCCGCCCGATACAGGAATTGGTCACCGAGTACTGCTGGGGCGAAGTCTGGTCACGCGAAGGCCTTGACCGACAGACGCGTTCGATGTTGAACCTGGCGATGCTGACCGCACTGAACCGCTCACACGAGCTCGGGGTGCACGTCCGCGGAGCGATGAACAACGGTGTCACGCCCGCTCAGATTCAAGAGGTGCTCATCCAGGCCGCGGTCTACGTCGGTGCGCCCGCGGCACTCGAATCGTTCCGCGTCGCGGAGCGGGTGTTGAAGGAGATGGGCGTCGATGTCTGACGTCGCGTCGTCTGACTCTACGGAGCCAATGCCGACGATCGGCTTCATCGGGCTCGGCAAGATGGGCAGTCCGATGGCGCGACTGCTGGTCGCCGCTGGACATCGCGTGCTCGGATTCGACCTGTCCGAGGAGGCACTCACCCAACTCGCCGAGGCGGGTGGCGCGGCGGTGCACTCGGCGAGTGAGGCGGCCGTCGCCGATGTCGTCATCCTCATGCTGCCCGATTCGAACGTCGTCACCGCGGTCCTGCGTGACACCGACGTGGTCTCGGCACTCGCGCCCGACAGCGTCGTGGTCGACATGAGCTCCTCGGAGCCGTTGCGCACGCGCGAACTCGCAACCGAGCTGGCCGAACGCGGCGTCCATCTCGTCGACGCACCCGTCTCGGGTGGCGTCCGCGGTGCGGAGGCCGGCAAGTTGACGATCATGGTCGGCGGCGACGGCGAGACGGTCGACCGCGTCGAGCCGGTGCTCGCGCTGCTCGGGCGAACCGTCCGGTGCGGTGACGTCGGCGCTGGTCACGCCGTGAAGGCTCTCAACAACCTCATGTCCGCGACCCACCTGTGGGTGACCAGCGAGGCGATGATCGCCGGTGAGAGGTTCGGTCTCGACCCCGAGGTCATGCTGTCGGTGTTCAACGGGTCGAGCGGGCGCAGCGGGTCCACCGAGAACAAGTGGCCCAACTTCATCCTGCCCGGTGGCTACGACTCCGGCTTCGGACTGCGACTCATGCTCAAGGACATGAGGATTGCCACCGACCTGGCCCGAGCGGTCAACGTCGAACCCGCCCTTGGCGACGGCGCCGTCGAGCTCTGGAGCCGCGCCGCCGAGGACCTGGAACCGGCCGCCGACCACACCGAGGTCGCCAGGTGGATCGCCTCGGCCTCTCCCACCCCCGACAACTGAGAATCCCCCGAAAGACTCAAGGAGACAGCACATGTCATTGACGACGCGCCAGCAGCAGGTCAAGGATGACTTCGTCCGTATCCGCGGGACGTGGAGCGACCTGTGGGAGAGCATTCTTCTGCTCGACGCGGACTTCCTCGAGGCGTACACGGGGTTCTCGTCGGTGCCGTGGCGGGACGGACACAATCACCTCGACGACAAGACGAAGGAGCTCGTCTTCATCGCGGTCGACGCGGCCGCGACGCACATGTACGCCCCCGGTGTGCGCCAACACATCAAGGCGGCGTTCGCCGCGGGCGCGACGCCGGCCGAGATCATGGAGGTCATCGAGCTGACCTCCACCCTCGGCATTCACGCGATGAACATCGGGGTGCCGATCCTGGTGCAGGTGCTCGTCGAGAAGGGCCTGCGCACCGGACCCGCGCCGCTGGATGCCAACCAGGAACGCATCAAGGCCGAGTTCACTGCGAATCGTGGTTATTGGCACGCATTTTGGGACGAGATGCTCGAATTGGACCCCGACTTGTTCGAGTCCTACACCGCCTTCTCGAGCGTGCCGTGGAAGTCGGGAACGCTGTCGCCGAAGGTCAAGGAGCTCGTCTACATCGCCTTCGACACCGCGGCCACCCATCTGTACGTGCCCGGGCTCAAGCTGCACATCGAGAACGCGATCGGGTACGGCGCGACGGCCGGTGAGGTTCTCGAGGTGATGGAGATTGCCAGCGTAATCGGTATCCACGCCGCCACGATGGCCGTTCCGATCCTGCTCGAGGAAGCCCGGGAAGCGGGCCACCAGGTGGGCTGATGCCGGTGCCGGCCGGCGTTCCACCACGCGGGGTCTTTACCGCGTGCGAAAGTGGTTGGCGGACAGCCAATCCAGAACCCGCGTCGTCACGGGCCCGGTTCGGCGAGTAGTCGTTCGGGGTGGTGGAGGTAGTTGACGCGGGCTTGCCCGACGTCGATGGGTGGCGGGGGTATCCATTCGACGACGCCGTTGCGGATTTGAACCGTCCAGCCTTGTTCGGCGAGGCGGTTGTCCCCGCCACAGGCGAAGACCACTTCGTCGATGTTGGTCTGCCCGTTGTTCTTGGCCCAGCCGTTGGTGTGATGCACCTGGGCGCCGTAGCCGGGGACCGTGCAGCCGGGTTTGGTGCACCCGCGGTCGCGGGCGTGCAAGACGATCCGCTGCCCGACCGAGGCCAACCTCTTCGACCGGCCCAGGTAGAGCGCTTCGTTGGTGTGTTTGTCGAACACCGCCAGGTAGTGATGGGCGTGGGAGGCCATCCGAATCACATCGGCCATCGGCAACAGCGACCCGCCACCGGTGACACCAGACCCGCGGGCGGCCTCCAGGTCTTGCAGCGTGGTGGTGACGATGACCGTGACCGGCAACCCGTTGTGCTGACCCAACTCCCCCGACGACAGGACAGACCGTCCGATGGCGATCAACGCGTCATGGTTGCGCTGCCCAAGGTTGCGGTCGTCGGCGTCGATCTGCTCCTGGCTGGGGGTGCCGGAGGTGCGGGGTTCGTGGTCGGCCGGGTTGCACATGCCGGGTGCGCCGTATTTGGCGAGGATCGGTTCGACGATCGCCCGCGCCTCGGGATCGAGCAGTGCGGTCAGCTTCGTCATGCCGTCGGCCTGCTGCGGGCCCAGCCGGACGTAGCGTTTGCGCGCCCGTTCGACGTCGTCGGGTTTGGGCCCGTCCTGGTCGATCGCCGTCGCCAGTTCCTTGGCCGCCTTGGCCAGTTCCTCCGGACCGGTCCCGGACCCGACGACCACCAACGCCTTCTCCGAGAGCTCCCGGACGTTCGGGTCGACCCAGGTGGGCAGTGTGTCGAGGAACGTCCGGATCTCGGTGACGTGCTCCGGCCCCAGCGCGCCGCGGGCTTGCGCGGCCGCGGTGGGGGCCAGCTTGGGGTCCAACGGTTGCCCGTTCAGCGTGGTCCGCGGTCCGAGATCCTCCGCTTCGCAGATCCGTCGGCGGACCTCCTTGCCGGAGATCCGCAATCGTTGGGTCAGCACGCTTCCCAGGGACTTCGCGCCCAACTCCACCGGGGAGGCTTCGCGTTGCAGACGGGCGATCACCTGATGCCCCACCGTGGGCAGCTGCCAGGTGACGGTTTCCAGTTCGCCCAACAACTCCACCAACTCGAGGTGGGTGAACTGGTCACAGTCCAGGTCGACGAGTTCGGCGACGGCAGCGCGGATCCCCGCAACCACTGCGGTGACCCGATCCGAACTCATACTCGAACATTAGTACGACCCACCGACAAGAAACCCGAGCTGAAACGTAAGTGACACAAGGGGTTTGACCGCTGAGCGAGCGTGCGTAAAGTTCGACATCCGCCCGGCGTGTCGCCCGCAGACGCGCACACTCGCGGAGTCCGTGACGTGGTTGCCAGCCGGTAAACAGAAGGTTGACGGCAGCCGCTACGCGGCGGACACTTGCGGGCATGGGGGCCATGAGCGAGCAGGACGCGTTGGTGCACGTGCACCAACGCCTGAGTAGTCGACATTCCGAACTGACGTCAGAAGAGATTCTGGTCGTGATCCAAAGTGCGCACGCATCTTTCGACGAAAGTCCGATCCGCGACTTCGTGCCCCTCCTCGTAGAACGCCGTGCCGGTGCAGAGTTGTCGGCAAGGGAGTCGCCGACGTCGGTCTAGTCCAATTCAGGGCTCGGGCGTCGCTTCCTTGCATTTGCTCCGATGCCCGTGGTCGGTTTGCGGACGCCTGTTCGATCGCGTTGGCTAGTTCGGGTGATCGCGGTCGCGGAGGCCACTTCGGGTCGTGAGTAGATGGCCCCACACTCGAATGACCGCGGACTGGTGGGGGACGTCCTCGCCCTTGCCTCCGACCACGTGTGTGAGCGCCGCGGCCAAGCCTGCCGGGCCGATGCCAGTCTCGTGGACCGCGTCGACGAGATCGTCGAATGCCTCGTCCTCCGAGCACTCGCGCAGCCCCATCAGTATTCCGATGGCTAGATCGATCACGCGCCGCGAGGCGGGATCCGTACGCGCATCCACTTGAGTCATCGGTCTCGTCCCTTCTCGGCAGTTGCCCCGACATCGATACACGGCGCTCGTAAACGGCCGTCGTCGTCGGGGTGTCACCGCCGTGCCCGCCGGGCTTTCCAACTCGAGACGTTGGTCATCAAATCGGCGTCTCCCGTTCGCCTGGCGCTCACGCGTTGGGGCGACGAGCGCTGCGATATTGCTATCCACTGCGCGGCAACAGATGCCGGGTTGCACGATGGTCGGAGGTCGACGGTGTCACGAGATCCGCAGCACGCCTACAACAGTGCGTGGCAGCTCCGAGGCGACGCCTGGTGCCGACTGGACGAGGCGGCCGATCGGCTTACTCGCACGACCACCACCGGCGAACTGAAGGACGAGTACGTCGGCGTGTGCCAGGGCCTGCTGGCCACTCTGGCTCCGTTGGAGCCCTACTGGGCCTACCCAGGAACACCGCAGTTTGCCAAGGTGCAGCGGCAGTTCGCGGCCGGCCACTACGACAAGTTCGCCCACGCCGTAGCGCGCATCAATCGCGCTCTGACCACCGAGTCATACCGCAGCGGGGAGGTCGACACCGCGGGGATGGACGACACCGACATGTTCCCTGCCGACCCGCGCACCCTGGAGCAGCACCCCGTCGGGACCACCGAGGACCTGTACTTCGAGGTGCTGGTCGTAGAGAAGATGACAGAAGCGCAGGAACGCGCGCTTCGCAAGGAAGTTCGCAGCTGGCGTCGCCCCGACGACCAATTCCGCTACGAACTGGTCATCGTCGCCAGCGGCGACGAAGCGTTGATCGCGGCGCGGCTCAACGTCAACCTTCAGGCCGTCGTCATCCGGCGCCGCTTCTCACACCAGTCGACCCGGGACCTGACCTCACTGGCCGACTTCGTCGACACCCGGGTGTCCGAGGAGCTCGACGACCACAAGTCCCCCGACGAACGCGCCCAGATCCTCGCCGAGTCGCTTCGGGAGCTACGGCCCGAACTCGACATGTACCTGATGACCGAGATCGACGTCGAACAGATCGCCGGCCGCCTCGGGCCCTTCTTCCGCCGCGTGTTCCACGCCCGCGAGGGCGTTCTGGAACTGCACCTGTCGATCCTGCAGGGCGTCGCCGAGCGGTACCGCACGCCGTTCTTCAGCGCACTCAAGCAGTACAGCCACCGCCCGACGGGCGTGTTCCACGCACTCCCCATCAGCCAGGGCAAGTCGATCGTCAACTCGCACTGGATCAAGGACATGGTCGGTTTCTACGGCCTCGACGTCTTCATGGCCGAAACATCAGCCACCTGTGGAGGATTGGACTCACTGCTCGAGCCGACGGGGCCGTTGCGCGATGCCCAGCAGTTGGCCGCCGAGGCCTACGGTTCGCGCCACACCTACTTCGTCACCAACGGGACGTCGACGGCCAACAAGATCGTCACGCAATCGTTGGTGGCACCTGGCGACATCGTGCTTCTGGACCGCAACTGCCATCAGTCCCACCACTACGGGATGATGATGGCCGGCGCCAACGTCGTCTACCTCGAGGCGTATCCGCTGGCCGACTACACGATGTACGGCGCCATTCCGTTGCACGAGATCAAGTCGAAGTTGTTGGCACTCAAGGCCGCAGGAAAGCTCGACCGGGTCAAGATGATGTCACTGACCAACTGCACGTTCGACGGCATCGTCTACGACGTCGAGCGCGTGATGGAGGAATGCCTGGCCATCAAGCCCGATCTGGTGTTCCTCTGGGACGAGGCGTGGTTCGCCTTCGCGCGCTTCCACCCGGTGTATCGCGGTCGAACGGCGATGGCGGCGGCCAGAAACCTCCGCGACAGACTGAAGAGCGACGAGTACCGACGCGAATACGAGACGGACTTCGCCCCCTCCGCCAGCGATGCAGAACTGTTGGGGCGCAGGCTTCGTCCGGACCCGGCCACGGCCCGTGTCCGGGTGTACGCCACGCAGTCGACGCACAAGACACTGACGTCGTTGCGGCAAGGTTCGATGATCCACGTCTTCGACCAGGACTTCGAGCAGAAGGTCGCCGAGGCCTTCCACGAGGCCTACATGGCGCACACCTCCACCTCGCCGAACTATCAAATCTTGGCGTCGTTGGACCTCGGTCGCCGTCAAGTCGCGCTCGAAGGTGTCGAGCTGGTGCAACGCCAGATCGAGAACGCCATGCAGTTGCGCGACGCGATCGACAACCACCCGCTGCTGAGCAAGTACATGGAGTGCCTGCGGACGTCGGACTTGATCCCGGACGCTTACCGGGACTCGCACATCGCGCAGCCGCTGCGGTCGGGCCTCCGGAACATGATGACCGCTTGGGAGAACGACGAATTCGTGCTCGACCCGTCCCGCATCACACTGTCGATCGGTCGCACCGGTTACGACGGTGACACCTTCAAGCGCGAGCAGTTGATGGATCGTCACGGCGTCCAGATCAACAAGACGTCTCGCAACACGGTGCTGTTCATGACCAACATCGGCACCACCCGAAGCTCGGTGGCGTTCCTGGTCGAGGTGTTGGTGAAGATTGCCGGTGAACTCGACGAGGGCATCGGCGAGATGGGTCTTGGCGAGCGGGGGCGCTTCGAGCAGAAGGTGCGAAGCCTCACCACCAGCTCGGCGGCGATGCCAAACTTCAGCGGTTTCCACGAGGTGTTCCGTGACCACAGCGGTGCCGAACCCACCCCGGAGGGTGACGTGCGGCGAGCGTTCTATCTGTCCTACGACGACACCAACTGCGAGTACCTCACCGGCGACGAGGTCTTCGACAAGCTGGACAACGGCATCGACGTCGTGTCGGCGACATTCGTGACGCCGTATCCGCCCGGATTCCCCGTGCTGGTCCCAGGCCAGGTGTTCAGTCGCGAGATCCTGACGTTCATCCGCGATCTCGACACCCCCGAGATCCATGGATACAAGCCAGAATTCGGCTACCGCGTCTACACGCAGAAGGCCATCGAGATGTGTGGTCCCGTGCTGGCCCCGACCGGTGGGCAGGCGGCGTCGAGGGGCGGCGAAGCGGAGCCGATCGTCGAACCCGGGCCGGCGCCTCTCGTCCTGACGCAGACCGTCCCATCCGGCCTCGCGCCCGACCACGAGCCCGAGTCCGGTGTTTCAGACGAGCCGGCATCCGCGGGTGCGAAGTCCGGCACCGTCACACGCAAGGCACGGTCGCAGCGCGAACGTGGAGGCGACTAAAGCCAGCGCTGAAGGCCCTCGCCAAGACGTTCCAAGGTGGCGATCTCCGACTCCAGGGCCCTGATGAACCTTCGCACGTCTGCGGCGCGTTCTGCCAGTCCCGAATCGCGAAGCTGCTGCAGCTCTATGTACCTTCGGGCCAGGTCAGATTGCGCTTGTGCGCGTAGTCCGCTGAGTTCCTGGCGGTAGTACTCGGCCTGCGCCGCGTCGGGGTCGCGGTTGTCCGCGACGTCGCCGGTGACCACTCCGTCCATGACTCCGACGATAGCCGTGAACCCGTAGCGTTGCGCACCGAGCCCCAGGATCTTCGGAGCTGCGGGCAACCTACCGTGAACAACGGATGCACCACCGGTGAACATCGGAAACCGTTGTCAGCCAACAGGTGTGACATTCTCCATCCCAGCGGAACGAGGCTTGCGCGGCGAACCTCTTCGGTGACATCGTCGAAATACCGGCTCAAGCCGGGGCGCGGTGCAGCGCGGGATGGTGACGGGCCGGTGGAAGCAGGGGAATGCGATGGTGATGCAGGTCCGTTCGGGTTGCGGTGAACGCAAGGAATCGTGGCAACGATGAGTGCGCGCCCGGCGATGCGGAGTTTCACCCCCGAGATGCGTTCGGCGTTCTCGGACGGTGGTTGGCAGCTGCGGGCCAGCTGCCGCGGCGCGTCCACGGACATGTTCTATCCACCCGAGAACACGAGGGGTAACACCCGTCGGCTCAACGAGCGGCCTGCCAAGCAGGTGTGTGAGTCGTGTCCCGTGCTGGTGCCGTGCCGGCGTTACGCGGTCGACGCCCAAGAGCCACATGGCATTTGGGGTGGCACGACCCCCGAGGAGCGCGCCGAACTATTGCGAGGCGGCAGCATCGTCAGGCTGGCTCCCATCCGCCCCAGTCATGACCGGTGAACACCTGGCCGTTGGGGATCTCGAAGCGCTCGAGGAACACCTGTAGCGCCGGCTGCATCTCGCCGTGCAGGGAGGTCATGGCCGCGACGATCTCCGGCGTCATCGGGTCGTGGTCCGCCGGCTTCTGCGCCGGGATCAGGCCGAGGTGTAAGGCCATCTCCAGCTGATAGAAGGTGAAGTCGCCGTAGGGGCGTTTCGGGTCGGCGCCGGGAATGTCTTCGTCGTCGTACGGGTCGGACAGTGTCCAGCTCATCATCGCCAGCAGGCGCCGATGACGATCGGTGAAGTCGAAGGCGCTCTCGTCGCCAAGTGCCTCGACGAAGAGCGAATACTCGCAGTCTTCGGGGGGCCGCCGGTACGGGTACGACCCCGGCGGACAGGTGCCGTGCTCCGTTGCGATGCGCAATATATGGACGTCGTCGGGATCGGACTCCCAGTCGGGCGGGAAGCACGGCGCCCCCACCTCGGCGCCGTCCCAACCCACTCGCACTGCCCGTAGTCGGTCGGTATGGTCCTGCTGCCAGCGGATTTCCACGTCGGCGAGTATTCCAAAGCCCGGCGGCGGATGGGCGAGTGACCTGCCGTTACGATAGGAGTGCAATTGATATACTAGACACGCATCTACTGATACAGCACAATTGCCGCTAGTCAGCCGCCGTCTCGTCAAAAGGAGCTACCCCATGCCGCAACAGGTTCGAGGTGTGATCGCCCGCTCGAAGGGTGCACCGGTCGAAGTCACGACGATCACCATCCCCGACCCCGGACCCGGCGAGGTCGTCGTGAAGATCCAGGCCTGCGGCGTGTGCCACACCGACCTGACCTACCGCGAGGGTGGCATCAACGACGAGTTCCCCTTCCTCCTCGGCCACGAGGCCGCCGGAATCGTGGAGGAAGTCGGCGCCGGAGTCGAGTCCGTGACCGTGGGTGACTTCGTCATCCTGAACTGGCGCGCGGTGTGCGGACAATGTCGCGCCTGCAAGCGGGGTCGCCCGCAGTACTGCTTCAACACCCACAACGCCGCCCAGAAGATGACCCTGGGTGACGGCACCGAGCTCACCCCGGCGCTGGGCATCGGCGCCTTCGCCGACAAGACCCTCGTCCACGAGGGGCAGTGCACCAAGGTCGACGCCGATGCCGATCCGGCCGTCGTCGGGCTGCTTGGCTGCGGCGTGATGGCGGGCCTCGGCGCCGCGGTCAACACGGGCAACGTCTCACGTGGTGACTCCGTCGCCGTCATCGGATGCGGTGGCGTCGGAGATGCCGCCATCATGGGCGCACGCCTGGCCGGCGCCGGCACGATCATCGCCGTCGACCGCGACCCCCGCAAGCTCGAGTGGGCCCGCGAACTCGGCGCCACCCACACCGTCAACGCCACCGACGAGGACACCGTCGAGGCCGTGCAGGCACTCACCGGCGGGTTCGGCGCCGACGTCGTCATCGACGCCGTCGGTCGCCCCGAGACCTGGCGCCAGGCGTTCTACGCCCGCGACCTCGCAGGCACCGTGGTCCTGGTCGGCGTACCCACCCCCGACATGCAGCTTGAGATGCCGCTGGTCGACTTCTTTTCTCGCGGAGGCGCATTGAAGTCGTCGTGGTACGGAGACTGCCTGCCGGAACGCGACTTCCCGATGCTGGTGGACCTCTACCAGCAGGGCCGCCTGCCGCTGGAGCGCTTCGTCTCCGAGCGGATCAAACTCGACGAGATCGAGGACGCCTTCCACACCATGCACGCCGGGGAGGTACTCCGGTCGGTCGTCGTCCTGTGAGCGGCAACCTGCGGATCGACAGGGTCGTCACCTCGGGGACGTTCAGTCTCGACGGGGGAACCTGGGACGTCGACAACAACGTGTGGGTCATCGGTGACGACGACGAGGTGGTCATCGTCGACGCCGCGCACACCGCGGAGCAGATCGTCGGGGCGGTCGCGGGACGCAACGTCGTCGCCGTCGTCGTGACCCACGGCCACGACGATCACGTGACCGTCGCGCCACAATTGGCCGACGCCATGCACGCGCCGGTACTGCTGCATCCCGGTGATGACATGTTATGGCAGGCAACGCATCCCGAGGAGAAGTACTGGAACCTCGACGCCGGGCAGCGCATCGGCGTCGCGGGCACCGAGCTCCAGGTCCTTCACACGCCGGGTCATTCACCCGGATCGGTATGCCTCTATCTCCCCGAGGCGGGCGCGCTTTTCTCCGGTGACACGTTGTTCAACGGTGGCCCCGGCGCCACCGGTCGGTCCTACAGCGACTTTCCCACCATCGTCGACTCGATCCGTGACTCCCTGTTCGCGCTGCCCGACGAGACGCGCGTCCACACCGGCCACGGGGACCACACCACCATTGGTGCGGAGGCGCCTCACCTCGCCGAATGGATCGCCAGGGGGCACTGATGGGCAACGACTGATTCCGCCGGGTCTGACGACCCGGCGGAATCGGCCCTACCAGTCGACGCCGAACTCCTCGGCACCGTCGACCAGCCACTCCGCGAGATAGCGCGCGAACGACGACCGCACCAGGATGCGGTAGTCGGACCCGTTGTCGCTCAACGGCATCAGCACCACCGCGGCCTGCCCGAGCATCGTCTGCACGGCGGCACCGGGACCGAACACCGTGGGGTGCAGGTCGACCGAGCAACCCTTCGCCAGGACGTCACGGGCGTGCTCTCCACGCAGCCGAACAGTGGTGCGCTGCGCCGACACGTCGACCGCAGCCCCGCCATGTTCGACCACCGCGTCACGCAACCGCGACTCCAACTCCTCGGGCTCCAGCGCCGTCGAGGTGACCAGCCATTCGTCGGGACCGAACCAGATCACCGTCGTCTCCGGTGCCGTGGCCGTCGTCGACGCGGTGGTGGGCAACGCGTCGACTCCGAGGACCGCCGCGGCTGCGGCGGCTCCGGGGCCGACCGGGTCGACCCACAGGTCGACCATCGCGACGAACGGTTCCTCTTGCACACCAGCGGAATCCGGCAACTGCGCGAACCGGCTGGCGAAGCCCTCGAGGGGGCTCCTTCGGGTGAGGCTGTCAGCCATCGCGGCGGGCTCCTTCGGGATCGACGAGGACGGAACCGGTGACCTCCACCGGCACCAGGGTTCCGTTGACCGGGACACTCAGGGTGTCGCCGATGCGGGCGTGGCCACCCTTGACCAGCGCCAGGGCGAACGGACGCCCCAGCTCGGCGCTCCGGTAGCTCGAGGTGACGTGGCCGAGCATCGGCACGGGTGGCGGAGGCAGCTCACCGTCCGCGGGGGGTTCGATGATCTGTGCGCCCTCGGGCAGCACCGTCTCGGCGTCGATCGGCAGCAGCCCGACGAACTGCTTGCGGTGTGGGTTGAGATTCTCGCTCCGGGCGAAGGAACGCTTGCCGATGAAGTCGACCTTCTTCTTCGACACCACCCAGTTCATCCCCAGGTCCTGCGGGGTGATGGTGCCGTCGGTGTCCTGACCGATGATGGGATAACCCTTCTCGGCGCGCAGCACGTGCATCGTCTCGGTGCCGTAGGGGGTGATCCCGTGGCGCTCACCGGCTTCGATGAGCTTCTCCCACACCGCGGTTGCGTACCAACCCATCACGTTGACCTCGTAGGCGAGTTCGCCGGAGAAGCTGACCCGACCGACCCGGACGTGCGCGCCGCCGAGGGTGGTGTCCCGCCACGCCATGAACGGGAACGCGTCGTTGCTGACGTCGAGATCGGGGAACACCGCGCCGACGACGTCCCGGGACTTGGGGCCGACGACCGGGAAGGTGTGCCACTGCTCGGTCACCGAGGTCATCCGCACCCGGAGGTGTGGCCATTCGGTCTGCAGCCACTCCTCCATCCAATCCAGGATGTGGGCGGCGCCACCGGTGGTGGTGAACACCTGGAAGCGGTCGTCGGCGAGGCGCATCACGGTGCCGTCGTCGATGACCATGCCGTCGGCGCCGCACATGACGCCGTAGCGGATCATCCCGACCTTGAGGCTGCTCATCAGATTCGTGTAGAGCATGTCGAGGAACTCACCGGCATCCGGACCCTGAACGTCGATCTTGCCGAGGGTGGAACCGTCGAGAATGCCGACTCCCGTTCGCGTGGCGGCACATTCGCGGAGGACGGCGGTGTCCATATTTTCTTGGGCGGACTCGCCGCTCAGCGGGTAGTACCGCGGCCGCTTCCACTGCCCGACGTCCTCGAACACCGCGCCGCGGTCGACGTGCCAGTCGTGCACCGCGGTTACCCGCTCGGGGTCGAACATGTGTCCCCGGCTGCGCCCGGCCAGCGCGGCGAACGCGACCGGGGTGTACGGCGGCCGGAAGGTGGTGACACCCATGTCCTCTGGCCGGCTGCCGAGCAGTTCGGCGGTGATGCCGGACGCGACGACGCCGGAGGTCTTGCCCTGGTCGTGTGCGGTCCCGATGGTGGTGTAGCGCTTGATGTGCTCCATCGAGCGCATGCCAGCACCCACCGCCCTGACGAGGTCGGCGACCGTGGCGTCGCGCTGGACGTCGACGAATTGGCGGGTCGCGGTAGCGGGGTCGGGGACGTACCACAGCACCAGGCCTGCGCCCGGGGTGCGGACGAGGTCGGCTTCACCGGGATGCGTGCCGGTCGCGGCGTCGAATCCGATTGCCGCGAGCGCTGATTCGACGGCCTCCCGGCCGCTGCGGAGGCAGCCCGGCAGGTCGAAGACTCCGGTCGCCGAGCCCGCGACGTCGACTCTGTCGAGTGGCTCGCCGGGCACGAAGGCGCCGAGCGTCTCGTCGTAGCGCAACTTTCCGCGGGCCTGGCTGTACAGGTGCACCGCCGGATTCCAGCCGCCGCTGACCAGGAGCACGTCGCAGGGCACCACGACGGGTGCCGCGTCGTCTGCGGGCGGACGCGAGACGGTGGCGTGGGTGATGCGCGCATCACCACGGGTGCCGCTGACCACCGAACCGAGGTGCACCGCGATGTCGCGAGACGCGCACTCGTCGAACAGATCTGGCGACAGCTCCGTCCGGGCGTCGACCACGGCGGCGATCCGCACGCCTGCGTCCTGCAGGTCGAACGCGGTGAGGTAGGCGCTGTCGTTGGTGGTGAACACCACGGCCTGCTCGCCGACCTTGACGCCATAGCGGTGCAGGAAGGTGCGGGCACCGTTGGCCAACATGATGCCGGGCCGGTCGTTGTCGGTGAACACGATCGGACGCTCGTGGGCGCCCGTGGCGACGACGATCCGGCGAGCGCGGATTCGCCACACCCGCTGACGGCTGACCGCCACCGGTGCGTCGCCGCCCAGGTGGTCGGTACGGCGTTGCAACGCAAGCACGAAACCGTCGTCGTAGTGACCGAACGCGGTGGTCCGCTGCAGGTGCAGGACGTCTGGGAAGGTGGCCAGTTCGGACACTGCCTCCTCGACCCACTCCAGCGCGGGCTTGCCGTCGATCGTGTCGGTGCTGCCGAGCAGCGCGCCGCCGGCTTCGCTCTGTTCGTCGAGCAGTACGACACGCGCTCCTGTCCTGGCGGCGGTCAGTGCGGCGGCGAGGCCGGTCGGACCCGCTCCGACGATCAGCACGTCGGTGTGGACGTGCGTCGCGTCATACTTCGCGGTGTCCGCGATCTCGGCGAGGCGGCCCTGGCCCGGAATGCCCCGTGCGGCAAGGCCGTCGAACAACTCGACGGTGGTCGCCAGCAGCATGGGCTCGGGAAACGGGTGCTCGATCTGGACGAGCCCGCCGGTGTCCTCCGCCCAGGCGGCGGTGAAGCCGCGTGGCCGGCCCAGCTTGATGCTGGTGGTCACCTGGTGAACGCCGTTGGCCAGCAACGCCGATGCGAGCGTGTCGCCGGCGTGGCCGGTCAGTTCCTGGTCGTTGAAGACGAAGGTGTGGGTGGTGGAGCGGTCGACGCGACTACCATCGGGGGTGCGAAACGGTGCATTCATGGGGTGGTCGGCCTCTGCTCGTCAGGTCGGTACACGCTGTGGAACCGGTAGGTGGCGGTGTCGCGGACGGCGTTGAACCATCGGCGGCAGCCCGCGCTGTGGCTCCAGCGTTCCGCGAAGAGCCCCTTCGGGTTGGTGCGGAAGAACACGTAGCGTGCCCATTCCTCGTCGGTCAGCGCCTGCGGATCCTCGGGGTAGGCGACGTGTGCTTGCCCGCCGTAGTGGAACTCGGTTTCCTCGCGCGTTCCGCACCAAGGACATTCGATGAGTTGCATGGTGTTGCTCCTGTGTGAACGGCTCGGTGGACCTAGTGCGCGACGCCGGCGGCGCCGTGTTCGTCGACGAGCGCTCCGCTGACGAACCGGTCGAGGCTGAACGGGGCGACGAACTCGTGCGGTTCGTCGTTGGCGATGGTGTCGGCAAGACACCAGCCGATGCCAGGGGTCGCCTTGAATCCGCCGGTTCCCCAGCCCGCGTTGAGATACAGGTTCTCGTACGGGGTGCGGCCCACGATCGGGGAGGCGTCCGGGCAGACGTCGACGATGCCGCCCCAGGTGCGCAGCAGATGTGCGCGGGCGAACACGGGGAACAGTTCGACGGCGGCCGCCATCTGCCGCTCGATGATGTGGAACGCGCCGCGCTGACCGTATCCGTTGTAGGAGTCGACGCCGGCGCCCATCACCAGTTCACCCTTGTGGGCCTGAGACACGTAGACGTGCACGGCATTCGACATCACGATCGTCGGATGCACGGGCTCGAGCAGCTCCGAGACCAGTGCTTGCAGGGGATGGCTCTGCAAGGGGGTCCGGATGCCGAGCATGTCGGTCAGCGTCGACGTGTGCCCGGCTGCACAGAGCGCGACCTGGCCCGCGCCGATGTCACCCTGGGTGGTGCGGACGCCGGTGACCCGGTCACCGTCGGTGACGAACCCGGTGACCTCGCAGTTTTGGATGATGTCGATGCCGGCCTGGTCGGCGCGACGCGCGAATCCCCATGCGACGTAGTCGTGCTTGGCGATGCCGGCCCGCGGCTGATACGTCGCGCCCATGACGGGATAGCGAATGTCGTCGGAGACGTTGACGATCGGGCAGAGCTTCTTGACTTCGTCGGCGTCGACCCAGTGGGCGTCGATGCCGTTGAGCTTGTTGGCCTCGACCCGTCGCACGCTGTCGCGGACGTCCTGCAGGCTGTGGGCGAGGTTCAGAACACCGCACTGCTTGAACAGGATTGGGTAGTCGAGGTCGTCTTCGAGTCCCTCCCACAGTTTGAGCGCGTGCTCGTAGATGCGGGTGCTCTCGTCCCAGAGGTAGTTCGACCGGATCAGCGTGGTGTTGCGGGCCATGTTGCCGCCCGCGAGCCATCCGCGTTCGAGCACGGCGACGTTGGTGATGCCGTGGTTCTGCGCGAGGTAGTGCGCCGTCGCCAGTCCGTGGCCACCGCCGCCGACGATGACGACGTCGTAGTTCTTCTTGGGCGTCGGTGTGCGCCAGAGGAATTCCGGGTGGTCGGGCAGGTGTGCGCCAGGCGGCACGGTGGGAGTCGTCACAGCGTGGCTCCTGCGAGGCCGGGGTAGAGCGGGAAGCGCGCCGCGAGGGCGTCGACGCGGGTACGTAGTTCGGCGAGGGCGGCGTCGTCGGTTGCGGGTCGTAGCGCGTGGCTGATGACGTCGGCGACCTCGGCGAAGGCGTCCAGGTCGAAGCCGCGCGTCGCGAGGGCCGAGGTGCCGATGCGCACACCGGAACTGACCATGGGTGGGCGCGGGTCGAAGGGGACGGCGTTGCGGTTGACGGTGATGCCGACGCGGTGCAGCCGATCCTCGGCCTGCTGACCGTCCAGCTCCGAGTCACGCAGGTCGACCAGCACCAGGTGCACGTCGGTGCCACCGGAGACGACGCTGATGCCGGCGGCACGCGAATCCGGTTGCAGGAGACGGTCGGCGAGGATCTTGGCGCCGTCGAGCGTCAGCTGCTGGCGGACGACGAACTCCGGTTGGGCGGCGACCTTGAACGAGACGGCCTTGGCGGCGATGACGTGTTCCAGCGGGCCGCCCTGCTGACCGGGGAAGACCGAGGAGTTGAACTTCTTGGCCAGGGCCTCGTCGTTGGTCAGGATGATGCCGCCGCGCGGGCCGCCGAGGGTCTTGTGCGTGGTCGAGGTGACGACGTGTGCGTGCGGCATGGGGGAGGGGTGCAGCCCGGCGGCCACCAGGCCGGCGAAGTGCGCCATGTCGACCATGAGGTAGGCCCCGACGTCGTCGGCGATGCGGCGGAACTCGGCGAAGTCGAGCTGCCGGGGGTAGGCCGACCAGCCGGCCAGGATCAGCTTGGGTCGCCGTTCGTGGGCGACTCGTTCGACCTCGGCCATGTCGACGAGGTGGTTGCCCTCGGTCACGTGGTACGCGGCGACGTCGTACAGCTTGCCGGAGAAGTTCAGCTTCATTCCGTGGGTCAGGTGACCGCCGTGCGGCAGTGCCAGACCAAGGATGGTGTCACCGGGGGTGAGCAGTGCGGCCATCGCCGCGGCGTTGGCCTGCGCGCCCGAATGCGGTTGAACGTTGGCGTATTTCGCGCCGAAGAGCTCGGTGACGCGGTCGATGGCGAGCTGCTCGATCACATCGACGTGCTCGCACCCGCCGTAGTAGCGCCGGCCGGGGTAGCCCTCGGCGTACTTGTTGGTCAGCACCGAGCCCTGGGCCTGCATCACCGCGAGCGGGGCGAAGTTCTCGCTCGCGATCATCTCGAGGGTGTTCTCCTGGCGGGCCAGCTCGGCGGTGATCGCGTCGTGCACGGCTGGGTCGAGCTCAGCGAGGGACGCGCCAAGGAGTGGGTTCGCGGGCTGTACCGACATCGGCACCGCGGTATCGAGAGTCATTGACGCCTTCCTGGCTGGAATCTCATTGGGTAAGTCACTGGTATATCAGTTAACGATTAGGCTAGGATCAAAACGCGATTACGTCAACAGATCAACGGAAGGTCGGCGATGACACTGGCGGATTTTGAGGCCGACGGCTTCCAGACCGGTACTGACGTCGGCACCGAGAGCAACGCAGATCGCGCATACGAGGTGATCCGCGAGCGCCTGGTGATGCTCGACATCCGGCCCGGTGAACCGATCAACGACGACCGGCTCTCGGCGGAACTGGGCCTTGGTCGCACCCCCGTGCGGGAGGCCGTCAAGCGCCTGGAACGGGATCGACTCGTCGTCGCGTACCCCCGGCGCGGCACGTTCGCGACCGCCGTCGACCTGACAGACCTCGCGGACATCTCCGAAATCCGCAAGCAGCTCGAGCCGACCGCGGCGGCCAGGGCCGCCCGCACGGCGTCCGCCGACATGCGCGCACGACTCGGTGTCCTCGCGGAGAGCATTGCCGCGATCGACGACGGTGACGACCCGCGTGAGGTGTTGCGCCGCGACGTCTACGTGCACCGCGAGATCTATCGCGCGTCGGGGAATCCGCACCTCGAGCAGATCCTGATCACCCTCGACGGCCATGCGACGCGGATCTGGTG
Source organism: Mycolicibacterium hodleri (assembly GCA_006864685.1). GTDB lineage: Bacteria > Actinomycetota > Actinomycetes > Mycobacteriales > Mycobacteriaceae > Mycobacterium > Mycobacterium hodleri_B. Next base: position 65,028 of record VIFX01000022.1, on the reverse strand, counting down.
CCTGTTCCTGGACCGGCTGCCCGACGTCGCGAGCCACGTGCGGGAGCACATCGCGTTGCTCGAGGCGATCGTCGCCGGTGACGAGGCCGCCGCGGCCGACCTCACGTTGGCGCACGTCACGGGCTTCGAACGGGAGATTCGCGCGCTGCTCTGACGGCGAGCCGGGGGTGGCGGTCACCGGGCGTCGGTGTACTGATATATCATCGACACGGCACGGTCGGGTTAACTTCCGGGTGCAAGACGTCGACGTCGGGAGGATCGTGACCGTGACAACGCTGAGCTCGGCGGAGCTGGAAGCCGACCCCGAGGGCATGTCGTTCGCCGACCGCGCCTACCTCGCCATCCGGGACAAGCTGATCATGCTCGACATCCGCCCGAACGAGGCGATCGTGGAGAGCGAGCTGGCTGCCGAACTGCAGTTCGGAAGAACCCCCGTCCGGGAGGCGCTGAAGCGATTGGAGGCCGACCGGCTGGTGGTGTCCTATCCGCGCCGCGGCACGTTCGCCACCGGAGTCGACGTCGCCGACCTCCGGCACATCTCACAGATCCGGGTGAACCTCGAGCCGGTGGCCTCGCGGACCGCCGCAGAGGCCGCGAGTGCGTCGATGAGAGCCGAGCTGGTGCGGTTGGCCGACGACACCGACGCGCTCGACCTCGCCGGAATCGACCGCAACGAACTGATGCGGTGGGATTTGAAGGTGCACCGCGCCATCTACCGCGCCGCGGGCAATCCCCATCTCGAAGACGTCCTCGTCCGGTACGACAACCTCGCCACCCGCATCTTCTGCCTGTTCCTGGACCGGCTGCCGACGGTCGCCAAGCACGTCGGCGAGCACACCAATCTTCTGCGGACCATCGCCGCCGGTGACGGAGACGCAGCCGCGGCGATCGCACTCGAGCACGTCATCGGGTTCGAGGAGTCGGTCCGCGCCATCGTGTGATCGGCGGCGCCGACCAGCGTCAGCTGAATACGACGGTGCGATGCCCGTGCATCATCACGCGGTTCTCGCAATGCCACCGAACCGCGCGGGACAGGGCCAGTGCTTCGGCGTCCTGGCCAACGGTTGCCAGCCGCGCCGGGTCATACGAGTGGTCGATGCGGATGACCTCTTGCTCGATGATCGGTCCTTCGTCGAGGTCGGGCGTCACGTAATGTGCGGTCGCCCCAACGAATTTCACACCGCGGTCATAGGCCTGGTGGTACGGCTTGGCGCCCTTGAAACCGGGCAGGAACGAGTGGTGGATGTTGATAGCGCGGCCTTGCAACGCCGTGCAGGTCTCGTTGGACAGCACCTGCATGTAGCGGGCCAGGACCACCAGGTCGGCGCCGTACTCGTCGACCAGTGCCAGCAGTTCGGCCTCGGCCTCCGGCTTGGTCGTCGGCGTCACGGGGATGTGCACGAAGGGGAGGCCCGCCGCCTCGGCCATGGGTCGCAGGACCTCGTGATTGGAGACGACGGCCACCAGTTCACCGCCGAGGGTGCCCGCGCGCCAGCGGAAGATGAGGTCGTTGAGGCAATGCCCCATCTTCGACACCATCACGACCACCCGCGGCGGCACACCGGCGTCGAAGCGGAAGTTCATCCCGAAACTGCTTGCAAGCGACTCGAATTGCTCGGTCAGCTCGGCGACGCCGGCGACCTCCTCCCCGCAGATGAACTTCGTGCGAAGGAAGAACGACTGGCTCACCGTGTCGTCGAACTGCTGGTGCTCGGCGATGTCGCAGTTGCGGGAGAACAGGAACGAGGTGACGGCGTGGACGATGCCCGGCCGCTGGGGGCAACTCAGCGTCAGGGTGAAGTTCTGGGTCATGAGATCTCCTGGTCGGAACGCGGTGTGGGAAAGGTCATCTGGCGACGGCTCCGACGAGGACGCCGGCATCGCGGTGGGTGGTCGTGCTCAATGTCGTTGCGGCAGTGACGGTGTTGGCCAGAAGCAGTGCCGTGGTGACCGGGCCGACGCCACCGGGAACCGGGGTCAGGCCACCGGCCCGGCCCTCGACCGAGGCCGCGTCGACGTCGCCGAGCAGGGTGCCGTCGTCGGTGGCCGTCGTCCCGACGTCGACGACGATCGCGCCGTCGGCGACGTGCTCCGCCGTCACGAGACCGGGGACGCCTACCGCCACGACGACGACGTCCGCGTTACGGGTGCTGGCGGCCAGGTCGACGGTGTGGTGATGGCAGACGGTGACTGTTGCGTCCCGCTGAACCAGCAGGTGAGCGACCGGGGTGCCGACCACGACCGACCGGCCGACGACGGACGCGAGGCGTCCGCGCAGCGGTACCTCGTGGTGGTCGAGAAGGGCCATTACCGCAGCCGCCGTCGCGGGCGCGAACGCCGGCTGGTTGGCGAGTAACCGACCGAGGCTCAACGGGTTTGCCCCGTCGACGTCCTTGTCCGGGGTGATGGCGGTCCGCAGCGACGTCACGTCGACGCCATCTGGCAACGGGGTCTGAAGGATGATGCCGTGGACGTCGGAATCCGCGCTCAGCTCGACGAGCGCGGAGAGGACGTCGTTCTGCACGGCGGTCGCGCCGAGATCGACTATCTGACACTCGATTCCGGTGCGGGTGGCGGCCTTGGCGATGGAGCGGACGTACCACGCCGTCGATTCGTCGTCGGTGGCCGTCACGACCGCCAACTTGGGCTGCACCCCCGATTCGCGGAGGCCGCCGGCGCGGGCGGTCACGTCGGCGCGGATCGCGGCCGACAGTTCACCGCCACCAAGGATTCGAGTCATGCGGTCAGCTGCTTTCGTACTAGGTCGGTGATGGCGTCGGCTCGCGCGGCGAGCGCGTCGACGCCCTCCATGCGGGCGACGAACGAGGCGCGGGTGGAGGCGTCGGCGATGCTCGACAGGTTGATCTCGACGTTCACCCTCGCGGTGGTGGCCGCGGCGCGGGCGGCGTCCGCGGCGGCGGCCACGTCGCTGATGACGTTCGGATTGGCCACCGGGAGCAGCTTCTCGGCAAGGTCGACCACGGTCGCCGCCCCGTCGGCGACGCGGGCAGGCACCTCGGCTGCTCGAACCGAGGCCGTGCTGATCGCGGCGGAACGCGATTCCGATTCCGCCGCAGTGCCTTTCGGCATCTTGTACGCCGAGATGACACCGCTGAAGGCAGCCATGTCGTCGTCGATCAGCTGCAGCGCGCTGCCGCGGACGGCGTCGGCGTCGGCGCAGACGGCGGTCACCAAGGCTTCGTGCTCGGCGTAGCGCGCGCCGACGGTGTACCTGGCGACCATCGAGACCAACGCCGCGGCCTGGCCGAGGTGCAGTGCGGCGGTGGCGCCGCCGCCGGGCGCGGGGACCTTAGCGGCCAACGCGTCCAGGAAGGCTGCCACCCCGTCGACGCGGAGTGCGTTCTCCGTCGTCGTCACGCCCGAATCTTCTTCATCTCGGGGTCGACGAGCGGCTCTGCCACGACGGTCGCGGCGATGCGTCGATCGAAGTACTGGATCTCGACACCGGTTCCGACGACGGCGGTGGCGGGCAACCACGCATAGGCGATGGGCGCACCGACGGTGTGCCCGAACGACGCGCTGGTGACGTACCCGACCGGAGCGCCGTCGACGAACACCGGCTCGGATCCCAACACGACCGAACTGCCGTCGTCGACGACGAGGCAAGCCAGCCGCCGCTGAACGGTGTCGTCGGAGATCCCCGCCAAGGCGTCGCGCCCGAGGAACTCCTCCTTCTGGAGTCGCACGGCGAAGCCGAGTCCCGCTTCATACGGGTTGTGTTCGGTCGTCATGTCGGTGCCCCACGACCGGTAGCCCTTCTCCATGCGGAGGCTGTTGAACGCGGCCCGGCCCGCGGCTATGACGCCGTGCCGCTGGCCCTCTGCCCAGAGCGCATCCCAGAGACGGAGGCCGTTGTCGGCCGACGTGTAGAGCTCCCAACCGAGTTCGCCGACGTAGGACAGGCGCATTGCGGTGACGGGCACGCCGCCGATGCGAACCTGCTTGGAGCGGAAGTACTTGAAGTTCTCGTTCGTGAAGTCGTCACGGCTGAGCGCGGTGACCACCTCGCGGGCCCGTGGACCCCACAGGCCGATGCAGCAGGTGCCACCGGTGATGTCACGCACCGAGACGCTGCCGTCGGTCGGGGCCTGGCGACGGAAGTAGTCCATGTCCAGGTTTCCGTTGGCGCCGACCTGAAAGGTGTTCTCGGACAGGCGGGCAACGGTCAGGTCGCTGCGCACGCCGCCGGCGGCATCCAACGCCAACGCGTAGGTGACCGCGCCGATCGACTTGTCCATCTTCGCGGTGGTCAGTCGCTCAAGGAGCGCCAAGGCTCCCGGTCCGGACACCTCGAGTCGCTTGAGTGGCGTCATGTCGTACATCGCCACCGCGGTCCTCGTCCGCCACGCTTCGGCTGCCGCGATCGGGGAGTGGAACTTGGCGGCCCACTCGTCACGGGGCTTCGGCTGCCACTCGGGCGGCAACTGGGCGACCAGGCCGGCGTTGGCCTCGAACCAGTGTGGGCGCTCCCAGCCGTGGCTCTCGAGGAACATCGCGCCCAGTTCCTTCTGGCGGACGTGGAACGGGCTGACCCGGATGTCGCGCGGAGACTCCTTGGGCTGCAACGGATGCAGGATGTCGTAGATCTCGACGAAGTTCTGCTGCGAGGTCTCGCTGACGTACTGTGGATCGAGTTGAATCTCCTCGAAGCGGTGCACGTCGCACCCGTGCAACTCCACCTCGGAGCGTCCGTCGACGAGGAGCTGGGCGACCGCTCTGGCGACGCCGGCCGAGTGGGTGACCCACACCGCCTCGGCGATCCAGAAGCCTGCGACGTCGGGTGATTCGCCGATCAGCGGCCCGCCGTCGGGTGTGAACGAGAAGATTCCGTTGAACCCGGTCTCGATCGTCGCGTCCCGCAGGCACGGAAGCAGTTCCTTGGACTTCTCCCACGCGGGAGCAAAGTCCTCTTCGGTGAACGTGAGCATGGACGGCATTGCGTCACTGGTGATTTCACCGCCGGGCAGGTCGCGAAGGTCCACGGGCATCGGGCGGTGGGCGTAGGAGCCGATGCCGAGGCGGTCGACGTGCTCGCGGAAGTACAGGTCCTGGTCCTGATGGCGCAGGATGGGGAATCCGGCTTCCGACGACTGGGTGTTGCGGCCGACCAGTTCGGGGAGCTGGTGGGTCGTGGCGTACTGGTGCGCCAGTGGCAACAGCGGGACGTCCATGCCGATCAACGCGCCGAGGTCCGGACCCCAAAATCCGCCGCAGGAGACGACGATGTCGGCGGGGATCACGCCGGTGGTCGTCGTGACGCCGGTGACCCGTCCGCCGCTGTGCTCGATGCCGACGACCTTCGTCGAGCCTCGGAACTCCGCGCCGCGGGCCTGCGCACGTCGACTCAGCGCCACGACGACGCGAGACGCCTTGGCCAGGCCGTCGGTCTCGACGTAGAGCCCGCCGAGAATGCGCTTCGGGTCGAGGAGCGGGTGCAGCTTCGCGCACTCCTCCGGCTCGATCACGCGGGCGTCGACGCCCCACGAGGTCGCCCAGCCCTGCCTGCGGTGCAGTTCGGCCAGTCGCTGGGGGGTGGTGGCGACTTCGAGGCCGCCGACCTGGTTGAAGCACCATTCGCCGTCGACGTCGAGGCCCTTGAACTTGTCGACGGTGTAGCTCGCCAGCGCGGTCATGGTCTTGGACGGCGTGGTCTGGAAGACGAGGCCGGGGGCGTGGGACGTCGAGCCGCCGGTCAACGGCAGCGGCCCCTGGTCGACGACGGTGACCTGGTCCCACCCCCTCGCCGTCAGTTCGTCGGCGAGATTGGTGCCGACGATGCCGGCCCCGATGATGACGACGCGGGGTGAGCCCATACTCGTAGTACTCCTAGTGGTGCCGGCTGCGCTGATACGTGCGACTGATTGATCAACAACTGATATACCAACCGTACGACGTAACCGTCTGTGCCGTCAAGGGCTGCGGGGCAGCAGGTTGTCGGGGTCGGCCGGTGAGGAAGGGCCGTTGCGCGGGCGGCGCGCTCGATAGTGTGACGCGATGAGCAGCGCACGGTCGGACGCGGCTGGCGGTGGCGTGCAGTCCGTCGACCGAGCGCTGGTCGTGCTGGAGATCCTCGCCCGTCTTGGCGAGGCCGGCGTCACCGAGATCGCTTCCGAACTCGACGTGCACAAGTCGACGGCTTCCCGGTTGCTCAGTTCGCTGGAGGACCGCGACCTCGTCGAACAGTTGCAGGATCGCGGCAAGTACCGGCTCGGCGTCGGCATCCTGCGGTTGGCAAACGCCGTCAGCGGCGAGTTGGACGTGGTGCAGCAGGGGCGCGACATCTGCGAACGACTGGCGGCCGACGTCGGAGAGACGGTCAACGTCGCCGTGCGCCGATCACGCTACGTCGTCAACGTCGACCAGGCGAGGGGACCGTCCGCGGTCGGCACCCACAACTGGGTCGGCGAGCTGACACCACTCCACGCCACCTCGAGCGGCAAGGTGCTGTTGGCCTCGATGCCCGCCCGGATGCGCCGCGAGCTCCTCGGGGCGGCGCCCCTGACGCGGTTCACCGACCGCACGATCACATCCGTCGACGAGTTGGAACGTCAGCTGGATGCCGTGGCGGACGACGAGTGGGTGTTGTCGGTGGGCGAGTTCGAGGCTGGGCTCAACGCGGTCGCCGCGCCGATTCGCGACCACGGTGGGGTGGCCATCGCCGCGCTGAGTGTTTCCGGGCCGGTTTATCGCCTCGACGAGGCGCGGATGCAGGAAATTGGACCCAAGATCGCCTCGTCGGCTGCTGAGATCGGCCGACGGATGGGTCATTTGGGCTGATCGATCGGCGGGTGCGGCGAATCGCGAATCGACGCCGTGCTGGGCTTACGCAGCAGCCAGCTACCTAAAGTGCCTCGCCGTGTCCATTGTGTGCAAAAGTTTCTTTGTCTAGCAGTCGCGTATCAGCCAGTCGCGGTCTAATATATCACGAACGCTGCTGGTGGAAGTGTCGTCCACCCGCAGCGGGTCGAGTCACCCGGGTCCGCAATGGCCGGCTTCGATGCCGCTCGGAACAGCCCGGTACGCACTGCGGCGGCATGTGAACTGAACTTGAGAAATTTCGTCAGGGCAGCCGCGTATCAACAGAAGAGTGTGACGTGGATCTCCATCGAAAGGCGACATGGTCCAGGTCACATCAGTCCGATCCGAAACGAGCCGGCCCAGCGCCCTCAGGAGTTTCCCGTGACAGCACAGCAAGACAATCCACCTGATACCGAATCCATGCCGCTTGAGCCGGATGCGCTCGACTATTGTTCGCCGGCGTCCGGAATGGACGGACCGCAACCTCCTGGTCGCGCAGTCACCGATCCCGTCGTATTCGGCGTGGCGGCCGCGTCCGTCATCGCCATCCTCGCGTGGGGCTTGCTCAATCCGCCCGGGTTCTCGTCGACGATGACCTCGATCCTCAACTGGGTGGTCACCAACCTGGGGTGGCTCTTCATCCTGTCCGCCACCGGCTTCGTGCTGTTCGCGGTCTGGCTCGCCCTGAGCCGCTACGGCAGGATCCCGCTGTGCGGGGACGGGGAGAAACCCGAGTTCAACACCGTCAGCTGGGTCGCGATGATGTTCAGCGCAGGCATGGGTATCGGCCTGATCTTCTGGGGCGTCACCGAGCCGCTGACGCATTTCGTCAAACCCCCACCGGGGCTTGCGGATTCAGCGGCAGGCACCGCGTTGGCCACCGCGCTGTTCCACTGGGGATTCCATCCGTGGTCGATGTACGCCGTCGTCGGCATGTCGGTCGCCTACGGCACCTATCGGATGGGGCGCAAGCAGCTCATCAGTTCCGCGTTCACCCCGTTGTTCGGTCGCAAGCGCGTCGAGGGGCCCATCGGCAAGATCATCGACATCCTCGCGATCTTCGCGACGATGTTCGGCACGGCCGCCTCGCTCGGCCTTGGCGCACTGCAGATCGGCTCCGGCATCGAGACCGTCGGATGGGTGGGCAAGGCGGGCACCATGCTGCTCGTCTCCATCGTCGCGCTGCTGACGCTGGCGTTCGTCGCATCGGCGATATCCGGTGTCTCTCGAGGCATCCAGTGGCTGTCCAACATCAACATGGTGCTGGCCTTGATCCTGGCGATCTTCGTCTTCGTCGCAGGCCCGACGGTCCTGATCCTCAACCTGATCCCGACCTCGCTCGGCGACTACCTGGCCAACCTGCCCAGCATGTCCGCCAGGTCGGGGGCCGACGGTGCGGACACCGACGCATGGCTGTCGTCGTGGACGATCTTCTACTGGGCGTGGTGGATCTCGTGGACGCCGTTCGTCGGTATGTTCCTCGCCCGCATCAGCCGGGGACGCACCATCAGGCAGTTCGTGGTCGGCGTCATCCTGATCCCGACCACGGTGAGCATGGTGTGGTTCGCGGTGTTCGGTGGGGCGGGGATAGGTCAGCAGCGTGACGGAATCGACCTGTACGGCAGTGGCGAACCGGAGTCGACGCTGTTCGGAATGCTCGACCGTCTGCCGCTCGTCGGCGTGTCGTCACTGCTGGTGATGGCGTTGGTGGCGATCTTCTTCGTCTCCGGCGCGGATGCCGCCTCGATGGTCATGGGGACGCTGTCGCAGCGGGGCTCGTTGAACCCCTCGCGATGGGCGGTCGCCACCTGGGGCCTGGCCACCGGGGCCGTCGCGGTCCTGATGCTGTGGGCGGGGGGTAGCGATGCGCTCAACGGCTTGCAAACGATGACGATCATCGTCGCTGCGCCGTTCGTCTTCGTGATGATCGGCATGTGCGTCTCGCTGTATCTCGACCTCAGGAAGGACCCGTTGGCAAAGGAGCTGCGGAGGCTTCCGAAGGTCCCGCACGACTAGTCCGTCCGAGGGCGGCCCCGAACCGGGGCCGCCCTTTGGCGCGCCTCGGGAATCCTGCCCGGTGGCGAACTGTTTCGTACCAGCTTCCCCCTCTTGACAGGGGTGTGATATGCCCGCAGACTGTTGCGTAATACGAATCACGTTGCGTAATACGCACCAGCGGTCTGACCGGAAGGGTCCGCACATGATCGACATCTGCCCACTCGCCGACCTGCCCCCCGGGGAGGCTCTGCGAGTCGACACCGTCCCTCCGATCGCCGTGTTTCACACCGAAGACGGCGAGGTGTTCGCCATCGACGACACCTGCTCACACCAAGACGCGTCGCTGGCCGACGGCTGGGTCGAGGGGTGCGAGGTCGAATGCCCGCTGCACGCCTCGCGGTTCAACCTGCGGACCGGCGCCGTGGACGCGCCCCCCGCCAAGCTGCCCGTTCGCGCGCACGTCGTCGCGATCGAGGACGGCCTCATCCGCGTCGAGCTCAGCACCGACAAGCCGAACCTGCCGCCCGACATCCGGGCCCGCCTTGGTGACGGGGCGAACCGGTGAAGCACGTTGCGATCGTCGGAGCGTCGTTGGCCGGACTGTCGGCCGCACGCGCTCTCCGCGCCCAGGGTTTCGACGGGCGGCTCACGATCGTCGGCGACGAGTCGCGGCGCCCCTACGACCGCCCACCCCTGTCGAAGGGGTTCCTCGTCGGCGACGTGACCGAAGCCGACCTCGCCCTGGAGTGCGACGACGACGACAACCTCGACGCAACCTGGCTGCTCGGCGCACCCGCGTCTCGACTCGACGCTGCTTGCGGCGCAATCGAACTCGCTGACGGATCGCGAATCGACGCCGACGGTGTCGTCCTCGCCACCGGCTCGAGGGCGCGGCGGTGGCCCGGCAGTGACGAACTGGCCGGCGTCCACGTGATCAGGACCGTCGACGACGCACTCGCGCTGCGCGAGGATCTGCGGCCCGGCGCCAGGATGGTCGTCATCGGGGCCGGATTCATCGGCGCCGAGGTCGCGTCAACGGCACGCAAACTCGGGCTCGACGTCACCGTGGTCGAGGCCGCGCCGACGCCACTGGCGGTACAGCTCGGCGAGCGGCTCGGCACCGTGGTGTCCTCGGCACACATGGCCAACGGGACGACGTTGATCTGCGGCACCGTCGTCGCGGGCCTCACCGGTGAGAATCGGCCGCTGCGTGGGTCGTCCGGCCCGGACCGGGTCACCGGCGTCAACCTCGCCGACGGTCGGCACCTCCCCGCCGACGTGGTCGTCGTGGGAATCGGTGGAATCCCCAACATCGAATGGCTTCGGGACAGCGGCTTGCAACTCGGCAACGGCGTGCTCTGCGGCGCCGGCGGTGAGACGACCATTCCCAACGTCGTCGCCGTCGGTGACTGCGCGGCATGGCACGACGACCTTCACGGCGCGCCCCACCGGGTGGAGCACTGGACCGGCGCACTCGAACGGCCCGCCATCGCCGTGGCGACGCTTCTCGCGGGCGGACTGCACCAGGGCACCCCGGCCAAGGCACCGTACTTCTGGTCGGACCAGTACGGCGCTCGCATTCAGTTCGCGGGAGCCACCCGCAGCGGTGACGAGATCACCATCGAAGAGGGCAGCTGCGACGACCGCTGCTTCCTCGCCACCTACCGACGGGACGGTCGACTGGTCGCGGTTCTCGCCGTCGACCAACCTCGGCTGTTCGGCCGCTGGCGTCGCCAATTGGTCGCCGCGCCCGCAGGCGTCTGACCCAGTCTTCGATCAGCTTCTCAGACCCCGACTTTCAGACCACGACCCACCAGGAGTTCCGTAGTGACCATCGCTACCCCCACCCTGCCCGAGAGCCTCATCGCCACCCTGCCTGGGCACTACTACACCGACCACGGTGTGTTCGCCCTCGAGCAGGAGAAGGTCTTCGAGACCATGTGGTTCTGCGCCGTCCGCGCCGCCGACCTCGACAAGCCCGGTGCGTTCCGGACCGTGCAGGTTGGGCGTGAGAGCGTGCTGATCACGCGGTCGCGCAAGGGCGAGGTCCGCGCGTTCTTCAACGTCTGCAGGCACCGGGGTGCGCAGCTGTGCACCGAGGACAGCGGCGAGGTCAAGCGGGCGTTCCAATGTCCTTACCACGCTTGGACTTACGACCTCGAGGGCAAGTTGATCGCAGCCCCGAACCTGACCAAGATGCCGGACGTCGACCGCACCGAGTACGGCCTGCGCAAGATCGCCGTGCGCGAATGGCTCGGCTACGTCTGGGTCTGCCTCGACGACGAGCCGCCGTCGTTCGAAGCCACCGTGATGCAGGAGATCGTCGACCGGCTCGGTGACGTCGAGTCGATCGACCACTACGGCGTCGCCGACTTGAGCCTGGGCCGTCGGATCACCTATGACGTCAATGCCAACTGGAAGCTCATCATCGAGAACTTCATGGAGTGCTACCACTGCGCCACGATCCACCCGGAGCTGACGGAGGTGCTGCCCGAGTTCGCCGACGGGTACGCCGCGCAGTACTACGTCGGCCACGGCGCCGAATTCGGTGAGGAAGTCAAGGGTTTCACGATCGACGGCTCCGAGGGCCTCGACCACATCCCCGGTGTCACCGAGGGCCAGGACCGCCGCTACTACGCCATCACCGTCCGGCCCCAGGTGTTCGTCAACCTGGTACCCGACCACGTGATCGTGCACCGGATGTTCCCCATGGCTGCTGACCGAACCATCGTCGAATGCGACTGGCTGTACATGCCGCACGTCGTCGAGTCGGGGCGCGACGTCGGGCACTCGGTCGAATTGTTCCACCGGGTCAACCAGCAGGACTTCGACGCCTGCGAGCGGTGCCAGCCCGCTATGAGTTCGCGGACCTACCGCGACGGTGGGGTTCTGGTGCCCAGTGAGCATCACCTCGGCGAGTTCCACGACTGGCTGCGCGCCAAGCTCGGCGCGTGACGAGCGTCGACCCACTGTCGAATTTTCAGCACGAGGAGCGACGGATGCGTCTCGATTGGTATGACCGTAGGATTCTCGAATTCGTGGTCGAGTGTGGGCCCTGCTCACAGCCGACCGATGAACAGACCTTCGCCTGCTTCGGCATCAGCGCGCAACGCGTGATGCGCCGGCTCGACGCCGTCATCGACCTCGACGACACCCCGGGCCTCCCGCTCGGGGAACCGGACCGAGGTCTTGTGAAACGCGCTCGGGCGCTGCGGGTTTGACCCGCAGCCAGCGGCCTCAGCACTCGACGTAGTTGACCGGCACGTTGACTGCGAGGCCGCCGGTGGAGGTCTCCTTGTACTTCGAATGCATGTCCGCGCCGGTGGTGCGCATCGTCTCGATGACCTGATCGAGGCTGACGCGGTGCGTTCCGTCACCGCGGAGCGCCATCCTGGCGGCGTTGATCGCCTTGCCCGCCGAGATGGCGTTGCGCTCGATGCACGGGATCTGGACGAGCCCCTCGATCGGATCGCACGTCAGCCCGAGGCTGTGCTCCATGGCGATCTCGGCGGCGTTCTCGACCTGTTCCGTTGTGCCGCCGAGAATTTCAGCGAGTCCGGCCGCCGCCATGGACGCCGCCGAACCCACTTCTCCCTGACATCCGACTTCGGCACCCGAGATCGACGCGCGTTCCTTGTACAGCGAACCGATTGCGCCTGCGGCGAGCAGGAAGCGAACCGTGGTTTCGTCGCGGTCCTGCTTGCCCGCGGGGGTGTAGTGCATGGCGTAATGCAGCACCGCGGGCACGATTCCGGCGGCACCGTTGGTGGGAGCGGTGACGATGCGTCCGCCCGAGGCGTTCTCTTCGTTCACGGCGAGCGCCACCAGGTTCACCCAGTCTTCGGCGAATTCGGCACTGCGGTCGGGATCCTCGTCCTTGAGCCGCTCGAACCAGTCCTTCGCTCGACGGCGCACCTGCAATGCGCCAGGCAGGTAGCCGCCACGGCTGACACCGCGCAGCTCGCACTCCACCATGACGTCGCGAATGTGGAGAAGGCGGGCCCGAACCTCGTTGGCCTCCCGGGTGGCGGTTTCGAGCTCGAGCATGAGATCGCTTATCTTGCAGTCCTTCTCATGGCACAGCTCGAGAAGTTGCTTGGCGGATCCGAAGCTCGACGGGTGGCGGTCGACCTGGCCCGATGTGGTCTCGCGGCTCTCGGCCTCGGTGACGACGAAGCCGCCGCCGACGGAGAAGTAGGTTTCGCGATGCAGTTCGGCGTCGGAGCCGTCGCGCGCGGTGATCGTCAGCGCGTTCGGATGGAAGGGCAGCATCGTCAACGGTCGCAGGATGAAGTCGTCCTCGGTGAGGGCTATCTCGTGGGACCCGCCGAGGGTGATGCGACCGGTGGCGCGCATCGCGTCGATGCGTCGCTCCATCTCCTCGGTCTCGAGTTCCTCGGGAACGAGGCCTTGCAGGCCAAGCAGAATGGCCGTCATCGTGCCGTGGCCAGCCCCGGTCGCCGCCAACGAGCCAAAGAGGTCCACGCGGACGTCGACCGTGTCGCCGAGCGCGCCCAGTGTCTCCAGGTCGGCGACGAATCTGGCGGCGGCTCGCATCGGCCCCACCGTGTGCGAACTCGACGGTCCGATGCCGATCGAGAACAGTTCGAACACGCTGATCGTCATGAGACGGCCCTTCTGAGTTGCCGGTAATGCATCCTGCGACCATCCGACCCCGCCGGGCGGCGAAAAGCGACAGTCGATGTGATCATCAGTTGATATATTACAGCGTCGAGCGCCGCTCTGGGGGATGGTTGGCGAGGCTACCTCCCCAGGGTTTGGTAGGCATGGTTGCCCGCCCGCCGGGGTAGTACTCGCCAATGACGACCGCCGACGCCCCGCTTCCCGATCCGCCGCCGCCCGTGACGACCACCGACTGGCCTCCTGGCGAGGAATCTGACGAGCAACCCCCCGACCCCGAACCGCCGAAGGCGTCCGAGGTGGGCGACGTCGACTACGAGGGTCACGCCGGCGCAGGCCCGTTCTGACCGGAGTCACTCCAAGTCGGCGTTGGCGCGCAGGAAGCCCGCGAAGCCCGGAATGGTGAAACGGAGGAGGCCGCGACCCGCCGACTCGATCAGGCCGCGGTCGATGAGCTCTTGGCGCGGTCGGCTCAATGCCTCGGACGTGATGCCAAGTCGCGCGGCGAGGGCCGCGCGCGACACCGGGTGGTCGCCGAGTTCGGCCATGGCCGTGACCACGCGACGCTGCTCGGGGTTGATCTTTGCCATCCGGCTGCGGAACACCGCTCCCATCCGTTGTTCGGCACGCTCGGCACCCAGCAGCACCTGAGCCTGCCCGATGACGTCGCCCCGCTGCGGACGGCCCGCCTCCCACGCGGCGTCGCCGATCAGCTGCACGCGGTGGGGATAGCCCGCGGCGGCTTCGATGGCGGCGAGGATCGCGTCGTCGGACCACGTCACCCCGAGTTCCTGGGCGGGCAGCCGCAACGCCTCGGCCACCGCGACCTCGCCGAGCAGGCCGATCTCGACGAAGTCGGTGCGTTCCCCGAAGGTGGCGGCCTCGGGTACCGCTCCAAGCAGCGACGGCAGGCCGGCGGCGATGATGGCCACCGGGTAGCCCTCAGGTGCGCCGTCGAAGTGCTGAAGCGCAATCAGGAGGGACCGCCGGTCGGCCAGCTGGGCCTCCTGGAACTCGTCGACGAACACCGCGAGGCCGTGGTGGTCGTGCTGGCGCGCGAATCGACCGGCGTCGGCGAGGTTGCGTTCGACGGCGGCGGACGCGCGGGTTCGGTCGGCCTCGACGCCCACCTTGGCACCGGGAACGCCCACCTCGACCTGGACCCTGCTGAGGTTCTGCAGAATCCCCTTGGCCTTCTGGCTCGTCGACCGGCGGCTGATCTCCTCGGTCAACGACGCCGCCAGGTCCGGAGCGAGCGCCACGTCGTCCCGGCCCGTGACCCACACGGTGAGGTAACCGGCCGCGGCGGCTTCCCGTTGGGCCGCTCGAAGCAGCGAGGTCTTCCCGAGGCCGCGGGACCCGTAGAACGCCAGCAGCGGCCCACCGGAGCGGCCCAGCATTCTGGTGCGTGCCAGGCGGGTGCGGATGGTCTCGAGTTCGGCACCGCGGCCCGCGAGATAGACGGGCACGGCGCCGGGGGAATATGGACTTGGCAGCACAGCTCTCCGTATCGAGTCGTATAGATCAGGGCTGACTATACGTACCAATACGGCGGAGCGGACGTCATTCGGGAACCAGGGTCGGGGCCGCCGCCTGCGAGGGGCCTGGCCACGCTCGACGCCGGACGTCGCTGAATCGCAGGTCCCGCAGCGCTTTCCAGCCTTCGGTCACTGGTCCGTCGTGGCGCCGGGCAACCGGGCATCAAGATGCCGCTTGTACTTAAAAGAACTCAACTATAGGATTTGATTGTTGCCGGTTGTCGGCAGCGCTCGCGGGCCGGTCGCGCAGGCCGGCTCGGCGAACTTTTCTCAGCTTGGAGGCGTAATGACAACGGCCCCAAAGGTGGTCGTGATCGGAGCCGGCGTCCTCGGATTGTCCACGGCTCTCGAACTCGTCAATCGCGGCGTCACCGACGTCCACGTGATCGAACGAAGCCACCCGGGCGAAGGGTCGTCGGGCCGCTCGGTTGGAATGGTCGAGACGCAGTACTTCCGGGCCGACGACGTCGAAGCCCGCGTGTACGGCCGACGGTTCTACGACCGGATGGCCGCCGACCACGGCCTTGGCTTCGTCGCATGTGGCTACCTGCGACTGGGATCGACGACCGACGACATCGCCTCCTTTGAAGGCAGTGTGGCGACGCAGCGCCAGTTCGGTGTCGACGACGCCAAAGTCCTTACCGTCGAAGAGATCTCGCACAGGTGGCCACAGCTCGTGACGGCCGACCGCATCGGTGGTCTGTACGGCGAGTCCGACGGCTACATCGACGGGTACGAGTACTGCACGCTGGCGGCACGGCAGATCAGGGCCGCGGGTGCGCGAATTTCCACCAACTGCGATCTGCTCGGCGCCGTCACGGCCGCGGACGGTCGGTGGAAGGTGGTCACATCCACGGAGACCTTCGTCGCAGACGTCGTGGTCAACGCCGCGGGTGCCTGGGGTGCGATCGTCGGCGAACGTCTCGGGGCCCCAGTCGCACTTCACCCGCAGTTGCATGGTGCGGTCACCGTGGACTTGCGTACGCCGATGGAACCCCTGCTGCCGTTCGTCATGGACTACGTGCCCGACTCGGGCACCGACGGCGTGTACTTCCGGGCGGAGCGCGCCAACCAGCTGATCGCGGGCCTCCACACCGACGAGGGTGTGCACGAAGCGGTGTCGCCGGACGTCAGGCTCCGGCGTGTCAGTGAGGACGACGTCGAACGGGTGCTCACGTTGATGGCCGAGCGGCTCAACGTCGTCGACGACCTCACCGTCAGCGGCAGTTGGCAGGGGATCTACCCGATGAGTCCCGATCACCGGCCGATCGTCGGTCGCCACCCCGAGCAGCCGACGGTGGTCTGCGCGCTTGGCGCGGGTGGTTCGGGCATCCAGCTCGCTCCGGCCATCGGTCTCGTCGCCGCCGAAGCGGTCCTCGACAGCGTCCCCACCTTCGCCTGGTCGTCGGCCTGGGCGCCAGACCGCGTCACCGCAGGCATCCCGTCCCGGCCCATTGTCTGAAAGGACCACCATGACCACGCTCAACTACGGCAGCACGTCGCTGAAGCCCGAACTCGACGAACACTTCGAGCACGCACTCGAGACGTGTCGCACCGACGTTCCCGAGCCGCTGACGCACGTCGTCGGCGGTGAGGTTCGCAGTGACGGAGACGTTTTCGACCGGCGAGACCCCAGTGATCCCAGTCGCGTGGTCGCCCGGGCCCACGCCGCCACCGAGCAGGTCGTCGGCGACGCGGTGGCCGCGGCGCGTCGGGCCGCCCCGGGCTGGCGGTCCCTGTCGTACGTCGAGCGCGCGGCGGCGTTGCGCGCCTCCAAGAGTGGATTTTCCGACAACGTCGTCGAGATTGCGGCGACCATCTCGGCCGAAACCGGGAAGTCCCGCATCGAAGCGCTCGCCGAGGCACAGGAGTCGGTCGACCTGATCGAACACTATTGCGCGCAAATCGAACTCAACGACGGGTTCGTGACACCGCTTCGGCCAACCGCGACCGACACCACCACCGACGTGCTGCGGCCCTACGGCGTGTTCGGCATCCTCGCGCCGTTCAACTTCCCCGTCGCCTTGGCGGTCAACATGACCGTCGGCGCGCTGGTCACCGGAAACACGGCGGTTCTCAAACCGTCCGACAAGACGCCTCGCTCGACGGCGCTGGCCGCCCGCCTGCTGTCCGAGTTGCTGCCCGCCGGGGTGTTGAACGTCGTCCACGGCGGAGCGCGCACGGGTGAGTTCCTCGTCGGCGCCGACGTCGACGGCATTGCCTTCACCGGGTCCGCCGACGTCGGATGGGGAATCATCCGGTCGCTGTCCAGCGGTGCATACGCCAAGCCGGTGCTGGCCGAGATGGGCGGCAGCAACCCGGCCGTCGTCATGGCGACTGCCAACCTCGACGACGCCGTCGAGGGAATCGTGCGCTCCGCGTTTGGCTTCTCGGGTCAAAAGTGCAGCGCGACAAGGCGGGTCGTCGTCGAGAGCGCAGTTCACGACGCGCTCGTCGAGCGCTTGACGGCCCGTGTCAAGGAGGTCGTCGTCGGCGACCCCTCCCGACCTGACGTCTTCGTCGGGCCAGTGATCGACGACGCCATCGCCGGCCGGGTACGCGCGGCTCTGGCCGCCGCGCGCGAGGACGGGGCCACCGTCACCAGCGCCACGATTCCGGAGGGGCCCGGCCACTTCGTCGCGCCGACGATCGTCACGGGCCTGCCGCGTGGCCACCGACTCACGCGGGAGGAACTGTTCGCCCCCGTCGTCACGGTCACCGCGGTCGACGGGATCGACGACGCCCTAGGGGAGGCGAACGCCGTCGAATACGGCTTGTCCGCAGGCATTTTCAGCGCCGTCGAGGACGAGACGGATCGGTTCCTCGACGAGATCCAGGCCGGCGTGGTCTACGTCAACCGCCGCGAAGGCGCCACCACCGGGGCATGGCCTGGCCTGCAGTCGTTCTGCGGCTGGAAGGCCAGCGGATCCTCGGGCAAGGGCGGGCTCGGACCGTGGTACCTGCCGGGCTTCATGCGCGAGCAGAGCCGCACCGTCAGCTCGCGATGACCGAGGCCGACGCGCTCTTCGCCCGCGCCGTCGACGTGATGCCGGGCGGCAACACCCGGTCGACGCTGTTCGTCAGACCGCACCCGCCCTACGCCGTCAGGGGCGAAGGGCCGTACGTCGTCGACTCGGCAGGGCACCGGGCGATCGACTGCAACAACAACTACACCGCGCTGATCCATGGGCACGCCGATCCCGAGATCCTCGCGGCGGTGGCCTCGGTGGCCGCCAACGGGACCGCCTTCGGACTGCCAACGACCTACGAAGTCGAGATGGCCGAGGCGCTCGGAGCGCGAATGGGGCTGCCGCACTGGCGCTTCTGCAACTCGGGCACCGAGGCCGTCATGATGATGGTCCGCGGTGCGCGCGCCCACACGGGTCGCGACGTCGTCGTACGGTTCGACGGCAGTTATCACGGCACGTACGACGGTGTGGTGTCGACTGACGCACGCGGTGTTCCCGGCAGCGCCGCCGGCGGCTCGATCGTCCTGCCGCAGAACGACGTCGGGGCCCTCGCGGACGCCATGCGGCGTCACGGCGACCGCGTAGCCGCGATTCTGCTGGACCTGATGCCGAACCGGGCGGGTCTGCGGCCGGTGTCCCGCGAATTCGCTACGGCAGCGCGGGCGTTGAGCACCGCCCATGGAGCGCTGCTGGCAGTCGACGAGGTGATCACCTTCAGACTCGGGGTCGGCGGATTTCACCGGTCCTACGGGATGTCGCCGGACCTGGTCTCGCTGGGCAAGGTCATCGGCGGCGGGTTCCCGGTCGGCGCCGTCGGCGGACGTGCCGACGTGCTGGCCGCCTTCAGCCCGCTGGGTGACGGGTCGGTCGGATGGGGCGGCACGTTCAGCGCCAATCCAGTCACGATGGCCGCAGGCATGGTCGCCCTGCGTCGATTCGCCGACACCGACGTGGCGGAGCTCAACGCAAAGGGTGACCGGCTCCGTCAGCAGCTGGCAGGCGCCGGACTCACCGTCAACGGCCACGGCTCACTGCTGCGCGTGATGGTCGAGGACATGACGGCGACGTGGTGGCGGCTCTACGAGGCGGGCGTGCTGGCAGGCACCAACGGCCTACTCGCGTTGTCGACGGCCATGACCGACGACGTCGTCGACCTTGTCGGCGCCCGCGTCATCGACGCGGTGCGCACCGGCTGAGCTACACGTCGCCGGAGTAGTCCGCCGTGATCCAGCGGTCGGGGCGAACGGTGAACAGGGTGTTCGGGGTGTCACCCATGCCCTCGACGAAGGCACGTCCGCCCTCATCTCCGAGGTACCGGATGGCAATGGCCTCCCTGACCTCTCGCGGCGCCGAACCGGTGTCGACGACCGTGCCCTCGACGACCACGTACTGGTAGGGCGGCTCTTCGCGCTGCACGACCAGCGTCACTGCACCGGCCTGCTCGATCAGACGCGTCTTGCGTGAGTTCGTCCCCGTGTTGATCCGGATGTGGCCGTCGGGGGTGTAGTCGTACCAAATCGGCACGCTGGCGGGCGGTCGGCCGTTGTCCGCGGCGACCGACAACACGCCGACCCGCTTGTCCTCTAGGAACCGACGTCGCTCGTCTTCGGTGAAGTGCCTCATGGTCGGACCCAACACGTGAGCTGGCGCACCCTATTCCCCGGGGGCCGCCGCTGCTAGCGCAGCTGCTGCCGAGCCGCCCACACGTCGGCGGCTCCGATGACGGCAAGGGCGCTCATCGCCATGGCACCGCGCCGCCGGTCGGCGCCGGGGGAGCACAACGCCTTGGCGAGCAGCGCCACGTCCAGCACGTCGCCGGCAACCCTGGTCCAGACCCACCGAGGGGAGCCGAGCAAAATCGCCGCGCCATGCCCACATTCGCGTGCGCCAAGGAACCGGATGGCGCGGCGCGACCGCTCGGTGGGGACGACGCCTGCCAAGCGCGCGACGCCGTGCGGCGCGAGCAACTCGGACAGGCCGAGGGTGACGCTCGCGATGCCGAGCGAGGTGGGCAGGGAGGGCATGGTGGTGTTGGTGCTGACGGTCATGCGGGGCTGATACCCCGACCGTCGGAGTTCATGCGGCTCAGCGCACCAGAAGCCGGGTCACCGCCCGGTTGAGCCGCCGCCTCGGCCAGCCGGTCGCACCGTCCGCCGCCAGGGCGGCCCGCGCCGCGTTGCGGCCGCACACGCCATGCACGCCACCGCCGGGGGAGGCACCCGCGCTGCCGAGGAACACGTTCTGCAGCGGTGTCTCCGCTCGGCCGAATCCCGGTGCCGGCCGAAAGACGAGCTGCTGGAACAACTGTGAGGTGCCGCCGTTGACGGCGCCGGTGTGCAGGTTCTCGTCGCTCGCCTGGAGATCCGACGGGCGTTGCGTCGTCTTCCCGACGACGTGTGCGGCGAACCCCGGCGCGTACCGCTCGAGCACGTCGTCGACGCGGGTGGCGAGGCGGTCTGCGGCGTCGTCGTCGGCGAGCCCGCGCGGGAGATGGGTGTAGGCCCAAGCGCTTTCGGTGCCCGCGGCCGACCGCGTCGGATCCGCCGTCGTCATCTGGCCGAACAACATGAAGGGGTTGTCGGGCAGGGTGCGGGTGTTCAGGTCGGCCATCCACCGGATCAGCCCGTCGTGGTCGGCACCGAGGTGGACGGTGCCGGCGTCCGCCAGGTTCGACGACCGCCACGGGATCTTCGCGTCGAGCGCGTAGTTGATCTTGAGGACCGGTGTGTCCCAGACGAATCGGTCGAGTCCGTGGCGAATCGACGCGGGTAGCGCGTCGGGTGGTAGCAGTCGTTGGTAGAGCTGTGGTGCCGACGTGTCGGCGACGACCGCCCGCCGGCATTTGATGGTGGCCCCGTCTGCAGTGCGGACGGCGGTGGCGCGGTCCCCGCTGAGTTCTATCGAGGTGACGGCCCGGCCACACTCGACCCGTGCGCCTGCCGACTCGGCCCGCCGGACCATCGCTGCCGTCAGCTGCCCGGCGCCGCCGACCGGCACGGGGAAACCACCGTCCTGAGCCATCATGATCAGCAGGTAGCCCATGACGCCGCTGGCGGGGGCGTCGATCGGAACGTCGGCGTGCATCGCGTTGCCGAGCAGCAGCAGGCGTGCGGCCTCCCCGTCGAACAGGTGCTGCGCCATCACCCCGGCGGGCAGCAGCATGAGGTGCGCCAGGCGAAGCGCCTCCGCGGTGCCGAGTCCGCGCAGCAGGCTCAGCGGACCGCGCAGGGGCGGGAACGGTGCGAACAACGTTTCGATCAGCGGCTTCTTGATCTGCTGCCATTGCTCGAACAGGTCGCACCACCGTGTGCCGTCACCCGGGTGGTGCCGGTCCAATTCGGTTGCGGTGCGGTCGACGTCGCGATGGATGAGGGGTGCGTCGGTGTCGGTGGCGTCGCGGGGGTGTCCGACGACGGCGGGGGCGTGCGTCCACCGGAGGCCGTGGTCTTCGAGGTTCAGGTCGCGCAGGGCGGGCGAGGCGACCGACAGCGGGTAGAACGCGCTGTACAGATCGCTGACGTAGCCCGGCACCAGCTCGGCGCTCTTGACCGCGCCGCCGGGCTCTGGCTGCGCCTCGAGGACCAACACGTCCCAGCCGGCGTCGGCCAGCAGTGCCGCGGCGACCAGTCCGTTGTGCCCGGCGCCGATCACCACCGCGTCGGCGGTGTCGGCGCTATTCGTCATCGTCGGAGACGCGGCGTTCGGCGAGCGCCGCCAGCCTCCACGTGCATTCGCGGTTGCGTGGGATCGCCGCTGCCAGCGCCAGGCGGTCGGGCACCCAGCCCATGGGCGCGCCGACGGGAACCTCGGCCATCTCGATTCGGCAACCGCCGCCCTCGATGTCGTAGAGGCACAGCGTAATCCGTGCCTTGCCGATCGGTCGCCCCTTCGCAAGCAGCACCAGTCGTTCCTGCGGCACGCACTCCTCGACCACCGTCTCGTCGTCGAGCAGAAGCGGCCACACGCCGACCGAGTGGTGGATGGTGCTGCCCACGGCCGGCCAGTCCGGCGAGACGGCGCGCATGCGGCTGTTGCCCACCACCCACTGCGAATAGGTCCAGCCGTCGGCCATCACGTCCCACACCCGCCGACGACTCGCGGTGGTGTCGCGCCTCACGGTCAGTTGGCTCTCGACTTCTGATCGGTGGTCGGTCATTTGGGCTCCTCGTGGGTCAGCGATCGCCGAACGGCGTGACGATCAGTCGGTTGGCAAGGGCCTTCGCCGAGTCGGGGAGCACGGTCGCCGTCGCCCCGACCAGCTTGCTGAACAACGACGACGCGACGATCTTTCGATCGCCACGCATCAGTGCGTCGTAACCCTGTTTGGCGGTCTTGGCGGGGTCGTCCTTGAACGGCAGCCGGCCCAGCGGGGTGTCCAGCATCGACGCGCGCCGGAAGAACTCGGTGTCCGTCGCTCCCGGCATCAACGCGGTGACAGTGATCCCGGTGCCGTGGAACTCGTCGTGCAGACCCGTGGCGAACGACTGGATGAACGACTTGGAGGCGTTGTACATCGTTTGATGCGAGCCCGGCATCGTGGCGACGATCGACGAGGTGAACAACGCGCGACCCGCGCCAGCCGCGGCCATGTCCCGCAGGACGAGTTTGGCCAGATGCACGGTCGACCGGACGTTGAGGTCGACGATGTCGAGATCTGCCGTGACGTCGTCGTCCACGAACCGACCGGCTCTGCCGATGCCGGCGTTGAAGGCGACGGCCATGGGCGCCCTGTCGATGGCCGCGTGCACGCGCTCCACTTCTTCGGGGAGCCGAAGGTCCGCCTGCAGGGGCTGAACCGTCACCGCCGACGACAGTTCGTCGGCGACGTCGTGAATGCGGGGCTCGTCGGCGACGACTATTAGGTCGTAGCCGTCAGCGGCGAACAACCGGGACAGTTCGAGGCCGATGCCGCTGGAGGCACCTGTCACCACCGCCAACGGTCTGCCCATGCCACTCGACCTACCCGCCACCGGGGCGGCCAAACCCGGGGGCGTTCAGCCGGGCTGGGACGACAGGTGCGCCCACTGCGGTCACGATCGGGCCCGGAGGGGGACAGCATGACCCGGCCGTGGGGGCCAGCCGGAAACTCTTCGCCGACGCATGGCCGACGGCGTCCGCGCGTGCGACGCTGCATTCATGGCCGGCGTGGGCAGGAGGTGATGATGGCCAGCATGCGCGGGACTGGGCGTCGCGGCACCTTCGTCGGCCGGCGTACGGAGCTGGAGGTGATGGCCAAGCTCATCTCTGCCGCACGGGAGGGGCGCAGCGGTGCCGTCGTGCTGCGGGCCGCGGCCGGATTGGGCAAGACCTACCTGCTGGAGCGCGTGGTCGACGAGTGCGCCGCCGACATGCAGGTGCTGGCGATCAGCGGCATCGAAGCCGAGTCGGTGTTCGATTATGCTGCACTGCAACGTCTTTGCAGCCAGCTCCTGGCCCATGCCGACCGGCTGCCCGGGCTGCAACGCCACGCGCTGCAGGTGGCCATGGGCGCCGAAAGCGGCGATCCGCCGGACCCCTTCCTGGTCGGCCTTGCAGTGGTCAACCTGCTCAGCGACGCCGGCGCGGAGCGTCCGCTGCTGTGCATCGTCGACGACGCGCAATGGATCGACGACCTGTCCCGCCAAGCGTTGGGCTTCGCCGCACGGCGTCTGCAGGCCGATCGGGTTGCGATGATCTTCGCCACCCGCGACGCCGACGCCTACCACCTCGACGGTCTGTACCAGATTCGGCTGCCCCCGCTGACCGACGCCGAGTCTCGGTCGTTGCTCGACGCAGTGCTGCCGGGACGGCTGGATCACCGCGTGCGTGAGCGGCTCCTCGGCGAGGCGGCGGGGAATCCGCTGGCACTGGCGGAGACGCCCGAGGCACTGACCCCCGGCGAGCTTGCCGGGGGGTTCGGACTGGTCAACCCGAGAACCGCGGCAGACAGTGTCGAGGACGTCTTCACCACGCGGTTGCGGGCGCTACCCGAACGGACGCGCCTGCTGCTGCTGACGGCCGCGGCCGAGCCCGCAGGAGAAGCGGCGTGGCTGTGGGCGGCCGCGGAGCGGTTGGGTCTCGGCGTCGACGATGCCGCGGCAGCGGAGGCGGCGGGTCTCATCCGCCTGGACACCAGCATCAGCTTCCGCCACCCCCTGGTGCGGGCCGCGATCTACCGCAGCGAACCGGCCGTCGAGCGCCACCGCGTGCACGCAGCCCTCGCCGAGACCATCACGGGACCCGACGCTGCCGACTACCGCACGTGGCACCGGGCCCACGCGATCAGCACTCCGCTGGAAGCCATCGCCGCCGAGCTGGTCGAGTCCGCAGAGCGGGCTCGGCTCCGAGGTGGAATCGGCGCGGCGGCAGCCTTCTTGACGCATGCCGTGGCGCTCACCCCGGACGCCCAGACGCGGGCGCGACGAGCACTGAGAGCCGCCGCCGCCAAACTCGACGTGGGTGACGTCGACGCCGCCACCCGTCTGGTCGACACCGCCGCGGTCATGGGGACCGACGCGGGGCACCGTGCCCGCGTTGCGCTGCTGCGCGCCCGGCTCGCCTTCGCCAGCGACCGCGGCCGGGACGGTCCTCGCCTGCTGCTCGCCGCCGCACGGGAACTCGCCGACCACGAACCCGAGCTGTCGCGAGACACCTATCTGGAAGCGCTCATGGCCGCGATGATCGTCGGCAGGCTGGCCGGGGCGGCCGATGGACCGGTTGCCGTGGCGCGGGCAGCCCAACGCGCTCCGCAGGCCCCGACCCCGCCACGATCGGTCGACCTGCTGCTGGATGCGCTCATCACGCGGTTCACCGACGGCTACGTCACCGCCGCACCACTTCTCAAGAAGGCGCTGCTCGCCTACCTGCGTGACGTGCATGCCGGGACCGCCGACCCTCGGTGGCACGACGTGACCAACCGAATCTGCTTGGACCTGTACGACTTCGTCTCGTACGACGTCCTCGCGAGCAAGCAGCTCGAGATGTTGCGGGCGGCCGGTGAGCTGACCGTGCTGCCGGCGGCACTGACCACGCTGGCCGCCGTCCGCGTCATCGGCGGCGACTTCGACTCGGGCCAGGCACTATTGGACGAAGCGCGCATCGTCTCCTCGGCCACGGGCGCACCGCCACACCGCTCGGCGACGGCTCTGCTGGCAGCCCACCGCGGAGACGAGGAACTGTGGCAGTCCGCCGCGGGGCAGACGATCGACGAAGGCACCGATCGCGGAGAAGGCACCGAGGTGACCGTCGCGCTCTTCTCGAAGGCACTCCTGAGCAACGGCCTTGGCCACCATTCCGAGGCGCTGGACGCGTGTCGGTCCGGCCAGGGCTACGACGACATCGGACTGTACGGCTGTCTGCTCATCGAAACAGTTGAGGCCGCAGCGTATTCCGGAAGCGTGGAGGAGGCGCGCACGGCGGCGGCCGAGCTGGTGACCCGGGCGTCGGCCAGCCCAACCGAGTCGGCCTTGGGTCTCGCGGCGCGCGGGACCGCGATCGCCAAGGGCGCCGGGGCCACCGCCGCCGACTTCCAGAAGGCGATCACCCACCTCGAACGCAGCCCACTGGCCGTCTACCTGGCCCGCACCCACCTCGTATACGGGGAATGGCTGCGGCGCAACGGCAACGGCGGTGACGCGGTGGCCCAACTGCGCCTCGCCCACGACCACTGCACTCGGATCGGCGCCGACGCGTTCGCAGAACGAGCGGCGCGGGAGCTGGAGGCCGCCGGCGGTGCTGCCGCCCAACGCAATCCACGCTACGACACCGGGCTGACCGCTCGCGAGCGGCACATCAGCCGACTGGTCCGCCAGGGGCTCGGCAACGCCGAGGTGGCCGATCAGCTCCTCATCAGCCACCGCACGGTGGAGTGGCATCTGCGCAACATCTACAACAAGCTCGGCATCACCTCACGTCGCGAACTCCGCCTCGCCGATCTGTGAGCTCCCGATAGATTGGCATCCGTGCTGCGCGGCCCAGAGGATCCTCTTCCACCCACGACCCGGCGCATCCTGATCACCGGGCCGTCCGGCGCGGGCAAGAGCACACTGCGAGAAACGATCAGTGAGACGCTCCACCTGCCCACGGTGGAGATCGACTCGCTGCACCACGGCCCCAACTGGTCATCGCGCCCCACCTTCGCCGCGGAGGTCGACCAATTCACCTCTGGCCCAGGCTGGGTCGTCGAATGGCAGTACTCACAGGTTCGGCGCCTGCTCTTGAGCCGCGCCGACACGCTGGTCTGGCTGAACCACAACAGATGGACGGTTACCCAACGGGTGGTGCGCCGGACCGTGCGGCGGCGGATTCATCACGTCGAACTGTGGAACGGTAACTACGAGCCACCCCTGCGAACCCTCCTCACGGACCGCGACCACATCATCCGGTGGTCCTGGCGCACGCACCGCCAGCGAGAGCGCGACGCTCTCGCCGTGGCCCGGCAGCCGAGTGGTCCCATCGTCGTCCGGCTCGTCGGCCAAGCGCAGGTCGACGCGTGGGTACGCGGTCCCCTTCGCGCGTTGGCGCCTTCTCGCTAGCCGGTATCCCCGCGAAGCCAGGCTTCCTCCTGGCCGGGGTCGGGCAGCACCCGACCACCTTCCACGGCGAACCGGGCCGGGCTGTTGCCGATGATCACCAGAACCCGTTCGGCGGGGATCCCCGTCACCCGGGTCGCCGCGTCGGCGATCTCGCGGACCAATTGGTCGGTTTGCGCTTCGGGGTGCCCGGTACGCGTCCAGCCGTTGACGATCAACGGGGCCGCCGGTCTTCCGTCGGTGTAGAGGTCCTCCTCGGGCAACGAGTGGAAGACGACGTTGACGTAGGTGGACGGCACGTGGTTGATCCGGGAATGGATCGACGCGAGTTCCGTGGCGAGCGCAGCCTTGGTGGGCGCGTCGAGCGCCGAACGTGCTGTCGTGCAGGTGTATACGGGCATGTCGACTCCTCGAGTGGTGACCGGATGTGTCGGGACTACTTGATCTTCGGGTAGGAACGTCAGGGGATGAGGATGGTCGAGCCGTGGGTCTTGCGGGCCTCCAACGCCCGGTGGGCGTCCGCCGCGTCCCGTAGCGGATAGGTCTCACCGACGGTGACGGTGATCATCCCTGAGCCGATCGTGTCGAAGAGTTCACCGGCGCGCCAGGCGAATTCGTCCGGCGTGCTGTTGAAGTGGGTGCGGTACGGTCGCGTCAGATACACCGACCCGGCGGCGTTGAGCCGATGCGGGTCAACGGGTGGCACCGCGCCGCTGGCGGCGCCGAACAGTGCCAGGGTGCCGCGCAGCGCGAGGCTGGCGAGGCTGGCGTCGAAGGTCGACTTGCCGACGCCGTCGTACACCGCGGCCACGCCATGACCGTCGGTGAGGTCGCGGATCTGATCGCCGAAAGCCTTTGCGTCAGTGGGGTAGTCCAGCACGTGGACCGCCCCCGCCCGCTTGGACATCTCGGCCTTCTCTGGCGTGGAAACGGTGGTGATGACGCGGGCACCCTTGCCGGTGGCCCACTGCGTCAGGATCAGCCCGACCCCGCCGGCCCCGGCATGCACGAGAACCGTGTCACCGGGCTTGACCGCGTACACCGAGTTGATCAGCAGATGCGAGGTCTCACCCTTGAGTAGGGACGAGGCCGCGACCTCAGGGCTGATGCCGTCCGGCACGTGGGCGGTCAGATCGACGTTGGCCACGCAGTATTCGGCATAGGTGCCGTCGGTGTCGGCGGTCGCGACCCGCTGGCCGACGGAGAACCCGGTGACGTCCTCGCCGAGGGCCTCCACGATGCCGCAGACCTCGCACCCCAGGATGAACGGCAGGGAGTGCGGATACATCCCGGTGCGGAAGTACGTGTCGATGAAGTTGACCCCGATGGCCTCGGTCCGTAGCAACACCTGCCGCGGGCCAGGGGTTGGCGTCGGAACCTCGACGTAGGAGAGGACGTCCGGCCCGCCGGTGGCGGCGATCTGGATGGCGCGCATGGTGGTGTCCTATCCCTCGACCGAAATCTTGAAGATGAGGTTGGTCAGGGCGCCGAAGGCTCCGCGACCCCCGATGAAGAGGCGCTTGACGTCGTAACCCGCGACGTCCTTCATCGTTTCGGCGCCGAAGCGCGCCGGAGTCTGGCCGTCGACGACCGCGACGTCGACCCCGAGGAGGCCGTGCCGGACGTGGTCCCGTTCGATCCCTGTCGCCGTGGCGACGACCTCGCCGATGGTGCGTTCGGCGCCGACGCCGGGGACGGCGGCGCACCTGACGCGGTGCTCGGCGAGGTAGCGGTTGACCTGTTCGACGGTGGCGTCGGCCCCGACGACCAGGCTGAGGTTGCCCAGGTTGACGGTGATGTCGGTGACCTCACCGGTGGTCAGTGGCAGACCCGGATCCACGGCGAGATGGCCGGTGAGCGCATTGCCGACGGCGGCACCGAACGTGCCGGAGTCGGGTTCGTCGGACGACCGCTCGGGCAGCATGACGCCGGGATTCAGCAGCCCGGCGGGATCGAAGGCGGCCTTGACGGAACGCTGCACGGATATCTCGGTGGGGTTGAAGCGCTTGGTCATGAATTGGATCTTCTCGGTGCCCACGCCGTGCTCGCCGGTGATGGTGCCGCCCAATCGCAATGCGGCGTCGATGATTTCGTCGTTCGCAGCGGCAAGCGCGGCAGCGGCCTTGGGGTTGTCCCTGTCGAAGAAGCTCGTCGGGTGCAGGTCACCGTCGCCGGCGTGTCCGGTCACGGCGATGAACGTCAACCCGTCGCGGTGGCGTTCGGCGGTGGCCTGGATGGCGTCCTGCATCTCGGGGATGCGGTTGCGGGGGACCGTGACGTCGCCGATGAAGAAGCCCATGCCGCTCTGCGCAACCGCCACGGGAAGGTTGAGCCGACCATGCCACAGGGCGGTGCGGTCCTTCTCCGCCTCGGCGATCCGCACCTCGGTGGCCCGTTCGCGGAGGAGCTTCTCAACGGCTGCCTGATCGCGGGCGACGTCGGCGGCGGTCCCGTCGACGTCGATGAGGACGACCGCGGCGGCGTCGAGCGGGTAGCCAGTGTCGTAGAGCTCTTGCAACCCGTTGATTCCTGCGTGGTCGAGCCACTCCACCGCGGCCGGGACGACACCGCTGGCGATGATCGCGGCGATGGTGTCGGCGGCCTCCCGAGCGGTGGGGAATGCCCCCATCAGGCTGTGGGTGACGTCGGCGATGGGCCGCAAGGCGACGGTCACCTCGGTGACGATGCCGAGGGTGCCCTCGGACCCGATGATCAGTCCCAGGAGATCGGGACCGTCGTCGTCGGCGCTGAGCGTGGTGGTGGATCCGTCGGGGAGCACGACGTCGACGGAGAGGATGTGGTTGTACGTCACGCCATACTTCAAGGCGTGTGGGCCGCCGGCGTTTTCGATGACGTTGCCGCCCACCGTGCACAGATGCGAGGAGACCGGGTCGGGAGAGAAGCACAGCCCGTGTGGCGCAACGTGCTCCTGCAGATCGAAGTTGACGACGCCGGGTTCGACCCTGGCCCGGCGGCCGGCCACGTCCACCTCGAGGATCTGGTTCAGCCCGGACAGGTCGAGCAGGACCCGGCCTGCGCCCGGCATCATTCCGCCCGAGCAGTTGGAGGCGCCACCCCGGGGGACGACCGGGACGCCGTACTCGGATGCGATGGCCATGATGGCGGCGATCTGCTCGCGGTCGTGGGGGCGCAGCAGCAGGTCGGCGGTGGCGCCGACACCCCAGAAGTCGTGGCCACGCTCGGTGAGGGTGGTCTGGTCGGTGATGACGTCGCCGTAGTCGGCCGCGGCCTTGGTGAATCGGACGAACGCGTCACTGTCAGAGGATGTTTCGTCGAGAGGTGTGCTGGTGGTCATGTCGTTGCCTGTCGTGCGGTGGGGACGTACCGGAGGGGGTGAGGTGGTCAGCCCAGGAAGGGCAGTTCCGGTTCGGTGTGGACGACGATCACGGTGGGTCCGTCGGCCTCGAGTGCGGCGTTGAACTCCTTGGCCAACGACTCCGTGCCGTCCACGGTGACCGCGCGCAGGCCGAAACCCTTGCCAAGCGCTTCGATGTCGAGGTCGGGCAGGTCCAGACCCGGGACGTTGGGCGTCTTCTCCAGCAGCGCAAAGGACTTCAGGATCTCGTAGGCGCCGTTGCGGAGCACCACGAAGATGATCGGCAGCTGATGCTGTCCCGCCGTCCAGATCGCCTGCACGGAGTACTCGAAGGAGCCGTCGCCGATGGTGGCCACCACGTGCCGCTTGACGCCGCGCTCACGGTCGCCGAGCGCTACGCCGACCGCCGCGGGCACGCCCCAGCCGATGCCGCCGCTGGGGGTGGCGAAGAAGCTGTCGCTCTGCGTGGTGGGGCACCACTTGAGCTGATGGGCCATCGTCGAGGTGGACTCGTTGACCAACGCCGCGTTCTCCGGCTTGACGGCGGCGATGACCTGGTACACCAGCTCGGGCTTCATTGGGGCCGCGGCAGGTTCGGGCATGGTGGCCGCGGGCAGCTGGCGCGGCGTCGGGGCGGACCGGTCGCCAGGCACCTCGACCAGGTCGACGAGCTGCTCAAGGGCGGTGCGGACCGACCCGATCAGGCTGTCGCCCACCGGGGCGATCGCCGACAGGTGCGGGTCGGTGGTGATCTGCAGGACGTCGGTGCCCTCGGGGATCCAGTCCCCACCCACGAACGGGTAGTACCGGAACACCTGCGCGCCGACGGCGATCACCAGGTCGTAGTCCTTCAGCGCGTCGTGCACTCCGGCGATGGTCATGGGCAACGGACCCTGGGCCAGTGGGTGGGTCTCGGGGAACGAGATCCGGTCGGGCAGGCTGCTGCCGAACACCGGCGCCTTGAGCTTCTCGGCGAAGGCGATGCCTGCGTCCCAGCCGCCGTCGCGGTCGACCTCGGGGCCGAGCAGCAGCAGGGGCCGCTTGGCAGCGCTGATCCGGTCGGCGAACGACTTCAACCGGTCGGCGTCCGGCGCGATGCGGGTGCTCACGTCGCGCACCACCGCGGGGCCGAGTGCGGGCTTGTCCCAGTCGTCGAGCGGGATGGAGACGAACACCGGTCCCATCGGTGGCTGCATGGCCACCGCGTAGGCCTGCATGATGGCCGCCGGGACGTCCTCGGCGCGGGCCGGCTCGTAGGACCACTTGACCCACGGCTTTGGGAACTCGGTCGCCTCGCGGTTGTTCAAATACGGGTCCACCAACGCCATCTCGCGGGTCTGGTTGCCCGCGGTGATGATCAGCGGGGTGTTCGCCTTGTACGACGCCACGAGGGAGCCCATCGCGTTGCCGGTGCCTGCGGCGGTGTGCAGGTTGACCAGCGCCGGCTTGCGGCGGGACTGGGCGAACCCGTCGGCCATCGCCAGTACCGAGGCCTCCTGCAGGCCAAGCACATAAGTGAAGTCCTCGGGGAAGTCCCTCAGGAACGACTGCTCGGTGGAACCGGGGTTGCCGAACACCGTGGTCAACCCCAGGGTGCGCAGCAGGTCGTAGGTGACGTGATGGATGGTCTTCTTCTCAGACATGGGAACGCCTTTCGCTGTGTGGGTGATGCGGCAGCGGCGGGTTGTCCGCTGCTTAGAACTGTGATCCCTCGCCGGGGCACGGTCATTGCCGCTGACGGCACTCGTGTGAGCACGTCAGCGTGACCGGGAGGTGGGGGCTAGCGGGAACGAGCTCACCAACGCAGTGAATCAACGAGCGCTGGCCGCCACCCCAGGGAAAAACACGGGGGTACGCACCTGGTGGAACACGGGGTGGTGTCCGGCGACCCGGGTCTACAGTCACCTCCAGGTAGCCGTGTCCACCGGGAGGTGCCGTGTCGCTGATTGCGCTCGAAGAGCACTACGCATGGGATCCGGCGAGTTCGGACAACGTCGTCGCCACCTGGCTACGCTCCAACGACCCGACCGCCTACGCGCGGTTGTACGACCGGGGGTCGCTTCGCCTGGAGCAGATGGACGCCGCCGGGATCGACTTCCAGATTCTTTCGCTCTTCGATCCGGGTGTTCAGGACGAACCGGACGCCACGCGTGCCGTCGACCTCGCCAGGTCCGCGAACGACGACCTCGCCGAGTCGGTGCGCGCTCACCCCAACCGATTTGGCGGCTTCGCCACGTTGGCAACACAGGACCCCGATGCCGCGGCGCGTGAATTCGAGCGTGCGGTAACCGAATTGGGGCTGGTTGGCGGCCTGGTCAACGGGCACTGCCAGGGGCGCTACCTCGACGACCCGGCATACGAGCCGTTGTTCGCCTGCGCCGAGTCGCTGGGCGCACCGATCTACCTGCACCCGACGACGCCGCACCCCGCCGTGATGGACGCGTGGTTCGCACCGTACGTCTCGGACGGCATGCATCTCGCATCGTGGGGCTTCGCCGCCGAAACGGGCACGCACGTGCTGCGGCTCGTCTACTCGGGGCTGTTCGACAAGTTCCCCGGCCTGCAGATGATCATCGGACACCTCGGCGAGATGCTGCCGTTCGCGGCGTATCGGATCGACCGATACTACGGGTTGGGCGGAGGGGGTGGTTCGAGCAGAGGTTTGCAGCGACTGCCGTCGGAGTACCTCCGCAGCAACTTCCACGTCACGACGAGCGGCAACTTCTGTGCGCCGGCGTTTGCGTGCACGCTCGAGGTGCTCGGCGCCGACCGGGTGATGTTCTCGGTGGACTACCCCATGGACGACAACCAGGTGGGCGCCACGTTCATGGCGGACTATCCAATGGACGACTCGGCCCGTCAAAAGGTGGCGTCCGGCAACGCAATTCGACTCTTCGGTGATCGGCTCCCGGTGGAACTCGGAGCCAGTTAGATGGCGAACACCTGACCGTCGCGGGCGACCGCGACGTCCCCCGAGTAGTGCAGCGCGACGGCGTTGCGCCATTCGGAGTCCGGCAGATCCGTCGGCGAATAGTGGCTGAGGATGAGTCGCTTGGCGTTCGCGGCCGCGGCGACCTCACCGACCTGCTCGGCTGAGGTGTGCGAACTCGCCAGGTAGCCCGGTGGAAACCTGTTGCCGTAGTACGCGTCGTCGAGACTGAACTGAGCCTCGTGTACCAAGACGTCGGTGTCCCTGGCAAGGGCAATCAGGTTGTCCGACTTGGTCGTATCACCAGAGAAGGTGACCGAGACACCGGACTTCTTCAGATCGAAGCGGAAGCCGAACGCGGGGTACACGTCGTAGTGGGAGACCAAGGTGGCCGTGACGACCACGTTGTCGTCCGATATCACCGGAAACGGCGGCGTCGTCGGCGACCTGTCCTGAAAGTTCGACCCCGGTGGAACCGGGATTTCGACGACGTCGATCAAGCGCTCGATGTCGTCGGTTCCCATGTCGCGCATGAAGATGTTGTTGGTGTACGCGAATGCCTGTTGCAGCGCGTGGGTCGTGGCGGCCAATCCTGGTGTGGGGTCGGCCGCGTCGATCGTGGGTGGATCCGCGGCACCTACCCGGCTCGGTGGTAGCCCGCCTGCCGAACCCGGCCCGTACACGGTGACCGGCGCCTTGCCCTTCGACGCCGTGTAGCCGCCGGAGAGAAAGAAGCTCCAGTAGTCCACCATGTGGTCGGTGTGGAGGTGGGTGATGAACATGCTTCTGAGGCCGTCGAACGTGAACCCGGCATTGGTGAAGGCGTTCAACGAGCCCAAGCCGCAATCGATTTGGTAGAGGTCGTCGCCGACTTTCAGCGTCGTCGAGATTCCGGTTCGGTTGGCGACCGGCGGTGGCCCGGCCTGGACGCCAAGGGTGACCAGAGCGTTCTCCGGCAGGGCTGCGGGAGCTCCCGGAGGGCTGGCCGTCGCGGGTGCCGACGTGCTCACCACGGCCGCGCCGACGGCGGCCGACATCGACGCCGCCAGCAAGGACCGCCGCGACAACGAACCCCGTCCGGCGGTGCCGTCATCGCAGTTGCAGCTCACGCCACGAGGTTAACTGTCCAGTGACGCCGGGCGCTGGGGTTCGGCGGGTCTGGGGAGGCGAATGGCCCGACGATTGGGACGGCGCCGGTCGCGTGGCCTCGGCAAGCGCGCGTGGCTGGTGACCTGGTCGATTCGGCTGGTGCTGTGGACGCTGGGATTCACGCGCGTCGTCAAGACCACGATCGTGAACGCCGACGTGGTGCCCGCCAAGGGTGCGGTGTTGCTGGCTGCCAACCACACGTCGATGGTCGACGTGCTCTTCATTCTGGCTGCCCTGCGCCGAGAGGCGATCGCCATGGCCATGGCCGAACTGTGGAAGTCGCCGCTGACCCGCTGGCTCGTCGAGGTGCTAGGCCAGATCCCCGTCGTCCGAGGGGACTCCGAGTCGGGGAAGCAGGCGATGGAAAGCGCAACGCAGGCGTTGCTCGACGGTGCGCTGGTGGGCATCTTCCCCGAGCAGAAGTGCGTACTGCCGGGGGAATCCGCGCCGTACCGTCCCGGCGTTGCGGTCCTGTCGAAGCGCACGGGCGTGCCGATCATCCCGGTCCGCCTGGTGAACGCCAACGAATTGCTGCCCGTTGACAAGAAGTTTCCGGTCTTCGGCCACACCGTTTACGTGATCTTCGGGGAGCCCATCCACCCCGACGACTTCGCGTCCGTCCCCGAGTTGCTCGACGAGGTGCGCCTGCGCATCACGACCTTGAAGGTTCCTGCCGAGATGAATCGGTGAAAGCGGTTCTGCGGCAATACCCTAACGGATCAGGGTGCGCAGCTCCCTGGCGTTGCGCACGGCGTTGCCGTCACCGTCATTGTTGAAGTAGGCGAACACGTTTCGCCCCTGGTCGGTCCACTCGCGAATCCTGTCTGCCCACCAGCGCAGATCGTCGGAGCTGTAGGAGCCCGCATAGAGCACGTCGTCGTCGGGACCGTGCAGGCGAACGTAGACCAGGTCCGCGGTGGCCTTCAGGATGCAGGGCAGCCCGGCGCCGCTCATCACGACGTAGGCGGCGCCACGCCGTTCGAGCAGGTCGTACACGGCGGGGTGGTCCCACGACGGATGACGGAACTCGACCGCGACGGGTATGCCCGCAGGAAGGCAACCGAGGAAGTAGTCGAGCCGTGCGTCGTCGCGTTCCAGGGCGGGGTGCAGCTGAACGAGGATCGGCCCGTGCTTGTCGCCCAACGCGTTCCAACCCCGGACGATCCGCTCGACCCACTCTTCCGGCGAGCGCAGGCGGCGTGCGTGAGTCAATCCGCGGGCCGCCTTCACCGACATCGTGAAGCCCTCGGGAAGCCGATCCCGCCACTGCTCGAACGTCGTGTCGCGTGGCCAGCGGTAGAAACTGGCGTTGAGTTCCACCGTGTCGAACTCGTCGGCGTAACGGGCCAGGCGTGCCCCCGCCGTCACCCCAGGCCCGTACAGCACGTCCTTCCAATGGTCATATGACCATCCCGAGGTGCCGACGTGAACGCCCACGGGGCAGCGGGTACCCGCCCGGTGGAACGTTCACGCGCGAACCCGCGGTCAGTAATCCCAGTTGGTCGGCACGAAGCGGAAGGCGTTGCCAGCCTCGGCCACGTGACACAGCGACGGGAACGGCAGGTGAGTGGCGACCAACTGCTCGCCGGTGGCCGCCAGTTCCTTGAGCAGTCGGAACCGAACCCGGGTGGACTCCTCCGGATCGTGTTCGAAACCGTTCTGCCAGTTCGGGTTTTCGAATCCGGGCTGGAACACCGCGTCGCCGGCGAAGGTCAAGGCCTCGCCGCGGGATTCGACGCGGACGATGCTGTGGCCGGGGGTGTGCCCGCCGGTGCGGCGGATCAGTACGCCGGGTGCCACCTCGTACTCCGTCTCGAACGGTCGAAGCTGGCCGCGGTACAGGTCGAGGAATTTCGTCGCAGTCGAGCGCAGCACGTCGGGAATCGGCGCGGGCATGACGGTGCGGGAGAAGTCCGGCGCCTCCCAGAAGTCCGCCTCGGCGGCCGCCAGGTGAACCCGCAGATCGGTGCGTAGGCGTCCCCGCAGCCCGTCGACGAGCAACCCGCCGATGTGATCCATGTGCAGGTGGGTGAGCACCACGTCGGTGACGGAGGCGGGATCGACGCCTGCGGCGTCCAGTCGCATCGCCAACTGCCCGGCGCGCGGGAAGCCGGGAAACTCCGACCCGAGGCCGGAGTCGACGAGGATCACCCTGTCGCCGCTGCGCACGACGGCCACGTTGAGCGGCCAGTCGGTGATCTCCGGAGGCAGATACATGTCCTTGAGCCACGCCGACAACTCGGCGGGCGCCGCATTGGTGGCCATCGTGGAGGCGGTAATCGGCAACACTCCGTCGCTGATCACCATCACCTCGACGTCGCCGACCTGCACTGCGTAGCGCGAGGGGACCAACTCGTCGACCAAGCTCATGTTCCTACTCCTTCTGAACGCCCAAGGGGGAGAACGGGTCGAGATGACCCGTCTGCCCCGTCGAACGCCGCCCCGCGACGGGATTCATCCCGTTGACGGCAAATGGGTACGCCAATGGCGAGAGGCGCGGGACGGCGCATGTCAGGATCGTCGGGTGCCACCACCGCAGCAGACCCCGATCCCGACGAGGCCATGAGCACGCCGCGCCGCTTCGCCGGCCGCTACGAACTGCGCGAACTGGTGGGTATCGGGGGCATGTCCGAAGTGCACTTGGCGCGCGATCTGCGACTGCATCGCGACGTCGCGGTCAAGGTGTTGCACGCCGACCTGGCCAAGGACCCCAGCGTCAGTGCGCGGTTCCGTCGGGAGGCGCAGAAGACGGCAGGCCTGAACCACCGTGGCATCGCGGCCGTGTACGACACCGGTGAGGCGGAGACGTCCACGGAGGCGCCGCTCTACATCGTGATGGAGTACGTCGACGGTCCGACGCTGCGTGACGTCGTGCGCGAGCGCGGTGCGATGACCCCGCGGCGTGCCGTCTCGGTGATCGCAGACGTATGCGAGGCGCTGGAGTTTAGTCACCGAAACGGAATGATCCATCGAGACGTCAAGCCTGCCAACATCATGCTGACCAAGGCAGGCGCCGTGAAGGTGGTCGACTTCGGCATCGCCCGGGCTCTCGCCGACGGCGATGGTGGCAGCACCAGGACCGGCGCAGTCATGGGCACCGCGCACTACCTGTCTCCCGAACAAGCCCGCGGCGGTGCGGTCGACGCCCGCTCCGACGTCTACTCGGTGGGCTGTGTGCTCTACGAAATATCAACTGGCGAACCACCTTTCACCGGCGACTCACCCGTGGCGATCGTCTACCAGCACGTCCACCAGGATCCGGGCGTGCCCTCGCGCCGCAACGGAGAACTCACCCCCGCCTTCGACGCGATCGTGGCGAAGGCGATGGCGAAGGATCCCGACGACCGCTATCAGTCCGCCGCGGACATGCGCGTCGACCTGATCCGCCTACGGAACGGAGACGTTCCCTACGCAGCCGCGCGGACGGCGGTCGAGGCGACGTCGCCGCTGACCGTGGCCGAGACGCGCGGCACGGTCGAACCGGACGGGCCTGCGCCGGAACGCAATCGCCGTCCGGTGTCGCGACGACTGATGGCGATCGGCGCGGCGACGGTCCTCCTCGTCGCAGGAATCGTCGCGCTCAGTATCGTCAGAACCGGCTCGGCCGACGAGGCGCTCCTGGACGTTCGGGGTCGAACGATCTCCGAGGCGATCGCCGTCCTGCACGACCGCGGTCTGAACACTCGGGTCGAGAAGAGGGTGCATCCGACGGTGCCCGCCGACCGCGTCATCGACACCGTCCCCGTGGCGGGGACCGCCGTGGCAGCCGGGGACGAGATCACGATCACCGCCTCGACGGGTCCAGACCGTAATCAACCCGCCGGTGCGCAGCTCGAGGTTCCCGACGTATCGTCGCTGACCTACGCCGACGCCATCCGGATGCTGACCGATGCGGGCTTCCGGCAGTTCCAGCAGGCGTCGCTGCCGTCGTCCGCCGAGCTGAAGGACCGCGTGTTGGCCACCAATCCCTACGCGCGGCGGATCGTCGACGGCACCGCCACGATCACCGTCGTGATGGGCTCGGGTCCCGCAGCGAACGGCCCCTGACGCGTCAGCGGAAGCGGACGTCCAGCGTGGCCAAGCCGAAGATCTTCCGGCCGGCAGACTTCGCGGTGACGATGGCGACACCGGTCCGGGTCGCGGGATCCAGCGACTTGATCCGACCGCCGAACTCGATGTCGGCGCCACCGGAGGCCGACACGATCGCGGGCTGCGAGAGCCTGATCGCATAGCGGGTGACCGCGCCGGGGTCGCCCAACCACGCGGAGCCGAAGCCGGCACCCAGGCCCATGGTCAGCATGCCGTGGGCGATGACGTCGGGCTGCCCGGCCAGCTTGGCGATGTCCTCGTCCCAGTGCAGCGGATTGGCATCGCCGGACACGCCGGCGTAGTTCACCAGGTCGCCGCGGGACAGCCGGGCGTGATGCACCGGAAGCTCGTCGCCGACCGTCACGTCGTCGAAGGACGTCGCCGACGGGGTGCGGCTGGCACCGCCGTCGGAGATCCGCACCTCGCCGTCGGGCCGCACCGTCTTCTCGTAGCTCGCACCCGACTCGTCGACGCCGAGGAGGTTGACGTCGTGCATCATCACGCCCTGAATGGCCGGCCTGATCGCCGGGTCGACGTCATCGCCGGTCACGCCGACGACGGTGGTGTGCAGCGTGTGAACGCGCTCGCCAGCGGCGTCGGTGAAGGTATTGGTGACGGTGATCAGGTCCCGACCGGCGATCCGGCGAACCGACGTCAGCTCGACGTCAACCGTCAACTCGTCGCCGGCCACGATCGGCCGGTGCTGCTCGAAGACCTCTTCGGTCTGCAGGTACATGTCGTATCCGATGACCACGGACTCGAACATGCGCTGGTTGCAGGCCATGGCGGGGGTCGACGTGAACGTCAGCGGGGCCACCACGTCGGGAAAGCCCAGTTCCGCGGCGGCGGCGACGTCCCAGTGCGCCGGGTGGTAGTTCTGCACCGCACGGGCGAACTCGCGAACCTTCTCGCGTCCGACCAGGTAGGTGCCGTCGGCCTGGTAGTGGTGGCCGACTCGGGATTCGAGCTCCGACGTTTCTGCTGCTGCGGTCATTGATGTGCTCATCTTTTCTATCGGTCAGTTCGCTGGGGGCCGACCAAAGCACACTAACGGGCGGCCGGATCGCCGCTTCCGAGTCCCTCGCGCAGTCGCGCGTTCTCGGCCTGAAGATCTGCCAGCTGGCGGCGCAGCGGAGCGAGGTGGGGTTCGAGTTCGGCGGCGCTGAAGCGCGGAGTGATGTGCTGCTGGCAGTTCCAGTCGAAGGCCTCGACGGTGACGAGGACGGCGCGTTCCACTTCGGCGGAATAGTCGGGATTCGCGAAGCTCTTGACCAAGGCCGGGTCCTCGGCGACCGTGACGACGCGGGCGTGGCCGAAGATCTTCAACCGCCGCTGATGCGCGTAGTCCAGGGCGATGATGGCGACCCTGTCGTCGCCGCCGACGTTTCCGGTGCTGATGTACTGCAGGTTCCCGCGGAAGTCGGCCCAGCCGATGGTGTGGTCGTCGACGACACGCAGGAAACCCGTTGGGCCACCCCGGTACTGGACGTACGGCCACCCCGTCTCGCTCACGGTGGAGAGGTAGAAGCTGTCCCGTTCGGCGAGATACTCGCGCTCGTCGTCGGTGAGCGCGTCGATCCCGGGAGCGGCATTGCCCTGCACGCGTTTGCGGCCGTAGAAGCCGTCGCTGCCGTATTCGCGCTGCACGCCGACGACGGCATCGGTGAACGCGATGGAGCCGTAGTGCTTGCTCACCGGTGTCTCCCTTCAAGGACGTGGACGTAGTAATTGTGCAGTGCGCGGCCAGATCCTGAGTTGCTTCGGGACGTATACCGGAAACACCGATGACGTGCCGAAGTTATCCACAGGCGGTGATACTCGAATTCCCTTGTGTCACTTCTGTTTCAGGGCGGGCTCCTTGTCGGTGGGTCGTACTAGTGTTCGAGTATGAGTTCGGATCGGGTCACCGCGGCGGTTGCGGCGTACCAGGCTGCCGCGGCCGAACTCTTGGAGCGTTCCTTCGAGGAGTTCACCCACCTCGAACTGTTGGAGCTGTTGGGCGAACTGGAAACGACGGCCTGGCAGCTGCCGGCAGTCGGGCATCGGGTGACCGCCCGGCTGCAACGCGAAGCCTCCGCGGTCGAGCTGGGGTGCAAATCCCTGAAAAGCGTGATGGTGCAGCGGTTGCGGATCTCGGGCAAGGAGGCCAAACGCCGGTTGGCCGAAGCCAAGGAGCTGGGCCCCCGCACTGCACTGAACGGTGAACCCCTGGAGCCGCTGCTGGCCCCGACCGCGACCGCCCAGAGCAAGGGTTCGATCGGGCCGGAGCACGTGACGGAGATCCGGTCGTTTCTGGACAAGCTCCCGGCTCGGGTGGACCCCGAGGTGCGGGAGCTCTCGGAGAAGACGTTGGTGGTCGTCGGGTCCGCGACGGGGCCCGAAGAGGTGCGCAAGGCGGCGGAGAAGTTGGCCGCCGCGATCGACCAGGACGGTCCCGAGCCCGATGACCGGGACCGGGCGCGGAAGCGGTCCATGACGATCGGGCCGCAGCAGGCCGACGGGATGAGCCGCATCACCGGGCTCTTGGATCCGGAGGCGAGGGCGACGCTGGAACCGGGCCTGGCGAAACTGTCCGCCCCCGGCATGTGCAACCCCGACGACTGCGAACCGAGAACCTCGGGAACACCGTCGCAGGAGCAGATCGACTCCGACACCCGCAACCACGGGCAACGCACCCACGACGCGCTCATCGCACTCGCCCGCACCGCAATGAGTTCCGGGGAACTCGGTCAGCACAACGGGTTGCCCGTCACCGTCATCGTCACCACCACGCTGCAAGACCTGGAGGCCGCCCGCGGGTCTGGTGTCACCGGCGGAGGGTCGCTGCTCCCGATGGCGGATGTGATTCGGATGGCTTCCCACGCGCACCACTACCTGGCGGTGTTCGACAAGCACACCAACGAGGCCCTGTATTTAGGCCGCACCAAACGACTCGCCTCAGCAGCGCAGCGGATTGTGCTCCACGCCCGCGATCGTGGGTGCACCAAACCCGGCTGCACCGTCCCCGGCTACGGCGCCCAGGTGCATCACACCAACGGGTGGGCCAAGAACGGGCAGACCAACATCGACGAAGTGGTCTTCGCCTGCGGCGGCGACAACCGCTTGGCCGAAGAAGGCTGGACCGTCACCGTCGGCCCCGACGGCGTGCAGTGGATACCGCCACCACCACTCGACGTCGGGCAAGCCCGACTGAACTACCTCCACCACCCCGAACGACTCCTCGTCGACCGAGGTCCCTGAGGTGTGCCGAAGGCGTTGTCACACAGTCGATTATGGCCGAGAGACCAGCAGTCGTTCGATGAGCGCGAGCTCGGCCATGTTCACCCAGGACGGATTGGATTGCTGCGGCGAACGGAGTACCTCCATCGACTGCAAGCCGGCCGCCCGCAGATCCGCGGCGGTCAGCGGTTCGGTGAACAACGGGATGCGGACGGGAACGTGCAGCTGACCGTCCTCCATGGTGACGTCCCCGGTGATCCGGCCCGCTCCCCAAAAACCCCGGCGCGGGTGCGCGGAAACCCAGAACAGAACCCGCTGACCAGGGCGGATGAGCTGCGACCGGTAATTGTCTGCAACACACCAGGACGGCTTCGTCTCGCCGGCCGCGCGCATCGGCGCGATGTCGGTGCGGTGTGGATTGCACTTGATCACCCACGCCCCGAGCGTTTCGGGGGTGACGGCGCGTTCGGGCATAGGCGCTATGGTGCCGGAAGCCGCGGGTCAACCGTGTAGTGACCGCCGGGATCTTGGCAGTAGAAGAGCCCGCAGTTGAACGGCGGACGGGTCAGGTTCTCCAACGGAATCCCGGCGGGAGGCACCTCACCCTCCCAGATGTAGGTGGCCACGTTCCCCGGAACTTCCCACACCGTCCAGTAGGTGTGGCAGACGTTCCAATCCCAGTTGGGTCGTTGCGGACCCGAGGGGACGAACGACTGATACTGGCCGGGGCACCAGGTGTAGGGACCCGTCCCGAGTGGATCGGCTTGGGCGACAGCTGGATTGAACAGCACGCCGGCGAATGCGCCGGCGCTTGCCAGCAGCGTGGCAGCGCCGGCTGCCTTCGTGCGGGACGTTGAACTCATGGCCGACTCCTCGGTTGCCGTGTAGGTGAAGCAAGTACACGGCAACCGGGGGCCTACCGATCCCAACTTCGAACGGGCGAGCGCCCGCGTCAGGCCGGATCAGCCACGAAGTGGGTGTCCGCGCCCGTCTTGAACACCACGTACGCGCGCTTCCACGGCGCGTCGTCGAGCAGCCGCCACTCGTGGCCCGTGCCGGTGTGGTCGACGGCCAGCAAGACGTCACCCGGGTGGATGGTGAACGATTCGCCGCCCACCGTCGTGAACTCCAGCACGCCGGACAGCGTGATGACGTACTGCGGAATCGGGTCGTTGTGCCAGTCGAACGACGAATGCGGTGCCGTTTCCTTGAATTCGATCGATTCGGCGTCCACCAACTGGCCGCCGGTGATGCTGCCGCGCTCGACGTGGGAGTTGCCGTCGGGACCGGTGTAGAGGCGGTACGCGCGAATCATGCTGGGACTCCTTCGTTGACGGGCTGCTGGTTGACCTGCAGGACGGTCGCGGTGTGGGCGCGAACCCGCCGACACAGGTCCGCGTCGTCGACGAGCGACTCGCCGTACGACGGAATCATGCCCTTCAGCCGCTCCGCCCACCCGTCATTCTTCAACTCGTCGGAGAAGCAGCGCTCGATCACGTCGACCATGATGGATACGGCAGTCGACGCGCCCGGTGACGCGCCGAGCAGGGCGACGATCGAGTTGTCGGCGGACCCCACGATCTCGGTGCCGAACTGCAGGATGCCGCCGTGCTCGGGGTCCTTCTTGATGACCTGCACCCGCTGCCCGGCGACCTCGACTCGCCAGTCGTCGCGCTGAGCGTCCGGGAAGTACTCCCGCAGCATGGCGAAGCGCTCGTCGTCGGACTCGAGAACCTGACCGACGAGGTACTTCTCCAGGGCGGCGTTGTCGCGGCCGACGGCCAGCAACGGCAGCAGGTTCTCGGGGTCGATCGAGCCGAACAGGTCGAGATAGGACCCGTGCTTGAGGAACTTCGTCGAGAATCCGGCATAGGGGCCGAACAACAGCGAGACGCTGCCGTCGACGTGGCGGGTGTCCAGGTGAGGCACCGACATGGGCGGTGAGCCCACCGACGCCTTGCCGTACACCTTGGCGTGGTGGCGCTCGGCGATCGTGGCGTCGTCGGATCGCAACCACACTCCGCTGACCGGGAACCCGGCGTACCCGCGGGCCTCCGGAATCCCCGACTTCTGCAGCAGGTGCAGCGCCCCGCCGCCGGCGCCGATGAAGACGAACTTCGCCGACACGTCGCGGTGCTCACCGGTCTGCTCGTCCCTGACCCGGACCGTCCAGCGGTCGCCGTCACGGCTGAGGTTCTGAACCCGGGTGCGGTAGTGAGCCGTGAATCCACCTGTGTTGTCGAGGGATTCGAGCAGCTCGGAGGTGAGCGCACCGTAGTCCACGTCGGTACCGGTCACCATCCGCGTCGCGGCCACCGGTTCACCGGCGTCGCGGCCCTCCATGACCAGCGGCAGCCACGTGGTGAGCTCGTCGACGGAGTCGGTGAACTGCATGCCCTCGTAGCAATGGTGGGCGGACAGCGCCTCGAAGCGCCGCTTCAGGAACGCCACGTTGTCTACGCCGCGCACGAAGCTGTAGTGCGGAACGGGGTTGATGAAGCTGCGGGGATCCTTGATGGTCCCCTGGTCGACGAGGAAGGACCAGAGCTGACGGGAGAGGTCGAACTCGGTGTTGACCTGCAGCGCCTTCGAAATGTCCACGCCATTGGGGGTAACGGGGGTGTAGTTCAGCTCGCAGAGGGCGGCGTGACCGGTTCCGGCGTTGTTCCACGCGTTGGAGCTCTCCTGCGCAGGCTGATCCAGAACTTCGTACAGTTCCACCCGCAGGCTCGGATCCAGTTCGCGGAGTAGGACTCCCAGCGTGGCGCTCATGACTCCGGCGCCGACGAGTACGACGTCTGGTCCCTGGTTGACTTCGGCTGATGTTGGCATCGTTCGTGAATCTCCTCGTGTGTAAAGGTGTTCGGTGGTGGTCGCCGTCGACCTATTCGAGAACGTCGTCGTGAAGCTGTTTGGCGAGGTCGGTGTTGGAGCGGTAGTCGACGCAGACGTCGATGATGGTGATGCCGGGGTTGCCAAGCGACTCCTTGAAGGCACTCTCGAAGTCGGCGAGGCCGCTCACGCGGACACCTGTGGCGCCGAAGGCCGCCGCGTAGTGGGCGACGTCGTACTCGGCCAGTTGAACGCCCGACTTGCGGCCGTACTTCAGCTCCTCCTGGAAGCCGACCATGTCGTAGGTGTTGTCGCGCATGATCACGTGGGTGAAACTGAGTCCCAGCCGCGTCGCGGTTTCCAATTCCTGTGCACTGAACAGGAATCCGCCGTCACCGGAGATCGACACCACCTGGGTGCCCGGCCGCACCAGGGCGGCGGCCATGGCCCACGGCAGGGCCACCCCGAGGGTCTGCTGCCCGTTGGAGAACAGCAGCCTGCGGGGCTCGTAGGCGCGAAGGTGCCGGGCCGCGTAGATATAGTTCGACCCGATGTCGCAGGCGACGGTGGCGTCGTCGTCGACGAGGTCGCGAATCTTGAGCACCAGTGCCGCGGGGTTGACCCCCACCTCGGTGTCGGCGTGCGTGGCGGCCGCCTCGTCGATGGCGGTCAGGGCGGCGCGCTTCTCGTCGACGGACGCCGCCGCCGACTCGGACAGTCGAAGGCCCGACAGTTCGGGGATGAGG
The DNA here is from genome assembly GCA_006864685.1 of Mycolicibacterium hodleri. GTDB lineage: Bacteria > Actinomycetota > Actinomycetes > Mycobacteriales > Mycobacteriaceae > Mycobacterium > Mycobacterium hodleri_B. The sequence goes on along the minus strand of VIFX01000022.1, from coordinate 20,252 downwards.
GCACGGACGGTGGCTGCGACGTCGCCGCGAAGTTCGAGCGCAGGCTGGTAGTGCGCGTCGACGTCGGCGGCGACCTCGTCGAGGTGCACCACGACGCGGGCGGGGTCGGCGTTCCAGAGCCGCGGGTCGTATTCGACGGGGTCGTAGCCGATGGTGACGAGGACGTCGGCCTCGTCGACGAGTACGTCACCCGGCTGGTTGCGGAACAGCCCCACCCGTCCGACGTAGTGGTCGACGAGCTCGCGCGACACCACTCCCGCCGCCTGGAACGTCTCGACGACGGGGAGGTCGGTGACGCTGAGCAGGTCGCGGATCGCCGCGCAGGCCCGGGGATCGCCGCCGCGCATCCCGACCAGAAGAACCGGTCGACGGGCGTTGCGGATCAGGTCTTCGGCGCGGGAAACGTGTTCTGCCGGTGCGGCACCCAGCGGTGCCACCGGAATCGGGGTGACGACGGCGTCGGTCGACTCGGCAGCCACGTCCGACGGGATCACCACCGCGGCGGCTCCCCGAGGCACCGTGGTGGCCGCCCGGAACGCGTTGGCGACCGCCTCCGCCGCGTTGTCGGGATGGGCGACCTCCGCGGTGAACTTGGTGATGGGGGTGAGCACCGCGGCGGCGTTCATCGACTGGTGTGTGCGCTTGAGCCGATCGGCGCGGCCGACGGCCCCGCAGATGGCAATCATCGGATCCTGCTCGGTGTTCGCGGTCACCAGGCCGGTGGCCAGATTCGTCGTTCCCGGACCGGACGTCACCAGTGCCACACCGGGAGTGCCGGTGAGCCTGCCGACGGCGGCGGCCATGAACGCGGCGTTCTGTTCGTGCCGGCACACGATCAGCTGCGGCCCGCCGTCGTCGAGTGCGTCGAACACCGCGTCGATCTTGGCTCCTGGGATGCCGAAGATGAACTCGACGCCGTACGCCGACAGGGTGTCGACCATGCGTTGTGCGGAACGTGTTGCGAGGGAATTCTTCTCAGTGTTCATGTCACTGCCCTTCTGTGCGACGGATCTGTCCGTCGGCGTCGTCGTCGGAAAGGTTCGCTGCCTCGAACTGCGGTGTCCGGGGCAGGCTGAGGTGCAGGTCGGAGCAGACGCCGATCTCGACGGTGCCCCTGAGCAAGCGGTAGTCGAGCGCATGGCCACCCCGCGTCTGATCGGCGTCGAGGAAGTGCGCGTGGTAGCCGGCGACCGAAATGCCCTGGACCCACTGCGGCATCCGGAACCCGCCCAGGGTTCCCGACACGTCGGTCAGGGTGACTTCGCCTTGGTCGCGGGTGGCCTCGGTGAACGGCCGGTACGGGGGTTTCTGCTTGCTGACCGTGCGGGTGCGGACGGTCGCGAACTCACCGCGGATGCGCACGGCCACCATCAGGTTGGCGCTCTCGACGCTGGCGTCCACCAGGGCGGTCACGGCCGCGCGATCGGACTCGGTGGTCACCTCGATGGTTCGTTGCGGACGGAACCGCGTGACCACCGCGAAGGGCACCAGCTCGTCCACCGCGGCCCTGGTGGCGCTGCCGTCGGACCGGAGCTGGTAGCACACCGAGTCGAGCATCAGCAGCTCGCCGTCGAGACCGTTGAAGGTTCCCAGCCCGAAGTCGCCGTGGCTCAACAGTTCTCGGATCTCGACGTCGCCGTCGTAGACGCCGTCGAGCAGCGCCTCCATCGTTGCGGTCTGGTAGATCTCGTTGGGTTCTGGGCTGTTCGCTGCCATGCCCCAACTCTTGTCGAGAGCCTGGTGTGAGGGCGTCGACGGTAACCCCCAACCCCCGGTGGGGGCTAGCGGGTATCGCGGGCGAATTGCGGGTATGTAGCCGCAGTGTTCTTCCTCTTCGGGTACGGCTCCAAACAGAAGTTCCTCGGTGACGGTCAGACCCGGACCTGTCCGCGCTGCCACAACACGACGACATGGTCGCGGATGGATGAGTTCAAGCAAGTCAGCGTGTTCTTCGTTCCCGTTGCCCGGTGGAAGCACCGCCGGTACGAAGTCTGCGGTATCTGTGGCGCAGCCGTCGCGGGCTGAGAAGTTTCTCGTCAACGCATGGAAGGGACGCACGAGTGAAGATCGCTATCTTGGACGACTATCAGGACGCCGCGCTGTCGATGGCCGATTGGTCGGCCGTCGAACGTCAGGCGGAGATCACCGTGTTCGCCGACCACCTCGCCGACCAGGACGACCTGGTGGCACGGCTCGAACCCTTCGACGTCATCTGCGTGATGAGGGAGCGCACGCCGCTGCCGCGCGAGGTCATCGAACGCCTACCCCGGCTGAAGCTGATCGCGTCGACGGGTCCTGGCAACGCGTCGATCGACTACGACGCCGCCGCCGACCACGACGTCGTCGTCACCGACACCCGCTACGACCCCACCTCAACCGTCGAACTGACCTGGGCCCTGATCATGGCCAGCTCTCGCCATGTCGTCGAGGAGTGCGGGTCCGTCCGCTCCGGCGGCTGGCAGACCTCGGTTGGGCGGGAACTACGCGGGCAGGTCCTCGGCATCCTCGGCCTTGGGCACATCGGAACGGAGATCGCGCGCCTCGGCACCGCCTTCGGGATGGACGTCGTCGCCTGGAGCCAGAACCTCGACGCCGCCACGGCCACGGCGGCCGGAGCGACACTGGTGTCGAAGGACGAACTGTTCCGGCAGTCCGACACCTTGACCATCCACCTCAAGCTCAGCGAGCGGTCCCGCGGTCTGGTCGGCGCCGACGAACTGGCGCTGATGAAGCCGACCTCGTGGTTGGTGAACACGTCGCGGGGACCGATCGTCGACGAGGCCGCGCTCGTCGCAGCGCTGACCGACCGCTCGATCGGCGGGGCCGCGCTGGACGTCTTCGACACCGAACCCCTGCCCGTCGACCATCCGCTGAGGTCACTGCCCAACGCGCTGGTGACACCGCACATCGGCTACGTCGCCGAGAGTCTTTACCGCACCTTCTTCGGTGACGTGGTCACGAGCATCAGCGAGTGGCTCGCCTCCGCTTCTGACTGACGCCCCTGGACGGCAGGCTGATCAAAAGATCAGCGGTCTGAGCACTCCGTTGCTGGCGGTAGGCTTCGAGCCTAACGAAGGTGTTGCTGGGGGGTATGAGTGGCGGACTGGGCGTTGCAGCGGCGGCGGGCGTTGGCCGCGCTTGCCGTGGAGGGGAACGAGCGGAATGCGGGCGTGCGGGATTCCGAGATCGACGGGGCCGACGCCCCCGTCCTCCGGGCGCTACTGAAGATCTCCAACGCCGTACTGCGCGCCAACTACTTCGACGAGGCCCTCGAGGTCATCGCGGAGCAGGCCCTGCAGGCGCTCGACGCGGCAGCGGTGTCCATCAGCCGGTGGGAGGCCGAGACCGAGCTTCGCACGTTGATCAACGTCGGCAGGCCCGGGCCCGGCGAGCAGCGTTGGCCAGAAGCCGAGATCTACGACCTCACCGACGACGATCCGCTGAAGCAGCTGCTGCGACACGGCCGCCCCTACGTGTTCTCCGTCGACGACGCGGACGCCAACCCCTCCGAGGCGGAATGGTTGCGCGATGTCGGCAAGGAGAGCGAACTCGCGGTGCCGATCATGCACGGGGACCTCATGTGGGGCGAGCTGTGGGCAGCGGGCGTCGACGGGCGTCGATTCGGTCCCGACGACGTTCAGCTGTTGCAAGCCATTGCCGCGCACACCGCGGTGGCCATCGGTCGCTCCGAGTTGTTCAGCACGGTGTGGCGATTCGCGCACCAGGACCCCCTGACCGGGTTGGCCAACCGGCGCGAGCTCGAGCGGCAATTCGACGAGGTGGACTGGACGACGACGTCCGCTGCGCTTCTGGTCGGTGACCTCGACGGGTTGAAGCGGGTCAACGACCGGGACGGACATCCCGCTGGGGACACGTTGCTGCGTGAGGTCGGCTCGGTCCTCGGCGAGGTCGCGTCGTCCATGAACGACGTCACGGCGGTGCGCCTCGGCGGCGATGAATTCTGTGTGCTGATGCCGCACTACACCCTGGATGCGGCCGAACGCCTGGCCAGTGAGACGAGCCACCGCGTCAGAAGGATTCTGGGCGCCGACGTCACCCTCAGCTGGGGTGCGAGTGTGTCTGGGCCCCACACCGTTTCGGGGCACGATCTGCTGGCGGTCGCCGACGCGGCTCTGCTGGACGCCAAGCGGCTGGGGCCCGGTCGCTACAACGTTGGGGTGTACCGGCCGCAGATCGTCAGTCCGAATCGGCGCACCGCCCACTCCGAGGAGTCAGCGTCCGCGATCGACCGGCTGGTTCCCCGCGTGATGGCGATACTCGACGAACACGCGCCGCTTCGGGTCACTGCGGCACTGGAAGTTCTTGCGATGCAAGTGCACAACGCCATCGACGCAGCGGCGTGGGCACTGTCGGACGCCACGGCGGACGGGAGTTCCATCCGCACCATCTGCGGCGTGGACAGCATGCTCGACGAATACTCCGGGCTGGCGAAGCTCCGCAGGATCGACGTCGGCGCGACATTCGCGCTGGCCGACTATCCGTGGACGGCCAGGGTGATGGCGTCCACCGGTGCGGCGTTCATCGCCGAGGCGGGGCGCGCGGACTGCGACCCCGCCGAGACGGCCCTGCTGGCCGAGATGGGTTACCACGCGGTGCTGGCCGTCGGGGTCCGATCGGCTGACCGCGGCTATCTGCTGGAGATCTTCGGCTGGCCGCGGCACCAGCTGGCGGCCGTGGCGCCCCACGTCAGGGTGCTGGCCAATTACTGTGCCGCGATTGGCGTCTAGTCGCCGGCCCGCCGGTTGGTGGGGCGGGACAACCGGCCGGGTGACGGGCGGTTGGATGGTGCTCGGCGAGCGGCGGCCGCCGTCATGATCTCCTGATACCGCATCACCAGCTGGTCCCGCGTCAGCCCGAATTCGGGCAGCACCTCGTCGGCGGGAGGCCCTCCGTAGGGCGCCCAGTTGCGCATGAACGTGACGATGTCGTGTGCGAAGCGATCCGCGATGAAGCCGTTCGCCATGCTAGGACCCACCCTTCTTCTTGTTGTAGATGTCGAAGCCGACGGCTGCGAGAAGGACCAGGCCCTTGATGACCTGCTGCACGTCGCTGCCGATGCCGATCAGTGACATGCCGTTGTTCAACACACCGAGGACGAAGCCACCGATGATGGCGCCGAGCACGGTGCCGACACCGCCACTGGCAGATGCGCCGCCGATGAACGCCGCGGCGATGGCTTCCAGCTCCATGCCGATACCTGCCTGCGGTGTCGCGGAATTCAGCCGCGCCGCGAACAGCAGACCGGCCAGAGCCGACAGCAGGCCCATGTTGACGAACACCAGGAAGGTGACGCGCTTGTTCTTGACGCCGGACAGCCGAGCGGCCGCCTCGTTGCCGCCGACCGCGTATACCTGCCTGCCGAAGACGGTGCTGCGCATGACGAATGCGTAGATGACGAACGCAACGGCCAGAATGATGCCGACCACGGGAACGCCGCGGTAGCTGGCCAACAGGAGGGTGAAGGCGGCCAGTGCGGCCACGATGGCCGCGCACTTGAACACGAACCAGCCCAGCGGTGAGACGTCGAATCCGTAGCGGGACTGCGTCCTACGCTGCCGTACCTGCTGCCAGACGGCGGCCGCCATGACGAACAGGCCGAGGATGACCGTTGGCCAGTGGTAGAGCCCGCCGCTGCCGCCGATCTCGGGGAGGAAGCCGCTGCTGACCTGGCTGAAGCTGCGGGGGAACGGTGCGATCGACTGCCCCTCGAGCAGGTACTGCGTGGCGCCGCGGAACACCAGCATGCCTGCCAGGGTCACGATGAACGACGGGATGCCGACGTAGGCGATCCAAAACCCTTGCCACGCACCGATCACCGCGCCGAGGAGCAGACACAGCAGTACCGCGAGCGGCCACGGCATGTCGTTCTTGATCATCAGGACCGCGGACATCGCCCCGACGAAGCCGGCGATCGAGCCGACGGACAGGTCGATGTGGCCGGAGATGATGACGATGACCATCCCGATCGCGAGGATCAGGATGTACCCGTTCTGCTGCACGATGTTGGTGACGTTCAACGGCTTCAGCAGGATGCCGCTGGTCCAGACCTGGAACAGGATGACGATCACGGCGAGCGCGGCCACCATGCCGTATTGCCGGAAGTTGCCCTGCAGCATCGCGCGCAGCCGGTGCCCCGGCGACGAGGGCGGCGAAGACGGCGTTGGCGCACTCGAGGCGGTGCTCACCGTCGGGGTGGTGGTCATCTAGCTGCGTCCCTTCATCATGTAGCGCATCAAGGTCTCCTGCTTGGCATCCGCACGGGCGACCTCGCCGGTCAGCCGGCCCTCGTTGAGGGTGTAGATGCGGTCGCACAGACCGATCAGTTCGGGTAGTTCGGAGGAGATCACGATGACTGCCTTACCTTGAGCGGCAAGGGAGTTGATGATCGTGTAGATCTCGTACTTGGCGCCGACGTCGATGCCGCGGGTCGGCTCGTCGAGGATCAGGACGTCGGGGTCGGCGTAGATCCACTTGCTCAGCACCACCTTCTGCTGATTGCCGCCGGACAGGTTGCCCGTCGTCGCCCGCACCGACGGGGCCTTGATCTGCATGTCCTTTCGGAACCGCTCGGCGACCACCGTCTCTTCGTGCTCGTTGATGACCGACGCCCGGCTGACCTTGGCCAGGGAGGCCAGGGTCACGCTGCGCGCGATGTCGTCCATCAGGTTGAGCCCGTAGTGCTTGCGGTCCTCGGTGGCGTAGGCGATCCGGTGGGCGATGGCCTCGGGCACCGTCCGCGTGCGAATCTCCTTGCCGTCCTTGAAGACCTTGCCGCCGGCCTTCTTGCCGTAACTGCGTCCGAAGACGCTCATCGCGAGTTCGGTGCGGCCCGCACCCATCAGCCCGGCCAGCCCGACGACCTCGCCGCGACGGACGTTGATGGATACCCCGTCGACGACCTTGCGCTGTTGGTCCAGCGGGTGGAAGACGGTCCAGTCCTCGATGGCGAAGGTGACGTCACCGATCGGGTGATCCGTCCGCTCCGGGAAACGGTCGGTCATGTCGCGACCTACCATCCCTCGGATGATGTGCTCCTCGGTGAGGCCCTCCTCGACGGCGAGGGTCTCGATGGTGTGCCCGTCACGCAGGATCGTGATGTTGTCGGCGACGCGCATCACCTCGTTGAGCTTGTGCGAGATGATGATGCACGTCAGCCCCTGGTCGCGGAGCTCGACGATGAGGTCGAGCAGATGCCTGCTGTCCTCGTCGTTCAGTGCGGCCGTTGGCTCGTCGAGGATGAGCAGCTTGACCTTCTTGGACAAGGCCTTTGCGATCTCGACCAGCTGCTGCTTGCCAACGCCGATGTCGGCGATCCGGGTGCGTGGGCTCTCGGCGAGCCCCACGCGGGCGAGCAGCCGAGCGGCGTCGGTCATGGTCTCGTGCCAGCTGATCACGCCCGCGGAGGCGTGCTCGTTGCCGAGGAAGATGTTCTCCGCGATGGAGAGCACCGGCACCAGCGCGAGTTCCTGGTGGATGATGCCGATGCCCCGCCGCTCGCTGGACCGAATGTCCTTGAAGTCACCCGGCTTGCCGTCGAAGACGATCTCGCCGTCGTAGCTGCCGTGCGGGTAGATCCCGCTCAGCACCTTCATCAGCGTCGACTTTCCGGCGCCGTTTTCACCGCAGATCGCGTGGATTTCGCCAGGGCGAACAGCGAGGGTGACCTCGCTGAGCGCCGTGACCCCTGCGAATCGTTTGGTGATACCCCGCATTTCGAGCAGCGGTGCGGTGTCTTCGATCGTCACGCCAGCTGTCCGGCGGTGTAGTACCCGGAGTCGACCAGCACCTTCTGGTAGTTCGACTTGTCGACGCTGACGGGCTGCAGCAGGAACGCCGGAACGACCTTCACACCGTTTTCGTAGGTGGTGGTGTCGTTGGTCTCGGGCGTGCCTCCGGTGAGCAGCGAATCAGCCATCTGCACAGCGGCTTTCGCCAGTTCGCGGGTGTCCTTGAAGACCGTCTGCGTCTGCTCGCCTGCGATGATCGACTTCACCGACGCCAGTTCGGCGTCCTGCCCGGTGACGATGGGCAGCGGGTTGGTCGGTGTGCCGTAGCCCGCGCTCTTCAGTGCCGAGATGATGCCGAGCGACATGCCGTCGTACGGGGAGAGGACGGCGTCGACGCGGCCACTGGTGTAGGCCTTGCTCAGCAGGTTGTCCATCCGCGACTGCGCGAGTCCGCCGTCCCAGCGCAGCGTCGCCACCTGATCGAAGGAGGTCTGGCCGCTCTTGACGACGAGCTTTCCGCTGTCGATGTAGGGCTGCAGCACGCTCATCGCGCCCTTGAAGAAGAACGTCGCGTTGTTGTCGTCGGGGGATCCGGCGAACAGCTCGATGTTGAAGGGGCCCTTGCCATCGGCGAGGCCCAACTTGTCGGTGATGTAGGTGGCCTGCAGGACGCCGACCTTGAAGTTGTCGAAGGTGGCGTAGTAGTTGACGTTCTCGGTGCCGCGGATCAGGCGGTCGTAGCTGACGACCGGGATCTTGGCGTCGGCGGCACGCTGCAGGGTGTCGGTCAGCGACGAGCTGTCGATGGGCGCGATCACCAGCACCTTGACGCCCTTGGTGATCATGTTCTCGATCTGTGACACCTGGTTCTGCACGACGTCGTCGCCGTACTGCAGGTCGGTGTCGTAGCCCAGCTTCTTGAACTGCTCGGCCATGTTGTTGCCGTCGGCGACCCACCGCTCGGACGACTTCGTTGGCATCGCGATGCCGACCGTGCCCGACCGCTCGCCGTTGCTTGCCGCCGGCTGATCCGTCGTCGTCGACCGACCACAACCCGAAAGCGTGGCCACGACGGCCAATATGAAGGCGAACGCCCCCAGAATCCGAACAATGCCCTTGCGCATGAAATCCTCCCGACTGAAGTGGGTTCGCACCGCGGTCTCACAGGCCGGGGCGGGCGCCCATGTGAGCGCTAACATACCGATCTTGTGATGCGGCTCACGCCTTTGTCAAGCCCGTCGACCCTCGGATGTGAGCGCTAACAAATTGTTGACAGCTTTCGAATGTGAGCGTTAACATCCTGACGGTGTAACGCCGGTCACATCACGTACCGCGGTCTCGCGGCTCTTGGACACACGCCGGCTACGCGCCGAGCTCGGCAATCCGAAAACACCAAAGGAGTTGTTGTGAAGAGAGTCCTCACCGCGATGCTTGGCATCGCGACGGCCGGCGTTCTCGCAGCGTGCGGCAGCGGACCGGCGCCATCCAGTGGCTCCGGAGAAGGTGGCGGGGGAGGCCAGATCACCATGGGCTTCTCCCAGGTCGGCGCGGAAAGCGGATGGCGCACGGCGAACACCACGTCCATCCAGGACGCCGCCAAGGCCGCCGACGTCAACCTGAAGTTCTCCGACGCCAACGGCGAGCAGGAAAACCAGATCTCGGCGATCCGCTCGTTCGTCCAGCAGCGCGTCAGCGTCATCGCCTTCAGCCCGGTGGTGCGCACCGGCTGGGACGCCGTCCTCCTGGAAGCCAAGAACGCAGGCATCCCCGTCATCCTGACCGACCGCGCGGTCGACACCCAGGAGAAGGACGTCTACAAGACCTTCCTCGGCGCCGACTTCGTCCAAGAGGGCAAGTGGGCAGGGGAGTGGACCGTCAAGGAGTACGCGTCGGCACCCGGCCCCGTGAACATCGTCCAGCTCGAGGGGACCACCGGTTCGGACCCCGCCCTGGAACGCAGCACCGGCTTCGCCGACGCCATCAAGGCCAACCCCAACCTCAAGGTGATCGCCTCGCAGACCGGTGACTTCACCCGCTCCGGCGGCAAGCAGGTCATGGAGGCGTTCCTCAAGGCCAACCCAAAGATCGACATGGTGTTCGCGCAGAACGACGACATGGCCCTCGGCGCCGTCGAAGCCATCGAGGCCGCTGGCATGAAGCCGGGCCAGGACATCAAGATCGTCGCCATCGACGCCACGCACGACGGCATGCAGGCGCTGGCCGACGGCAAGATGAACTTCATCGTCGAGTGCAACCCGCTGCTCGGGCCGCAACTGATGGACATCGCGAAGAAGGTCGTGGCCGGCGAGGCAGTGCCAGCTCGCATCGTGACCCCGGATCAGACGTTCGACCAGCAGCAGGCGAAGGCTGCGCTCCCCGAGCGCAAGTACTAGCCCGCACCACCGAAAAGACCGTCGACGCCGCTCGGATGCAGGACCCCCGCCAACGCTCCGAGCGGCGTCGGCTACCACCCGAAGGATTCCCGATGACCACACCCCACCCCGGGCCTACCGCCGCTCCGGTGGTCCGCATGCAGGGCGTCACCATCGACTTCCCGGGTGTCAAGGCACTCGACGCCGTCGACTTCCGCCTGCTTCCCGGCGAGATCCACGCGCTGATGGGAGAGAACGGCGCAGGCAAGTCGACGCTGATCAAGGTGCTGACCGGCGTCTACGACCCCGACGCGGGAAGCATCACCGTCGATGGTGTCGAACAACGGTTCTCCGGTCCAAGGCAGGCGCAGGACGCCGGGATCAGCACCGTGTACCAAGAGGTCAACCTCTGCACCAATCTCACTGTCGCAGAGAACATTCTGCTCGGACGGGAGCCCCGTCGCTTCGGTCGCATCGACTACCGCGCGATGAGACGCCGCGCCGCGGAACTCCTCGGCCAACTCGACCTGACAATCGACCCGGGCTCCACCCTCGGCGCGCATCCCATCGCCATCCAGCAGCTCGTCGCCATCGCGCGGGCGACCGCAATCTCCGCTCGAGTGCTCATCCTCGACGAACCGACCTCGAGCCTCGACGCCGACGAGGTCGCCGAACTGTTCCGCGTGATGCGCAGGCTGCGAGACGGTGGCACCGCGATTCTGTTCGTCTCGCACTTCCTCGACCAGGTGTACGCGATCTCCGATCGAATGACGGTGTTGCGCAACGGCCGTCTGGTCGGCGAGTACCCGACGGCCGAGCTGGACAGGGTTCAACTCGTCGCGGCGATGCTCGGACACGAGCTCGACGTGCTTGAGGAGATCGGTGACGCCGCAGCCGCGACGACCCCGTCCACCGGTGAGCCGGTGCTGAGTGCACGCGGACTCGGCCGCAAGCCCAAGCTGCAGCCCGTCGACCTCGACGTTCACCGCGGTGAAGTGGTGGGCCTGGCCGGCCTACTCGGCTCCGGGCGAACGGAGTTGGCGCGCTTGCTCTTCGGCGCCGACCGCGCCAGCAGCGGAAGTGTCTCGGTCAACGGATCCACGGACGCGATGCGCACGCCGCGCGCCGCCATCGCCAAGGGACTGGCCTTCTCGTCGGAGGATCGCAAGGGCGAGGGCATCATCGGCGACCTCAGCGTGCGCGAAAACCTGGTGCTGGCGCTGCAAGCGCGCCGCGGCTTCGCCCGACCGCTGTCGAAGAAGGTGAAGGACGACCTCGTCGACCGCTACATGGAGGCGCTCGACATCCGGCCGCGCAACCCGGGCACCCCGGTCAAGAACCTCAGCGGCGGAAACCAGCAGAAGGTGCTGCTCGCGCGGTGGCTCATCACCGAACCGCAGCTGTTCATCCTCGACGAACCCACCCGCGGCATCGACGTCGGCGCCAAGGCCCAGATCCAGAAGCTCGTCACCGACCTCGCCAAGGACGGCATGGGCGTGGTCTTCATCTCCGCCGAACTCGACGAAGTCGCCAGAATCAGCGACCGGATCGCCGTCCTCCGCGACGGCAAGTGCGTCGCGCAGGTCGGCTCGGACCGCTCGGTCCGCGAACTGACCGCACTCATCGCGGCGGGAGGAACCGAATGATGAAGAAGCTGAGCGCATCGCCGCTCATCTGGCCGGTACTGGCGCTCGTCGCGCTGCTGATCGTCAACGTCATCGTGACACCGACGTTCCTCAGCATCCGGGTCCAGGACGGACATCTGTTCGGCAGCACCATCGACATCCTCCGCAACGGTGCGCCCACCATGCTGGTCGCGCTCGGCATGACCCTGGTCATCGCCTCGCGCGGCATCGACCTGTCAGTCGGCGCCGTTGTCGCCGTCAGCGGGGCGCTCGCCTGCGCACACATCGCCGCCTCCGACGACCCGGCAGGCGCTGGCACGGTGGTCACCGCCATGGGGATCGCGCTCGGCGTCGCCGTCGGCCTCGGTCTGTGGAACGGCTTGTTGGTCTCGGTGTTCGGCGTCCAACCCATCATCGCGACGCTGGTGCTGATGACGGCGGGACGCGGCATCGCCCTGCTGATCACCGACGGCCAGATCGTGACGATCACCAGCGCACCGTTCAAGATCCTCGGCTCGGGATTCGTGTTCGGCTTGCCGGTGGCGATCCTGGTGAGCCTGTCGGTGTTCGCGCTGGTGGGACTGCTGACGCGACGCACCGCGCTGGGCATGCTGCTCGAGTCGGTCGGCATCAACCCCGAGGCCAGCCGACTCGCCGGTGTCCGATACCGCACCATCGTGTTCGCCGTCTACGTGTTCTGCGCGCTCTGCGCCGGAATTGCCGGCCTCATGATCGCCTCCAACATCTCGGCGGCCGACGCCAACAACGCCGGCCTCTGGATCGAGATGGATGCGATCCTCGCGGTGGTGATCGGCGGAACCTCCCTGCTGGGTGGACGTTTCAGCCTCACCGGCACCATCCTCGGCGCGCTCATCATCCAAACGCTGACCACCACCGTGTACACCGCAGGCATCACCCCGGAGACCACGCTGGTGTTCAAGGCGCTCGTGGTGATCGCGGTGTGCCTGCTGCAGGCGCCCAAGTTCCGGGCCCTGCTCTCGCGACGGCGCAAGCGGCTCGCCCCGCCAACGGGTCACGCCGAGACCGAAGAGGTCAGCGGCCAGCAGGTATCGGTTCCGTCACCGCCGACGATGGCAGCCAAGTGAGGAAGTCATGAGCGTTCAGACCGTCGGCCGACCACGGGTCGACACCGCAGAGGTCATGCGTCGGATCACGGGGCGCTACCTCTCGCCCATCGCGTCGCTGGTGCTGTTCATCGTCATGTTCACCGCAGTCGTGGCACGCTACGACTTCGCCAGCCCCACCCAGGTCTTCCTGAACCTGTTGGTGGACAACGCATATCTGATCGTGCTCGCCGTCGGCATGACCTTCGTCATCCTCACCGGCGGCATCGACCTGTCCGTCGGATCGGTCGTCGCGCTGTCGACGGTGATCCTCGCCACCGCCCTCAAGGCCGGGTGGCCGATGCCGCTGGCCGTCGGCGCGGTGCTGGTGGTGGGTCCTCTGCTCGGACTGATGATGGGTCTGGTCATCGAGTACTTCGACGTCCAACCGTTCATCGCCACCCTCGCCGGGATGTTCCTGGCCCGCGGCCTCTGCTACGTCATCAGCGTCGACACCCTTCCGATCAAGGACCAGACCCTGCGCCAGTTCGGCCTGAACTACGTCTACCTGTATGAGGACAAGTTCATCCGCTGGACGGTCGTTGCGGCGCTCGTCGTCGTCGTGATCGCGGTGTACGTGCTGCATCAGACCCGGTTCGGCCGCACGGTGTACGCCGTTGGCGGCAATCGGCAGTCCGCACAACTCATGGGGCTCAACGCATCACGGGCCCGGGTGTCGGTCTACGCGATCAGCGGACTGTGTGCCGCCTTCGCAGGGCTGCTGCTCGGCGTCCAGAAGTTGTCGGGCTACAGCCTCAACGGCATCGGACTCGAACTCGACGCGATCGCCGCCGCGGTGATCGGCGGCGTGCTGCTGTCCGGCGGGGTGGGCTTCGTCCTCGGCTCGCTGATCGGCGTGCTGGTGCTCGGCACGATCCAGACCTTCGTCACGGCGGCGAACCTCGACTCGTACTGGACCAGGATCATGACGGGCGTGCTCCTACTGATGTTCGTCCTGGTTCAGCGACTACTGGTGAGGAAGCCCGGATGAGCAGTCAGCACTTGCAGCCCGCGGCGCCGAAACCTGTGATGGCCGACGTGGCACGGCTGGCCGGCGTCAGCCATCAGACCGTCTCTCGAGTGATCAACGGCTCGGCGAGCATTCGGCCGACCACCAAGGCCCGCGTCCAGCAGGCCATCGAAGAACTCGGCTACCGACCGAACACCGCGGCGCGCGCGCTGGTGACCCGCCGGTCCGGGATCATCGGCATCGTCGGCACGAACAGCGCGCTCTACGGTCCGTCGAGCATCCAGCGATCCGTGCAGGAGGCCGCGCGCGCCGCCGGCTACTTCTCCAGCCTCGTACCGCTGGCCGAGGTGACCGTCGAGGAACTCGCCGGAGCGCTGGATTACCTTGCCCGCCAGGCGGTCGAGGCGATCGTGATGATTGCCGCGCAGGAGGAGGCGCTGGCCGTCGTGCACTCCGCCGATCCGGGTCTTCCGCTGATCGTGGTGGAGGGTGACCTCTCCGGGCGGGGGCTCAGCGTCGGCGTCGACCAGATCGACGGCGCCCGCCAGGCCACCCAACACCTGATCGACCTTGGCCACCGCGAGATCGACCACGTCCTCGGCCCGCTGAGCTACACCGAGGCGAAGGGCCGCCGAGCGGGCTACGAAGAGGCCATGCGCGGCGCAGGACTCCAGGTTCGAGAGCCGTGGGAGGGGGACTGGACGCCCGCGCGCGGCTACGAGATCGGACGCGAAATGGCCCGGCGCGGTGAGACGTCCGCGGTCTTCGTCGCCAACGACCAGATGGCCATCGGGGTGCTGCACGCATTCGCCGAGGCGGGTCTCGTGGTGCCACGGGACGTCAGCGTCGTCGGATTCGACGACATCCCGGAAGCCGGGTATCTCAATCCGTCGCTGACCACGGTTCGCCAGGACTTCCAGGCGATCGGTCGCAGAGCCATCGACCTGGTCACCGCCACCCTGGACGGGTCGACCACGAACGTCCCACTGCTACCCCCCGAATTGATCGTCCGTGACAGCACGGCAACGTACGAGGAGAACCGATGACAGGCGAGAAAGACGCCGAAAAGTACACGGTGGGGGTCGATTTCGGCACCCTGTCCGGACGCGCGGTGGTGGTCCGGGTCAGTGACGGTCATGAGCTGGCCCAAGCCGAACACGTCTACCCCCATGGTGTCGTCTCCGAGACACTCCCCGGTGACGACCGTCGACTGCCGCACCAGTGGGCGCTGCAGGTTCCCGCGGACTACGTCGAGGTGCTGCGCACGGCCGTGCCCGCCGCCGTCGAGAAGGCCGGCGTCGACCCCCGTGACGTGATCGGGATCGGCACCGACTTCACCGCCTGCACCATGGTTCCGGTGCTCGCCGACGGCACGCCGCTGTGCGAGCTGCCCGAGTACGCCGACCGTCCGCACGCCTATGGGAAGCTGTGGCGACACCACTCGCCACAACCGCAGGCCGATCGCATCAACGCCCTTGCGGCACAACGCGGCGAGAGCTGGTTGCCGCGCTACGGCGGGCTGATCTCGAGCGAATGGGAGTTCGCCAAGGCGCTGGAGATCCTGGAGGACGACCCCCAGATCTACGCGACGATGGATCGCTTCGTGGAGGCCGCGGACTGGATCGTCTGGCAGCTGTGCGGCTCCTACGTCCGCAACGCGTGCACCGCCGGGTACAAGGGAATCCGACAGGACGGGCGATACCCGTCGGCCGAGTTCCTCGCCGAACTCAACCCCGACTTCGCCGGCTTCGTCACCGACAAACTCGACCAGCCGATCGGCCAGTTGGGCGAGGCCGCAGGCACACTCACCGCCGAGGCTGCCGGGTGGACAGGCCTTCCCGAGGGCATCCCCGTCGCCGTCGGGAACGTCGACGCCCACGTGACGGTCGCGGCGGCCGACGCGCTCGACAACGGGCAGATGGTGGCGATCATCGGTACGTCGACCTGTCACGTGATGAACTCCGACGTGCTGCGCGACGTACCGGGTATGTGTGGTGCAGTCGACGGCGGAATCCTCGAGGGCAGTTGGGGATACGAAGCCGGTCAATCCGGGGTGGGCGACATCTTCGCCTGGTTCATCAAGAACTGCGTTCCCGAGCGCTACGAGGTCGAGGCCCGCAACCGCGGCCAGTCGCTGCACGAGCACCTGACCGAGCTGGCCAGCAGCCAGCGCATTGGCGAGCACGGTCTGGTGGCCCTCGACTGGCACAGCGGCAACCGCTCGGTGCTCGTCGACCACGAGCTGTCGGGCGTGATCGTCGGGCAGACGCTCGAGACGACCGCGGTCGACACGTACCGGGCCTTGTTGGAGGCCACCGCCTTTGGGACCAGGATGATCGTCGAGACGTTCGTCGACTGCGGCGTCCCGGTAACCGAGCTGGTGGTCGCCGGTGGCTTGCTGAAGAACCAGCTCATGATGCAGATCTACGCCGACGTCGTCGGGCTTCCGCTGTCCACGGTGCCGTCGACGCAGGCGCCGGCCCTCGGCTCGGCGATCCACGCCGCCACCGCGGCCGGCGCGTTCACCGACGTACGCGCCGCCGCCAAACAGATGGGTAAACGAGTGCGCAACGCCTATACCCCGATTCCGGAGAACGTCGAACTCTACGACCAGCTGTACCGCGAATACGTCACGCTCTACGACTGGTTCGGACGGGGCAACGACATGATGCGCCGCCTGCGCCGCATCGGCTCGCTCGACGCAGTGGGGGCAGCACGATGACCGTCACTGAAGAGACCAACCGCGTCATCGCCCAGTTGCGCCAGGAAGTCTGCGACCTTCACGCGCAGCTGACCCGCTACGACCTCGTCATCTGGACCGCGGGCAACGTCAGCGCCAGGGTGCCGGACAGCGACCTCATGGTGATCAAACCCTCAGGCGCGGACTATGACTCGATGACCGCCGACGACATGGTGGTGTGCGATCTGTACGGCAACCTGGTCGACGGCGAGCTCAACCCGTCGTCGGACACCGCGGCGCACGCCTACGTGTACCGGCACATGCCCGAGGTGGGCGGCGTCGTCCACACCCACTCCACCTACGCGACGGCGTGGGCGGCGCGCGGCGAGCCGATCCCCTGCGTGCTGACGATGATCGCCGACGAGTTCGGTGGCGACGTTCCGGTCGGGCCGTTCGCGCTCATCGGCGACGACTCGATCGGCCGCGGCATCGTGGAGACGTTGCGGGGCAGCAGATCTCCCGCCGTGCTGATGCACAGCCACGGTCCGTTCACGATCGGCCGCACGGCCCGCGACGCCGTCAAGGCGGCCGTCATGGTGGAGGACGTCGCACGCACCGTGCACATCAGCCGCCAGCTCGGCACGACCTCGCCCATCGACGCCGCGAACGTGACATCGCTCTACGAGCGCTACCAGAACGTGTACGGCCAGGCCGACACGTCAACCGCAACCCCCCAGGAGAACCAGCGATGATCGCGTCCCGACTCGTCACCAGCCAGGTATGGCTGATCACGGGCAGCCAGTCCCTGTACGGACCGGACATCCTCGATCAGGTCGCCGACCAGTCGCGCCAGATCGCCGACCGTCTCGACGGCAGTTCCGAGATTCCGGTGGAGGTGCGGTGGCTCCCCGTCGTCACCACCTCCGAGGCAATCGCCCAAATCCTGAGCGAGGCCAACACATCTGAGGAGTGCATCGGCGTCATCGCCTGGATGCACACCTTCTCGCCTGCCAAGATGTGGATCCGCGGCCTCAAGTCGCTGCAGAAGCCGCTCCTGCATCTGCACACCCAGTTCGGCGTCGAATTGCCATGGCAGAGCATCGACATGGACTTCATGAACCTGAACCAGGCCGCCCACGGTGACCGCGAATTCGGCTACATCCAGTCGCGCCTTTCGACCCCGCGCAAGACCGTTGCCGGCCACGTCAGCGATCCGAACACCCGCCGCCGGATCGGCTCTTGGGTGCGGGCTGCGCTGGGTCGCGCGGAGCTGTCGACGATGAAGGTCGCCCGCTTCGGTGACAACATGCGCGGCGTCGCCGTGACCGAGGGCGACAAGGTGGAGGCCGAAGCCCACTTCGGGGCCTCGGTCAACACCTACGGCGTCAACGACCTGGTGGAGTTCGTCGAGAAGGTCCGCCCCGCCGACGTCGACAAACTGGTCAGGGAATACGAGGGCACCTACGCGGTCGCCGCCGAACTGCTGCCTGGCGGAGACCGGCACGCGTCGCTGCGGCACGGTGCCCAGATCGAGATCGGCTTGCGGAAGTTTTTGCAGGACGGCGACTTTCACGCCTTCACCACCAACTTCGAGGACCTGGGCGGCCTCCGGCAGCTGCCGGGCCTTGCCGTGCAACGCCTGATGGCCGACGGTTACGGCTTTGGCGGCGAGGGGGACTGGAAGACCTCGATGATGCTGCGGGCCGTGAAGGTGATGGCCGAGGGGTTGCCCGGTGGGACCTCGTTCATGGAGGACTACACCTACGACCTGACGCCAGGCCAGGAGCGCATCCTCGGCGCCCACATGCTCGAGGTCTGCCCCAGCATCGCGGCGGGGAAGCCGACCCTCGAGGTGCATCCGCTGTCGATCGGTGGCCGCGAGGACCCGGTTCGGTTGCGCTTCACCGCGGCGCCGTCGGATGCCGTCATCATCGGCATCTGCGACATGGGTTCGCGATTCCGGTTGGTGGCCAACGAAGTACGCGTCGTCGAGCCCGCCCACGAGCTGCCGAACCTTCCGGTGGCCTGTGCGGTGTGGGAACCGTTGCCATGCTGGTCGACCTCGGCAGAGGCATGGTTGATGGCCGGTGCACCCCACCACACCGTGATGTCGACGGCCGTCGGCACCGAGACGATCGACGACTTCGCCGCCATGACCGACACCGAACTCCTGGTCATCGACGCCGCCACCACGGTGCGGGGCTTCCAGCACGAACTCAAGTGGAACGACGTGTATCACCACGTCGCCGCCGGGCTGTGAGCGGACGGTAGCAATGATCGCCGCCCGACTGCACGGCGTCGGAGACCTTCGGGTGGCCGACGAGCCCCCGCCTGGGGATCCCCCGCCGGGGTGGTCTCTTCTCGCGGTCACCTCGGTGGGCATCTGTGGGTCCGACCTGCACTGGTTCACCGACGGTGGCATCGGGGAGAACCGCATCGAACGTCCCGTCGTGCCAGGGCACGAGTTCGCGGCCGTGGCCGTGACGGGGCCGTACGCCGGGCGCCGGGTTGCCGTCGACCCGGCGATCCCGTGCCGGTCGTGCGAGCTGTGTCGGATGGGGTACGAGAACCTCTGTCCCACGGTCGAATTCGCCGGGCACGGCACGCTGGACGGCGCCATGCAGGAACAACTGCTCTGGCCGGACCACCTTCTGCATCCCTTGCCCGACGACGTCAGCGACGACGCGGGAGCGCTGCTGGAGCCGCTCGGCGTCGCCATCCACGCGGTCGGCCTGAGTCACCTGCGGCCCGGCGCGGACGTCCTGGTGGTCGGCGCTGGACCCATCGGTGCGCTGGCAATACAGGTCGCCCGCCGCCAGGGCGCCGCCAGGGTGTTCGCCGTCGAACCACACGAGCATCGGAGGGCGACCGCGCTTCGTAGTGGAGCCGACGCCGCGTTCTCGGACGAGCACGGCGCCGAGGAAGTCCTCGACGCGACGGGTGGCAGGGGCGTCGACGTGGTGGTGGAGATCGCCGGGACCGACGCTGCGATCGCGACCGCCGTCGAGGCCAGCCGGCCCGGTGCCCGAATCGCGCTGGCGGGGATCCCGTCGGGGGACGACTCGTCGTTTCCGGCGGCACCCGCTCGCCGCAAGGGGCTGACGTTCGCGATGGTGCGGCGCATGAACGACACTTACCCGCGGGCGATCGCACTCGCCGGCGACGGGATCGACCTGGACCTGTTGGTCACCGAGCGCCACCCGCTGACCGAAGCTGCCAAGGCGTTCCGGTCGGCCTCCGAGCGGCACGGTGACAAGGTCGTGGTGTCGGTGTCGTCGAGCTGACGGTACTTCTGCGGCCAAAGTCGTAGAACTTGGGTTCGGTAGCTGATATGACGGTGTGCACTAACCGAGGCATATCCAGCAACCTCGCAGATACCGTGTGGCCAGAGCGGGGACGACGAAGGGTCCTACGACGATGAGCGCACCACTTCTTTCCTCACGGTTAGCCGCGATCTCGTGAACCGGCTCGGAAACCTCGCGATGGTGCTCGCCGTGTCCGGGGCGGTGGCCGCCGCCGGGTCGGCGGTCGGTGTCGGCACGGCGTCGGCTGACGGACCCAGTTACAACGGCGGGAACTGTCCAGGCGGGATGACCTGCACCCATTGGTGTCCCGGTGATCCGCTGCCGCCCGGCAGCCAGGTCCTGAGCTGGGACTGGAACGTCTGCCATGACTGGTACTGGAATTCCGAGGGAATCGCCGACGTGACTACCAACGTGATGTACCCGTGGTC
>VIFX01000021.1:0-118271 GCA_006864685.1 Mycolicibacterium hodleri | reverse complement strand
AGGGGGGTCAGGGGGCCGCCCGCAGCAGGCGTTCGGCCACCGTGCGCACCGCGGCGACGACCTCCGGCGGTTCGAGCACCTCGAAGTCGACGCCGGGCATCGCCAGCCACGGCACCATGCGCTCGGGGTCGTCGGCGCCCGCGGTCATGATGCACGCGTGCGGACCGTCCGCCTCGATCTCGGCAGAGGCATCCGAAAAGCACTGGGCCACCGATTCCTTGGACGCGAAGTACCGCACCCGCGCGACGTAGCGGTACGGGGACGCGGTGATCGCGCGCCGCACGTATTGCGCCGCGTCGGGTGCCTCCCGCGGCAGGAACGTGGTGCCGCGTGCGGTGACGCCGGACATCCGGTCCAGGCGCAAGCTGCGCCAGTCGTCGCGGTCGCGGTCGAAGCACAGCAGGTACCAGCGCCTGCCCGTGGTCACCAGTTGGTACGGCTCGAGGCGGCGGTCGGTCGTCGTCCCGCCGCGGTCGACGTATCCGGCGGCCACGTGTTCGTGGTCGCGGGTGGCGCGCGCGAGGGTCATCAGGATGTCAGGGTCGACGAGCTCGTCGGTCTGGCCGTAGGTCAGGGTCGTCGTGGCGTCGTGCACGGCGGCCACCTGCGCGCGCAGCCGCGACGGCATCACCTGGTCGAGCTTGGACAGGGCGCGCAGCGCGGACTCGCCGACACCGGCCACGCTGCCGCCAGCGGCGACCCTGAGACAGACGGCCATCGCCACGGCCTCCTCGGGGTCGAGCAGCAGCGGCGGCAGCGCCGCGCCAGCTCCCAGTTGGTAGCCGCCGCCGTGGCCCTTGCTGGCGTGTACGGGATAGCCGAGGTCACGCAGGCGTTCGACGTCGCGGCGCACGCTTCGTCCCGTCACCCCGAGGCGCTCGGCGAGCTCTTCGCCGCCCCATACCCGGCGCGACTGCAACAGGCCGAGAAGCTGCAGCACGCGGCTCGTCGTTTCGGACATGACCCCAAGTCTGCCCCAGTTTCAGGACAGAAACCGTCCTAAGATTCGTCGGCGGCGTCACCCGCCAAACGTGTGGCGGGATCCATGCGCCCACCCGGGGTCGCCGGTGGTCGCGTACCGGACCCAGGCCCGGTGCATCTCCGTAGCCAACGACTGCGGTGGCGCCTGCGGGCCGAGCAGGCCGTCCGGTCCACGGAGCGTGGGTTCGGCCAGGCAGTCGAAGACGAACGGCAGCTCGACGGTGTGCGCGGCACCCAGTCGACCGCCAAGAGCCCCTGAGCGCCAAGCGAATTGGTACTCGTGCAGCGGCGCCGCCGACCGTGATGCATGCGCGTCGACGAGACGTCGCGTGCCCGCGCCGAACAGGGCATCGCCGAGCAGTTCGGACCTCATCTGACCCCACGTCCACTGGGGGTGGCGGGTGCGCAGGTCGGCGACTACCGCGTCGGGTTTCGCGTGGCTTCGGGCGGCCAGTTCGCGTACGTCACTCTCGGTGGAGCCGTCAAGCTCACCCTGGGGCGCCAGATAGAGATTGCCCTCCTCGGCGTTGGTGCCGATGAGGAGCGGGATCTGCGCACCCACTCCGGCCGCGACGGCGTCGGCGGGCTGGCGCTCCAACACCACGCTGAACGGGCTGAGCCCGACCAGTGGATCGAAACGACGCGTCGTGCGCAGGTCGGTGCCGGCCAGCTGGGCGCCCAGGTCGACCAGCGCGTCGTCGGACAGCGAGTCGAGTGCGCCGGACGTCGGAGCCGCACCGAGGACGACGCCGGCGCGGCGGGTGACCAGATCTGCCTGCTCGGGGTCGAACGCACCGGTTCCGTTGCCACTCTGCATGATTGCCCGCTGCACCAACTTTCCGGCGCCGGGAGTGGCGAGCAGCGCGCCGACGAGGGTCGCCCCCGCCGATTGCCCGAACAAGGTCACGTTGTCGGGGTCGCCGCCGAAGGCAGCGATGTTGGTCTGCACCCAATGCAACGCGGCCTGCACGTCCAGCAGTCCGCGGTTCGGTGGTGCTCCGGGGACGTCCAGAAAGCCGACGACGCCGAGCCGGTAGGTGACCGTCACCAGCACCACACCGTCGCGGGCGAAGGCGACCCCGTCGTACAGCGGTGACCGGGTGCTGCCGGAGACGAATCCGCCGCCGTGGACGAAGACCATCACCGGCCGTCGGGTGGCGTCTCTTTGTGCCCACACGTTGACGCGGAGGTAGTCGGGTTCGCCCGTCCGCAGGGTTCCGAAGTACGGGGCCATGTTCAGCGCACCGAATCCGGTGCGGGCCTTCTGCGGTGCGGCCGGGCCGGGCCGAGTGGCGTCGCGGACCTCCGTCCAGCCCGGATGCGGCGTGGGCCCGTCGAACCGGGCGGCACCCGTCGGTGGGGCGGCGTAGGGGACGCCGAGGAAGACCACTCCAGCGGCCGTGGTCGTGCCGCGCACGGGCCCGGATGCGGTGCTGACGACCAGTTCAGCCACGGGTGGCCCGCGCGAAGTCGGCCCACTGTGTGACCGCGAAGCCGTCACCCCGATACCGAACCTCGGCCGCTCCATGCCCGCCGAAGTGGGCGGGGAACACCAGCGTGTGGGTGTCGGCGGCACGGCCGAGGACACGACGGCGGGTGGCCCTGGCCTCGGCGGGGTTCTCGCAGAAGCAGCTGTTGACGTCAGGTTCGGTCACCTGCAGCGCGGTGTGCAGCAGGTCGCCGACGAAAACCGCTCGGTCCGTTCCGGATTCGAGGGTGAGCAGCGACGACCCCGGGGTGTGGCCGGGGGCGGGTTCGAGGCGTAGGTTTTCGTCGATGTCGAGGTGCGTGTCCCACAGGTCCACCAGACCGGCCTGATGCACCGGTGCGACGCTGTCCTCGAAGACGGCGTGGCTGGCAGCACCCAGTCGGGAGGGGTTGCCGTTGGCGGGATTCCAGAAGTCGAAGTCGGCCCGCGGCATGACGTATCTGGCGTTCGGGAAGGTCGGCACCCAGTTCCCGTCGTCGAGGATCGTGTTCCACCCGACGTGGTCGTTGTGCAGATGGGTGTTCACCACGACGTCGACGTCGTCGGGGTGGACTCCCGCTCGCGCCAAATTGCCAAGGAAGTCGGTTTCGAGGCGATGCCAGACGGTGCCGGGACGCTGCTTGAGGTTGCCGGCACCGGTGTCGACGAGGATCGTCGCGCCGGCGCTGCGCAGAACCCATGTCTGCAGGGCGGCGACGCACATCCCCGAGCCGGGGTCGTAGAAGTCGGGAACCAACCAATCCCCCTCGGACTCCCAGGATTCGGGGCGGCTGTCGGGGAAGAAGGTCGCCGGTGACAGCTCTACGGATCCGAAGTACTCCATGACCCGGGTGACGGTGACGTCACCCAACACGATGTCGTTCATGCGTCCCAGCGTCGGACGTCTCCGGCGTGGCAACCAGCCCCAGCGGTGCCTACCACTGAGAGGGTCAGGCAGGCCGGGGACCCGCGGCGCATAGTGGAGAGATGACCTACACCAGTCTCGGGGAGTTCCTCCGCGCTAGGCGGGCTCAGGTCGATCCGCACGACGTCGGACTCCCGTGGGTCGGCGGGCGACGCCGCGTCGCCGGATTACGCCGCGAGGAACTGGCCCAGCTGGCCGGAGTCAGCGCGTCGTACTACACCCGCCTCGAGCAGGGCCAGTCGGTCAACGCCTCCGACGCGGTCCTGGACGCGATCGCCAGGGCACTGGGCCTCGACGACCACGAACGGCAGCACCTGCGCACCCTGGCTCGGGCGCGGCCCGCACGGCCGAGCCGCACCGTCAGTGAACGGGTCGACCCGCTGACCCGCGACCTCCTGGATTCCCTGTCCGATCTCCCCGCCCTGGTGGTGGGTCTGCGGCTCGACGTCCTGGCGTGGAATCCGCTCGCTCATGCCCTGCTGGCGGGTCACCTGGACCGCGACGCAGTGGACCGCCCCGCGGAGCGACCCAATCTGGCGCGCATGCTGTTCCTCGACTGCCACACCCGCGACCTGTACCTCGACTGGCAGCGCAAGGCACGCGCGGTCGTCGGCAACCTCCGCCTGGTCGCGGGTCGCCATCCCGACGACCCCGCCCTGGCGGCCCTGATCGGCGAATTGTCCATGAAGAGTGCTGATTTCGTCACGCTGTGGCGCGACCATCGGGTCAAGCCCTGCGAGGCGGATTCCTACCACCTTCAGCACCCGACGGTGGGTCCGTTGACCGTGACTCAACACAATCTCGTCGTCGCCCGCGCCACCGGCCAGTCGGTGTGCATCGTCACCACCGCCGCCGGGTCGCCCTCGGCGGACACCCTTGGCCTGCTCGCGGGAACCATCGCCGGCGTTCAGGCGACTTCAACAGTTTGTTGAGACGGATTCAACAAATTGTTGTAACGTCGCCCGCATCACACCTTGGAGGTCATGATGCGTTCACCGCTGCCGGTCCGTACCCGGTTCTCCCTGCTGCTCGTCGGAGTCCTCGCCGCGGGCGTCACCGCCTGCGGCAACGGTGTCGGCGGCGACACCGCGGAGTCGCCCGACGCCAGCGACAAGCAGTCGGCGATCCCCGACAACGCCGAGCTCATCGCGGCCATCACGCCCGACGAGGCCCTCGCCGCCGGACTCCCTCCTGCGGTCGCCCAGTCCAAGACCATCAACGTCGGCTCCAACATCCAGTCGGCGCCCAACAACTTCTACGCCGAGGACGGCAAGACGCCCATCGGTTTCGAGGTGGACCTGGCCAAGGCCATCGCCAAGAAGATCGGCGTGCAGACGGCCTACCAGGACATGGCCTTCGGCTCGCTGATCACCAGCCTGCAGTCCGGGCGCATCGACATGACGATGGCCGGGATGAACGACACCAAGGAACGCCAACAGCAGATCGACTTCGTCGACTACTTCTCCTCCGGCATCACCATCATGGTGCAGAAGGGCAATCCGGAGGGCATCACCGGGGCAGACACCCTGTGCGGCAAGAACGTTGCCGTCGTGCAGGGCACCAGCCACCAGACCTTCGCGGCCGCCCAGAGCGACAAGTGCGTCAAGGAGGGCAAGCCCGCCGTCAACGTGACCGCCACCGACAGCGACACCCAGAACCAGAACCAGCTCCGCACCGGCCGGGTCGCCGCCATCCTCAACGACCTCCCCAGCGCCGCGTACATCTCGCGCACCGCGGGTGACGGCAGCATCTTCGAGGTGGTTCCCGGTGAGCCGATCGACGGCGGCCCCTACGGCATCGGTTTCGCCAAGGACGATGTCGCACTTCGTGACTCGGTGAACAAGGCGCTCGGCGAACTGATCACCGACGGAACGTACCTCAAGATCCTGCAGAGCTGGGGTGTCGAGCAGGGCGCGCTGAAGGAATCCGCGATCAATGGCGCCTGAGGTCGCCGCGGTTCGCGAGCGGCCGCTGGAGATCGTCCGGCTCCGGCACTGGGGACGATGGGTGAGCGCCGTCGTCATCCTGGCGCTACTCGTGGCGGCATTCGTCGTGCTGTCGCAGGCGCAGATCAAGTGGGCGTCGGTGCCCGACTTCGTGATCTATCGCGTGATGCTCGTCGGGTTGCTGAACACCGTGCTGCTCGCGGTCATCGCCCAGACGGTCGCCATCGTGATCGGGATCGTCATCGCCCTGATGCGCCGCAGCGCCAATCCCGTCGCGAAATGGTTTGCAACGGGCTACATCTGGCTGTTCCGCGGTCTGCCCGTGCTGCTGCAAATCCTCATCTGGTACAACTTGGCGCTGGTCATTCCGACCATCTCCATTCCGCTGCCCTTCGGCGGATATCTGCTCAACGAGCCCACCAACGTCCTCATCAGCGCGTTCACCGCCGCGCTACTCGGCTTGGCCCTCAACGAGAGCGCCTACATGGCCGAGATCGTGCGGGCCGGGTTGAACAGCGTCGACGGAGGACAAACCGAGGCCGCCAAGTCGATTGGCATGTCGCCGGGCCTGACGCTGCGCCGAGTGGTGCTCCCCCAGGCCATGCGGGTGATCATCCCGCCGACGGGCAACGACTTCATCGACATGCTGAAGGGCACCTCGATCGCGTCGGTGATCGGCGTGACGGAGCTGCTGCACGCGTCCAACAACATCTCCTCGCACAACCTTCTGGTCATGGAAACACTGTTCGCCGCGGCGATCTGGTACATGGTGGTGGTGACGATCGCCGGCGTCGGGCAGCACTACCTGGAGCGCACGTTCGGTTCGGCCGAGCGTAGCGTCGCCGCGCAGGCCGCGAAGGCGTTGCGAGCCATCCCGTTGACGAGAGGCGCCCGTGTCTGAGCCACTGCTGCGGGCCGTCGGCGTCCGAAAGAGCTACGGCCACACCGAAGTCCTGCGGGGCGTCGACATGGAGGTGCACCGCGGACAGGTCGTCTGCCTGCTCGGTCCGTCGGGTGCGGGCAAGAGCACCTTTCTGCGCTGCCTCAACCACCTCGAGGCGGTCGACGAGGGCGAGGTGTGGGTGGACGGGGAACCGATCGGGTTCCAGCTGCGCAACGGCAAGCTCTACGAACTCCGCGAGCGTGACGTCGCCAAGCAGCGGCGCGACATCGGCATGGTGTTCCAGCGGTTCAACCTGTTCGGCCACCGCACCGCGTTGGAGAACGTGATCGAGGGCCCGATCCGGGTGCTGGGCACCGCGCCCGACGTCGCCCGCAAGGAAGGCCTCGAACTGCTCGACCGGGTCGGCCTCGGCCAACGCGGCGACGCCTACCCGGCGCAGCTGTCCGGCGGTCAGCAGCAGCGCGTGGCAATTGCCCGATCCCTGGCGATGAAGCCGAAACTCATGTTGTTCGATGAGCCGACCTCGGCCTTGGATCCCGAACTCGTCGGCGAGGTGCTCGCCGTGATGAACGGGCTGGCCGCCGACGGGATGACGATGGTCGTCGTCACCCACGAGATCGCGTTCGCCGCGGAGGCGGCCGACGAAGTCGTCTTCATGGCCGACGGCGCGGTCGTGGAAACCGGACCTCCCGAACGCATCCTCAAGTCCCCCGAACATGAACGCACACGCCAGTTCCTGGCACGGGTGCTCGCATGACGCCGATCTCGCCGCGCTACCGCATGCAGTTCTCCGAGCCGGCGGGCTACCTCGACTTCGCCCGCTTCGGACCACCCTCGCACGCCGTTCTGGACACCACCGCCCGGCTGTTGGAGAAGGCGACGCACGCCGGGCCGGCCACCGTCGACGAATTGATGCGCGAGGAGACGCGCGCCAAGGCGGCGGCGGCGCGGTTGTGCCACAGCGACGTCGACCACGTCGTGCTGCAGCCACACACCAGCCTCGGGCTGCTGCAGGCGGCGTTCAACGCCGCCGGTGGCACCGTGCTGGTGTCGGCCGCCGAGTTCCCCGCCAACACCTATCCGTGGGCCCGCGCCGAGCAGGCGGGGCGGTTGACGGTCCGGCGGTTGCCCGGCGGTTACGTCACCGCCGACCGGGTCGCCGAGGCCCTCACCGACGAGATCACCATCGTCTCGGTCAGCGCCGTCGACTACCGCACCGGCTACCGGGCCGACCTCGCCGCGCTGCGCGAGGTCGTCGGTGACCGCATTCTGGTCGTCGACGGCATCCAGGGCTTCGGCGTGATCGAGGCACCGTGGGAGGTGGCCGACATCTTGGTCGTCGGCGGACAGAAGTGGTTGCGAGCCGGGTGGGGAACGGGTTTCGCCGTGCTCTCGGACCGCGCGCTAGAACGGATGGACCCGGTCCTGTCGGGCTGGACCGGTGCGCGCGACCCCGGTCTGTTCGACGACGAGATCCACCCCGCCGACACCACGGCGGCGGCATGGTCGATCTCCAACCTGAGCCCGGTGACGTCGGGCGCCTTCGCGGCGGGGCTGGAGCTGGTCGAGGAGACCGGCGTCGACGTCATCGCCGCGCACGTCGCCGCACGGGTGGCGGAGCTCGAAGAGGTGCTCCTGTCGCGGGGCGCGCAGATCGTGTCGGCCCGTGAGCGGCGCGCTGGCATTCTGGCGTTCACCATGCCCGAGCATCCCCCCGAGCAGATCGGTGCCGCGTTGACCGCGGCGGGAATTGCGACAACCGTTCGGCCCGAACACATTCGGCTCTCACCCCACGTGACCACCTCGTCGGAGACCGTCGAACGCCTTGGGGCGGCCCTGCTCACACTGACCCAGCCGAGGCGGCCGGATCCCACGCCGGCTCCCGTCAGTGCGAGTGGCGCCACCCACGACCTGCTCGCGTCACTGGTGCCGGCGGTCCACGGCCTGGCGGCCATGCTCGGCCCTGGCAACGAGGTGCTGCTGCACGACCTGTCCCGGTTGCCGGATTCGATCGCCGCCATCGCGGGCGACCTCACCCACCGCACGGTCGGAGGCCCGATGACCGACCTGCTGCTGGGACTGATCCGCCGAGGGACCACCCAGGACCTCATCAACTACCGGACCAACAGTCCCGACGGTCGTCCGATTCGCTCGTCCACCCTGTTCCTGCGAGATGCCGACGGTCTCGCGATCGGCTGCCTGTGCGTCAACAGCCTTGAACCAGAGGCTGTTTCGGCGGAGGTGCCGCAGCGCGAGGAGAGCTTCCCGCCCGACGTCGACAGCTTGCAGCGGTTCCTGGTGGACCGTGCGATCGCCAAGGTGGGCGTCCAGACCCCCGAGATGAAGAAGCACCACAAGGCCGCCGTCGTCCGCGAGCTCGACGAAGCCGGTTTCTTCCTGATCCGGGATTCGGTCGACCACGTCGCTGGTCAGCTCGACGTCACCCGCTACACGATCTACAACTACCTCAACGAGGTTCGGGGCTGACGACCCTCAGAAGAACGGATCGGTGGTGGCGACGGGCCCTCGATCCGCCAGCTTCTGGACCACCCAGTGGTTCAGGGAGACGCCCTGTTCGGCGGATTCGACCATCAGCCGCGCGTGCAGCATCGACGAGGTGCGGACGAGGAAGTTGCCGCTGTAGTGTCGATCGGTGAGCGACGGCGGAGGATCGGCGTCGTCCCTCTCGCATTCCTCGAGGATGGTGGCCACCCTCTCCGTGATGCGCGCGATCGCCTCCAGGGCGATCGGGGCGTGGGCTTCCTCCAGTGGAAACTCGAGGCAGATGCCGACGTAGTCGCCGGACTCCATCGACCACTGTGCTCGGTAGGTGTAGTTCTTCATGGCACCGATCGTGGCGGGGCGGTCCGACACGATCGCCGACGAAGTGGGTCTCGCCGACGGGTCATCCCCAGGGGTCTGGCAACACCCGGTCTGGAACTCGATATCACCGGCGATATCACCCGAGCAGTGATATCGCCGGTGATAGTGACTTCGAGAGCGGGTCCCCGCCCAGAACGGCGACCGTCCCGCTACTCGGCGTAGAACAGAAGCAGAGCGTCGGCAGGGTTGATGGCGCTGCCAATGTTGGCCGCCGTCATGGCCTCTGCCTGCCAACCAGACGGGCGCGACTTCGACTCCCGTCACGCTCACTCACCATGGCTGGCCCACCCCCGAACGCAGTGAATGAACGCACTCTTCGGATACGCTCCGCTGGTCGCCGAACGCGGACCGATCTCGAACAGGTCCAGCATCAAGAACATTGGATAGTTCGGCGCCGACGGCGAACGCTTGACGACGTTTCCTTCGCAGCCGATCGCCGTTCCCTCCGTGCCCCAGATGACCGACCAGGTATGAGGTTTGGACGCGTCGAGCGGAACGACGACCTCGACCATGTCCGTGGCGAAGGAATCGTCACCATGAGCCTTCAGACCGCACCGGGCTCGGGTTTCGCCGGGACCGATCGCATTCGAGTCGATCTCGAAGAGGCAGACTTCGCCGCTATGTCGGGGTGACAGGTTCTCGGCGCCGACGAGCCAGGCGGCGAGCATGCACCCCTCGTCCACGCTGGCACTGACCGTGACGTCGACCCGCCCCGCCGACGGCGCCCAGAGCAGTCGCTCGGGCGTGTGAGTGCGAACCGTCAATCCGTCGGGGCGGTGCCGGTGGGTCCCCCGCTCGGAGCCGAGCGGTCCTGAGAAGACACCCGTTTGGAGGTTGGAGACGCGGAGCGGAGCGTCTTCGTCTCTCCAATCGAGCTGTGTCTCCTCGATCAGCAGACGAATGCCCGACGGGCCGGCCATCTCGTACCGGGCGCGAGACCGCTCCGGCGTCGTCCAGTGCGGGAGGTAGTCGCCGACCCACAAGTCGTCGCGCAGAGTCGTCGTCGTGAAGTCGTCGGCGACATCAGGTGCTCGGGCTGGCATCTCCGGAAACATCTCGACCACGTCGACTACTCCTCGAACAGTTCGAGCGCCTCGGCGATCATGCGATGGCCCTGGTTCTCGAATGCCTCGTCACCGACTTGGTACGCCCACGCTGCCGTGCCAATCGCCTCGTGAACAACCGTCATTCGCCACACATCCGGCGTTCGTGGGTCCTCGCCGTAGCCAGCGAAGAATGCCTCTTCCAGACGAGGGTCTTGCCGCCATTGTTGGGCCGCGAGTCGGGTGAAATCGCTGACCGCAGGTCGCCAAGCGAATCGCCCGAAGTCGATTATCTTGACAACGCCTCCGCCGATGAGCCAGTTCCTGGGCTGCCAGTCGCCATGGGTGGGAACCACGGCGATCGGCTGAGGGCGGTGGCCACGGAGTATCGTCCGCAATCTGGCCGCATGATCCGGTTTGATTCGATGCGGCTTGTCAAGCCAGTCAATCGATTTCGCTGCTGCGGCGGCGTCCCAATCCAAGTCGGTGCGTTCTGCTTGACCGTGGAACGCGCGAGACAGCGTGCCCGCCTGGTAGTAGGTGTCGGGCGTGAACTCGGCCGCACACCCCTCGACCAGCGCCCCCTCCACGAACCCAATGGCCAAGATATTGGCGTCGCGGTCGTGCTGTAGAAGCTTCGCTGCCCGCCCGGCCCGCTCTAGGCCCCCAGTGAAACCTAGATAGGCAGCTATCTCCCGTCCAATGTGACGGTTGCCGGGGCCTGCAGCCTTGACAACGACCCGCCCGTTCCTGGAGTCGACGTCGAGGACGACCGTGTCGACCAGGTTCCAACTCATGTCCTTCGACAGACACGGATCGGGGAACCAGCGGGCGACGAACGCGGCCTGCCGGTCCGTAAGTCGCCCTCGATGCCATGGCTGCACATGGTCACGGTATCGCCACCACGTCGGTCCGCGTCGACGCGAACTGCGTCGTGCGCGTTCCTCACCCGAATCGGGTGACTCGACATCGGGCTAGTTGCCGTACTTCTGTTGCGCCATCGGCGAGTTCCTGTGCAACGAGGCGGCCGACGGTTGCAGCGAGGGTTATGCCCGGGTGCACTACCGCCACGTACAGTCCGGGCTTCCCTGGCACGGGACCAATGATCGGTTCTCCGTCGGCGGGCATCGGGCGCCAGCCGATCGTGGTGCCGACGACGTGGACACTCGTCGGCGCGTCGAAGGTTCGAAGAAGTTCGGCTCGCGCCTCCTCGGCGGTGTCGTTCAGTTCTCGTTGAGTCGTCTGGCCGCAGTAGTCCAAGGGCATGAGCAGGGTGCCGTCGGGCAGCTGGCGAACTTCGATGCTGTCGTTGGCGACGATGTGGCGCACGAGGCCTGGTTGGGTTCGCAGGCGCACCATGACAGCCGGGCTGCCGTGGACCGGCAGGTGCGCGCCCACCGTGGCGCAGAGGACTGTTGAGTCGGTCCCGGCCGCGACGACCGTATGGGTTGCCGTGAAGGTCTGGGTGGGTGTTTGAACTCCCACCACCGCACCGTCTGCACACACGAGGCTGACCGCGGGTTGTCCGACGACGACCTTTGCGCCGAGTCTTACCGCCGCCTCAACGAGGCTCTCGGCGAGTGCCACGGGTTCCACTGATCCGTCATCGCCACTGAACTGAACCCGGTCCGGCGCCGAAATCAGTTGCGGTTCAACGCTTGAAGCGTTGTCGACTGTCGAGTCTTCAGGGCCGGAGAAGTAGTCACCCCATGTGAGCGCGCCACACCAGTTGATTGGCAGAGTGGGTATCTCGCGTTGCAACCGCAGAAAGTCACCCCTGGCCAGTTGCCGCAGTTCTGCAGCCGGCCCAGAATCGGTCGATCGCCCAATCCAGCCGAACGAGTGCTGCGTAGCGCCCATACCGGGCAACTCTCGGTCGATCAGGGTGACGGCGAGACCCCGGCCAGCAGCGTGGTAGGCAATGGATGCGCCGGTCACTCCAGCGCCAACGACGAGCACCGACCGGTCTGACAACGAATCTCACTCCCCTAGTGCGCACATCGGTCCACCGTGCGTGACACGCTCGCCCATGCGCCGTCGATTCGCAAGCCAATTTCGGCGGCGGCGGTCGGGGCGATGCGCATCCCCCGCGACGAACTACGTCGTCGTCGACTGCCCGTCCCCAGGGGTCGGGCACCACCCGGTCTGGAACTTGCCATCGTCGGCGATATCACTCGAGCACTGATATCGCCGGTGATAGAGACTTCGAGGGTGGGTCCCCGCCCAGAACGGCGCCGTCAGTCGTCAGCTTCCGGCACCGGCGAGTGCAAATCTCTGCCGGTAGGCGGTCGGGGTCAGGCCGGTCTCTTGCCGCACGAGGGTTCGCAGGGTCGCTGTCGTCCCCAGGCCCGCGGCCGCGGCGACCGCATTCATGTTCAGATCGCCGCGTTCGAGCAGTCGACACGCCAATCGCACCCGCTCGCGGCTCAGCCACGCGTATGGGGTGGTGTTGAGCTGGGCCAAGAACCGGCGATGCAAGGTCGCCACGCTGATGTGCGCATACCGAGCGATGTCGGCGACCGTGATCGGTTCACTCAGGTGCTCCGCGGCCCAGCGGATGACGGGGCCGAGTGACTCGTCGACGGTCGCGGGGACCGGTTGGGCGATGAACTGCTTCTGCCCTCCATCTCGATTCGCGCTGAAGACCAGACGGCGACTGACGGAATTGGCGATCTCGGCGCCGTGGTCGCGACGGACCACGTGCAACCCGAGATCGAGAGCGGCGGCACTTCCCGCCGCGGTGAGGATGTCTCCGTCGTCGACGTATAGAACGGCCTCCTCGAACGCGACGGTCGGGAACCTGGTCCGGAAGGAATCCGCCCACTGCCAATGCGCAGTCGCGCGGCGGCCGTCGAGAACGCCCGCCTCTGCGAGGGTGAACGCTCCGCTGCAGAAACCGATCAACCGCGCACCGCGGTCGTGTGCGCGTCGGACGGCTGCCAGCACTTCGTGGCGTCGGGGCACCTCGACGTCGGGCCGGTTCGGGACGATCAACGTGTCCGCGTCGTCTGCCGCGTCGAGATCGTCGACGCCGGTCAGCGTGAAGAATCCGTCCCGCATCCGCGTGGACGGATGTGGTGCGCAGAGCCGAAAGTCGTACAGCTTCCTGCCCAGCTCGGGTCGGTCGAGGCCGAATATCTCACTGGCGCAACCCAACTCGAAGGGATTGGAGTTGTCGTCCACTATCACCACGACCTTGTGGGCGGTCTCCCGCCGATCGTCGTGCGAGATATCTTTCGACATGTGCAATTTATAGCACTCACGCCACATGGCCGGTCGGCCGCAAAATCAGAACCATGACCGCATCCGCCATCAGCCTCGAGCATGCTCTGAATTCCTTTGACGACGAATGGAGTCCACGAATCGTCACCCGGGTCAACGACTACGACGTGCGTGTCGTCAAGATCAGAGGCGAGTTCGTGTGGCACCGCCATCTCGACACCGACGAGTTCTTTCACGTCTTGGACGGTGAGGTCGACATCGCGATGCGGGACGCCGACGGCCGTGAACACGTCGTCCACCTCCGCCAGGGCTCGGTGTTCACCGTTCCCCGAGGCGTCGAGCACAAACCGCAGTCACCGCACGGTGCGTCGATGCTGCTCTTCGAGCCGTCCGGCACGGTCAACACAGGCGACCAGGAGTTCCAACTACCCGCGCACATCCGATCCACCACGGGACAGCCACTTGCCGACGGCGAATAGTGTTGCGCTGAAACCGATTCGGGGGTCGCACCGCGCCAACACTGGACAGGACTACCGGGATCCGCGACGCCGGATGAGGCTTTCGACAAACTGGTCGACGAATCCCAACGACTCAACGTCAAACTCCGCGACGTTGTCCGCGAATTGCTGGACAGAATGCAGGCGAAACCGTAGCCCTCTATTAGGCCAGCTTCTCGCGTTGCACCGATCCCGCTGGGCCGGCCCACCCTATCCAATCTTGCGGTAGGCCCGCGTACCGCCACCCTCGATGCTTCCGACGTACGCCCATCGGTCGTCATGCGCGAATTCGGCTCCGACAGAATTCTTTTCAGCGCCATGACTGAGAGCGAGATTGGCGCAGACGAGGACACCGCCCGGCTTCAGCAGTGCGCGAAGGTGTTCGACCACGCCGGGGGTCGGGCTTAGCCCGTCGAAGAACGCGAGGTCGTAGTCACCGTCCAGCCCGGTGATGACCGCCGAGAAGTCGCCGTGGTGCACCGTCACGCGATCCTGCAGGTTGGCCGATCGCACGTTCTCGCGCGCGAGAGACACGTGGACGGGGTCGCGCTCGACCGAGTCGACTGTCGTCGACGGGGTGGCCGACGCCAGGATGCAGGCGGTGTAGCCCACGGCGGTTCCCAACTCCAGGATGCGGACGGGCAGTTCGGCGGTCGCCAGCGTCAGGAGCCCAGGACCGTCGGCGAAGGTGTAGGCGTCGCAACCGTGCGAACGACGATGGCGCTGCGTCTCCAGGTGTAGATACTCGAAGCGGGCAGCGCTGGTGGTGGTCACGATGCCCGTCCATACGCGCCGCCGTCGATGTCGTCGACCAGGGTCGGTCCAGTGGGTGTCCAACCCAGGAGTCGTTGCGTCGCAGCACTACTGGCGGCCATGTCACCGCTGAAGAACCCGCCGATCCAGCCGAAGTGCTCCTGGACGCGATCACCCGGGATGGCCGCGACGGGCACGTCGAACGCCCGGCCGATCGCTTCGGCGATCACCCGGGTGGGGATCCCCTCTTCGGCGACGGCGTGCAGACGTGAGCCGGCGGGCGCCTTCTCGAGACCGAGTACCACCATCCGTGCGGCGTCGGCGACGTGCACTGCGGCCCAACGGTTGAGTCCCTCGCCCGGGTACCCGGACACGCCTCGGTCGCGGGCGACCTGGCACAGGGTGGCGATGAAACCGTGGTCGCCGGTGCCGTGCGTGGTGGGTGAGAAACGCAGCGCCACCGATCGCACTCCGCGGTCGGCGAAGTCGAGCAGCAGGTTCTCGCTCCCCCCGCGCGGCGCCTCGGCGCCGTGGAACGGGGACGCGTCGTCCTCGGTCGCCGCCCGCCCGTCGGTCAGACCGGCGAGTCCCGACGCCAGGAGGAACGGCTTGCCCGTGTCGACGAGTGCGTCTCCGACGGTCTGCGTGGTGGCTCGTTCGGCGGCGTTGGTTCCCGCCATGTCCGACCAGTCGTGCTTGTTGGCGAGGTGGATGACGGCGTCGGCCTCCTGGGCCCCGGATCGAATGGCGTCCAGATCGTCGAGGTCGCCGCGGCGAACCCCGGCCCCCTTGGCCTCGAGTGCGGCGGCGGACGCGTCGGAGCGGGCCAGTCCGCTCACGGTGTGGCCAGCGGTCAGCAGTTCGTCGACGACGGCGCTGCCGATCCAACCCGAAGCTCCGGTAATGAAGACGTGCACGGTGAACTCTCCTCAGTTGATGTCAGTTGCTGACATGACTGACCGTACACGTGAAGTCAGTTCCTGTCATCACCTAGACTGCCCCCATGGTCAGGTGGGAGCCGGGAACTCGCGAGCGGCTACAGGACGCCGCCCTCGAACTGTTCGCCGCCCGCGGCTACGAACAGACGACCGCCACCGAGATCGCCCAGGCCGTCGGCCTCACCGAGCGCACCTTCTTCCGCCACTTCACCGACAAGCGCGAGGTGCTCTTCCACGGCCAGCAGGCCCTGACCGACGCCTTCCTGGCCGGACTGCACGACGCGTCCCCCGGTGCATCGCCAATCGACTTGGCGGTCAGCGCATTACGGTCGTCCGCGAGCTTCTTCGACGACGAACGCCGGTCACACTCTCGCCTGCGCCAGTCGGTCATCGACGCCAACCCCGCCCTCCAGGAACGGGAGGCACTCAAGCTCGTCGGGCTCGGGCGAGCCCTCGGCGGTGCCCTACGGGACCGCGGCGTCGAAGACATGACGGCGGACGTAGCGGCCCAACTCGCCGTGATGGCGTTCGGCATCGCATTTGCCCACTGGATCGCCGAGGGCGAACAGCGCTCGTTCGAGGCCATCGTGATGGCCGTCGTTCGCGAAGTGGGCGCTGTGACAGGTGAACTCGACCGCTGACGGAGCTCGTCGAGGGCATGGCCCCCGTCAGGGCCAGAACGGTGGGTGTCCCGTGCCGCTGATCATCAGGTCCCCTGCGGCGGTGTGTTCGAGTAGTCGCGCGGCGGCATCCCGGTCGCCGATGCACAGCACCACCGCCCGACCGGCCTTGACCTCGGCCGGGGCGTCGTGCACGGTGCCTTGCCAGTGGTAGTGGCCGTCGAACGGGTTCAGGTGTCCGGTGAGGCGAATGCGGACCGGATGGCGTTGGTCGTCGACCACCAGGCTCGCCGGGCCGGCGTAGACGCCGTCGTCGTGGGCTGCGGTCACAGGAACTTGTACTTCGTCCACATACGCCGCGCGATGGGGCCCATGAGGCCGACCTCGTCGAGGAAGGCGGCCAACGGCGCAAACCCGGCGCGCAGGGATGCGTGGAACTGCGGGTTGGCGCGCGCTTGCCGCTGCGCCTCTCGGCCGTCGAGGCCAATGCGGTCGTACAGGGCGCTGCGGGTGAAGTGCTTGAAGTAGAGCGACGCCCCCAAACCGTGCAGGTTGGCGACGGCCCACCGGGTCTGCGGGGACAGCTCGCCGACGTCTCGGCGGATGCCGTCGCGGGCGAACTGGATGTGGCGGGCTTCCTCGGTGACGTGGATGCGCATCACGCGCTGAACCAGCGGCTGCAAATCGTCTCCGCCATCGAGGATTTGGCGTTGCAGCGCGTCGAAGATCTCCTCGCCTACGAGCGCACCAACCCACAACATCGGCCCCCGGAAGATCATCGCCATCGTGTTGACCCTGCGGGCGCCGCGCTTGCCTGGCCAGAAGGGCTCGACGCCCACGCGCTCGATGGCCTTGCCGAACATCAGCATGTGGCGCGCCTCGTCACCCAGTTCCGTCAACTCGTAGAACGTGCCGGGCGACGTCGGCGAAGAGTGCATCATCGCCCGCAACAGAGACTGGTTGAGCATGTTCTCGAACCAGATTCCCATGGAGATGTAGTTGGCGAATTCTTGCCGCGACAAGTCCACGCGCTGGCCGTCGTCCATCTGCTCCCACATGGGGGTGCCGTAGAGGCTCACCATCTGCGGCGGCAGGAAGTACCGGTCCTCGGCCAGCGGCGCGTCCCAGTCGATGTCGACGATCGGCTCATAGGACTTCTTCGCCGAACCCTTGAGCAGACGCAGGGCGAATTCGTCGCGGCCGCCTTGGGTGGTCGTCGGTGGTGCGGTCATGGCACCAGCATGACGACTTCCGCGGTCAGTTTCTCGTCTCGAGCGGGCCAACATTTCAGTCGGGACTGTCCGCTCCGGACAATGCGGCCCTATCATCACGGCCATGTCGAACGTCGCGGCGTCGCCGGCGAGGATGCCCAAGTTGCCGGCACGAACGTTGGAGGCGATGAGGGCTGGGCTGCCCGCGCTGACGGACCGCATGGTGGGAGCGGTGATCGACGAAGTCCCGGCATTCGCGCTGGCCGCGAACGAGTCGTGGCGAGCGGTGATCTACACATCGGCCGATCAATTGCTGACCGCGTTGATCGAACAACTGCGCGGGGCGGCGGATCCGACGTCGTCGTCGACGATGTCGATGCAGGAAGTGTTGAACACCGCCTACCACTTTGGCCGCCGTGAAGCTCGCCAGGGGCGACCCACCGAAGTGCAGCTCGCGGCCTACCGCATCGGAGTCCGGGAGATCTGGCGCGACTGGTCCGCCTTGGCCGTGCGCGACGGCGTCGGCAGCGACGAGGTCAGCGTGTTCGCCGAGACGTCGTTTGCCTACCTGGACCGGATCTCGGCCGCGGGCGTGGCAGGGCATGCCGACGAACTTTCGCGACTGGGATTGGCGCGCGAGCGCTACCGGGAGCGCTTGGTGCGTGCCCTTTTACGCGACGCATCCGCCGACGAACTGCGCTTGGCCGCCGACGAGGCGTCGTGGATCCCGCCTTCAACGCTGACCGCGGTAGCCGTTCACCGTCGTCATCACGAAAGCCGCGGAGTGATCACGGCCGACCCGCAGACCCTAGAGGTGCCCGACGACGCCGTCGAGATGCCACGTGGCATGCGAGTCCTTCTCGTCGCCAACGTCGGAGGGAAGGCCCGAGCGCCATTCCTCGAGTCGATCGGCGACGCGGGCGCGGTGGTGGGGCCCGCTAGATCGTGGATGCAGGCGAAGTCATCGGTGCACCGCGTCCTGCACGCAACCGAGTTCGCGTCGACGAACCTGGCGGGGGTACTCGACACCGACGAGCTCCTGATGGAACTGGTGCTCGGCGCCGACGTCGAGGCGTTGACCGATCTCCAGGCGCGCGCGCTCGCACCACTGGATGGCCTCACCGTCCCCGCCCGCGAGCGGCTCGCGGACACCCTGCGCTCGTGGCTGCTGCATCACGGACGCCGAGAGGAAATCGCCGCAGACCTCTACGTGTCACCCTCCACGGTGCGCTACCGGCTTCGCCAACTCCGCGATGCCTACGGTGAACGGCTGCAGGATCCACGATCGATCGCCGAACTCACCGTCGCTCTCGCCGGCCCGCGCATCCGCGACCGACCAGAGGGCGATGCGTAGAGGACTGCGCGTGTCCGCTACTGCGGCCGATCCGCAAGGTCGAGGGCGCTGCGAACGCCTCGGACGTAATCGTCGGGGCATTCCCACGCCGCGAAGTGCCCGCCGCTGGCCATCTCGACGAAGGACCCCACGTTGAAGAAGCGTGCCGCGAACTCCTCCGGGGCGTTGACGAGATCCTTCGGGAAGATCGTGAACACCGCAGGGACGTCGATGAATTCGCTGGGATTGAGACCGCCCTCGACGTAGGGCGTAAACGACGTGCCGATCGCGCCGCTCACCCAGTAGGACGTAATCCAGGTGAGCAGTTCATCGCGGGTGAAGATCGATTCGACGTCGCCGTCGCAGTCGGTCCAGCTGCGCAGCTTCTCCAGAATCCAAGCCGCCAACCCCGCAGGGGAGTCACCGAGCGCCACGGCCACGGTGTGCGGCTTCGTTCCTTGAAGGTGCATGTAGGCGCCCTCGGTGTCCTGCCAGCGGTGCCCGTGCTGCATGTAGGCCTGCTCGGCCTCGGACACGTCGGTGGGCGGGTTCACCAGGTACCGGTTCTGCGACACGTCGGTGAGGTGCAGCGCGGCGACGCGGTCTCCATGACGAGCGGTGAGTACTTCTGCGACGTCGGTGCCAACGTCTCCCGCGCTGACGACGTACCGGTCGTAGCCGAGTTCGGCCATCGCCGTCGCGATCGCCTCGGCCGACTCCGCCGCGTTCTGTCCGCGCCGAGCGGTCGGCGCGGCGAAGGGATAGCCCGGAAGCGCCGGAACCACCACGTGGACGTCGGACAGCAGTGGCAGGACCTTCTGGAACCGCAGCACCGAGTCCGGCCATCCGTGCAAAAGAAGCACCGCGGTGGCCTCGGGGTCGTCGGCGCGCTGGTGGATCGCCCGAATCGGAACGTCGGTGTCGCGTCCGGTGAGCGTCCACGGCAGTACACGAATCCGCTGTTCGTGATCGCGCCAGTCGTAGGACGTGGCCCAATAGTCGACCAGGCTGGCGAGGTAGTCGCCGTCGACGCCTCGTTCCCAACCGAATCCCGACGGCAGGTCGATCCGCCGATATGCCAGGAGTCTGGCTCGCAGATCGTCGAGTACGGGTTGCGGGACAGCGCGTGGTGCATCCTCCGGGTTGGTCATGTCGTCATGATTAGCCGATCGTCTTAGGACCGAAACAGTCCTATGGAGCTGAGAGAGTAAGCGCATGAACCTCACAGCCCAGCTCACCGAGCAACTCGACTGGCACTGGGAACACCAGCTCCGTCCCCGGTTCGACGGCCTCACCGACGACGAGTACTTCTGGCAGCCGGTGCCCGACTGCTGGACCGTCCACACGGATGGCAGCGTCGACTTCGCCTACCCGCCGCCGCAACCCGAGCCCGTCACCACCATTGCGTGGCGGCTGGCCCACGTCATCGTCGGCGTCCTCGCGGTTCGGGCTCACTCCCACTTCGGCGGCCCGCCCGCGGACTACGAGACGTGGAGTTACGCGACCACCGCGGCGGAGGCACTGAGCCAA
Source organism: Mycolicibacterium hodleri (assembly GCA_006864685.1). Lineage (GTDB taxonomy): Bacteria > Actinomycetota > Actinomycetes > Mycobacteriales > Mycobacteriaceae > Mycobacterium > Mycobacterium hodleri_B. The sequence goes on along the minus strand of VIFX01000021.1, from coordinate 98,017 downwards.
CTCGACGACGCCTACGCCAACTGGACCGCCGGCGTCCGCACCGTGACGACCGCCGACCTCGAGAAGCCGATCGGCCCCGCCGAAGGCCCATGGGCGGACCGGCCGATGTTCGACCTGATCCTGCACATCAACCGCGAGGTCATCCACCACGGCGCAGAGATTGCGCTACTCCGAGATCTTTACGCCCACACCACCACGAAGGAGAACTGACCATGCCCGCGATGCCCGGTCCCGTTGCCGACGAACGTCAAGCGTTGCGCGAGTATCTGTTTCAGCAGCAGTACGCGTTTCACGCGATGGCGTTCGGCTTGACCGACGACCAGGCGCGGTCGACACCGTCGGTCAGCGCCCTGTCGGTCGGCGCGCTCATCAAGCACGCCACCGGCTGTCAGCGCAGTTGGATGGCGCGCGTCGCCGCGGCACCCGAACCGCCACCGGCCGACGAGCGCCCGATGGAGGAGCGTCAGGCCGAGTACACCGACGAATTCACGATGCGGCCGGACGAGACGCTGGCGTCGCTGCTCGAGGCATTCGCCGCGCAGAGCGCCGAAACGTTGCGGCTCCTCGAGACGGCCGACTTGGACGCGGCGGTGCCCGTACCCCGCGATGCGCCGTGGTTCCCCAAGGACGTCGACGCGTGGTCGGTGCGGTGGGTGATGTTCCACATGATCGAGGAGTTGGCCCGGCACGCCGGCCAGGGCGACGTCATCAGGGAGACCATCGACGGCGCCACGATGTACGAGCTGTTGGCCGGCCTCGAAGGGTGGCCGGAGACCGACTGGCTCAAGCCGTTCACTCCGGCAAACTCAAACGATCTCGATTGACTTCGCGCGTTGGCGGGTAACAGCCCCTCAAGTCCTCATTGAGGAGAAGTCATCTACACAGAATCGAGACCACCCATGATCGCCGATCGCAGATCCGTTCGTTTCCGAGTCGCGACAGGTATCGCCGCGGCATTCGCGGTGGGCACGCTCACCGTGGCGTGCGGTGACAGCGGCAGCGGTTCCGATTCGAGCAGCACCTCGGAGTCCACCAGCACCGAGACGACGACCACGACGACCATGACCACGGCGCCGTCCGAGTCCACGATGGCGCCTGCGCCGTCCGGCACGGAGTCGGGTGCGCCGGGCGCGGGTGCGGGTGAAGGTGGCGCGACTGCCAGCGTTCCCGGCTCCGACACCGGTGCGGGTGCGGGACCCGGTGGCGCGACGGCGAGCGTGCCCGGCGGCGGCGCGGGTGCCGGCCCGGGTGGCGCGACGGCGGCCGTGCCAGGAGCCAGTGCGGGCGCCGGCCCCAACGGCACCCAGGCCTGCGCCGGCGGCGTGTGCACCCCGCCGATCCCCGGCACCGGATAAGCGCTAGTCACCACCCCAGCGGGACTCGACGTCGTCAGCGGCGTCGAGTCCCGTTGTGCGTTGCCGGTAGAAATGAACGATGCGCGCACGGAGAGGACGGGCGGTCTGCGGGGACCCCTCCGCGCCCGTCGAGCTGTACTACGAGGACATCGGTCCACGGACGGCGCCGGCGATCCTGTTGATCATGGGCGTCGGCGCGCAGCTGCCGATGTGGCCGGACGGCTTCTGCAAGCTGCTGGTCAAGCGGGGATTCCGCGTCATCAGATTCGATCACCGCGACGTCGGGCTCTCGACGAAGATGAGCGGTCAGCGTGCCGAGGGTTCGGTGGTGCCGCGCATCGGGCGCTATCTGCTTGGCCGCCCCAGTCCGGTGCCGTACACGTTGGTCGACATGGCGCAGGACGCGAAGGGGCTGTTGGACCACCTCGGGGTCGACGCCGCCCACGTCGTCGGTGCCTCGATGGGCGGCATGATCGCCCAGATCGTTGCCGGCATGCACCCCGAGCGGGTCAGATCACTCGGGCTGCTGATGACGAGCTCCGGCAAGCCGTTGTCGGCGCTGCCCTCGTGGCGGGTGATCAGGCTGGCGCTCAACGCGCCGGGCAAGGATGCGCCGCGGGCCGCGAAGGTCGCCGTGGAGATGCGCAACATCGCGGTGATCAACGGCCCCAACTTCTTGCCGACCGACGACCAGCTGCGGCATCGCGTCGAGACCCTCACCGCGCGCAGCGACTACAAGCAGGGCGGCCTGCGTCAGTTCGACGCGATTCTCGGCACCGGAAGCCTGCTGCGATTCACCCGTCGCATCACCGCGCCGACCGTCGTGGTGCACGGGTCTCACGATCCGATGATGCGAATCCGCAACGGTCGCAACCTCGCTCGCGCCATCGACGGCGCGCGGTTCATCGTCGTCGACGGCATGGGCCACGATCTACCCGAGCCCGTGTGGCGCCCCGTGGTCGACGCGGTGGTCGAGAACGCCGCTAGCTCGCCCCGTACCGCGCAGCCTTGACCACGGGCACGGCCTTCGCGGGCATGTCCTTGGCGGGGGTGGTGATCGTCGTCGTCGTCCCCACGTTCATCGCCGGTGTTCCCGCGGATGCACTCGCGTCGGGGGCACCGCTGGTCATCACGCCGATGAGGCCCATCGCCACGACGGCGAGCCCGCCCGCCGCTGCGGCAGCGGTCTTCACGCGCAGTCCGTGTACCTGGTTCAGAGACATGTCGATCGAACTCCCTTGCCGTACTTCGCCGTCCAACCTCGCCGGTTGGTTGCACTCCGTTGAGTGGTTGCTGGGAGTCTGTAGCGCCCGCGGGGCGTGTGACAGTTCCTCAAGGAACCCATGCGCAAGTCGGCAGGTTATTGCCAGCGAGTCTGCTGACCGGTTGGCGCGCATCTCAGGCCCGCAGCCAGGGCGACGAGGCCTCGCCGGCAAACGACGCGAACCCGCAATCTCGCTGCCGCGCCACCTCGCTTGCCCAATGCCCTGAGCTGGTGTTCGGGTTTGATTACCGCGGCGAGCCCTGACATCATGATCGTCACTGATCGGGGGGTCGGCAAATCCAATGGGCAGGCACAGTCAGGCCGACGACGTGGCCGATCCGCAACCAGCCGTTCACAGCGATCACATGAGCCGTCTCGTCGAGGCGCAGGCAGCGCTGGAGCGCGCCAGGCGGCAACCTGAGAAGCAATCCCGCTGGCGACGGAAACGCGCCGCCACCGAGCTCGAGGCCGCCGCGTACGCCGTGCAGGTCGCCGCGGAGGCGGCTCACGACGCCGGCGCCACCTGGACCGAGATCGGTGACGTCCTTGGGATCAACCGGGCGACGCCGGCACCCCGGGCGCCGCACCTGGGACGCCTCGTGATGGTGCATCCCGATGGAGACGGCGACGAGGCCGAGGCCGAGGCCGAGGCGCAAGCCAACTAGACACCACACGAGCCGCGGCGCGGTACTCTGACAACACACGTAGTCAGAACCGCGAGGGGCCGCCATGTTCATGCCGCATCACATCGTCGAACAGCGCCTCCAGAAGAAGTTCGACGACGACGTCCGCAGGCACTTCTTTCGCGGGATGGAGTTCGCCGGCCCCCTCGGCGACCCGGGATGGTTCGGCCCGGGCAGCGCGGTGTGGCACGTCCACTCGCACATACCGTCGCTGGTCTTCGGGCTGCAATGCGCGGCATACCTCGAACGTCTCGACCCGTCGATCTACTGGATGGGGGTGCACCACTCCCGACTGGTCAAGCGCGACGAGTCGGGCACGGCTCCCCCGCGCCTTGACCCAGCGGGATTGTCGGTCCGGCTGGGGCATTCGATTGCGTTCTTCATCGGCACCGCCTACGGCTCAACCGCCACCGCCGAGCGCTTGGCGCAAACCGTGCGTGCGATGCACCACACCATCAAGGGCGTGCGGCCGGACGGTGCGACATATGACGCCGACGACCCCGACTGGCTTCGGTGGAACTACGCCACCGTCGTGTGGGGCCTTGCCACCTCTCATGAGCGGTATTATCCAAACCCGTTGCGCGGCAAGAGACTCGACGGCTACTACGGCGAGTTCGTCAGGGTGGGCCATGCGCTGGGCGGCACCGACCTTCCGGCGACCAAGGCCGAGACGCTGGAGTGCCTCGAGTCCTACCTCCCGCGGCTGGCCCTCACCCACGGCGCGGCGATGGCAACCGGCCCCAACCTCCCCCTGCCCCAGAGCGCGATCGACTGGGCCATCCGCGACACCATGCCCAAGTGGGCCCGACAACTGATCCAGCATCAATCACCGAACGTCGTCGAGCTCGCCGCCCGTCGCGCCGCGATTTGGTCGGTGCTCAACGGGCTTCATGCCGCGGCAGGGCCGTTCCCCGAGTTCGAACAGGCGAAGGCCAGGGTGGCCGACGGCACCACCGTCGCGCACACGCTGCCCACCCACGTGCCCGGCACCGATCCCGAGCGAAGCAGGGACGAGGTCGAACACAGCTTTGCCTGACGCAGAATGACGGCCACCGCGCCTGTGACGCGTGCCACACGAAATTTCCGCCCACTCGGCACCTTTGAGACACTGCAGATATGACAACCACCAAGCACCGCGAGGTAGCCCGGCTGGATCGGGTGCCGTTACCAGTCGAGGCCGCCCGCGTCGGAGTGACGGGATGGCAGATTGCCCGCACCGGAGCGCGGGTCGTCAAGAACCTCGCCAGCCGCGGCTCCCTCCAGCAGAAGATCGTCAAGCAGATCCCGCAGACGTTCGCCGACCTCGGCCCCACCTACGTGAAGTTCGGCCAGATCATCGCGTCGAGCCCCGGCGCGTTCGGCGAGCCGATGAGCCGCGAGTTCCGCACCCTGCTCGACCGGGTGCCGCCGGCCAACACCGAGCAAGTCCACAAGCTGTTCAAGGAAGAGCTCGGCGACGACCCCGCCAACCTGTTCAAGACCTTCGACGAGCTGCCGTTCGCCTCGGCGTCGATCGCCCAGGTGCACTACGCCACGCTGCACTCCGGCGAGGAGGTCGTGGTCAAGATTCAACGGCCCGGCATCCGTCGGCGCGTGGCGGCCGACCTCCAGATCCTCAAGCGGGGCGCGCAATTGGTCGAGATGGCCAAGATGGGTCGCCGACTATCGGCCCAGGACGTCGTTGCCGACTTCGCCGACAACCTGGCCGAGGAACTCGACTTCCGGCTCGAAGCGCAGTCGATGGACGCCTGGGTGGCGCACATGCACACCTCGCCACTGGGCAAGAACATCCGTGTGCCGCAAGTCTATTGGGATCTCACCAGCGAGCGCGTGCTGACGATGGAGCGCATTCAGGGCGTCCGCATCGACGACGTCGCCGCCATCCGCAAGGCGGGGTTCGACGGCACCGACTTGGTGAAGGCATTGCTGTTCAGCGTGTTCGAGGGCGGGCTTCGGCACGGCCTGTTCCACGGCGACCTGCACGCGGGCAACCTCTACGTCGACGACGACGGCAAGATCGTGTTCTTCGACTTCGGCATCATGGGTCGCATCGATCCCCGCACCCGTTGGCTGCTGCGGGAGTTGGTGTACGCACTGTTGGTCAAGAAGGACCACGCCGCCGCGGGCAAGATCGTCGTGCTGATGGGCGCCGTCGGCAACGTGACGCCCGGGGACGCAGCCGCAAAAGACCTTGAGGCATTTGCCACTCCGCTCACTATGACCTCGCTCGGCGACCTGTCCTACGCCGAGATCGGCAAGCAGCTCTCGACGTTGGCCGAGGCCTACGACGTGAAACTGCCGCGCGAACTCGTCCTGATCGGCAAGCAGTTCCTCTACGTCGAGCGGTACATGAAGCTGCTGGCGCCGAAGTGGCAGATGATGACCGACCCGCAGTTGACGGGGTACTTCGCCAACTTCATGGTCGAGGTCTCCCGCGAGCACTCCGACGAGTTGGACGCCTGAGCGGTTCAGTCAGCGGTTGCACGCCCATGGAGGGTGCACCACGCACTCGGTCCCCGCGCAATGGGGCTCGGGCCGACCGATCGTGACCCATGCGCAGACGGCAACTCCGACGGCACAGAAGACACGCTACGAAACTGATTCGGCGCGGTGGCCGTCGACCGCCTCGGTCACGATCCGATGCGCGTCCGCGGTGTAATCGAGCCCCGTACCGACGATCAGCGTCTGCGACGCTTCGGTAACGGCATGGATCATCCACGTCGCCCCGATCCGACCGAATGTTCCCACGGTGGGCGCCACGAATTGCACCAGGACTTGTTCGTCGACGGTGATGCGGTTGCCTGCGATCGTCGCGTGCCAACCCGCCGCCTCGAGCGCTCGCAGCGCAATGCCGATGGCCGGTATCCCGGCGACGATATTGGCGACGCCATCGACGCTGACGCCGCCGCGTCTGGTGGTCGTTGATTGGTTGATCGTTGATTGGTCACAGTGAATGTCACTGGCCCCAAAGTCACTGGGCATGTTCTATCCCCCCTTTACTTCACAGGTTGAAAAGCGCACAAAATAGCCTTTGGCGACCTTCCGCCCTGGTTCGTCACGAACCGGAAACTGCGCTTCGCCTTTCCTGTGCAGTGGTCACATCGCCCGCCCGAGCGGGCAGCAGTTGACCTGCGTCCCGAGATACCTCACCCGGGTCTCACCATGACACACGCGGCATTACCTGCGCAAGCAATCTTGGCAAACAAGTGTCGGAAGTCCCGACGGCTCGGGACGGCATCGCCCATGCAGGCTCTGACGCGAATTTACAACCACGTCGCAGGCGTGCGATCGGCATCCGATTGGGAACCACTCGGAACCGGCCGTTGCCATTCCCCGGTGGCGACCTCACCAGTAGATAATTGCCGCTGCGTGCAGTTGGCACGACGCTGCGAAGCCACCCGTGCGAGCACTCGCGGCTTCGGTCGAGTGAAGCCCAACTGAGATCGGACGGGGATCGATGGGCCAATTTCCGCGAGCGGACTGCCACGAACGGCTGGCGCCCCCGCCCGACTCACCTGTCGTCAATGTGCAATTTTGGCAACCAAATCGATCCGTTCAAAACGGGTTCTCCGGCGTTGCGGCCCGCACCGCCCACGGGGCCACAATGCCCGGTCGCGGCGGCTCCGGCGCGGACCGCCTTGGGAATCGAGGAAGGAACCCGTGGCGTTCGGCCAACCCACGATCAGCCATATTCAAATACTCACTGCGAAAGGGCGCTTGCGCGAAACCCATCGTGGCCGCGACGACATTTGCGTGTTCGCATTTCGCGCCTTCAATCGGCGACATCCACGAACCCCGTGATTCTTCGATGCACCACGAACGGGGCGAGAGCATTTCCGAGGCCTCGCCAGGCCACCAGATAGTGTTTCGCGAAGTCGACGGGTGACGCTCGGTCCCCGTCACCAATCGCGCACACGGCGACCGTCGCGGCGTCGGGTGTAGACCGTCGAGTTTGGAGGTCGAGATGGAGATTCGTACGGGCACCGCCAAGTCGGGTGAGCTCGACATCGCCTACGAGGACATGGGCGACGCCAACGACCCCGCCGTCCTGCTCATCATGGGCTTGGGTGCCCAATTGGTGTTCTGGCGCAAGGGTTTCTGCGAGCGTCTGGTCAACCAGGGGCTGCGCGTCATCCGCTACGACAACCGCGACGTCGGACTCTCCGGCAAGGTCGAGGGCGGCCACACCGGGGCGAAGCTGTTGCCCAGAATGGCGCGGTCCCAGCTCGGCCTGCGCAACCCGGCGGTCTACACGCTGGAGCACATGGCCGACGACGCCGCGGCGCTGCTGGACCACCTGCAGATCGAGAAGGCGCACGTCGTCGGGGCGTCTATGGGCGGGATGATCGCGCAGATCTTCGCCGCGCGGTATCAGCAGCGCACCAAGACGCTGGGCGTCATCTTCTCGAGCAACAACCAGGCGATGCTCCCTCCGCCCGGACCCAAGCAACTCCGAGCGGTGACGACACGCCCCAAGGACACCTCTCGCGACGGCGTCATCGCCAACTCCGTGCGGGTCGGGAAGATCATCGGCAGCCCGGGCTACCCCGTGCCCGAGGACCAGGCGACGGCCGACGCCATCGAGAGTTACGACCGCTCGTACTACCCGGTGGGCGTGGCCCGGCAGTTCAGCGCCATCCTCGGCAGCGGCAGCCTGCTGCGCTACGACAAGCAGATCACCGCGCCGACGGTGGTGATCCACGGCCGAGCCGACAAGTTGATGCGCCCGGCCGGTGGCCGCGCGATCGCCAAGGCGATTCGCCGATCTCGGTTGGTGCTGTTCGACGGAATGGCCCACGATCTGCCGGAGCCACTGTGGGACGACATCGTCGGCGAACTGAAGACCACGTTTGCTGAAGTGCCCTGATACGGGGCGAACACCGCCGCCATGTGGCGCTTCGGTCGATTCGGCTGCCCACGGGAGGGCGGCGTAGAGTGCCTCAGGAGCGCATCGGCCGGCTCGGGTACGTCACTGTGGACGTCACCGGGCCACTGATCAGCCAAGAGAGGCATTTTTCACCATGTCGACTACCCGCAAGAAGGGTGGCCTCAAGCCGCACTTCGAGGACGTCCAGGCCCATTACGACCTGTCGGACGAATTCTTCAGTCTTTTTCTCGACCCCACCCAGACCTACAGCTGCGCCTACTTCGAGCGCGATGACATGTCGCTGGAGGAAGCTCAGCTGGCCAAGGTCGACTTGGCCCTTGGCAAGTTGGGCCTCGAGCCGGGCATGACCCTGCTCGACGTCGGTTGTGGCTGGGGTTCGACCATGCTTCGGGCCCTGGAGAAGTACGACGTCAACGTCGTCGGTCTCACCCTGAGCGAGAACCAGAAGGCCCACGTCGAGGCCGAGTTCGCGAAGCACGACAGCCCGCGCACCAAGCGCGTGCTGCTCAACGGCTGGGAACAGTTCGACGAGCCCGTCGACCGGATCGTGTCGATCGGTGCCTTCGAGCACTTCGGCAAGGACCGCTGGGACGACTTCTTCGCGATGGCGTACAAGGCGCTGCCCGACGACGGCGTCATGTTGCTTCACACCATCACGGCGCTCACGCTGCCGCAGATGACCGCGGCCGGGTTGCCGCTGACGTTCTCGATCGCCCGGTTCGTGAAGTTCATCCTCACCGAGATCTTCCCGGGCGGCTACCTGCCGACCACCGAGATGGTCGGCGAGTTCGGCAGCAAGGCCGGCTTCAACCTGACCAGGACCCAGTCCCTGCAGAAGCACTACGCCCGGACGCTGGACACCTGGTCGGCGGCGCTGGAAGCACACAAGGACGAGGCCATCGCCGTGCAGTCCGAAGAGGTGTACGACCGGTACATGCACTACCTCACCGGCTGCGCCAAGGGCTTCCACGAGGGCTACATCGACGTCTGTCAGTTCACCCTCGCCAAGTAACCCTCCCCATCGCGGAAGTTCGACTCCCCTCGACCACCTGGTTTCGCGTCCCATCACCCGGAAGGCGGACCCATCTCATGGCCGACCTCGTTCCCCACTTCGACGACGTGCAGTCGCACTACGACCTGTCCGACGACTTCTACCGGTTGTTCCTCGACGACACGCACACGTACAGCTGCGCCTACTTCGAGCGTGAGGACATGACGCTCGAAGAGGCGCAGCTCGCGAAGATCGACCTGTCGTTGGGCAAGCTGGGTCTCCAACCGGGGATGACGTTGCTCGACATCGGCTGCGGTTGGGGCGCGACCATGATGCGCGCCATCGAGAAGTACGACGTCAACGTCGTCGGCCTCACGTTGAGCGAAAATCAGCACGCCCACGTCGAGAAGCTGTTCGCCGACTCCTCGAGCCCGCGATCCAAGCGGGTGCTGCTCAACGGCTGGGAGCAGTTCGACGAGCCCGTCGACCGAATCGTGTCCATTGGGGCCTTCGAGCACTTCGGCTTCGACCGCTACGGCGAGTTCTTCAAGATGGCTTACCGGGTGCTGCCCGACGACGGCGTGATGATGCTGCACACCATTTGTGGGGTGTCGATGGAGTACGCCAGGGCCAACGGCGTCCCGCTGACGATGGAGCTCGTCCGCTTCATCAAGTTCATCATGACCGAGATCTTTCCCGGCGGTCAGCTCTGCAAGACCGAGATGGTCGGCGAGCTCGCCTCCGCCGCCGGCTTCACGCTCACCAGGACCCAGTCGTTGCAACCGCACTACGCGCGGACGCTGGATCTGTGGGCCGAGGCGCTCGAGGCGCACCGCGACGAGGCCGTCGCGCTGCAGTCCCAAGAGGTCTACGACCGCTACATGCACTACCTGACGGGATGCGCCCGGTTGTTCAAGCTGGGGCAGGCCGACGTCAACCAGTTCACGTTCACGAAGTCTCCGGTCGACCTGGAGTCGACCTCCCACTAACCGATACTCTGTAGCGCCTGAGGGGCGAGTTTGCGCGTTGCGACCCCTATCCGCGGGTAGGGTCCGAACCAACGGGACCACGACGACGACACATCTGCGCACCCGCTGCAGCGATGAAGAAAGGCCCAGCAGGCAATATGGCTGACAACACCGGCATCAAGGACATGACGCCGCACTTCGAGGACATTCAAGCTCACTACGACTTGTCAGACGACTTCTTCGGGGTGTTCCAAGACCCGACGCGCAAGTACAGCTGCGCGTTCTTCACCGGCCCGGACGCGACGCTGTCCGAGGCGCAGATCGCCAACGTCGACCAGCACCTCGAGCGGCTCGACCTGAAGCCGGGCATGACGCTGCTCGAGGTCGGCTGCGGCTGGGGTCTGACGCTGCAGCGCGCGATGGAGAAGTATGACGTAAATGTCATCGGATTGACCCTGAGCAAGAACCAGCAGGCCTACTGCGAACAGTTGCTGGGCAAGCTCGACAGCGACCGCAAGTTCGACGTGCGGCTGGAGGGCTGGGAGCAGTTCGGCAGCTCCGTGGACCGCATCGTGTCGATCGAGGCCTTCGAGCACTTCGGCTTCGAGCGCTACGACGACTTCTTCAAGATGTGCTTCGACGTCATGCCCGACGACGGCCGGATGACGCTGCAGAGCAGCGTCGGCTACCACCCCGACGACTTGCTGGCGCGCGGTCGGAAGCTGACCTTCGAGATGGCCCGCTTCATCAAGTTCATGATCACCGAGATCTTCCCCGGCGGCCGCATCCCGAGCACCAAGATGATGGTCGAACACGGCGAGAAGGCCGGCTTCGTGGTGCCGGAGGCGATGTCGCTGCGCAACCACTACATCAAGACCCTCGGCATCTGGGCCGCCGCGTTGGAGAACCACAAGGACGAGGCGATCGCCGCGACCGACGAGGAGAACTACAACCGGTACATGAAGTACCTCAAGGGGTGCCAGTACTACTTCGTCGACGAGTCGATCGACGTCAGCCTGGTCACGTACCTCAAGCCTGGCGCCGCCACCGTCGCCTGACGGTCACGGACGACAAGAGCCCGGCACTCCTTCGCGGAGTGCCGGGCTCTTTTGTGTCTCCTCGGGTCAGGCGGCTTGCTTCTCCGTGTCGCCGGCGCCCGCGTCCTGAGCGGGGGCGGCGGTGGTTCCGGTGTCGGTGCCCTTGGTCGGGCCATCACCGGCGGCACCGGCGGCCTTGGCGTTGTCGGCCGCTTCCTTCGCCTTGTCCGCGGCAGCCTTTGCCGCGGCGTCCTGCTCCTTGGCGGCAGTTTCCTTGTCGGCCTTCAGCTTGTCGGCTGCGGCCTTCTCTTCAGCGGCCTTCTCCTTGGCGGCCTTCGCGTCCGCGGCAGCCTTTTCCGTGGCTTCCTTCTCCGCGGCAGCCTTGGCATCGGCTGCGGCCTTCTCTTCAGCAGCCTTCGCCTCCGCAGCAGCCTTGTCTGCAGCGTCTTTCTCCGCCGCAGCCTTAGCGTCGGCTGCGGTCTTCTCTTCAGCCGCCTTCGCCTTCGCGTCAGCGTCCTGATCTGTCGAGCTCTTCTCCCCCGACACCTGCGGCAAGTCGGTACCGGGCGTGCTCGAGTTCAGAGCGACCGGGGTGACCTTCTTGGTATCGACGGGGTCGACGGTCTGCGGGGCGGTGCCGCGGGCGGCGAGCGTGGTCACCGGCGTCTTGGCGGGGGTCAACGAGGCGCCACCGGCGAGTGCATCTTGGATGCCCTGTGCGATGGCGGCCACGAACTTCACTGAGAAGTCCACCGGGTTGAAGGTCAACGGGTTGAACGGCAGGATCGACAGCGTCCGCGCGATGCCAGGATTGGTGATCCGGTCATAGCCCAGGTTGACGAGCAGCTTGGTCACCGGGTTCACCAGTGCGACAAGCGGTTTCACGAGCCCACTGAGGCCCAGCTGCTTGCCGATGTCGAGGACGGGTAGATACAGCGGCAGCGCCCCCTGCTGAGGGATGAGGACGAACGTCGCGTCGTTGTGAATCCGGTGCGGCGCATTGTCGATGGCAGTCGCCAAGGTTCCATCGTCGTACCCGTAGGGCAACGAGTCGTCTGGCGAGTTGGAGGTCGGATCCAGGTAGTAGCCGTGCACGTAGACGAAGGCGGCGAGGGCATTGGCCACGGCCAGGGGATTGCCCCAGTACTGCGGAGCGTCGCCGACGGGGTCGTACTCGAAGCTGTAGTTGGTGCTCTTCACCCCGATGTCGGTGGGCAGTTGTGGGTTGAACGAGATGTTCAACCCGGGGATCGTCGGCAGGAAGCTCAGACGCGACCACAAGCCCAGCGGGTTGTTGATGTTGCCGATGGTGACCACCGAGACTCGACTCTTAGCCGAGTCGGGAATGGCGTACATCTCCCGGGAGACCACCGCGCCGCCTTGGGAGTATCCGAAGATGATGATCGGGTCGGTACCGGGCGCAGCCAGCGCGGCGGTCAGCGCGGTGTCCAGGTTCACGACACCCTCCCCCACCGACTTATTCCAGGTGTCGCAGGAATAGCCGGGGCACCAGTTCGGGATGAATCCGACCGGGAAGAAGCTGGCGGGGTAGTCGATGCCTTGGAGGTCGCACCCGTCGGTCGAACTGCATTGCGGGCCCGACACGTTGATGTAGCGGTCCGCAGCGTTCTCCTTGTAGCCGGTGACGGCGTTCGGCGGAAGGATGTTGTGGGTTCCGGTGCCAGGCACGATCAGTGCGGTGGCGCCAAAGGCCAAGGCAGCCGCGAAGGCCGAGCCGATGACCAGGCCGACGGCCCCGAGCATCGCGACGAACAAGACCCCAATTGACCGAACCGTGCGACGCATGCCGACCTCCACCTACCGCGCCTTCGAGTCTCGCGAGCGCTGACCCATCGGGAATGCTCGCACAGCGGGTGGCGCCAGACGGGCTGATTGACCGTCGCGTCAGGAACCTGTGCGGTTGCTGTAGGTGCGAGGCCGAGGGAAATAGCGTCAGGCCGCGGCGGCTGCTGGCGCTGGCGTCAGGCTCGCGACCGCAGGAGTCTCAACACCGTCGACAGCGCTGCTGCCGCCGCGCACAAACCCGAGGGCAGTCTTCAGGATGAGCAGTGCCACTGCCTGCACGCCGGCGAGCGCCAGTAGCGGCCATAGCAGGCCGGCAGCGAACGACAATCGCACCATCGCGTGGCGCCGCATTTGATGTGAGGCCCGCTTCATGAATGCGATGCAACTCACCGCAAACATGACGGGTACACATCCAACTGAATAAAGAAGTAGCCAAGTGGCCATGTCCAACCCCCCCGGTGGCGACAGCTACCAGGATTATTGACTGCACCGACAGACGTCCGCAACATATTGCCCATACTTGGTTTGCAGAGACCCCGGGACCCTCAGCTCGATTTCCCGCAGAATGAGGCCATTGTGCCCACCATCGTCCCACCTCAGCCAGCGTTTCCTGTTGACAAGCGGCTCACAGTCTGGGATGTTTATCGCAATTAGCTTGGTCAAACAGCTGGGGGAGAAATGTCGACCGTTGCCACTCGTTTCACGAAATTCCAGGTGGGCGCCGCCGCAGCGGCCCTCACCGCCGCCACCGTTCTCACGCCGGCCGCGATGGCGCCAACGCTGGCCCATGCAGCTCCGAGCACCACGACGTTCGTCGAGGGCATCGGTGGATACGTGACGAATGACCTCAGTCCAGTCATCTCACGCGCCGCACTCGCTGCCCCGTCTGCCGCTGCGGATTGCGCGACCGCGGACTTCTCAATCGGGTGCTACGCGGTGCAAGGATTCGCCGCCGGAACGCAAGCCATCGTCAGGGGGGCGGTCGTTTACATCGGAACCGCCGCCTATGTCGTGGCCGCGAGTACCGGTCAGCTGTTCAAGGTAATTGGCAGCGTTCTTCCGGGGCCGATCGGCACCTTCTTCACCAACGTGGGCGACGGAGTAAGCGCGTTCGCCAACCAGATCGCCGTCACCTTCCAGGTCGGGCCGTACCAGACCGCTCAGTAGAACGAGGACTTGAACACAACTCGCCAATCAATGCCGACAGGCATCTGGCGAGTTGTTTTCATTGGCCAACTTTTGTAGCTGTTCTACTGGCGCAGACTGCAACCGGAGCACGGGGAATGAACTGAGTGGGCCTCTTTTCACGGCGTCGGTCTGACGACGATTCGATCCCCGACGAAAAGTCTCGATCCATAGAAGACGATGATGAGAGGCAGCACTGGTTCAAGCGGCGCTCTGTTGCTTGGGCAGGGCTCGCGGTGCTGGTCGTACTCGTCGCCTTCGGCTGCTGGCTCGGGTTCCGAGCGCAAACAGCGAAGACGAACCTCGAACAAGCGCGGGCGAGCGCGCAGCAGACCAAAGATGCCCTGCTGCAAGGCAATACGGCTGATGCAACGCGCTTTGCAGCTGATGCGCAGTCTCACGCGCAGGCGGCTCGGGACGCAGCACACAGCCTTCCGTGGAACATCGCTTCCGTCGTGCCGTGGTTGGGCAGCCCATTTAAGACCGGGCAACAGATATCCGACGTGGTGCTCGGCCTGACCGCCGAGGTGTTGAAGCCCGCTGCAGACGCCGGTGCGACTGTCGCGCCGAATCAGATGTTGGCTGACGGCCGGCTGGATGTGGAGGCGCTGCGCCGAGAAGAGCCAGCGCTGAGCAAGATCGCGGCAGCCGCGGCCCGGCTCGACGCTGACGCCAAGGCGATTTCGAACCCGCGCTACCTCTCCGTGCTCGGAGAAGCTCGGTCAAAGCTACAAGCCCAGACGTCGGACGTCGCGCACCTTCTGGGGGGCACGGCCATCGCCGCCCGGTTGGCGCCGTCGATGATGGGCGTCGACGGCCCACGCGGCTACTTCATGGGCTTCCAGACCAACGCCGAAGCGCGAGGCACCGGAGGCTTGCTTGGGGGATTCGGAATCCTGCGGTTCGACAACGGCAAGCCCAGTGTGGACACCCTGGGACCGAACACCGAGTTGTTCGACAAGCCATTCACACCCATCAGCCTCGGCCAAGATTTCGATCAGCAGTACGGGTTCACGAAACCGACCACTGATATCAAGAACAGCAATCAGAGCGCCCACTTCCCGTACGCGGCACAAATCTGGAAGTCGATGTGGGCCCAACAGACGGGGATAAATGTCGACGGTGTCGTCGCCATCGACCCGGTCGCCTTGAGCTACATCCTCGGCGCAACCGGACCGGTGGTGATGCCAGATGGCGAGACGGTGACAGAAGGCAACGTCGTCGAACTCACCGAGTCAACGGTGTACAACCGTTTCCCCACAGACCAATCCGCGCGGAAGCAGTATCTGCAGGACGTTGCCGGCGAAGTGGTCAAGAAGATCAGCGGCCCGGTGAAGTCTCCCCGAACACTGTTCGACGCCTTGGGTCGAGCGGTCAGCGAGCGCCGAATCTTGGTGTGGAGCTCGTCACCCGCCGACCAGAAACTCTTGGAGGAAACTCCGCTGGCTCACGAAGTCCCCGACGATCCGGCGCCATACGCAGGAGTCGTCATCAACAATCTCGGCGGCAACAAGATGGACTACTACTTGAAGCGGCAGATCGAGTATGTTGCCGACGGATGCGAGGGCGACACACGACAGTCGACCGTCACCGTTCGGTTGACAAACACACTCGCAGATGCGACGCCACTGTCGGATTACGTCGCAGGGCGACCGGGGTTCTTCACTGGACTCGCGGACAACATTCCAAAGGGTGCAATGCTCACGTCGGTCCGCCTTCTCGCAACCAAGGGTGCACAAGTCATCGGTGTCCTTGCTAATGACACCAGGATCCGTGTCTTCGGAGAGACAGAGCGCGGCCACCCGAGCTTTGAAGCCCAAGTAGCAATACCGCCTGGAAAGACCGCTGTTTTGACTTTCCGGCTCTCAGAGCCGACGGCTCCGGGTGAGGCGCGGGTACCGGTTCAGCCTTTGATCGACAACGTCACACCAACGGTCTTGGTGCCAACGTGCACTGGATAGAGCCCAAGACCGCGCGGATTGTCGAGCGGTTGCCTTGAGTCCTCTTCCTCAATGTCGTTGTCGACCAGACTGTTTGAGCCCATCGCCACGTCAGCACCGATTGCAGCGGAGCCACGACCCAAGTGGCTGAGCCGGGTCCCCTCGGCTGTGCCACGATGTACGCATGCGGGGGATCATTTTGGCCGGTGGGTCAGGTACGCGGTTGCATCCGATCACGCTGGGAGTGTCGAAACAGCTGATCCCCGTGTACGACAAGCCGATGGTGTATTACCCGTTGTCGACGCTGATGCTTGCCGGCATCCGCGACATTCTGGTGATTACCACCCCTCATGACGCGAGTGGCTTCGAGCGGCTTCTCGGCGACGGGTCCCAATTCGGAGTGTCGATTTCCTATGCCCGCCAACCCTCGCCGGATGGCCTGGCTCAGGCGTTCACCCTCGGCGCTTCATTCGTCGGCACCGACAAGGTCGCTCTAGTGCTGGGTGACAACCTGTTGTACGGCCCGGGCCTTGGCGGACAACTCAGTCGTTTCACCGACATCGACGGCGGCGCCATCTTCGCCTACTGGGTAAGCGAGCCAACGGCTTACGGTGTCATCGAGTTCGACGGTGAGGGACGAGCGGTATCGCTGGAGGAGAAGCCCGCGAAACCAAAGAGCAACTACGCGATACCCGGGCTGTACTTCTACGACAACGACGTCGTCGCGATTGCGCGTGACCTACGTCCGAGCGCTCGCGGCGAGTACGAGATCACCGACGTCAACCGTGCCTATCTGGAACAGGGCCGCCTGCAGGTGGAGGTGCTGCCCCGGGGGACGGCGTGGCTGGACACGGGGACGTTCGATCAGATGACTGACGCCGCTGACTACGTCCGCACGATGGAGCGACGCACCGGTCTGAAAATCGGAGTGCCCGAAGAAATTGCGTGGCGCCAAGGGTTTCTCACCGATGACGAGGTGCGAACCCGAGCTGCCGACTCGGCCAAGTCCGGGTACGGCGCGTACTTGCTCGATCTGCTCGAGCGGGGACGCTGATGCGATTGTTGGTAACCGGCGGCGCCGGTTTCATCGGTTCGAACTTCGTGCACTACGTCGTCGACCACACCGATCATCACGTCACCGTGTTGGACAAGCTGACCTATGCCGGCAATCTCGCGTCGCTGGAGGGTTTGCCGGACGACCGCGTGGCATTCGTTCGGGGCGATGTCGCCGACGCGACTCTGGTCGACGGGCTGGTGGGGTCCGTCGACGCGGTCGTCCACTATGCGGCCGAGTCGCACAACGACAACTCTCTGCACGACCCAAGCCCGTTCCTACAGACCAACATCGTGGGCACGTTCGCGTTGCTGGAGGCGGTGCGCAAGCACGGCACCCGGCTCCACCACATCTCCACCGACGAGGTCTACGGAGATCTAGAGCTCGACGATCCCGCCAGGTTCACCGAAGACACTCCCTACAATCCCTCGTCGCCCTACTCCTCGACCAAGGCAGGAAGCGATCTGTTGGTGCGGGCGTGGGTGCGATCCTTCGGTGTCGCCGCGACGATCTCCAACTGCTCCAACAACTATGGCCCGTACCAACACGTCGAGAAGTTCATCCCGCGCCAGATCACGAATGTCCTTCGGGGAGTTCGGCCGAAGTTGTACGGCGAGGGTCGCAACGTGCGCGACTGGATCCATGCCGACGACCATTCGTCGGCGGTGCTGACGATCCTGGAGAAGGGCCGAATTGGCGAGACGTACCTCATCGGCGCGGACGGCGAGAAGGACAACAAGACCGTCGTCGAACTGATCCTCCATCTCATGGGCCGTCCCGCCGACGACTACGACCACGTCACCGATCGGGCCGGCCACGATCTCCGCTACGCCATCGACTCGACCAAACTTCGCGACGAACTCGGGTGGCTGCCGCGGTACGGAGACTTCGAGCGTGGCCTGGCCGCCACCGTCGACTGGTATCGCGAGCACGAGGACTGGTGGGCCCCCGCCAAGGACGCCACCGAGGCGTTCTACGCCGAACTCGGTCAGTGACGGAGACGCCCGTGACCGAATATGGAAAGTCGTTGCAGGCCAACCCGACTGCCATCCCCGGACTGACGGTGTGGGACCTGCCCGTCCACGGCGACAATCGCGGCTGGTTCAAGGAGAACTGGCAGCGCGAGAAGATGGTGGCCGCCGGGCTACCCGACTTCGGTCCCGTCCAGAACAACGTCTCGTTCAACGACGCAGAGGGCACCACCCGCGGCATCCATGCGGAGCCGTGGGATAAGTGGATCTCCGTCGCATCGGGTCGCATCTTCGGCGCATGGGTGGACCTGCGCGCCGGCCCCACGTTCGGCGCGGTGGCCACCGCCGAGCTCGACCCGTCACGGGCGGTGTTCGTTCCCCGCGGCGTCGGCAACGCCTTCCAGACACTCGAGCCCAACACGGCCTACACCTACCTGGTAAACAACCACTACTCCCCCGATGCCTCGTACACGTTCCTGAACCTGGCCGACGAGACGGTGGCGATCGACTGGCCGATCCCCCTGGAGCGCGCGGAGTTGTCGGCGAAGGACCGAGGCCATCCGCGGTTGGCCGACGTCACGCCCGTACCGCCACGCAAGACGTTGGTTCTCGGTGCCGGCGGGCAGCTGGGCCGGGCCTTGCGACTCGCGTACGCCGATCTTTCGAGCGTCGAATTCGCCGACCGTGCCGACGTCGACCTCACGGCACCCGACCTCGAAAGCGTCCGTCGCTGGAGCGATTACGAGACGATCGTCAACGCGGCCGCGTTCACCGCCGTGGATGCCGCCGAGACGCCGGAGGGGCGTGCCGCGTCATGGGCGGCCAACGTCACCGGAGTGGCCGCGTTGGCGCGGATCGCGTCCACGCACGACATCACGCTGGTCCACGTCTCCAGCGACTACGTCTTCGACGGCACCGCGGAACGCCCCTACCGCGAAGACGATCCCGTCTCTCCGCTAGGGGTCTACGGGCAGACGAAGGCAGCTGGCGACCTGGTCGTCGGCACCGTGCCGCGGCACTACATCCTGCGCACCTCGTGGGTGATCGGCGACGGCGCCAACTTCGTGAAGACGATGGCGTCTCTGGCCGGACGAGGGGTCGACCTGTCAGTGGTCGACGACCAGTTCGGACGCCTGACGTTCACCTCAGATCTGAGCCGGGCGATCCGCCATCTGGTCGACGAACGCCCGCCGTACGGCACGTACAACGTGACCGGAGCCGGGCCGGTCATGTCGTGGGCCGACGTCGCCAAACGCGTGTTCGCGCTCATAGGCCACGACCCGAATCGGGTCACCGAAGTGAGCACAGCGCAGTACTTCGCGACTGCATCCAATCCGGTTGCGCCACGGCCCACCAACAGCGCCCTCAACCTCGACAAAATCCAGTCGGTCGGCTTCGTGCCCGACGACGTGGTCGACACTCTTGCGCACTACCTCACCCGAGAAGCCTCCGCCACGGGACAGTAGCGACCGGAGGGCCCCTGGTCGGATGAAGCGGCTTCCCTTCTCCACGTCGCCGGCGCCGGCGTCCTTGGCGGGGTGGTAGTGGTACCTATGTCGGACCCGGTGACCTTCGTCGGGCCGGTGCCAGCGGGCACCGACCGCCTTGGCGCTGTCGTCTGCTTCCTTCGCCTTGTCCGCGCCTTCACCGCGAGGTCGTGCTCGTTGCCGGCAGCGTCCTTGACGTGCATTAGTTTGTCGGCCGCGGCCTTCTCCTCCGCAGAACCTTGTCCGCCGCCGCTTCCGCTGCAGCTTTGGCATCGGCAACAGCCTTGTCCCCCGCCGCCGTTGCCTTGGACTCGCCGTCCTGGCGGGGGCCAACGAGATTCCACCGGCGAGTGCATCTTGGATGCCCTGCGCGATGGCGGCCACGAACTTCACTGAGAAGTCCACCGGGTTGAAGGTCAACGGGTTGAACGGCAGGATCGACAGCGTCCGCGCGATGCCAGGATTGGCGATCCGGTCATAACCGAGGTTGACGAGCAGCTCGGTCACCGGGTTGACCAGTGCGACAAGCGGTTTCACGAGCCCACTGAGGCCCAGCTGCTTGCCGATGTCGAGGATAGGCAGGTACAGCGGCAGCGCCCCCTGCTGAGCGATGAGAACGAACGTCGGTCGTTGTGAATCCGGTGCGGCGCATTGTCGATGGCAGTGGCCAGCGTCCCGTCGTCGTACCCATAGGGCAGCGTGTCGGTGGGCCCGTTGCTGTTCGGATCCAGGTAGTAGCCATGCACGTACTCCAGCGCCACTACCGCGTTGAGCACGGCCAGCGGGGTTCCCCCAATACTGGGGAGCGTCGCCGACCGGGTCGTATTCGAAGCTGTAGTTGGTGCTCTTGATGCCGATATCGGTGGGCAGCTGCGGGCCGAACGAGATGTTCAGGAACGGATGGTGGGCAGGAAGCTCAGCCGCGACCACAGTCCCAGCGGATTGTTGATGTTGCCGATCGTGACGACCGAGACGCGACCCTTGTCCTCATCGGCGATGTCGTGCATCTCGCGCGAAACTACTTCCCCGCCTTGTTAAATACCCGAAGAGAATGATCGGGTCCGTGTCCGTCGGGTCCGGGCCCAGTGCCGGATTCAGCGCCGTGTCGAGGTTGGTGACGCCAGTTCCGACCTGTTCCAGGTGTCGCACGACCGCCCTGGGTGCGCCGCGAAGATCGTCAACAACCTCGGCGGCAACAAGCTCTAGTCCATACCTCAAGCGCCGGCTCGAGACGCCGCCGATGAAGGGGGGCGGCGGTCCGCAAGTAACTCGACCGTGACGACCAAGCTCTGCAGCTCGGCACCGTCTGACCTGTCTGAGATCCTCGCAGGGTCGAATGGCCTTGTCCTGAGTGCCACGGTCGAGATGCCGAAAAGGACGATGTTCATGTCCGTTCGCCTTGTCGCGACCAAGGCGCGACGCTGAAGAGTGCAATACCCAACTCCAACGCTTCCAGTAGTCCGCGGCAGGGAACTTGGGCACCCGACCTTTGAAGTACGGGTAGCCATACTGTCCGAAGAATGTGGACAGTTAGCCATTCACCGCACCGAACCGACCTTGACCCTAATACCCCGCGTCCCGATACAGCCTTTGGCGGACCAGGTCTCGCCGGTGATTTCGGCGGCTGCGCGCACCAGCTGATCTCAGTACCGTGGGGGCAAATCGACTACATTCACAGCGTGAGCTCTCGCGTGCCTCCCGTGCGCTGGTGGCAGCCAGAGCGGTATGCTTTCGCCGACTGTAAATGTCTGGACGGCCCGAATATGGGGGTCTGCGCGACCAGCTGTGGGGGGCAAAGTTGAATTTTCGGGGCTTTACGAAAGCGTTGCGCACTCGCTGGCTCATCGTATGCACGACTACTATCGTCGCCGTTCTCGCTGCAGTAGCGACCACCTTGCTGACGACACCTCTATACCAGAGCACTACCAGGCTCTTCGTCTCTTCGTCAGCGGGCGGCAAATCCCTCGCCGACAAATATTCAGGCACTTTGGACTCCCAGCAGCGCGTGCTTTCATACACCGAACTGATTACCGGCGAGACCTTGGCTCAGCGCACAATAGACAAACTAAATCTCGACATGACGGCACAGGACCTCGCAGCCGAAGTAACAGCAAGCGCTAAACTCGACACCGTCCTGATCGATGTCGCCGTTACAGATAGGTCGCCCGTTCGTGCCCGTGACATCGCCAATGCGTTGTCCGACGAGTTCGTCAACATGGTGCGGGAGTTGGAAACTCCGGAAGATGGATCGCCGCCAGCTGCCCGAGTAGTAGTAGAGCAACGAGCATCGCTTGCCGAGTTTCCGATCAGCCCGAACAAGCCTAGGAATATTGCCTTAGGACTCGCAATAGGACTACTGCTGGGAGTTGGGCTCGCGCTCCTCCGCAATTATCTTGATAACTCTGTCAAAGATCAGGAGACTCTATTTGAATTGAGTGGTGTTGGACTCGTCGGCGCTGTCCCTCTAGATAAAGAGCGCCGTACAAGACCAGCGATATCCTTCGATCACGATAGTTCGTCAATAGCCGAGGCATTCCGTAGAATCAGAACTAACCTGCAGTTTCTGGCAGTCGACAATCCGCCACGGGTGATCGTGGTCGCGAGCTCGCTACCAAGCGAAGGCAAATCAACTACGGCGATCAATATCGCCTTAGCGTTAGCCGAGGCGGAGCACAGCGTGGTTCTTGTCGATGGCGACATGCGACGTCCAATGTTGGACAAGTATCTTAACGTGGTCGGAACGGTCGGATTCAGTACTGTATTGAGCGGCGGCGCCTCCCTTTCTGAAGTTCTGCAGAAGACAACCTTCCCAGGATTGACAGTCCTCACATCCGGCCCCACCCCCCCGAATCCGAGTGAACTGATCGGCTCCTTAGCCGCGCAAAAGGTTTTGGGTGAGCTCCGTGCGCAATTCGACTACGTTATCGTAGATTCCTCCCCTTTACTTGCGGTCACCGACGCCACGATCTTGGCGACTAGCGCTGACGGTGTGCTTTTGATCGCCCGGTATGGGCAGACAAAGCGCGAGCAACTTTCGCAGGCCATCAGAAACCTCAAGGACGTTGGCGTCTCGCCGCTAGGAACAGTGTTCACGATGACACCAGCGCGCGGAGACGGCTCGTACAGCTACAACTACTATGGTTATGGCTATGGCCGCGACGTAGCCCAGCAGTCAGATGTAGATACTTCCGACAGCCAACAAGGGGGCCGACGTCGGGCGGTTTCCAAAAATCGGCAAAAGTCAAACTAGAGCATTGCCATTCGCTAACTTTTGCAACAGGAAACGCATTTCATTCCCACGCGCGATATCGATCGATATTAGGCGTCCAGTAGTATCCGCAAATATACCTGCGATCGTTAATATCGCATCCGCAAGAAAATAAGAACGACGTCGCTCTTGAAGGTTATGGATCGCGCGCAACGTTCCTACTCACTTTTGGGTCGCACTAGAATTGTGCTCACCGGCTGTGACGCAGTGGTCCAGAATCGCGGCCAAAACTCCGCCTCAGACGGCGCCAGTAACCGCTCCGCGTAAGTGACGTAACGTTTAAGCCATTGCCATCACGCCAACTCGCCGTCCACCGGCGTTGCCGACATATGATCTGCGCGCGCCGTATTAGTCGTATGGACATTCCCACCAGACGCCAGTTTTCACGGTCGCGACATCGAAAGTATCAAGGTGGGAGACGATGGTGCAGACGGGGCTCCGCACCATCCCCGGGAGGAACGCCGACGCTGTATCGAGGTCGGGCCTTAACCGCTGAAGGCAGGCATTCGCCGACGGCACTCCCGATTAACGGTGGCGCTGACGTTAGTTGCTGAGGCGACCAGGGGAGCCCCATTGTCGACCAAGTAGAGGTCACTGCGGCGGAGGCCCTACAATTTCAAATGCTACGCTCGCGCGGACGGTACAACTGGCGCCCACGGCGCGGTTTCCATTGGTAGCCAGCTGACGTGAAACGAGGAAGCGTGTTGAAAATTGGAACTAGTAATTTATTTCAGTCGCAACCGATCGCTCGCGTGGTGACAGGATCTAACGATCGGATGGAGTGGTACAGGACTGAGCACACCTCGTTTGTGCAGCGGCCATGCTGAACACAAAGCGGCCAGAGCGAAATAGAGATGGAGTAGAACACTTAGTGTTCGTTTGCCACTCTTCCCAAACCGCGGGCGTTGAGCGTTCTACGGTTGCGTTGGTCAGAGCAGCAAAGCGGCAGAAAGCGCGCGTAACCGTTGTCCTGCCAAAGCCCGGGCCAATTCTAGACTTGCTTAACGCGATTGATGGGGTGGAGATCCAGTACGCCAAGGCCCAATGGTGGATGGGTAGGGAGCACCAGGGGTGGCGTGGGTTGGCCAAGATTGCTCATTGCCTCATTCAGTCATTCCTATGGTGGCCAATTATCGCGCGCATTCACCCAACCGCCGTGTGTGTCATGTCGACGGTCATACCAGCTCCGATGCTAGGTGCCAGATTAGCCGGCGTACCCGTGGTCGCATTCCTCAGCGAGAGCATTCAAACCAACCCAAACCTTGGGTCCGTCCTTCCGAAGTCCATCATAATCAAGTACGTAACCGGTTTGGCATCCGTAACTGTGGCACGGTCGCACTTTGCAGCCGGACAGTACGGTGGGGCCTCACTCATAGAACCGCCGGATATTGGGGATCCAAAAGACGTGCCCGCAGGCAAACCGGATCGAGGGGGCCAACTACAAAGGCTCGTGATGCTTGGGCACCTATCGAGCGAAAAGGGCCAAGCGGATGCGGTTCGCGCTGTCGGTGTCGCCCGAGACCAGGGAGTTTCACTTACCCTCGAGTTTTACGGGGAAGCGAGTCCACATGAGCTCACCAAGCTAAATACGCTTATTGAGGCCCAACGCTTGACCGCGACGGTGCGCCACCGCGGCGTAACTTCTGCTCCATTGAGCGTCCTGCGATCCGCCGATTTGAGCTTGGTTTGCTCGCGTAACGAGGCCTATGGGCGGGTTACTGCGGAATCCCTTTCAGTAGGGACACCGGTAATCGGATACCGGGCCGGCGGCACGGCAGAGATACTAGCTGGCGGAGGCGGAATAGCCGTCGAGCCGAGCGTGGCGGCGCTAGCCGACGCACTAGTGAGTGTGGCCCGAGACGGCGATCTGTTTTGCCGCATCGCCCGTGCAGCGGAAGAACGCCAACAAAGCAAGAACGGATTTGGCGACGCGGACAAGACCATTCGACACGTCATGGCAGCGCTCATTTCACAAGACCGTTAACGGCCGCGACGGCTGAGCATTACAACGGCGGTAACCAACCAAAGTGCTTTTAAGCCAGTGGCGGCAAGAACACCAAAAGCGGCGCCAGTTGCGCCACCAAGGACGGCGCCGACTAAGACGGCAACCAACAAGCCAACAGCGAATGCAATGCTACCTCGGCTCAGCAGACGCTCATGGTGCATTCCTTGCAACAGCGCTGCCATTGGTGAGCTCAGTACCAGCAGTGGCAACGTCAACGAAAGCACGGCAAACGACGTCGCCGCAGCACGATATTCTTCGCCAAGAAGGAACACTACGACTGGCTCCGAAACGGCGGCTAGCAATGCGGCACAAGGAAAGATCATCCCGGCAAGGGCTGTCAGTTTCAGCGCCGTAGAACGTTGCTGACGGGCCGTCATAACAGCTGCCCGCGGCAGAATGACTCCTCCTAACGTAGACGCCGCGAGCTCAGAGGGCGCGATCATCTTCGCCGCCCCTGAATACAAGCCTGCCGCGACAGGTGTTGTGACTGCGGCGACAATCATCACTACAAGCGATCTTGATTGCACAGCTACGTCATTAATTGCGAACGGAAGCGCCCTGCGCAAAATCTGCGTACTGCTAGCCCGATTTGCTCGGTCTACACCGCGGCGGTTGAGCAAGACATGGACATGAGCTTGTCCGAGCGCAGGACCGAACGCAGACGCAAGGCAATACGCATTTACTGGGTCCTGGCCGAGCTTCAACAAACCGAAAAATGACGCTGCGGTAATCAAACGGCGGAGCAGAACATTTGCTGCCGGATTGAATTGATCGCCGTCGGCAATGAGCACTGCAAGTGCTGCATCCGCGTTCTTTTCAAACGCTGTACCGATGACCAGTAACGCAAGAATCGTCCCCGATGTTAGCGTATACATCCCGGCCAACAAAGGTATAACGACGATCGCCACACCTACGAACGAACCAGTTGCATTAATGAACAATGCAGAAGCTACTACGTCATGTTGCTTGAGCGCGCGTGCGCGACTTAGATAATTTGGAATCCCGAGGCCGCACACCACGAAGACGAAAAATGTCACCCCAGCGAACGCCGAGATTTCGCCGTAATTTCCTGGCCCAGTGGTCCTTGCGAGAACGACTCCGACGATCGCTTGGATCGCCGCGGCCAACAATCTAGATGACAGTAATACTAGAAACTGACGCTTCACACTGGCGAAATTCGAGATGTGGTCGCTAAATTACTGCTTGTCATCTCGACTGGTGCCCGGGCGGCCACTAGTATCACGCCGAGGAAAGCCATAAGCGAAAAAATACTCTCAATGGCATTGTAGCCGATAATCGCAACCACGAAGGCTACCAACGCGCCGATCGCAGCGATATTACGTCCCGCGACCGCCGCAACTAACCCGCCCGCAATGATCAGCGTGAAGCCAGCCAGACCGATCACTCCAAGACTGACCCCAATCTGAAGTGCTGAGTTCTCCAGAAGATAAGGTAGTGCGGCGGCAGATTTCACTGTGAGATCAGACGTAGCGGCGCCACTGCCGCGCCAACCTGTATATTCTGCGGCTTTAACTGCGCCCGCAAAAACTTCAGATCGAACGCTAGCTGAAATCCGCGCTTCCGCACTGTTCGCGCGTGACTGGATCAATCCTGTAACTGCGACAACGGAGGCGCCGACAAAGAGCTGAGTGTAGATGGGAACTAAGCCAGTGCGACGGACGCCAAGGGCGAGCGCAGCGAGCAACATTGCGACAGCTGCGACTGCGAGAGCGAGCAGAGCACCTCGGGAGAATGTTGTCAGCAGTCCGATACTGCCCGCCACGAACCACAGCAACGAACCCCTTCCCTGTGATATTTGACGACCGAGTGCCGCTGCTGTGGATGCGGCAAAAAACGTGGCTGCATAAAGCGGGTGTCCAAACGGACCGTGCGAACGGTAGACCGACCACGTCTGAGCTAATGGCCTGCCTTGGACGCTATACAAGGAGTCATAAATGAGATTCGCCTGCAGTGCGAACTCAGCCAGCATGTAGCAGGCCACAAGTATTGTCAGAATCGGCCAAACTCGCCACAGCAGCTGCGTCTCGCGAGATGTGTCGGTCACTTGTAAGAGCGGAATCAGTACGCCAAGCGCGAAGGCGACCAGCCATATTGAACTCGCTTCTCGTTGTACACCATTCTCAAAAAGCGTCAGAAGTGTCAAACCCCAAGCGCCAACGGCTAGCCCCCCGGCACGCATTAGGTTGTCGCCCATACCCGCTCGCGGGGGGTGGGTCTCACCAAATCGACGAACGGCCCAGAGCGTGAGAAGCACGGCGGCGGGTGCAGCACCTCGTACGTAACCGATCGCGTGTTGCGGCAAGACGACATAAGCGATCAACGCGGCTGTTGGAAGTACATGCACGGGACAAATTAGGGAAAAACCTACGGTGACCGTGGTGATCAGTAACAGGGCTATCAGTTGGCCGCTTGGTGCGCTGCTGGACGCACTCACCGCACCAGCTGTTGCAGCGAGCGCAATACCCGCCGGGCCCGTGATCGTCAACCACGACAATCGGTTCCACTTGAGGCCCGCGTGGCTTTTGCCGGTCGGAATCATACGCATGGCAAATTTCCCGCTCGACAGTACCGCTGGACTGTTATGGCCGCCCAGGGAGAGGATCTGGCCTCGTTCCGGTTCATAGGCCATCCTGATCGCGCGATTTGCAAAAGAATATTCCAATGCGGGCCGCTGTCGAACTGCAGCGTCCGCCCTATGGTTAGCACTCGAAAGGTCCTTGCGTCTTAATCTTTGGCTTAAATTTCCCTTGTTCGAGGATGCATGTTGCCACGACCGAGAGCGTGCACATCCCATCCCGAATCCGACCAGAAGCTCCAATCCAACGCGTTGCGCGCATCAATCAGTACTCGATCGCGAACCAGTTGTCCTATATAAAGCGGGTCCAAAATTTTGTACTCCGCCCACTCGGTCCCAAGAACAACCAAGTCAACGTCCGCACATGCGGTTTCAATACTGTCGCAGTAGGTCAGCGTCGGAAACCGCTGTCTGGCGTTCTCGTTTGCCTGCGGGTCATGAACGCGAACTAGCGCACCCTTAACGTGCATCGCAGCAGCAACGCTGAGGGCTGGCGAGTCGCGTACGTCGTCACTGTCAGGCTTGAACGCTGCACCAAGCACGGCGACATTCTTGCCGAAGAAGTTCCCACTAAATATGGCTGCTGCCAACGAAACTACGCGCTCACGGCGACGGAGGTTGATCTTGTCAATTTCGCGCAAGAAACTAACGGCGTCGGCTGCGCCAAGTTCGCCAGCACGAGCACTGAACGCGCGAATATCTTTCGGGAGGCACCCGCCGCCAAACCCGAGTCCAGCGTTCAAATAGCGTTTACCAATTCGGTCGTCATAGCCAAGAGCGCGACTCAATGTTACGACATCAGCATTCGCCACCTCGCAGATTTCCGCCATCGCGTTTATGAACGAGATCTTGGTCGCTAAGAATGAGTTAGCTGCCACCTTCACCATCTCCGCAGTTGCCAGGTCGGTCGTAACGTAGGGGATGCCATCGGAAAGCAATTTCCCGTACACCTCCATCAAGTCCTTTTCTGATGACTCGGAGTCGGTGCCGAAGACTAAACGGTCGGGGTTAAGTGTGTCCTCAATTGCAGTGCCCTCCCTAAGGAATTCCGGATTCCACGCAATTTTAACGCGGACTGCGGGCACATTGCTAATGAGAATGTCAGCCAATCGCTGAGCTGTGCCAACGGGCACCGTCGATTTTCCTACGATGGTGCTCGCGCAATTGATATTCGCCATTATTGTGTCAAAGGCCGAATTCACAAAGCGTAGATCTGCAGCGTCTGAATCTTGCTGTTGTGGCGTTCCTACACATATAAAGTGTAACCGTGCGCCTTCGATTGCCGCTTGCGCAGAGTCAGTAAAATGTAGCCGTCCGCTGGCCAAAGTTTCTGCGAGGAAGGTCTCAAATCCAGGCTCATAAAACGGTGGCTTGCCTGCGGCCAACATCGCAATTTTAGACGGGTCGACATCGAAGACTTTTACCTCATGACCGAGGTGTGCCAAGCACGTGGCGTGGACTGCCCCCAAATAACCTGCCCCAAGCACGCTAAGTCGCAAAATCCCCCCTGTTGCCAAGCTTGA
The DNA here is from genome assembly GCA_006864685.1 of Mycolicibacterium hodleri. Classification (GTDB taxonomy): domain Bacteria; phylum Actinomycetota; class Actinomycetes; order Mycobacteriales; family Mycobacteriaceae; genus Mycobacterium; species Mycobacterium hodleri_B. The sequence continues at coordinate 68,996 of VIFX01000021.1, read as the reverse complement.
CCGTGTCGCCCCCGTCGCGACAATAATCACACCCTCGGTTTACCAAGCTAGGTGCTGTCGTTGCAGCAGTATGACATCCACGTTCCGCCGACGTGCGGTGCGGCGGAAGGTGGCTCCCACTCCCGCCTGATGCCCATGGCCGTGAAAAAGTACCCATTGATCGCCATGTAGAGGTGTCCAGCGTTTGGTTCAGGCAGAAGTTGCCACCCGTGCCCATCCATCGTATCGACCAGGAACCGTAGGCCCCGATGGTGACGGTGAAGATGCCAACCACACACCACCACGGGGAGTTCCATGAAAGTCTGCGAAACACCGCATTGCGATCGTTTCTGCCGATCAACAGATCGGTCGTACTAACGCTAACGCTGCGTACAGCTCTGGGGCATCACCCAGTGATCGACAGAGAGGTCGCAAGAGGTCGGAGGCCGGCGATTACGAACCGCAGCGGCCCGAGAGTCCACACTGCGATCGGTTACCGACCTTGTTGCCGAACGTGTCGAGAAGTCCCAGGGCCGGATGTCGGCCAACTGGATGCTGATACTCGCCCGTGCAGCCGGCTACGGGGCGGTCGGCGCGGACTCCTGCCGCCTGTTGACGACTGCTGAAAATCCGGCCAGACGCGACGGGTGCTGGTGGTGGTCGCGGCGTTTTCCCGGTTCACTCGCCGCGGTGGTGCCGCCCTCGCGCCAGACCATGGACTTCGTGGCCGGGATGCGGCAGCAACTTCCTCGCAGTGCCCATGAGTTGTGGTGTGACAACGAAGCCGGGATAGGGCGGCGCGGCCGGTTGACCGAGCCGGCCACCGCGACGGTCGGCACCCTGGGGTCGCGGCTGGTGCAACTCAAACCCTATGACTCCGAATCCAAGGGGATGGTGGAGCGCCAACCGCTATCTGGAAACCCCGTTCCTGCTGGGCGCCACTTCGCCTCACCGCAAGATTTCAATGACTAACTGCGTCAAAGGCTTCCGGTCGCCACGCCCGTCGGGTGCGGGTGTCGGATAGGCGTCCGTCGGACTTCCGGGATACCGATCGAGCCCAGATGCTGGCCCTGCCACCGGTGGCGCCGACGGTCGAGTCGGTGACCTCGGTCCGGCTACGCCCAGCGTGGGCTGGCCGTGCCGCTGCTCAACGAACGTCGCAATCACCGGACGACCGGTTGACCTGCGGGGCCGCCAACTTTGCGGCCAGGGCGTGGTGCCTGGATGTCAACGCCGCCATGCACAAGGAGATCCGCTCCACCCCTGAGGAACGGCCGTTCGTCGAACGCGAAATGTTGCAAACCCTGCCATCTCAACGGCTACAAGCTCATCATATGGAATTAGGCGACTTAACAGATGGAGGAAGCAGATTTGACCTTAGGAAGACCGCCTGCGCCGGAGACCGTGACAAGAGCCTCGAATAGCTGCGCGCATCTTTGGTAGCCGTCCCTGCCGCTCAATAAGCGCCTTGCCGACAATTCGAACAGACTCGAGACCGCCACCGCCCAGCAGCAGCCTGCGCCGCGGTATCTCGAAATCGTGCGCGAAAACAAAGCGATTGCGCGCATACCAATAGTAGAAAGTGCGACTTTGGCCCAATCCGGACGAAGCGCCAACTGCATGCCAGAGGCGCGCAGACGGCACGACGCCTAACCGAAAACCCAGCTCACGCGCCTTCCAAGAGAAGAACGCGTCCTCCCAGTAGAGAAAATAATCTTCGGGGAAGCCTCCTACAGCTCGAAAGGTCGCCTCATACATCATTGGCGCGGCTCCGGTCATGAACTCTGTTTCAAACGGACGCTCGGGCGCATCGGCAAGTTGCTGTCCGTACAGCAGGTGCTTCACGCGCAGATTGTGACCATCAATATGGGCTCCGCAATACCATATTCTGCGATCGTTTTGATCGCCGGTGTAAATAAGAGGAGACACAACGTTGTAATGTCCCTTATCGAGCTCATTCTCAAGAGTTTCGATACAACCGGCTTCGATACGCATGTCAGGGTTCACGATCCATAAAACGTCGGATTCGCCAAACCGTATGCTTCTCGCGAGTTGATTGATGCCCGCACCGAAACCCACGTTGACGCGATTCATCTCCAGCGTTACGGCTGGCAACTTTTCGATGCTCATGCGAAGTTCGCTCAAATTTTGAACCGTTGAACAATTATCGAGAACATGTACATAAACGGCGCGTCCGCTTGGTGTCTGCTGCGGGATGTTTTCGATGAGCCGCGACATCATTTCGGGTGTATTGAAGTGAACCGTCAGGACATGTAGTTGAGCCACCTTCACACCTGCCCGTTGAGAGGGGTCTGCTCCGCAAATTTAAAGCAGCGGACTCGATCTCCCAGAGTCCGCGGATGTTGCATTCGGCACAGTATCATTCCGGCCCCCTGGGTACGACCTGACAGAGACACACACCCGAGTCGACTGTCATGACCAATCCACATTCCAGTACTCCCAAAGTTCGGGGAATGGACCGGTTGAGTGCTGATCACAGCTGACGTTTGCCGCAGCTACTAAACCCGTACATCCATGGGCACAGCGGGCCGCGCCGGAACACAACCGGGGCGGAGAACTCCTTCTTGTCCAGCACACACACCGTCCATGCCAAGGCATGGGCTCGGGCTAGCGACCTTTCTGACCCTCGGCGCAGTGCCGCAGCCGCAGTCTCCATCCAGAATGTCCGCAGTTTCCCACCCAAAGTACTGACACCTCGTCGGACCGGCGTAGTTGACTGGAGGTCGTTCGACCTGTGTCATATCAGGCACGAGCCGCCTAACGGCTTGGCCGGCGCTGGACTTCCATGGACCGGGGTCTCTTCAACGCCGGCGAGCTGTTGTTTATAGATCTCGCCGCGTAGACATCGGCCGCTCAGCATCGAAATGGGACTTCTCAAAACGTGAGGTACCCATCAGCGGGCCAGGTCACATGCTCCAAAGCGGGGGCGATCGGTCTGCCATAACGGCACGGCCGTGCCATAAGGAACCAAATCGGTAGCCGATCCGTGGATGGCCCCGCACAGGACTTGACTCAATTCACACACGGGCAGCAACCACTAGATGCCGGGCGCTACGTACGCTGTCAGCATAGGTCGTCCTGCATCACGCGCGGCTGGGCTCAGCTACTGCGGAATTCAGATGCTGCGGGTTGAGCAGCCGGGGGAAGAACAGTTTGAACAGTTCGCGTGCCACACCAACGGAGGATTGTCGCCATTATTGCTCCCTGGATTTCTTCCACCCGAAACAGGCACACTAACTCGGTGGATCTATGAACAGGCAGATTTCACGTCAAGCGTTGTTGCGAGGCGCAATCGCCTCAGGTGCCGGGGCGCTTTTCTGGCCCCGTTCACCCGCGGAAGAATCAGTAGCGGGTGCGGTGGGCCGTCTCCGATCCCTCAGCGAAGCCAACCACGTCGATCTCAAGGCGATGTCCCTTTCGAACGTCCCTCAAAATCGCTGGCAAGAATCGACGTATCCGGCAATCCCGGCCGAGCTAAAAATCCGGGGGGTTAACCACGTGCTTAAATTTGAGGACCTCGGCCCGCAGGATTCCAACGGTGTCTGGGCGGCAATGTGGCGAGTTTGGGACTGGGATGGTTGGATTCGGCCGCAACTAGATGACATCGCCACGGTGGGTAACACGGTTCGGTTTTGGGGAAGTACCTTGGCCCTCGCACTAAGTAATGTGTCTCTCAATCAGTACTTGGCCCAGTGGAAACAGGCGCTCGACCATATTCAGACGCTAGGTTTGTATGTTTATCCCTGCGGCGGCGACCTGGGTTCATGGGGTGGCTACACCGTAGACGAATCGGTCAAGTGCTACTCGGAATTGGCATCACTTCTCGCAACGTATGACAATGTCATCGGGATGGACATCGTCAACGAAGCCGCTCTTCTTCCGTGGCATCAGACCAAACCATCAGACCGTCTGTATCGGCAACCTCAGCCATATGAGCAATTTGTACAACAACTGGGTGAGGCGGTGCGAGCCCACGCAATACCAATAACCTACTCACGAAGCCTACGATCAGCTGAACAATGGATGGTGGAGAATCCGCTCGACTCGGCCGGTGACTTTCTTGACTTTCACATCTACTACAAACCAACCCCCGCGGACTCACTAGGGGTTTACGAAACATCGTGGGGAAAGGGAAAGAACATGGTCATCGGAGAATTTGGAATGAACACTACCGAGTCCGCAGAAGCACGAAGCGATTATTACGAAGCCATTCGGAAGTTGACTTCGAACGACCCTAACTGCAGGGGCGCCTTCGCTTGGGCAGCTTATGACCCTCTTCCTACCCCCGATTGGGAATACGGCCTGTTCGACCGGCAGAGGACCCTTCGGAACGACATCGCAGACCCATTCTCCGCATTCCGCATAGACGGGTTGTGACTTCCTGAGCGGCACAGCAACCGTGTAGCTGTACATTCCCCAATGAGGACGTTACTGCTCGACGGTGAGGTCGTGGGCAATGTGCGCTGTGCGCAACGACTGCGTGCTCAACCCAGTCGACCAAGTTGCGACCAACCTCAATCACGACCGGAATTGCACTTGCCGAACACTCTCGCCTCATGATCTGAGCACCACGGCGGACCTGCCGGTCTGGTCATTTGTCGAGAATTGATTCCACCGCCGCACACCGGTGAAATGCAAATCCTGACAAACCCAAAATCGCTGTGCCGCCTTCGGCCTGATGGGTTACTAAGCTACAGCTACCATCTCTGAAGCGCTCCGTAAGCAGACACGGGTAGGCTATTTCTGGCGATGATGACGCCGCTCCTGCACATGGTTGTATACACGCTTCGCGAATTCATTGCGACCGAGAAGCTTCCTGGGCCGTCGAGCGACACGCCCAACGAACAGCACCTCATAATTTGCATAATTGGTAGATTTTACGAAGGTGAGATACCTGTTCGAGAAGGTGCCGTAAAGCGCGCCTTGATAAAGGCGAACATAGTCTGACGTAGCAAAGAACACCTTGTTGAAGCCGATGGCAAATGGCACTAAGTTGCCACCTTCGCTCATGTATCGGATTGTCCCGGTAGACACGCCAGGCCACTCTTGATTGAACACATCGTCGGCGACGACGATCCCACCATCGACGAGTGCCTTTTCAGCTAAATTCATGTCATTGAAGACGATTGGATCGGTGTGACCACCGTCAACGCTGAAAAGGCGAATAGGTGCTTGCGCAATTGCGCGAAGCGTGGTTTCTGTGAGCTGCGTAGAGTCTCCCTCATAAATGACGACAGAATCGAGCGACGACCAACGACGAACGTTTTTTCGAAACTTCCGCAGGTTACCCTTACCGGAATTGTCAAAATTTCGTTCCTGGCCGCTGAACAAATCGATTGCCACTGAAACTTCACCCTGACGTTGAAGAAGCAATAGTCCGATAAAAAATCGGCCGTGATGGACACCTATCTCTGCTATAGCGCCCGAGACTCCTTTAGAGCGTTGAGCGTCATCTAGCACTCTGATGACTTCGAGCACTTCGCGCGCCATCCACCCGTCGACCGTGTGGTGCCCAAGGCGTCGATAGACCTCAAAACTTGCGCTCACTAAATCACCGACCTTTATCATCGTCAGACGAGTAATTGTCAACACCTGGATCGGGTTGTTTCAGGCGACCTCCCTTTTCGGCTGATGCGGCGCCGTTTTGGGCGGGTGTGACGTCAGCGGGCGGTTAGATAGCTTGCCGTTGTGGAGCAGCGCGCCGGCACGGACCAAGTGACCAAGTGACGGCGTGTTCACGGACCGCTGCTGGGCTTGCGCGACGGCCATCAGCTTGTAAGGCGCTGCTCCCTCCGCGCGTGATCCCAGGCCTTTGGGGGGCCTTAGTAGCCAACCGCGCAGTCGCGAAACTCGAACGATTCGTCATTCCCACATGTATCCAATGTTTCGCCGGACCCCTGGAGTACATCCGCGTCATCAATGATCTTGGCGACCGCTTCGGGGTACTTGCACCTTAGTCAAGCTCGAAAGCCTTTGATCGCGACCTGGTCGCCTACGTCTCCGGCGTTGTAGATCTCCTTGATCGCCCCAAAGCACCAGCCTTGGCACCGCTGCTCTCGGGACGTCAGGAACACCGCGGGCACTGCTTCCAGTACCCGTTTGGCTGCCCAGAACCCGTTTGTCCACGAACCCACCGCGATACCGCGCCTGACATACGGCCCCGGGACGCATCTCCGCGTCATCCTGCCATGGCTCGAACTCAGATGAATTCGCTGGCTTGCTGCCATTTGTGCACAAAACGCGCTGGTCCGTGGCGCGTCGTGGCACGGTCTCACTTCAGATGAAGTTCCGCAAAGATAAACACCACCCCATACGCTAGGTGGTGTTTGGTTCCACCAGCTAGGATCGTGTTGGTCGCTCGCCCTTGGGTGGGTATGGGGTCCGAACTTTCGGGGGGAAGCTGAATGAGCACTATCGTCCGTGCCGTTGCGGTGATCGTTACCGCCTTTGCCATGTTGGGATCCGCCAGCGGGCTTTCCGTGGCAAACACTGACCCACTCGCCGGAAAGACGTATAAAGAGGCTTCGTCGATCGTTGCGGGGTGGAACGCTACGCCCGTGATAAACACGGTGGTCGGCGATCATCTTTCGACAGATCAGTGCATGGTCGTGACATCACAGAAGTCACATCGTCAAATCGACGGGGCGCAGCAAACCGTATTCTTATTGAATCTCTACTGCAATGACGGCGTCGCAAAAGCGGGAACGCCGGGAAACTCGGCCGTTAGCCCACAGGCCAAGCTCTCAGCAAAGAACGCCAAAACCGGCGAGTGGTGTTCACAACCTGCGCAGGCGACCAATGATAAGTGCGCGGAATTCTGTTCAAATCACGACGGCCTATGCACTGTGACCTTCTAAGGAATCTGCGTCTCAGAAGCGCGTCGAGTCCCATTATTTAACGCCTGATCCTCCGTCACCGAGAGACCCATCGAAAAGAATCGACACGATTCACGGACTGACTTAGTTCGTCAGGTTAGCGCAATAGCGTTGGGCTTGTCGCGAAGAGGCGCGGACCTCGCAGTCTGAGCCTGCAGGAGGTGTGTCTCCTTACCTATAAGCAGGCAGCCGTCGCTACTGCAGACTTAACTCGCTGCCGGGGACGAACGATCGGGCAAGCTGGCCCGAGAGCTTCGGCTAGGTCCCGCCGTGACCGGTCATCCCCACGTCGAAGTGGCAATTCAACGCCTTCGAGTCAGCCGAAGGTAGTGGTTGACCCACCGGTTGCGAGCCCTTCGTCCCACGCACTTCGGATCTGCTGTGTCACGCCCAAGCGGTGCGACCGAAGCATGGATAGATCCACCGCGAGCGCTCGCGAGAGCGCGTCGTACCAGTCCGACGGGTCACGAACGGTGCCAGGCCAGTCTTCACCGTATAACTGGGTGATGTGCTCGTGTACTGGAGCGACAACAGGTACCCCAGCTTCTAAACACCTCACGGCTACGTTACTTTGAAAAAATAGGTCGTAGGGTATGACGACGCAATCGGAGGACTCTACTAGTCGGACGAACTCCTGCTCAGGCACAAATTCGTTTGCCACCTTCCAGCCCGGTACATCTGGCCAACCACGGCCGTAAATCTCGAGCTGATACGTATCTCCGGTGCGATCGGCAATGGTCGTAAGCGCCTCCAAAGATCGGGTGCGCTTGTACTGCCCAAGGACTCTTACCTTCGGGCGAGACGCCACGTTTTCGCGCGGTACACCCATGAGAGGCCGCTCTGAACGGATTGGGTGGGGGATGACAATGCCGCTCACACCATTGTCGCGGGTGCCCACCCGTTGCGCCTTAACGGTGTGGTAAATGACTTTGATATTCCAACGTTCGGTTGTTTTCTTAAAGAGCTTTCGCGCCGCGACGGATTGCCCGTAAGTACGCCGGAGCGGCGAAGGATCGTGGATAACGATATACACGTTATTGTGACGCGATAGCCCAATCAACGTGGCCGGTTCGAAGTATCCAAACATTGGCCAAATAACGATGACGGTCTTACCGCGTATGGTGCGGCCCATTCTTATTCGTTCCCATATTGCTCGCGCTGCGACGGCTATCCGTTCATACGGCCCTGCGATACCGTCGCCCGGCACTGTCTCCGCAGTCTCAACCGTATTGTAGGCGCTGCGGTTTATCGTTTCTATGAGCTCGCTTTCGTAGTGCGCGAGGGTATATTTTAACGGGTTGATGACTAACACATTTGGACAATCCGCTTTGGTCACGGTTGCAACTCCCGAAAATTCTATTGGCTTAGATAGCGGCCGAGCTTCGGTCGACTTGAACTCGCTTCGGAGTTATGCCCCGTCTGCCGGCCAGTATTTCCTAACTAGCTCAGCAGTGCTATCAATGTTTGTGCGGCTCGAGGCCCCAAAAACAATCGATTCAACGTTGGGTAGCGACGCCACCCACTCAATCGCTTCATCCGGACGAATCGCCCCAGAGGCAAAGACCGACATCGCGACGGCACGGAAATTTCGATTCTCCAGCGCGTCAATATAGCTGGCCACTCCACCCGACATGCGAAAGCCAATCTTATTGATGTTCGAGCAGACGATCGGGTTAACAATCCCAACCGCGTCGAGGGCATCCAACAGACGGGGCATATTCATCGTGATGAATCCCGGATCAGCACCGTACTTGTTCGACACGTGAGCGGCAAAAATTCGAAAAGCCTCAGTGAACCCCATTCCTAGCAGGAAGTCTACGACCACATTCTGCAGAAATATTACTGGCGTCTCGAGGCCGTGGAACATCTTCATCTCGGCATCGACCAATAGTGTGATTATCCCCTCGACATCCTTTGTCGCAAACGACTTACCACCCCGCATAGCCGCATCGATGAAACCTTCGTCGGGGAGGAACTGTTTGATCGCGCCAAACATCCCAGCATCCGACATTGCATTCGAATACTTGTGCGCGTACGGCATGCATGGGTAAAACGTCTGTTTGGCGAAACGTTCCGGTTGCCTACGAACTCGTTCGGTCACATCGGCGATCCGGTCGTGGGTCGTGCACATGAAGGTCGTCACACCTGCATCGTGCGCCGCATCGAGCACCGACATTATCGCGTCGAGCGACTGGAAACGCATCGCTTGTGCGCGCGCCCGCTCCTCTGACATGTGGTTTACGCCAAAGAATTGATTGTCGCCGAACAAAAGGCGGTCCACCTTCAGCCCCTTCTCCCCTCGCGCACCGCGTGACGCCTACTTCGCTCCCTACGTCGCCCCCAAAAGCTGGTCGCCGCTTCTCGCTGTACGCAGGGAGTCTGCTGTCGCTGCTCGAGGCGGCGCAACCCACCGTCCGCACTGTTGAGAATGGCGTGAAGCACCTCGTCGGTCACACAGGCTTCGGCGAAGTCCGCAGGGCCGGAAACGGCACCAGCAGCGACTCTGCCAATCCAGGTGTCGATCTGAGCCGAGTACTCCTCGCCTCGTACGTAGAAGTCGACCTCGCGCGTGAGCTCGGTTGTGTAACGGACTGTCCAACCTTTGCTGTATTCGTCCGGAGCCAATCCCGCGTCGCGCAGGTAAACTTGGACTTCCTGCCGATCGACGAAGATCTTGCCGTTGGTTCCCCAAATCGAAATCCGCGTAGTCATCTTCCGGTGCGACTCGTCTGACCAACTCACCGATAGCTGACCGCTTGCGCCGCTGCTCCACCTAAGAGTAGTGAACACCTCGTCCTCGGTCTCCGTAGAGAACACGCGGCCGCATACAGTTCCGGAGACCGACTCGGGCCGGCCCAAATACCACGTCAGTAAATCCACAGGGTGCGCCGCATAGTCGTACAACGCACCGCCACCCTCATCCTTTTTACTGCGCCAACTGCTGCCCTTTGTCCTGAGCACAACAGGCCCGTATGCTTCCGCGAGTACGTGAGTGACGGTGCCCAAAGCGCCCAGCTCAAGAAGCCGCTTGACTTCGGCGAACGTTGCCAAGTGACGGTTGTGGTAGCCGACTTGGGTCACCAGACCCTTGGACTGTGCCAGGGCAGCGAGGGCGATCGAGTCGGCGGGGTCGAGGCAGAATGGCTTCTCACAGAACACATGAATACCCCGCTCGAGGCATTCGCGCACCATTGGTGCATGAAACTTCGACGGCGTAGAAATCACCGCCGCGTCGAGGTTACCCGAATCGAACATCGCCTGGATGTCAGTAAACGTGTCAACTCCGGTGTACTTGCCAAGGATGTCGAGGACGTATCCGCTTGCGTCACAAACGCCTACGACTTTTACGTCCTGATGCGCATTAATAATTGAGAAGTGGGACAGACCCATCTTCCCGAGTCCAATAATTCCGACATTAACCATCTTTCCATCCCCCTAATGAGTGTCCCCTTAACTCGCTCGCGGGCGAGATTGCCGCTGGCTCTTTCTCAACAACACCTCATACTGACCAGCGACGTGATCCCAGGTGAATTCACTCTCGAATCTGTTTAATGCGTTACGGCTTAGAGTGCTGGCAAGATCGGGCTGGTAGAGGAGTTCGTCGATTCGCTTCTCTGCGTCCGCGGGCGTTCGGAAATAAAGGCCGGCGTCGTCCGCAACCCAGGTGTTGTACTTGTTGTTATGTGCAATCACCGGGTTCCCGGCGGCCAAGGCCTCGACGAGCGACGGATTCGTGCCACCCACCGTATGCCCGTGAAGGTAACCTAAGGCGTGATAGCGCAAAGGTTGGACGATAGCGGGGTCGTAGATGGCGCCCAAAAACTTTACTTCGTCGCTTGCAGCATCCAAAACTTGACGATGGTAACTGTCGACTTCGCCGTCGTAGGCTCCGAGAACGACGAGATTGATGCCGCGTCGTTTTGCTGAAAAACCCTGGACTAGCTCCAAGATCGAATTTTCTGGGATAGGTCGCGCAATCAAGGTCAGGTACCGTTTTGGCTCAAGATCAAGGGCCTCAACCGGTCCGACTGGTGCGTCATCAATTCGATGTGCGCCATACGTAATGGTCGTGATCTTCCGTGCCGGGGCACGACTCCGCAGATAGGTATTCAACTCGGGATGGTCGGCAATCAATTCGTTCCCAAACATTGCGGCGAAGCGCTCGTTTATATATAGGATACTCTGCCGAACCAGGCCCCAGCGCTTGCGTGACCACTCGATGCCGTCCATGTTGATGACGTTCGGCACTCGGCGCACCCGCTGCAGGACGTTGAAAATTCCGGTGTTGTACCCGAAAGTTAGGCAGACATCACGGTGTTTGACAGCGTGGAGTATGGATAGCCAATCAAATTTCGCCGTTCCGAGCCAGCCAAGGTTGGCCACAGAAATATTGACTCGCTCGATCCCGTTCCACTGATCTTCGTAGGTGGGACCCTCATGATCGGTCTGGCAGTACACAATCGCACGCCAACCGTGATCAGTTAGGTACCTGGCTACATTCTCAGCGGCTGTTTCGAACCCGCCGTAGTTCGCGGGCACGCCGTGAGTTCCAAGTATTCGAACCGTCGGTCGAGCTTCGGACGAGTCAGGCACAAGCCCACCAATACACCACATCGGTGGTTCCAATAAGACCCGCTCGCGAGAACGTACACCTGGCTAGCCCGCGCACGAAGTATCGGAGTGTCAGTTTGCCGCTGACAAGCCAGTCAAAACCGATCATTCCACTTCCCCCCACGTGCTCATACCAACTCAGTCCCCCGCGCGAAATGCTAGTCGGTATTTCCCTTGTCCGCACTCTGCGCCCGATCGTCGTGCGGACAACTGTGGACGCCTCGCACTACGACCGCTGGACGGCATACGCCAGACGATGACTATGACCACGGGTCGGCCTAGCCAGGGCAGGCCGACTGGGGCGCACTGTGGCGGGCATTCGCCTGGCATGGACTGATAACGGTGTTAGCGAAGGACCTGGCGCAATGTGTCGCTTGTTGCCGCCTTAGGCACCAATTCGGGTCGGCAGGCTCGGCAAACATGTGGATCCGGCCGGTGCGCACACCCTCGGTCGCCTGGCCGGTCCAAATCGCCGAAATTCGCAAACGGCCGTCGGCGGATCGATCGTCATGCCGGCTCTGCCTGTGATGAAGCCGACTCGCCGAACACATCGAGCAGGCGCAGCGACACGTTGGCCGATCACGCCCCGACGTGAGCTGGACTTCCGCATTACCCAAAAGGCCCCAGAGCCGACATTCACGCCTCCTGCGGAAACACCGTTCTCGACGCCGAGGCCGGGTCGACGCATCGGCGTTCGGTGGCCAGCTCGCGCGTACTCCGGAGTTCGGGCGGGCTGTTCCACGACTCCCTTGCCAACAGTGTTGCGGGTTGTAGTGATGGCCGGACCGTGGAGCCGACTAGCCCGCTCGACACCGATCGGATCCTGACCGCGCTGGACCGCACCTCTGCGTCTCTGCCAAACCCGTCAGCGCACACTCCGCTGCACCGGTGCGGGTAATTACCGCGAACAGATCGCCGCGGAGATTGGTCCATGCCCGCTTCGCTGGATATATCAGCTTGGTCTTCTACCACGTCACCACCTTCCAACAGGATGCCGACGATAAAGACACGCTCCTCTAAACCTAACAACCATTTAAGCTTTTGTAGCTGTGATCAAAGACTGTAGAGAACCCAGGTAGCCCAACCTTCGATCGTGGTAGATCATTACAGTCGCATCTGCGAATCCACATTCAACTAGTCGGTCAAGCGTGTCCCAACCAAAATGTCGATAGCACAAGGCGCCGTTCACCGGGTCTGTGGGGTTGCCATGTACTTCGATTGGTAGAATGTAGTCAATGTGACCATCTGCTTGCATTTGCGCACGAACGGTCGTGTCGTATTTTTCTAGCGTGAATGGCACGGTCAGCAGCAGCTTTCCGCCAGTTTTTAGTACCCGAGCAAAAGACTCGAGCGCCGCAATATGATTGGGCACATGCTCGAGAACATCGAAGCTAAGAATGTAATCAAAAGATTGTGGCGCATAAGACAAAGCCTGGACATCCTGATGGACTATTCCAAGTCTGCGCGACCCAGGTTTTCTACTGGGGGATAAATACTCGCTTCCCTCCACTTCTTTGAAGTGGGCGCGCAACCAACGATAACCTTCGCCAAACTGCTCCGTGACGTAAATCTGCATATCTCGCGACAGCCCGCACTGCTGGACAGCTATCTGCAACGCGGCCCGCATGCGGTTCCTCATGTGACACCGGGGGCATAACAGCTGCTCTCGCCAGTTCGGTGTAACGCCGCCGGACGAGGTCGCCTGACCGTATTCGGTAGTACTAACGAATGACACAGGCAACTCGCAGATTGCACAAACCCCGTCGGTAGTGAACGCAGGTTGAGAAGGTGCTATGGCTGCCCGGTCTTCACACCTCCAAGTCTCGATGAGATCCCCGTTCGCATCTCTCCAACGTTCAAACTCGGGCATCGAATCAAACGCGTAACATTCGAGCCGTGTATCGGTCGAGAAATGCGGAAATTTACCTCTCATTGGCACGTGAGCGAACGCTATGGATTTCAAACGGAAGATCGGAGCGGCGACTCGCATCAGCAGCTTTGATGATTTTACTAGTCGCCGAAGTTTAGCTGGCATACCTGATCCCCTTGATGGCTTCGAACATGCGGTGGACCAATCTGTTGCGACTGAATTACTCTTATGCGGTCTTATAGGAGGGGTCCTAGGCCATAGACGTCGCTGCTGCTCCGCGATTTTTTCGCTGCCCACCCCGCCATGGCATAGTCGCAACAACATTTCCGATTGCGCGGCCGGGTAGGTCCCCTATTGGGCCAACACCATCGCACATCAGTAAACACTGTGTCCCCCGCAATGCTCCGACTTCGGTGTACTGCACCTTAAGCAGGATGTTAGCGCGTGTCCGACCTATCCGCACAGCGCCTGCACCAAGGGTCACGCGAGGATAAATCACCCGGTCGCAAAGACATCGCCCAGGTGGTGGCGACGGGTAATAGTCCGGCCCAGTCGCGACTGGGCCGTCGTGAAAGGCCCACCCACCGATCGAACCCGACCACATACTGTTCCGATGGCTACGCCACCGAGTACGCGAAGATGGCGCCTCGTCAACATCGGTTCAGCGGTTCAGCTGCTCACCCAACCCGGGCTCATCCCGAGTTGCTACCGAACAACAGAGCGACTTTCTGACGACCCATGTAGTCGGCGCCAACGTGAACGCTTGGATGAGTCCCTCCGCGATGGGTACGGGGCGTACATATGGATACGGCAGCGCAGACCGTCACCATCGACGCTCGAAAGCATTTGACTCGAGGGGCGTCGTTTGACAAAAATATCGCCGATACCTGCCAGCATCGACAACGGCGAGTACACCATCGGCTTGTCGTATACCGAGACTACTTGCTTGGAGCCGCCCAGTAAGCGGATGCAGACGGGTGCCAGATCACCAGCAAGAATCGTCCCCTAATGGGGTCACGGTTGCGCGCACTGGTCAACACAACCGCCCCTTGGTCTGCTACCCATTAGCGCCGCAGCCTTCGCCGGCAGATACTGAAGTTGGTCCAATCGCGGACTTTCGATCTAACCCCACGGCCAACACAGTAGGGATCTCCGTGCACATATTATTCGTCTGTACCGGCAACATCTGTCGGTCACCAACGGCGGAGAGATTGACGACTGCCCGCGGCGCACGACGTCAGGTCGCTGATATCCAAGCGTCCAGCGCCGGGACTCACGCCGTGATCGGACATCCGGTGCACCCCGAAGCTGCACCGGTTCTCGAGCGTTTGGGCGGTGACCCTTCGAACTTCGCCGCACGCCAGCTCACCGCGAAGATCGCGTCGGCCGCTGACCTCATCCTGACGATGACCAAGTCACATCGCGACGCTGTGTTGGAGCTGGCACCTCACCGGCTGCATCGCACGTTCACCCTGGCCGAGGCGTCCCGACTGATCTCCGAACACGGTGCGCGAACCGTCGCCGAACTCGCGGCCCGCCGCTCTTTGGTGACCGCTGACGAGCAATTGGACATCCCCGACCCCATCGGCCAATCGCCGGAGGTCTTTGCTGAAGTCGGATCCCAGATCGCCTACCTGCTGCCGCCCATATTTGAGGTTTGCCAGCCAACTTGACCGAGAGCGTTCGCCTCGTCGACCTGCGCCGTTGCGTTCCAACGCACCTAGGCCCCCTCCTGAAACTCAAGGGTTCTCCCCGATTCACACCGACGTTGCCATCGGCTAATGTCTTGAACATCGGGTTGGGGGAGCTGGCCCGATGAAGTTCGGGGGAAGTCATGATCAACGGTCTGTTGGCGCTACACGGAAACGCGTGGGTCGCCTGGATTCACACCGGGCACAAGCCGGTATCGCCACCCATCCGCACTGACGGCGCCTGCCCGACCTGCGACTTTCCGTTCGCAAATCTGTCGCACCCCTGCCTGGGCAGCGGCGAGCAGATCGCCTGCTGAGGACACCTCAGCTCAGTTCACCGGCACGTCCAGAATCGGTCGCGGATCCTTCGCGCCCGGTCCGTCGAAGTGCCACCACTCCCCCGGGTACACGGTCAGCCCGCCGGCCTCCATCGCCGTGCGCAGCAGCGCGCGGTTGGCCTGCTGCTCGGCGGTGACCCCGTCGGTGGCGTAGGCCAGGCTCTTCGGGGTGAAGTCGTCGAACCCGGTGCCCATGTCGAGCAGCCACCCGTAGTGGCCGTCGGCCACGGTCACGTCGACCGAGCGGCCCGCCTCGTGGCTGCGGGCGTAATCACTCGGTCGCGCAACCCAATTGGGGTTCGGGACCTCCTGGAACATCCGCACCTGCACCTCGTGTGGGCGGTAACAGTCCCAGAAGACCAGCTGCTTGCCTTGCGCGCGAAGCTGATTCGCCGCCGTGGCCAAACCGTCGGCCATCGACTCGTGCACCAGACACCGCGCGTCGGCCGGATACAGCTGCACGCCGACGAAGTTGTCGGCCGTCGCATACCGCAGGTCGATCCTCGCGTCCGGGACCACCGACCGCACGTCGACCAGACCCGCCGCCTGCGCCTGCGGCGACACCGGAGGCGGCTCGGCGGACGCCGACGCAACGTTGGTCATGGCGGCGCACATTACGCCGGAAACGGCGGCGATCCATCTCGGGGACACGGTCACAGTACGAGTCTGCAATGCCGTGCCCCCCGACGCAGGGATACTGGTGTCAACACCGCGTCGCTGTAGGTACGGCTTGGCGCCATCCGAGGGGGAAGCCTGAGTACCGCACGCCGAGTCGTCGCGCCCTGCGTCGGTGTCGCCCTTGTCCTCGCGGCTGCGGCGGCCCTCGTCGTCAGCTTCACCCCGATCCCCACCCATGGCGTGCTGTACGTCGTCATCACCGTGCCGTACCTGATGCTCGGCGCACCGATCGCAGTAGTGCTGGGGGTGTGGGCACGACGACGGCTCCTCGTCGTCGTCGCGGCCCTGCTGACCGCCGTGCTGGCGGCGCTGCAGGTGCCGTGGTTCCTGAGCGCCACCCCCGACCCCTCGTCCGTCGCCGTGAGGACGATGACGGTCAACATGCTCTACGGCCTCGCCGAACCGGACGCCCTCACCCGGGCGGCCGCGCAGGACGCCGACGTCGTGTTGGTTCAGGAACTGACCCCCGACGCGGCCCGCGGACTGTCCGCCGCCGGCATCGCGAAGACCTTTCCCTACCAGGCTCTCGACGCGCGCCCGGTGTCGGCGGGCGTGGGCATCTACAGCCGGTATCCGATCACGGACTCCACCCGCATAGGCGGCTACAAGTTGGCGATGGTCAGCGCCCAGGTGCGCATTCCCCGGGTCTCCCAAGACGTTTCGCTGCTCACCGTCCACCTCGACGCACCATGGCCGCGCCCAATCATCGGCTGGCAGAAGGACATTGCGAAGTTCCCCGGCACCCTCGACGACGTGGCGGCCGACGCCGCCAACGGCACCGTGATCGTCGGCGGCGACTTCAACTCGACGTTCGACATGCTGCCGTTCCGCGCGCTGCTGACCAACGGCTACGCCGACGCCGCGCGGCAGGCGGGGTCCGGCCGCAACTTCACCTACCCCGCGAACAAGCCCTTCCCCCCAGTGCTCGGCATCGACCACGTCCTCACCAGGAACGCCACCGCCGTGTCCACCGCCACCGTCGAGCTGCCGGGCACCGACCACCGGGCACTCCTGGCCACCGTGATGGTGCCGACCCGCTAACGCAAAACTCCCCGGCACCCGAAGGTACCGAGGAGCTCGCTTACGAAAGTTGTTACGCCTCAGCGAAACCGCGCGTGATCGACGGGTCGACCTGGATGCCGGGGCCGGTCGTGGTCGAGACGGTGACCTTCTTCAGGTAACGGCCCTTCGACGACGACGGCTTGGCACGCATGATCTCGTCGATCGCGGCACCGTAGTTCTCGGCGAGCTTCGTCTCGTCGAACGACGCCTTGCCGATCACGAAGTGCAGGTTGGCCTGCTTGTCGACGCGGAAGTTGATCTTGCCGCCCTTGATCTCGTTGACGGCCTTCGCCACGTCGGGGGTGACGGTGCCGGTCTTCGGGTTGGGCATCAGGCCACGCGGGCCCAGCACGCGGGCGATCTTGCCGACCTTGGCCATCTGGTCGGGCGTCGCGATCGCGGCGTCGAAGTCCAGGAACCCGCCCTGGATCTTCTCGATCAGGTCGTCGCTGCCAACCTCGTCGGCGCCGGCGGCCACGGCGGCCTCGGCCTTCTCGCCGACGGCGAAGACGATGACGCGGGCGGTCTTACCCGTGCCGTGCGGCAGGTTGACGGTGCCACGCACCATCTGGTCGGCCTTGCGGGGGTCGACACCGAGGCGGATCGCAACCTCGACGGTCGCGTCCTGCTTCTTCGACGACGTCTCCTTGGCCAACTTGGTGGCCTGGAGCGGCGTGTACAGGTTGTCGCGGTCGATCTTCTCGGCCGCTTCGCGGTATGCCTTGCTGTCCTTGCTCATTTGATTCCAATCACTTGCGTTGGGTCGTGGTGCGCGGGCCGAAGCGGGCCCTCCCACGTTCTAACTGGTTACAACGTCTAACTAGGAGACCGTGATTCCCATCGAGCGGGCGGTGCCTGCGATGATCTTCGCCGCGGCGTCGATGTCGTTGGCGTTGAGGTCTTCCTTCTTCTGCTCCGCGATTTCGCGGATCTGATCCCAGGTCACCTTGGCGACCTTGGTCTTGTGCGGCTCGCCGGAGCCCTTCTGCACGCCGGCAGCCTTCAGCAGCAGCTTGGCGGCGGGCGGGGTCTTCAGCACGAACGTGAAGCTGCGGTCTTCGTAGACCGTGATCTCCACGGGGATGACGTTGCCACGCTGGGATTCCGTCGCGGCGTTGTACGCCTTGCAGAACTCCATGATGTTGACGCCGTGCTGACCGAGCGCAGGACCGATGGGCGGGGCGGGGTTGGCCGCGCCTGCCTGGACCTGCAGCTTGATCAGCCCAGTGACCTTCTTCTTCTTCGGGGCCATGACGTGTTCTTTCCTGTTCTCGTTGTTCTTAGATCTTGGAGACCTGGGTGAAGGCCAGCTCGACGGGCGTCTCGCGACCGAAGATCGACACCAGCACCTTGAGCTTCTGCTGCTCGGCGTTGACCTCGCTGATCGACGCGGGCAACGTGGCGAACGGGCCGTCCATGACGGTGACCGACTCGCCGACCTCGAAGTCGACCAGGATGGTCGGCCGCTCGAGACCACCGGATTCGGCGGCCGCCGCGGCGCCGCCGGAGGTGGACTTGGCCGGCTTCTTCGCCGCGCCCTGCGGAAGCAGGAACTTGACGACGTCGTCGAGGGTCAGTGCCGACGGCTTGGACGTCGCACCCACGAAGCCGGTGACACCGGGGGTGTTGCGGACCGCGCTCCAGGACTCGTCGGTGAGATCCATCCGCACCAGGATGTAGCCCGGCAGCACCTTGCGGTTGACCTGCTTGCGCTGGCCGTTCTTGATCTCGGTGACCTCTTCGGTCGGCACTTCCACCTGGAAGATGTAGTCGCCGACGTCGAGGTTCTGAACGCGCGTCTCGAGGTTGGCCTTCACCTTGTTCTCGTAGCCCGCGTAGGAGTGGATGACATACCAGTTGCCGGGCTTGGACCGAAGGTCCTTCTTCAGCGCCACGGCGGGGTCGACGTCTTCTTCGTCCTCAGCCGGGGTCTCTTCGGCGGGGTCGTCGGACGCGGAGGCATCGGACTCTGCGTCGGCTTCGGACTCTGCGTCGGCCTCGGCATCCTCATCCGCGACTGCTTCGGAGTCCGTCGCCTCGGGCGTCGGTTCCTCGTTGATCTCGACGGTCTGGCCAGTCTCGGCGTCGGTCAAGGTCGCCGAATCGGTGGCCTCTGCGAACACGTCGGACTCACCCGAGGGCGTCTCGCCATCGAAGGTCGTCACGGTTGTCTATCCTCTCTAAATCTTTCGCTCGTCACGGCTGGTGAGCCAACGTCCGTCAGCCGAATACCAGCGTCACGAGTTTGGCCAGGCCCAGGTCGACTCCGCCGATCAGCGAGACCATGAAAGCCAAGAACACCAGCACCACGGTCGTGTAGCTGATCATCTGCTTGCGGTTCGGCCAGATCACCTTGCGGAGCTCGGCGATGACCTGCTTGAGGTAGTTCAAGACGAAGAGGAACGGGTTGCGTGACGGGCCCGACTGCTTCTTGTCAGTCTTGGGCTTCTTGCCGTCGCCGTTCTTGGTGTCGTCCGAATCCGACTTGGTGGCCGGTGCGGTACCGGCGGCGGAGCCAGTGGCCTCGCGGCGCGTGCGCTTGCCGGTGGGCCGCTGCGGCCGAGTCGCCACCGCGGTCTGGCTGCGGGCGCCGGCTACACCGGTCGTCGCGTCAGCGGCATCGTCGGATGCGTCCACGGCGTCGACCGGAGAGTCGACGTCAGAATCGATGTCGTCGACTGGAGAGTCGGCACCGTCGCGATCGTCGCTCACCGCATGCCTTTCGTCGGTTCCTGTTGGTGGTCACCTTCCAGTGTCCACACTCTTCAATTCGATGGAGCAGGGGCGACAGGACTTGAACCTGCAACCTGCGGTTTTGGAGACCGCTGCTCTGCCAGTTGAGCTACGCCCCTTCACAGACGGAACTGCTGGCAGCACCATCCTTTTTCGGGGTTTTACACAATTTACGCGCTCCCCGATCGGTCGATCAGTAACCGACGGACAGCGCGTGATTGGGAGGAACCCCGAGGACCGAGTGTACAACGGCCCTGTTGCGAGTTACTAATCCGTGGTCGCGGTACGGACGACCTGACCACTTTCCGCGTCCCACTGGACCTGGATCGAGTTGTCGCCCTCGTGGCCCATCAGCGTGGTGAACGCCTCGAGGACCACCTCGTTCTTCGCGTCGACGCAGACACTGCGGGTGACGACGATGTCCGCGCCGAACCGCTCGACGACGGACTGGATCTCCAGCGACGCGGTCAGCGTGGTGCCCACCTCGAGCGGCTTGTGGAACACGAACTTCTGGTCGACCTGCACGATCTGCATGGTGCTCAGGCCGACGTCGACCTTGCGGAAGAAGTCCTGCTGAACCAGCAGCGCGAGGATCGACGGAAAGGTCAATGACGCGATGATGTCGTCGTGGCCGAGTTCGGCGGCGGCGGCCTCGTCGAACGTCGCCGGGTCGTCGGCCTTGACCGCCCGCGCGTACTGGCGGACCTGTTCGCGACCAATCTTGAAGCTCTCGGGATAGTGGTGAACCATTCCCAGGACGTCGGCTTTGAGCGGCACCTCTACGCCAACTTCGCGGTCGCGGTCGCGCGACCGAAGATCTTCTTGCCGCCCGTGGTGGCCGACAGTGCGATGACGATCGACTTCGCCTCGGGATCCACCGACTTCACGCGTCCGTTGAAGACGATCTCGGCGCCGACGCCGTCGTTGGGCACGGGCACGACGGCGGTGAATCGCACGTTGTACTCCGTCACCGCGGCCGGGTCGCCGATCCAGGAGGTGATGTATCCGCCACCGAGGCCCATGGTCAACATGCCGTGGGCGATCGCGGTGTCGAGGCCGACCTGCTTGGCGATCTCGTCGTCCCAGTGGATCGGGTTGAGGTCCCCGGAGACACCGGCGTAGTTGACCAGATCCATCCGCGTCAGAGGAATGACACGCTCCGGAAGCTCGTCACCGACCTTGACCGAGCTGAACTCACGTAGCGCCATCTGAAAAGCCCTCTCCGCTCTCGTCTGAACGACCCGCCAAGGTCGTGTACGTCTCTTGCACGACCTCACCTCGGTCGTTGCTGATCATGTTCTTGGTGACGATGATGTCGGTGCCGTGCGCCTGCCGGTACGAGTGCAGGTAGACGTCGCAGTACAGACGGTCACCCACCTTGATGGGGAGCAGGATCTTCAGTTCCTGGTCGACCTGCACGATCTGCGCGTCGGTGATGCCGATGTTGGCGTTGGCGAAGAAGGACGTCTGCGCCTGATAACCGAACACCGAGATGAAGGTCAGCGGAGCGAGCAGCGACTCATGGCCGAGATCCGAGGCGGAAGCCTCGTCGTGATAGGCGGCATCGTCGTTCTTGACCGCGACGGCGTACTCGCGGACCTTCTCCCGCCCGACCTCGTAGAAATCGGGATAGCGGTAGTGCATACCAACGATTTCTGGAGACAGCGGCACGAATCAGTTCCCTTGTCGGTCGACCCCGAGCCGAAGGCCCGGGAGTCGTCCGTTAGCGCGATTCCTTGTGCGGACGGTGCGTCCCACAGTTCGGGCAGAACTTCTTGATCTCGAGGCGGTCGGGATCGTTGCGCCGGTTCTTCTTCGTGATGTAGTTGCGGTGCTTGCACACCTCGCAGGCCAAGGTGATCTTGGGCCGTACGTCTGTACTCGAGGCCACGTCAGTCGTCCTTCTTCATTCACTTGCGTTGTCGTTTTGTAGCGGTGGGGGGGCTCGATCCCCCGACCTCACGATTATGAGTCGTGCGCTCTAACCAGCTGAGCTACACCGCCATGGGTACCACCCGGGCCCCCTAACGGAATCGAACCGTTGACCTCTTCCTTACCATGGAAGCGCTCTACCGACTGAGCTAAGGGGGCAACCGCCCGCGGCCGTCAGAAATTCCGTGCCGTGGGACTTAGAGAGGGTACAACCCGGGTGCAGGCGTCACCAAACCGCAGGTGATTGCGGCCAATTCGAGCGGTCCTTCACAACCGCCACGCGTCGGGTGAGAACAGCTCGCAGTGCACGCGCTCGGCGGGCACGCCACGGGCTTCGAGCTGCTCACGGACGGTGCGGACGAATCCGTTGCCGCCGCACAGGTAGACCTCTGCGGCCTCGGGCAGGTCCGTGGCGCCCAGGGCGAGCCAGCCGGTGTGGACGCCAGGGTCGCCGTCGGTGGCGCCGTCCTCGTACCAGAGGTCGAGGCTGGCGTTGGGCAGTTGGGCCGCCAGCTCGTGCTGCCGCTGCCGCAGCGGATGAGTCTCGGCGCTGCGGTCGGCGTGCAGGATCTGGACCCGGGTGTCGGGGGCGTCGACGGCGAGCGACTCGAGGATGCCGATCATCGGGGTGACGCCGATCCCCGCCGAGACGAGCACCAGGGGTGCGCCCGGCGTCGGGGTGGGCAGATCACCGAACGGGAGGGTGACGTCGAGCAGGTCGCCGACGCGGACGTTGTCCCGGATCCAGTTGGAGACCTCACCGGCCGGGGCGTCACCGATGGACTCGACGGGCTTGACAGCGAAGGTCATCTCGTCGGTGCCGCCGGCGGAGACGATGCTGTACTGCCGCAACTGTCGTGCCCCGTCGGGCAGTGTCACTCCCACCGAAACGTATTGCGCGGCAAGCGGATTGCCGCCGACGGCGGCGACGGTCACCAGGACCGCACCGGACGGGTCGTCGACCCGGGCCAACACCCGCGCCCGCCGGTACACGTCGCCCGGGCTCACCCCGGCCTCGGCGTAGAGGTCGACCTCGAGGTCGATCAGCGTTTGCGCCATGATCCAGTACACCCGGTCCCACGCCTCGGCCACCTCGGCGGTGACGACGTCGGCGCCGAGCACCTCGCCGATCGCGGCGAACAGGTGCTCGTGGACGATCGGGTACTGGTCGGCGGTCACGCCCAGCGACGCGTGCTTGTGGCCGATCCTGGACAGCAGTTCCGCGGGATGCGGTAGGGCGGGGTCGACGAGATGCGCGGCGAACGTCGCGATCGACGCCGCAAGCGCACGCTGCTGGGCGCCCTGGGCCTGGTTGCCTCGGTTGAACAGGTTGCGCAGCAGCGCGGGATGATGGGCGAAGAGCCGACCGTAGAAGACCGACGTGATCTCGTCGATGTTCGCGCCGACCAGAGGAAGCGTCGCCGTCACCATCTCGGCATGCTCGGGTGACAACTCGTCCTTCGTGGCTACGGCGGTGGTGCTGGTCATCGTGTGATCCCTTCATTGGCGGTGTGGAGCTGGAGGTGGACGATCGGGAGCGTGGCGTCCCTGACGAGGTCGTCGACGGTGTGGCGGTCGAGCTCGCGGTAGAACGCCTCCTTGGCGTCGGCGAGAGCGCGCCGCAGGCGGCAGCCCGCCAGCAGTGGACACGGCGTGGCGCCGTCGCACTCGATGACTTCTTGGTCGCCTTCGAGCCGGCGGATGAGCCAGCCGACGGACACCGTGCGACCGGCGTCGGTGAGGCTCAGTCCGCCGATCCGGCCGCGACGGGCGGCGACCATGTCGAGGTCGACGAGCCGGGCGACCGCCTTGGCGATGTGGTGCTCCGACGCCCCGGCAGCGGTGGCGACGGTGCGAATGGTGACCCGCCGGTCGTTGGTGTCGCCGGTGGCCAGCAGCATCATCGTCCGCAGGCCCAGATCGGTGAACCGCGTCAATTGCATACGACTGACCGTAGTAAACATGCGGCCCAAATGCGGGTTTTGGCGCAGTGCGCTCAAACACCACCTGACGTGCGGTTTTTACACCTGCGGTTATCGGGGTGGGGACGGGGAAATAGGCTGCGACGATGACTTCCCCCGGCGCCGAACGCCTCTACTTCAGGCAGCTGCTGTCCGGCGCCGACTTCGCGGCCGGCGACGCGATCGCCCAGCAGATGCGCAACTTCGCCTACCTGATCGGCGACCGCGAGACGGGCGACTGCGTCGTCGTCGACCCGGCCTACGCGGCCAACGACCTGCTCGACGCCCTCGAATCCGACGGCATGCATCTGTCAGGGGTGCTGGTCAGCCACCACCACCCCGATCACGTCGGCGGGTCGATGATGGGCTTCGAACTCAAGGGCTTGGCCGAGCTGCTCGAACGGGTCAGCGTCCCGGTGCACGTCAACACCCTTGAAGCCGACTGGGTCTCGCGGGTCACCGGGATCGCGCTCGGCGACCTGACCCCCCACGACCACGGCGACAAGGTCGCCATCGGCGCCGTCGAGATCGAACTGCTGCACACCCCCGGGCACACGCCGGGCAGTCAGTGCTTCCTGCTCGACGGCCGCCTCGTCGCCGGCGACACGCTGTTCCTCGAGGGTTGCGGGCGCACCGACTTCCCCGGCGGCAACGTCGACGACATGTACCGCAGCCTGCAGGCGCTCTCGCAGTTGCCCGGCGATCCGACCGTCTATCCCGGGCACTGGTATTCGGCCAAGCCGAGCGCCGCGCTGTCCGAGGTGCGCGACACCAACTACGTCTACCGCGCCAGCAGCCTCGACCAGTGGCGCACGGCGATGGGCGGCTGAGACCCGGCAGGTGCGGAGACCTCGCAGATGTGCGCGACGCCCGCGTCGTAGCGAATTTCTCCCCCGACGACGCCCCGCGCACCTGAATTTCGGCGCCCCGGTAACGTTCGACGCCGTTTTGGTGCCCCGAAGTAACGCAACGGCTCACAGCCTGCGCTAAGTTCGGTGCGCAGCGCCACCGGGGCGCAGGATCGGGGGGACCCTGCGATGACGACACCGCCTACACCGGCCGACTGGTATCCGGACCCCGAGAACGCCGGCTACCTGAGGTACTGGGACGGCTCGAGCTGGACCGAGCACCGGGCCCCGGCACCGGGCGCCGCCCAGCCTCCCGCCGACGAACCTCCCGCCTACGAGCCTCCCGCCTACGAGCCTCCTGCCGACGAGCAGGCGACGTCGGTGGTGTCGCTCCCCGACGAGGCGACCAACGTGTACGCCACCCGGCCCGTCGAGCAGGAGCCCACACCCGAGGGCGCTCAGCAGGAACCCGTCCAGCCGTACGACACCCACCCGCAGGCGTCCTACGAGCCCTTCTTGGCGGATTCCACGCCGTGGAACCCGCCACTGCCGTCGTGGGATTCGCCGTCGACCGGGCAGACGTACGCCCAGCCCGAGCAGTCGTCCGAGGCCCCGGGGTACGAGACATCGGGGTCCGAGACGCCGTCCGAGGAGCGGCCCGCCGAAACACCGGCCCCGCAGTCAGACCCCCCGCCCTTCGAGACGGCCCGCTTCGAGACGTACGAGCCGGCCCGGTTCGCGCCGCCTCCTGGACCGCCGCCCGGCTACTACTCCTCCTCCACGCCGACGGGCCCGTCCGGCGACAAGCCGAACATGAAACTGGTGGCCGGCATCCTCGGTGGCGCCGCCGTCATCCTGGTGGTCATCGCCGTCGTCGTCACCCTTGCGGTGATGCGCACCGACCAGCCGACCGTCACGTCCCAGGGCACGACCCCGACGGACTCAGCGACCACCTCCAGCGAGACCACCACCTCGGAGACCGAAGCCGAACCCACGCCGCCGGAATCGCTGACGCCACCCCCTCCCGGCGCGGAGGGCAGCGACGGCGACTTCACCTTCTCCGTCGCTGGCACCGAGACCGGCGACACCGTCACCTCGAACGTCGACGCGTCGATCCAGAGCACCGCCCAGGGCATGTACTACGTCGTCTACGTCAACGTCACCAACACCGGCGCGGCGCCCATAACGTTCGTCGCAACGTTCCAGCAGCTCAACGTCGCGGGTCAGACGTTCCCCCTCGACGACCAGGCGACCGCCCTCCTCGAGGGCACCCTCGCCGAGATCACGCCGGGAGAAACGACGGAGATCCCGCTCGTCTACGACGTGCCGGTGGACACCGTGCCGACCGGCATCCTGCTGCGGGCCGATCCCGCCACCGCAGGCGTGGAACTGCCCCTGAGTTAGGCCGTTGGGCGCCAACGCCTTCGGCGCCAACCGCTCGAACGAACTCGGCCCCGCCACCAAGGGGGGTTGGGTGGCGGGGCCGATCGTTCGGAGCCCGGGGGGAGGCTCACGACCTGAAATCTAACCGAGCCTTCTGTGTGGACCCCTTGGCCAAGCTGAGCGAATCATGAGAAACGAGCATCCGGTATTCATTTCTTCAGCACCCCCGCTTCGTGATAGCCGCGGTCGGCGTTCACCTGCCACGGGTCGACGTCCCCACCGAAGTATCTGGCGACGCTGTGCATGGCACTCAACATCGCGTGATCCTGGTTGTCATAGCGATGCATGCCGTTGCGCCCCATCGGATGAAGAGAGGGGTAATGACGGCGCAGGTAATTGCGAATGCGGGCGACGCTCCGTTCCCGCACCGGGTCATAGACCGGATAGGCAAATTGGGAACGCAGCATCATGACGTGGTCGACGCGGGAGTCACCGAGGCCAAGTGCCCGAATGTCGGCTTCGACGATTTCGCTCAGGGAACTGTCGTCGGCGGCCATGAGCTCACCGTCGGGACGGACGAAGTACTCGAATCCCAAGAAGGTGCCGTCCCAGCCGGCCGGGTGCAGGTTCTTCGACCATCGGCCGTAGTTCTGAATGCGACCACACAAGAATTCTCCACCGGGGGTGTACACCCAGTTGAACGGGATCTCGTGACGGTCGTGCAACGCGACGGCAACCGTGATCAGCCCGCGGTGATGCAGGTTCGAGGCAGCCACCCGAACCCGTCGAGGCGCCGCCGGCAGCGCCTCGACCAATGTTTGCAGGGGCATGCTGGAGAACACCGCGTCACCCTCGATCACCTCACCGTCGTGCAGTTCGACGTACCACGTGCCGTCGTGGGTCCAGAGACGCTCCACCCGGGCGTTGAGCGTCGGGGTGACGCCAGCGTCGACCAGCGCCGCAGCGGCAGCATCCCACAGCTGACCGGGGCCACGCCGCGGGTATCGAAAGACGTCCTCGCTGGGGTGCTTTCGCTTGTTCCGCCACGTCCAGTCGATGGGCTTGATGCGTTGGTTTGCCCAGTCGCTGGCCAATTCCGCAGGATCGGCAAGCCACGTCTTGCGAACGTAGCCGTCGAAGAAGATGGTGTACCAGTATCGACCGAACTCGTGGGTACCCCACTCCTCGAAATTCGCGGGTTGTCCACTGGGCGAGCCGCTCCGCAGCATCCGCCATCCGGCGTAACTGCTCAGCCCACGCAAACCCCGGCCAACTCCGAGTTTGGTCACGATGTCACGGCCGACGAGCGGGTATTTGACGTACTCGCCGTCGACCAGCATCGCCGAGCTCCGGGGCACCGACAGCCATTGATCCGGTGGCAGCAACGCGTTCCAAAGGTCCCGCACCTCTTCGTATTTGGTGAAGAAGCGGTGACCGCCGGGATCGAGACACCAGTCGCCGCTATGGGGCGTGCGGGCCAAGCCACCCACGTGGCCAGTCGCCTCGAGAAGCCGGGGCTTCACCCCGTTCTGCACCAACCGCAGGGCTGC
The DNA here is from genome assembly GCA_006864685.1 of Mycolicibacterium hodleri. GTDB lineage: Bacteria > Actinomycetota > Actinomycetes > Mycobacteriales > Mycobacteriaceae > Mycobacterium > Mycobacterium hodleri_B. The sequence goes on along the minus strand of VIFX01000021.1, from coordinate 41,464 downwards.
GGTCAGCCCGGCGGGGCCGGCGCCGATCACGATGGGACTACGACTGGACTCCACACGCGTCACTTCCCGCGAAGCTGGGGGGCTCGCCGGTAGTCGGCCACGAGGTCGTCGACCTGCCCGACTTCCAGCTCGTTCAGGGGCGTCGTCAGAAACAAAAGTTGTGCATATTGGCACTGCATCGGCAGGAACCCGCTGAGCAGCGGCTCCGGAGTTGTCCTGATGACCAGGTCCACGTCACCGATGTCGAACGCGTCGTTGATGTCGCATCCGAGTTCCCGGGCCTTGACGTGAGCGTTGCGCAGCTCATCGCGAGCGTCGTAGGCCGCCAAGACGTTGATCCTGAAACCTTCGCCGTTCATCGCACTTTCGGCGCCTCGCGCGGCCTCGAGATAGTGCTCGGGCAGTGAGCTCCGGTCGCCGTGCAGGCGCACGCTGCAGACCGCCGGATCGAACCGGGCGGGGATCAGCGTTCCGAAGAAGTGGATGGATGCCGCGTACACGGCCTCCAGCTCGTCGACGTGGCGTGACAGGTTGGCGCCGCTCAGATTGTATACCGTCACGGTCTGCACGCAATTTCGTTGCAGTGCAACGAGAATCTCGGTGACCTTCTCCGCCCCGCGGAGGTACGCCTCGGTCAACGTGGCACCGTTTGCACCGGCCCAGCGCCGCATCCCGTCGGGAATCAATCCCACGTGACGTGGTCCGTCGAGCACCGGCAATTCCACGTCGGCGACGATCAGTCTTCGGAACTTCGAAGGACAGCCAGTACGGTGAGAAGCAGAATCTTGACGTCGAGGCGCAGCGACCAGTTCTCGATGTAGTAGTTGTCGAATTCGGCCCGGTCGGCGATCGAGGTCTGCCCTCGGAGGCCGTGCACCTGGGCCCAACCGGTCATGCCGGCCTTCACCCTGTGCCGGTCCCCGTAACGTCGCACGCGCATCTCGAACAATTCGACGAACGCCGGCCGTTCGGGACGCGGGCCGACGAGACTCATCTCCCCCCGCAGCACGTTCAGCAGCTGAGGCAGTTCGTCCATCGACGTCTTGCGCATGATCTTGCCGATCCGAGTGCGCCGGTCAACTCCTTCCACCCCGCCGGGCGCCGCCCCCTCCACCGGAGCGAAGCCCGCATTCGACGGATCCTCCGGTCCCATGCTGCGGAACTTCAAACAGTCGAATACTTTGCCGTCCCGCCCAATTCGGGCCTGGCGGTAGAACACCGGCCCAGGCGAGCTGGCCTTGACCAGCAGCGCGAGCCCGATGAACAACGGCGAGATGGCCAACAGTCCCAAACCGGCGGCCATCCTGTCGAATGCGTGCTTGACGGCGAACTGCCACCCCTTTGGATTGGCATGACTGAGCACGATGAGGGGTACGCCGCCCAGGTGCTCGACACGGGCGCCGACGCCGATGGCGTCCATCAGGCGCGGTACCACGCGCACCCTAATTCCCAGGTTGTGCGCCACGATGGCGGCGTGCGCCAACTGGTCGTCCGGGCACGCCGATGGCGCGACGATGAGCTCCTCGGCTTGGGTTGCGAGCGCGGCGCTCTCCAAGTCACCCGTGGTTCCCAGATACGGCACTCCGAGTACGACCAAGTCCGCTGGTCGGCTGTCGTCCAACACGCCGACGGGACGTAACCCGTATTCGGGCACCTGCCGCATCCTCACGATGAGCTGGTGAGCAATGGGACCCGAACCGACGATGAGCACGGGCGCTGCCACACGGAACTTCCGTCGCAGGTAGCGATACACCAAGGACTTGCCGAGCCGCACCAGGGGCAAGAGCACCGCCGCGCACACCCACAGCCGGACGACCATCTCGGCGGGGCGGACGTAGGCGACCACCACATCGCCGGGCGTGAAGGGAGGCACGGCCACCATCAGAACCGTCAACGTCGCCAACGCGGACACCGCGACCGCCGTCTCCACCGGCTCGAAATCGTCGAGAAATCTGATATTCAGCTTGCGCGCGTACAGGGACCGAGTTGCCAGAATGATCAACAGGATCGGCACGAAGACCCACGAATACTCGAAGACGCGTCGCGTCTCCACCGGGACCGCAATCCACCACTGCGCTAGAGCGACCGCTCCGGCGGCCGCGAGGACGTCGAGCACGAGGGTGATCCCCAGATACCACCGGTCGGATCGGAATCGTTCGATCCAGTGGGTCGTCTCGGTGGTCTCTGGTCGCGGCATCAATTGATGGTCAAGCGAATCAAACGCCACCTTCGTGTCCATCTGCATACAACCTGCCCCCAGACATCTTGGGGCAAGACTAGGTGTGCTGGCTCGTCCGCGCAGTCGAATGGGTAGCCGAGAAGTGCAATTGCCGGATGTCACGAATTAAGACGGTTGAGCGGGATAACTGCAGCGCGGCGCATTAGCCCTTCAGACTGGGCCCGTTATCGAAGATTCGTTCCGCGGCGAGACCGGCAAGATCGCTGAGAACCTGGACGTGACCGGTGCTCCACAGCCGCGGCTTGCTGTCGAAAACGCACAGCGTGCCGACGGCATTGTGGGCCCCATCCATCAGCGGTATGCCGAGGTAGGCGACAACGGCACCGGCGAGGACCGCTGGATGATTCTTGAATACCGGATCGACCCGTGCATCTTCGAGAATCAGTGGCGCTCCATTTGCCACGGTGTACTGACAGACGGATTCAGCAAGTGGCGTCTGCCTTTCCTCGGGAGCCAAGCCGTCCATACCGACGGTGCTCTTGAAGAATTGCCGGTCGACGTCGATGAGAGATACCGCTGCGAAAGGGGCATCAAGCGCTTCGGCGGCGGCGCGAGTAATCCGGTCATAAATCTCTTCGGCCGGCGAATCCAGCAATCCGGTGTCGTACAAAGATTGCAAGCGAGCGGGATCGTTCACCACAGCCGATACGTCCGGCATCGCGTCCACGGCAAAGATCCCGGCGTCGGTCAGCCGGGTCAGCACGTCCTTGGCCTCAGGCCTCTCTGCGCCCACCAAGCTTGTGACCATCCGTGACGCGACGGCACGGGCCACGTAGGTCGCGACGTCCTCGCCCGCCTCGCGCGCGCACTCCACCAACTGGCCGTTGAGCCAGTCGTCGAAGCCTGTCAGGGAGCTCGTCACCAGGTCACGTTATCCGACTGCGGGGTTCAGACATCAACGATCTGCATTGATCGAGTGCACCATCCGCGACGTAGCCTTGGAGGCCACCGCCAACGACGAGGAGCAACATGTCGAAATCACGGACGGTCAACCGTCCCGTCGACCTCCTCTTCGACGCCCGACACGTGCGCCAGAGTGGCATCGGAACCTACATCCGTACCCAACTGCCCCATCTGGAACATTCGGCGGCAGCACACGGCATCTCTCTCGCCGTTCTGGGTGACCCCGGCTCGCTACCCGGGTTGCGTCCGAGCACCCGGGTGGTACCTGCGTCGCCGGCGTCGGCTCCGATGTACAGCCCCGCCGAGCAGTCGGTGTGGCGCAGCGCGCTCGCAGAAGCCCGGCCCCGCGCGCTCTGGCTGCCCCACTACCCGTACCCGTTGGCGCGCTTGCTGCCCGCCAATCGCCGCACCCTGGTGTACGTGACCGTCCACGACACCACCCAATTGCTGCCATGGAGTGTGAGTGGCCAAAGCTGGGCCCGTCGCACGTACGCCCGAGTGATGCTCAACGTCGACGCAGTGTCGTGTCGAATGATCTTCACCCCGTCGCAAGCCACTGCCGACAACGTCAAGGCCATATCGCGACGCCCTCGAGTGCTGGTGACGCCCATCCCCGTCGACGAGACCTGGTTCAGCCCGGTAGATGCCGAGCTCTCGCCGGTTAGCGGTCGATACGTGGTGTACGTCGGAAACAGCAAGCGCTATAAGAATCTTCTGCTCTTGATGGAGGCATTCTCCGATTTGGCCGACAAGATTCCCCACACCCTGGTGATCGCTGGAGGTGGTGCCTCGCTGCGCACGATGGACGATCGAGTCCGCGACATTGCCGAGAGCAACCCAGACCGAATACGGCTCATCGGACAACTCGACTTCGCGGCGCTACGCGCCCTGGTCGGGCAGGCGGAGTTACTCATCATGCCCTCGCTGCACGAAGGCGCCGGATTGCCGCCTTTGGAGGCCATGGCGTCGCGAACGGCCGTCCTGTCGTCGAACATCCCCGTGCTGCGGGAGACGTGCGGCGACGGCGCCGACTACTTCGACCCCAACGATCGCGGCGGATTGGCCGGGATGATGCAGTCATATTGCGAGGACGACGCGGCCCGGACCGACTTGGCGGCAAGGGGTTACGCCCATGTGATGCAGCGCCAGCAGGAGATCTGCGCGACCGCGGCCGCCGATGCGATCTGCAACGAGCTCCTCACGTCCCAGCAGTGAGGGCGTCGCGGCGCAGGATGCTCGCCTTGGCGCCTGCCGCGGCGGCATTGGTACTCCTGCCCCACGTGCGCTGGAGCGCGCGCACGGTCATCGACGTCACGGCATTCGGCGCCACGGGCGACGGGACTACCGACGACTCACCTGCGATCCGGCGTGCGATGGCAGCGATCCAGTCCGGATGCACCCTGCACTTCCCCGCGGGGACGTATCGATTCGCGCAGCGTTGGCCGGCGGGCAGTGCGGCCATCGTCATCAGCCGGGTCACGGATGTCGCCGTCGAATTCGCTCCAGGAGCCGAGCTCCTGATGGACAACCTCGATCCGATCGCGCACACCGGCACGAGCCACGGCATCTTGATACGCGGGCAGGCGTCTCGCATTTCGTTGCGCAACATCAGCATTCGGTGGACGGACGGCGCCATCCGATCCCTCGGGGATGGCATCAGGGCGGAAGGCTTCCCCACCCTCGACGGTGGCTCGCCAGCGGGCTGGTCCGGAAGGCCGACGCCGATCGACGGGATCACCCTGTCCAACTGCACCATTCAGGCGAGCCCTCAGACGGGGGTGGTCATGCACGGGGTGTCCAACATCGCCGTGAACGGATTGCGGGTCGTCGACACCGCAGCCGACGGTCTGCACTTCAACGCCTGCCGACGAGCCCGGATAGCCAACTTTCACGCGACGAACACCGGCGACGACGGGCTGGCGCTGGTGACCTATCTGGCGCCCCAGTCCTCGTTCGACGAGGCGGCACACACGTTCGCATTTCCCTCGTTGACCGATTGGTCCAACGCGGACTTCACCGTCGACGACGTCGACGTGGTTGGGGGCCACGCCAATGGGGTCAGGATCGCGGGCGCACAGCGGGTGACGATCGGCGGCCTGCGAGTGACCGACGTGCGGTCCGGCTCGGCGGTGATGATCGACTCCGCGGAGCCGGGCACCGACGTCGGGTGGAACTACGTGGCCAGTCGCGCCGTACGCATCGACGACGTCACCGCGACCAAGTGCGACACCGGCGTTCACGTCCTGGCCCGACCGAGCGCGTCCGGTGGGCAACAGTTCACCGACTTCGACGTCACCGTCGGCCGGGCCCAGCTCGACGAGTGCGACAACTGGTCGGTTCGGGCGGAGTCGTCGGCCGACAACCAGGTGAGCGGTCTCCGGCTGGACGACTGCAACATCTCGTCGACCTCCAGCACGGGTGGCAACGGCGGCGTCGGGATCGACCGGGCACGCGGGATCACGTTGGGAGACATCTCGATTCGCCACTCGGATCCGGTCGTCGTCTTCAGCGCCGTCGACGCCCAGCGGCTCGCAGTCGCCCGACTCGCCGTGACGATCGGCAGGACGGAACCGACGGCTGAAGACGCCAAGCCGTCCGTCACGCTTGATCACTGCGACGGTGCCATCGACCACGTGGAGATCACCTGGCCGGCAGCGCCCAGCTCGTGGAACGCAGTGCGCCTGTCTGGCACCGGTCAGTGCGGGGCCGACGCGCCGGTCACCATTGGGAGCTTGAACGTCACTCCGCCCCTGGGCGATCCCACGATTGGTTGTTCGTAGGCCAGCCTCAGGCGTCGCCCTTGGCGTCCCTTGGCGGGCGGACCCTTGAGGCCAGCACCGCACTTCCCGCCGTCAGCAACAACAGGAAGATGACGATGCCGTAGGTGAGGATCTGCACGCGCCACACCTCGAGGAAGCAGTAGGCCACGACGCCTGCCGACGCCGCCACGACCGGACTGAAACTGAAGATGCGCGCGAAGGCGTAGCCGGCGAATCCGTAGGCCAGGATGGTGTAGAACCACCCCCAGGTGCCGTACACCGAATAGGTGTCGGCGAAAACGGAATTGGTGAAGAAATTTCCCGCGAAGGTCACCGAATACCCGTAGACCGACGCCTGTTTCCAACTGTCGTCCTTGGCAACCTTGTTGAATTGCAGAAAGGTTGGCTTGATCGCGTCCAGCGACGCAACGGTATCGCCCTGCTTCTCCCATGCGCCGCGCGCCACCGCATCCGACACCCCCAGTGAGACCTGTGCCGGGACGGCCAGATAGGCCCCCGTCTGGTAGAAGTTCATCGCGACGGGGTTGGAGACCCCGGCTTCTCGGTAGTAGTTGGCGTTGCGCACGTAGTTGAGTGCAGTGAGCACGGCGAACCCGCTGAGTGCGATCAGTGCGACGGTGACGGAGGTACGCGACCGCGATCCGCCTGCCGTCTGCCGCGGTTCGCGACTCCGCACCCATGCGGTCAGATAGACCGCGCACGCCATCAGCAGTGAGAGACGCGAGGAGATCATGGCGTTGGCGACCAACAGCAGCACTGCGCCAACCATGTAGGGCCACCCGACGACTCGCTTACGCCAGAGGTACACGCTGAGCGGCGCAGCCAGAATCGTGGCGTACCGCAACGTCTGCAAACCGGCAAAGCCCGACAACGCATTGCTGAAGTCGTTGGCGGTCTGCGAGCTCAGCGAATCGACGATGGCGGAGATGCCGCCCACCTTCAGGAACGCGTAGCCCACTCCGACCGCGCCGGCAGCCAGCAGAAGAAAGAAATAGCGACGCTCGAACCAGGCCGTGTTGGTGCGTTCGCTGCCCGTCGCAGCCCGCGAACGATGTGTGCCGAGCCAGAAGCCGACCGTCGAGACCATCACGATCGCGCAGTACCACAACAGGAGCAGGGCGATGCCCCGAACACTGGCGGGAGCCGGGGCCGAAAACCCCGACAACGCCTCGGACATGGCCGGTTGTCCGAGCTGTTGGCTGCCGACCAATGCCGACCATGCCAGAAACGACATGCCGACCGGCGCCAGGATCAACACCCCCGGAGAAAACCACGGCGGGGCTCGAAAGGAAGTCCGGGCGTGGCGCACGACGACGTCGGCGGTGCTGTCCGTCTGCATGTCTAGCCACACCCTCCGCGCAGCCGTCGTGCACCGAACGCCGCCGCGTAATCCGGCGCGTGTCTGACCGCGGCCACGTGGTACACGACGGCGGTGATCATCTCAGCCACGACGAACGCCAGGAAGATCGCGGTCGTGGTCTGCCAGATCAGCAGAAAGCCAACGCTGATCACCAGGTAGACGAGCGTGCTGGCCCCGCGAATCCAGAACACCAACACGGTCTCACCAGCCTTGCGCAACGCCGCGAACGGCACGGTCGACAACAACATGAAGGCCTTCCAACCAAAGGCCAGCAACAGTGCCGAGACGCCGACGCCGCTCCACGCCGGGCCAAATATCAAGCTTCCAGCCCCGCCAAGGGCAGGACCCAGGACCGCTAGCAGCGCGACGACGAACACCGCAACGAATTGGGCGAGTTCCCCCCGGTGCCCGTGGGCGAGCAATCGATACCTGCCGTACGCCAGGATCGGCTCCAATGCGCCCGCGACGGTGGAGATCACCCGAAACGCGACCGACGCCGCGGGGCCGACCATCACCAAGAGCAGGGACGTGATCGCCGGTTGAACGGCGCCGACCACCGCCGTCTCCGCGGTGACCCAGCTCGACTTGCGGACATCCGGCGGAAAACCCATGTCGAACAACGGCTTCTGCGGCCGGTATCTGACCAGCACCGCCAGTAGCGCGCCCGCTGCCAGCACTCGCACGCAATGCGGGTTGTGCTGATCAGCCATCCAGAGAGCGACCACACTGGCGACGATCAACGCACCCGCCGCGAGGCCCTCGCTCTTCCACTCACCGCTGACCACGCCGATCGAGCGGGTCATCAGCAAGCCGGTCATCACTCCGACGGAACTCGCCATCAGTACGACCGACGGGGCGACGGCAGGTCCGATCATCAGTAGCGCCGCCGAACCTCCGGTGAACAGCACCACCCACAACGGCAGGGTCGGCTGTCCCTTGGCATCCGGGGTCGCGAGACGGCCCTCGACGATGAAGGCGTTGAACAACTGCGCCACGTAGACGCCGACGGCGAGCGACAGCGCCAGAAATCCCTGGGTCTCGATGGGAGCGATACGCGCATAGATCGCGATGAAGATCGCCGGAAAGACGTTCAGTGCCAAGCCGGCGGTGACCTGCACGGCGGTGTGTAGATGTTTGCTGCTAGGCAAGGGTGCACCATGCCAATGCTGACCGGTCAGCCATCTCGGCGTGTCGCGAGCGTTTGCGTGACGACCTCGGCCATGTTGCGGCGAAACGCTTCTGGCGAGAACTGCTCGGCGTGCGTTCGGATCGCGACCGGATCGAAGCTGTGACTGTCGAAGGTGGCGAACTTCTCCGCGAATTCGCTGACCATCTCGTCGTCACCGGCCTCGGCGACGAATGACCCGGTGACGCCGTCGACGACGCTGTCGAGGGCGCCTCCGACGCCGAGGGCGATCACAGGCGTTCCGCACGCCATTGCCTCGACGGGGGTGATGCCGAAGTCCTCTTCCCCGGGCATGAGCATCGCCTTCGCGCGGCGGTAGAGGCTGCGCAGCTCCTCGTTCGACACCCGACCTACGAAGGTGATGTCCCCGCCCGCGGCAAGCTTCCGACACCTCGCGGCGTCGCGGCCGTCACCGGCGATCACCAGTTTCACGCCGGCCTTCGCCGCCGCTCTGATGGCGACGTCGGGACGCTTGTATCCGACCAATCGTCCTGCGAGAAGGAAGTAGTCCTCGCGTGTCTCAGCTGCGTCCGGAGTGTAGAAGGCGACGTTCACCGGTGGGTGCACGACCTGTGACTCGCGATTCCAGTGGCGCCGGATCCGCTGCGCCACTGCGGCACTGTTGGCCACGATCGTCGTGATCTTCGGAGCGGCGGTCAGCTCGGTCCTGATCGCCAGCCCGGACAGGGCGTCGAGTGCGAGGCGACCGGGAAGTGACGCAACTTCCTCGCGGCGCATCTTCTTGTCCCACGCCCATCTCGCCGGGGAGTGCACGTAGACGATCGTCGGGATGGCGGCCGCCGCGTTGACCGCTGCCACCGAGAAGGCGTGATGGCTGACGATCACGGCGTCCGCCGAACCGAAATCTCGGCGCCTCAACCACGCAGGCACCAGCGGCAGCAACGGCGCGTAGCTGCGGTAGCCCACCATGCGGTATGCCGACGACAGCGGACCAGTCCTGACCTGCGGACTGAAGGACGCGCTCACTCGTTGATCGACGATCGGAATGGTGACCGGCGCGTCCGGCCATTCCCTCGACAGCTCCGCGACAACGTGTTCCGAACCCGCGACTTCAGTCAACCGCTCGTGAACGATCGCGAGCTTCACGTCACTTCGTGCGTTCATCTGAGTCGCTCGCATTCGACGAAGTGGGCGCCGCGGCGGGTCGACGCCTTCCTGAACGCCCCACCCGTGACCTCCGATAGGTGAACGCCGCGACCACCGGCGCCGCACCCGACGCCGCGGCCGTACGCAGCGCCGACACGTCGGCGATGGTGTCGGCCTCGAGTTGAGCCACCAGCACGATGTCGGTCGCCGCGGCAAGGACGTCAGGCGTCAGTCTCGCGTCGCCGATGGTTCCACCGTCGACGACCCGTGCGGTCGGCGACTCGGCCGACGGCGAGGCCGAATGTTGTCCGACTGAGGTGAATTCGTCCGTGGGGGACGAATAACCGGAGGCAGCCGTCTCGAGAAGGGACGTCACGACCGAACTCCCCGACGTTTCGGATGCGCCGACGACGAGGATCGACCGACGCGTTCCCGTCGATCGACACTGCGCGTACAAGGCGCGGCCGAGCCGTTCCCGTTCGTCCGTCCTGGTGGTCCGCTGAATCACGTCGAGGTCGAGGGCAGGCAGTAGTACCGCGTCGACGGTGCCGCCCAGTGCCTTCACCACCGACCCACGATCCGAGCGCCGACGTTTCACAAGCATGGCCGCAATCGCACAGGAGCCGCCCACCATGGCCCCGAGTATCACGCCGATGAGCCACTGTTGAGAACTGGGCCGGTTCGGGGTCGGCGGTTGGACGACAGAGAACGTGCTGGCTTCGGCCGCCTGCAGTTCGACGCTTTCGCGGACTCGCCGCACTTCCTGCAGCCTGGTGCCGTCGACGGCGTCACGCTGCTCCCATTGCGCCAACTTGGGCAACAAGAACCGCAACCGCTCGTCGACGCGCTGGGCGAGATCCTGGCTGTAGAGGTCGATGGCCGTCTGCACGGTTCGTGTGGCGACGTCGGCCGACTTGCTGCTGCAACTGATGGTGATCATCGCCGACTCGCTGGCTTGCGCGATGTTGAGTACCGCGGGCTCGTTTTGGGCCATCTTCCTACCGACGGCCTCGGCGAAGCCCTCTCCCGACAGGTACGCGACTTCTCCGGTGACGAACTTGGCGGTGTTGTCTTGGTTGTCAGGCGTGATTTGACTCGCTCCGCCTGCAATGGCCGTCAGGTCGATCGGGGCCTTGAGTCGCAAGAACGCCGTCGCCGTGGTGTCGGTGGCCAAGGCGCCGAAGGCCAGACCGCCGACAAGAGCGCCGAGGATGAGACCTACGACCGCTGCGACGACGAGCTTCGACATCAGCAGGCGGGTCTCGAGTGAGGACACTCGCGAGATGGCAGACACGGGCACCTTCGACACGTTGACAGACAACTTCGTGGCGCTCCGTCCTAAGCCTGATGGCAACCCGATGGTAAACGGGACCGGCCGATTGCTGCGTCAGACACTCACATCAGGAGCGCGCCGGTTGTGACGGTAGCGTCAGATCGGCGCGTCAGCCCACGGAACAGCTGTTTTGCCAGTAGCGTGCGACGCCGGGGAGTGATACGGACGAGTCACTCGAGGCGGGAGCGGGCGTGACTTCTGGGGTAACTCGCGGCGGTGGCGGGTTCCGGCGCGCCGTCACCGTTGCCGGATGCCTGTTGTCTGCGGTGGTGTTGACCGCGACACTCTGCAGCCCCGGCGCGGCATTCGCGGACCCGTTGAACTCCAACACGATCGCGGGCGAGGACGTCGCCTTGCCGTGGGCAACGGTCGGCCTGCCCAGCGAAATGACCTTGGCCGGTGCCAACAACACTCAGAGCTTCACCCTGCCGGTGCCCGCGGGATTCACCGTCAGACGCCTGCGGGGGCTCATCCACGCCCCAGTGGACTTCGGTGCCGGATTCGTCGAAATCGACGACGGCAAGGGGACGCTTCTGGCGACCGTCGATCTGCCAGCCGTGACGCCGGCTCAGGCGGCGGTTCCGTTCGACGTCGACGTCTCGGCGGGTCAGATCAGCGCGACGGGCTTGGGACTGTCGTTCACCGTGCGAGAGCCCCCACTGGAGCAGCGATGCGGACTTGGCGAGCAATTGGTCCTCAGCGACCTCGTTGCCGCCTTCGCCGGCAACGAACCCTCACCCACCACGATTGCCTCGTTCTTCCCTCCAGTTCTCCAACGGCTGACGATCTATGCACCCGTCGATGCCGAGAAGACAGAGCAGCAGGCGGTACTCACACTGGCGTCGGCGGTCGCGCGGATGTATCGGCCACAAACCCCGGCCATCACTGTGGTGGCCCAACCGCGCGGCGCCACTCCTCCGCCGGCACCGCAGTTCACCAGAGCCGTCGTCGTCGAAAATGGTGACGCAGGAATGACTCTCGTCAACGCTGGCAAGTCCGATGTCTTCCTCAAGTTGACCGGCCGCGGCGACCAACTGACCGATCAGGCCTCCATCGTCGTAGATCGCCTGCAGTCCCTCGTCCAGGTACCCAACGTACGGGTCGACAACGCCGGCGCCAGCGACGCCCCGATCTCCGACCAGATGAGCTTCGACCAGTTGGAACTCACCGGCGAAAGCACGGTGATGCGGACGTCCAAGCTCACCGTGGGCGTCGACCGGTCCGCCCTGGGTGCCGGGCGCGTCGACGGACTGCAGGTGCATCTGCTGGCCACCCACACGCCCGTGGCACCCTTGGATTCCGCCAGCCTCGTGGTCAGTGTGAACGGTCAGCCGGTGTACACCTCACCCCTGACCGACAACGGCCACGTCGACGCCGTATTTGACGTGCCGGGCGAATTCCTCAGGCAGCGGATAGATTTCGAATACGCACTGGCATACAGTCCCCGCCAGTTGTGCAGCCCCACGACGGCGCCGATGACATTCCAGCTCGACCCCCGGTCGACGCTGACCGTACGACGCGGTGGCCAACCCCTCGACGGGTTCAGCGCAGTGCCATCCGAGTTCAACCCGGAGTTCCTCGTCGCACTCGACGGGAGCGACCCCGATCTCCTCGACTACGCCACCCGCGGGGTCGTGGACATCGCCCGCCAGACCGGGACAGTCCTGACGCCACGCGTGGTCGACGTCGGCTCGGCCGCCGACTCGACGACCCCCGCCTTGATCGTGGCCAACGCGACGTCCCTCGACCAGACGTCGATGCGACTGCCGGTCGGCGGTGAAAGCTCCGCCGTGCAGGTCGACCTGCGCGGTGAGCTTCGCGCCAGCATCGACAGGGGCGTCGGGTCGATCCAGGCGTTCGCGGACACCCCAAGGAACCGTTCGGTCGTCGTCATCACCACCAGTGGCACCTGGTCTCTCGTTGAGCCGCTCTTCGGTTACGTCGACCAGTTGCCAGGAGGTTGGTCGAGCCTCGACGGCAACGTCTTGGCTGCCGGGCCGGCGGGAACGGTCACCAACCTGACGATCGGGCCGGGCGACGTCGAGCCCAACTCGCCCGACGAGGCCACGAACTGGCCAACCTGGCTGGCAATCGGCGCGGTCTGCGTCCTCGTCGCGGGCCTTGGTGTGGGTGCGGCGCTGTGGAGGCGCCGCCGTAAGCGCGCCGACGATCTGGCTGCGCCATCGCCGCCGACCGATCCAATCGACGCGCAGCAACCGTAGCGCTAGAAGTTTACGCAGTCGTCAGCGAACCATTACAGTCTCAGGCAAACGCAATGCAATGAGGCAGGGGCGCAGTGGACTGGATCAACGATCGGCTCACCGATCTGAGCAACCTCGGATCCGGGGGTTGGCTGGCGATTGCCGCGTGGGCTGCCCTTGCGCTCGGCATCGTGGTCCTGGTGTGGGCAAACCGGCAGCTCAAGCGCAACCGTCAGCTCAAGATCGAGCAGGTGCGCCCCCAGGTCTCGATGTTCATGGAACCGCACGCCTCCGATTGGCACGTGATCGAGCTGGTGGTGCGCAACTTCGGTCAGACCGCAGCCCACGACATCCGCCTCGACTTCGCCAACCATCCGACCGTCGCCGCCTACGAGGACGCCCAGCCCGACGGCCCGCCCGAGGTGGCCGAGCTCGACCTGCCCAGCGAACTGCTGTACTTAGCCCCGGGGCAGGAGTGGCGAACGGTGTGGGACTCCGCCATTAGTCGCGCGGAGCTCGGCGGGGCGATCCAGGACCGGTTCGACGGCGCGCTCACCTACTCGGACCGAGCGCGTCCCAAGTCCAAGGCGAAGAAGGCCGGACAGTGGAACAAGAGGGGGACCTTCGAGACGAAGTTCCGTCTCGACTGGGGCACCCTGCAGCCGGTGCAGCGCATAGAGCTGATGACCACCCACGACCTGGCCAAGCGCGAGAAGCAGAAGCTCGAACTCCTGCGCAGCGTGCTGTCGTACTTCCATTACGCGTCCAAGGAGACTCAGCCCGACGTCTTCCGCGCCGAGATCGACCGGATGAACAAGGCCGCGGCCGAAACCCAGGACCGCTGGCGCACGCGGCAGTTCGACGAGACCACCGAGCTCGACCTCCCGTGGGTTCAGAAGAACGCGTCGGCTGGCCGTCATTCCGCGCCGACGCGCTAAGTACGATCGGCTCATGACAAGCACCGTTGCCTACGAGCAGACCGAATCCGTCGCCACGATCACGCTCGACGACGGCAAGGTCAACGTGCTGTCGCCGGCGATGCAGCAGAACGTCAACTCCGCGCTCGACCGCGCGGAGAAGGCCGCAGGCGACGGCGAGGTCAAGGCCGTCGTCATCGCGGGCAACTCGCGGGTGTTCAGCGCGGGCTTCGACCTCAGCGTCTTCAACTCCGGTGACGCGGCCGCCGCGCTCGGCATGCTGTCCGGCGGGTTCGAGCTGTCGATCCGGCTGCTGAGCTTTCCGGTCCCGGTGATCATGGCGGCGACGGGTCCGGCCATCGCCATGGGGTCCTTCCTGATGCTGAGCGGTGACCACCGGGTCGGGTCGCCCAGCTCGCGGTGCCAGGCCAACGAGGTCGCGATCGGAATGGTGCTGCCCATCTCGGCCATCGAGATCATGCGAAACAGGTTGACGCGCTCGGCCTTTCAGCGCGCAGTGTCGATGGCGGCAGTGTTCACCGGCGAGGATGCGGTGCGCGCCGGCTGGCTGGACGAGATCGTCGAGGACGGCAACGTGCTGGCCCGCGCCCACGACGTGGCCGCCGAGGCCGCCGCCGGGTTGAACCCCAAGGCGCACCGGGCCAGCAAGCTCAAGGCCCGGGTGGACGCGATCGCGGCGATTCAGGCGGGCATCGACGGCCTGCCCGAGGAGTTCGCGCGCAGCTAGCCCTGCCCTCCCCGCGAGCAGACGTAAATGGCCCTCATTTGCCGCGAATGAGGGCCATTTATGTCTGCTCGCGGGGGAAGGGGAGCCCGTTCAGCCACGCCTGCGCCTCGCGGACGGCCGCCAGCTCGGCCGCGGCGGCCGTCCCGAGGGCACCGTAGGCCGCCGAGAGCTCGGCTAGCGCCCCGGCGACGTGATCGGCCAGGGCGCCGTCGTCGTCGGTCGGCAGCGTCGTGAACGACTGGTGCGCGACGCGCGCGGCGACGATCTCCGGCAGCCCGGCGTCCTCGGCGGGCGGTGCCTGCACCGCGCGGACCAGTCCGGTCAACGACTGGCGGGCGCGGTGCGCCGCGGACCTGGCGACCCGCAACGCGCTCGCGGCGTCCTTCTCCGTGGCCAGCGCGGCGCGCGCCCGCCCCACCCACTCGTCGTCCAGCGCGCTCGCCGCGCACACCGGGCACGGTTGCGTCCCGTGCCGGTCGCGGAACTCCAAGCTGGTCTCGAGGAACTGGATGCGGTCGGCGGAGAGGGCGTCCGCGACGCGTTCCGCGGCTGCCTGCCCGCTGGCCGCCGAACGCATTGCCGCACAAGCTCGTTCGACGTCGCCGGCATCCGGTGCGGTCGATGCGGCGGCGTGATGTCGCTCCAGCAGCTCGACCCGGGCGTCGACCCACTCCGCGGCCGCGGTCAACGGGGCGTCGGCGGGCAGATCGTGCCACGCGGCGGACACCACCAGCCGCGCGCGTGCGCCGAGGTCGTCGTCGGCAGCGGCTCGTCGAAGGATCTGGTCCCTGAGCTGTTGGTCGGCCATCGCCATGGACCCTATAGACGATCTCGGCCCCGTCACCACAGGGGGAGGTCGTGACGGGGCCGAGCCATCTATGGAGCTGGGGGAAGCTCCGCCGCCTACGGTAGGCGGCTTTTCTGGACACTCACTGTGAACCGGCGGCGGGATCGATGGGAATTGCCGCGACCCGTGTCGGCGGTGCCCCCTAGGCTGGCGTCAAATGTCGCTTCACCTTCACCGTGCCGAGCGGACCGACCTCCTCGCCGACGGTCTTGGCGCCCTCCTCAGCCGGCCCCTCGACGATCCCTTCGCGATGGAGCTGGTCCTGGTGCCAGCCCGCGGCGTCGAGCGGTGGCTGAGCCAGCGCCTGTCCCACATCCTCGGCCGCGGTAGGGGTGCCGACGGCGTGTGTGCGGGGGTCCAGTTCAGGAACCCGCACTCTCTCATCGCCGAGATCACCGGCACCGCCGACGACGATCCCTGGTCGCCGGACGCCATGGTGTGGCCGCTGCTGGAGGTCGTCGACGAGAGCCTCGACCAGCCGTGGTGCCGGACGCTGGCCACGCACCTCGGCCACTTCGCCACCGGCGAGGAGAAGGAGCTGCGGCAGGGCAGGCGCTACTCCGTGGCCCGCCGGATCGCGGGGCTGTTCGCGTCATATGCCCGCCAACGCCCGCAGCTGCTCGCCGACTGGCGCGCAGGCACCGTCGAGCTCGACGCCGACCTCGGCTGGCAACCTCCACTGTGGCAGGCGCTCGTCGACCGGGTCGACGCCGACCCTCCGCACGTGCGCCACCGCGAAACCGTTGCCCGCCTTCGCAAGTCGCCGTCCGACCTGCCGCCCCGGCTGTCGCTGTTCGGCCACACCAGGTTGCCGATCACCGAGATCGAGCTCGTCGACGCCTTGTCGACGCACCACGACGTGCACCTGTGGCTGCCGCATCCCAGCGACGACATGTGGCGCGCCCTGGCTGGGGCCCGCGGTCCCGTCCCCCGTCGCGACGACGCCAGCCATCGCGCCGTGCACCACCCGCTGCTCGCCACCCTCGGCAGGGATCTGCGCGAGCTGCAGATGATCCTGCCGACCGACCTCGCCACCGACGAGAGCCTCGGCAACCGCGAACATCCCGACACGCTGCTGGGCTGGCTGCAGTCCGACATCGCCGCGAATGCCGTTCGGCCACAGGGGCGGACGGTGACGGCAGCCGACCGGTCCGTCCAGGTGCATGCATGCCACGGTCAGGCCAGGCAGGTCGACGTGCTGCGCGAGGTGCTCCTTGGCCTACTCGCCGACGACCCGACGCTGGAGCCCCGCGACATCCTGGTCATGTGCCCCGACGTCGAGGCGTACGCGCCGTTAATCAACGCCGACTTCGGCCTCGGCGACGTGCTGCGCGGCGCCCACCCGGCCCACCAGCTGAGGATGCGACTCGCGGATCGGTCACTGGTGCAAACGAATCCGTTGCTGGGCGTCGCGTCCCAACTGCTCGCGCTGGCCGGCAGCCGGGTGACCGCCAGCGAGGTGCTCAACCTCGCCCAGTCCGCCCCGGTGCGGGCCCGCTTCGGCTTCACCGACGACAATCTCGAGGACATCACCCGCTGGGTGCGCCAGGCAAACGTCCGCTGGGGGTTCGACCAGGAACACCGGCAGCCCTACGGCGTCGACTTCGTCCACAACACATGGCGTTTCGGCGTCGACAGGGTGCTCGCCGGGGTCGCCATGTCCGACGACGCGCACGCGTGGGTCGGCGCCACCCTGCCGCTGGACGACGTCGGCAGCAACCGCGTGGAGCTCGCCGGACAGCTCGCCGAATTCGTGGACCGGTTGGAGCGCACCGTCACCACCCTCACCGGCGACCATCCGCTCGAGCACTGGCTGCACGCACTGACCGAGGGCATCACGATGATGACCCGGGTGGACGACGCCGATGCGTGGCAGACCAGTCAGATGCAGCGTGAATTCGGCCGGGTGCTCAACGACGCTGGGCCGCGGGCGAATACCGTGCTGCGCCTGGCCGACGTCAAGGCGCTGCTTGAACGTCACCTCGCGGGCCGGCCGACCCGGGCCAACTTCCGCACCGGCACGCTGACGGTGTGCACGATGGTGCCGATGCGGTCGGTGCCGCACCGGGTGGTCTGTCTGGTCGGTCTCGACGACGGGGTCTTTCCCCGCCAAGGCGTCACCGACGGAGACGACGTGCTGGCCCGCAATCCGTTGACCGGTGAGCGGGACAGTCGATCCGAGGACCGGCAACTGCTGCTCGACGCCGTCGGCGCGGCCACCGAGAAGTTGGTGATCACCTACACCGGCGCCAACGCGAACTCCGGACAACCGCGGCCGCCCGCGGTGCCGCTGGCCGAGCTGCTCGACGCCCTGGACGCCACGACGCCGAAACGCGTCCGCAAGCAGGTCGTGGTCCATCACCCCTTGCAGCCCTTCGACATTCGCAACGTGATGCCCGGCAAGTTGGTGCCCGGCGTGCCGTTCACCTTCGACTCCACGGTGCTCAAGGCCGCCAAGGCCAGCAGCAGCGAGCGCTCCGACCAACCGAAGTTCGTCTCCGGTCCCTTGCCCGCCCAGCCGCACGACGACGTCGCGCTGGCCGATCTGGTCGGCTTCTTCAAGGATCCGGTGAAGGGGTTCTTCCGCGCGCTGGAATACACCCTGCCCTGGGACGTCGACGGTGTCTCCGACGAGATCTCGGTCGACATCGACGCCCTCGAGCAATGGGCGGTCGGCGACCGGATGCTCACCGACATGCTGCGTGGCATGAGCCCCGACGACGCCCGGCAGGCCGAGTGGCGCCGGGGCACGCTGCCGCCGGGGCAGCTCGGATGGCGCAAGGCCGGGGAACTGCGCGAGCAGGCGACCGTGCTCGCCAGCACGGCGCTGGCCCATCGGACGGCCGACGCGGAGGCCTACGACGTTGACGTCGACCTGGGTGCCGGACGCCGGTTGACGGGCACCGTGTCGCCGGTCTTCGACGAGCACCTGGTCTCGGTCACCTACTCCAAGCTCGACGGCAAGCATCTGCTCGCGTCGTGGATTCCGTTGCTGGCGTTGTACGCCCAGCATCCCGACCGGGACTGGACGGCCATCTGCATCGGGCGGGCCCGGCGGTCGGCCCGGCCAAGCCAGCGGGGTCTCGGGCAACCGCGGCAGCCGGCGGTCGACCTGCTTCGAGACCTGGTGGCGATCTACGACGCCGGCCGCCGCGAGCCGCTGCCGCTGCCCGTGAAGACGTCCTACGCGTGGGCGAGCGCCCGCCTCGAGGGTGGCGACCCAGAACGGGAGGCCTCCTTCCGGTGGAAGTCGGGGATGTATCCCGCCGAGGATCAGGACCCCGCCCAGGTTCGGGCCTGGGGGCCGAACGCCTGGCTCAAGGAGCTCATGCAACCCCTGCGGCCCGGCGAGGAGGTCGACGGCGAGACGCATCGACTCGGCGCCTACTCTGCCCGGCTCTGGTTGCCGATGCTGCGCGCGGAAGTGACCGTCTGATGGAGCGTTTCGACCTGCTTGGCGACCTTCCCGCCGCGGCATCCACCACGGTGCTCGAGGCGAGCGCGGGAACGGGTAAGACGTTCGCCCTCGCCGGATTGGTGACGCGTTACGTCGCCGACGGGGTGGCGACGCTCGACCAGATGCTGCTCATCACCTTCGGCCGGGCGGCCAGCCAGGAGCTGCGCGATCGGGTCCGCCGCCAGATCACCGACGCGGCAGCGGCATTCGACGACCCGCCCCCGGCCGGCGACAACGAGTTGGTCGACTACCTGATCACGGGTACCGAGAGCGAGCGCGCCGACCGCAAGCGAAACCTGCGAGATGCGTTGGCCGACTTCGACGCCGCGACGATCGCCACCACCCACCAGTTCTGCCAACTGGTGCTGAAGTCGTTGGGCGTCGCCGGCGACTCCGACTCCCGGGTCACGCTGGTGGAGAGTCTCACCGATCTGGTCACCGAGGTCGTCGACGACCTCTACCTTGCGCACTTCGGTCAGCAGCGCGACGACCCGGCGCTGAGTTATCCCGACGCGCTGAAGCTGGCGAGGGAAGTCGTCAACAACCCGGCCACCGAGTTGCGGCCACTCGACCCACCGCCGGAGTCGCGGGCGGCGGTCTGCACGAGCTTCGCCAAACACGTTCTGGCCGAACTGGAGACCCGCAAGCGCAGGCTCGGGATCCTGGGCTACGACGACCTGCTCACCCGGCTCGCGGAGGCCCTCGACGCCGAGGACTCCCCCGCCCGGCTGCGGATGCACCGGCGCTGGCCGATCGTGATGGTCGACGAATTCCAGGACACCGACCCCGTCCAGTGGCAGGTGATCGACCGGGCCTTCAGCGGCCGGTCAACCGTCGTCCTCATCGGTGACCCCAAGCAGGCGATCTACGCCTTCCGTGGCGGTGACATCGTCACCTACCTCAGTGCCGCCGAGACAGCGGGAGCCAAGAAGACCCTCGGCACCAACTGGCGCAGCGACAGTGCGCTGGTCGACCGGTTGCAAGCCGTGCTGAGAGGCGCCGAACTCGGCGACCCCGCGATCGTCGTGCACGACATCGACGCCCACAACAAGGGATGCCGCCTGGTCGGTGCACCCAACGTCGAACCGTTCCGGCTGCGGGTCGTGGAGCGAAGCACGTTCGGGCGCAGGGGAACCCAGAACGTGTCGATCAACGACCTACGCCAGCACATTGGCAAGGACCTCGCCGGCGACATCGGCGCCCTGCTCGCCAGCGGCGCCACGTTCGACGGCCGACCGGTGCAAGCGGGCGACGTCGCCATCATCGTCGAGACGCACAAGGACGCCAGGATCTGCCAGCTCGCGCTGGGCCGCGCCGGGATCCCGGCGGTCTACACCGGCGACTCGGACATCTTCGCCTCGCAGGCCGCCGACGACTGGCTGTCGCTGTTGGAAGCGTTCGACCAGCCGCACCGCGCCGGGGTGGTGCGCGCCGCCGCGGCGACGATGTTCTTCGGCAAGACCGCCGAAGACCTGGTGCAGGGTGGGGACGAGCTCACCGACGAGATCGCGGAGACGTTGCGGGAGTGGGCCGGACACGCTCGCGAACGCGGGGTCGCGGCGATCTTCGAAGCCGCCCAGCTGCGCGGCATGCTCAAACGCGTGCTGTCCTGGCGCGACGGTGAACGGCACATGACGGACCTGGCGCACATGACGCAGCTGCTGCAGGACGTGGCGCACCGGGAGCACCATTCGTTGCCCGCCCTGCGCGACTGGTTGCGCACCGAGCGCGACGACCGCGGCGGGACGGCGGAGCGCAACCGCCGTCTGGACAGCGACGCCGCGGCCGTCCAGATCATGACGGTGTGGGTGAGCAAGGGGCTGCAATACCCGATCGTGTACCTGCCGTTCGCGTTCAACCGCTGGGTGCCCGAGCGTGACCTGATCCTGTTCCACGACGGGCCGACCCGCTGCCTGCACATCGGCGGCAAGGAGAGCCCCGACTACCGCGACGTCGAACGGCTGGGCCGCGAGGAGTCCGCCGGCGACGACAGCCGGCTGACCTACGTCGCGATGACCCGGGCGCAGTCCCAGGTGGTGGCGTGGTGGGCGCCCGCCAACGACGAGCCCAACGGCGGACTGTCGCGGCTGCTGCGCGGCAGGCAGCCCGGCGAGGCGGTGGTGCCAAACCGGTGCGTGCCCAGCAAGATCACCGACGACGACGCCCTCGCGCGGCTGCGTCAGTGGGAGGCCGCCGGTGGTCCGGTGCTCGAGCAGTCGGTCCTCGTGCCGGCACCGCGACCGCCGGCCGATCCCGTGCCGACGGGCCTGGACGCCAGGCACTTTCACCGGTCCATCGACACCACGTGGCGTCGCACGTCCTACTCCGGGCTGATCCGGGTGGCCGAGACGTCGGGCGTCAGCAGCGAACCGGAGGTCGTCGCCCTCGACGACGAGGTCGGCGAACTCCCGCTGCTGCAGCCCTCGACCGGACCGGCGTTGCCCTCGCCGATGGCCGACCTGCCCAAGGGCGCGAAGTTCGGCACGCTGATGCACGCGGTGCTGGAGACCGCCGATCCGTTCGCGGCCGACCTCGCCGCCGAACTGGAGGCTCAGATCGTCGAGCACTCGGTGTGGTGGCCGGTGGACGTGCCCGCCGCCGACCTGGCGGTGGCCCTGGTGCCGATGAACGACACCCCGCTGGGTCCGCTGGCCGGGAATCTGACACTGCGCCAGATCGGCCTGCGAGACCGGTTGCGGGAGTTGGACTTCGAGTTCCCGCTGGCCGGCGGGGACCTGCGCGCGACGGCGCCTCGGATCTACCTGCGCGACGTCGGCCAGCTGGTCGCCGAGCACCTGCCAGAGGACGACCCATTGGCCAGCTACGCCGAGCGGCTCACCGGCGACGCCTTGGGCAACCAACCGCTGCGCGGGTACCTGAACGGCTCGGTCGACGCGGTGCTGCGCATCCCGTCCGGTGCAGGCCATCGCTACGTGGTCGTCGACTACAAGTCGAACTGGTTGGGCGACGGTGACGGTTCGTTGACGTCGGCGGACTACGAGCGCGCCCGACTCGTCGAGGCGATGCTGCACTCCGACTATCCGCTGCAGGCGTTGCTGTACAGCGTTGTGCTGCATCGCTTCCTGCGGTGGCGGCAGCCCGGTTACTCGCCGGAAGCACACCTCGGCGGCGTGCTGTACCTGTTCGTCCGTGGCATGTGCGGTGCGGACACCCCCGTCGTCGACGGGCATCCGGCGGGGGTCTTCGACTGGCAGCCGCCGGCGTCGCTGGTGGTGGCGATGTCCGAACTGCTCGACGAGGGGACGGTGAGGGCGTGACGTCTGTCGAACCGGTCGACACCGCCACCTGGCGGCGGGCCGTCGGCGCCACCGGACTGCTGGCGGTGTTCAACGAGGCGGCGGTGATCGACGCCGCGGACGTGCTGGTCGCCCAGCGGCTCAGTGCGTTGGCCAAGGAGGACGACGAGCGCGTGATGCTCGCCCTCGCCCTGGTGGTGCGTGGGTTGCGGGCCGGGTCGGTGTGTCTGGACCTGCGGTCGGTCGAGGCCCAGGTCGACGTCGCCGACCTGCCGTGGCCGGCGGTCGACGGCTGGTTGGCGGCGGTGTGGGCCAGCCCGCTGCTCGAGGCGCCGCACGTGCTGCGCCGCCGGGAACACCTGCTGTACCTCGACCGGTACTGGCGCGAGGAGGAGCAGGTCGCCGACGACCTGCGGGCGATGGTGTCGCGTGGCGCGGTGGTGTCCGCTGCCGACGTCGAACGCCTCTTCCCCGCCGGGTACGAGGAGCAGCGTGACGCCGCCGAAATCGCTCTGTCGCAACGGGTCACGGTGCTCACCGGCGGGCCCGGCACCGGAAAGACCACCACGGTCGCGCGCCTCCTGGCGCTGTTCGCCGGGCAGGCGGCGTCGGGAGCGCGGTTGCGGATCGCCCTTGCCGCGCCAACGGGGAAGGCGGCCGCCCGACTTCAGCAGGCCGTTCGCCAGGAGATCGACAAGTTGGACCTCGTCGACCAGCGGCGGCTCTCCGGGCTGCAGGCGACGACGCTGCACCGCCTGCTGGGCAGCAGGCCCGACAGTTCGTCGCGGTTTCGGCACCACCGCGGCAACCGTCTGCCGCACGACGTCATCGTGGTCGACGAGACGTCGAT
Organism: Mycolicibacterium hodleri; assembly: GCA_006864685.1. Taxonomy (GTDB): domain Bacteria; phylum Actinomycetota; class Actinomycetes; order Mycobacteriales; family Mycobacteriaceae; genus Mycobacterium; species Mycobacterium hodleri_B. The sequence goes on along the minus strand of VIFX01000021.1, from coordinate 18,279 downwards.
GGTGTCGCTGACGATGATGGCCCGGCTCCTGGAAGCCGTGCGTCCGCAGTCCCGGTTGCTGCTGGTCGGAGACCCGGACCAGTTGGCCTCGGTCGACGCCGGTGCAGTCCTCGCCGACCTGGTCGACGGTCTCGGCGCGGGCACGGGGTCACCGGTGGTCGCGCTGCGGACGTCGCACCGCTTCGGCGAGTCGATCGGGGCGCTGGCCTCGGCGATCCGCGACGGTGACGCCGACGCGGCGATCGAGGTGCTCGCCGCAGGCGGTGACCACGTCGAGTGGATCGTCGACGACGATCCCGCCGCGGGGTTACGGAAAGTCGTTCTGCCGCAAGCCCTTGCGCTGCGACAGGCGGCCATTCTCGGCGACGCGAAGACGGCGCTGGACATCCTGGACGAGCATCGGCTGCTGTGCGCCCACCGCCGCGGACCTCACGGTGTGCAGCACTGGAATCATCAGGTCGAGCGCTGGCTCACCGAGTCGACCGGCGAGCCGATCTGGTCGGACTGGTACGCGGGCAGACCGGTGCTGGTGACGGCCAACGACTACGGGCTTGGTCTGTACAACGGCGACACCGGGGTGACGGTGAACGGACCCGACGGGCTGCGCGCCGCGATCGCAGGCGAAGGCGAACCGCGGGCCTTCGCCACCAGTCGACTGCCCGACCTGGAGACGATGTACGCGATGACGATCCACAAGAGTCAGGGCTCGCAGGCCGCGGAGGTGACGGTGCTGATGCCGCCCGTCGACTCCCGTCTGTTGACCCGGGAGCTGTTCTACACCGCGGTGACGCGAGCCAAGTCCAAGGTTCGGGTGGTGGGGTCCGCCGACGAGGTACGGGCGGCGATCGACAAGCGCGCGGTCCGGGCGACGGGATTGGCTCTGCGGCTTCGGGATTCCGGCTAGACCCCCGACCCGCTCGCGACCCGAAGGTCGTCGTCGGCGAGCGACAGGTCGGTGGCGGCGGTCCGCAGCTGAGTCTGCAGCAGGTCCGCGAGGCCAAGGCGCTGTAGCCACGGCACCGTCACCAGCTTGGCGTTTCGGCGCAGCAGCTGCCCGGGCGTCCGCGAGATCACCGACGAGTCGCTCCGCAGCGCCAGGTCTTGATTCTTCTGCACGTAGTCGCGAAGTCGGCGTTCGTAGGCCGCGAACGCCGCCTCCGGCCGGTCGCCGCGGACGAGTTCACTTGCCAGCACGTAGGCGCCGGCGATGGCGATGCTGGTGCCCTGCCCCGACAGGAACGCCGGTGCGTACGCGGCGTCGCCGACCAGCGCCACTCGGCCGGAGCTCCAGCTGTCCATCCGAACCTGGCTGACGGTGTCGAAGTAGAGGTCCTCGGCGTCTGCCATCGTGTCGAGGACCTCGCCTGTGCGCCACCGATCCTCGGCGAACGCCTCGCGCACCGCAGCGAGGACGGCGTGTTCGTCGTGCCGGTCCACGGTGCCCGGCGCCGGGTGGACGAACGCCAGGAACGCCCGGGTCGGACCGCCGTCGGCCGGACGCTCGACCATCGCGGTGCGACCCGCGTGTGAGTACATGAAACCCGCTCCCGGGGTGAACATCTCGCCCGGCAGATCCCAGATCGCCGCGTACGGGCCGAGGTGACGGACGAATTGCGACTCGTCTCCGAAGGTGAGGCGACGGACGTTGGAGTGGATTCCGTCGGCGCCGACGACCACGTCGACGGTCTGGGGGTCGCCGTGCCGGAACGTGACGTCGACCCCGTCGTCGTTCTGGGTCAGGCTCTCGATCGAATCGTCGAAGACGTAGTTCACCCGGTCGCTGGTGGCGGCGTAGAGGATCTCGCCAAGCGCACCGCGGGTGATCTCCACGTCGCCCGCCTGCGAGCTGTTGATCAGGTTGCCGAAGTCCAGCGTGCACAGGCGTCGTCCGGCGGGAGTCAGCAGCTGGACCGGAACGTGGCGGTAGTGCGCCTCGACGAGCTGGCGGTGGAGGCCCATTCGACGGACGACGTCGACCGCGGTGCCGCGGACGTCCACCGGGTAGCCGCTGGTGCGCAGGCGTTCGGCGCGCTCGACGACGGTGACGTTCCAGCCCGCCTCGGCCAGCCAGTAGGCGAGGACGGGTCCGGCGATGCTCGCGCCGGAGATCAGGGCGCTGCGTGTGGTCATGGAGAGTCCTCCGAGCTTTAGCTACATGAGTGTTGCTTACCGACGCTAGACGCCCGCGATAAGATACGCAAATGTCCTCTAAAACTCAGGGGCTGCGCAGACGCGGAGCCGCGCTGGAGACCGCGATCCTGGACGCGGGGTGGGATCAGCTCCTCGACGGCGGCTACGAGCGCTTCACCATCGAGTCGGTGGCCGAGCGTTCGTCGTCGGCCCGCTCGGTGCTGTACCGGCGATGGCCGTCGCGGCTGGACCTGCTCAAGGCGGTGATCCACCACCGCGGAGAGATCGACTCGATCCCCACCCCGGACACCGGCACACTGCGCGGCGACGTGCTGGCCACGCTGACCGAGTTCAACGAGAGACGTTCGCGCATCATCGGTTTGGTCGCCGCGCGCCTCGGTGCGTTCTACGACGAGGCGGGAGGATCGCCACGGGAGATTCGCGCGTGGTTCGTGCCGGACGGTCCGTCGGTGATGGACACCGTGCTCGAGCGCGCCGTCGCCCGCGGCGAAATCGCCGCGATGCCGCCACCACGCATCGTCGTGCTGCCTGTCGACCTGCTGCGGCACGAACTGTTCATGACGATGGCGGCGGCGAAGCCAGAGACCATCGTCGAGATCGTCGACGACGTGTTTCTACCGCTGGCAACGCAGTTTGGTGCGACGTAGGCAGTTCGGCCTAGTGAAGCACCGGATGGTCCGCCAGCCAGCGCTCCTCGACCCGCTTGACGCGATGATGCTCCAGCGTGATGAGAATGGCGCCCGCGGTGACGAGCGCTCCGGCGATGAAGCCAAGGGGCAGTTGCCATTCGGGGCGGTTGTACGCCGTCGCCGCCAGGAACCCCGCGATCGTGGCGGTCCCAAGCATGATGAGTATGAGTCCGGGCAACCACAGCGTGTCGATGAACGACTCACCCGCGTGCGGCTGCGTCGTGCGGCAGTGGTCGGTTGGATCCCGATGAGCACCCTTCATCTGCATCTCCTTTCAGGAGAGATGCCCCGATCGTACGCCGATTGTGACCGCGGTCACACTTGAGTTTCGACGTCCATCGCGCGCCCTGACGTCGGGCATTACTGTCGGGTCGATCGGACGGAGCCAAGGGAGCACGATGACCGAGCTGACGGACAAGACCGGCGCACCGGTCCAGGTCGCCCGTGCGGGGCACACGTTCACCGTGGAGGTCGAGGGTCAGACGGTGGGCCTGGCGCGCTTCGTGGAGCGCGACGACCAACGAGTGTTCGTGCACACCGAGGTCGAGCCGGCCTTCGAGGGCCGCGGCTTGGCGACGGTGCTGATCGCCAGGGCGCTCGCCGCGACCCGGGCCGACGGACGGCGCGTCGTCGCGCTGTGTCCGATGGTCGCCGCCTACCTCAAGAAGCACCGCGACTTCGCCGACATCGTCGACCGCCCCACGCGGGAGATCATCGACTCACTGCGGTAGCGAGCGAGTCCGCTCAGACGCAGATGTTCGCGAAGTACATCCCGGGCATCGAGCACAGCTCGTATCCCCCGTAGGCGGCGTACGGCGAGGGCGTTCCCGCATGGTTGTCGGTCTGGCTGCTGGTGCCCTGCACCGACGGCACCTGCGGCTCGGCGGGTGCGGCGTTCGCCACGCCGGCGCCCAAGGGTCCGAGCGCCAGGACGCCCGCTGCGGCAACTCCAACTGCGATGGCCTTGAGATCGATCATGGTGCACCCCGTTGCTCGAAGAAACTACCAAGCACAACTAACCATGTGTCGGATCTATTCCGCGAGACATGTGACGACCGCCACCGCGGCTCCGTCAAATCCTGGCCCGGACGATCTCCTCGACCCGCCTCGCGGCCTCTGCCGCGTCCTCGTGTTCCCAGATCCGCACGCTGACCCAACCGGCCTCGGCAAGCCGACCGTCGGTGTCGCGGTCGCGTTTTCGGTTGCCTTCGACCTTGTCTGCCCAGAACTTGGCGTTGGCCGAGGCCACGGTGTGATGCTCCGGGCAGCCGTGCCAGAAGCAGCCGTCGAGGAACACCGCGACCTTCGCCCGAGGGAACACCAAATCCGCCGTCCGCCGCACCCCCGCCAGGGGTTTCGCCGACACCCGGTAGCGCAAACCCCTGGCGTGCACCGCCGAGCGCAGCGCCAGCTCGGGCTTGGTGTCGCGGCTCTTGTTGGACTGCATGCGCGCCCGCGCCTCGGGTGAGGACGCCCAGGACTCGGCCATGCCTCCACACTATTGGCGAACTCGCTGCATACGATCGGCAGGTGAGCACCATCGCCGACGTCGCGCGCGACGTCGGGCTCGAGCGCTTCCGCACCCGAAACGGCAGCTACGAACGAGTGCTGTCCCGACGAGACGGCAGGCCCGTCGCGAGCGTGCTGGCCGGCTACCGCGGCACCGAGACCAGGGCGACGTGCGCCGACGAAGCCGAGCGCGCGTGGCTGCAAAGCAGCGTCGCACCGCCCTTCGGCTCCGCAAGGACGTCGTTGCGCATCGTCGACCTGTTCTCCGGCTGCGGGGGCCTGTCCATCGGATTGGCCGAAGCGGCGCGCGCACTGAACCGCTCCTTCGAACCGGTCCTCGCGGTCGACGTCGACGCGGTGGCCGCGCAGACCTACGCCGCCAACTTCCCGTCGGCGACCACCCTCACCCAGGACGTGGAGGACGTGTTCCCCGGACGCGTCGGCGCTCGGCTGAACCCGGCCGAACGCCTACTGGCCAAGCGGCACTCCGACGTCGACGTGCTGGTCGGCGGGCCCCCCTGCCAGGGACACAGCGACTTCAACAACCGCACTCGCCACTCCGACGACAAGAACGAGTTGTACCGCACCATGGTCAGGGCCGCGGAAGTGCTTACCCCGCAACACATTCTGATCGAGAACGTCCCAGGAGCCGTCAACGACCGCAGGGCGGTCGTACAGCGCACCGCCGATGCCCTCGTGGGACTCGGGTACCGGGTCTCCGTCGGGGTGATCGACCTCAGCGAGATCGGCGTCCCCCAACGCCGACGACGACTCGTCTTGATGGCGAGCCTGACGCACTCCGTCACCGTCGCCGACGTCACCGATCGCCATCGCAGAGCGGGCCGATCGGTGGCATGGGCCTTTCAGGACCTCGAATCGGTTCCCGAGTCGGGCCGGCTGGTCGACGAGGCCGCCCGCTCGGCACCCGCGACGCGCCAACGCATCGACTACCTCTTCGAGAACGGCGACTTCGACCTGCCCGACCGGCAGCGTCCGGCTTGCCACGCCTCGGGCGGTCACAGTTACAAGGCGATCTACGGCCGGTTGGCATGGGACCGGCCGTCACAGACCATCACCACCGGCTTCTACAGCATGTGCATGGGACGCTACGTGCACCCCAGCCGGCGTCGCACCATCACCGCGCACGAAGCCGCACGGCTGCAATACATTCCGGACTGGTTCTCCTTCGACGGCGTCACCCGTCGCACCGCCCTGGCCCGCATGATCGGCAACGCGGTGCCGTCGCGCCTGAGCTATGCCGTCGCGGTGGAATGGCTGCGGTGAGCCTGAAGGTCGCGGGGCTGTTCGCGGGCATCGGTGGCCTCGAGTTGGGCATGGCGGCCAGCGGCCACCATGCGCACCTGCTGGTCGAGAATTCCTCGCCCGCCATGCACGTGCTGCGTCGACGGTTCCCCGACACCAAGCTGGAGGCCGACGTCCGCGACGTCGCCACGTTGCCGAAGGGCACCGACCTCGTCGTCGCGGGATTCCCCTGCCAGGACCTCAGCAGCGTCGGCCGCAAGGCCGGAATCATCGGCGCGAGAAGCAGTCTGGTTGGCGAGGTCCTTCGACTGCTCGAGGGCGGCGACGTGCCGTGGGTGGTGCTGGAGAACGTGCCGTTCCTCATCTCGTTGGGCCGCGGCGCCGCGCTGAAGGTCGTGACGTCGGCGTTGACCGAACTCGGCTACCGGTGGGCCTACCGGGTCGTCGACACCCACGCCTTCGGCCTGCCGCAGCGGCGCAACCGCTGGTATCTGGTCGGGTCACGGGTCGGCGACCCGCGGGACGTGCTGCTGGCCGACGACTGCGTGAAACCGCCTGTCGCCTACGGGTATCCGGACGTCGCCTGCGGCTTCTACTGGACCGAGGGCATGCGATCCTTCGGCTGGGCGGTCGACGCAGTCCCGCCGATCAAGTGCGGGTCGTCGATCGGGGTGCCGTCTCCCCCGGCGATTCGCCTGCCGTCGGGCGCCTACGTGACGCCCGATCTCCGGGACACCGAACGGCTGCAAGGCTTTCCCGTCGACTGGACGCTGCCCGCCGAGGAAGTCGCCCGCCCCGGCGAACGGTGGCGGATGGTCGGCAATTCGGTGAGCGTGCCCGTCGCGGCGTGGATCGGCGGTCGCCTCGGGCACCCAGGACACTACGATTCGTCGGCCGACCAGCCGTGGGACGGCACCAAGTGGTCGCGGCGGGCGGCCTGGGCCGACCTCGACGGCGTGGTGCACGTGGCCGCCGTGGGGCCGTGGCCGGTGTGGGAACCGCGGTTGCCGTTGGCCGACTTTCTCCAGTTCCCCGGCAAGCCGTTGTCTGCCAGGGCCGCAACGGGTTTCATCCGGCGGACACAGAAGGGCTCGCTGCGGTTTCCCGAGGGTTTCGTCGAGGAGCTGGGAGCCTACGCGGCTCTCGGGTGAGGGTCCCGTTTCTGGTCCTACAGCCGTTTCTTGCACCACGGTCGCGATTTCGGCGGCTCAGCGCCAGATCACAGCCGTGGCGCAGAAAACGCGCGTAGCGGCCCGCACAGTGAACAAGCCTGCCAGCTCATCCACGATCGCGTGCCAGAGCTCCCGGATGACGGTCCCGTTTCTTGCACCACGGTCGCGATTTCGGCGGCTCAGCGCCAGATCACCACCGTGGTGCAGAAAATGCGCGTAGCGGCCAGACCGGGTGTCCCTGGAGAGGAGAGCCGCCGACCCGGTGGGGCGCCCGACTACGTCAGCTTGCTGCCCTTGAGCCACTGATCCCACGGCACGGTCCAGTCGCCGTTCTGCGAGATCTGCAGGGGCTTGCCGCCGGTGTTGCGAACCTCGACGACGTCACCAGGCACCGAGAAGTCGAAGAACCAGGCGGCGTTGTCGCCGTTGAGGTTCAGGCACCCGTGCGAGGTGTCCGTGTTGCCCTGCGCCCACACCGTCGAGTTGAGCTGATGCAGGTAGATGCCGTCGGTGCTGATCTTGGTGGCGTAGGAGATCGACTCCTTGTAGCCCAGCCGAGAATTGGTCGGCAGGCCGAACGTCGAGGAATCCATGATCACCGGGTTGGCCTTGCTGAGCACCGTGTACACCCCTGGCGGGGTGAAGAACGAGAACGTGGTGCCCGCGATGGTCTGGATGCCACCCATGCCCATCGACGTGGGCATGGTGCGCACCAGTTTCCCGTTGTCGTACACGCTGACCATGTGGGTGGTGTCGTCGGCGATCGAGACGTGCGCGTCACCGATTTTGAACGAGACGTGCTCGTCCTCCTCGCCGTAGAGCCCGTCGCCCAGCGGCGTGCCGTAGACGTTGCCCGCCACCGTCACCGTGGTGCCGGGCGCGTAGTACTTCTCCGGTCGCCAGTGCGCGGTCTGGTCGTCGATCCAGTTCCACGAACCCGCGACCGGCGGGTTGGTGGTGACCGAAAGATGCCGCTCGGCGTTGGCCTTGTTGTCGATCGCCTCGTCGAAGTGCGCGACGACCACTTCGCCGACGCCGTAGGTGGCGCCGTCCTGCAGAAGTCCGCCGTCGGTGGTCTCGAAGTACACCTGAGTCTGATTGCTCGGCGACACCGTGTGAAAGGTGGTCTCCTGCCGCGACGGCATGCCGTTGGGGCCGCGGGCCGACACCGACATCGTGTACGCCCGGCCGTAGCCCAGCTGGATCGTCGGCTTCCAGGTCGTGTGGTCCGGCGTCAGCACACCGGGGATGACCTTCCCGCCGTCGTTGGTCATGGTGACGTCGGTGATGGTGCCCGTCGTGGCAGTGACCATCACCGGGCTCGCGGGATTGACCTTGTCGGCGGCGGGTGCCGGGACGACGGACAGCTCGGCGGGCGCCGAGGTGGGCACGGCGGCGGGCTGCTCCGCCTCGACGAGATTCTTGGGCGCGGCCAGCACCTGGCAGCCGTGCACACACCGTTCCGACCCGCTGACCACGACACCACCGAGGACGGCCAGCACCGCGAAGGAGGCGGCCAACCACGTTCCACGGGCACGACGAATAGACGTCAAGAAGGCTCCATTGATTTAACGAACTGACGAGAAGACGAGCCCCAATGGTAGGTGGTCGGAAGGCACTATTCGCAACATGTGTGACGGCACGATCCGGTTACGTGTCAGCGGGTAACGAACGGGTAAGACACGCCGAGGAACAAGGTGACGGCCGACACCTCCGCGGAGCCAAAGCGCTTCGTTCGACGGAGGTCCCGAGAACGGAGTGACACGTGACGATGGTTGAGAGCTTGCGAAATTGGCGTCGACGACTGGCGGTAGCCGCCCTCGTCACGGCCGTCCTTCCCGGCCTCATCGGCATCACCGGCGGATCGGCGACCGCAGGGGCCTACTCGCCCCCTGGGCTGCCGGTCGAGGACCTGCAGGTGCCGTCGGCCGCCATGGGCCGCAACGTGCTCGTCAGGTTCCAGCCGGGTGGCTCGCACGCGGTGTACCTGCTCGACGGACTGCGGGCCCGCGACGACAACAGCGGCTGGGACATCGAGACCAACGCGTTCGAGAAGTTCAACGGCTCGGGCGTCTCGGTCGTGATGCCCGTCGGCGGCATGTCGAGCTTCTACACCAACTGGAATCAGCCGGCCGTCGGCAACGGACAAACCCAGAACTACCAGTGGGAGACGTTCCTGACCTCGGAGCTTCCCGCCTACCTGTCGCAGAACAAGGGCATCTCGCCGTCCGGCAACGCCGTCGTCGGACTGTCCATGTCAGGCAGCGCCGCGCTGATCCTCGCCGCGTACCACCCCGGCAACTTCAGCTTCGCCGGATCCGAGTCGGGCTTCCTGAACCTGTCCCAGGGCATTTGGCCGACACTGGTCGGTATCTCCATGCGCGACGCGGGCGGGTTCGACGCGGGCGCCATGTGGGGCCCCGGTGGAGGACCGGAATGGCAGCGCAACGACCCGACGCTGCAGGCGGGCAGGCTCGCCGCCAACGGCACGCGGATCTACGTCTACACCGGCAACGGAAGGCCCAACGAGCTGGGCGGTGGCGACCTGCCGGCGACCACGTTGGAAGGGTTGACTCAGGGCAGCAACCAGGCCTTCCAGAATGCCTACACCGGCGCGGGCGGGCGCAACGCGACGTTCAACTTCCCGCCCAACGGCAGCCACGCCTGGGCGTACTGGAGTCAGCAGCTCGACGTGATGAAGCCCGACATCATCCGCACCATCGGCTAGGACTCGTTGCGCAGTTTCACCATCCGCGTCGTGGAGCTCTCGTCGAGCACCACGACGTCGGATCGTGAGCGCAGGAAGTCGCTGAACGACCGGAAACCCAGCGACTTCTCGCTGAACGACGGGTCCATCCGCTTCATCTGCGCCTTGACCGCGGAGTTGTGGAGCCACTCGACGTCGTCCTTCTCCAGGCCGATGAGCAGCGCCCGTCGCAGCAGCCCGGTCGCGTCGGCCTGTGGGTCCGGGGCCTCGGGCTCCTCCTCAACGGCTTGCGGCCGGGTGGCGCGGCGGCGCGGCGCACGCTTCTTGGGTTCGGGTTCCGGCTCGCCCTCGACCGCGCCTTCGCCGTCGGCTTCGGCCTTGACCGGAGCCGGGGTCGGTTCGAAGACCGGCACGCCGGGCAGTGCGTCGTAGATGACGAAGTCGTCGCACGCCGCCGCGAGGGATCGGCTCGACGAGCCCGCCACCCCGATGCCGACGACGTAGCGGCCGAGCCGCTTGCACCGCTGGGCCAACGCGATGTAGTCGGAGTCGCCGGCGACGATCACCACGTGCGTCAGGTCGGGGAGGCGGAACATGTCCTCAACGGCGTCGACGGCGAGCCGGATGTCGGCGCCGTTTTTGCCGTACGCCGCGGCGGGGAACAGCTGGACCAGGTCCACCGCCCGGCTCACCAACTGACCGCGGTATCCGGCGTTGACGTCGGCCGACCAGTCGGCGTACGCGCGGGTCAGCACCAGGGTCCCGAACGACGAGGCGAAGTCGATGATCGCCCCGACGTCGACCGTCGCGCGGGACAGCCGGTCGACCTCGAGGCCCTTGGTCTTGTCGCGCTGGAACGAATTGCGACCGTTCACTTGGTCGTATCGCGAGATCACGATGTTGTCGAAGTCGAGGTAGACCGCGACGCGGGTGTCCTCACGTTCTGTCATGGGTTCAGTCTGAGCCGCGCACTCGACGCACGTCACCTCGGGTCCGGCGAAGGCATTTTCAGCAACTCGTCAGCCACTGTTCCGCAAACCGTGAGGCGGAGCGGGTCCGCGGAAAGGTCGCCCGCCTCGCCGCGTCGGCGTCGAACTGACGGCCACGCGGGGATAGAGTCGATGGGCCGGCATGGTGAAGAAGACGCTGGGCGGCACGGCCCCGAAGCCCCGATTGATAGCCGACAGGTTGGTTCATGAATTCTTCTAGCGAGACGCAAACCCCGTCACCTGCGCAGTCCCAGTGGCTGTCCAAGTCGGCATCACAGACGCGTGGGTCGGACAAGAAGGAAGTCCAGTTCCACTACGACATCAGCAATGAGTTCTTCAAGCTGTGGCAGGACCCGAATCAGGTCTACAGCTGCGCGTACTTCGAGAAGGACGACTACACGCTCGAGCAGGCGCAGCTGGCGAAGATCGACCTGTCGCTCGGCAAGCTCGGCCTCGAACCGGGTATGACGTTGCTCGACATCGGTTGCGGCTGGGGCGCCACGATCAACCGCGCCGTCGAGAAGTACGACGTCAACGTCATCGGCCTGACGCTGTCGGAGAACCAGAAGCGGCACATCGAAGAGCATTGGCTCGCCAACTACAAGGGCAACCGGACGATGGACGTCCGCCTGCAGCCGTGGGAGGACTTCAGCGGCAAGGTGGACCGCATCGTCTCGATCGGCGCCTTCGAGCACTTCGGCTTCAACAAGTACGACGACTACTTCAAGAAGACCTACGACTGGCTGCCCGACGACGGCGTGCAGATGCTGCACACGATCACCATCCCCGAGGATGAGGAGATCAAGGCCAAGAAGCTGCCGCTGACCATGTCGCGGGTGCGCTTCATCAAGTTCATCATGGACGAGATCTACCCCGGCGGCCGTCTGCCGCTGGCGTCGATGGTGACCAACCACGCGATCAAGGCCGGCTTCGAGGTGACCCAGGAACAGCACCTGCAGCCGCACTACGTGAAGACGCTGGACACCTGGGCGGCCAATCTCGAAGCCAACAAGGACGAGGCCATCGAGATCACCAACGAGGTCATCTACGAACGCTTCCTCAAGTACCTCACCGGCTGCGCCGACCTGTTCCGCGAGGGCTACACCGACGTCGTCCAGTTCACCCTCGCAAAGGCGTAATCTGCCGAGGCACACAGATTTTGACGCACACGCAGAAACGAGAAGTCCGGCAAGTCGGACGGAAGTTGGTCGGGGAATGGTTGAGAGCACGGTGAAACCGCCGCAGGCGCGCAAGGAGATGGAGCCGCACTTCGAAGAGGTGCAGGCGCACTACGACCTCTCCGATGACTTCTTCGGGTTGTTTCAGGATCCGTCGCGGACCTACAGCTGCGCGTACTTCGAGCGCGACGACATGTCGCTCGAAGAGGCGCAGATGGCCAAGATCGATCTGGCGCTGGGCAAGCTGAACCTCCAGCCAGGCATGACGTTGCTCGACGTCGGGTGCGGTTGGGGCTCGGTCATGCAGCGTGCGATCGAGAAGTTCGACGTCAACGTCGTCGGCTTGACGTTGAGCAAGAACCAGCAGGCCTTCGGCCAGCAGCTCCTCGACGGACTGCCGACCGAACGCACCCGGCGGGTGCTGCTTCGCGGGTGGGAGCAGTTCGACGAGCCCGTCGACCGCATCATCAGCCTCGAGGCGATCGAGGCGTTCCCGCCGGAGCGCTACGCGCCGTTCTTCGAAACCTGCAGCAAGATCCTGCCCGCCGACGGCCGAATGGTGTTGCAGGCGATCCTCGGACACCCGCTGAAGCGCTGGCCCGAGATGGGCATCCCGATCGTGATGACCGACCTGCGGTTCATGCGCTTCATCGCCAAGGAGATCTTCCCCGGCGGTTCGGTTCCGTGCGACGAGGACATCGTCAACCTGTCGCAGGCCGCCGGGTTCACCGTCGCGGACAAGCAGCTGCTCGACGAGCACTACGTCCGCACGCTGGATCTGTGGGCCACGGCGCTCGAGGAGCATCACGACGAAGCTGTCGCCGCCACCTCCGAGGAGGTCTACCAGCGGTACATGAAGTACCTGGTGGGCTGCAGCGACTTCTTCAAGCGGGGCATCAGCGAGTTGGGGCAGTTCACTCTGGTCAAGGGCTAAGTGACGGCGCCCATCTCGACGTGGGCGCCGCTGCGCTCGCCGGTCTACCGCGCGCTGTGGATCGCGCAGCTGGTCTCCAATCTCGGCACCTGGATGCAGACCGTCGGGGCGCAGTGGATGCTGGTCGGCGACCCGCGCGCGGCCATCCTGGTGCCGCTGGTGCAGACCGCGACCACGCTGCCCGTCCTGCTGCTGGCGTTGCCGTCGGGAGTCTTGGCCGACCTGGTCGACCGTCGCAGGCTGCTCATCGCGACGCAGGGGGCAATGGCCGCGGGGGTGGGGCTGCTCGCCACGTTGACCGGGTTTGGGCTGACGACGCCCGCGGTGCTGCTGACGCTGCTGTTCGTCATCGGGTGCGGGCAGGCACTGACCGCACCGGCATGGCAGGCGATTCAACCCGATCTCGTTCCCGCCCAGCAGATTCCGGCCGCCGCCGCGTTGGGCAGCATGAGCTTGAACGGGGCACGGGCGATCGGCCCCGCCATCGCAGGCGTGCTGGTGTCGGTGGCCGGCCCGACGTCGGTGTTCGCGCTCAACGCGGTGTCCTTCGTCGGGATCGTCGTCGTGCTGGTGTGGTGGCGCAGGCCCGCGGTCGAACGCGACTATCCACCCGAGCGCGCGCTTGCCGCCCTGAGCGCGGGCGGACGGTTCATCCGCAGTTCGCCTGTCGTGCGGCGGATCCTGCTGCGCGCCGCGTTGTTCATCGCCCCGGCGAGCGCGCTGTGGGGGCTGCTGCCGGTGATCGCCGCGAACCGGCTTGGACTGTCGTCGTCGGGTTACGGTCTGCTGCTCGGCGCGCTCGGCCTCGGTGCCGTCATGGGCGCCTTCCTGTTGGGCCGTCTGCGCTCACGCTTCGGCCAGAACCTCCTTCTGACTGCGGGCGCGGCGGGGTTCGCCGTCGCCACCGCGGTGCTGGCGTTGGTACCCGTGTTCTGGGTCGTGTTGCTGGCCTTGATCATTGGTGGCGCGTCGTGGCTGCTGTCGCTGTCGACGCTCAACGCCTCGATGCAGCTGAGCCTGCCCGCCTGGGTACGGGCCCGCGGACTGTCGGTCTACCAGTTGATCTTCATGGGCGGGCAGGCGCTGGGCTCGGTGGTGTGGGGCCTGGTCGCAGGCGCCTCGACGAGTTCGATCAGCCTGTTGGTCAGCTCGGCATTGTTGGTGGTGTGCTCGCTGTCGTCGTTGTGGTGGCCGCTGCACGCGAAGACCAGCAGCCTCGACCTGACGCACTCCTCGCACTGGCCGGAGCCCACGCTGATCTTCGAGCCGGAACCGCTCGACGGCCCGGTGCTGGTGTTGACCTCCTACCGCGTCGACCCGGCGAACGAAGAGAACTTCCTGGCGGCGATGAGGGTGCTTGGCCGATCGCGACAACGCACCGGCGCCTCGCAGTGGCGACTGTTCCGCAGCGTCGAACACGAGTCCACGTTCAAGGAGACGTTCATCGTGCGCTCCTGGGGTGAGCACATGCACCAGCACTACACGCGGCTCACCGGTCAGGACCTCTTGATCGAGCAGGCCGTCGAGCGCTACACCGACGGGGTGCCGGTCTCCGAGCACTATCTCGCGGTGCGGGAGCAGTAGCTCTAGACCGTGAAACCACCGTCGACGTTGACGTTCGCACCGGTTACGTAGGCGGATTCCGGGCCGGCCAGGAAGCTCACGACGGCGGCCACCTCGCTCGTCTTTCCGTAGCGCCCAAGCGCGGTCAGCGGTCGCAGGAAGTCGGCGAATTCGCCTTCGTCCGGGTTCATTTCGGTGTTGATCGGACCGGGCTGCACGTTGTTGACGGTGATGCCGCGCGGGCCGAGCTCGCGGGCGAGTCCACGGGTGAACGACGACACCGCACCCTTGGTCAGCGCGTACACCGCGGTCGCGGGGGTCGGCACGCTGTCGGCGTTGACGCTGCCGATGTTGATGATGCGGGCGCCGTCACCGAGATGCTTGAGCGCGGCGTGAACCGTCCAGAACACCCCGCCGACGTTGATGGCGAGGAGCCGGTCGTACTGCTCCGGCGTGAACTCGTCGACCGGGAGGAGAGTCGCGGTGGCGGCGTTGTTCACCACGATGTCCAGGTCGCCGAGTTCGGCGACGGCTCGGTCGACGGCGGCTCCGGTCTGGGTGGGGTCCGCCGCGTCGGCCTGGATGGCGAGCGCCGAGCCGCCGGTCGCGGCGACCTCGGCGACCACCGCGTCGGCCTCGGTCTTGGACGACGAATAGGTGAATGCCACCGCGGCACCGTCCGAAGCCAATCGCCGGACGATCTCGGCCCCGATGCCTCGGGACCCTCCGGTCACCAGTGCCCGCCGACCGGTAAGGGGTGCTGCGCTCATGATCTGACCTCCAAGTAATTACGAACCGTTGCGTTACTAAGTACGATGAGGTCAAGCCCGGTGGCGACGCAGACATTCCGCATGTGACCGGCATCACACCGAAGGGGGTGTGTCACGTGGCGGTCGGTCGGCCGAGGGAGTTCGACCCCGATCGGGTCGAGGACGCCGCGATGAAGTTGTTCTGGGAACGCGGGTTCGACGGCGTGTCGATTTCCGACGTGAGCGACGCAACCGGAGTGAACCGCCGCGGCATCTACGCGGAGTTCGAATCCAAGGAGAACCTGTTCGCGCGCGCCACCCAGCGCTACCTCGCAGGCCCCGGCGACTACATGACCGACGCCCTGACCCAACCGTCAGCCCGCGAGGTCGCCGAGGCGATGATGCACGGTGCGGCCGATACCGTCAGCGGTGACATCCGTGGTTGCCTGACCGTCGGAACGGCGCCCGGTTTGGCCGAGGTACGCGATGAGGTGGTCCACCGGCTCGCCGACCGATTCGACATTGCGGCCGAATTGCCCGGTGCCGACGCGCTTTTGACGGCACGCTGGGTGGTCGCCGTGTGCCAGGGGATTGCGATTCAAGCTCGCAGCGGGGCCAGCCGGGACGAGCTCCATGCCGTGGCCGACCTGGCGATGGCGGCGTGGCCGGTCTCCTAGGTGTACAGCGTGATCGGCTGCACGTCGCCGGTGAGGTAGTTGGCGCCGACCTCGAGCTTCTTGTAGTCGACGGGGTCGTGCAGCGAGTGCGTGCGGACGTTGCGCCAGTAGAGGTCGAGGCCGACGTCGCTGCGCGCCGAGCTCGAGCCGGTCACCTCGAAGACGCGGTGGGCGACGTCCAGCGCGGTCTCGGTGGCGACGACCTTCAGCTTGGCGATGCCGATCTCGGCCTCGGTGCGGTCGGCGGCCGTGACGTCGGCGCCCCGGGCGATGACACGGTCGAAGCGGGTGTTCCAGCGGTCGGCCAGCGCCTCGACCGCCGCGGTGCGCGACAGCAGTTCACCGAACACGCGCTGCACGAACGGATCTCGCGAATAGTGTTCGGCGGTGCCGAGCAGCCAGGCCCCGCGCCGCTGCAGCGTCAACTCCCGCGCCCGCGCCAAGGCGCCTTCGGCAATCCCCAGGTAGAGGTTGGCAAAGCCCAGCTGCACGCCCGGGGTGACGAGTGTGGAGTACGGTTCGTCGCCGACCTCGCCCAGGACGTCTTCGGGGCGGATGGCGACGTCGTGGAAGTCGACGCTGCCGCTCGCAGACAGTCGCTGTCCCAACGCATCCCAGTCACCGGCGAACTCGACACCGTCGCGGTCATGCTCGACGACCGACGCCAGCACGCGCGCACCGGCCTCTCCCTCGGCGGCCATCACCAGCGTGACGTCGCCGGTCGAGGCGCCCGTGGCGAAGCGCTTGCGACCGTTCAGTCGGTAACCCGGCCCGTCGGGGGTCAGCACCAGGTCGGGGTCGACGGGGTTGACCGCGTCGCCCCACAGCCAGCTGCCCCGCGCCGAGGCGCTGAACCAGTGCTCCCAGCGCGACGGGTCCCCGAAGAAGACGATGCTGGCCTGGTTGCAGTAGTGGTAACTCAGGATCTGCGCGATCGACGCATCGTGCCTGGCGAGGATCCGCACCGCCCGCAACCCGGTCGACCAGTGGCCCCCGTGCCCGCCGAACTGGCGCGGGATGAGCAAGTTGGCGAGGCCGGAGTCCTTGAGGAGTTTCAGCTCGGCCGCTGGCTCGGCGTTGGCGCGGTCGCGGGCGAGTGCGTCGGTGGCGAGCAACCGGCCGGTCTCCTCGGCGACGGCATCCCATCGGTCGGTCTCGTCGTCGGTGGGCAACGTGGTCCAGGGCGTACGTGTCACCGCGTCACCCTATGACCCCAACCTTCGAAGCCGTCGGGTTGCACTCTGGCAGAATCAAAGCCGCGCGTTTTGCGCGTTCGCAAAGTTCAATGCGGCGTTGTGACCATCATCGCCGAAGATCGTGTCCAGGACGCTCGCGCTCACTTCGCTCCGGTATTCGAGGAGATCGCGGCCGGCGCCCGCGAGCGGGACCTGGATCGCGTGCTGCCGGTCGACGCGGTGAACGCCTTGAAGCGGGCCGGCTTCGGCGCGCTGCGCGTGCCCACCGAGTTCGGCGGCTGGGGCTTGGACTGGCGCGAGGTGACGGCGCTGTGGGTCGACGTCGCCACTGCCGACGCCAACCTGGCGCAAGCGCTGCGCGGGCACTTCGTCTTCGCCGAGGACGTGCTGTTCCGGCATCGCCGCGGTGAGGACGTGCGGCGGTGGTTCGAGCGATTCGTCGACGGGGAGATCGCGGGCAACGCCTGGACCGAGACGGGCTCGACGTCGATCGACCGGGTGCAGACCGAGGTGACGCACGTCGACGGCCAGCCGGTGGTCAACGGCCGCAAGTTCTACTCGACCGGCACGATCTTCGCCGAGTGGGCCGACGTGTACGCGCGGGTCGGCGACGACCCGGCCATTGCGATCGTCGACACCCGCCAGCCCGGGGTCGTGGTGCACGACGACTGGGACGGATTCGGCCAGCGGGGCACCGGCACCGGCACGACGGAGTTCCACGACGCCCGCGTCGACGACCTGGTGCCGTTCGGTCAGCGGCACCCGTACCAGACCGCGCTGTATCAGCTGAACCACCTGGCGTCGCTGGCGGGCATCACCCGGGCGGTGCTGGTCGACGTCACCCGCGAGGTTCAGCAGCGCGAACGAAACTTCAGCCACGCCAACAGCTCCCGGGTGCGCGACGACCCGCAGGTGCTGGCCCGCGTCGGCGAGATCTGGGCGGCCGCCTACACGACGGAGGCGTTGGCGTTGAAGGTCGCCGAGGCGATCGACGCCGCCGCGGTGGTGGATCCCGCCGATGCCGAGGGTCTGCAGAAGGCCAGTGAGCGAGCCGAATTGGAGTCCTCTGCCGCACAGGTGACGGCCTCGCAGCTGACGATCGACGCGGCGTCGAACCTCTTCGACACCCTTGGCGCGTCGGGCACGTCGACGGCGCGCGGGCTGGACCGGCACTGGCGCAACGCCCGCACGGTGGCGTCGCACAACCCGCGCATCCTCAAGGCGAAGGTGCTTGGGGCGTTCCAGGTCAACGGCACTCCCCCGCCCTACGCGTGGGGCATCGGCCGCACCGAGCGATAGCCGGTCCGTCACATCGGTCACTCTGCTAACGGCCCCTGGGTGGCATACCACTCTCGAAGTCGCTATCGCCGGTGCTATCAGGTTCTGGAGTAGGTCCTCCCCCTCCGATGACGACGCGGATGCTGACACCGGAACCACATACCCGCCCCCGGACTTCATATCGCCGGTGCTATCAGGTTCTGGAGTAGGTCCGCCCCCCTCCC
>VIFX01000218.1:0-331 GCA_006864685.1 Mycolicibacterium hodleri | reverse complement strand
GGGGCGATTTCGCCGAGCTGCATGTTGAACAGGGTCATCAGGCCGCCGAGGCTGGTGTAGGAGTCGTGAAAGGAGTTCACGGCACCCGTCGACGTGAGGGTGGTGGCGCTGCCGAAGATGGCCGAGTCGAACACTCCGAAACGCTGCTCGACGCCTTCCGACGCCGCGCCGATCGCCGTCGGGACGGTGCCGTGGTGCTGCATCTGGAAGACCAGCATCAGGCTGGTGCTGAGCAGGGCGATGACGCCCATGACGGCGACGATCGCGTAACCCTGCTTCTTGCTGTCGACCATGCGTCCGAACATGCGTGGCATCGAGAACGAGATGACCA
>VIFX01000217.1:0-380 GCA_006864685.1 Mycolicibacterium hodleri | reverse complement strand
GACGCGGCCATCTCGTCGTGCTCGGCCTGGCTGATCAGGTCGGCGGCGACGTGAGCGGGGTCGGCGGAGTGGTCGGCGAGGATCGCGATCTCGGTCGGGCCCGCTTCGGAGTCGATGCCGACCAGCGAGCGGCAGATCCGCTTGGCCGCCGTGACGTAGATGTTGCCGGGCCCGGTGATCATGTCGACCGGCGCCAGCTCGCTTCCGTCGATGTCGGTGCCGCCGTGGGCCAGCAGAGCGACGGCCTGGGCCCCGCCGACGGCCCATACCTCGTCGACGCCGAGCATCCGGGCCGCGGCGAGGATGGTCGGGTGCGGCAACCCGCCGAATTCGGCCTGCGGCGGGCTGGCGACGACCAACGACTCCACGCCGGCGATCTG
>VIFX01000216.1:0-380 GCA_006864685.1 Mycolicibacterium hodleri | reverse complement strand
GAGCACAGCGTGGCCCGTGTCGACTCCGAACGGCGTCGAATCGAGTTCGCCGACGGTACGACGGTCGACTTCGATCTATTGGTGTTCGTTCCTCCGCACGAGCCGGCCGTCACTCTGGACGGTAGCGGCTGGATCACCGTCGATGCGAGCACCATGCAAACCGCGCACCCCGGCATCTTCGCCATCGGCGACACCACGACGGTCACCTCTCCGTCGGGACGGCCGCTTCCCAAGGCTGCGATCTTCGCCAAGAACGGCGCTGCAGCGGCGACAGAGAACGTGTTGCGCTACCTCGGCAGAACTGACCACGCGAAGTCGTTGTCCGGCAACGGATACTGCTACATCGACACCGGTTCGCACAGCTCCGCCCAGGGCAAGGG
>VIFX01000215.1:0-381 GCA_006864685.1 Mycolicibacterium hodleri | reverse complement strand
AGATACGCCTGGTCGAAAGCGGTTTCTGAATAGATGCCCGGGCTGAGCACCACCACGACGGGGTCTTGGGCGACATCGGGTGCCGCGTCAATCAGTGCCAGCCGGAGCGCCTGGGCGAACGGTGTGGTGGGTCGCGGCGCCAGTTCCTCGTACAGATCGGGAACGGCGTGCGCGACGACACGTCGATCGGCCATCGCATAGCCGGAGCCCGAGGGCGCCTGCGTCCAGTCGGCGTTGACCTGAAAAGTCCCGTCGGGCAACCGGCTGAGATCACAGGCGTGCATGAAAAGTTGGTGGCGCCCAGGCATCTGGATCCCGTTAGCGGCACGCACGTAGCCGGGATGAGCGAACAGCATCTCTGGCGGCAGGACACCCTCGGTG
>VIFX01000214.1:0-381 GCA_006864685.1 Mycolicibacterium hodleri | reverse complement strand
GCACAGGTCACCCTCGGCACGGCCCAGCAGTAGCTGCGTGGCGCGAAAGATTGGTGGGCAGAGTTGGACTTCAGCGTCCAAACAAGGGTCTACAGTTGGCTGATGCCGCCACCAACGCCTCCGAGCCGTCGATGACACGACCGTCCAGCTTGGTGACCACAGCCCCATCCGGCACACCCGCGGCCGCAGCGGGTCCACCCTCGACGACCTGTGCGATGGCGGCGCCGGGAGCATTGGCGTCGTTGCTCAGCTGCACTCCCAGCGAGGCATGGGTGGCCGTACCGGTGGAGGCGAGCTCGGTGGCAATGCGCTTGGCCTGGTCCACCGGGATGGCGAAGCCGAGCCCGATCGAGCCGCTTTGCCCGCCCGACGACTTCTCGC
>VIFX01000213.1:0-382 GCA_006864685.1 Mycolicibacterium hodleri | reverse complement strand
GGATCAGGATGCCGTCGATGAAGGGCCAGATCGCGCCGATGCCGCACGTCAGCCACGTCACGGCGATCTGGGCGATGGCAATGCCGTTGTACCCCAGGTAGAACCGGCCGACGCCGAACGCGCCGAGGAAGATCTGCAGCAGACCGGCGGCCATCTTGCTCTTGTCCGACAGCGGTCGTCCCCACGGGTCAACGCCGAACTGCCCGGGATACTGGCCGGGATACGGCGGTGGGTAGCCGCCGTACGGCGGCGGTGGCGGCGCGTTGTAAGGGCCGACGGGCGGCGGCAGGGAGGGATCCGACCCGTAAGGATCAGACCCATACGGCGGGGGTGGCGGCGGCTGAGGAGGCACTGACATGCAGGCGATGATGACCCATTGGGG
>VIFX01000212.1:0-383 GCA_006864685.1 Mycolicibacterium hodleri | reverse complement strand
TCCTCATCCTGGTCGGGCCTTCGGGCTGCGGCAAGAGCACCGCGCTGCGCCTGCTGGCAGGCCTGGACAAGCCGACCTCCGGTGAGATCCGGATCGGTGGTTCGGTGGTCAACGGCCTGGCACCGGGTGAGCGCGACATCGCGATGGTGTTTCAGAACTATGCGCTGTACCCGCACATGACGGTCTACCGGAATCTGGCCTACGGCCTCAAGCAGCGGCGGACGCCGCGCGCGGAGATCGAGCAGCGGGTGCGCGAGACGGCCGACCTGCTCGAGATCGGTGAACTCCTCGACCGCAAGCCAGGTCAGCTGTCGGGCGGCCAGCGCCAGCGGGTGGCCATGGGGCGCGCCTTGGTACGCAGGCCGCAGGCGTTCCTGCTCGAC
>VIFX01000211.1:0-383 GCA_006864685.1 Mycolicibacterium hodleri | reverse complement strand
GCCAACCCGACCTGCTCGAGCAGCACGACCGCGTCGGCGACCGCCTCCTCCTTCGGGCGCTTCTGCACGATGACGGGACCCTCGATGATGTTCTGTAGCACCGTCTTGTGGGGGAACAGGTTGTGTCCCTGGAACACGAAACCGCTGCGCGACTGGAACTTGCGAATCTCGGGCTTCGACGTCGGCGTGGAGAAGTCGATCTCCACGTCGTCCACCCGGATCACACCGGCGTCGGCCCGATCGAGCGCGTTGAGCGTGCGCAGCAGCGTCGTCTTCCCCGACCCGGACGGTCCGATGATGGCGGTCGCGGTGCCGCGAACGACCGAGAAGGACACGCCCTTGAGGACCTTGTTGTCTCCGAACGCCTTCTCGACGCCCTCGGC
>VIFX01000210.1:0-383 GCA_006864685.1 Mycolicibacterium hodleri | reverse complement strand
ACGCTGAAGGGCCGGCCGTTCCGATTGCGCCCACTGGCGGACTGATGAGCTCTCGGCTATCTCGAGAATCCAACGGATCCAACGCAAACGCAGGTGGAGCGCGTTGTGTCGAATGTCAGCAAGTCACGTCTTCGGGACGAGCGCCGGGGCGCAAACCCCGAAGGGGGATTCGTCATGGACTCGATATTTTCGAATTCCACGCCGTCCCGCTAAGTCAATTTCTTGACAGGTGTCATTTAGGGATGCTTTCAAAAGCTATGTACTGCGCGCGCTGCAGCGAACGAATTGCCACCGAGTCTGACGGCGAGGAGCGACGGCCGCTTCGTCGCAGCCGTTCACGGCACGCCGCACCCACTCGCAGCGCAATGGGGAGTCCCTCGTGC
>VIFX01000209.1:0-384 GCA_006864685.1 Mycolicibacterium hodleri | reverse complement strand
TGCCTGAATGATGGCATCGATTTGCTCACGACTGTGAGCAGCGTTTACGCTACAGCGCAGCAGCGTGATGCCTGCAGGCGCGGCAGGTGGCAGGATAAGATTCACATAAACGCCCAGCGAAATAAGCTCGCGCCAGATGCGTAAACCGTCCTCTTTCGAACCGATTATTACCGGCACTACCGGGCTAATATGTGAACTTAACTCATAACCCAGTTTTTGCAGACCGTCATACAGATGGTTGGCATTATCCATCAGCTTTTGCCGCAGCTCTGGTTGTGTGGCAATAGTTCTTAACGACGAGCGCACGGTCGCAATGCAGGACGGAGAAGGAGAGGCGGTAAAAATATACGGGCGGCTGCCGTAGCGCAGCACTTCCAGCGCTTC
>VIFX01000020.1:0-121781 GCA_006864685.1 Mycolicibacterium hodleri | reverse complement strand
CGTCGCGCAGGGTCGGGTCCTTGATCCTGGCCGCCATGGGCACGCACCGGCGCAACGCCGAGACCCGACCCTCGGCGCTGTCCAGATCGTGATCGGCCAGGGCGGTGCGAATCACGAACTCGAACAACGGCGTTCGCCGAGCCACCAGATCGCGCAGGGCGGCGTCACCGGACTTCAGCCGTAGATCGCACGGGTCCATGCCCTCGTCCGCGACGGCGACGAACGACTGCCCGGAGAGGTTCTGCTCGCCGTCGAAGGCCTTGACCGCGGCCGCGCGGCCCGCCGCGTCACCGTCGAAGACGTAGATCAGCTCACCGCGAAAGAAGTTGTCGTCCATCATGAGTCGGCGAAGCATCGACAGGTGCTCCTCGCCGAAGGCGGTGCCGCACGACGCGACCGCCGTCGTCACGCCAGCAAGGTGCATGGCCATGACGTCGGTGTAGCCCTCCACCACGACGGCCTGATGTCCCTTCGCGATGTCGCGCTTGGCCAGGTCGAGTCCGAACAGGACGTTGGACTTCTTGTACAGCACCGTTTCCGGGGTGTTCAGGTACTTGGCGGTCATCGTGTCGTCGTCGAAGATCCGGCGCGCACCAAACCCGATTACTTCGTTGCTGCTGGCCCGAATCGGCCACAGCAAGCGCCGGTTGAAACGGTCCCGTGGGCCGCGGCGACCCTCCATCGACAACCCCGCAGCCTCGAGCTCCTTGAACTCGAAACCCTTGCGCAGCAAGTGTTTCGTCAAGGTGTCCCAGCCCGACGGCGCGAATCCGCAACCGAAGTGCGCGGCCGCCTCCGCGTCGAAGTTGCGTTCGATCAAGTATTGCCTCGCCGGTGCGGCCTCGTCGGACTGCAACGCCTCGGCGTAGAACGCCTGGGCCGCGGCGTTGGCGGCGATCAGCCTGCTGCGGCTGCCCTTGTCCCTCTGCACGTTGGTGGTCGAGCCACCGGTGTAGGTGACGGTGTAATTGATCCGGTCGGCGAGCATCTCGACGGCCTCGACGAAGCTGACGTGTTCGATCTTCTGCAGGAAGGCGTAGACGTCACCGCCCTCACCGCAGCCGAAGCAGTGGAAGTGGCCGTGGTTGGGACGGACGTGGAACGACGGTGACTTCTCGTCGTGGAACGGGCAGAGTCCCTTCATCGAGTCCGCGCCGGCTCGGCGAAGCTGCACGTAGTCGCCGACCAGGTCCTCGATGCGGGTGCTTTCGCGAATGGCCGCGATGTCGCGGTCGGGAATCCGCCCGCCCCGCGTCCCATCGCTCCTGCCTACTGCCACCGGCTCAGTCTAAGGGCCGGGGCGAGCGCGCCAAGTGCACGCGTTCCAGCCGTCCCTCGGTGTAGGACGCGATCTGATCGATGACCACCCGCAGCCGGGCCCCGTCGTCGGCGGCCGCCACGAACTCGGGCGCGAACTGCGGGTCGAGGCTGCTTGGCGCTTGCGCCCACAGCGCCAAGGCGACCTCGTGGACGAGGGTGCGCTGATCGGCCTGGATCTGCAGGTGCTGATGGTCGGACATGATGAACTGCAGGGCCAGCATCTTCAGCACCGCGACCTCGGCGCGCACCAGTGCGGGCACCGCGAGCTCGGTGTCGAAGCGCGTGAGCGGACCGGCGCCGGCCACTTCCCGGGTCGCGGTGATCGCCGCGTTGGCGAACCGGCCGACCAGTTCACTGGTCAACCGCTTGAGGGCGACCGAGGCCGTGACGGACCCGTCGTACTTGCCGACCGCCGCCACCACGGGTATCTGCGACAGCCGCTGCGCGGCAGCCAGCAGGTCGTCGGAGCGCACCGCGTCGAATGACTCGGCGCCGAGTCGAGCCAACGAGGTCGCCGCGTCGGTGTCGGCCAGCACGCGCAGGTCGATGCGCCCGGAGATGACGCCGTCCTCGACGTCGTGCACCGAATAGGCGACGTCGTCGGCCCAGTCCATCACCTGGGCTTCCAGGCACGGCCTGCCCTCGGGCGCACCGTCGCGCAACCAGGCGGCCCAGTGGGCGTCGTCGTCGTAGAAGCCGAACTTCTTGCGGTCGCCGCGCGGCCACGGGTACTTCGTCACCGCGTCGAGCGACGCCCTCGTCAGGTTCAGCCCCACCGATCGTCCTTGGTCGTCAAGGACTTTGGGCTCCAACCGGGACAGGATCCGGAAGTTCTGCGCGTTGCCCTCGAAGCCGCCGAAGGCCTTCGCGATCTCGTTGAGCGCGCGTTCGCCGTTGTGCCCGTACGGCGGATGGCCGATGTCGTGGGCCAGCCCGGCCAGGTCGACCAGGTCGGGATCGCAGCCCAGGCCGACGGCCATCCCCCGGCCGATCTGCGCCACCTCGAGGGAATGCGTCAACCGCGTGCGCGGCGTGTCACCCTCCCTGGGCCCGACGACCTGCGTCTTGTCGGCCAACCGCCGGAACGCCGCACTGTGCAGCACCCTGGCGCGGTCCCGCGCGAAGTCGGTGCGGCGCTCGGTGTCGGTCCCCGCCAGGGCAGCACTCTTCGGCGCCTCGACCACCATCCGCTGTAGGTCGAAGTCCGAGTAACGATCCGCGGATCCGTTCTGATGTTGCGCCACCGACGCACAGTCTGCCAGGGCCGTCGCGCGGTCTCGGGTGCCCGTCGGGTGTGGCGCACTACATTGGCGGTCATGCGCAGGAATCCAAGGGCAGCCCGCCTTCTCAGCATGCTTCTCGCGGTACTGACCGTAGGCGCACTGCTGACGCCCAACCTCCCGACGGCCAACGCCGCGCCGCCCCTTCGGCTGACCGACTACGTCACCGACGACGCCGGGGTCTTGGACGCCGGCGCGCTGAGCGGTGTGAAGACCGCGGTCGACGACCTCTACACGGCTCGGCGCGTGCGGCTGTGGGTGGTCTACGTCGACACCTTCTCCGGCCAGACCGGGGTGGCATGGGCTCAACGAGCCATGCAGATCAACAACTTCCAGCCCGACCAGGATGCGATCTTCGCCGTCGCCACCCAGGACCGCGACTACGCACTGCTGGCGGGCACCGCCATCCTGAGCAACTCCGATCAGGACAAGCTTCGGCGCAACGAAGTGGAACCGGCCTTGCGCCAAGGTGACTGGGCAGGCGCCGCCACCGTTGCCGCCACCGGGTTGAAGAACGACGGCACGTCGAGCGGGAGCGTGTCGTGGGTGGGCATCGCCATCGTCCTCGTCGTCATCGCCCTCGCGGTGGTCGCGCTGCTGATGTGGCAACGGGGCCGTCGGCGTAAGCGCCGCGAGGCCGAGTTCGCGGCCGCGAAGCGGGTCGACCCGGCCGACCCGAACGCACTGTCGTCGCTGTCACTGGACGCGCTCGACGACCTGTCGAAGTCGATCGTCGTGGAGGTCGACAACGCGGTACGCACCAGCGACAACGAATTGACCCTGGCGGTCGAGGAATTCGGCGAGCGGGACACCGCCCCGTTCACCAAGGCCGTCGACGGCGCGAAAACGGCACTGACACAAGCGTTCAACGTCCGGCAGATTCTCGACGACACCATCCCCGAGACGCCGCAGCAGCGGCGCGATCTGCTCACGCGCGTCATCGTCGCGGCCGCGCGGGCCGACGACGAGCTCGAGGCCCAACGCGAGGCCTTCGGGAAACTGCGCGACCTCGTCATCAACGCACCCGACCGGCTCGACATCCTCACCCAGCAGATGGTGGACCTGTCGGCGCGCATCGAACCCGCCGACCGGACCCTCGAGGTGTTGCATTCGCAGTTCTCGGAGACGGCGTTGGCGTCGATCGCCGACAACGTCGAGCACGCCAAGCAGCGGCTGTCGTTCGCCGACCAGAGCATCAGCCAGGCGCGGGCGCTCGTCGCCAAGCCCGCGGGCAGCCAGGCCGGGCTGGTCGACGCCATCCGGTCGGCGGAGTCCGCGCTGGGCCAGGCCCGCATGCTGCTCGACTCGGTCGACAGTGCGTCCACCGACATCAACCGGGCGGTGGCCGAACTGCCCGCGGCCATCGCCGACATCCAGAACGGCATCACCGCCGCGTCCGGCCATCTGGCCAGGGGCGGCGTTCCGCGTGCCGACGAATTGAGCACCGCCCGCGACGAGGCCGTCGCGGCAGTCGCCCATGCGCAGAACGCCGGCACCGCGGATCCGTTGGGCACCTTCACCCAGCTGACCCAGGCCGACGCCACCCTCGATCAGCTGCTCGCGGTGATCAGCGACGAGGTCGAGGCCGCCGCGCGACTGAAGCGCGCGTTCGACCAGGCGCTGTTCAGCGCGCAGTCGCAGGTGCGTTCGGTGTCGGACTTCGTCGACACCCGCCGCGGCAGCGTCGGGCCAGAGGCCCGCACCCGGCTGGCGGAGGCCGTGCGGCAACTGCAGGCCGCCCAAGCGGTCGGTGCGACCGACCCGTCGCAGGCCATCAAGCACGCCAACGGCGCCGCGATGTTGGCGGTGCAGGCCCAGTCGATGGCCAACGCCGACGTCAGCGCCGCTCAGCGGCAGTACACCGGACGCTACGGCGGCGGCGGATTCGGCGGCGGAGGCGGCAACACCGGCGCGATCCTCGGCGGCATCCTCATCGGCAACCTCCTCTCCGGCGCGCTGCGCGGCGGTATCGGAGGGGGCGGCGGAGGAGACTGGAGCCCAGGGTCGTTCGGCGGATCGGGTGGCGACTGGGGCGGAGGCGGCGGCCGCTTCTGATTGCCGCGAGAAGAACTACAGAGAGCTAGCAGCCCTTGAGGCGCACCGCGAGGTAGTCCGAGACGGCGTCGATCGACACGCGCTCCTGGGTCATCGCGTCGCGCTCACGGATCGTCACCGCGTGGTCCTCGAGCGAATCGAAGTCCAGCGTCACGCAGAACGGCGTACCGATCTCGTCCTGACGCCGGTACCGGCGACCGATCGCGCCGGCGTCGTCGAACTCGATGTTCCACGACTTGCGGAGCTCGGCGGCGAGATCCTTTGCCTTGGGCGACAGATCGGAGTTGCGCGACAGCGGCAGCACGGCGGCCTTGACCGGCGCGAGCCTCGGGTCGAGCTTCAACACCGTGCGCTTGTCGATGCCGCCCTTGGCGTTGGGGGCCTCGTCTTCGTGGTAGGCGTCGATCAGGAACGCCATCAGCGACCGCGTCAGTCCGGCGGCCGGCTCGATGACGTACGGCGTGTACCGCGTCTCGGTGGTCTGGTCGTAGAACGACAGGTCGGTGCCGGAAGCCTTTGAGTGGTTGGACAAGTCGTGGTCGGTGCGGTTGGCGACGCCCTCGAGCTCGCCCCACGGGTTGCCCTGGAAGCCGAACTTGTACTCGATGTCGACGGTGCGATCCGAGTAGTGCGCGAGCTTCTCCTTCGGCGTTTCGTAGAGCCGCAGGTTGTCCGGGTCGATGCCGAGGTCGACGTACCACTGCAGCCGCGCGTCGATCCAATACTGGTGCCACTCAGGCGCGGTCGAGGGCTCGACGAAGAACTCCATCTCCATCTGCTCGAACTCGCGGGTGCGGAAGATGAAGTTGCCGGGGGTGATCTCGTTGCGGAAGCTCTTGCCGATCTGGCCGATGCCGAAGGGCGGCTTGCGTCGCGACGTCGTCACCACGTTGGCGAAGTTGACGAAGATGCCCTGGGCCGTCTCGGGCCGCAGGTAGTGAATGCCCTCTTCAGTCTCGATCGGTCCGAGATAGGTCTTCAGCATCATGTTGAAGTCGCGCGGCTCGGTCCACTGGCCCTTGGTGCCACAGTCCGGGCACACGATCTCGGCCATGGGCACGGCATCGGGGTCGTCGAGGCCCTTCTTCTGCGCGTAGGCCTCCTGCAGGTGATCCTGCCGATGCCGCTTGTGGCAGTTCAGGCATTCGATCAGCGGGTCGTTGAACGTCGCGACGTGGCCGGAGGCCACCCAGACGTCACGCGGCAGGATGATCGAGCTGTCCAGTCCGACGACGTCCTCGCGACCGGTGACGACCGACCGCCACCACTGCCGCTTGATGTTGTCCTTGAGCTCGACGCCCAGCGGGCCGTAGTCCCACGCCGACTTGGTGCCGCCGTAGATCTCGCCCGCTTGGTAGACGAGTCCACGGCGCTTCGCGAGATTGGCAACGGTGTCGATGATGGAGGCCACGGGTGAACAGCGTAGCGGGCCACCAAGGGTCGATTGACATGCGCGTCGGCGCATGTATTCTGGGCCGTAATGAAAACGGTTTCCAAATCCACCGTGCCCGCCCCGGCCGACCCCACCTTGGGAGACGGCGCAGTGGCGGACGGTGAGCACGCCGACCACGTGCACGGCGCCACACCCGCCCACGAGGTGCCGCCACGACCGGTCCTCGACCACGCCGGCGACCTGCTACGCGCGCTCGCCGCACCGGTTCGCATCGCGATCGTGCTGCAGCTGCGGGAATCCTCCAGGTGCGTGCACGAACTCGTCGACGTGCTTGCCGTGGCACAGCCGCTGGTCAGCCAACACCTCCGCATCCTGAAGTCCGCCGGCGTCGTGGCCGGGGAGCGCAGCGGCCGCGAGGTGCGTTACCGCCTGGTCGACCATCACCTCAGCGACATCGTGTTGGCCGCGGTCGCCCACGCCGACGAGTATTCACACGACCACGAACACGAAGGAGGCGCGCCAAATGAGCGGTAGTACTGCCGTCCGCTCCACACGTCAGCGGGCCGCCATCTCGGCGCTGCTGGACAACGTGGAGGAATTCCGGTCCGCCCAGGAACTGCACGACGAACTGCGTCGCCGCGGCGAGGGCATCGGCCTGACCACCGTCTACCGGACGCTGCAGTCGATGGCGGCCGCCGGACTCCTCGACACCTTGCGCACCGATTCGGGCGAATCGGTCTACCGCCAGTGCTCCGACCACCATCACCATCACCTGGTGTGCCGAACGTGCGGCTCGACGGTCGAGGTCGAGGGCGCCGCGGCGGAGTCGTGGGCGACCGAAGTTGCTGCGCTGCACGGGTTTTCCGACGTCAGCCACACCATCGAGATCTTCGGGGTGTGCGCGGACTGCACCTCGACCGTCAGCTGACGCCGTCGCGCGCCAGCGCCAGCACCGTCTGCGTCGTCAGCGGAGCCAGCTCCACGCCGTCGGCCGAATGCGGGTCGACCCACATGACCTCCTCGATCTCGGCGGCCGCCCGAGGCACACCGTCGAGACTGACCAGGAACAGATCGGCGTCGACGACGTAGCCCGGCTCGTTGGCCGCCGCCGCGGTGAACCGACCGAGCATGCGCGCCGAGGATTCGTCGACGCCGGCCCCCAGCTCCTCACGGATCTCGCGGACGAGGGCCTCCAACGGCTCCTCACCCGGCTCGATCTTGCCGCCCGGCTGCATGAACGCCGACGTGCCTCGTTTGCGGACGACGAGCACGTGGTTGCGTTCGTCGAGGACGACGGCGGCGACGATGCGAATGACACTCACTGGGTCAGGACGCGCCGAACCTCGGCACCGGTGGTGAGCACCAACAGGATCAACGTGCGCAACGCCTCTTCTGACAGACCCGCGGCGGGAAAGTTGTAGCGCAGCATCACGTCTGCGACTCGTCCGTCGCCGAGCTTCTCGACCAGCGTCACCGTCCCGAGCATCACCAGGCCCGCCTGCTCGGCCACCCGATCACGAATCTCGTTGGACAGCGGCAGATCCCACGCCAAGGGCTGGGTGAGCGACACCATCTCCAGGCCGTCGGCGATCACCACCACCCGCAGCGACGCGACCAGACCGTCCACCGTGACGGTGAGTGCGCCGTCGGACTCCTCGACGAGCGTCGTCACCTCCCCCAGCGCGGAGGTCAACCGTTCCAGCAGGCTCGTCATTCGGCTCTGCCGAACCTTCTGTTGCGGTTCACGTACTCCACGCACGCCTCCCACAGGTCACGCCGGTCGTAGTCGGGCCACAGCTTGTCCTGGAAGACGTACTCGGCGTAGGCGGCCTGCCAGAGCAGGAAGTTGCTCGCCCGCTGCTCGCCCGAGGTGCGGATGAACAGGTCGACGTCCGGAATGTCGTCGCGGTGAAGGTGTTTGGCGAACGTCGCCTCGGTGATCCGGTTGGGCTTGACCTTGCCGTCGACCGCCAGCTGCGCCAATTCCTGTGCCGCTTCGACGATCTCGGTCCGACCGCCGTAGTTGACGCAGTAGTTGATGGTGATGACGTCGTTGCCGACGGTCATCTGCTCGGCGATGTCGAACTCCTTGATGACGCTGCTCCACATGCGCGGCCGCGACCCGACCCATCGCATCCGCACGCCCATCGCGTTGAGGTTCTCGCGACGGCGGCGCACCACCTCACGGTTGAAGCCCATCAGGAACCGCACCTCTTCGGTGCTCCGCTTCCAGTTCTCGGTAGAGAAGGCGTAGACGGTGAGGTGCTTGACGCCGATCTCGATCGCCCCGCAGGTGATGTCGATCAGCACCGCCTCGCCCATCTTGTGGCCTTCGGTGCGTCCGAGTCCCCGCTGGGTGGCCCACCTGCCGTTGCCGTCCATCACCACCGCAACGTGGTTGGGCACCTGGCCCGCCGGTATCAGCGGGGCGGATTCCTTGGACGTGTGTTGCGGCGGTCGAGAGAACTTGCCGTTGGTTTCCGGCGGTAACTCCGGAAACACCACCGGCCACGAGGACTTGTCCGGGAACGTCGGATAGTCGTCAGGCGCCGGAGGCAACTGCGGGTAAGTCTCCTTCTTGCCCCTGCCCCTTGTCGTAGCCATGTGCCTCATCCTGCCCGAACAGGGCAACTCGTCGTTCGGCGACCGTGCGGTCGACGCGGTACGCGCGCTCGACCAGCGGCAAAGTACGCAATTGGCGCTCGAGATGCCACTGCAGGTGCGCGGCCACCAGTCCGCTGGCCTGGCTACGATACGACGCCGTCGACGCCTCGGCAGCCGGCCAGTCGCCGTCGTGCAGGGCGGACATCAGGTCGATCACGCCCTGTGGCGGCGTCACGGAACCGGACGGCCTGCAGTGCATGCACACACTGCCGCCCGCGGCGACGTGGAACGCCCGGTGCGGCCCCGGCGCCGCGCAGCGGGCGCATTCGGTGAGCGAGGGCGCCCAGCCTGCAATGCCCATGGCCCGCAACAGATATGCGTCGAGGACGAGCTCACGCGGGCGGATGCCGTCGGCGACCGCACGCAACGCCGCAACGGTGAGCCGGTGCAAGGCCGGAGACGGGGCACGTTCCTCACCGGCCAGCCGCTCGGCCGTCTCGAGCACCGCACACCCACTGGTGTACCGCCCGTATTCGCTGACGATGTCGCTGGCAAACGAGTCGATGGCCTGCACCTGCGTGACCACGTCCAAGTTTCGGCCCGGATAGAGCTGGACGTGGATGTGCGCGAACGGCTCCAGCCTGGCCCCGAACTTGCTGCGGGTCCGCCGCACGCCCTTGGCCACGGCACGGACCAAGCCGTGCTCGAGGGTGAGCAGAGTCACGATCCGGTCGGCCTCGCCGAGCTTGTGCTGGCGCAGCACGACCGCTCGATCCCGGTACAACCGCATCAGCACAGTGTTCCACCTCGGTCCGACGAGCCGCGCCGACCACGCCGCGAGGGCCCGGCCGGATATTCTCGATTCAAATGTCAGACACCTCGTTCACAGGGGCGAGCACGCGGCCCCCCGGCAAGCACCTGCCCACCCTGACTCAGCTGCAGTACCGGCTGGCCAGCGGCAAAGTCACCTCCGTCGACCTCACCACCCGATCGTTGAAGGCCATCGAGGCCAGTCAGTCCACGCTCAACGCCTTCCGCGTGGTCCTGACCGAGCAAGCCCTAGCCGACGCCGCCGCCGCCGACCGCAAACGCGCTGCGGGACAAGCCCTCCCCCTTCTGGGCATCCCGATCGCAGTCAAGGACGACGTCGACGTCGCAGGCGTTCCGACCCGCTTCGGCACCTCGGGTGAGGTTGCACCGGCCACGGCCGACGCCGAGGTCGTCCGTCGGCTGCGCGCCGCCGGCGCCGTCATCGTCGGGAAGACCAACACCTGCGAGCTCGGCCAGTGGCCGTTCACCAGCGGACCCGCGTTCGGACACACCCGCAATCCCTGGTCGGCCGAGCACACCCCCGGCGGGTCGTCGGGCGGCAGCGCTGCCGCAGTGGCCGCCGGGCTGGTCACGGCAGCCATCGGATCGGACGGCGCGGGCAGCGTGCGGATCCCGGCGGCCTGGACCCACCTGGTCGGCATCAAGCCTCAGCGCGGCCGCATTTCCACCTGGCCACTGCCCGAGGCGTTCAACGGGATCACCGTCAACGGCGTCTTGGCCCGCACGGTCGTCGACGCGGCCCTGGTGCTCGACGCCGCATCCGGAAATGCCGAAGGAGACCTGCACAAGCCCGCGCCCGTCACCGCCGCCGAGTTCGTCAGCCAGCCACCAGGACCGCTGACCGTGGCTATGTCGACGAAGTTTCCCTTCACCGGGTTCCGCGCGACCCTTCACCCCGAGATTCGGGCGGCGATGGAGCGGATGGCCGAACAGCTCGAGCACCTCGGCCACACCGTGCGTGCCGCCGATCCCGACTACGGCCTCCGCACGTCGTGGAACTTCCTGTCCCGTTCGACGTCGGGACTGGTGGAGTGGGCGCACCGGCTCGGACCCGGGGTGACGTTCGACAAGCGCACCACCGCCAACATGCGGACCGGCCGGCTGTTGTCGGAGAACATCCTGCGCGACGCCCGCCGTCGCGAAGCGGAGTCGCAGCGTCGCATCGGCTGGATCTTCAACCTCGCCGACGTGGTCCTCGCCCCGACGACGGCTCTTCCTCCCCCGAGGGTGCACGACTTCGACGAGCGCGGCGGGCTGTCCACCGACCGCGCGATGATCCGCGCGTGCCCCGTGACGTGGCCGTGGAACCTTCTCGGGTGGCCGTCGATCAACGTGCCCGCCGGGTTCACCTCGGACGGGCTGCCGATCGGCGTTCAGCTGATGGGGCCCGAAGGCAGTGAACCGCTGCTGGTGTCGCTGGCCGCCGCGCTCGAGGCGATCGGCGCGTGGCGGGCCGACCAGCCAGAGGTCTGGTGGGGCACCCCAGAAGTCTAGAAGCCAAGCCGCCCAAGCTGTTTCGGATCGCGCTGCCAGTTCTTCGCGATCTTCACGCGTAGGTCCAGATACACCTTGGTGCCGAGCAGCGTCTCGATCTGGTGGCGGGCCGCCGTACCGACCTCGCGCAGGCGGGCCCCGCCCTTGCCGATGACGATGCCCTTCTGCGAGTCCCGTTCGACGTAGAGGATGGCGTGCACGTCAATGAGGTCGTCCCGCCCTTCGCGTTGTTCCACCTCGTCGATCACCACGGCCAGCGAGTGCGGCAGCTCGTCGCGGACGCCCTCGAGCGCGGCCTCGCGGATCAGCTCGGCCATGAGGACTTCCTCCGGCTCGTCGGTCAGCTCCCCGTCCGGGTAGAACGCCGGGCCGGGAGGGAGCTGCTTGGCGAGCACCCCGGTGAGGAGGTCGACCTGCTCCCCCGTGATGGCCGAGACGGGCACGATCTCGGCTGTGCCGCCGGTCAGCTCGCTGACGGCGAGGAGCTGTGCGGCGACCTTCTCCTTGGAGACCTTGTCGATCTTCGTCACGAGGACCGTCAACGTGGTCCGCGGCGCGACGGCCCTGATCTGCTCGTAGATCCATCGGTCACCGGGCCCGATGGCCTCGTCGGCGGGGATGCAGAGTCCAATCACGTCGACTTGCGAGTAGGTGGCCTTCACCAGTTCGTTGAGGCGCTCACCCAGCAGGGTCCGCGGCCGGTGCAGTCCAGGGGTGTCGACGAGGATGATCTGAAAGTCAGGACGGTGCACGATGCCGCGGATGGTGTGACGCGTGGTCTGTGGGCGGTTGGACGTGATCGCGACCTTGGTGCCCACCAGGGCGTTGGTCAGCGTCGACTTGCCGGTATTGGGCCGGCCGACGAAACAGACGAAGCCGGAGCGGAATTCGCTCATTGGTCTTCTTCTTCCTGCTCAGTGGGTTTGACGAGGACGGTGCCGATGCGCACCCGGCCTCGGTGGTCACGACCACCTTCGGCTCGCAGGCGCAGCGCGTCCCACGTCACCTCGACGCCAGGCAACGGCACGCGACCCAGCTCGTGGGCCAGCAAGCCGCCCACGGTGTCGACGTCGAGGTCGTCGTCGAGGTCCAGCTCGTAGAGTTCGGCCAGATCCTCTAGCGGCAGCCGAGCGCTGACGCGAAAGTGCTTGTCGCCAAGGTCTTCGACGGGCGCGACCTCGTCGGTGTCGTATTCGTCGGCAATCTCCCCGACGATCTCTTCGAGCACGTCCTCGATGGTGACCAGCCCGGCGATTGCCCCGTATTCGTCGACCAACAACGCCATGTGGTTGCGGTCCTTCTGCATCTCACGCAGCAGTGCGTCCAGGGGCTTCGAGTCGGGGACGAACACCGGCGGGCGCATCACCTCGCCGACCCGGGTGTCGATGCCGCCGTTGCTGTAATAGGTCTGCTCGACGAGGTCCTTCAGGAAGACGACTCCGACGATGTCGTCGACGTTCTCGCCGACCACGGGTAGCCGAGAGTGCCCGCTGCGCACCGCAAGTGAGGTCGCCTGGCCGGCGGTCTTGTCCGATTCGATCCACACCATCTCGGTGCGGGGCACCATCACCTCGCGCGCGACGGTGTCACCGAGATCGAAGACCGACTGGATCATTCTGCGCTCGTCGTCGGCGACGATGCCGCGCTGCTGGGCGAGGTCGACGACTTCGCGCAGTTCGATTTCCGAGGCGAACGGACCGTTGCGGAAGCCGACGCCGGGAGTCAGCGCATTTCCGATCAGCACCAGCAGTCGGCTGATCGGGGTCAAGAGCACCGAGATCGCTTGCAGCGGAATGGCTGCGCCAAGCGCGATGCTGTACGCGTGCTGCCTGCCGAGGGTCCGCGGCCCGACGCCGATGGCGACGAAGCTGACCACGACCATGATGGCCGCGGCCGCGAGCAGACCCCACTTCAGGCCGAGATCTTCGTACAGGAACGCGACGAGTAGGACGGTCGCCGCCGTTTCACACGTGATGCGCAGCAGCACGATCAGATTGATGTAGCGCGGACGGTCGTCGGTGAGGCGGGCCAGTCGCGCGGCGCCGGGACGTTCGTCGCGGACCATTTCGTCGATCCTGGCGATGGACACCGTGCTGATGGCGGCGTCCACCGCGGCGAACACGCCGCCGAGCGCGATGAGCGCGAGCGCGCCGATCAGGGAAGCGAATGCGCTCACGGCTGGTCGAAGAACTGCGACTTGTCCAACAACCTGCGGTCCTTTTCGTTCTGCCGGTCCTGGTGGTAGGCGGCGACCTGGTCGGCCACCCACTCCTCGAGGAGTTCGCGCTGCAGGGCGAACATCTCCTTCTCCTCGTCGGGTTCGGCGTGGTCGTACCCGAGCAGGTGCAGCACTCCGTGCACGGTCAGCAGCGCAAGCTCCTGACCAAGTGAATGTCCGGCCTTCTCAGCCTGTTTGGCGGCGAACTCGGGACACAGCACGATGTCGCCGAGCATCGACGGGCCGGGCTCCGGGGCGTCGGGACGACCACCCGGCTCCAGCTCGTCCATCGGAAAACTCATGACGTCGGTCGGCCCAGGAAGGTCCATCCACCGCATGTGCAGATCGGCCATCGCGGGGGTGTCCAGCAGAACCATGGACAGTTCGGCACCGGGGTTGACGTCCATCTTGGCGATGACGAACCGTGCGACGCTGACCAATTCGTTCTCGGCGACGTCGATGCCGGACTCGTTGGAGACCTCGATGCTCATCGGCGCTGCCTACCCGTGCCCGACCGACGATCGGCCCTGTTGCCCGTCGGCGCTTCGGATTTGGCGTAGGCGTCCACGATCTCGGACACCAGCCGGTGTCGGACGACGTCGGCGCTGGTGAGCTCGGAGAAGTGGATGTCGTCGATGTGATCGAGGATTTCCATCGCGGCGGTGAGCCCGGACTTGGCGCCGTGCAGGTCGACCTGCGTGGAGTCGCCGGTGACGACGATCTTCGACCCGAAGCCCAGCCGGGTCAGGAACATCTTCATCTGCTCCGGCGTGGTGTTCTGCGCCTCGTCGAGGATGATGAACGCATCGTTGAGCGACCGGCCGCGCATGTATGCCAGGGGCGCAACCTCGATCACGCCGGCGCTCATCAGCTTTGGGATCAGTTCCGCATCCATCATGTCGTGGAGCGCGTCGTACAACGGTCGCAGGTAGGGGTCGATCTTCTCGCTCAGCGTGCCGGGCAGGAAGCCGAGGCGTTCGCCGGCCTCCACCGCGGGGCGGGTGAGGATGATGCGCGAAACCTGCTTGGTCTGAAGGGCGTTGACCGCCTTGGCCATCGCGAGGTAGGTCTTGCCGGTACCAGCGGGACCGATGCCGAACACGATGGTGTGGGCGTCGATCGCGTCGACGTAGCGCTTCTGGTTGAGCGTCTTGGGCCGGATCGTCTTGCCACGCCTCGAGAGGATGTCGAGGGTCAGCACGTCGGCGGGTGACTCGTTGCCGACGCCGGTGATCATGCCGACGCTCGTCCGCACGGCGTCGGGGGTCAGCGTCTGCCCGCCGGCCACCACGGCGATCAGCTCGGTCACGACCCGCTCGGCGAGGGCGACGTCGGCCGACTCACCGGACAGGGTCACGGCGTTGCCGCGCACGTGGATGTCGGCGGTCAGCAGGCGTTCCAGCGCGCGCAGGTTTTCGTCGGCGGAGCCGAGCAGCCCCACCACCAAGTCGGGCGGAACACTTATGTTGCTTCGCACGGTGCTGTCCGAGGCTGTGCTGTTGACAGCGGCGGTCGTCTCGCGGGGCGTCACGTGGTGTTCTGTGCCTGCTTTCCGTGCTCAGGGCTATGGCTGTCTGCTGTGAAGAGCTTACCGCTGGTCACCACATCGACCCAAAGAAGAAGGGGCACCCATGCCGGGTGCCCCTCTTCGAGGTGGTGCCGTGTCAGCGGCTCTGCTGCACGGTGTTGTCGGCGTGTGCGATGTTGACCGCCGGAAGCACCGACTTGACCCTCCGGTCGTGGTCGACACCCGCTGAGTATCCCGGCATTTCCAGCACCGGCAGGGTTTCGGCGGATGCGGTCGCTTGCATCGGAGCCGCTACCCCAAGAATGCCAGCAGCAAATGCGCTGGCAACGAGGGTGGCAAGTCCGATCTTCTTTGTGTTCTTCATTTCTTCTTTCGTGCCCTCTGTGGTTGCGTCGACCGGCGGTGGAGCCATCCAACCGGTCTGCTAGCACGAACGCACTGATCAGACGTTTAATTCCGGCTGCGTGAAAACGTGGGCGACTGGCAGAGATCAAGGTCACAAATGCCAGCGCGGCGTCAAAACGCCGAGTGCGCCAAGCGCCACAGCGGCCGCCGATGTGGTCCGCAGCACACTCGGGCCCAGCCGAACGGCGGTGGCTCCGGCGTCGGTCAGCACCCGCAGTTCGTCGTCGCCGATGCCGCCTTCGGGACCGATCAGCAACATCAACGAGTCGGCGTCGCCGAGCCCCGCCGCCGCCAGTGGGACGGTGGCTGACTCGTGCAACACGAGCACAGACGTGAAATCGGCGACCGAGCGCACGTGGGCGGCGAGCTCCTTGGTCGACATCAGCGAGGTCACCGGCGGGACGTGGGGACGGCGCGACTGCCTGGCCGCGGACCTGGCCACCGCCTGCCAGCGGCGGAGCCCCTTCTCCACCTTCGCGGACCCGTCCCAGCGGGCCACGCAGCGGTCCGACTGCCAGGCCACGAAGGCGTCGGCTCCGGCTTCGGTGGCGAGTTCGACCGCCAACTCCGAGCGATCGGACTTCGGCAGTGCCTGGACGACGGTGACCCCTGGCGACGACGGCGGGACGACGCGCCTGCTCAACACCCGGGCCGTCAGGCTGCCCTTCCCGACGCCGTCGACGACCACGTGGGCGACCGTGCCGGCGCCGTCACCGAGGTCGAGTTCTTCGCCGACGCGGATGCGCCGCACCGACGCGGCATGGAAGCCCTCGTCACCGTCGACCACGACGACCTCGCCGACCTCGGGTACCGCCTCGACGTAGAACAGCGCGCGACTCACGGCGCCTGCGCTATCGGCCTGTGAAGGTCTCGCGCAGCCGGCTGAACAGCCCGCCCCCTGCGGGCGCCGCCTGCGTGGACTTCACCTCGGCCACGTCCCGAACCCGGTGCTCCTTGAGCTTCTGGAGCAACTCAGTGTCCTGCTGGTCGAGGCGCGTTGGCACTAGGACGTCGACGTGGGCGTGCAGGTTCCCGCGGACGCCGGACCGCACGTTGGGCATCCCGCGGCCGCGCAGCGTCGTGACAGCTCCCGGCTGAGTGCCTGGTGCGACGACGATGTCGGTGTCGCCGTCGAGAATCGCGTCGACCGTGACCGTGGTGCCCAGCGCCGCGTCGACCATCGGTACCGACACGCTGAAGTGCAGATCGTCACCGTCGCGGATGAAGACGTCGTGCGGCGCTTCGTGGACCTCGACGTGCAGGTCGCCCGCGGGTCCGCCGCCGGGGCCGACTTCGCCCTGAGCGGCCAGTCTGACCCGCATGCCGTCGCCGACGCCGGGCGGGATCTTCACGGCGATGTCACGCCTCGCCCGCACGCGACCGTCGCCGCCGCAGCGGTGACAGGGGTCGGGGATGACCTCGCCGACGCCCGCGCACACGGGGCACGGACGCGACGTCATGACCTGACCAAGCAGGGAACGCTGCACGGACTGCACCTCGCCCTGGCCGTGGCAGGTGTCGCAGGTGACCGGCTTGGAGTCCCCGTGGGTGCCCTTGCCGTGGCACAGATCGCAGAGGATGGCGGTGTCCACGGTGACGTGCTTGGTGACGCCCGTCGCGCACTCGGCCAGGTCCAGCCGCATCCGCAGCAGTGAATCCGATCCCGGGCGCACCCGGCCGACCGGTCCGCGACCTCCGCCGCCACCGCCGAAGAACGCCTCGAAGACGTCGCCGAGCCCACCGAAACCGGCGCCGGAGAATCCGTTGCCGAAGCCGTTGCCCGCGCCCGCGCTCTCCATCGGATCGCCACCGAGGTCGACGATGCGGCGCTTCTCCGGGTCGCTCAGCACCTCGTAGGCGACGCCGATCTCCCTGAACTGCGCTTGCGCGGCCTCATCGGGGTTGACGTCGGGATGCAACTCGCGCGCAAGCTTGCGATACGCGCGCTTGATCTCCGAGTCGCTCGCGCCCTTGCTCACCCCGAGCAGGCCGTAATAATCGCGTGCCACGCCAAACCCTTCTTCGCTTCGTGAAGCTGCAGTTGCCGTCTGTCCCAAGGCCCTTAGCGGGCACCCAGGACTTCACCTATGTACAGAGCAACCGCGGCGACGTTGGAGATGGTTCCCGGATAGTCCATCCGAGTGGGACCCACCACACCCATCCCACCGAAGACCTTGCCCGAGCTGCCGTACGTGGTGCTCACCACGGACGTTCCAGCCATTTGCTCGGCCGCGGTCTCGTGTCCGATGCGCACCGTTACCTTACCGGCCTCCTCCTGGGCGGCCAGCAATCGCAGCACCACCACCTGCTCCTCCAGCGCCTCCAGCACCGAACGCAGCGATCCGCCGAAGTCGGCGGTGTTTCGCGTGAGGTTGGCCGTGCCGCCGAGCAGCAAACGCTCCTCGGAGTGCTCGACGAGGGTTTCGACCAGCACCGTCGCCGCTCGACCGACCGCGTCCCCGAGGACGCCGTGGCCGACGAGCTGCGACGCCAGATCCGAGACGGCGACCGACGCGGTCGTGATCGGCTTGCCCTCCAGCGCCTGCCCCAGCCGCTCCCGCAGCGCGGAGAGCTGCACGTCGTCGATGGCGTCACCGAGTTCCACGATCCGCTGGTCGACGCGACCCGAGTCGGTGATCACGACCAGCAGCAGCCGGGCCGGCGTCAGCGCGACGACTTCCAGGTGGCGGACCGTCGACGTCGACAGGGTCGGGTACTGAACGATCGCGACCTGCCTGGTGAGCTGGGCGAGCAGTTTGACGGCCCGACGCAGGACGTCGTCGAGGTCGACGCCGGACTCGAGGAACGTGAGGATGGCGCGACGTTCCGCCGACGACATCGGCTTGACGTCGTCGAGGCGGTCGACGAACTCGCGGTACCCCTTCTCGGTGGGCACCCGGCCCGAGCTGGTGTGCGGTTGGGCGATGTACCCCTCGGCCTCCAGGACGGCCATGTCGTTGCGCACCGTGGCACTCGATACGCCGAGATTGTGGCGTTCGACGAGGCTCTTGGATCCGATCGGCTCCTTCGTGGAAACGAAGTCGGCGACGATGGCGCGCAACACTTCGAAGCGGCGGTCATCGGCAGTACCCATGGTTCACCTCCTAGTCGTCGTCATTTTACGTCGGCCAACAGCGCCGACGTGCCGCGGCGCCCGACGGGGCGGGCGGTTAGCCTCGACACATGCTCTCCAGGACCGGCCGATGATCTTCAAGGGCGTCCGTGACGGCAAGCCGTATCCGGAGCACAGCCTGACCTATCGGCAGTGGGCGCAGATTCCGCCTCGGCAGATTCGCCTCGACGAACTGGTGACCACCACCACGGTGTTGGAGTTGGACCGGCTGCTGTCGGAGGATTCCACGTTCTACGGCGACCTCTTCCCGCATGCCGTGCGCTGGGAGGGCGTCATCTATCTCGAAGACGGCGTGCACCAGGCCGTGCGGGCGGCGCTGCGGAACAGGCCCGTACTGCACGCGCGGGTCTACGACATGGACCTTCCGCTGGATCAGCAGACCTAACCGACCGACGCGCTACGCCAGCAGTTCCCGCACCACCGCGTCGGCCAGCAGCCGGCCGCGATCGGTCAGCACCATGGCCTCGCCCCGATCGAGCAGCAGCCCGGTCCGACACAGTTCGTCGGCCCGAGACCGCTCCCCCGCGTCGAGCAACGTCACCGGCAACCCGTCGCGAAGCCGAACCGTCAGCATCACGTCCTCGGTGTGCCGCTCCGTGGCGCTCAACTCCTCACGCCCACCCACCGGCAGTTCCCGACGGGCGAGCATGTCCGCATAAGCGTTGGGGTGCTTGACGTTCCACCACCGCGCGCCGTCGGTGTAGCCGTGCGCACCCGGTCCCGCGCCCCACCACTCGCCGCCGTCCCAGTACCCGAGATTGTGTCGGCACTCCCCGCCGGGCAGGCTCCAGTTGGACACTTCGTACCAGTCGAAGCCCGCCGCGGAGAGCCGCGCGTCGAGCAGTTCGTAGCGCGTGGCGAGGACGTCGTCGTCCGGTGCGGGCAACTCGCCGCGACGCACCCGCCGCGCCAGCGCGGTGCCCTCCTCGACGACCAGCGCGTACGCCGAGACGTGGTCGACGCCTGCCCCGATCGCCGCGTCGACCGAGCGGGCCAAGTCGTCGTCGCTCTCCCCAGGGGTGCCGTAGATGAGATCCAGGTTGACGTGCTCGAACCCCGCCGCGCGGGCGTCGGCGGCGGCGGTCAGTGCACGGCCTGGCGAGTGCACCCGGTCCAGTGCGGCGAGCACGTGCGGGGCCGTCGACTGCATGCCGAGCGACAGCCGGGTGAAGCCGGCATCGCGAAGGCGCGCAAGCAGTTCCGGCGTCGTCGACTCCGGGTTGGCCTCGGTCGTGACCTCGGCGCCTGCGGCCAGCGTGAAGTTCGCGCGCACCGCGTCCAGCACCGACGCGAGTCGCTCGCCGCCGAGCATCGTCGGGGTGCCGCCGCCGACGAACACCGTCGCCACCTCGGGGACGCCGCCCAGCGACGCCATCGACTCCGCAGCGAGCTCGAGTTCGACCTTCATCGCCTGGAGCCAGCCGTCGGGGTTCGCGCCGCCCAGTTCGGCGGGTGTGTAGGTGTTGAAGTCGCAGTAGCCGCAACGGGTCGCGCAGAACGGAACGTGGACGTAGACGCCGAACGGCCGAGCGTGGGGTCCGTTCATGGCTCCAGTCTTCCAGAGCGTGGTTCCAGAGCCGATTTTTGCTCGTGGTGAGCGCAAGATTTGACCGGTTGTGGCCGATACCGTTCGTCGTGGCAGAATGTCAGGCGTGACTGCTGCCCAGACCTCGACCACCGGCGTTCCGCTGGTGGTCCGGCGGCATGTCGACTTCAAGCGCGTATGCACCTGTTGCTGTCTGCCTTGACGCCGTAGACCTGTCCACCTGTAACTTCAGCTGGCCGCCGGATCTGCGCCGCCGGACAGCCACCGGTGACGACGCACGATTCCTACGCTGGCTCCCTCGAGAGGGGCCATCACATGACCCAGGCCGACTCCAAGCCCACCGCTGCAGCCAAGCCCGCCAAGCGCCCGAAGGGCGAGGGCCAATGGGCACTCGGATATCGCGAGCCGCTCAACGCCAACGAGCAGGCCAAGAAGGACGACAACCCGCTCAACGTGCGCGC
This sequence comes from Mycolicibacterium hodleri, assembly GCA_006864685.1. Lineage (GTDB taxonomy): Bacteria > Actinomycetota > Actinomycetes > Mycobacteriales > Mycobacteriaceae > Mycobacterium > Mycobacterium hodleri_B. Next base: position 101,513 of record VIFX01000020.1, on the reverse strand, counting down.
CCGCATCGAGAACATCTACGCCAAGGGCGGCTTCGAGAGCATCGACAAGGGTGACCTGCGCGGACGATTCCGCTGGTGGGGGCTCTACACGCAGCGCAAGCCCGGCTATGACGGCACCTGGACCGGTGACGACAACACCGACATGCTCGAAGACGAGTTCTTCATGCTGCGGGTCCGGTCCGACGGCGGCGCCCTGACCGCGGCGTCGTTGCGCGCCCTTGGCGGCATCTCTACCGAGTTCGCCCGCGACACCGCCGACATCTCCGACCGGCAGAACGTCCAGTTCCACTGGATTCGGGTCGAGGACATGCCGGAGATCTGGCGGCGCCTCGACGAAGTCGGCCTGCAGACCACCGAGGCGTGCGGCGACTGCCCCCGCGTCGTGCTCGGCTCGCCGCTGGCCGGTGAATCGCTCGACGAGGTCATCGACGGCACGCCCGCCATCGACGAGATCACCAAGCGCTACATCGGCAAGCCCGAGTACTCGAATCTGCCGCGCAAGTTCAAGACCGCGATCTCGGGCCTCCAGGACGTCGTGCACGAGATCAACGACGTCGCGTTCGTCGGCGTCGTCCACCCCGAGCACGGCCCAGGCTTCGACCTGTGGGTCGGCGGCGGATTGTCGACCAACCCGATGCTGGGCCAGCGGGTCGGCGCGTGGGTGCCGCTCGACGAGGTTCCCGACGTCTGGGAAGCCGTCGTCAGCGTGTTCCGCGACTACGGCTACCGCCGCCTGCGCGCGAAGGCCCGGCTGAAGTTCCTGATCAAGGACTGGGGCATCCCGAAGTTCCGGGAAGTCTTGGAGACCGAGTACCTCAAGCGCCCCCTGGTCGACGGGCCTGCGCCGACGCCGGTGCCCCGCCCGATCGACCACGTCGGCGTGCAGCGCCTCAAGAACGGGCTCAACGCCGTTGGCGTCGCCCCGATCGCGGGCCGCGTGTCGGGCACCATCCTGACCAAGGTCGCCGACCTCGCGGAGGCCGCCGGTTCGGATCGCATCCGGTTCACCCCGTATCAGAAGCTGGTCATCCTCGACGTGCCCGACGACAAACTCGACGCGCTCCGCGACGGGTTGGACGCGCTGGGACTGCCGTCGAAGCCGTCACATTGGCGGCGAAACCTGATGGCGTGCACGGGAATCGAGTTCTGCAAGCTGTCGTTCGCCGAGACGCGCAGCCGCTCGCAGCAATTGGCCCCCGAGCTCGAGGCGCGCCTCGATGACCTCAACGCCCAGCTCGACGTCCCCGTGACGATCAACATCAACGGCTGCCCGAACTCGTGCGCCCGCATTCAGGTCGCGGACATCGGCTTCAAGGGCCAGATGGTCGACGACGGGAACGGCCCGGAAGAGGGTTTCCAGGTTCACCTGGGCGGCAGCCTCGGCCTGGACAGCGCGTTCGGCCGCAAGTTGCGCCAGCACAAGGTGACCAGCACGGAGCTGGGCGACTACATCGAGCGGGTCGTCCGCAACTTCGTGAAACAAAGGGAGGACGGCGAGCGTTTTGCAACGTGGGCCGTACGGGCCGACGAAGCGGATTTGAGGTAGTTGTCGATGACGGATCTGATGACCGAGACCGACCTGATCGCACTCGCCGAACGCGGCGCTGCCGAACTCGACGGCGCCAGCGCCGACGAGCTGTTGGCCTGGACGGATGAGAACTTCGGCGGCGAATACGTCGTCGCCTCGAACATGCAGGACGCCGTTCTGGTGGCGATGGCGGCCAAGGTGCGCCCGGGGGTCGACGTGTTGTTCCTCGACACCGGCTATCACTTCGCGGAGACCATCGGCACCAGGGACGCCGTCGAGGCCGTCTACGGCGTGAACGTGGTCAACGTCACACCCGAGCACAGCGTCGCCGAGCAGGACGAGCTTCTCGGCAAGAACCTGTTTGCCAGCGACCCGGCGGCGTGCTGCCGGATGCGCAAGGTGGAGCCGCTCGGCAAGGCCTTGAAGGGCTACTCGGCCTGGGTCACCGGCATTCGGCGGGTCGAGGCGCCGACGCGCGCCAACGCACCGCTCATCAGTTACGACAAGGCCTTTGGGTTGGTGAAGATCAATCCGATCGCGGCCTGGTCGGACGACGAGATGCAGGCCTACATCGACGCGAACGACATCCTGGTCAACCCCCTCGTATTCGAGGGCTACCCGTCCATCGGGTGCGCACCGTGCACGGCGAAGCCCGTGGAGGGTGCCGATCCGCGCAGCGGACGCTGGGCCGGTCTGTCGAAGACGGAGTGCGGGCTGCACGCCTCGTGACGGCTGACCCCGCCCTGATCCTGGCCGCCCACGGCAGCGCGGATCCGCGTTCGCCGCAGGTGGCGCAGGCACTGGCCGGGAGGATTCGTCGGTTGCGTCCTGGCCTCGACGTGCACGCGGCGTTCCTGGAGACGTCGGCGCCGTTCGTGGGCGAGGTGCTCACCGATCTCGCCCGCCGCGGCGAGTCGGCCGTCGTGGTTCCGATGCTGCTGGCCAGCGCACATCACGCCAGGGTCGACCTGCCCGCCGTGATCGAGCAGTCCGGCGCCGAGGTTCGGGTGGCCGAGGCGCTCGGCGAGGATCCGGCACTCGTCACGCTGCTCGGGCAACGCGTGGCCGCCGCCGGAGCCCCGGCCGACCGCCGCGACGTGGGTGTCGTGGTGGTGGCGGTCGGCACGTCGAACGACGCCGCCAACGCGCGCACGTCGACGCTGGCCGCTGCCCTCTGTTCGAGAACGCGTTGGGCAGGGGTGGAGGTGGCGTTCGCCACCGGCCCGCACCCGACCGTCGCCGAGGCGGCGATCCGCCTTCGGAGTCGCGGCGCACGACACCTCGTCGTCGCACCGTGGTTTCTTGCTCACGGCCGCATCACCGACCGGGTCGCGGCATCGGCCGCCGAACTCGGCATCCCGATGGCGGAGCCGCTTGGTTCACACAACCTGGTGGCCGCCGCGCTTCTCGACCGGTTCGACGACGTCTGCCTCGCGCGCGTCGCTGCGTGACCCGGCAACGCATCCGTGAGGTGAGCTCGATGCGGCGTGAGGTTGCCAGCCGCAAACTCCGGTTTGCCGTCGTCTTCACTTGAGCGGCGCTCCTTCGGCTCCCCCCGTGATGAGCACCGGCCTGCAGCGACTCAGCGATTCGCACTCGATTTGCTCAACTCGTGGCATTATATTGACGACGGCGTCCAGCCGCCCACGACCCCGCAAACGGTCGTCGGATCGCAATTCGGGGATTGGATTGGGATAGAACATGAATACAGATCGTTTCACTCGTCGCCTGGCGTTGGTCATCGGTGGCGGTGCGATCATCACGATGGGTGCACTGACCGCTTGCTCTAGCAGCAGCGAGACGCCCGCACCCAGCAGCACCACGACGACGACCACCGCGCCGTCAGTCACCCCGACGGAGAAGAGCCTGACCCCGGGTGGGGCCAACAGCTTCTCTCCGCCGGTGAAGGCACCGCCGGCTCCCACGGGCGAGCCCGGCACCCACCGCAGCGGCAGCAGTTCCTAACTCCGGTCGTTCGAGGTTGATTCGACATTCTGCAGGGACGTCACCTGGTGACGTCCCTGCAGATTTGTTCTCGGTGACCGGGAGTCCCTGATGTTCGATCGACGTACAGCCGTGCGTGTGGTCGGGTGCTCGCTGGCCACGTCGTTGGTAGCCGGAGTGGCCGTGCTGATCTCGGATCACCGATCCGATTCCTCGCCGTCACCGGCGGTCACCATCGCCGGGCCGTATGCGAACCTCCTGGCCAGTTCCACCGATCTCGGTCCGTCCCAACTGGACCACGCTCAACTCACCGTCGGCCTTCGCGGCCCGACCCGCCCCGACCCGCTGCTTCGGTGGGCGGACACCAAGGGACTCGACGTCCGCTGGCAGCCGGGCGAGGACTGGGCCATCGTCGAGGGCGCTCCGCCCGTCGTGGCCGAGGCCTTCGACGTTCCCGTGCACGACTATCGCGGCATGCAGGGACAGGTCTTCTACGCCTCGCCCCAGCAGCCCGAAGTGCCTGCCGCCGTTCGCAACACGGTCAGCGACCTTGGCCGCATCCTCGGATACACACCGCACCGCGAGGCGCGCCCCGACCACATTCCGCTCGACGTTCCCGGCCAAGGGCTGACGCCGACCGCGCTGCTGACCGCATACAACGCCAATCCCCTTACCGAGGCCGGCATTACGGGCAAGGGGCAGACCATCGTCTTCTTCGCCTTCAGCGGGTATGACCAGGGCGACCTCGACGACTTCGCGGAGATGTCGGGGCTCCCACCGCTGAAGCCCGTCCTCGTCGGTGGCCAGCCCAGCGAGTCACGCGCCGAGACGGTGATGGATCTCGAAGTGGCACATGCGATTGCGCCCGACGCGAGGATGGTCGTCGTCAACGCCCGTCCCACCCTGGAGGGCGGCCGCACCTACGAACGCATCGCGGAGATGTTCGACGCGACCAACAAGCAGTTCCCCGGCGCCGTGTGGAGCCTGTCCATCGGGTGGGGTTGTGACGCGCTGATCACCGCGACGGACCTCAAGCCGGTGCAGTCGGCATTGGAACGCGCCCACCGCAACGGCACCTCGGCCTTCGACGCCAGCGGTGACACCGGAGGGCTCGAGTGCAAGGGCGGCGAGAACTGGTCGTCCCCGCCAGGCCCCGACGATGTTGGGCTGGACGCGGTTTCGTCCCTGCCGGGCATGACGTCGGTGGGTGGCACCACGTTGTCCACCGACGAGGACGGCCAATGGCTGGCCGAACAGGCCTGGATCGACTCTCCCCTGTCTCAGGGCACCAGTGGCGGCGTGTCCAAGCTCTTTCCGAGGCCCACGTGGCAGCGCAGGCTGTCCATCGAGCGCGATTCCGGCAAGAAGCAGCGGCGTCTGACACCCGACGTGTCCGCGCTCGCCGATCCGTTCACGGGCATCCGGATCAGATTCGACCAGCAGGACCTCGTCGGTGCGGGCACCTCGCAGGCGGCCCCGGTGTGGGCCGGTCTCACCGCGCTGATGAACCAGTACCTGCTGGCCAACGGCGGGCAGCGACTGGGTGACGTCAACCCGCTGCTGTACCGGGTGGCGGCGGGCGCGAACGCGCCGGGCTTCCGAGACGTCACGCTCGGTGGCAGCGCGGTCGACGTCGCGGTTCCCGGCTACGACCTGGCGACCGGGCTCGGCAGTCCGAACGTGGCACAGCTCGCCCGCGACTTCCTCGACATCCAGAAGGGGATGGCGCCTCGATGACGACGATGACGTGTCGCATCTGCGCCGTCATCGTCCCGACGGGCGAATTCTGCGGCAACTGCGGGGCGACGGCAACGCCGCGACGAGGGGACGGACCGCCGTGGCTCCGGCTGTCGGCATACGCGGCGGCACCGGGTGAGCACGTGCTGCGCCCCGCGGCGATCAGCACGTTGTTCCCCGCGCTGCCAAGGCATTCCAGGATGGCCTTTGGCGTGGCGCTGATCGGAGTCATGGCGCTGCTGGTGGGCACCGCCCTGCCGATGTGGGTGGCCGCGCTGATCGGGGTCGTTGGCGCCGGGCTGCCCGCGTTGTTCCTGGCCTACCTCAAGGAGAGCGACGCCGTCAGGGACACGTCGACGAGCACGCTGCTGGTGACCGCCCTGCTCAGCATCATCGGTGGAGTGGCCTGGAGCATCGCCACCGACGCGGCGGCGGCGCGGGTGGACGACGACGCGCTGGGTCTGCCGGCAAGTACGCTCGACCTCCTGGTGACCTGCCTCGCGATTCCGGCGGGCTTCTTGTTCCTTCTGCTGGCCCCGTTGCTCGTCGTGCGGGTATGGCGCCCGGGCGCTCGAGAGCCGTTGTCGGGCATGACGATCGGGGCCTTCGGCGCGGTCTGCTTCGTGACCGCGGGAAGCATGACCTCCTTGGTGCCGGAGCTGCTCGGCGGCCCGATCGACACCGACGGCCAGTCCGCTGCCGACCTAGTGACAGGGGGCTTGATCCAGGGTGTGGCCGTACCGCTGACCGCGGCCGCGGTCGCAGGCGCGGTTGGCGCCACCCTGTGGTTCGTGCCGCGGCGGGACACCGGACACACACCCCGGTGGTACGCGTTGACCTCTCCCCCTCCCTCGGTGGCGTTCGGACTGGTCGCCTATCTGGGTTTGGGTGTGCTGGACTTCCTCTCGCCGGCGAGCGCCGTGGAGACGGTGGTCTACGCGCTCCTGACGGTGGTGGCTCTCTACGTGCTTCGCATCGTCGTGCATTGCACGCTGCTGCACTCGGAACCTGAAGACACCGAGCCCGACGCCGTGGTGCTGTGCCCCGAGTGCGAGCACGTCGTAGCGGATCTGCCCTTTTGCCCTTGCTGCGGGCTCGCGGGCCAGGCCACCTCGACGTCGTCACGCGCTTGGCGGCGGTCCCATCGCCCCGTGCCGGTGACCTCGTGACGTCGGCTCCCCCGAAGGTCTGGCCGGGGTACGCGGTCCCCGAGACCAGTTACGCCGCCGCCCCGGCGAAGTCGACGCCACCGGCGCGGCTGCTGCTGATCCTGGGCGCCGTCGTGGTCCTGGTGGCAGCGGGCGCGGTCGCACTGTCGGTCTGGTTCACACCGTCCGAGGCCCTCGTGGTGTGCCCGCCCGATTGCGGCACCCCGCCGATCAGCAAACCGGTGTCCACCAACCCGCGGTTCACCTCCGAGGACGGCGAATTCTCGGTGTCCTATCCGGGGCCGGAAACCGCATACGACGCCACCTTCGAACCGAACGGGGTGGTGCTGGACCTGCTCGCCGGCGACGGCGGCACCCTGCGCCTGTTCGGACAGCCCGCCAACGGGCAGACGCCACGCCAGATCGCGGACGGTCTGCTGCGGGAGCACTATCCGGATGCGACGTTCGACTACGAGATCCCCAACGCCTTCGTCGGATACCAACTCGGGTACGGCGAGGTCGCCGACGACTACCCCGCCGACGCGATCGGCGACGACGACCGCAACCGGGTGCTCATCATGGTCGGCGTGAAGAACGACTACGCGTTGATCGCCGCAGCGGCCGGCCCGTTCCGGGAGTTCAGCCCCGAATTCGGCTCCGGCCACCCGTCGGGGGCGAACTTCTTCCTCGCCTTGGACATGGCGAAGTACGTCAACAGCTTTACGTGGCGGGGAGACCCGCCGCGCTGAGGTCGGCGGCGGGCAGTTCGGTGCCGCCGGGGACCGGTGGCACGCGGGTCGCACGCACGTAGACCGTGTCGCCCTCCTTCAGGCCCAACGCCTCAGCGTCACCGCGGGTGATCTGCGCGGTGAACGACGAATTGTCCGCCGCGCTGGTGAGTTCGACGCGAACCTCGAAGCCCAACCACACGATTCGATCGATCACGGCGCGGATGACCCCGGTCGACGAGACGTTTCCGTCGGTCTGCGCGAGGGCCATGTCGGGGTTGCGACCCACCCGGATGTCGTGGGGACGCACCAGCGTGCCGTTCAGCGATGACACGGCACCGAGGAACGACATCACGAAGCCGTTGACGGGGCTGTCGTAAACCTCTGTGGGAGTGCCGATCTGCTCGATTCGGCCCTTGTTGAGCACGGCGATGCGGTCCGCCACGTCGAGCGCTTCGGCCTGGTCGTGGGTCACCAGCACGGTGGTGACGTGAACCTCGTCGTGCAGCCTGCGCAACCAGGCCCGCAGGTCCTCGCGCACCTTGGCGTCCAAGGCCCCGAAGGGTTCGTCGAGCAGCAGCACCTCGGGGTCGACGGCAAGGGCGCGGGCCAGCGCCATGCGTTGGCGTTGGCCACCGGAGAGCTGGCTGGGGTAACGACTTTGGAATCCGGCGAGGCCGACGATCTCGAGGAGGCTGTCGACCTTGTCCTTGATCTCGGCCTTCGGCATCTTGCGGATCTTCGGACCGAACGCCACGTTGTCCCGCACCGTGAGGTGCTTGAACGCCGCATAGTGCTGGAAGACGAAACCGATGCCCCGCCGCTGCGGCGGCACCCCGGTGACGTCGCGCCCCTTGATGGTGATGGTGCCGGTGTCCGGCTGGTCCAGACCGGCGATCGCGCGCAGCAGGGTCGACTTCCCAGAACCACTGGGGCCCAGCAGGGCGGTCAGCGATCCCTCTGGGACGTCGAAGTCGATGTCGTCGAGGGCGACGAAGTCGCCGTAGCGCTTGTTGGCGCCGCGCACGGTGATGGCGTTGTGCTGATCGGAACTCATGGGATCTCCTACCCGAAAGCCTATTTCACCGCCCGGGCACGCCGGGCGTCGAGGATCACTTGAATGATCAGTACGAAGACCGCGACGGTCATCAGCAGCGTCGACACGGCGTAGGCGCCGTACTCCTGCCCTCGGCTGTACCGGTCGGAGACCAGCAGTGTCAGGGTCTGGGAGGTGCCGGGGAGGTTGGACGACACCATGATGACGGCGCCGTATTCGCCGAGGGTGCGGGCGATGGTCAGCACGATGCCGTACGTCAGACCCCACCTGATCGACGGCAGGGTGATGCGCCAGAACGTCTGCCACCACTGAGAACCCAGCGTGGACGCCGCTTCCTCCTGGTCGGTGCCGAGCTCGTGCAGGAGGGGTTCGACCTCGCGGATGACGAACGGCAGCGTGACGAAGATGCTGGCGAGGACGATGCCGGGCAGCCCGAAGATGATCTTGAAACCGAGACCGCTCTCGACGAACCCCAACGCGCCCCCCGTCCCCCACAGCAGGATCAGGGCGACACCCACCACCACCGGCGAGACCGCGAACGGCAGGTCGATGACGGCCTGCAACGCACTCTTGCCGCGAAACCTGTTGCGCGCCAGCACCAGCGCAGTCGGCACCCCGAAGAGCACGTTCAGCGGGACCACGATCGCGACGACCAGCAACGAAAGCTGCAGCGCCGAGATCGCAGCGGGAGTGCTGATCGAGGCGAAGAAGGTGCCGATCCCGGGGCTGAAGGTGCGCCACAGGATCAGCCCGACGGGCACCACGACGAGGACGAGGATGTAGGCAAGCGCCGTGTAGCGAAGGAGCAGGCGCGCCGTCCTGGACAGGATCATCGGGCGAGCTCCTCACGCTTTGCCGCCCTCGAACCGACGGCCCGAAGGACGAACAAGACGAAGAAGGAGACCACCAAGAGCACGATGGAGATCGCCGCGGCTCCGGTGCGGTCGTCGTTCTCGATCAACGTGCGGATCCACTGCGAGGACACCTCGGTCTCACCGGGTACCGCGCCGCCGATCAGGACCACCGAGCCGAACTCGCCGATCGCTCGGGAGAAGGCCAGCCCCGCGCCCGAGAGGAGCGACGGAAGCAGGGCCGGCAGAACGACCTTCGTGAAGATGGTGACGTTGTTGGCGCCGAGTGACGCCGCGGCCTCCTCCACCTCACGGTCGAGTTCGAGCAGCACCGGCTGCACCGAGCGCACGACGAAGGGCAGCGTCACGAACAACAGCGCGACGCCGACGCCCCACTTGGTGTGTTGGAGATGAAGTCCGACAGGGCTGTTCGGTCCGTACAGCGCCAGCATCACCAGGCTCGCGACGATCGTCGGCAACGCGAACGGCAGGTCGATCACGGCGTCGACCAGTCGCTTGCCTGGGAAGTCGTCACGCGTGAGCACCCACGCCACCAGAAGGCCGAAGACCAGGTTGACCAGCGTGACGGCGATGGAGATCGTCAACGTCACCTTGTAGGACGCCAGCGCCGCGTTGGAGCTGACCGCGGACCAGAACAGTTCCCACCCGCCACCGGCTGACTGCCACAGGATCGCCGCCAGCGGAAGCAACACGATGACGCTGAGCCACAACGTCGCCGCGCCTACGCGCAGCGACGTCGTGCCCCTGGCCCGACGCAGACGACCCGGGGCCGCGGGAGTCGGCGCGAGCCCAGCGGTCATCCGGTGGCCTGCTTGTAGATCTTGGTGATCGAGCCGTTGTCCTTGTCGAACAGCGCCGGGTCGACGTCGCCCCAGCCACCGAGGTCGGCGATGGTCCACAGCTTCTGCGGCGTCGGGAAGTCCTTGGCGAAGTCGGCGGCCACTGCGGGGTCGACGGGACGGAAACCGGCCTCGGCCCAGAGCTTTTGGCCCTCAGGGGTGTAGAGGAAGTTTTTCAACGCGGTCGCCTGCTGGAGGTGCTGCGAAGACGTCACCACTGCCACGGGGTTCTCGATCTTGAACGTCTGTGGCGGGTTGACGTGCTCGATGTCCTTGCCCTGACGCTCGGCGTTGATCGCCTCGTTCTCATAGCTGATCAACACGTCACCGGTGCCCTGCAGGAACACGTCGGTGGCCTCCCGACCGGAGCCGGGTCGCGACTTCACGTGCTCGGTCACCAGCTTGTTGACGAAGTCGAGTCCCGCTGCGGAGTCCTTGCCGCCGTTGCTCTTCGCGGCATACGGCGCCAACAGGTTCCACTTCGCCGACCCGGAACTCAGCGGGCTCGGGGTGACCACCTCGAGGCCCGGCTGCAGCAGGTCGTCCCAGTCCTTGATGTTCTTGGGATTGCCCTTGCGGACGACGAGGGACACCACCGATCCGAAGGGGATGCCCTTGGTCGCGTCGGTGTTCCAGTCCTTGGCGACCTTGTCGGCCTTGACCAACCGGGTGACGTCCGGCTCGACGGAGAAGTTGACGATGTCGGCAGGCTTGCCGTCGACGACGCCGCGCGACTGGTCGCCCGACGCACCGTAGGACGTCGTCACGGCGACGCCCTTGCCCTCGGGGGTGGCGGCGAAGGCCGGGATGACCTTGCTCCAGCCTGGCTCGGGAACGGCGTAGGCCACCAGCGTCAGCGTGGTGTCCGCGGCGGGACCTGCGGAGTCGCCGGCGACGTCGCTCGCGCCTCCACCGCACGCGGCGAGCAGGGAGGCCGTGACGGCGATGGCGCCGGCAGCGGTCAGCGACCGAATCGACTTCGGGGTGAACACGGGCATGGAGTGGGGCCTTTCGGAGCGGCGATTCATGGGTTCTGTTACCCGCCACGACGGAAAGGAGACGTATCAGTGCTCAGGCATGAAGACTGCCGCGACCGACACCAAACCGCGCAACGGAATGGGGGTCAGCGACAACAGTGCACATCGGCGACAGCGCAGTTGCCCACGGCGATGAGGGCCAGGACATGGCCGTCGTCGCAGCTGGACAGTGCGTGCATGGCGCGAAGCGTAACAGACCCGATAAACGTGCCGTTACCTGGCGAACAGCCACATCACGACGACGAGGGCGAGCAGCGCCACCAGCACCAACGTGACCCTGGAGCGTGGCATCCCTGTCATGACGGATCCTCGTCGGCGTGCTTGGCGCGCTGCAACAAACGGATGCCGTTGCCCAGCGCTCCGTCAAGCAGCACGGCCACCGAATAGGCCAACACCAGCACCACGGGCATCACCACCACCGTCTGCGCCACGAAACCGAGACCGGAAAGCCACAGTTCGACCCCGTCCCACCAACTCAGGATGCCCGTCATCGAGTCCACCCTACGATCAACGAGTGAATGGACCCCATTCCACGACCTGTGTGATCGCCGGCGGCGGTCCGGCCGGCATGATGCTGGGCCTGTTGCTGGCCCGCGGCGGCGTCGACGTCACGGTCATGGAGAAGCACGCCGACTTCCTTCGCGACTTCCGCGGCGACACCGTGCATGCGAGCACGTTGCGGCTGCTGGACGACCTCGGGCTGGGCGGCGACTTCCAGAAACTCACCCATCGGGTGATCGAGAGCATCGGCATGTCGGTGCAAGGCGTGCCGGTCGACATCGATCTGCGCCGCATCCCGGGACCGCACAAGCACATCGCGCTGGTGCCGCAGGGGGACTTCCTGGAATTGCTCGCGACCGCCGCGCAGAAGGAGCCGACCTTCCGGCTGCTGCGCAGCACCGAGGTGCTCGAACCCCTTCACCAGAGCGGCGTCGGCGTTGTCGGGGTCCGCTACCGCGGCCCGGACGGGCAGATCGCCGAGATGCGGGCCGACCTGACGGTGGCGTGCGACGGCCGGGGATCGGCGCTTCGTGCGGCAATGGGCTTGCGCCCCAAGACCTTCGGAACCCCGATGGACGTGTGGTGGTTCCGGCTGCCCCGCAGCGACGGTGACCCGCCCGGGCTGGAGGGCGTGCTGACGTCAGGCCACGCGATGATCGTCATCGACCGTGGTGACTACTACCAGTGCGCCTACATCATCCCGAAGGGCGCCGACTCGCAGTTGCGCGCCGAGGGCATCGAGTCGCTGCAGCGCACGGTCGCCGGGCTGGTGCCCGCGCTGGCGGATCGCGTCGGCGAGCTGACGTCCTTCGACGACGTCAAACTGCTCGACGTCCAGCTCAACAGGCTGCGACGGTGGTACTCCGACGGCCTGCTGCTGATCGGCGACGCGGCCCATGCGATGTCGCCGGTCGGTGGCGTCGGCATCAACCTGGCGGTGGCAGACGCGGTCGCGGCGGCGCGCGCGCTGGCGGTCCCGTTGCGCGCGGGCCGCGTCCCCACCAGGGATCTGGCTCGCATCCAGGCCAGGCGATGGGTTCCGACGGCACTCATCCAAGGCATGCAGCGGGTGATCCACGCGCGCGTCATCGCGGCGGCGGTTTCCGGCAGCGGCTCGGCAGCGCCACCCCTGGCAGTCCGCGTCGTCAGCCGGGTCCCGTTCCTACGCAGCGTGGCGGGATATGCCGTGGCGATTGGGCCGCTTCCCGAGCGTGCACCCGCCTATGCCAGGCGGCCGGCGCCGCACGAGTAGACGCCGGAGGCCCGGTCAGTCGATGATGTCGGGATGGTTCTGCAGCAAGCTGGGTCCAGCGACGCTTCCTCGGATGAATTCGACCACGTGCCGGAGGCTCCGTACACGGTCACCGCGCCCGTGCCGTATGCCCCCGGCGGGCCGCTGCGCAACCCGTTTCCGCCGATCGCGGACTACAGCTTCCTGTCCGACTGCGAGAACACCTGCCTGATCTCGTCGGCCGGTTCGGTCGAGTGGTTGTGCGTTCCGCGCCCGGATTCGCCGAGCGTGTTCGGCGCGATCCTCGACCGCGGGGCGGGCCACTTCCGGCTGGCGCCGTACGGGGTGACGGTTCCGTCGGCCCGCCGGTACCTGCCGGGCAGCCTGATCATGGAGACCACCTGGCAGACGCACACCGGGTGGCTGATCGTGCGCGACGCGTTGGTGATGGGCCCTTGGCACGACCTGGACACCCGCTCGCGAACCCACCGCCGCACCCCGATGGACTGGGACGCCGAGCACATCCTGCTGCGTACCGTCCGCTGCGTCAGCGGCGTCGTGGAGCTCGTGATGAGCTGCGAGCCGGCATTCGACTACCACCGCGAGCCGGCGACGTGGGAGTACTCGGCGCAGGCCTACGGCGAGGCGATCGCACGCTCGAGCAAGAACCCGGAAGCGCATCCGACGCTGCGGTTGACCACCAACCTGCGGATCGGCCTCGAAGGCCACGAGGCGCGGGCGCGGACCCGACTCACCGAGGGCGACAACGTCTTCGTCGCGTTGAGCTGGTCGGGCCACCCAGCGCCGCAGACGTTCGAAGAAGCCTCGGACAAGATGTGGAAGACCAGCGAGTCGTGGCGGCAGTGGATCAACATCGGCGACTTCCCCGACCACCCGTGGCGGTCCTACCTTCAGCGCAGCGCGTTGACGTTGAAGGGGCTCACCTACTCCCCCACCGGCGCGCTGCTGGCGGCCAGTACCACGTCGCTGCCGGAAACGCCTCAGGGCGAACGCAATTGGGACTACCGGTATTCGTGGATTCGGGATTCGACGTTCGCGCTGTGGGGGCTCTACACCCTGGGCCTCGACCGCGAGGCCGACGACTTCTTCTCGTTCATCGCCGACGTGTCGGGGGCGAACAACGGTGAGCGCCATCCGCTGCAGGTGATGTACGGCGTCGGCGGGGAACGCAGCCTGGTCGAGGAGGAGCTCCACCACCTGTCGGGTTACGACAACTCCCGGCCGGTGCGCATCGGCAACGGTGCTTACGACCAGATGCAGCACGACATTTGGGGTTCGATGCTGGACTCGGTGTACCTGCACGCCAAGTCTCGCGAGCAGATCCCCGAGACGCTGTGGCCGGTGCTCAAGCTTCAGGTCGAGGAGGCCATCAAGCATTGGCGTGAGCCCGACCGCGGCATCTGGGAGGTTCGCGGCGAGCCGCAGCACTTCACCTCCAGCAAGGTGATGTGTTGGGTGGCGTTGGACCGCGGCTCCAAGCTGGCGGATCTGCAGGGCGAGAAGAGTTATGCCCAGCAGTGGCGGGTAATCGCCGAGGAGATCAAGGCCGACATCCTGGCCCACGGCGTTGACCACCGTGGCGCGCTCACACAGCGCTACGGGCACGACGCGCTGGATGCATCGTTGTTGCTGGTGCCCTTGGTCCGGTTTTTGCCGTCCGACGATCCCCGGGTGCGGGCCACGGTGCTGGCCATCGCCGACGAGCTCACCGAGGACGGCCTCGTCCTGCGCTACCGCACCGAGGAGACCGACGACGGTCTCTCCGGCGAGGAGGGCTCGTTCACGATCTGTTCGTTCTGGCTGGTGTCGGCGCTGGTGGAGATCGGCGAGATCAGCCGGGCGAAGCACCTGTGCGAACGGCTGCTGTCGTTCGCCAGCTCGCTTCACCTCTACGCCGAGGAGATCGAGCCGCGGACCGGACGCCACCTAGGCAACTTCCCGCAGGCGTTCACTCACCTGGCGTTGATCAACGCCGTGGTGCACGTGATTCGCGCCGAGGAGGAAGCCGACAGCACCGGGGTGTTCCAGCCCGCCAACGCCCCGATGTGAGCTGAGTCAGGCGACGAGCGGCCGACCGAGGGGCAACGCGCGTCCCCCGGTCTCCTCCCACAGCGCGGCGACGTAGTAGTAGCCCACCAGCGCGACGAAGGCGAAGACGAACCAACCGCCCGCGTGGGTGGCCGCGGTGCTGCCGGTCAGTACGCCGATCAGCAGCAGTACCAACGCGACGTCGACGATGCCGAGCAGCAGCGGATACGTCCACGGCAGCCGCAGCACCAGCACGGTGAGCAGGCCGATGGTCAGCAGCCAGCTGCCGAGCCACAGCGCCGTCGTCGGTCCCGCGCCCGCAGCGGTGATGCCGAACCAGTCGTGGGTGAGCCCGAGTGACAGCACGGCGTAGCTGGCGTAGAACCCGAAGAACACTCCGTAGACGGTGGCGTTGACGTTCTGACCCAGCGCCGCTGCCCAGATCGTCGCCAGAAGCAGTCCAATCGAGGTGGCCGACAACAGGATTGGGACGGCCGCCGCGGCGACGTCGACGATGCCGGTGTTGGTGAACCCCAGCCCGAATCCTCCCGCGATCACCAACGGCAGCGCCAGGAGTCCTGGGTTGCCCTCCCGTGCGGGGGCGGGCGCCGGGCTGTCGACCGGGAGCGCTGCCGGCTCCCTGATGGCAAGGTCGGTCATGGGTCCCTCATCTCAGAAGTGGTGTAACGCAACATTTGTCGAACACGCAACGTCCCTGAAACATAGGGCGCTCCCGTCACCGGACCGACGGTTGCGATCAGTGGGAAGTAATCAGGCGGCGTTGTGCCAGGCGAGTTCGTCGGCGAAGGCGACTTCGACGATGCTGCGGCGATTGCCGGGTCGGCCGGGTAGCGGTGGTGCGGTGGATTGGTGGCGGGCACCGGTGGGGGTGACGATCTGGCAGGTGTGGGTGCCGTCGCGATCGCGGTGGTTGCCGACCTGCCAGCCGGGGGCTTGTTTGTCGTAGTTGCACCCCGCGCAGGTGCCCCTTCCGTTGACCGCGGTGGTCGGTCCGCCGGTCGCGTGGTCTACGGCGTGGTCGGTGTGGCGGATCGGGGCGTCGCAGTACGGCGTGCGGCAGGTGTCGTCACGGACCGCGATGAATCGGGTCAGGCCTGTGGGGAAGGCCCGGGCCTTGGACTCCATTGCGATCAGGGCACCGGAGTCGGGATGTCGATACAGCCGCCGCAGCGTCGCCCGTGACCGGGCGTCAGTTGCGGCGCGGTTGACCAACCGCCGGGCCACCGCGGCGGGGATGGGTCCGTAGCCGGGGACGCGGGCGGCGACCGTGTCGCCGCCGAGCAGGGTCTCGTCGGTGATGACCAGGTCGACGGCGATCGGGATCGGGACGTCGGCGGGTCGGCCGGTGAGGCGTTCGACGAAGGTGTCGGCCATGACGTGGTTGCGGGGGCGGCCGTCGCCGCAGGTGTCGGCTTCCCGTCGCAGGGCGGCGTAGACCGACACGCCCTGGGGCATCGGCAGCAGGGCGGTCACGTAGGTCATGTTGTCCGGGGCGGGGCGCACCCACACCGAGCGTTCGGACTCCGCGCGCACGGCGCGGTCGACGACGGCGTGCGGGTCCAGTTCGTAGGCGATGGCCTTCGCGTCGGCCTCGATCCGTTTGTCGCCCTTGCCCTCCAAGCTCTTCGCATCGGCGCACATCCGTGCATCCAGGATGCGGCGGTCGGCGACGTCGAGGCAGGCCGATTCCCGCACGATCAACGTGGCCCGCCACTCCGATAGCAGCCCGGCTGTCAGCGCGGCGAGGGTGTGGGGCATTTCGTTGACCAGGGCGCGGGCGAACCCGAGGTGGCGGCCGCCGCGGTTGGGGGAGTCGCGGCGGGCCAGGGCGATCTCACTGCCCAACCCCTTGCCCCTCTTTGCGGCGGGTATGCCGGCGGCGGCTTCGCGGGCCCGGCGGGTGGTGTCGAGGTGGGCGGTCAGGACGGCTTGTTCGGCGGCCGCGGCGGACTTGGTCCGTTCGAGCACGGCGATGCGGTCGACCAGCGCCGCCTCATCCACCGTGTCGAACATGTGTTCGATTATAGACGGGCCCTCCGACAACTGTCGACCAAATCCGTGCGGCGGGCCAAAATCGACGGATGACCTCCGAACCCCATCGCACCGACACCACCGACGGACTCGCCGCCCTCACCCCTCAACTCGAGCGGGTGGCCGAGCTGCTCGGGGTGAAGTCCGTCCTGGTGATGCGCTCCGAACCCGACTCGATGGTCGTCGCGGCCACCGCCGGAGAGGCCACCAAGCACTACACCGTTGGCGCGGCAGGCAAGAAGGCCGGCGCCGACGACAACCGGGTGCCGCTGTATTGCGAGCGCATCGTCGACACGGACGCCGACCTGTTCGTCCGCGACTCACGGACCGACGAGACCTTCGCGGGCAACGAGGACGAGAAGGAGTTCGGCCTGCACAACTATCTCGGGCTGGCCGTCCACGGTC
Source organism: Mycolicibacterium hodleri (assembly GCA_006864685.1). Lineage (GTDB taxonomy): Bacteria > Actinomycetota > Actinomycetes > Mycobacteriales > Mycobacteriaceae > Mycobacterium > Mycobacterium hodleri_B. The sequence goes on along the minus strand of VIFX01000020.1, from coordinate 84,385 downwards.
CGGCGGGCAACGTCGTCGGCACGGTCTGCGTACTGGACGACAACGCTCGCGACTACTCCGAGGCGCAACGCCAGGAGCTCGAGCAGTTGCGCGGCGCGGTGGAGACGATCGTCGGCCGCGACGCCGACGCACTCGAGTAGGCGCTACACCCGTGCCGGCAGCGTCAGCGGCTCGGCGACCTTGTCCGCCAACGAGTTGTCGGTGAATGCACCGCGATACTTCGCCGCCGGGTGGGTGCCGGGCAGCCGGTCGGAGCCGCCGCCGGACAGCTTGTGCCGCAACGTTCCCGACTTGTCGTCGCTGAGCAGTCCGCGCCTGCGCAGTTCGGGGAACAGCAGTTCCGCAATTTCGGAGAAGGTGCCGGGGCGGACGGCATGGAACACGTTGACGCCGTCGATGCCGGCGTCGCGCCACTCCTCCAGCTTGTCGGCTATCTCGGTCGGTGAGCCGACGATGCGACTGCTGCGTTCGAAGGCGCGGCCCAGATCGTTGATCGTGGGCTCGGCATCTCCCGCAGCCTCGCTCGCCCACCGGATCCAGCCTTGGATGCCCCGGAACTCGCCAAGGTCCGACAGCGGTGTGTCCAGCGGCAGCGCCCCCGCGTCGATGCCCGCGTCGCCGAGGATGTGGCACAGGACGCCCTCGACGCTGGACAGCTCCTCGATCCGCGCTTCCTTCTCCCTTGCCTCCTCAGAGGTCCGGCCAACCACCAGCGACAAACCCTGGAAGAACTTCACGTCGTACGGGTCGCGCCCGTAACCGGCCGCCAGCTCCCGGGTCTCGTCGATCAGCCCGCGCGCCGACTGGGGGTCCGGGCTCGAGATGAACACCCCCTCGGCGTTGCGGGCCGAGAACCGCTGCCCCACTGGCGATGCGCCGGCCTGAAACAGCACCGGAACGCGCTGCGGCGACGGTGTCACGAAGTGCGGCCCCTCGACCGAGAAGTGCTCGCCGACATGGTTTATCTTGTGGATCTTTCCTGCGTCCGCGTGCACGCCCGCCTGCTTGTCGGCACGCAGCGCGTCCTCGTCCCACGACCCCTCCCACAGCTTGTAGAGCACGTCGACGTACTCCTCGGCGATCTCGTAGCGCAAGTCGTGCTCGACGAGCTTGTCGTGGCCGTAGTTGCGATAGGTGTTGTCGGAGAAGCTCGTCACGATGTTCCAACCCACGCGCCCACGCGTGTAGTGGTCCAGGGTGGAGATACGCCGCGCGAAGTCGAACGGAAGGCTCTGCGCGATCGAACTGGTGTACACCAGGCCCAGGTTCTTCGTCGCCGTGGCGAGCGCGGAGATCAGCACCGACGGGTCGTTCGTGGGAATCTGCATGCCCTCCCGCGCCACCAGCTCGTAGGAACCGTTCCAGGGCGAGCGCAGGCCGCTGACGTCGGCGAAGAACATCAAGTCGTAGCCTGCGCCGTCGAGGTATCGCGCCAGGTCGACCCAGTGCTCCAACGAGTTGATCTCGTGATTGGCTGCCGCCTGATCGCGCCACAGTCCATGGATCACGTGCGAAGGCGTGTTCATTACGAACGCCGAGAAGTAGAGCGGACGGTCCTTGGCGGGTTTGGGCACGGTACCTCAAATTTCCTGCGAGTCTTGTGGTTACGGTCCGACACCCGGAGTAAAGAAGATTCCGCCGACGACGACGATCGCGATACCCGCCGCGAGGCCGAGCCACGGCCAGTACGTGCGAATCCAGGTATCCAGTTGACGGAGGTGTTGCGGTTCGGTCATGGTTGCGCGCTCCCTGGGAAGTCGCCTCAAGGCTAACCGGGCGGCACCGCTCGAGCCGGCCGTTCCGCCGTCACCCTCCGCCAAAGGCGCTGGTAGGCAAGGCCGGCGGAGGTTCGAATCATCCTGGCCGGAAGCATCGTGTCGCTCCCGTCGTCGACTCCAAATCGTCGCGAGTACAACGCTGCCGCACGTGTGTCACGTGGAGTTGACTCGATGCCACCCAACGTCAGAGGAGTTTCATGAGCGAGCACACCTACCGCATCGTCGAGATCGTCGGCACCTCGCCGGACGGCGTCGACGCGGCGATCCGCAACGGCGTGGCCCGCGCCGGGCAGACGCTGCGCGGCGTGGACTGGTTCGAGGTCCAGTCGGTCCGAGGTGAGCTCGAGGACGGCGCGGTCGCGCACTTCCAGGTGACCCTCAAGGTGGGTTTCCGGCTGGAGGAACTCGCCACGGAATGACCATCCAGGTACGAGTGTTCCACGATGAGACCGTGCCGCCCGGCACCGATGGAGGTTCCCGCCCGTGACGACGTTTCTCACGGTTGTGGCAGTGGCAGCCGAGGACGTCGGCGCACATCCGTTCGAGAAGCCCCTGATCGGTCTTGCCGCGTCGTGAAATTCCTTCTGCTGACCCTCATCACCCACGTACCCGACCCGGTGACGGGCGAGAGCAAGAGCCCGGCCGCCCGGCTTCGCGAGGTCGTCGAGACCGCAGTATTAGCAGAGGAACTCGGCTTCGACGGCTTCGCCGTCGGTGAGCGACACGAGGATCCGTTCATCTCGTCCTCGCCACCGGTGGTACTGAGCAACATCGCTGCCCGGACGTCTCACATCAGCCTGTTCACCGGCGTGACGACGCTCAGCCTGCTCGATCCGGTACGCGCCTTCGAGGACTACTCGACGCTGGACAATCTGTCGGGCGGGCGTCTCGAGTTGATCATCGGCAAGGGCAACGGTGCCGCGCAGGCCGAACTGTTCCACGTGACCACCGACGACCAGTGGGCTCGCAATCGCGAAGGCTACGAACTGTTTCGACTGCTGTGGGCGAGCGAGAGCGTGACGTGGTCGGGCCGGTTCCGGCCGCCACTCAACGGCGCAAAGGCTCTCCCCCGCCCCTTGCAGAACGCCATTCGCATCTGGCATGGAAGTGCGACCAGCACCGAGTCCGTCGACCTCGCCGCGCGCCACGGTGACCCAGTGTTCTCCGCCAACGTGACCCATCCGATCGAGCCCTACGCCGAGTTGATCCGACACTATCGAGAGCGCTGGGAGTTCTACGGCCGTCGACCCGAGGATGCTTTGGTCGGCGCGGGCACCGCCGGCTTCTACGTCGCTGCGACGTCGCAGGAGGCCATCGCCACCTACCGACCCGTCTTCGATGCTCGTCTGGCGGCCCAGCGCCGGGCGGGGATGCCCGTGGTGTTCGGATCGATCGACGACCTCGTCGCGCGCAGTTCGGCGCTGATCGGCAGCCCCGAGCAGGTGATCGACAAGGTGGGCCGCTACCACCGGGAGCTTGGTCACGAGGTCATGCACCTGGGTGCCGACGCGGGCGGGGTGACGGCCGCCCAGCAGCGTCGCAGCCTCGAACTGTTCCAGTCCGATGTCGCGCCGGTTCTAAGAGACCTGTTTCCCAGTCGTCCACTGATGGCGCAGACCGCATGACACGACGGCAGAGCAAGACCGACGACGATCGACGAAGAGGACGGGCATCATGACCACTGACCTAAACACCGGCACCGACGCTGCGACGTTCGAGACGAGGTGGAACGACTGGCACGGCGAACGCGAAAGCTACTACGGCGATCCGCTCGGTTGGGTGAGCATCACCGGGTTGTACTGGCTCACCGAAGAATTCGAGAGCGTCGCCGATCTTCCTGGACGGTGGCGGGCTGGCGCCGACGCGGTGTTCGTCGAGGGCTTCGACGGGGTCGAGCGACTCGAGCCGGTCGAGGGCGCACCTGGAATCCTCGTCGAGGACGGCGAGCGACGCATCGAGGTCATTCGCCGCACGGGCTCGGTTGCGCTGCGGGTCCACGACCCGAAGTCCCCTCATCTGGCGGCCTACCACGGCATCCCGACCTACGCCCCGAGCGAAAGTTGGCTCGTCACTGGCACGTTCACTCCCTACGAGCAGGCGACAACGGTGACGACGGGGGCCGTCGTCGAGGGACTCGAACATCACCACGACGCCGTCGGGGTCGTCGACTTCACCCTTGCCGGCGCCTGGCGACGCCTCGTCGTCTTCGGCCGTCCGACGGGTGGATTGCACATCTTGTTCACGGACGCGACCAGTGGCGTCACCACTTACCCGGGAGCGCGGTCACTGTCGGTGGCAGAACCCGACGCCGACGGCTCGGTGACACTGGACTTCAACAGGGCGGCCAACCTGCCGTGCGCGTTCACCGACTACGCGACGTGCCCGGTGGCGCCTGCGCAGAACAAGCTCTCGGTCGCCGTCGACGCAGGCGAGAAGCTCCCCAACGGAACACGACTCTCACGGAACGGATCCTTCTAACACCATGAGCGTGGTAATCGTCGGAAACCCCAAGCCCCGGTCCCGAACTCGGGCCGCCGCGGAGTTGGTCGCCACGAAGCTGACCGGCGCCCCGCCGACACACGTGATCGACGTCGTCGACCTCGGCGCCGGCCTGCTGGGCTGGGGTGATCCAAAGGTGGCCGAGGCCAAGGAGATCGTGACGTCCGCCGATCTGCTGGTGGTGGCATCTCCCACCTACAAGGCCACCTACACCGGACTGTTGAAGTTGTTCCTCGACCAGTTCGGGGCGGGCGAGCTGGGCCAGATTCCCACGTTCCCCCTCATGCTCGGCGGTTCGCTCGCCCACGCTCTGGCGCCGGAACTGACACTGCGCCCGGTGCTCGTCGAGATCGGCGCGAGCGTGCCCGTGCGCTCGCTGTATCTACTGGATTCGGACTACGAGACGTCGGCGGAGCTCGACGCCTGGCTCGAGATCGCGCGCCGGTACGTTCCCGGGCATCACTGAGTCGGACCGGTCGACGGTCAGATCATGTATTCGAGTTGGGGCTGCAGGTCGCCACGCTCGTCGTGCGCGGCACCGAGCACCGTTTCGGCTACCCGCCTTGCCTGAGAACGCAATTCGGGCACCGCGATGGTTTCCCAGTACGTCCCACGAAGCATCGGACCCACTGCGAGCAGCCACGGCGACCGCTCCCCCGCACCGTCCACCACCGTGTGGTCGGCGTCGACCCGCACCCCCATGTCGGTGGCGTCGGGCGCAACGACACCTCGGCGGAGCAGGTTCCTCAGCAGCACCGATCGCGTCGCGCTGAATCTCGTCGACGGACCGGTCGCGTTGATCACCAGATCGCCGGACAACGTCGAGCCGTCGTCCATCTGAACGTCGACCCGATCCCATGCCGCGGTCACCTTGGCGATGCCCGCGGCGTGAACCCAAAGTTGCCCGGTGAGTTGTGAGCCGGTGATCTGAGCGTGGATGACAGGTGCGATTCGGTGCCGGAACACGTTCCAGCGGGCGGCATGCTCCTTCGCGAAGGTCAGCCGCTCGTCGGTGGTGAAGCCACCCCAAATCCGCTGAGTGTGCGGGCGCAACTTGTCGACGATGATCGCCGGGTTGGCATTTCGTTCGTGCAACGCCGCGCAGTGCTTGGTGACGAGCGAGTGCAGTTCGCGTAGCCCCAGTTCGGCGAGATCGATTCCTGCGGGCGGAAACTCGGGATACTCGATGCCTCGGAAGTGGGCGTGCGGGAACCATCCGTGGCGTGACACCGCATGAATGCGGCCCATCCAGCCCAGTTCTCGGAGGGTGACGACGGCGTCGACCGCCGACAGACCGGTGCCCAGGATGACGATGGTGCCGTCCATCGGGGGCAGCCGAGTCTCCCACGCCGTCCAGGGGTTTCCGACCCAGGCGGGGTGCGCCTCGAGTTCCTCGCTGCCGGGCAGGGGCGCGGGTGGCTCGTTGCCGGTGGCCAGCACCACGCGGTCCGCCTCGAGGAGGGATCCGTCGGCCAGGTGGACCCCGCACCCCGATCCGGCGGGCTCCACGTCGACGGCCATCCCGGTGACGAATTCCGAGCTGGCGAAAGTCAACTCGCCGGGGCTCTGCAGGTGATGCTGCACGATCGACCGTAGATAGTCGCCGTAGATCTGGCGCGGGATGAAGCGTTCGCGGAGTTCGACTTCCGGGGTCTGCTCGAATTCGGCACGGGTCTGCAGCCACTGCAGGAAGTGGTCTGGCTCGTCGGGGAAGGCGGACATGTTCCTGGCCGCCACGTTGAGCAGATACTCCGGTCGGCGGACACCATAGGCGACGCCTCGCCCCACCGAACCACGGTCGTCTACGACGGTGACGCGTAGGGGACGTTGGCTGAGCCTGGTGAGGTTGACCGCGCACATCGCGCCGCTGAAACCGCCGCCGATGACGACGACGCGTTCGGCCCTCACGGGGTCGCCGCGTCGGGTGTCACGTGTGAACTCCCCAGCCGAGCACTCGCGAGGTCAGCAGCACCAGACCGAGGGAAACCGTTGCCACCACCAACAATCCGATGACGGCGACCACCAACGGACGCCAGCCGGTTCGCGCAAGCTCGCGGAAGTTGGTGTTCAGCCCGACGCCAGCGAAGGTCAGCAGGAACGCCCACTTCGACGCGTTGGCCAGATTGGTGCTCTGGCCCTTGGTCAGCCACCCCGCCGTCGCCACCGCAGACACGGCGAGGAAGCCGAGCACGAACTTGGGGAACTTCTGCCACACGAACACCGCCTTCGCTCTGACCCCCGGGGCGATGGCGTCGGCCTCCCCGCGGGCGGCCCAGTACAGCGCGAAACCCAGCACGACGAATCCGATGAGGGCGTTCCGCGTCGACTTCACCAGGACGGCGATCTTGCCCGCCTCTTCGGAGAAGAGGTAGCCCGTCGCAGTCGTCTCGGCGGTGTTGTCGACGGCGAGCCCCGCCCAAAGCCCAAATTCGTGGTCGCTGAGGCCGATCAGATGTCCGAGCGGCGGGAGGGTGAACAGCGCCACGGCGCCGAGAGCCAGGATCGCGGCGATCGCGTAGGTGGCTTCGGAGTTGCGCGCCCGGATTGCGCCCTTGGACGCGATGATTGCCGACACGCCGCAGATAGACGTGCCGATTGCCAGGAGCGACCCGAGCTTGCCCGACAGCCCGAAGAAGCGGGCCGCGGCGATGATGATCGCGCCGGCCACGGCCATGTCCACCAGAATCTGCAGCAAGCTGGTGCTTCCGAGTTTGAGTACGTCACCGAGAACGAATCGTGAACCGAGAGCGACGATTCCGATCTTCAACCAGAACTCATACGTTCCGACGCCGGGACGAAAGATGCGGTGCACCCCGACGGTGTTGGTGATCACCAGACCGATCAGAATGGCCCAGAGGACGTATTCGATGTCCGGGACGGTCCACCCCTCGTGCTTGGCCAGCGCGTTCCAGCCGATCTGGGCGTACTTGCCGAGCACGCCGATCACGATCAACAACAGCACGCCGGGGACGTATGCGAGCGGATTCGCAGGCGGTGCCGCCTCGTCGACCTGGTCCTCGTCGGAGGTGACTGACGTCGAACTCATCGGGTCACCACGGAATTCTGGGAAGCAGGTTGGTGACGGCGAGGACGGTGATCGAGCCTGCGACGATCGTTGCCCACCAGTCGGTGCCGACACGGGCATACCACGAAGCCCGGTCCTGCGGTTCGGAACTCGGTTGGCTCACGACACTCTCCTCGACGACGGTCGACCGCGATGGTCGCGCAGCCGCAGCGGAGAGACAAGACATCGGATCGCGGTGATCCCGACTCAGGAACTGGTCGGCCGGGATTCGACCCGCCGCCCGATCACGATGCCGATCGCGAAAGCGCCCACCAGTAGCCCGATGATCACCCAGGCCAGCACGCTTGATCCGCCGACGAGATCCTTCAGGTTGGCCAGGATCAAGACGAGCGCACCTGCCAGTCCGATCAGCCCCAGGCTCGGCGCGACGCGGATCCGCCACTGCGAATGGCCACGCGCATCGGTCCAGAAGTACGCGAGGACGGCGACGCTGGTGGCAATCAGCAGGACCACGATGCCGACGGTCGTCGCGCCGGCGAACCAGGTGTAGAACTGTGCTGCGGGGTCGAGCTGGAGTACGACGGCCAGTATCACGCTGACGGCGACGACGCCGGAAATCCACAGGGACGCCAGGTGCGGGGAACCGTGCCTTCCGTGCGGGCGGCTCAGTGAGGCGGGGAGCACGTCGCGCTGCGACAGCGCGAACAGGTACCGCGAGACCACGTTGTGGAACGAGAGGATGCAGGCGAACAGGCTGGTGAAGTAGAGGACAGTGATGACGTCGGCGCCGATGGTGCCGAGGTAGCGCTGCGCGGTGTCGCCGAGAAATGCCGAGCCGGAATCAGTGGCTCGGGACACCGCCTCCTCGTCGCCCCATCCGGAGATCATCGCCCAGCTGGTGACGGCGTAGAAGGCACCGATCAGAATCAGCGACAGGTACGTCGCCCGCGGGATCGTCCGCTCCGGGGTGCGGGCCTCGTCGCGGAAGATCGCGGTCGCTTCGAACCCGACGTAGCTGATGATCGCGAAGAGCAGGCCGATGCCCACCGATCCGGAGAGGATCGCGTGCGGGTCGACGACGCCCGTCGACAGACCATGATCGCCACCGCGGACGACGATCACGAAGTCGAGGATGGCGACGATCGCGATTTCGGCTGTCAGCAAAACCGCAAGCACTCTGCTGGACAGGGCGATGTTGCGGTAGCCGAGGTAGGTGGTGACGGCGAATGCCGCCAGCGCGAACAGCCACCACGGCAGGGTTGGACCACCGAACAGCTCGACGATGCTCGCCCCGGCCGGGCCTAGCAGACCGTAGACGCCGGCTTCGATGGCCACGTAGCTGACCACGGCGACGAGGGCGACGCCGATACCCACCGGAAAGCCAAGCGCCTTCCGCACATACGAGAAGAAGGCGCCCGCCTCGTCGACGTGCGGCGTCATCGCCGTGAAGCCGACGGAGAACAACAGCAAGACGATCGTCGCCACGACGAACGTGGCGGGGAATCCGGCGCCGTTGCCGCCGGCGATGCCCAACGGCACGACACCACCGATGACGCCGAGCGGCGCGGCGGCGGCGACCACCATGAAGACGATCGACGCGACGCCGAGGTTGCCGTGGAGCTTTCGTCGCGATCCGGCGGGGGGACTGCCCAAAGTCTCTGCTGGGGTGGTTGTTTCGGACATCGGTGACCGTCTTTCGGAATGCGGAGTTCTGGTGGGAGGACCGTAGGTTCCGATCACCGCGACCGGCCACCGCTGAACTCACCGTGAGTCTTGCGCTGACACAATGGGACACATTGGAATTCGCTGGGCCGTTGCCGGTTCGCCGAACGCGGGTAGTCTTCGCAGGATGTCGGTCAGCAGAACGCTTCGAGCCTTGGGCGGCAAGGGCATGACGCCGCTGAGGGTGGGGGCGACCCCCGTTCCGCACGCCGAGATCCTCGACCACGTTCGCGGCCGTCTTTCGGCCCAAGGCATCGATCTCCGAGTGGAGATCTTCGAAACCTACGACGAGCTGAACGAGTTGGTCGCCGAAGGCAAGCTGGACGCCAACTTCTTTCAGTACCTGCCGTTCCTGGACGTCTTCAATCGAGAGACCCGGGCAGATCTGGTGCCCGTCGTCCCGGTCCACATCGAGCCATTCGGGCTATATGCCAACCGAATCGACTGTCTCGACGCCATCCCCGACCACGCCGAGGTCGCCCTGCCCTCGGACCCGGTCAACGTCACGCGCGCATTGGCGATGCTCGACGATCTGGGCCTGATCGAATGCCCGGTCACGGTCGACGAGGTCGCCACGACCGCCGACGTCACGGCCAACCCCCGCGGTTTGTTACTCAAGGAAGTCAGCAGCGCCCTGCTCGGCGACCTCCGTGACGACTTCGACGTCGTGTTCCTGTTCGGCAACCAGGCAATGGGTTTGGGCGTCGACACGGGCACGGCGTTGTATTGCGATCGCGGCAACCCTGCCTATGCGGAGTATCTCGTCGCGCCCAGGTGGTCGATGGGCAATCCAGGCATCCGCGCGCTGGCCGGAGCACTCCAGTCGGAATCGACCCGCGACTTCATTCGCACCGCTTACGCCGGCCAACTCGTCGTCGCGTTCTAGTGTCGTCGCGTTGCCCTCGTGACGACGCAAAACCTTTACGGATGTTCGGCAGGCGCGCACAGTGTGGCCCGTGTACCAAGCCGTTCCGCAACGGCCGGAGGACGAGACCGCCACCACTCGGGTCGTTCTCGTCCTCGAGGTGCCCGGTGGACACTCGGCAGCGGCCCGCGCCATCAGGTTGGCCGACGAGTTCGGGTCGCTTGCCGCCCAGGTGATTCCTGGCCTTCGGGCGCACGACGCCGTGGTGGACGCACCTGCGGACATACGTGGCCTGACCGTCGACCTCGCGAACCGCCGTGTGAGCGTCGACGGTCGACCGGTGCGGTTCGCCCGTCGAGAACTTGCGCTGTTCGCCTACCTCGCGTCCAGACCGCGACAGACGGTGTCGCGGGAGACGCTGCTGACCACCGTATGGGCGGACAGCCCCGGACACGAACACTTTTCGAGTCGGGTCGTCGACACCCACGTCCGTCGGATCAGAGCCAAGCTCGGCAACCATGCCCAGGTGGTGAGCACGGTTCGCGGTCGGGGTTACCGGTTCGAACCCGAGGAGCCTCGCCCCGCCCACGGCGCGCTCCCTGCCTGAGCTGGTAGCTGATCCGGCTCAGAAGTAGCCACTCCCAGGAAGTTTGGTACCACGGGTGTAGTAGGCGCCGATTGCCTGAGCCTTGTAACTGGCCGGGTTGTGCGACGCCAGAGTCCTGATGTTGCGCCAGTGCCGGTCCAGCAGATGTGTCTCGCGCACTATAGAAGCGCCGCCGACGTCGAAGATCTGCGACGCCGACTTCTGGGCGAGTGCGTCGACGACGACCTTGGCCGTCGCCGCCTGCAGTGACGCCTCGTGCGCGAGTTCAAGGTTGGGGTCGGTGCCGGCCACGTCGGCGTCGTACGCCGCCGCCAGCGCATCGGCTGCGGCGAGCACGGTCGCTTCGGCAGCGAACGCGGCGCTGGCGATCTCGCCGATTTCTCGTTGCAGCAGTGGGTCATCCGGTGCCGACGGGTTGGGCGCCCAGGCGAAGCTACGCGATCTTTGGTGCACGTGGGCGACCGCATCGGCACGCAGAGCGTGCAGTACTCCGACCTCCAGTGCGGTGACGTACAACTGGAAGAACGCGCCCGAGTGGTACAACGCCGGGGGCTCGGTGTCGGCATCTGGTGGCGCAAACTGCAGCGTCTCGTCAACGGTCACGGCGACGTCGTCGAAGATCGCGGTGCCGGTCCCGGTGGCCCGCTGACCGAAGCCGTCCCAGTCGTCGAGAACGGTGACGCCGGCACGGTCGGTCGGCACCAACACGATCACCGTCGCACCCTCGGGATCACTGGCGAGCACCTCGGCGTAGTCGGCGTAGAGCGTTCCGGTGGTGAAGTACTTGCGGCCGTTGAGTCGGTACCCGTCACCGTCGGTGGTGAGCTTGGTCTTCCAGGTGAAGGCGCCGGCGGGTGTCGAGCCCAGTTCGGTGGACGCGTTGCCGACGATCTTGCCGCTCAGTGCCAATGCAACGACCCGCTCGCGCTCCTGGCTACCGAGCCGCAGCCGATCCTCGACGTGGACGAAGTGACCACGCAGGATGTGAGCGACGTTGACGTCGGCGGTGGCCAATGCGATGACGACGGCGAACAGTTCGCGCAGGCTCGCTCCCCCGCCGCCGTCGGCGGCCGAGATTCGGAGGGCTCCGAGGCGCTGCTCACGCACCAGATCGACGGCAGCGAAGGGTCGCTCGCCGGTCCGCTCGCGCTCCAGGGTGCCCTCGCCGATGGCAGCGATCAGCTGGGTCAGGCGTTCGGAGCCCGCGGTGACGGTCTGCGGTTGGGTGGCAGTCATCGGGTGACCTCCTGGGTTGCGCGGCGGTAGCCCGCCGCTCGGTGTGTCTCTGGTAACCGGGGCCCACGGCCGAAGAGCTTGTGCCGCAGGGTTCCCTCCGAGTAGGAGGTCTTGTACGCGCATCGCCGCTGCAGTTCCGGGACGACGTGGTCGACGAAGTCGACGAACGAGCCCGGCGTGATCACGTTGGTGAGGTTGAACCCGTCGACGTCGGTCTCCTCCACCCACGCCTGCAGCTCGTCGGCAACCTGGGTGGGCCCTCCGACGGTGAACCCGCCTTCCGCGTCGATCGCGTGGGCATCGACGAAGTCCCGCAGCGTCCACTGGCCCTGACCGAACATCTGCACCGACGACTTCAGATATTCGTTGTCGGTGACGGCCACGGGGTCGTCCAGGTCGAACTGAGACAGGTCGGTGCCCAGCCAGCCCGACCAGAGGGCGAGGGCCCCAACGGGATCGATGTAGCGCCGGAAGTCCTCGTACCTGGCTCGGGCCGCTGCGTCGTCGGCGCCGGTCACCACGACGTGGCCGTTGACGATCTTCACGTCATAGGGGTCACGCCCGGCGTCGGAGGCACGGGTGCGGATGTCGGCCACCGCGTCCTTGAGCACCGCCTTGGTGGGCGCACCGATGAAGATCACCTCGGCATTCTCCGCACCGAACTGCTTACCGCGGCTCGAGGCACCTGCCTGATACAGCACCGGGGTTCGTTGCGGAGACGGCTCCGACAAGTGGATGCCGGGCACCCGGAAGTGCTTGCCGTCGTGGTGGATCGGGTGCACCTTGGCGGGGTCGGCGTATTCGGCGCGACGTGGGTCGGTGCCCACCGCGTCGTCGTCCCAGGAACCCTCCCACAGCTTGTAGAGGACCTCGGCGTATTCGTCGGCGATGTCGTAGCGGTCGGCATGCGGGGTGATGGTGTCCAACCCGTGGTTGCGGGCGGCGCTCTCCAGATAGCCGGTGACGATGTTCCATCCGACACGACCCTTGGTCAGGTGATCCAACGTCGACATCCGCCTGGCAAAGGAGTATGGATGCTCGAATGAGGTGGCGGCGGTGATGCCGAAGCCGAGATGCTTTGTGACGGTGGCCATTGCGGGCACGACGAGCAACGGGTCGTTCACCGGCACCTGCGCACCCGAGCGCAGCGCCGCCTCCGGCCCGCCGCCGTACACGTCGTAGACGCCGAGGACGTCGGCGATGAACAATCCGTCGAACAGGCCCCGTTCGAGCAGCTTGGCGAGATCCAGCCAGTAGTCGAGGTCCTTGTACCGCGCCGCCTGCGACTCGGGATGGCGCCACGTCCCTGCCACGATGTGCGAGACGCAGTTCATGTCGAACGCGTTGAGGACTATCTGGCGGGTCACGATCGGCCTCCGAGGACGGGTTGGGGCGCGGGCGTCGGCAGGCTCGCGACGAGAGAACGGGTGTAAGGGTCACTCGGGTTGGTGAAAATCTCTGCTGCCGTGCCTGATTCGACGATCCTGCCGTCACGCATCACCAGTACCCGGTCGGCGACGTGATGGATGACGCCGAGGTCGTGGGAGATGAAGAGGTAGGACAACCCCAGTCGCCGCTGAAGGTCGGCCAGCAGGTCCAGCACCTGAGCCTGGATGGTGACGTCGAGCGCCGACACCGGCTCGTCGCAGACGATCAGCGCCGGTTCCGGCGCCAAGGCACGAGCAATCGCGACCCGCTGGCGCTGCCCCCCGGACAACAGCAGAGGGCGCCGGTCGAGATGTTCTTCGGCGAGCCCGACGTCGGCGAGCAGGGCCGCGGCACGCTGTCGTCTCGCGGCGCTCCCCGGGTACGACTCGGCCGATACGGCGTCCTCGACGATGCGGCGCACCGTCCAGCGGGGGTCGAAAGATCCGAGGGGGTCCTGGTAGATCACCGAGATCTCCCTGCGACGCGGTCGACGTTGCGCCTCGGTCGCCTCGGACCACGGGGAGCCGCGCAGTCGCACGGCCCCCTCGTCGGGTGCCAACAGCGCCAACACCAGTTGGGCGGTGGTCGTCTTGCCGGAGCCCGATTCTCCGACGATGCCCAGGGTTTCGCCGACCCCGATGGTGAAGGTGACGTCTGCCACCGCCGTGCGCTGCACTCCGTCGGGACCGCGGAAGTGTTTCACCAGACCGTCGGCCTCCAGCAGGACGTCGTCCCGTGCGTGGGTGACCGCGACCGGGTCGATCGGCGGCGCAGGCACACCGGAGAGGCGGCTGCCCTTGCGGTGTGTCGCCGGTACCGCATCCAACAGGGTGCGCGTGTAGGGGTGGCTGGGCGCCGTCAGCACGTCGGTCACCGGGCCCTGCTCGACGAACCGACCGTGGCGCATCACCGCGACCCGGTCGGCGAGCCTGCTCACCACCGAGAGGTCGTGGCTGATCAGGATGAGACCGGTGCCGCGATCCTTCATCGCGGCCAGCAGCTCGAGAATCTGCGCCTGGACGGTGACATCGAGGGCCGTCGTCGGCTCGTCGGCGATCAACAGCGGCGGGTCGAGAGCGATGGCGGACGCGATCAGTGCCCGCTGCCGCTGGCCGCCGGACAGTTCGTGCGGCAGCTGGCGGGCCCGCAGTTCCGGCTCGGGCACACCGACAGTGGCGAGCAGTTCGAGCACTCGTTCGCGGCGGCGGACCCGGCTACCGAACCGGTGTAGCCGCAGTGTCTCGCCGATCTCGCGACCGACGGTCCGCAACGGGTCGAGAGACACCAGCGCGTCCTGCAGCACGAAGCCGACCTGGCGGCCCCGTATCCGCCGCCAGTCTCGGTCGCGGTTACCGAGCACCGACTTCCCCTGCAGCTCAAGGGTAGTGGCCGCGACGTCGGCACTGTCGCCGGCCAGGCCGAGCAGGGTGCGGGCGGTGACGCTCTTTCCCGACCCGGATTCACCGACGATGGCGAAGCACTCGCCGGGTGCCACGTCGAAGGACAGCCCGCCCACCACCGGTTCGCGTCCGGGGCCGAAGGCGACGGTGAGGTCTTCTACCCGCAGGACAGGTGTGCTCACGTCAGCCGTCCTTCGATCCGCTGTTGAAGGTGGCGACCGAGGACGGTGACGGCCAGCGTGCAGCCGACGATCGCAAGGCCGGGAAACAACTCGAGCCACCAGGCCGTCGACACGAAGTCGCGGCCGGCGTCGAGCATCGCCCCCCATTCCGGTGCGGGTGGCGCGACACCCAGACCCAGAAAGCTCAGCGAGGACGCCCACACGATCGACTGGCCGACACCCATCGTGGCGAGCACCACCAATGGCCGCATGGCGTTCGGAAACACGTGCCGGACGATGATGCGGGACCTGCTGTGGCCCAGCGCCGTTGCCGCATGGACGTAAGCCGAGTTCCGCACCGCGATCACCTGCCCCCGCACCATCCACGCGTAACCAGCGGCCGAGCCGAGAGCCACGGCCACGATCTCGGTCGCCACGCCAGGCCCTAGCATCGCGATGAAGATCAGTGCCAGCAGCAGACCGGGTAACGCGAGAACCACTTCGAGGAAACGGCTGATGGCGCCGTCGGTGAGACGCCCACCGAGGCCGGCCGCGAAGCCGAACGCGATTGCCGCGACGAGGGCCAGCGCGGTGGCGCCGGTGCCGATCAGCAGCGAACTGCGGGCCCCGAACACGACGCGCGTGTAGATGTCGCGACCGGAGGCGTCCGTCCCGAACCAGTGCTGCAGCGACGGCGCCTGGATGGCTGCCTCGACGTCGGTGTCGAATGGAGACTCGCTGGTGAACGCGCCGGGAACCACGGCCCACGCCAACACCAGCACGAGGAAGAGTGCGGCGAGCCATACCGCTGGCCGGAACCTGCGTCCGCCCTTGCCATTCGGTGCGGCGTACGCGGTGGGAGCGACTAGGCCCTGGGCGACGTTGACGGTCAACGTGCCACGCTCCTCAGCCGTGGGTCGACGCGGCCGAAGGCAACGTTCACCAGCAGGTTCGCCACCACGTAGATCGTCGCGACGAACAGGGTCACGCCCACCACGACCGGCATGTCCTGGGATGTCACCGCGTCGACGAGCACACGGCCCAGGCCGGGCCGGACGAACACCGCCTCCACGATGACCGCCGTGGAGAACAGTGAGCCAAGTGCCCATCCCGACAGGGTGAGGCCGGGCAGCACGGCGTGCCGGAGGGCGTGGCGCCAGCGCACGCCGAAATCACTCATCCCGCGCGCTCGGGCGGAGACGACGAACGGCTGCTCCATCGCCGACGAGAACTCGTCGCGCGTCACCTGTCCGAGGAAGCCCGCCAACGGCAGTGCGAGCGTGAGCGCGGGCAGCACGAGCCCCTCTGGTCCGCCGTTACCGACCACCGGCATCCAATGCAGCGTGAACGCGAACAGCACCAGCAACACGATGCCCAGCCAGTACTGCGGCAAGGCGGCGAGCACCGTCTCGAAACCCGAGCCGACCGCCGCCAGGGCACGACTGCGATGCGCGGTGAGCAACGTGACGACCACCGCGATGAGCCATGCCGCGACGAGTGCGGTGGCGGTCAGCGTCAACGTCGAACCAAGTTGTTGCCCAATGATTTCCGAGACGGGCTGCTTTCGGATGTACGACGTGCCGAGGTCACCGCGCAGTATCCCGCCGAGATAGTGCAGGTACTGGACGATCACCGGCCGGTCGAATCCGTACTGCTGTCGGACGGCCGCGAGCTGCTCCGGAGTGGGTTTGGCTCCAGCCCCGCCGAGGATGGTCTGGGCGGGGTCGGTCGGCATCAACTGTTCGATGACGAACGTCAGCGTGGCGGCGCCCCACAGGACGCCGACCACACCTGCGAGGCGGGCTCCGAGACGGGGGAAGGCCCGCCTCGCCGTCACTTCGCGAGCCACGCGTCGTGCAGGACCGGCTCACCCTCGGACGGCTCGATCCAGACGTCCTGCAGGTGCTTCTTCGAGACCAGTCGGGTGGTCGGCGCGTACAGGCCGAGGTGATAGGCGTTCTGCGCGACGAGCTGTTGCACCTGATCGTAGAGGTGTTGCTGCTGTTCGACATCCGACGCAGCGGCAACCTCCTTCAGCGGCGCGTCGATGGCGGGATTCGACACCCAGGACATGTTGTTGCCCGGCGCGAGGTTCATCGAGTCGGTGGAGTACAGCAGCGTCAGCACCAACGGTGTCGGGCTGTTCCAGTAGGCACCGGCCAGGCCGTCGGTCGCGTTCTTGTCTGTGAAGGCCGCGTAGTACTGGTCCTGCGGGATCGGCTTGAGGACGACGTTGAACCCGATCTCCTTCTCAGCGGCCTGGATGTCCTGGTAGAGGGTGACGTCGGCGGGCGGGGTGTCGCCTGGGTCCGAGGAGTAGATGACGGTGGCAGCCAGCTGCTTGCCGTCCTTCGTCCGGAAGCCGTCGGCGTCGCGCTGGGTCCAGCCCGCGGAGTCCAGCAGCTGGTTGGCCTTGGCGGGGTCGTGGGCGTAGAAGTCGCGCAGGCCCTTGTCCAAGAATGGCGTGGTCGACGTCAAAGGCCCTGGCTCCCAGTTGAATACGCCAAGGTAGGCGCTCTTCACCGAGGCTTCGGCGTTGGCGCCGTGGATGAACGCCTGCCGCACCGCGGCGTCGGTGAACGGGAAGCGGGTGGTGTTCAGTGCGATCCCGTTCGGCAAGCCGGTGTGGGTGAACTCCTGCAGCGCGAGGTTGGGGTCGGCCTTCAGCGCCGCGTTCTGCTGTGGCGGCGGGTTGAAGATGACGTCGGCGCCCTCACCCTGGACGGCTGCGAACCGAACGGAGCCGTCCTCCAAGAACTTCCAGCTGACATGGTCGAGGTAGGCCGGGCCCTGATGTTTGGCGTCGGCGGGTGCGGAGTTGTAGTCGGGGTTGCGGTCCAACTCGACGCTCTGGCCGTGCACCCACTCCTTGACCACGAACGGCCCCGTCCCGACCGGGGATTGGCAGTTGGCATCCAGGCCGCGGGCCATCGCCTTGGGTGACTCGATACCGAAGAACCCTTGCGAGAGCACCGGAAGCAGCGCCGAGTACGGGGATTTGAGCTTCAGCTCGAATGTCGAGGGATCGACCACGCGAGAAGACTCGTAGTACGGCCGCAGGTACCCGGTGTCGGTCAACGACTCGGTGGCCGGGTCGAGGATCTGGTCGAAGTTCGCCTTGACGGCGGCCGCGTCGAGTGGCGTGCCGTCGTGGAACTTGACCCCCTGCTTGATTTTGAAGGCGTAGGTCAGGCCGTCCGGTGACGTCGTCCAGGAGTCCGCAAGCCAGGGCACCACGGTGCCGTCCCGCTTCTCGGAGACCAGTGAGTCGAGGAACTGCCGCGCGACGTATACCTGGGGCATGTCGCCGTTGTTGTGCGGGTCGAGGCAGGTGGGCTCCCGGTCTGCGCCGTAGATGACGGTCATCGCCAAGGAGTTGTGGGCCCAGCAGCATCGCGACACGTTGGCCGCCTTCGTGAAGGGTATCCGGGCAACCCAGGAGCGTGGTGGCACCGATTTCGCGGCGACGGCGGAGACTGCCAAGAAGCAGGCTCCCGGGCTGAACCAGGAGAGCCTCGACCAAGTCCTCAAGACCACGCTCGACCAGGCTCCCCCCGGTCTGGTCGTCGACGCCGCCGTCTACCAGGACACCGTCAACCTGCTCCAGCAGGTCGGTCAGGTGAAACCGGGCACCGCCCCGTCGTTCACGGAGGCGTTCGACTTCGGCCTGCTGAGTTCGCCATGAGCGCCGTCGAATTCGACGGCGTCAGCCTCTCCTACCGCACCCGCGCCGGACGGCGACTGGCACTCGACGACGTCGACCTGACCGTCGACTCGGGCCAGTTCGTCGCACTCGTCGGCCCCAGCGGCTGCGGCAAGTCGACGCTGCTGAAGACCGCGGCGGGACTGGTCACACCCACGGGCGGGTCGGTGCGCCTGGGCGGCCAGACCGTGACGGCGCCGCCCGTGGGGGTGGGGATGCTCTTCCAGAACGATGCGCTGCTGCCCTGGCGCTCGGTCGGCGAGAACGTCCGACTGCCCTTGCAAATCGCGGGCTTGCCGGGCGGCGAGCAGACCGAACGCGTCGACGCCCTGCTGGCTCGGGTCGGGCTGTCCGACTTCGCGGACTACCTGCCGACCCAGCTGTCCGGCGGCATGCGCAAACGCGTCGCACTGGCAAGGACTCTGGCGTCTGATCCGACGGTCTTCCTGATGGACGAGCCCTTCGGCCCGCTCGACGCCCTCACCCGCCGCGAGATCGGAGCGGACTTCCTGCGTCTGTGGGAACAGCTGCGCACGACGGTGCTCTTCGTCACCCACGACGTCGACGAGGCACTGCTGCTGGCCGACCGCGTCGTCGTGATGAGTCCGGGCCCAGGACGAATTCTCGAAGAGTTCACGGTGTCGTTGGAGCGGCCACGCGACCCCCGCGAGCTTCGGTTCACCCCCGAGTACCACGATCTCTACGACGCGGTCTCCGACACCCTTGGCGTGGCCTAGGACCAAGGTCGCCGGAACCGGCCTGCGTAGCGGGCTTACCCGGCGATCACCTTGCGGTAGGCCCGCGGCCCGTCGTAGTCGTCGACGGCGAAGTGCCACGTCGCAAGGTTGTCCCAGATCACGAAGTCCCCTGCCCTCCAACCGAAGTCGACGGCGTAGTTGGGCGATGAAGCGTGCGCGAGGAGGAAGGCAGAAGCGCCTGACCCTCCGCCGATCCGATCCCGTTGAGTCGCAGGGCAGACGAACTCAGGAAGAGTCCCTTTCGGCCGGTCTGCCGATGCGTGCGCACTACGGGGTGTTCGACGGTCTCGGTCACCGGAGGTCGTGGATTGACGCCGTCGCCGGGATGGGCGTCGTACACGGCGCTCACCGACTCCAACAACTCCTTGAAGGGCTCGGAGAGACCGTCGTAGGCCGCCTGGAGGTCCGCCCACAGCGTGTGACCACCGATGTCGGGCACCACCTGATAGGTGAGCGATTCGATATTGAACGGTGGTTTGCGCCACGTGCCGCCGACGTGCCACGTCGATGCAGCGCCACCTGCCTTCTCGAAGTCGAACACGTACACCAGGCGGTTGCCTTGGTCGCGCTGCAACCACTGCGGATGGTCGAACGGCTCGTCGAAGACGCGCACCGCGTCCACGTGCTCGTCCGGGGTGAGGTGCTGGTTGCGGAACACCAACACCTTGTGTCGCCAGAAGTCCTCCCGCAGAGCCTGTGCCGTGGCGTCATCGACGCCGTCGGCCAGGTCGACGCCGACGATCTCGGCTCCGAGGAGGGGACTGACCGGCACCACCTCGTATCCCACGGTCTGGGTGGAGGTCATCTGCCTTCACCTCCGCCGTTGACCGCAATGTTGGTGATGTCCGGACCGTTGCCCAGCGATTGCCACGTCCAGTTCGTCACGCGGTCGGAGGTGGGGATCGACTTCACCCTCTCGATGAGGGGAAACCATGCCAGATCCTTAGTCGCGATGAGGTTGGCGTCCTTCCAGTCCTGGGTGGAGTCCTCGGCCGCGAAGGCCTTGTTGACGGCGGCGTTGAGTAGCGGGTTGCGGTAGGTGACGCCGTTCCACGTTCCACCCGGCGCGAAGTCGGAGTCGAGCCAGCCGCCGAGCGTCATGCGCGCACTGTTGCCCTGCCAGTCCGGAGTCCAGTTGGTGATGGCCAGATCCCACTGGTCGAGCTTCGACTTGTCGCCGAGGAACGCGCTGAACGCGCCGAAGCCGTCGGCCGGGATCGGAGTCAGCTTCACCGTGATGCCCGCCCTGGCGGCAGCGTTCTGCACCGAAGTCGCGATCTTCTCGAACTCCGGCGAACTGCGGAATGCGACGTTCACCGTCGGGTTGGGTTGGCCCGCTTCGGCGAGCAACGCCTTGGCCTTGTCCGGGTCCCCCTTGTCGTCCGTGGTGGGGTAGGGGTTCTCGTCGGCATAACCGGCGATCGTCGAAGTGAGAATCTCGTTGCTCGGGATCGCCGAGTCCGGGCCGCCGAGTCCGCGGACGACGTCGCTGCGGTTGAGGGAGTAGTTGAAGGCTTGGCGGACGCGTAGGTCCTTGAACGCCTGCTGTGCAGGGGTCTTGGGGGTGTCGGAGTTGTTCCAGCTGATGAACACCGCCGACCCGCTCGCCGACTTGTGCAGATGGTCCGGATCGGCCTGCTTGTACTGGCTGATGACGTTCGCCGGGTAGGCCCGAACGTACAGCCCGATGTCGGCGCTGCCAGTCTGGAGTTGCTGCGATGCGGCGTCGGCCGACGCCACGGTCGTGTCGAGAACGATCTGGTCCGCATAGGCCTGGCGGGGATCGCCGTCGGCGTTGTAGCCCTTGACCTTTGACAGCGTGAGCTGCTTGCCCTGATCGTAGGACGTGATCTCGTACGGACCGCTCGATACGTAGTTCTTGCGGAATTCGAGGCTGTCGGCGAAGTACTTCGACACCACCTCCTCCGGCAGGGGGGTGACGAAGTTCAACGTAAGGATGTCAAGAATGTCGCTGGCGGGTTGGGTGAGGGTGAGCTGAAACGTTTTGTCGTCCAGCGCCTTGACTCCGCTGATGTCGTGAGTGTCAATGAAGTTCTTTGCGGCGTTGAGGTCTCCGGTGGGCACCTTGGCGAATTCGGCCGCGTACTCCTTGAATCCCGCGAACAGCGCGTTGTAATACGTGATTGCGGCGACCTGCGCGTTGGGATCGGGGAACCGCTTGATCGCGTAGACGAAGTCCTGCGCGGTGATCGGCCGAGTGCTGGCCCCGGAGAACTTGATGCCGTCACGCAGATGGAACGTGTAGGTCTTGCGATCGGGGCTGACGTCCCAGCTCGCAGCCAAGTCGGGAACCACCTTGGTGTCGTCGCCGATGCCGTCCTTGCTGCCCGCGTAGGTCACCAACTGCCGGGTGGTGGCACGGATGACCTGCCACGACTCGGCCGAGTAGGCGATCAACGGGTCCAGCCCGTCGACGTCCCCCACCGAGGCGATCTTCAACGTGCCGCCGTGCAGTGCGGCGGGATCAGTCGACGCCGGGGCGCTTCCGTTGCCACCGCACGCCGCGAGGGTCAACGACACCGTAAACGTGCTCAGCAGGGCGACGATTCGCCGCCCGGTCCTGTACTTCATCCTGCTCCTTCGTTGCTGGGGCTCACTTGGCGCTGCGGGCATGGGTGACCAGGTCGACGGCGAAGGTGGTGACCACGAAGATCACCGCGCCGAGGAGGGTGCAGCCGATGACGACCGGGGCGTCGCCGGACTTGGCCGCGCTCACCGCGAGCCGACCCACCCCGTCGAGTCCGAAGATCTGCTCGGTGATGATGGCGCCGCCGAGGATGGTGGCGAATTCGATGCCGCCGAGGGTCAGGATCGGATTCAGCGCGGCGGACAGGGCATGGTCGAAGTACACGCGTCCCGGCGCGACGCCCTTCGCCCTCGCGGTGCGGACGTAGTCCCGGCCGGACACCTCCAGCACCGAGGCGCGAACAACCCGCTGGAAGACGCCCACCTCCGCGAGGACCAGGGTCAGCCACGGCAGTAGGAGGTGCTGCGCCCACAGCACGGGCGACTCGGTGAGCGCCACGTACCCGCCGGCGGGGAAGACCTTCACCCCGGCCAGCGAGAGCTGGAAGTAGAAGACGTAGAGCAGGATCACGCCGGTGACGAACGTCGGCACCGCGAGCGCGCCATAGGAGAACAGGCTGGTGACTGTGTCGAAGACACCACCCGGTTTGCGTGCGGCGTAAACGCCCAACACGATCGACAGCGCGGCCCAGAGGATCAGCGCGCCCACTGCGAGGCTGACCGTCACGGGAATCTTCTCGATGATCAGGTCGGTGACAGGGCGCTGTGACCGGTATGAGTAGCCCAGACTCGGCGGCCAGTGCAGCAGGCCCGTCGGCGTGCCCTTAATCTCGGGGCCGCGAATGGCGAAGTGCCAGAGTTGAACCCACCACGGGTCGTCGAGGTGAAGGCTGGCCGCGATCGCCGACACTGTCTCGTCGGAGGCATTCTCGGGAGCGAGCATGCGTGCGGGGTTCTGATAGGCGATGCGCGTCAGACCAAAGGTGATCAACACGACGACGCCCACGGTGAGAACCATCCGGAGCGTGCGCAGGAGCGCGAAGCGGGTCACGAGCTCACCTCACGACGCCGTCGGATCGAAACGGCTGCGCAACCGGGTGGCCAGCAGGTTGAAACCCACGACGGTGACGAACAGGGCGAAGGCGGGAGCGATCAGCATCCAGGGCTGCGTCTGGTAGAGCGCCGTGTCCTGGGCGTTGGCGATCATGGTGCCCCAGCTCGGAGTCGGCGGCCGGATGCCGACCCCGAGGTACGACAGCGAGGCCTCGGCGATGATGTTGGTGGGCAATTGAACTGCCCAATAGATGACGATCGTCGGCAGGATGGTCGGCAGGATCTCGCGGAGCAGGATTCGACCGTGCGACGCGCCCGATCCGATCGCCGCCAACACGTACGGCCTGGCCTTGACCTCGACGACCAAATTGCGTACCAACCGCGCGAAGTAGGTCCAGGAGAACAGGGCGACGACGCCGATCACCACCACCGCCGGATCGACGAGCGTGCTGCCAGCGGTCCCCCGATTGAGCGTGACGACGCTGAGCGCCGTGACGAGGAACGGGAACGCCAGCGCGACGTTGGTCACCTCGGACAGCACCGCGTCGACCCGGCCGCCGAAGTAGCCGCCGGTCAACCCGACCACGACGCCGACGATCATCGCGATGGTCGTCGCCGGGATGCCGATGGCCAGGGAGATCCTGGCGCCGTAGAGGGTTCGGACGAGGACGTCGCGGCCGCTGCCGTCGGCACCGAGGAGGAAGCCGTTCCCACCCGTGATGGGAAGTCCTGCGGCGTCGAGGGTTTCGTCGGAGAACTGTTCGTTCGGACCGTGACCGAGCAGCGCGGCGAAGACGGGAGCCAGCAGGGCGGCCGCCACGACCACACCGATGATCACGGCGCCGGCCAGCAGCCCGGGATCGGCGAACGCGCCACGCCACCGCCGTCGCACCGGCCCCGACGGCGCCGACGCGGGCCCTGCCGTCTGCAGGAGGAGCTGACTCATGACGCCCGCGCTCCGTCCAGGCGCGGGACGGCGTCGAGCAGCCGCCGCGTGTATGCGGACTGCGGGTTGCCGAAGACCTCGGCCGTGGACCCGGTCTCCTCGACCCCGTCGGGCCCGAGCACGATCACTCGCTGGGCGATCGACGACACCACGCCGAGGTCGTGGGTAATGAACAGGAACGCGGTGCGCCTGCGGCGGATGAGATCGGCGACGAGGGCCAGGATTTCGGCCTGGGTGGTGACGTCCAGGGACGACAGCGGCTCGTCGGCGACGATCAACGCGGGCTCGAGAACCAGGGCCCTGGCGATCGCCACGCGCTGCCGCTGGCCGCCGGAGAGTTCGGCGGGATAGCGCCCGAGCAGTTCCGGACCGACGCGGGCGTCGGCGGCGGCCCGGTCGACGCGCGCCGGGATCTCGGTTCGGGTCACCCGTTGGGCGACGAGCGGCGCGGCGAGCGAGGCCCGCACGGTTCGGCGGGGATGCAGGCTGGAGTACGGGTCCTGAAAGATCATCTGCACCGAACGACGCGCCTGGGCGGGCAGCGCGGGAATGCCGTCGCCGAGTCCCGTCGGGAAGGCGACCCCGCCGAGGGTGATCTCGCCGCTGTCGGCGTACTGGAGCCCCGCGACGATCCGGCCGACCGTCGACTTCCCCGACCCCGATTCCCCGACCAGGCCCACGACCTCGCCCGCTCCGATGGTGAAGTCCAGCCCGTCGAGGACCGTGCGTCGCGAACCGCGGGCCCGGGTGCGGTAGGACTTCGCGAGGCCGCGCACCGAGAGCAACGGAGCTGCCTCGTCCGCAACGGGCAGCGCAGGCGCGACGGCGTCGACGCTGTGCAGTCGCGACGCGGCGAGCAGGGCGCGGGTGTACTCCTCGCGAGGGGTGCCGAAAATGTCCTGCCGAGAACCCGATTCGACGATGCTGCCGTCCTTGACGACGACGACGTCGTCGGCGATCTCCGCGACGACGCCGAGGTCATGGCTTACGAAGACGATGGCCGTGCCGTGGTCGTGCTGCAGTCTGCGCAGCAACGCGATGATGCCGGCCTGGACGCTGACGTCGAGCGCGGTGGTCGGTTCGTCGGCGATGATCAGCGCCGGGTTCAGCGCGATCGCGATCGCGATCATCACGCGCTGCCGCATGCCGCCGGAGAACTGGGCGGGGTAGGCGCGGTAGGCATGGCTCGGATCCGCGATGCCGACCTCGTCGAGCAGACCCTCGACCCGCCCGCGGAGTTCCCGTCGGGTCGCGGCCCGGTGGACGCGGAACACCTCCTCGATCTGCCTGCCGACGGTCTTGAACGGATGCAGGTTGCTCTGCGGGTCCTGGAAGACGAAGCCGATGTCCTTGCCGAGGATGTGCCGCAACGCCTTTGGCGACAGTGACAGGAGGTCACGATCAGCGAACCGGACGCTCCCGGTGACCTCGGCGTGGACGCCGAGCAGCCGGGTGGCGGCCAGCAGAGAGGCACTCTTGCCGGATCCGGACTCCCCCACGACGGCCAGCGTCTGGCCACGGTCGACGGAGAAGCTGAACGAGCGCACGGCGGGTACGACCTGCCGTCCGCGGGCGCGACTGCCGGTGTGCAGGGTTACGGCCAGATCCGAGACTTCGAACAGTGCCATCGCTAGAAGTACATTCCGGCGAGCGGCGCGGGCCAGGAGCCGAAGAGCGCGTCGGCCGCGGCGAGGGCGGCGTCGTCGTGCACCTCGACGAGACCCGCAAGCGCGAGGCTCCCCCACCGCACCTCCCCGAGCAGCAGCGAGCCGAGAGCCGCCACGCCGACGGTCAGATGCGCGGCCGTCCCGACGGGCCGGACGCCGCGGGCGGAGACCTCGAAGGTGGCCGAATTATCCTGCAGCAGTGCGTCTTGCACCGCGACTACGACGGAACCGTCGCCGACGAACGCACGCGCTTCGAGCGCCGCGCGCACGTCGAGGAGCCGCAGCCAGGTCTCGTCGCGGGCGCCCGTGACCCGCGCCGCCCGGCGGTCACGCAACAGCCACGGCAGCGGGTCGTCGAGCGACAGCGACGTGAAGACGAGTTTGTCGACGAGGTCGAGCTCGAGCAGGAACCGGACCAGCCCCACGTACGCGCCAGGCGTCGGAGCGTGGAAGTCGTCGACCACCACGATCCGCTCGGCACTGGTGAACCACGCGTCGGTGCCCACCGGGTGATAGCGCACGAACCCCGTCTCGGCCCCCGGCTCGCCATGCAGCCCGACGTACCGGGGCGTCGGATCGCCCTCGGCGCGCAGGCGTTGGTTCTCCCACCACACCGCGGGCCGGTCGATAGCCCCGGGCCGGTCGGCTCGCGTGCGATCGTAGATGCGCGGCAACGCATCCCACGCCACGGCCGGATCGACGAGCCGGACCGGATCCCCGTGCGGCACGCCGGGGCGCAGCTCCGCCCGCGCTGTCAGAACCTCCACCGTCTGCGACGTGCTGGCCACGCCGTAGCCGAAGCGTTCGTAGATGGTGGCCTCCGACGCCCGCAGACTGGCGACAACCTCTCCACGTTCCCTCAGATCGCGCAGTTGGCGCGACAAGAGATCTGAGGCAATGCCGCGGCGGGTGTGCGAGGGCAGGACACCGACGTGGGTGACGGCCGCGTGGGCGACGCGGCCGCCCCCGGGGAGCGTCAACGTGCTCGCCGCGGAGTCCGTGGTGGCCACCAGGTCCCCGTGGACGAACGCGCCAAGCGTCCGACCCGGTTCGACGAGCTTGCCGACCCGGCCTTGCTCGGATGCGTTCAGCGGGCGGAAGCCGATCATCGCAGCGCGAAACACGTTGGCGGCGGCGGTGAGATCGGCGTCGTCGCTCAGGACGCGGATGTCGGCGCTCATCGCGTGACGGCTTCCTGGCGCCGCGCAAGACGGGCCCGGCGGTGGATCGCGGCGGGGTGGTCGTCGGCGACGTGGTCGCGACCCTTGAGCCGGTGCCGCAGCGTGGTCGGCGTGGTCGGCCTCGGCCTGATCCGCCCCCGTCGGTCGAGTTCGGGCACGACGAGCTCGGCGAAGTCCCGGTAGCTTTCCGGGTTCACCACGCCGATCAGGTTGACGCCCTGGGTGTCGGTGGCGGCCAGCCAGGCCTCGAGCTCGTCGGTCACCGTGCCCGGCGTGCCGACGATGGTGTGGGAGCGGCCGAATCCCGTTGCCGGAGCGAGCGCGTCGCGCAGCGTCCAGTCCCTGTCGGCCGCGGCGAACATCGACAGCAGGGAGCGGTTGGAGTCGGTGTCGTGATGCGAGATGACGCCGTCGAGGTCCTGATGCGAGAAGTCGACCCCGGTGCTCGCCGAGTAGTGCGCGAGCGCTCCCTCGACGTCGAAGAAGGACTGATACTCCGCAAGTTTGGCGGCGGCTCCGCGCTCGGTGTCGTCGGTCACGACGGCGATCGCGCTGACGAAGTCCAGCGAGCCCGGGTCACGGCCTTGCTCGGCGGCCGATTCGCGGATCGCCGCGACGTTGCGGCGGATCCCGTCGGCGTCGGCGCCCGCGACGAACACCACCTCGGCGTGTCCGGCGGCGAACCGTTGGCCGCGTGGCGATCCACCCGCCTGCAGCAGCAGCGGCGTGCGTTGCGGTCCGGGTTCGGAGAGGTGGGCGTCGGGCACGGAGAAATAGCGGCCGCGGTGACCGATCGCGTGCACCCGGTTCGGATCGGTGTAGACCCCCGAGACGGCGTCGCGCACGACGGCGTCGTCCTCCCAGGAGGCCTCCCACAGCTTGAAGACCACGTCGAGGAACTCGTCGGCCCGGTCGTAGCGCTCGTCGTGCGGAATCTGCTTGTCCAGCCCCAGATTCCTTGCCGCACTGTCGAGCTGGGAGGTCACCACGTTCCAGGCGACGCGGCCCCCGGTGAGGTGGTCGAGGGTGCTGAACTTCCTCGCCAGCAGGTAGGGATGCTCGTAGGTGGTCGACACGGTGACGCCGAAACCCAGGTCCCTGGTGGCGGCCGCCATCGCCGAGATCAGCAACAGTGGATCGTCGACGGGCGACTGCGTGCCGGTCCGCAGCGAGGCGGCGGCACTTCCGTCATAGGTGTCGAGGAGTCCCAGCGCGTCGGCGAGGAAGAACGTGTCGAAGTTACCGCGGTCGAGGATGGTCGCAAGTTCAGTCCAGTACTCGATCGTGGTGTAGCGGTGCGTCTGATCGCGGGGGTGGCGCCATAGCCCGTAGTTGACGTGGGATACCGAGTTCATCGAGAACCCGTTCAGGATGATCGGTGCGGGGGTCGACACGGCGGGCTCAGTTGCCCTGTCCGCCGCGGCCGCGGGCAGCAAGATCCGGAACGGGGTCCTTGCCGTTGATCAGCCAGTCACCGAGGATGCGAGCCTTGTAGACCCGCGGATTGTGCGATGCCAGGGTGCGGGCGTTGCGCCAATGCCGGTCCAGCCCAAGCGCTTCGGAGACACCGGAGGCGCCGAGGGCGTCGAAGACCGTCGTGGTGGCTTGTAGTGCCGCCGCGATGATGACCAGCTGCGCCTGGGTCACTGCCACCTCGGCGTCGGTCAACCGGCGACGGGCGTGCGCGTCGTCCCCGTCGATGCGTCCGGCCACGATGGCGTCCAGTGTTCGAGTGGCCTGGTTCAGCGCCGCCGATGCGGCGAAGGCGTCGGCCGACACCGAACCGATGACCTGGAGGAGTTGGGCGTCGTCCGCCGGCGTCTCGGCCAGGCCCTGCGGATAGTTGCGGCCGCGGGCCTTCAACGCGGCGCTGCCGTCCCGTAATGCCGCACGGGTAATTCCGGTCAGCACGGCGAGCATGGCGGTCTGGTAGAAGTGCGATTGGTAGCCGAACCGGTCGGTCGCAGGGAACACGTCACCGGCCTCGGCCCGCACCCCGTCGTAGTGGGCCGAGCCGCTGGCGGTCGCGCGCTGGCCGAACCCCTTCCAGTCGTCGGTCAGCGTCACACCGGGATCGTCGGCGCGCACCAGCGCGGTCCACAGTGCGCCGCCCTCCCCCCGACCGAGGACGTCGAGCCAATCGGCGTAAAGGCTGCCGGTGGCATAGTATTTCGCACCGCTCACCAGCCAGTGGTCGTCTTCGACGGTCACGGTCGACGCGATGTTCGCCAGCGTGACGTTGTTGGCCTCGGTCCACCCACCACCGACGAACGCCCCCGACAGGAACCGCTTGATCCACGTGTCGTTGCCGTCCGACACGGGTGCGTTGAGCCGATCCTCGACGAAGGCCAAGTGATTGCGCCAGATGTGGGACACGTTCGCGTCGGCCTCACCCAGTTCGGCCAGCAGCGCGAAGGTCTGTTCAAGTGAGGCGCCGAGACCGCCGTGGCTCTCGGGAATGCGCAACGTGCCGAAGCCGGCGTCGTTGAGCGAGCGCACCGCGTCGTGCGGCAGCGTGCGGTCGCGCTCGCGCTGCACGTTGCCCTCGGCGACCGCCGCGAACACCGGACGGAACCGGCGCCACAGCTCGTCGTCGGTTGCCGTCGGTGCCGCCAGATACGTGTCGTTGGAACTCATGTCGTCACTTCTCCGATGTCGATGCGGTAGGCGGACTCGTGCTCGACCGCCACGTAGCCCAGGCGCTGGTACAGCACGTGCGCCTTGCTGCGGTTGTCGACGTCGGTGCCGAGTGATGCGAGCCGAAGACCCCGCCGCAGCGCGGCGAGCCAGACCTTTGTGAGAAGGAGCTCGGCGACGCCCTGCCGTCGGTGGTCGCGGTGCACCCCGATGTAATCGGTGTGCGCACTGATCTCCTGGGCCTCGGCCACTCCCGCGGTGTACGTCGAACCCAGCACGTAACCGACCACGTGGTCGGCATCGTCGACCACGGCAAGGCTGAAGTCGGGCGTGAACGCCCGACTATGCAGGTGGTGCTCCCACTCCTCCGGCGTCTTGGACATGTTGCCGAAGTGCTCGTCGAACGTGTCGTACTGCAGTCGGCGAACCTGCTCGGACAATCCTCGACCGAGAACCTCCGCCCAGTCGAACACCCGTAGGCCGTCGACGGATGCTGCCTCAAGCGACGCGAGATCTATGTCGTCCAACGACTTTCGAGTGCGGATGAACTGGCCCTCCCGGCGGGCGCCTCGTCGCCGTAGCGCGTCGACCACTCCGCTCTGACACGAGCCGACGAACGCCCGCAGGTAGGCACCGGCGACCGCGTCGGCCTCGCGCCGGAAGCGGTCGACGGTGGCGCCGACGAGATCGTCGACCACCTCGTGTGGGGTCAGGGGATCGAAGACGAAGTCAGCGAGGATCTCGGGTTCGATTCCATGCGGTTGATGCAGGACCGCGTAGCCGCGGACGACGCCTGAGGCGTCCCGCACCGTCACGGCGGCGTCGGGGTAAGCCGACTCCAGCTGCTCTGCGACGTCGCGGGAATCGGCGGCGAACTTGCGGCCGCCCAAGCCGCCCGTGGTGGCGAGGAAGTCGGCGATGCGCGCGTGGTGCGCGGCGGTCACCGGCGCCACCGACCACCACTGAACCGCGCGGTCGTCGAGGAGCGTCATGGCGCGACCTGTTCCTTGTCCGTCAGCACCGCGTCGATGCCGTCGTCGGCGAGTCGGCGCTGCTCGTCCTCGGACAGTGTCTGGATGGTGCCCACCCGCTTGGCGACCTCGGGCCTGGTGCGCTTCAGATGGAGATACCAGGCGACGGCGACCAGCAGGAAACCGCCGAAGACGAAGGGCAGGACGTTGAACGGGTACTCCGGCACCGGGTAGAAGTTGCTGAAGATCACGTACGCCAGGCCCAGCGTGGCCGCCGCCGACACCACCAGCCTGGCGGGTGTCAGCGCCCCGATCCGTCGCAACCAGATCGGCGTCGCGACGACCACCAACAGATAGCTGATCAGAAAGCCCCAGTTTGCGACGTAACCGCCGTACACGTCGAAGACCAACCGCCCTGCGGTGCTGAACGTCGCGACCGTGGCGAACGCCAGCGCCAGCGCACCGACGAACACCACGCCCACCCACGGCGTCCGGTGCGTCGGATGCACCTTGCTGAACACCTTCGGAAGTGCACCCTCGCGCCCGAACGTGAACAACGACCGCGCCGCCGCCGTGGTCACCGCCGTCACGAACACGATGAACGCGACGCCCACTGCGGCGCTGACGACGTAGTTGACCCACGACACGCCGACGGTGTCGGCCAGCTGTGGCAGCACCGCCTTGTCGCCGTCGATGGCACCAAAGTGCAGAATTTGCGGATACGTGGCGAAGACGTACAGCACGCCGATCAGCAGCACCACCCGCAGCAGCGAGCGGGCGATGTTTCGGTGTGGGTCCTTCGCCTCTGCACCGAGCGATGCGACGCTCTCGAAACCCGCGTAGGAACCCACCGCCGTGACGGCGGCGATGAAGGTTGCGCTACTGCCGAGATGACTGAGATTCCACTGCTCCCAGTCGATCCGCCAGCCGTAGGCGACGTAGGAACCGACGATGATGACCAGGATCGACGCGATCGCGATCAGCTCGAAGGCCAGCTCGTACTTCGCCGTCACCGACACCCCGCGGTACGGCAGGTACACCGCGGCGGCGACCACCACGACGACCAGCAGGAGCCGGAACCAAGCCGACTGGGAGCCGACGCCAATGGATTCGAGGAACGAGTCGAGGTAGAGCACGCCGCCCAGCGTTCCGGTGACGGCGAAACCGATGTAGCCGAAGAGCAGGCTGAAGCCCGCCGCGAAGGCAAAGCCGGGGCCGAGACCGTTGCCGGTGTACGTGCCGAGGGAACCCGACGACACGGTGCGCTTGGCCTGGAAGCTGATCGTGGTGGCGATCAGCACCACGATGACCAGGCCGACGATTGCCGCCCACGCCGCCCCACTGCCCGCGGCGACGAACAGCGAGAAGGGCACGACGGCGACGGCCACGCTCGGCGCCGCCGCGGCCAGGCCCTGGGCGAATACGCCCCACGGTCCCAGCGCGTCCCGTTCCAAGTCGGTGGCTTCGGGGGTCGACGTAGTGGACATGATGCCTGCCTTTCCGAACCGGTCCGCGAACGTGGCGAACCGTCCAGTGAGCCCGTAAATCGTTGGCGCACTGGTTGTTAACATCCAATTGACGTAACCGTTACGATGCCTGGACATCGACGGCTCGGGCAGTCATACGCTCGGCGAGATTCTTTCTCGCGCACCGCGCGAACGAAAGTGTGCTGCCGGATGGTCCGTCGGCAGGCTCGCCGAGCCGCCGGGAAACAGTCTCTCCCGCAGTGTTCCCGGAGCGCCCACCTCCGACAGACGTCCCCGTCGTCGCAGCACCGGCACGAGGTGCTCGGCGACGTCGACGAAACTGCCCGGTGTCACGTGGTAGGCGACGTTGAACCCGTCCACGCCGGTGCTCTGCGCGTAGCCCTCCAAGTCGTCGGCGACTCTGCGGCCCGACCCGACGAAGAGGCGGCCGCCGAACCCACCCAACCCGCCGACGTAGTCGCGCAACGTAATCCGGCGCTGATCACCGGTGTCCGCGACGGCGGCCAGGATCGAGCGGCTGGCGTCGGTGTCGAACGCCTGAATGGGCTCGTCCACCCCGTACTCCGACCAGTCCACACCGCTCAACGCCGACAGGAGCACCAATCCGCCCTGAAGGTCGTGGTGGGCGGCGAGATCGCGGGCCTTGGCGTGGGCTGCCGAATCCGTGCTGTCGGTGACGATTTCAACCGAGGTGATGAACTTGATGGAGTCCGGACTGCGGCCGAGGTCGGCGGCCCGGCGGCGGATGGCGTCGACGTTGGCGCGCAACACCTCCGGACGGGGATCGCTGGCGAACACCACCTCGGCGTTGCGCGCGGCGAACTCACGTCCCGCGGGTGACGTACCCGCCTGCAACAGCACGGGGGTGCGCTGCGGCGACGGTTCCACCAGGTGAGCGCCCGGCACGCTGAAGTACGTTCCCTCGTGGTCGATCCCGTGAACCTTCGACGGATCGGTGTACACCCCCGTAGCCCGGTCGCGCACCACCGCGCCGGGTTCCCACGACCCCTCCCAGAGTTTGTAGGTGACTTCGAGGAACTCCTGGGCGATGGCATAGCGCTCGTCGTGGGCGATCTGTCGGTCGCGGCCGATGATGTTGCGCGCCGCGCTGTCCAACAGGGAGGTGACGACGTTCCACCCGATTCGTCCACCGGTCAGGTGGTCGAGCGTGCTGAACTTGCGGGCCAGTAGATACGGTGCCTCGTAGGTGGTGGACACGGTGACGCCGAAGCCCAGGTGCGACGTGGCGGCGGCCATCGCCGAGATGGCCAGAAGAGGGTCGGTGACGGGCGTTTGTACGGCGTGGGACAGCGCCGCCGTGGCGTCTCCACCGTAGACGTCGAGTTGGCCCACCGCGTCGGCGATGAAGAGCATGTCGAAGCCGCCGGCCTCCAACGTCGTGGCGAGATCGACCCAGTAGCGGACGTCGGTGTAGTTCGCCGTGTGGTCGTCGGGGTGCCGCCACAGTCCGTAGTTGCCGTGCGAGACGGTCGACATCGTGAACGCCGACAGGATGAAGGGCGAACGGGTCACGTCGAGCGCTCGAACCGCTGCGGCACCGCCAGGCCCAAGTGATCGCGCAGCGTCGCACCGACGTACTCGTGCCGGAACAGACCGCGCTTGCGCAGCAGGGGAACCACCTGCTCGACGAAGTCCTCGAACTGGCCGGGCAAGCCGGAGTCCTGGAGGACGAAGCCGTCGCAGGCCTGCGACGTGAACCAGTCCTCGATCTGGTCGGCCACGTGTTCGGGGGTGCCGAGAACGCTCGCGCCCCATCCGTTGACGGTGCGATAGAGGAACTCTCGCACGGTGGGACCGTCCGCGGCGAGCGCACGGTAGCCCGCCAACGCCGTCTGGTGGGTCTCGGTGGTGTCGGGGAAGGCCGACGCCGGAACGGGCCCGTCGAGGTCGGCGCCGGTCACGTCGACGTCGACTTCGAGTAGCCAGCCCGCCTGATACTCCGGGCTGAAGTACTCGTACGCGCTGCGTTCGATCCGGCTCACCTCGTCGTCGGTGGACCCGACGATGAACCGCAGCGACGGGGTGATCAGGGGCGCGGTGGCCCGTCCTCGGCTACGGGCCTCGTCGTGAATTTGACGGTAGAAGACCTGAGCCTTGTCCCGGGTGCCCTGGCCGGTGAAGATGACCTCGGCATGCCGCGCGGCGAACCCGCGACCGGTCGACGACGACCCGGCCTGAAACAGGACCGGTCGCCCCTGAGCCGACCGGGCCGCGCCGATCGGACCCCGCACGTCGAAGTTTGGCCCGTGGTGATCGGCGACGTGAATGTCGGTGACGTCGTTGAAGATTCCCGACTCACGGTCCTCGACGATGGTGTCGGCGCCCCAGCCGTCCCACAGTGCGCGGACCACCTCGAGCGCTTCCTCGGCCACGGCGTACCGGTCGTCGTGGTCGACCACGCCTCGGGCGCTGAAGTTGTGGGCGGCCGCCTCGGCGAAGCTCGTGACCAGGTTCCAGCCCGCGCGCCCCGCGCTGAGATGATCCAGCGACAGCAGCTGCCGGGCCAGGTGGTACGGATGAGCAAGCGTCGCGGAGCCGGTGACGACGAGACCGATGCGCTCCGTCACCGACGAGAGCGCCGCAGTGGTCGTCAGCGGTTCGAAGTCCTCCGTGGTCTTGTACGGCCACGTGGCGGGCGGACCGAAGTTGAGCCCGTCGGCGAAGAATAGCGCGTCGAGACCACCGGCCTCGGCGACCCTCGCCCGCTCGAACAACCGGCGTCGTACCCCCTCCGTGCTGTTGTCGAGTCCCGGGTGGCGCCACGGTCCGGCCGAGCGAGTGTTGCCGAAGGCCAATAGATGCAGTTCTCTGGGCACGTCACCACAAATTACTCCGCTGCGCCAAGGATGCGGCGAATTTAACTAGGCCAGAACGTAATTCAGGTTGCATCGGGAAAGTGAACCGGCAGGACCGAACCCTTGTACGTGTCGTTGATGTACTTGGCCACGTCCTCGCTCTCGAGCGCCTTGTTCAACGCGATGATCCGCTTGTCGTTGGCCAAGGCATTTGGCAGGACGAGGACGTTGACGTAGGGGTTGCCGTTCTTGGAGTCCTCCAGCTTGAGGGCGTCGGTCTTAGGCGTGAGATTCACCGCCAGTGCCGAGTTGCCCTGCAGCACGGCCGCGTCGACGTCCTGAAGCTGGCGGGCCATCTGGACGTTGTCGGAGATCTTGACCAGGTTCGGGATGAGATTCTTGGGATCGGCGGTGACGTTCTTCTCGGTGATGAGCAGGTCGTCACCCGACAGGGTGCCCCCGTCGTAGTTGCGATCTAGGGTGATCAGTCCGGCACTCTGGAGCAAGAAGAGCCCGCGGGCGAAGTTGGTGACGTTGTCGGGAATGCCGATCTTGGCGTTCTGCGGGATGTCTGCGACGGCGCGAAAACGCTTGGAGTACAACCCTTGGGGCTCGATGTGGACCTTGGCCCCGACTTGCAGGTCGGTGATGCCGCGTTGCTTGGTGTCGGCCTCGAAGAACGGGATGTGGTCGATGTAGGTCGCGTCGACGTCACCGTGGTGCACCACGTCGTTCTCGTTGACGCCCTCTTCGGCGATCTTGATGTCCAGCTTGACCCCGTCGGGGAGCTGCCCGCTGTCGACGATGTGTTGCAGGATCTCCGAGTGCGGCCTGTTCTCGGCCCACACCCGCAGGGGCTTGGTGTCATCGGTCCACTTGCCGCCGGCGTCGTTCGATCCGGTTGAGCACGCACCAAGTGTCGTGGTCGCCAGGAGTAGCACTCCCGCGACGATCTTGGCGGTCTTCGACGATCTCTTCATTGACTTCCCTTACTCGTTGATTCTGTCCGTTGACGACGCGTGTCAGGTGATCCGCTAACGCCGATGGGCTCGCTTGCGCAGCCAGAGGTCTCCGCCGACTTGCACGATCTGCACCATGATGATGAGCACGGCCACGGTGGCGTACATCAACGCGTCGTTGTAACGCTGATAGCCGTACTTGATCGCGAAGTCGCCAAGCCCGCCCGAACCGATGATGCTGGCCACCGCGGTGTTGCCGATGATGCTGATCAGCGTCAGCGTGGAACCGGCGATGAGCCCCGACCTCGCTTCGGGCAGAAGCACGCGGAAGATGAGTTGCGGAATGCTCACTCCCATCGAGTCGACTGCGTCGATGCGACCCTGGTCGATTTCGTCCAAGGCGTTGGCAACCACGCGCCCGAAGAACGGAAAGATGCTCAGCGTCAACGGAACCAGTGCCGCCGTCGGACCGAGCGTCGTACCGGTGACGAGTCTGGTGAGGGGGATGATGGCGATGAGCAGGACGATGAACGGCAGGGACCGCAGGACGTTGACGACGAAGCCGACGACCTGGTTGACCAAGATCACGACGTGCCGGAGCCGTCGGTCCAGCAAGCGGTTGACGAAGGTGGAGCCGGGGCTGGTCAGATAGAGGAGGATGCCAAGCGCGACGCCGAGAGCGCCGCCGATCACGAAGGTCCAGAAAACCATGTAGATCGTCTGCTGCGTCGCCTCCCACAGCTGGTCACCGTAGGAATACCAGGGTGCGTTACTCACGGGCGAACTCCACGCTGATCGACTTTCGTTCGGCGAGTGCGCCGAGCGTGCGGCGAAGCGATGCCGTGTCGTCGAGAGCGAGTTCGAAACGCCCCACTGCACGTGTCGAGACCTCGTAGACGCCACCGGAGACCACGTCGAAACGCGACCCCGTTTCGAGCGCGATGTCGGCGAGCATGGCTTCGTGGCGGCCCGACCCCACCGCCGTGATGAGGACTTTCACCCTTCCTGGCGCCACCGGAGCATCCGTGAAGCCCGGCAACAAGTCTCGGCCCAGCCGAGAATGCACGTCGGCAATGAGGTCAAGCACCTCGCCGTGCTCCACCAGCCTGCCGTTCTCGAGCACCGCCACATGGGTCGCGCTGCGGCGCAGCAACTCGAGCTCGTGGGTGATCAGCACGATCGTAAGGCCGAGCTCCTTGTTGATGCTCAACAGCAGCTCGAGGATCTGGTCGGTCGTCTCCGAGTCCAGCGCACTCGTCGCCTCATCCGACAGCAGCACGCTGGGATTTGCCGCCAAGGCGCGGGCGATGCCGACCCGCTGCTTCTGCCCCCCGGACAGTTGCGATGGATAGTTCTTCACCCGATCGCCGAGGCCGACCAGCTCGACGAGTTCGTCGACGCGCTTCCTGCGCTGCACCTTCGCGGTGCCGGCGATCCTCAGCGGGAACTCGATGTTCTCGCGCACGGTCTGGCTGTGCAGCAAGTTGAAGTGCTGGAAGATCATTCCGATCTTGCGCCGACGGTTGCGCAACTGCTTGAAGGGAAGCCGGAGGAGATCTTCACCGTCGAGAAGCACTTGGCCCACGTCAGGCCGCTCCAACGCGTTGACGACGCGGATCAGCGTGCTCTTGCCCGCCCCGCTGCGACCGGCGATTCCGAAGATGGCCCTTTCGGGCACCCGCAAGCTCAGGCCGTCCAGGGCCGTGATGGCTCTGCTCTTCGTGCGATACGTCTTGGTGACGTCGATCAGTTCAAGCATGGGTCACTCGAGGAACTCTCCATCAGATGTCATTGGTGGAACATTCGAGGCACGGGGAGGAAGAAGGAATCCTTGCCGGCCAACCGAGTCCACGAGGTCTCTGCCAAAGGACAACGGCACTACTTGATCTCCACTTTGCCACCGGGCCGCAACGATGAAACGCATTGCGCTCATTCTGATTTTGACGGCTCAGCCCACACCCCCGACGTCCACGGCGTGGCTGTAGCGTGAATTGGTCGACCGCTGATGGCGCGCCACCTGAATGACCCGCACTGCCGTGAACTCACGAAGGATCACCACACCGAATGTCAATCTCATCGTTGCCGATCGTCGACCTGTCGCTGGCGGACGACCCCGACACTGCCGAACAGTTCCGCATCGCCCTGCGCGACGCCACCCACGACGTCGGCTTCTTCTACCTCGTCGGCCACGGCGTCGACCCGACGTTGAGCACTCGGGTCGTCGACGTCGCGCGCGAGTTCTTCGCGTTGCCCGACGAGGAGAAGCGCGCCATTGAGAACGTGCACAGCCCGCACTTCCGGGGCTACACCCGGTTGGGCGGAGAGCTGACCGGGGGTAGGCGGGATTGGCGGGAAGTGATCGACATCGGGCCCGATCGCGACCCGATCATTCCCGTCGACGCAGCCGCACCCTGGGAGATCCTCGAAGGGCCGAATCTGTGGCCGGCGTCGCTGCCAGAATTGAAGAGCGTTCTGACGGAGTGGAACACGAATCTCACCGACGTGGCCATGCGGCTGCTGCGTCAGTGGGCCCTGGCCCTGGGTCAGCAACCCGACGTCTTCGACGCGGCGTTCGCCGAGAACCCGTCGACGCTGATCAAGGTAGTGCGTTACCCCGCAGACGAATTGGAGTCCGAGGGCCAGGGTGTGGGCGGACACAAGGACTCCGGGGTGTTGACCCTGCTGTTCGTCGAACCCGGTCGAGGCGGGCTGCAGGTCGAACACGACGGCCAGTGGGTCGACGCCCACCCGGTCGACGGTGCGTTGATCGTCAACATCGGCGAGTTGCTGGAATACGCCACCTCCGGCTATCTCAAGGCGACGGTGCACCGGGTGGTGTCGCCACGGGACGGTAACGAACGACTCTCGATCCCGTTCTTCTTCAATCCGGCTCTGTCAGCGCAGATTCCACGACTGGAACTGCCCGCCGAGCTGGCAGCTGAGGCGGCGGGTGTCACCGAGGACAGCGGCAACGCGATCCACGACACCTACGGCGCCAACGCGCTCAAGAGCCGCCTTCGAGCACACCCCGACGTCGCCGCCATTCACCATCCCGACCTGATCTTCACGGGCGAGCAACCCTAGCGACTGTCGATCCTGCATTTACCCCGCCGATCTGAACACCAAAGTCGTGGTGAGTGGGTCCTATTTCACGATCAGCTTGCGTTGCGACGCCATGGTGAACACCGCGGCGACGATGATGACCAGACCCTTGATGACGGTCTGCGTGTAGTCGGCGGCCCCAATCTGGTTGAGCCCATTGGACAGAACCGTCAGAATGAGCACGCCGAGCACCGTCCTGCCCACACCGCCGACGCCGCCGGACAGTGCGGTGCCGCCGATCACGATCGCCGCCACCGAGTCCAGCAGGATCGTCGAGCCCGTCGTGGGACCCGCTGCACCGAGTTGCGCGGTGAGCAGCAAGCCTGCCAATCCCGCGGTGATACCCGAGACGATCAGGATCAGCACCTTCACCCGCCTGGTGCTGACGCCCGCGAGTTCGACGACGCGTTCGTTGCCGCCGACCGCGTACACGTAGAGACCAAACCTGGTGCGGCGGGCGAAGAACCACACCACCAGGAACGCGACGACGGCGATCAGCGCGGCGTTCTGGATGTTCGGGACGAACTGCCCGATGGCCAGATCGCGGATGCCCTGATCGGTGAAGTTGATGGTGCTGCCCTGCAGGATCGTCAGACCGATGCCGGCGAAGAGCGACAGCGTACCCAGCGTCGCGATGAAGGACGGCACCCTGCCGTAGGCGAACACCACGCCGTTGAGAAGCCCGATGGCGGCGCCGACGGCAACGGCGATGAGCACCGCCAGAACGGGATTCGCAACGCCCGCGTTGATCGACAAGGCCACGATCGCACCGGTGAGCAACGCGATCGATCCCACCGACAGGTCGACGCTGCCCGCGACGATGACGAGGGTTGCGCCCAGCGAGGCGAGCAACAGGATGCCCGCCTGCCCGCTGATCAGGGTGAGGTTGGCCGCGCTCAGGAACGCCTCTGCGCGCACGGAGAAGAACACGACGAGTGCCAGCAGGGCGGCCAACGGCAGCACGTCGCGGACGACGTTGACCCGCTTGAGGATCGCGGGGCGACGCTCGTCGACGGCATCGGGGGTCACCGGCTCGGCGACGCTGGGGATCACGGGGGTCAGTTCGGTGGTCATGGCATCATCCGACGGTCGAAGGGGTAGTGACGGGGTGTTCCCTGGGCTCGGCACCCGGGATCATCAGGGCGACGAGATCGTGTTCATCCGGCTTCGCGCCCGCCCGCGCGTCGACGGTGGCGGAGATCCGACCGTTGGTGACGACGACGATCCGGTTGGACAGCCCGATCAGCTCCGGAAGATCGTCGCTGACGAGGATCACCGAGGTACCCGCCGCGGCCACTTGCCGCAGCAGGTCGTAGATGCCCTCGCGGGCGCCGGTGTCGACGCCCTGGGTCGGCTCGTCGAGCACCAGCACGTCGGGCTGGCGCAACAACCACTTCGCGATCAGGACCTTCTGGGCGTTTCCACCCGACAGTGAGGACACCGGCGCATCGATGCTCTGGGTGACGATGCCGAGCTCCTCGACGTAGTGCTCGGTCACCTTGCGCGCGTGTCCGACGGCCCACAGGCCGACCCGCTTGGTCGCGAATCGGTCGTGCAGCGAGGCCAATTGGACGTTGTCCACGATCGACGCGGTGGTGATCAGTCCCTTCTCCGCCCGGTCTGGGGGCACGTAGGCGATGCCTACGGCGACGTGGTCGCCGAGGGAACCCGACACCTCCTCGCCGTTGACCAGCACCCGGCCCGACGTCGGCCGCACGACGCCCGCGATGATCTCGCCGAGGACGCGCTTGCCCGAGCCCTCGGTGCCCGCCAGGCCGACGATCTCACCGGGTGAGACCTGGAGCGAGGCGTCGCGCAACACACCTGCGCCGCTGACGGATTCGACGATCAGCCGCGGTGGTGCATCGGTGACGACGTCTCGCTGCGCGAGTTCGCGGTAGTAGTTCTCGGTACGCACGCGACCCACCATCAACCGGTGTAGCTCGCCCTCGTCGGTGCCCTCGGTGGGTCGGTGCCCGACCGACTCGCCATCCTTGAAGACGGTGATGCGATCGGTGGTCTGGAGGATCTCGGGCAACCGGTGCGACACGAAGACGACCGCCGCCACGCCGCGCAGACGCTGCAGCAGGCGCAGGAAGTTGTCTTCGTGCTCCTGGTCCAGCGCGGTCGTCGGCTCGTCGAAGAGCACGACCGGGCGTTCGACCTCGAGCAGCTTGGCCAGCGCCGTGACCCTGGCGATGTCGACGCTCTGCTTCTGTCCAGGGGTGAGCGAGCCGGTGGGCGACGTGACGTCGAGACCGTCGACCCCGGCGTCGTGCAACGCGACCTCTGTGGCCTGCTTCAATCCGCGGCGGTCGAGTCCGCCAGTGCGGGAACGGAAGAGGTGCTCCCAACCGAAGAACGCGTTCTCGTAGACCGCGAGCGAGTCAACCAATGCCGACTCTTGGAACACCCGGAAGATGCCGAGGCGGTTGGCCTCCTGGTAGGTCTTCGGCGCGATCTCGCGGCCGTCGAGCACCAACGACCCCGAGTCGTATGGCAACACGCCGGAGACGATGTTGAGGATCGTGCTCTTGCCGGCACCGTTCTCGCCGATCAGACCGACGACCTCGCCGTCGCCGACGTTCAAGTCGACGCCCTTGAGTGCGCGGTTCGCCCCGAAGGACTTGACGATGTTCGTGACCTGCAGCCGTGGTTCCGCCGTCTCGGTGCTCATCTCATACCCTCCCGACCGGAGACGGACCGAGCACGGGAGTTCGGTAGTGGTCCTTATACAGCGCGCGGATCCTCTCGAAGTCACCGTTGCGCTGCGCCTTTAGATAGGCCTCCGGATACTGAAAACCCTTCGGCTTGGGCACATCCGGCCAGATCAGGTCGAGGTCCTCGACCGGATAGCCGTCGAACTGCAGGTCGAAGTCGTCCGGGTGCTCGGTCCGCGACAGGAGTTTGACGTCGAACGACTGTCCGATCGGGCCGTCGACGTAGCGCTTCTTGAACACCTCGACGTTGTCGCGCGTGATGATCTCGGCATGCCAGCCGTAGAAGCGTTCGGCGGGTTCGGGCTTCCAGCCGCGGAGCCGGTCGTGGAACTGCGCCAGCGTCACGAACGACGGGTAGGCGGGCACGTTTCCGGTGGTGACCAACTGCCTGCCCGCCAGCACGCGTTCGATGCCGGCGGTCGAACCGTTGGCGCCGACGACGAAGACGTCCTTGCCCGGAACCTTGCCTGCCGCTTCGATTCCCGCGACGACGCCGGTAGCCGCGTCGTCGTTCACCGCGACGATTCCCACGGTGTCCGGATAGCGAGCGAGCAGCGAGGACGCGGCCCGCTGCGAGAGATCCGCGTCGTACTTGGCGTGCAACTCGCCGGCGAAGGTGATCTTTGGGTACTTCTTCAGTGTGTGGTGCACCGCCAGC
This sequence comes from Mycolicibacterium hodleri, assembly GCA_006864685.1. Taxonomy (GTDB): domain Bacteria; phylum Actinomycetota; class Actinomycetes; order Mycobacteriales; family Mycobacteriaceae; genus Mycobacterium; species Mycobacterium hodleri_B. The sequence goes on along the minus strand of VIFX01000020.1, from coordinate 42,459 downwards.
CGGCGCTGCACCTCGCACCCGTCGATTGACGGGTAATAGCCGCCGACCCGGACGACGGTGCCCTCCTCCCCGATCTGCTTGGCGAGCACGTCGACCGCCTTGCCGACCGCGGCGTACTCGTCGGGCATCAGGAAGGTGTTGTACTTGTCGCCGTCGACGTCGCTGTGCCACGGGGTGTACCAGGCAGGTGAATTCCAGGCCGCCTGGAACAGCACGCCGTTGTCGTTGGAGTCGTGTGCCAGCGTGGGTAACGCACCGGGGTCGTTGAGCCCCACGAAGATCGCGGTCGTCTTCTGCGTGAGCAGCTGGTTGAACTGGTTCGACTGGACCGCCGCGTCGGACTTGCCGTCGAGCACTACGCTCTTGTATCCGAGTTGGGTGGCTGCCTCCTGGTAGGCCTTCGCCCACTGCACCTGGTAATCACCAGTCGACGACCAGTTCAGCAGGGCGAACTGACCGTCCGTGTAGGCGACCGCCCCGGTCTTGTTCACGTCGCGTCGTCCGACCGCGGCGAGGGTGCCGCCGGCGGTCACCGCAACACCGGCGCCCGCCAGCAGCTTGACGAACTGCCGCCGCCCGAGTCCGTAGGTGTCGAGGCGTTCGAGCAGCGAGTCGACAACGCGGCGCTCGTCACCGCTGCCATCTGGGGTCATCGACCGAACGTACGTCGATGGTCCCCAGGGACGAACGGTCTGGCTCGTGCTGATGCATACCCGGTCAAAACGGGTTGTGGGACAGTTAAACCGGCAACTGCGGACACTTCATCGCGAACCGCAGCGTAGCGAAACCATACGCCACCTGCGCGATCGGATTTATACTCGTGCCCGCGCCGAACTACGCGGCCACCGCGCGTGGATCGGCTGCATCACGAGCGAAATACTTGCCGCGGTGAGCGCGTCACCGCGACGCTTGTCGGATGTCGCAATCCCCACTGCACTTCTCGGCGTTCGTCATGAACACCACCTCGCACATCCTGCAGGGCGTGTGGCGCCAGCCCGGTGCGGGCCAGACGAACTTCAACTCGCTTGAGCACTGGGTCGAGCTGGCGAAGATCCTCGAACGCGGACGCTTCGACTTCATCTTCTTCGCCGACGTCGTCGGTCTCTACGGCGACTTTGGCGGCTCCTACGAGAAGTACGTCGAGGCCGGATTGCAGATCCCGAGCAACGACCCCAGCGTGATCGCATCCGCGATCGCCTACAACACAACCGATCTCGGGATAGCCATCACCAGCTCGGTGATCCAGGAGCATCCGTTCAACTTCGCCCGCAAGATGTCCACCCTCGATCACGCGTCGAACGGCCGGATCGCGTGGAACATCGTCACCAATGCGTTGACCAACGGCGCCCGCAACTTCGGCTACGACGAGCTCGAGGAGCACGACGAGCGCTACCGGTGGGCCGACGAGTACGTCGACGTCGCCTACAAGTTGTGGGAGGGATCCTGGGATGACGGTGCGCTGCTTCAGGATCGCGCCCGCGGCGTGCACGGTGACTACGCGAAGATTCACAAGATCAACCATTCCGGCGAGCGATACCGGGTCGAGGGCCCGCATCTGGTGGCGCCGTCTCCGCAGCGCACCCCGGTCTTGTTCCAGGCCGGGTCATCGCCTGCCGGAAGGGATTTCGCCGCCCGCAACGCCGAGGCGCAGTTCATCATCACGCCGGGACCAGAGCAGGCACGCGAGCTGGTCGACGACACCCGCCGACGCGTGGTCGCCGCGGGCCGCCGCCCCGGTGATCTAAAGTTCTTCCAGGGACTGCACTTCGTCGTCGGCGACACCGAGGCAGAGGCCAAGCGGCGGGCGGCCGACTTGGAGGAGTCCATCGATCTCGACGGCATGGTGGCCCACCTGTCCGGGGCGGTGGGCGTCGACTTCGGTGGTCATCCGCTGGACACCCCGCTGGGCGACATCGCCGACACCGACGGTGTGCGCAGCGTCGTACAGTGGGTCCGGGAATCGGTCTCGGGGCGCGAGGCCACGATCAGGGATCTGGGCCTCCTCCAAGGCCGCAACTCCCGCGTCGTCGGCACGCCGGAGACCATCGCGGACCAGCTGCAACACTGGCGCGATGCGGGAGTCGACGGCATCAACGTCGTCAACGCCACCATCCCGGGAAGCTACGCCGACTTCGTGGACCACGTGATACCCGTGCTGCAGGACCGCGGCCTGGCGCAGCGCGAATACGCCCCTGGCACTACTCGAGCCAAACTGTTCGGAAGCGATCTGCTGCCCGATCGGCATCCCGCAGCTCGCTACCGGGGTGCGTTCACCCCAAGCCGCGACGCCAGTGGTGCCGCTTAGATCCTCGCCGCGTTCGCAATCATGGCGCTGACCATGGAGACGGCCTCGTCGTTGATGCCGAACGCACATGCAATGGTCTCGACCGACAGGTTCGCCACCGCCGACATGGCGTGCTGGCACTCCCACCCGTCGGAGTCCTCCTGGGCGATCCGCTGCGTCACGACGTCGCCGTGGATGCGCACGTCGTCGATCCGCCAGATAGAGCTCGTCGTGTCGTCGTCGACGGCCACCGAGAAGCCACCGCAGCCACGCCAGGACGACGTCGACTTCTCGACGAAGTCGACGGCCAGCTGCTCGGTCGGATACAGGACGGCGGTCTGCTCCGCCCAGTGGGCGTTGCCGTCCTGCGGCTCCCGCGCGACCTGATCCCGCACGGCCGTCCATTTGCTAGACCGATAGACCAGATCCTCGGCACCGAAGATCGAGCCCAGGCAGTCGGGGTCCGACACGGCGTCGGAGTTGTCGGACATCCGTTCACCGGAGAGGACGACTTCCATCTGCGTCGCACCGGCGATCCCGTTGAGCTGGGCGATGCTCAGCATGACGTCGTCGAGTTGCGATTCCCGCAGCGGTTGGACGTTCGTCGGATTGGCGTCGACGTCTCGCACGGCGACACCCTCGACGGTGCTCGCGCAGCCCAAGGTGGCCGCGGCGACGACGGCCAACGCCGCGCACAGTCGAGCACACCGGTCCACGGAGGTCCTCACCCAGGTCATTGTGACTTGTCGAGCATCGTTTCGGCGATACGCACTGCCCAGGCCCGTGGATCCGGCTGGCGTTCACCGGCCGGTGTGACGGCCAGCGAGACCTCGACCAGGGTGCCGTCGCGGACGCCGAGCGCACGCTCGTACCGGGTCTGGGTGCCGCCCGGACGTTGGCGGGTCCGAACGGTCGCGGAGACGACCGCGTCCTGCACGGTGACGTCCGTGACGGCCGCGTCGATCACCGCGTCGCCCACGTGCTTGACCACGGTGGTGCCCGAACACTGCTGCCATTGCCGCGCAAACGATGCGAACGCCTGGTGGGCGGCCGCCGGTGAGGCGAGCCGTACCACTGCCGCGTCGGCTCCCGAGGCGTCGACGCCCTCGTCCCAGTTGAAGTAACTCTGCCGGGCCGCCTCGACGACGGGCAGTGGCTCGTACACGATGCGCGGTGCGGTGTCGGTGACGGCGGCGCAGCGGATCGGCGAGGCCTCCGCATCGCTGCGATAGCCGTCAGGCAGGATCTCGACCCCACCGACGAAGGGCTGAAACCCGAAGGTGCTCAACGTGTTTCCGATGTCGGAGCTGATCTCGGCCTCGGTCGGCAGCACCTTCACCGCCGACGCCGCGGGCGTGGCCACCCCCGGCACCGTCTGCGCGCAGCCAGCCAGCAGCAGGACGACGAACACGGTGCCCGCCGACCGGCGCACGGGGGCTACTTCTTCGGTTTGTCGCTGGCGGCGTCCGACGACAGCGCCGCGACGAAGGCCTCCTGGGGCACCTCGACCCGGCCGATCGTCTTCATCCGCTTCTTGCCTTCCTTCTGCTTCTCGAGCAGTTTGCGCTTGCGGCTGATGTCACCGCCGTAGCACTTGCTGAGCACGTCCTTTCGGATGGCTCGAATGTTCTCGCGCGCAATGATTCTCGCGCCGATGGCAGCCTGGATGGGCACCTCGAACTGCTGACGCGGAATGAGTTCCTTGAGCTTGGAGGTCATCTTGTTGCCGTAGGCGGCGGCGCCGTCCTTGTGCACGATGGCACTGAACGCGTCGACTGCCTCACCCTGAAGCAGGATGTCGACCTTGACCAGGTCGGCTTCCTGCTCGCCTGCCTCTTCGTAGTCGAGGCTGGCATAGCCGCGGGTGCGCGACTTCAGCGAATCGAAGAAGTCGAAGATGATCTCACCCAACGGCATCGTGTAGCGCAGCTCGACCCGCTCCGGCGACAGGTAGTCCATGCCGCCGAGCTCGCCGCGCCGCGCCTGACACAGCTCCATGATCGTGCCGATGAACTCACTCGGTGCGATGACGGTGGTCTTGACGATCGGTTCGAAGACCGAGCGGACCTTGCCCTCCTGCCAGTCCGACGGGTTCGTGACGATCAGCTCGGTCCCGTCGTCCTTCACCACCCGGTACACCACGTTCGGCGCGGTCGAGATCAGGTCGAGGTCGAACTCGCGCTCGAGGCGCTCGCGGGTGATCTCCATGTGCAGCAGGCCAAGGAATCCGCAGCGGAAGCCGAAGCCGAGCGCGACGGACGTCTCGGGCTCCCACACCAACGCGGCATCGTTGAGCTGAAGACGCTCGAGAGCGTCGCGCAGGTTCGGGTAGTCCGAACCGTCCACCGGATACAGCCCCGAGTAGACCATCGGCCTGGGTTCCCGGTAGCCGGTCAGCGCTTCGGTGGCACCGTTGCGGAAGGAGGTCACCGTGTCGCCGACCTTCGACTGCCGGACGTCCTTGACGCCGGTGATCAGGTAGCCGACCTCCCCGACGCCGAGACCGTCGCTTGGCTTGGGATCGGGTGAGACGATGCCGACTTCCAGCAGCTCGTGGGTGGTGCCGGTCGACATCATCTTGATCTTCTCGCGCGGCCTCAGCGAGCCGTCGACCACGCGCACGTAGGTGACAACGCCGCGGTAGATGTCGTAGACCGAGTCGAAGATCATCGCCCTGGCCGGAGCGTCGGCGTCGCCGACCGGTGCGGGGACGAGGCGGACCACGGCGTCGAGCAGCTCGCGGACGCCGACGCCGGTCTTGCCGGAGACCCGGAGGACGTCCTCGGGCTCGCAGCCGATGATGTGCGCGATCTCCCCGGCGTAGCGATCCGGGTCGGCGGCAGGCAGGTCGATCTTGTTCAGCACCGGGATGATCGTCAGGCCCCGGTCGAGCGCCAGGTACAGGTTGGCCAGCGTCTGCGCCTCGATGCCCTGGGCGGCGTCGACCAGCAGCACCGCGCCCTCGCAGGCCTCGAGCGCACGCGACACCTCGTAGGTGAAGTCGACGTGACCTGGGGTGTCGATCAGATGCAGGACGAATTCGTCGTCCCCCACCTTCCACGGCAGCCGCACGTTCTGCGCCTTGATGGTGATGCCGCGCTCGCGCTCGATGTCCATCCGGTCGAGGTACTGGGCGCGCATGTCACGGTCGGCGACGACCCCGGTGATGCCGAGCATCCGGTCGGCCAGCGTCGACTTCCCGTGGTCGATGTGCGCGATGATGCAGAAGTTCCGAATCTGCGCCGGCGCAGTAAACGTCTTGTCGGCGAAGCTGCTGATGGGAATCTCCTGGTGAGGGTACGTGGCAGCGGCGCTGCGCTCGTTCAGGATATCGAGCCGGGACCTCATCGACACAATCGCGCCCGGTGACATCCCCCGGTCGCTCCGCTCCTGCCCGCCGGTCGGCTCACCTATGCTCGACCCCATGGCTCCTCAGTTGAGTCCGTGGCAGCGGATTGTGAAGACCACCGAAAGACTGGTGTTCGACGAGGCCCCGAGGATCATCCGCCAGTTGCAGAACCCCGAGACGGTGCCGCGCACGCTCGGCCAGGGCATCAGATTGGGCATCGACGTCGGTCTCAGCGTCATCGCCGCCACGCAGCAACCACCTCAGCAGGCGATCACCGCAGGCCGACCGGTCACGAAGAACAGCGCCCCCACCGCGCGTCGGGCACGCAAGATTGCCTACGCCCCCGACCTCGACGGCCAGGCCGACCCTGGTGAGATCGTGTGGACGTGGGTGGCCTTCGAGGAGGATCCGTCCCGTGGCAAGGACCGCCCCGTGCTGGTGGTGGGCCGCGACAGCACGACCCTGCTCGGGCTGATGCTGTCCAGCCAGGAGCGTCACGGCGCGGATCGTGCCTGGGTCGCAATCGGCAGCGGCAGTTGGGATTACGAGGGCCGCGCCAGCTGGGTCAGGCTGGACCGCGTGTTGGACGTGCCGGAGGAGAGCATTCGCCGCGAGGGTGCCATCCTCGAGCGCGAGACCTTCGAGATCGTCGCAACGCGGTTGCGGACCGACTACTCCTGGCGCTAGTCAGCGCGCGGCCCGCCACATCGGGATCAAGGTGGGCCCGCCCGGCGGGGTGATCTCGCCGGTGATCTCGAAACCGAAGCGTTGGTAGTAGGGCACGTTGTCGGGCTTGCTCGACTCGAGGTACGCGGGGGCGTGCTCGGCGTCGCAGCGGTCCAGCCGCGAATTCATCAGCGCCTGCCCATACCCCTTGCCGCGGACGTCGGGATCAGTTCCGATGAACGCCAGATACCAATGCGGCTCCTCGGGGTGCGCCTTCTTCATCATCTCCTCGATGACGAGGCCGCGCTTGAGCGACCGGCCGAACGCCCACATCAACCCCGGCATGGCCCGCAGTTCCTCCGCGCGCGTCGCCCGCCACGCGCCGGGCGGAGCCCACACCGCGGCGCCGCCGATCCCACCCGCGCCGTCGGGCACGACCTCGACCCCGCCGTGGGCAAGGTGCTGATGACGGGTCATCGAGGAGAACAGCTTGGGCAGCTTGCGCCTGCGCGCCTCCGCGTCGGGCAGCATCCAACACATCACGGGGTCGTCCAGGAAGGCCCTGCCCAGAGTCCTCGACAGGGCTCCGACGTCGGCGCGGGTCGCGGGTCGCGCGTGCACGCCGTCCATGCTCTCACCCCTGCGTGATGTAGGCCGCCAACTGCTCGCGCTCGGCTTGTAACTCCTCCATCCGGGTCTTCACCACGTCGCCGATACTGACGATGCCCGCCAACCGGCCGTCCTCGAGGACGGGAACGTGGCGCACCCGGTGGGTCGTCATCACTGCGCTGAGCTGGTCGACCGAGTCGTCGGGTGAACACGTCACCAACTCGCTGGTCATGATGTCGGCGACCCGCCTTCGGAGGGCGTCCGCACCGTGGTCGTGCAGCATGCGCACGACGTCGCGTTCGGAAACGATGCCGACCAGCCCTTCCGGGCCGACGACCACCATGGCTCCGACGTTGCGTCCGACCAGGCCGCTGATCAGGTCACTGACCAGGGTGTCCGGTGCGATGGACAGCACGCCGGCACCCTTGTTCTTCAACACGTCCGCGATACGCATGCCGCCCCCTTGGTGACGTGGATCACACCAGGCTAGATCCGATGACCGACGGAACACAACGCCCACGGTGTCGGTTGCTATGCCACATGACCGAAACAGTGACACTTGGAGACGACCTGACCGTCAGGGCCATCGGTTTCGGCGCCATGGCGCTGACGCCGGTGTACGGCGAGGTCGACGACGCCGAATCGCTGGCGACGCTCAACCGCGCCCTCGACCTGGGAGTGACGTTCCTCGACACCGCGGACGTCTACGGCGGCGGCGCCAACGAGCGCCTCATCGCCGAACTGCTCGCCACCCGTCGCGACGAGGTCACCCTGGCCACCAAGTTCGGCATCGCGGGCAACCCGACCGATCCCGATGCGGGCGCGCCGACGTTCCGCGGTGACGCGGCCTACGTCCGCCAGAGCGTCGACGCGAGCCTCGGTCGCCTCCGCACCGACGTCGTCGACCTCTACTACATGCATCGGCGCGACCTCACGGTGCCGATCGAGGAGACCGTCGGCGCGATGGCCGAGCTGGTCACCGCGGGCAAGGTCCGTTATCTCGGGCTGTCCGAGGTGACCGCCGACGAACTGCGGGCCGCCGTCGCCGTCCACCCCATTGCCGCGGTCCAGAGTGAATGGTCCATCTGGAGCCGGGACGTCGAGCGCCAGGTGGTTCCGGCCGCCGCCGAACTCGGCGTCGGGTTCGTTCCGTACTCGCCGCTGGGGCAGGGCTTCCTCACCGGGACGGTCACCTCGGCAGCCGATCTGGGCGGGTCGGACTTTCGGCACAACCTCCCCCGTTTCTCCTCCGACGCCCTCGACGCCAACCTCGCTGTGGTCGAGGTGGTCCGCGCCGTCGCCGACGAACGCGAGGCCACCCCGGCCCAGATCGCCCTGGCGTGGCTGCGCTATCGGGCCGACGAGCTCGGCGTGGCGTCCGTCCCGATCCCCGGCACCCGCAGGGCGGCCCGCGTGGAGGAGAACTTCGACTCGCTCGACGTCGCCCTCAGCGACGGTCAACTCGCGCGGCTGGACTCCGCGGCGGCCGCGGTGTCGGGCGATCGATTCGCCGATCTGACATTCGTGTCGGCCGGCCGCGAGTGACCCGTCAGTCCTCGGCCGGCCGCATTCTGCGGAGAGCGACGGCGAGGTCGTCGAACGCCCCGGCTTGGGCCCGGATCCGGTCGATGTCGCCGGGTCGCTTGAGAAGTCCGCGAACGGCGAGGGTGGCGACCTGCTCGCCGACGCGGACCGCGTCGGCGGTGCGGTCGCCGGGATCGGCGTGCAACCGGGTGCGCTTCTGGGCACCCTCGTCGAAGTTCAACAGCAACTCCGCGGTCTGCACCCTGTCACAGTCGACGAACCTGCCCTCGCCGATACCCGCTCCGATCAGGTCGACGACCCATTGGGTGAGCCGCTCGTAGTCCGTCCAGAACTGATGAAAGTCGGCGCGCTGCCGGTGTGCGATGCGTTGGATCTCGTTGAAGTCGATCGGTGACAGCGCGAGCTGCATGGTGTCGAAGCGCAGCAGCCGGTAGAGCTTCACCGCCGGCGAACCGGACCCCGCACCCACCTCGGCGATGAAGTCCAGCGGCGCACGGTTGACGGCAAGCGTCTCCTGCAGCAGCTGCTCCTTGTTGCGGAACCAGTAGTACAGCGACGACTGCTGCAGACCCGCCGCGCGAGCGACGTCGCTCATCGTCGTCTGCGCATAGCCCTTCTCCGAGAACAGCTTCGTGGCGGCATCGACGATTCCGGCGCGCGGCGCCCTGCGCCGTGGCGTCGACACGGTTAGCTCAGCGGGGCGCGCTCGCGGTGCGCGCGTCGAACCATCTCCGTGGCCGCCTCGACCACGTCGCTCCACAACTGGACCCCGAACTCCGCCGAGGCCCGCGACGGGTGCCCGGTGACCCCGTTGGTCGACACCTGCGCGAGCGCATAGCGGAAGACGGTGCCCGCGGTGCGGTCCGGATCGTCGGCCCCGGCCAGCGCGTCGAGGTCGACCAGTTCGGGCCGCAGCGCCATGACCAACGACGTCTCGGCGGCGTTCGCGTGCCAGTCCACGGCGTCGGCCGTTGCGTGCCCGGCGATTTCGGGGGTCAGCTCCCACCACTGCATGACGCCGATGCGACCGTGGGGGAACTCCCGACGGAATTCGTCGCACGCGATCCACAGCGCTGCCGCGTTGCCGACGTGTCCGTTGACGAACAGCAGCCGCTTCACCCCGGAGGCCACGCACGCCCGGGCGACGCGGAGCGCGGCCGCCGCGGTCTCGGTCCCGCTGGCGGCGACGGTTCCCGCCATCGTCGTGCCGTGAAAGAAGCTGGCGCCATACGCAATCGGGGGCAGGACGACCGCGAGGTCGCCTGCGGCGGCGTCGGCGAGAGCGGCGGCGATGATCGTGTCGGTCCCGATCGGCAGATGGGGACCGTGCTGCTCGGTGGCCCCGACGGGGATCAGCGCGACGCAGTCGGGGTCGGCCGCGACCCGGCGCGCGAGTTCGGTCGACGTCAACTCCTCCCAGCGGTGGCTCACCCGATCACCAGAACCTCAGGTAGCGATCGGTCTCCCAGGACGACACGTGCGCCGTGTAGGAGTCCCACTCGGCCCGCTTCTCGCTGACGTAGGAGTCGAACATCGCGTCACCGAACACCTTGCGCACCAACGGGTCCGACTCGAGGGCGTCGACCGCCTCGCCGAGCGAGCGCGGCAGCCAGCCGATGCCGCGCTCGGCGAGGTCGCGCTCGGACACGTCGTAGAGGTTGTCGCGGTTGGGTTCACCGGGATCGAGTCCCTCCCGGATTCCCTCCAGCCCCGCCGCAAGCACCAGCGCGGCACCGAGATACGGATTGCTGGCACTGTCGGCGGCGCGGCACTCGACGCGCCCGCCGCCCCTGGGGATGCGCAGCATGTTGGTGCGGTTGTTGTCGCCGTAGCAGGCGAAGATGGGCGCCCAGGTGAGGCCGGACATGCTGCCCTGCTTGACCAGTCGCTTGTAGCTGTTGACCGTGGGCGCGATCACCGCGCAGATCGCCGAGGCGTGGCGCAGCACACCCGCGGTGAACTGGTATCCGAGAGTGGACAGTCCGCACCCGCGGGGGTCGTCTTCCTCGGCGAAGAGGTTGACCCCGGCCGAGTCGGCGAGCGACATGTTGTAGTGGGCGCCGCTACCCGTCCGGTCGGCGAACGGCTTGGGCATCCACGACGCGAACAGGCCGTGCTTGCGGGCGATCTCGCCGACCATCATGCGGAAGAAGACCAGCCGGTCCGCCATCGTGACGGCGTCGGTGTAGGTGAAGTCGGTCTCGAACTGGCCGTTGCCGTCCTCGTGGTCGAACGAGTAGACGTCCCAACCGAGTTCGTTCATGGCCGAGACGATCTCGTCCACGACACCGTAATTGTGCAGCATCGTGCGCAGGTCGTAGCACGGCTTGGCCAGGTCGTCGTCGAGACTGGCCGGCTGCGGTACGCCGACCCGGTCGTCGGTGAGCAGGAAGAACTCCGTCTCGATCCCCAGGTTGAAGGTGTAGCCCAGCGTCGCGGCGTCGGCGGTGACCCGCTTGAGGATCTGCCTGCTGCACGCCTCGAACGGAGTGTCCCCGACCCAGAGATCTCCTGGGAACCAGGCGATCTCACGGTTGAACGGAGCGATGATGGCGGCGTCGAGGTCGGGATGGGGTGCGACCTCGTCGTCGTTGACGTCCTGCGGCACGCCGTCCAGGGCGGCGCCGGTGAACATCTCCGACCCGCGGGCGGCCTGGTCGAGGTGGTTGAGCGGCACCATCTTCGCCTTCGGCTTGCCGTGCACGTCGACGAAGCTGATGGCCGCGTACTTCACGCCTGCCGCGCCGAGCCGCTCGGCGACCTCGGCGGTCCGTCCAGTGAGCGTGGTGACGATGGTTCCTCCTCGTTCCGGTGATGACGGTGTCGACGCTATGGGTCGACTGTTGCCGAGCTGTTTCGCCGCGGTAAATGAGGTATCGAAGATCCGCGGCTACTCGTCCCAAGCAAATGGCACGTCAGACGGGTCCCCGCTTTCCCAGTCAATGGGTTATCGAGAACCCCTTGATCCCGCGCCGACCCGGTCCAACCGATAGTGCAGCGCGACCGTTCAAGATCGAGTAGGCATGACGTCATGATCGAAGTAACCCTGCTGGGCACGGGCAGTCCGATGGTCGACCCCAACCGCGCCGGACCGGCCACGCTGGTGCGGGCCGGCGGTCAGACCTTCCTGGTGGACGCCGGCCGCGGGGTACTGATGCGGGCGGCCGCCGTCGGCGTCGGCGCCGCGGACGTCACCGCTCTGCTGCTGACCCATCTGCACAGCGATCACATCACCGATCTCACCGACGTCATCACGACGCGGTGGATCACCACCTTCACCCGCACTCCCCTACTGGTGATCGGGCCGCCGGGAACTGCCGCCGTCGTCGACGCAATCCTTGACGCGCTCGCGCCGGACATCAGCTACCGCATCGGCCACCACGCCGACATCACCGAACCGCCCAGCGTCGAGGTGGAGGAGGTGACCGACGGCGTGGTGTGGGGCCGCGACGGCGTGCAAATCTTGGTGGCGCCCACCGATCACCGGCCCGTCGAGCCGACGATCGGCTTCCGCGTCGAATTCGGCGGCGCCTCAGTGGTGCTGGCCGGCGACTCGGTGCCGTGCGCCAGCCTCGACGCCTTGTCCGCCGGCGCGGATGCCCTGGTGCACACGGTGATTCGCAAAGACCTGGTTCAACTGGTGCCCAACCAGCGCCTGCGGGACATCCTCGACTACCACTCCTCGGTGGAGCAGGCGGCGAATACCGCAGCCCGGGCCGGCGTCGGCACGCTGATCCTGACGCACTACGTCCCGCCGTTGGCCGCGGGCCAAGAGGACGCCTGGCGGGCGCTGGCGGCCACCGAGTTCGACGGCACCGTCGAACTCGGCGACGACCTGCACCGCGTGGAGGTAAAGGCTAGGCCAGCCGGGTGATCTCGACGATGACGTCGAGGTCGGTCGACCCCTCACCCGAGTAGATGCCCTTGAGGGGTGTGACGTCGTGGTAGTCGCGACCGACCCCCACGCTGATGTACTGCTCGTTGATTTCCTTGTCGTTGGTGGGGTCGTAATGCCACCAGCCACCCGTCCACGCCTGAATCCACGCGTGACTCTGACCCTCGATGGTGTCGCCCACCTTGGCCTTGGCATTGGGATGTAGGTACCCCGACACGTAGCGCGCGGGAATTCCCATGCTGCGCAACACGATCAGCGTGAGATGCGCGAAGTCCTGGCAGACGCCCTTGCCCTCGCGGAGCGCGTCGAGACCCGAGGAGTGCACGCCCGTGGTTCCCGGCACGTAGGCGAGCTCCGTGTGCACCCACTGAGCCGCCTCGATCACCGCTTGCTGCGGATCGTGATACTTGGCGATGCGCTCACCGACGCGGGTCAGGCGCCTGCTGGCCGGGGTGAACTCCGACGCCGTGAGGTACTCGTCGAACTTGTCCCTGACCGCAGGGGAATCCAGGTCCTCCCACGTGAGCTTCTCCTCGGGCACCTCGTCCTTGTCGGTCTCGACCACCGAGGAGGCCGTCACCTCGAGCTCCGCGTGCGGGGCGTGCAGATCGAACGCCGTCACCGCCGTTCCCCAGTAGTCGACGTAGCGGTAGGACCGAGTGGCAGGCACCGTCTCGATGCGGTTGAGGACGACGTTTTGCCGGGAGTCCGATCTCGGGGTCAGCCGGGCTTCGTTGAACGACGCGGTGACCGGTGACTTGTAGGCATAGCCGGTTGCGTGAACCACTCGCATACGCCACATGTCTCAGACCTCGCCCTCTTCGATGACCAGCGAACCGTTGCGACCCGCGTCGGTCCAGGCGACCCACGGTGCCGAGTAGAAGTACTCCTGCGCCAGGGCCTCTCCGACTTCGGCGCAGGTGACCTGCAGCGCACCGAGGCGCTCGTCGAGGGACTCCAGCAGAACGCCCGACCGCAGGAACTCCAGCTCGCTGCGAGCGCGGCCGAGCAGACGCTGAGCCTCGGCGGTCGCGCCGACGCGGTTGAGCCTGCGATGGTGCAGTTCGTCCAGGCTGTGTTCGGCAAGCCGCAACGAGTACATCACCGATCGCGGGAAGAGCCGGTCGAGCATCATGAACTCGACCACCCGGCCGGCGTCGAGAACACCGCGGTAGGTCCGTAGGTACGTGTCGTGCGCGCCGGCGGACCGCAGCACCGTCACCCAGGCAGGCGACGACGCGCTGTCGCCGACGCGCGCGAGGAGCAGCCGCACGATCATGTCGACGCGCTCGATCGCGCGCCCAAGCACCATGAACCGGTAGCCGTCGTCACGGGACAGCGTCGAGTCGGCCAACCCGGCGAACTGCGCCGCGCGACCCTCGATGTACGACAGAAATTCGTGCGGCCCGAGACGCCTGGCGGCGCGTTCCCGTTCCGGCAGCGCGTTGTAGGTCGTGTTGAGGCACTCCCAGATTTCGGTCGAGGTGACTTCACGTGCGCCGCGGGCGTTTTCGCGGGCCGCCGAGATCGAGTCGACGATCGAGCAGCCACCTTCGGTGTCGCGGCTGAACGCGACGAGGTCGGTCAGCGACCACAGGTCGAGTTCGGTCTTCGGCGGTTTGATGCCGAGCACCTTCAACAACGTGCGGGACGCCTGATCGGGGTCGACGCTGGAGTCTTCGAGGAGTTGGTGGACGGTGACGTCGAGGATGCGGGCCGTGTCGTCGGCCCGCTCGACGTAGCGGCCGATCCAGTACAGCGATTCCGCGTTGCGTGCGAGCATCAGTTCACCGCCTGCTGCTGTTGTTGCTGCTGCTGCTGTTGTTCCTGCTGCCCCTCGAGGGGGCCGAGCGCCTGGGGTTGCGCCTGCGGCTGAGCGGGCCCGTCGCCGTTGCGTTCCTTGGCCGGCTTCGGCTTGGGAAGCGCGCGAACGACTTCCGCGGCGGCAAGCTCGCGATCGGCCACCGACGTCCGCGATGCCAGCACCCAGGTGTCCTTCGAGCCACCACCCTGGCTGGAGTTCACCACCAGCGACCCCTCGGGCAACGCAACGCGAGTCAGGCCGCCGGGAAGCACCCACACGTCGTCACCGTCGTTGACAGCGAACGGTCGGAGGTCGACGTGCCGGGGCGCCAGCTCGTCGCCGATCTGCGTCGGCACGGTGGAGAGCTGCACGACGGGCTGGGCGATCCAGCCGCGCGGATCGGCGCGCACCTTCTTGGTGATGGCCGCCAGCTCCTTCTCCGTGGCGCTCGGACCGAAGACGATGCCGTAGCCACCGGAGCCCTCGACGGGCTTGATGACGAGTTCGTCGATGCGGTCGAGCACCTCCTCGCGCTCGTCGTCGAGCCAGCACCTGAAGGTGTCGACGTTGGCCAGCGACAGCTTCTCGCCGAGGTAGTACTCCACGATCGTCGGCACGTAGCAGTACACCAGCTTGTCGTCGCCGACGCCGTTGCCGACGGCGCTGGAGATCACCACGTTGCCGGCGCGCGCGGCGTTGAGGATCCCCGCGACGCCGAGCACCGAATCGGGCTTGAAGTGCATGGGGTCGAGGTACTCGTCGTCGATCCGGCGGTAGATGACGTCGACCTGACGGTCACCCTCGGTGGTCCGCATGTAGACGGTGTTGTCCCGGCAGAACAGGTCGCGGCCCTCGACCAGCTCGACGCCCATCTGCCGCGCCAGCAGCGAATGCTCGAAGTACGCGGAGTTGTACACACCAGGGGTGAGCACGACGACGGTGGGATCGGCCTCGTTGGAGGCCGCGGCGTTGCGCAGCGCGCGCAGCAGGTGCGAGGAGTAGTCGCCGACCGCGCGCACGCGGTGGGTGGAGAAGAGGTTCGGGAAGACCCGAGCCATCGTCCTGCGGTTCTCCATCACGTAGGAGACGCCCGACGGGGACCGCAGGTTGTCCTCGAGCACCCGGAACGTGCCCTGTCCGTCGCGCACCAGGTCGATCCCTGCGACGTGGATGCGCACGCCGTTGGGGGGGACGATGCCCGCCGCCTCGCGGTGGAAGTGCTCACACGAGGTGATCAACCGGCGCGGGATCACGCCGTCGCGGAGGATCTCCTGATCGCCGTAGATGTCGTCGAGGAACATCTCCAGCGCCTTGACGCGCTGCTTGATGCCACGTTCCAGGCGCGACCACTCGGCGGCCGAGATGACGCGCGGCACCAGATCCAGCGGAAACGGCCGCTCCTGCCCCGACAGCGAGAACGTGATGCCCTGGTCCACGAACGCGCGCCCAAGCGCCTCGGACCGGGCGGCGAGTTCGGAGGCGTCCGACGGGGCGAGTTCGGCGAAGATGCCCTTGTACGGGCCACGCACGTTGCCCTGCGCGTCGAACATCTCGTCGAAGGCCTTGGAATAGTTTCCGACGTTGTTGTAGCCGCCGAAGATTCCGTCGTGACGTTTGGACGATGAGGCGGTCTTGCGACCCGTTCGGGCGCCGTCCGCGGGCAGGGTTCGAAGGCTCACCTGTGACATGCTGCCCCAACTGTCCAATTTCGGCAGGCCAGGCCCCTCCGCTTTGGGGATTTGCCCGCCGCGCTGGTAACCTGACCTGTCGCTGCCCGCCGGGTCTCCTGCCGGGCGCATCCCACTTCAGCTGACATCAGAAGGAACTTACGCGTGGCCAATATCAAGTCGCAGAAGAAGCGCATCCTCACCAACGAGACCGCGCGCCTGCGCAACCAGTCGGTGAAGTCCGCTCTGCGTACGGCTGTCCGCGGCTTCCGCGAGGCGATCGACGCTGGTGAGAAGGACAAGGCCGCCGAGCTGCTGTCCACCACCAGCCGCAAGCTCGACAAGGCCGCCAGCAAGGGCGTCATCCACAAGAACCAGGCGGCGAACAAGAAGTCCGCTCTGGCGCAGGCCCTGCACAAGCTCTGAGCTAGTGCCCCCCGGCCAATTCGGCCACCTTCCGCACCGCTGACTCGAGCGCATAGTCCGAGTCGGCGGCTGCGCCCTTGACGTCTGCGTTCAGTGCGGCCACCAGGCGCATCGCCTCGGCCACCGAATCCCGCGTCCATCGCCTCGACTGCCGCTGCACCTTCTCGACCCGCTTCGGAGGCATTCCCAGTTCGCTAGCCAACTGGTACGGACTTCCCGACTGCGGTCCGATGCGGGCGATCGCGTGAACCGCTTCGGCCAGCGCATCGGCGAGCACGACGTGCGGTTCCCCGCTGATCATCGCCCACCGCAGAGCTTCGGCCGCACCCGAGACGTCACCTGACACCGCCATGTCGGCGATGTCCCATCCCTTCACCTCGGCCTTGCCGGAGTGGTACCGCCGCACCGCTGCGGCGTCGACCTTGCCGTCGGTGTCGGCGACCAATTGAGAGCACGCCGCCGCCAGTTCCCTGACGTCGGAGCCGACGGCGTCTACCAGCGCGGTGACCGTCTCGTCGGACACCTTCACCTTGAGGTCGCGGAACTCGCGGCGCACGAAGTCGACGCGTTCGTTGGGCCACTTGATCTTGGCGCACGGGTAGACCTCGGCCCCCAGCTTCTTCAGCTGATCGGCCAGCGCCTTGGCCCGGCCGCCGCCCGAGTGCACGACGACCAGGACGGTGCCCGGCTGCAGGTCTGCAGCCGCGTCGGCGATCAGTGCCGCCGCGTCCTTGCCCGCCTCGGCTGCCGCCTCGAGAACCAGGACGCGTTCGTCGGCGAACAGTGACGGGCTGAGAAGTTCGGCGAGCTCGTTGACGCTGACCTCGCCCGCACGCATGCGGTCGACGGGTACGTCATGGGTGCCGGCCTCCTTGCGAGCGATCCGCAGCACCGCGGCGATGGCGCGGTCGACGAGCAGATCTTCATCGCCAAGGACGAGGTGCAGTTGGCTCACGCCACGATGGTGTCACGCCGCACCGACGGTCCACGCCACCAGGCACACCCCGGCCCCCACGACCGCGATGCGTCCCCACTTCCACCGCCACAGTGCCACCGTGGCCAGTCCCGCGATCGCCACGGTCATCACCCCCGGCCACCCGGACGGGGTGGTCACCACCGCGCCGGGCAGCGCCGACGCCCATGACGCGACGTGGGTCAACCACCACAGCTCGGGGCCGGTGAACCGGATCATCAGCTCGGCCGCGGCGGGCCACGGCGTCGTCAGCACCGCCGCGCCGGTCCCGATCACCGTGATCGGCGGAATCACCACGGCGACGGCGAGATTCGCCAACACCGACACCATGCTGAAGGTGCCCGACATGCCGGCCACCAGCGGCGCCGTGACGAGCTGCGCCGCGGCGGCGACGCTGACCGCCGCCGCCAGCGGTTGCGGCCAGCCTCGGTCGACCAGGCGGCGTGCCCACACCGGCGCCACCACGACCAAAGCGGCGGTCGCCGACACGGACAGCGCGAACCCGACGTCGACTGCGAGTTCGGGTGCGGCCACCAGAAGCACCAGCACGCAGGCGGACAACGCGGGGATCGCCTGCCGTCGGCGCTTCGACAGCACGGCGAACAGTGCGATGGACCCCATAACCGAGGCCCGCAGCACGCTGGCCGACGGTTGCACCACCACGACGAACGCGATCAACGCCACCGCGGCGAGGGCCACCGCGACCCGTGGCCCGACCAGCCCCGCCGTCAACAGCACCGCACCGCAGACGATGGTGACGTTGGCACCCGAGACCGCGGTCAGATGGGTCAACCCCGCGGCGCGAAACTCGGCCTCGACGTCCTCGCCGAGAGCGGAGGTGTCCCCAAGCACCAGCGCGGGCAGCATCGCCGCCTGTTCGCCGGGCAGCACCGTCCGCGCCGCCTCCGCGAACCGGGCGCGGACGTCGGCGGCCGCCCGCTGCACCAGGCTCGCCGTTCCCCACCTCGGGGCGCCGGTCGCGGTCAACACCGCCACCGACAGGTCGCGCCGCATCGGCCGCGAGATGTGAGCGCGGAACGCCGCGGGCCGGCCCGCCGTGACGTCTCCGTAGTCGACGCCGGAGGCGAAGACGACGACGCGACCGGTGGCCTGCTGCCCGTCCAGCGACACGAGCTTGGCGCGGAACATCATTCGCATGCCACGCAGGACGCGTGGCGACTCGCTCGGCGTCACCACCACCGCCGAGGTCGTGCCATACCGGGACACGATCGGATGGTGCTCGGCGTCGTCCACCCGCAGTCCGACGGCGACCGCGAAGGCGAGGCCTACTGCCGCCACGGCGACGACCGCCGGCCAGACCATGTGCACCCGCCACGCGATCAGCGCAGCCACCAGGACGGCCACCGCCGCGACCACCACGGCCGCCGTCCCACCCCACACGATGCCCGCCGCGGTAACCGCCCAACTGGTCAGCGCGCTGGGCACCAGGCGGACGTCGGGGACGGTGGCGACCATGGGGGACGTCACAGCGGACGTCACACCCGGACCAGGCCGCGCAGCTTCTCCAGACGCGCGGGGCCGATACCCTCGACCTCTCCGAGTTGGTCGACGCCCGCGAACGAGCCGTTCGCGTCCCGCCACGCGACGATCGCCGCCGCCGTGACCGGACCGACCCCTGGCAGGGCGTCCAGCTGCTCGACCGTCGCGGTGTTCAGGTCGACGAGTTCCCCTGGAGCCGAACCCTTCTCGCCTGCCTGAGGCGACGGCGCCGCGCCCGTCGGCGAGGTGATCGAACTGCCCATCGCCGGCGGGGCGCCCAGTGGCGACGACAAACCGACGACGATCTGCTCCCCGTCACCCACTCGGCGGGCCATGTTGAGTCCGACGAGGTCGGCACCGTCGAGCGGGCCGCCGGCGGCGGAGAGTGCGTCGGCAATGCGGGCACCGGCGCCGAGGGTCACCAAACCGGGTTGGTGCACGAGTCCCACGACGCTGACGGTGACCTCGCCGTTGGCAGGTGCGACCGGTGCCGTTGACGACACCATTTGCACCGGAGGCAGTTTCGCCGACGTGATGGCGGGCCCGTCGTCGCGGGTGAGCGTGAACACCGCCACCAGGACCGCGACGGCGCCGACGATTCCGAGGCCGACGACGCCCGCGCGTCCCGGGTCGGCGCGCACCGTGGCGAGCCATCCCGCCGCCTTGCCAGAGGTGGCCTCGGGAAGCCAGCGCGACAAGGACGTGTCGGACTCCTCGCCGTCGGGGGTGCCTTCGGAGGCCTCCTCGTCGAGCACGCGTGCCCCGGAAAGTCGACGTTCCGCCTCGAGGATCGGTCGTTCGGTGCGCATGCCGTGACGGTAGGCCGGGCCGTGGACGTCATCGCCCCGCCAGCCCGCCGATCGTCACCGGCTGTGGATGAAGTGCGATCTGTGGATTACTGCCAACCGTCTTGGCGCCAGCACACCCAGTCGATCTCGACCAACGCACCGACCGCGAGCCCGGTCACCCCGACGCACGTCCTGGAGGGCAGCCGGTCCGGAAACCAGGCGGCGTAGGCCACGTTGAACGCCTCGTAGTCGTCCCAGTCCATTAGGAACGCGCGGACCGACACGACGTCGGCCAGCCCGCCTCCGCAGAGTTCGGTGACGCGCAACAGGTTGCGCAGCACCTGGTCGGTCTGGGCGGCCACGTCGGTGCCGACGACGGCGCCGTCCACCCCGGTCGGCATCTGGCCGGTCACGTAGAGCGTCTGCCCCGCGGCGGTGGCGTGCACGAAGGGGGCGACCCCCGGCGGCACGCCGTCGGCGGGAGTGAAGGTAAACGCGCGAATGCCGGTCATCCGGCGACCCGCCAACTCGGGAAGCACCGTTTGTCGATCCGGCCGTGCACGCCCTGGCGTTGATCGACGACCTGGGTGACCGTGAAGTCGACTGCGACCGACATGAACGAGTACGCGTCCGCAGCCGTCAGACCGAAATGCTCCTGCAAGACGTCGAGAGTCCTCACTGCAGCGGCCTTCATCGCATCGTCGAGGGTGTCGCCGAACCCGTGCACCACCATGTCCGTCGCCGTCTCGAGCACCGGCACCGTGAACGGCAGATCCCGGCGAATGGTCACGCGCAACAAGCCGTTCAGCGACGCCTCCAGTGCAGTCCCGCTGACCTCTCCGTCACCCTGCGAGACGTGTGGGTCCCCCACTGACAGCAGCGCGCCGTCCACCTGGACGGGGAAGTACATTCGTCCACCCGCTCCGATCCGCCAGTCGTCGACGTTGCCGCCATGATCGCCCGGCGGCACCGACGACACCCGCAGCGGCTCGGCGGGCGCAACCCCCATTGTGCCGAAGTGCGGCCGCAGTGGGATGACCACACCTTGCAGCGCAGGCTCACGGGCCGCGGTGTTGGGTGGCACGATCGTGCCCGGCTGGTCGGCCAGCGGAGTCGTTGTCCAGTCGTAGCCGAAGACCGCACGTCCGAGCAGTGCGTCGCAGTCCAGTTCGTAGATCGTGACGCGTTCGCCGTGAAGTACGTCGTAGAGGTGACCCCAGTGTGCGGCGAGGTTCGAGCCATATGGCAGCCGTGGAGTGGCTTCCAAGATGTCCACTTGGAGGACGTCCCCCGGTCGGGCACCCTCGACGGCGATGGGGCCGGTGAGCAGGTGCGGTCCCGGCCCTCGGTCGGTGACGGAGGCGAACACTGCCGCGATGCCGTCGTCCATGAGCAAGTCGGGAGCGTCGCCAGCGTGATGGGTCAGCGTCTCGATCTGGATCAGGTCACCGGACGCCACGACCACTGCCGGGGGCAATCGCGGGTCGAAGAAGCCCCAGTGCACCGTCGACGGCGTGGCAGGCAAGAAGTGGTGCATCCGGCGATCATGCCAGCGGACGACCACCACGGCGCGGCGACGAAGTCGAGGATTCGCCCCGCTAGTGGACACCTCGCGAATAGTGTCCACTCATGACTTCGACGACCAATCGGCCGCTCCGGGTGATCCAGTGGACCACCGGCAACATCGGGAAGCGTTCGCTGCACGCCATCATCGGCCGCGACGACATGGAGCTGGTCGGGGTGTACGCCCACGGCGCCGACAAAATAGGAGTCGACGCCGCCGACCTCGCCGGGCTGACCGAGCCCACGGGGATCACCGCGACCGACGACGTCGACGCCCTCATCGCCCTGAAGCCCGACGCGTGCTGCTACAACCCGCTGTGGCCCAGCGTCGACGAGCTGGTCCGCCTGCTCGAGGCGGGCGTCAACGTCTGCTCCAGCGCTGCCTGGATCACCGGCGGCAAGCAGAGCCCCGAGGACCGGGAGCGAATCGAGAAGGCTTGCATCGCAGGCAATTCCACGATCTTCGGCAGTGGCGCCCATCCCGGCATGACCAACATGGTGGGGATGGTGCTCTCGGGTGCCTGCGAGGACGTCGACCAGATCCGGATCACCGAGTCGGTGGACTGTTCGACCTACGAGTCGGCGGGCACCCAGGCGGCCATGGGCTTCGGCCAGGACCCGGAGACGCCGGGCCTCGCCGAGAGCGTGCGACGCGAGAGCGAGGTGTTCGCCGAGTCCGCGGCGATGATGGCCGACGCGATCGGCGCCACCCTCGACAGGCTGACCTTCGACGTCGAGTTCACCACCGCCACGGGCGATTCCGACCTCGGCTTCATGCAGATCCCCAAGGGCACCGTGGGTGGAGTCTTCGGCTATCACCGCGGCTGGGTCGGCGAGAAGAACGTCGTCAGCGTGGGGTTCAACTGGACGATGGGCGATCACGTCACCCCACCGAAGCCGCTGGAACACGGTCACGTCATCCAGGTGTTCGGCACGCCCAACATGCGTACCGTGCTGCATTGCCTGCCGCCCAAGGAGTGGACCGAGCCGGGCTTCATGGGCCTCGGCATGATCTACACCGCGATGCCGGTGACCAACGCCGTGCCCGCGGTGGTCGCCGCGGCGCCGGGGATCGTCACCCTCAAGGACCTGCCGCCCGTCACCGGACGCGTGCGGCGAGCCTGACCACACCCGCACCGTCGAGATCGGCCAGCGCATCGGGGCGGCCGGCCATGACCATCAGCAGCGCCTCACCGGTGCCGCGCACCTCGAGGCCCCCGCCGTGTGACCAGTCGACGTCGGTGGCGACGAGCCGCACCCCGCGGGCGCGCCACGCACCGCGAATCGTCGGCGCGTAGCGGACGAAGTCCAACGCCGCGCACAGACGCTCGGTGGGAATCCGACGGGGCAGCCGCAGCGGCCGCCGGATGTCCTGTTGGTGAATCATGTTGTCGGTCAGGGCAACCCGGCCGCCGAAGCCGCCACCGAGACCGTGGGGTTCGGCGTTGTCCCGCAGGATGCCGACGAGTCGACCGGTGGGGTGATCGGCCAGCGCGGCCACCGCGAGCGCGTTGATGCGGTTCGTCTGCAGGCGGCCCTTGACGAACCGTGTCGCCAACTCCCGCGCTGTCAGGTCTTCGAAGCTGACGCAGTGCGCCACGACGTCGCGCACCGACCACCCCGAGCACAGCGACGGGTGGTGCCACTGCTCGGGCGTCAGATCGCTCAGGAAGTCGGCGAACTCCTCGCGCTCTCGGCGAGCCAGTTCCAGTGGTGTCACTGCGCCCCCTCAGTCGTCCAGCGTCACGCAGACTCCGACCGCTCCGCCGCCGACGTGCACGGAGAGCACCGGACCCATGTCGGTGACGGACATCGAATTCACCTGTGGCAGCCGGGTGGTCAGCGCCGCCCCGATCTCGGCGGCGCCGTCGTGGTTGTCGACGTGGTGCACGGCGAGCGTCGCCGGATGGTCGCCGACGACCTCGGCCACCGCGTCGACCAGCGCGGCATGCGCCTTGGACACCGTGCGGATGCGCTGGGACAGCACCAACCGGCCGTCCACGTCGAGGCACAGCAGCGGCTTCAGTGACAGCGCCGTACCCAACCACGAAGCGGCAGTGCCGATCCGGCCACTGCGCCGCAGGTTGTCGAGCCGATGCACGACGATGAACGCGTGACCGCGGGGCACCGCCGCTCGCGCCGCGGACTCGACCGCGTCGAGGTTCCCGCCGTCGGCCGCCGCACGCGCCGCGGCCAGCGCGACGAACCCGACACCGGCCGCCGCCGAGCGTGAATTCACCACGCGCACGGCGGAACCGAATTCACGTGCCGCCCCGACGGCCGAGCTGAACGTGCTCGACAGCGCCGCGGACAGGTGCACCGCGACGACCCCGTCGCCGCCGCTGTCGGCCAAGGCTTGCCGGTAGACCTCCGACAGATCGGCAGGCGTGGCACCTGCGGTCGTGGCGTGCGGCTTGTCGTGGACGTCGTAGGGCACCTCGTCGACTTGGTCGAGCAGGTCGAGGCCGTCGACCAGAACGTGCAGCGGAACCTGTCGAATCCCCCACCGCTGCATCAGGTCCGGGTCCAGCCTGGCCGACGAGTCGGTGACCACGATGACCGCCACCCTCAGCCGCCCGAGCCCACGGTCGTCACGCCCGCCTCGGCGAGACCCTTCATCATCAGGTCGGCCACCGCTTGGTGCGCCTCGAAGTTCCAGTGGATGCCGTCGGGGTTGCCACGACCGCTCATCACCTCGTCGCCCACCGCCGCCTTGAGGTCGACGATCGGCACGCCGTGCCGTCGTCCCCAGTCGGTGATCGCGGTGACCGTGGCGTCGCGCCACCGGTGGGACTTGCCGTAGGTCTCGGCGACGTGGACCGACGGGATGCACGCCACGAACGGGATGCCCGGTCGGTTGAAGTCGATTGCGGCACGGGTCTGTTCGAGGTAGTCGGCGCTCAGATGGGCGGGCAGCGCAGGCCGGGCCACCGGTGACAACCTCGGCTGCAGCCAACCGTATCCGTCGCGCGCCCACCGGCGAAACAGCGGCGGCCGCACGTAGCGGATCAGCTCGCGAACGGCGGTCGGCAGCGGCGACGGCAGTGAATCCATCCCGCACGTCGCGAAGACCACCGCGCCGGCGCGCGGCAGCGCCGCCCACGAGCGCGGATCCTGAATCGCGGCCCACCAGACGTCACGGCACGTCCAGCCGATGCGACCAATCAGCTCCAGATCCCAATCGAGTTGGGAGGCAACGATGTTCGGCCAGATCCGCGGGTCGTCGGCAGGGAGCCCTCCGGTAGGGCCGTAGTAGGACAGCGAGTCGCAGAAGACGAGCAAAGTCTTCCGCGGGGTCTCGCTAGAGGACATCGTTGGCGACCTGGGCCGAGGCGTTCCACACGTCGAGCCGCCATCGGACGTCCCGCGGCGCCGCATCGTCGTCGGAATGTGCGGACAGCTGCACCCAACTCGCGTTGCCCATGCCGCCGAGCACCGGCCAGTTGTCCACCGGCAGGTCCAGCAGCGCGGCCGTCAGCGCGGCGATGAGCCCACCGTGGGCCACCAGGACGACCGGCCGGTCCGAGGCACCCCCGGCGCCTGCGGAGCCCCAGTCGCCGAGCCCGGTGAGGAGTTCGTCGACCACCGGCATGCTGCGCTCGGCCACGTCGACCCGGCTCTCGCCGCCGTGCGGAGCCCACCTGGCGTCGTCGCGCCACGCGAGGCGAGCCCCCGGCGCGACGTCGTCCACCTCGAGGTGGGTCAGGCCCTGCCAGTCACCGAGGTGCGTCTCGCGGAGTCTGGTGTCGACCGACACGTCCACTCCGCTGAGCTCGGCGAGCGCCGTCGCGGTGTCCAACGCACGGCGCAGGTCCGAGGACACGATCGCCAACGGCTCACGCTTGGCCAGCACCTCGGCGGCCGCGGCGGCCTGTTCCCGGCCAAGGGCGCTCAGGTCGGTGTCGAGTTGGCCCTGCATGCGGCTGCCTGCGTTGTACTCGGTCTGCCCGTGGCGCAGCAGCACCAGCCGCCGAACCCTCACTGGGTGTCCTCCTCGGCGTCCCCCGGTGCGTCCAGTTCGACGGGGATCACCGGGCAGTCCCGCCACAGCCGGTCGAGAGCGTAGAAGTTGCGCTCGTCCTGATGCTGGATGTGGGCCACGATGTCGATGTAGTCGAGCAGCACCCACCGACCCTCGCGCGTGCCTTCACGGCGGGCGGGCTTGTACCCGGCCAGCCGCATCTTCTCCTCGACCTCGTCGACGATCGCGTTCACCTGCCGGTCGTTGGACGCCGAGGCGACGACGAAGCAGTCGGTGATGACGAGCTGGTCGGAGACGTCGATGACGACGATGTCGTCGGCGAGCTTGGCCGACGCCGCCTTGGCGGCGATGGTGGCCATGTGGATGGCTTCTGCATTGGCGGTCATGCGTGGTGTTCCTTTGTCGCGTGAGCTGTCGCGGGATAGAGACCGCGCTTGGTGACGTACTGGACGACGCCGTCGGGTACCAGGTACCAGATGGGTCTGCCGAGTTCTGCTCGCCTGCGGCAGTCACTCGACGAGATCGCCAAGGCCGGGACTTCGACGAGTTTGAGCGAATCGGCGGGAAGTTCCTTCATCGCAGCCGCGATGTGCTCGCCGTCGAGTTCGTAGCCCGGGCGGCTGACGCCGACGAAGCGGGCCAGGGAGAACAGGTCCTCCCAGTTCTGCCACGACAGGATCGAGCCGAGGGCGTCGGCCCCGGTGATGAAGTACAGGTCGGCGTCCGGGTTGAGCGCCGCGAGGTCGCGGAGCGTGTCCTTGGTGTAGGTCGCCCCGCCGCGGTCGATGTCGACCCGGCTCACCGAGAAGCGCGGGTTGGCCGCGGTGGCGATGACCGTCATCAGGTAGCGATCCTCGGCGGCCGTGACCGTCCGGTCCCGCTTCTGCCAGGGCTGACCGGTGGGGACGAAGACGACTTCGTCGAGGTCGAACAGGTCGGCCACCTCACTGGCCGCGACGAGGTGACCGTGGTGGATGGGATCGAACGTCCCGCCCATCACCCCCAGCCTGCGTCGAGTCACGAATAGGCAGCTTACGGGAGCGATCGGCGACGCCATCCTTCGCGCCGAACGTGGACTTTTGCCACGCCGTCGGGCCGAACACCGTGGCAGAAGTCCACGTTCGGCGGAGATTTAGACGGGAAGCAGCTGATCGATCACCGCTGCGAGCTGCTTGGCCGACCGGCACTCGTGCATGGGGATGACGCCCTGGTACCGCGGCACCGCGGAATCGCCGCTGCCCCACAGGTGCTTGGGCTCGGGGTTGAGCCAGTGGGCGTGCCTGCTCGCGGCGACCATGTGGGTCAGCAGGGCGACCTCCGGGTTGCGGTAGTTGTTGCGCCCGTCGCCGAGGACCAGCAGCGAGCTCCGCGGGGACAGCACGCTCGGGTACTTGTCGAGGAACGACACGAACGCGTGCCCGTAGTCGGAGTGCCCGTCGCGGGTGTACACCCCGGCTTCCCTGGTGATGCGCTGAACGGCGACGGCCAGGTCGGAGTCGGGACCGAACATCTCGGTGACCTCGTCGGTGGTGTCTATAAAGGCAAAGACGCGAACCCTACTGAACTGCTGACGCAGCGCGTTGACCAGGAGCAGCGTGAAGTGGCTGAACCCGGCCACGGAGCCGGAGACGTCGCACAGCACGACGAGTTCCGGCCGTGCGGGACGCGGCTTCTTCAGCACGACCTCGATCGGGACTCCACCGGTGGACATCGACTTGCGCAGCGTCTTGCGCAGGTCGATCTGTCCGGCCCTCGACCGTCGGCGGCGCGCGGCCAGCCGGGAGGCGAGCGTCCTCGCCAGCGGCGAGACCACGCGGCGCATCTCGCGAAGTTGCTCACCGGAGGCCCTGAGGAACTCGACGTTCTCGGCGAGTTGCGGAATGCCGTAGGTCTGGACGTGTTTGCGCCCCAGTTGCTCGGCGGTCCGGCGCTTGGTCTCGGCCTCGACCATGTGACGCAGCTGCGCGATGCGCTTTGCGGCCATCGCCTTCGCGATCTGCTCCTGGGTCGGGGTTGGCTCATCGCCGTAGGGGGCCAACAGCCCGGCGAGCAGCTTGCCCTCCAGCTCGTCGAGAGCCATTGCCTTGAGCGCCTGATACGACGAATAGGACGGCCCTCGGCTGGAGCTGTACTTGCCGAACGCCTCGACGATTTGGGCGACCATCGCGGCCAAGCGGTCGTCGACCGTTGCCATGTCCTCGTTGCCCGCCAGCATCTCGACCAGCGCGGCCCGCAAGGCCTCGGCGTCCCGGCCCGGAGCCGCGTCCCGTGGTTCGGTTTCGTCGGCTTCGTCGTCGTCGACGACGGTGCGCGCGCCGAGCGCGGCGGGGAACCACAGGTCGAACATCGCGTCATAGGTGCCGCGGTGGTCCGGGCGCCGCAGCACCGCGCATGCCAGCCCTTCGCGCAGCACTTCGCGGTCACCGAGTCCGAGCACCGTCATCACCTGGCCCGCGTCCACCGTCTCCGACGGCCCGACCGCGATGCCGACGCCGCGCAGCGCTTCGACGAACTCCACCAGGTGTCCTGGGAATCCATGCGGTGCAAGGGGTTGCGGCGGGCTGGTGCGACGGACTGCCATCAGTTGAGCCTGAGCTCCCCGCTGGCCTTCACCTGGTCGGACTGGTGCTTGAGCACCACCCCGAGGGTCGCGGCGATCATCTCGTCGTCGATCGTGTCCATGCCGAGGGCCAGGACTGTCCGGCCCCAGTCGATGGTCTCCGCGACCGACGGCACCTTCTTGAGCTGCATGTCGCGCAGCACGCCGATGATGCGGACCAGTTCCTCGGCGATCTTCTCGGGAAGCTCGGGCACCCGCGACAACAGGATCCGTCGCTCCAGGTCGGGCGTTGGGAAGTCGATGTGCAGGAACAGGCATCGCCGCTTGAGCGCCTCGGACAGTTCCCGGGTGGCGTTGGAGGTCAGCAGGACGAACGGTTTGCGGGTCGCGGTGATGGTGCCCAATTCCGGCACGGTCACCGCGAAGTCGGAGAGCACCTCCAGCAACAGGCCCTCGATCTCGATGTCGGCCTTGTCCGTCTCGTCGATCAGCAGCACCGTCGGATCGGTGCGGCGGATCGCCGTCAGCAGTGGCCGCGACAGCAGGAATTCCTCGCTGAAGACGTCCATCTTGGTCTGGTCCCAGTCAGTCGACCCCGCCTGGATGCGCAGGATCTGCTTGGCGTGGTTCCACTCGTAGAGCGCACGTGCCTCGTCGACGCCTTCGTAGCACTGCAGTCGCACCAGCCCGGACCCGGTGCACTGGGCGACGGCCTTGGCGAGCTCGGTCTTGCCGACGCCGGCCGGGCCCTCGACGAGCAGCGGCTTGCCGAGCCGGTCGGCGAGGAAGACCGCTGTCGCCGTGGCGGTGTCGGGCAGGTAGCCGGTTTCGGCGAGCCGATTGGCGACGTCGTCGATGTCGGCGAACAGCGGGGCGGGACGTGCGGGGACACTCACGTGGTGGTTACTCCTAGCTAGGAAGGCCGGGTGTGGCCGTTGGGCGAGCCCCACACGATCCACTTGGTCGAGGTCAACTCCGACAGCCCCATCGGACCTCTGGCGTGCAACTTCTGGGTGGAGATGCCGATTTCGGCGCCGAACCCGAACTGCTCGCCGTCGGTGAAGGCCGTCGACGCGTTGACCATCACCGCGGCGGCGTCCACCCGTTCGGTGAAGCGTTGCGCCGCAGCCAGATTCGTCGTCACGATGGCCTCGGTGTGTCCCGTGCCGTACTCGTTGACGTGGTCGACCGCGGCGTCGACTCCGTCCACGACGGCGACGGCGATGTCCATCGAGAGGAATTCGGCGCGCAGTTCCTCCTCGGTGGGGTCGAGGTGGACCGTGACGCCGGCGTCCTCGAGGGCGCTCACCAGTCTCGGCAGGGCGATGTCCGCGATCGCGGAGTCGACCAGCAGGGTCTCCGCGGCGTTGCAGACGCTGGTGCGACGAGTCTTGGAGTTCAACACGATTCGCTCGGCGACGTCGAGGTCAGCAGCCTCGTGCACGAAGACGTGGCAATTGCCGACACCCGTCTCGATGGTCGGCACCGTCGCGTCGCGGACCACCGCGTCGATCAGCCCGGCTCCCCCACGCGGGATGACGACGTCGACCAGTCCGCGGGCCTGGATCAGGTGCGTGACACTGGCACGATCGGCACTGGGCAGCAGCTGCACGGCGTCCTCGGGCAACCCCTCGCCAAGCAGGGCCATCCGCAGCGCCGAGACCAGCGCCGCATTCGACAGAGCCGCCGACGAGCTGCCGCGCAGCAGCGCCGCGTTGCCCGACTTCAACGTGAGCCCGAATGCGTCGACCGTGACGTTGGGCCTGCCCTCGTAGACCATGCCCACGACCCCGAGCGGCACGCGTTGCTGACGGATCTGCAGGCCGTTGGCCAGGGTGCTGCCGCGGAGCACCTCACCGACCGGGTCGGGCAGGCCTGCGACCTGCCGAAGACCGGACGCGATGCCCTCGACGCGCTGAGGGCTCAGCGCCAGGCGATCCAGCATGGACTCGGGAGTGCCTGCGGCCCTTGCGGTGTCGAGATCGGCGGCGTTCGCGGCCAGCACCTCGTGCACCCGGGCCAACACCGAGTCGGCCGCGGCGTGCAACGCCCGGTTCTTCGTCTCCGTGTTCAACGTCGCAAGGGTGCGCGCGGCGACGCGCGCCCGCCGGGCGGCGTCGTGAATCTGGTCGCGCAGATTCGTCGTGGGAGGAGCCTCAACGCTCATTAGTGCAGCTTATCGAGGTATGCCAGGAATGGCCCCTTCGGGGTTACGGTAGGCGGCGTGGCGAGAGTATGCGTGGTCGGCAGCGTCAATCTCGACCAGTCCTTCACCGTGGGTGCCCTCCCCCAGCCGGGCGAGACCGTCCTGGCGTCGTCGCTGTCGGCGGCTCCCGGCGGCAAGGGCGGCAATCAGGCCGTCGCCGCGGCCCGCACGGGTGCCACCGTCCAACTCATCGCCGCACTCGGTGACGACGCCGCCGCAGCGCACCTGCGCGCCCATTTGCTCGGCAACGACGTCGGCCTTGACGGCACG
This sequence comes from Mycolicibacterium hodleri, assembly GCA_006864685.1. Taxonomy (GTDB): domain Bacteria; phylum Actinomycetota; class Actinomycetes; order Mycobacteriales; family Mycobacteriaceae; genus Mycobacterium; species Mycobacterium hodleri_B. Next base: position 12,372 of record VIFX01000020.1, on the reverse strand, counting down.
GTGACCGTGCCGGGCCCGAGCGGGGCCGCGGCCATCGTGGTGGACGCCGGCGCCGAGAACACGATCGTCGTGGCGCCGGGCGCCAACGCCCATCTGTCGATGGCGACCGCCCGCGCCAGGCAGGCGGTCGCCACCGCAGAGGTCGTGCTGATGCAGTTGGAGATTCCCCTTGACGTGGCGCTCGCCGCCGCCAGGGTGGGACGCGAGGCGGGCGCCCTGGTGGTCGTCAACGCCTCTCCTTCGGGATCGGACCCCACCGATCTCGCCGCGCTGTCCGAAGTGGTCGACGTCGTCGTCGTCAACGAGGTCGAGGCCGGCGAGTGGCATTGGCCGGTCGCACATCTCGTCGTCACCCGCGGGGCGGCCGGTGCGACCTACCGGGGCGGCGACGTCGAGTTCGACGTGCCGGCACCCCCTGTGGAACCCGTCGACACCAGCGGGGCCGGTGACGTCTTCGCCGGAGTCCTTGCGGCCGAATGGTATCGGGGCCCCGAGGTGGCCATTCGCCGGGCATGCGCGGCCGGCGCCTTGGCGACCCTTACGGCGGGTGCCGGTGATTGCGCACCGTCCGCCGAAGCCGTCGACGACGTGCTCGCCGGCTGACTCAGGTCGTCGGCCCGAGCACGTCGTGGGCGACGAACATGGTGACGCCGGCATCGGTGTCCATGGTTCGCTGGTTCACCACGATCCGGCTTCTGTTGGGTGACATGGCGTTCGACACCATGTGATGCGGAACGTCGTCGAGGAACGCGACGCGGTTCGTTCGGATCAAGGGTGAGCCGATGGCGGTGCCGAGCAACGACGCGGTTCGGGGGCAGGCGATTTCGGCGGTCATCTCGTGTTCGATGCGCTGCAGCGTCACACCCGCGTCGGCGATGAGCCGGTGCAGCGGCGCCCGCGTCAACGACGACTCGGTGACCACGTCGCCAAGTGTCTTGGGAAGCCACGCCTCGGTGACGATCAACGGTTCACCCGTCGTGCGTTCGCGCCGAACGCGCAGCACGTAGAGGGCGTGGTCGTAGGAATACAAGCGCGCCACCACCGCGGGCGGCGTGGCACGAATGCCGCACTCGATCACGTCGACTTCGGTCTCCGATTCGACCTCGCGCTCGTTGTCGAGGTGTGGATGATCCTGGGGGGCGCGCAGGGTGACGAACGAGCCGACGCCGTGGCGCCGGTCGACCAACCCCGCGTCGGAGAGGTCGGCAAGCGCGCGTCGCACGGTGATCCGGGAGACGCCGAAGAGGTCGCACAGGGACTGCTCGGTTGGGAGGGCCTCGCCCGAAGCCAGCGCTCCGCGGCCGATCTGGTCGTGAAGCACCAGGTAGAGCTGCCGGTGAAGCGGCACACCCGCGTCCGCACTGACCCGCGCGGCGCCGTTGCTGGGTTCCTCCACAGCGGAGAGCTTTTCACACTCCCCGACGTCAGGCCTCCGGCACCTCGCGCTCGATCTCCTCGAGCCAGATCCGAGCCGACATGTCGGACGGCGCGCGCCAGTCACCGCGCGGCGACAGTGCCCCGCCCGAGGACACCTTGGGCCCGTTGGGCAGCGCCGAGCGCTTGAACTGACTGAACGAGTAGTAGCGCTGGACGAACACCTGCAGCCAGCGCCGAATCTCGGTCAGCGAGTACTCCGGCCGCTTGTCCATGGGGTAACCGGTTGGCCACCGACCCGCTTCGGCATCGTGCCAGGCATGCCAGGCCAGGAAGGCGACCTTCGACGGACTGAATCCGTATCGCAGCACCTGGAACAGTGAGAAGTCCTGCAGCACATAGGGTCCCACCTTGGCTTCGCTGCTCTGAATCTCCTCGTCCTCACCGGCTGGCACCAACTCGGGGGTGATCTCGGTGTCGACGACCGATTGCAGCACCGTGTTGACGTCGTCGGCGAACTGCCCCGAGGAGATGACCCAGCGAATCAAGTGCTGGATCAACGTCTTCGGCACCCCGCCGTTGACGTTGTAGTGCGACATCTGGTCCCCGACGCCATAGGTGGACCATCCGAGCGCCAGCTCGGAAAGGTCGCCGGTGCCCAGCACGATGCCGCCGCGCTGGTTGGCCAATCGGAACAGGTAGTCGGTGCGCAGCCCGGCCTGAACGTTTTCGAACGTGACGTCGTAGACCTTCTCGCCTCGGGAGAACGGATGGTCCATCTCGGTCAGCATTCGCGTCGCGGTGTCACGAATGTCGATCTCCGCGAACGTCACCCCGAGGGCCGCGCACAGCGCGATGGCGTTGCCCTTGGTGCGCTCGCCGGTGGCGAAGCCGGGCAGGGTGAACGCCAGGATGTCGCTGCGCGGCCTGCGCTCCCTGTCCATGGCGTGGGCCGCCACGATCAGCGCGTGGGTCGAATCGAGGCCGCCGGAGACCCCGATGACGAGCTTGGGATAGTGCAGCGCCCGCATGCGTTGCTCGAGGCCCGAGACCTGGATGCTGTAGGCCTCGTAGCAGTCCTGTTGCAGGCGTTCCGGATCCGACGGAACGAACGGGAATCGCTCGACCGCGCGCCGCAAGCCGATGTCGCCGGCGGGTGGGTCGAGGACGAACTCGACGTGCCGGAACGCGTCGGCCCGGTCGGCGTGGTGGCGCCGGTTGTCGTCGAAGGTCCCCATGCGCAGGCGTTCGGCACGCAGCAGTCCGGTGTCCACGTCGGCGACCGACCTGCGTTCGCCCTTCGGGAACCGCTCGGTCTCGGCGAGCAGCACGCCGTTCTCGTAGATCATCGTCTGGCCGTCCCAGGCCAGGTCGGTCGTCGACTCGCCCTCACCGGCCGCCGCGTAGACGTAGGCCGCCAAGCACCGTGAGGATGCCGACTGCGCCAACAACTTTCGGTCATCGGCGCGGCCAATGGTGATGGGACTGCCCGACAGGTTGGCAAGCACGGTGGCGCCCGCGAGCGCGGCCTCGGCACTGGGCGGCACCGGCACCCACATGTCCTCGCAGATCTCGACGTGCAGCACGAAACTCGGCAGGTCGGTCGCGGTGAACAGGAGGTCCGGCCCGAACGGCACCTCGGTGCCGCCGAGACGGATGACGCCGCCCTGGTCGTCTCCGGGCGCGATCTGTCGGCGTTCGTAGAACTCGCGGTAGGTCGGGAGGTAGGACTTCGGTACGACGCCGAGCACCGCCCCCCGGTGAACCACGACCGCGGTGTTGTAGATGCGGTTGCGGTGGCGAAGGGGTGCGCCGACCACCAGCACGGGCAGCAGGTCGGCCGAGGCCGCCACCAGCTCGTCGACGGCCGCCTCGACGGCGTCGAGCAGCGTGTCCTGAAGGAGGATGTCCTCGATCGAGTACCCCGACAGCGTCAGTTCGGGGAAGATCGCCAGGCCGACGCCCTCGTCGTGGCATTCGCGGGCCAGTCGCAGCACCGATTCGACGTTGGCCGACGGGTCGGCCAACGTCGTGTGATGGGTGCAGGCGGCGACTCGCACGTAGTCGTGCCGGTAGGCGGAGTAGAAGTCCACGACCCGATCATCCCAGGTACGCCGTGAGCGGCCTACGCTGGACAGAGATGAACGACCCCACCGCCCCCGATCTGGTCAGCCTGCTTGCAGGTCGGCGCCTCGCAGTCTTGACGGGCGCCGGCCTGTCGACCGACTCGGGCATCCCCGACTACCGCGGCCCGGATTCACCGCCGAGCAACCCGATGACGATCCGGCAGTTCACCTCGGACCCCGCGTTCCGGCAGCGCTACTGGGCGCGCAACCACGTCGGATGGCGGCACATGCACGCCACCCTTCCCAACGCCGGGCACCGGGCACTCGCAGCGTTGGAGCGCGCCGGCGTCGTCACCAGCGTGATCACCCAGAACGTCGACCTGTTGCACACCAAGGCGGGCAGCGAGGTCGTGGTCAACCTGCACGGCACGTACGCCGACGTCGTATGCCTCGGGTGCGGGTCGACGATGACGCGCGCGCAGTTGGCCGACGAACTCGAAGCGCTCAACCCCGGCTTCGCCGAACGCGCCGAACGGGTCGGTGGCATCGCGGTGGCTCCCGACGCCGACGCGATGATCGAGGAGACCTCCTCGTTCCAGTACGTCGACTGCTTCCGCTGCGGGGGAATGCTCAAGCCCGACATCGTCTACTTCGGTGAGAGCGTTCCGAAGGACCGGGTGGCTCAGGCGTATTCGTTGGTCGACGACGCCGACGCCCTTCTCGTCGCCGGCTCGTCGTTGACGGTCTTCTCGGGGCTGCGCTTCGTCAGGCACGCCGCGGCGGCGGGCAAGCCGGTCGCGATCATCAACCGCGGCACCACCCGCGGTGACGAGTTCGCGACGGTGAAGCTCGACGCGGGCTGCTCGGAGCTGCTGGTCCTCCTCGTCGACGAGCTGGCCCCAATCCCCGCTCCCTAGAAGGCGACCGGCAGGGAGCGCACGCCGTGGACGAAGTTGCCCGCGACGTAGGACGGCTCCCCCGCCGAGATGTCCGGCAGCTGCGTGAGCAATTCGCCGAAGAGCGCCCGCAGCTGGGCCCTCGCCACGTGTGCACCGAGGCAGAAGTGGCGGCCCCCGCCACCAAAGCCGAGGTGCGGGTTGGGCTTACGGGAGAGATCGAAGCGCTCGGGTGCGTCGAAGACGGTCTCGTCGAAGTTTCCGGACGCGTAGAACATGACGACCTTCTCCCCCGCGGCGGCGTCTTGGCCGCCGACCTGGCAGTCGACGGCGGCCGTGCGGCGGAACGTCATCACCGGGGTCGCCCACCGGATGAACTCCTCGACCGCGCCGGGAATGCGGTCGTCGAAGTCGGCTGCCAACCAGGCGCGCTGATCGTCGAAGTCGGTCAGCGCCTTGACGGCGTGGCTAGCGGTCTGGCGGGTGGTGTCGTTGCCCGCGACCGCCAGCAGCACGAAGAACGCGGCGATCTCCGCGTCGGTGAGTCGGTCACCGTCGACCTCGGCGGTGACGAGCGCGCTGATCAAGTCGTCACCCGGGTTCGCCCGCCGGTCGGCAGCCAGGGCGCCGGCCACCTGATGTAGATACATCTGACTTCCGACCAACACCTCCAACGGGTTTCGCCCGTTCAGGTACACCGGATCGCCCCACGACACCAGCGCGTCCGCGGCCTCGGCCACCTGCTGCCGTTCGGATTCGGGGATGCCGACCATGTCCGACAGCGTCCGGATCGGCAATTCCTTGGCACAGAGGTCGACGAAATCGGCGCCGGTGCCCGCGGCGCGCAGCTCGCCGACGATGTCCTTGGCGTTGGCCTTGATCGAGTCCTCGATGCGGCGGACCTGCCGCGGCGTGAACGCGGCGTGCACGACCTTGCGAATCATGGTGTGCCGGGGCGCATCCATGGCCAGGAACGACTGCGAGGCCTCGAGCAGTTCCTCGGGCACGTTCTCGAAAAGCACGCCCTTGCCGGAAAGGAACGTCTCGCTGTCCTTGCTGATGGTCACGATGTCGGCGTGCCGGGTCACCGCCCAGTAGCCCCGATCCTCGGGGTCCGGCATCAGCGAGTCCTCGACCGGTGGGTGCCAGCTGACCGGTCTGGCTGCGCGCAGTTCGGCGAACGACGTCTCGCGGGCGGCAGCGGTCGTGGACCAGAACGCGCGGGAGGACAGGTCGATCGGGTCGTATGGACGAGGCGAAGTCGATGTGAGCGGCGACACAGTCATGCCGCTGACAGTAAGTCTGGACAGTGTGTCTAGTCAAGGTGCCGCCGATCCGTCTAGGCTTCCCCCATGGCGTCGGTCACCAGGAAGCCACAGGCCAATCGGCAGGAACGCCGCGAACAGATCGAGCGACTGCTGCTCGACGCGACCGAGCGCCTGATGGCCGACGGGGCCAGCTTCACCGAGCTCAGCGTCGACCGACTCGCCACCGAGGCGGGTATCTCGCGCGCCAGCTTCTACGTCTACTTCGAAGACAAGGGCGATCTGCTGCGCCGGTTGGCGGGTCAGGTGTTCGACGACCTGGCCGCCGCCGCAGAGCGTTGGTGGAGGGTGTCGGGGCGTCGCGACCCGGCCGACGTGCTGGCCGCGATGACGGCCCTGGTGGCCACCTACCGCCACCACCAACCGTTGCTGGTGGCGCTCAACGAGATGGCGGGCTACGACGCCGCGGTGGGTGCCACGTACCGGGAGATCCTCGCCGCGATCGCCACGCGTCTGGCGGCCGTGATCAACGCGCGACAGGACGACGGGTTCATCCGTCGTGAGTTGTCGGCGCAGACGGCGGCGACCAGCTTGACCTGGATGGTCGAGCGCACCTGCCAGCAGACCCTGCCCGGCACCCCAGAGTCCGGCGACGGCGAGCTAGCCGCCACCCTGACTCAAATCATCTGGGGCGCACTATATCTCGAGGCGCCCTAAGCTAGCCGCCGAGTGTGGACCTCTGCCACGCCTCAGCGCGGGAACCGTACGAGAACTCCACACTCGGCGGAGAGAATTCAGACTGCAACCAAGTCGTCGGCGTGCACGGCGGGACGGCGCATCTCGGCCGGAAGATCGGACGTCGACCGGCCGACCATGGTGCTCAATTCGGCTGCGTCATAAGCGACTACACCGCGCGCGACCACCGTGCCGTCCAGCGCGCGGAGCTCGACGACGTCGCCACCGTGGAACCGGCCGGACACCTCGGTGATCCCCGCGGGCAACAACGAACGCCGCTGGCCGACCACCGCACGCACGGCCCCGTCGTCGAGCATCAGTGCGCCCGTCGACTCGGCGGCGTACCTGACCCAGAACCGTCGCGACGACATGCGTTCGGGGCGTGGCGCGAAGACCGTTCCCACCGACGCCTCCGACAGCGCCGCACCCGCATCGGCGGCCGCGGCCAACAGCACCGGCACCCCGGCGTCGGCGGCAAGCAGCGCCGACGACAGCTTCGACGCCATGCCGCCGGTCCCGAGCCGACTGCCACCGCCGGCGATGACGCCGTCCAGGTCGTCGGCACCGGTCACCTCGGAGATGAAGCGCGCGTTGCCCTTTCGGGGATCTGAGTCGTACAGCCCGTCGATGTCGGAGAGCAGGACAAGCGCGTCCGCGCCGACGAGATGGGCCACCAGCGCGGACAGCCGGTCGTTGTCACCAAAGCGAATCTCGTTGGTGGCCACGGTGTCGTTCTCGTTGACGATGGCCACGGCGTGCAACGCGCGCAGCCGATCCAGCGTGCGCTGGGCGTTGGTGTGCTGCACGCGCATCGAGATGTCGTGGGCGCTCACCAGCACCTGCCCGACGGTGCGGTCGTAGCGGGCGAACGCCGCGCTCCAGGCGTTCACCAGGGCCACCTGCCCGACGCTCGCTGCGGCCTGCTTGGTGGCGAGGTCGGTCGGGCGCCGCGACAGCCCCAGCGGTTCGATGCCCGCGGCGATCGCGCCCGACGACACGATGACGACGTCCGACCCGGCCTTCATCCGCGCCTGAATCGCGTCGGACAGCGACGCCAGCCGGCTGGCGTCGAACATGCCGGTCGGCGTGGTCAGTGCCGTGGTGCCGATCTTGACGACGACGCTGCGGGCCGTGCGGATGGCGTTTCGGTGCGCGCTGGTCACGACTGCTCGTCGTACTGGCGACTTTCCCGTCGCTGCTTGCGGGCGATCTTGCGCTCGTCGGCGCGGACCCGGTCGTCCTGCTCGAGCCGCAGGTCCGTGCCACGGCCCGACATGGTGACCTCGACGCCGGCAGGTGTCTGCGGCTCCCAGTCGAAGGTCACGTCGCCGATGGTGACCGCACACCCGGACTTGGCGCCCTGCTTGAGGAGCTCGTCCTCGACGCCGAGTCGTGCCAACCGGTCGCCCAGGTAGCCGACGGCTTCGTCGTTGGTGAAGTCGGTCTGGGCGATCCAGCGCTCGGGGCGCGTGCCGCGCACCACGAAGCCGCCCTCGCCGTCGGAGCTCACGGTGAAACCGCTCTCGTTGACCGGGATGGGACGGATCACGGGGCGACGCGCTGCCACCACCGGTTGTGCCGCGCGGTACGCCGCCACCATGTCCCACAGCGCGAACGTCAACGGGCGCAACCCGTCTCGGGTCACGGTCGAGATCTCGAAGACGGGCCAGCCGTACCGCTGCGCCACTTCCTCGCGGAGGAAGTCGGCGAGCTCACGGGCATCGGGAACGTCGATCTTGTTCAGCACCACCGCACGCGGACGGTCGACGAGGTCGCCAAGGGAGGAGTCGCCCTGCAGCGTCGGGGTGTATGCCTTCAGTTCGGCTTCGAGGGCGTCGATGTCGGACACCGGATCGCGGCTGGGCTCCATCGTGGCGCAGTCGACGACGTGCACCAGCACCGCGCACCGCTCGATGTGACGCAGGAAGTCCAGACCCAAGCCACGCCCGTCGGACGCGCCGGGGATGAGGCCGGGAACGTCGGCCACGGTGAAGGTGTTCTCGCCCGCCGACACCACGCCGAGGTTCGGCACCAGCGTGGTGAACGGATAGTCGGCGATCTTCGGCTTGGCCGCCGAGATGACCGAGACCAACGACGACTTGCCCGCGGACGGAAAGCCGACCAAGCCGACGTCGGCGACGGTCTTCAGTTCGAGGGTGAGATCGCGGGCCTGGCCCTTTTCACCAAGCAGGGCGAAGCCGGGTGCCCGGCGTGCCTTCGACGACAGGGCCGCGTTGCCGAGACCGCCGCGGCCGCCGACCGCAGCCTCGAACCGGGTGCCCTCACCGGTCAGGTCGGCCAGCATCCGACCGTCCGCGTCGACGACGACGGTGCCGTCGGGGACGCGGAGCTCTAGATCCTCGCCTGCGGCGCCGTCACGGTTGTTGCCCATGCCCTGCTTGCCGGACGGGGCGTCCACGTGAGGGTGGAAGTGAAAGTCCAGCAGCGTGTGCACCTGCGGGTCGACGACGAACACGATGCTGCCACCGTTGCCGCCGTTGCCGCCGTCGGGTCCACCGAGTGGCTTGAACTTCTCGCGATGTACCGAGGCGCAGCCTCTACCGCCGTTGCCGGCTTTCGCGTGAATGACCACGCGGTCGACGAAACGGGGCATGGCAGGTCCTTTCCAAATCGAAATCTACGTTTTGCTGAGCTTGTGCGAGAGCCGAGCCGCAAAACGTCGATCTCGACTTGGTGTTAGGCCTCCGCGCGGACGGTGCGAACGATGTTCACGGTCTTGCGACCGCGCTTCTCACCGAACTCGACTGCGCCGGGGGCGGTGGCGAACAGGGTGTCGTCGCCGCCACGACCGACGTTGACGCCGGGGTGGAAGTGGGTGCCGCGCTGACGCACGATGATCTCGCCCGCCTTGACGACCTGACCACCGAACCGCTTGACGCCGAGGCGCTGTGAGTTCGAGTCGCGACCGTTGCGCGAGCTGGAAGCGCCCTTCTTGTGTGCCATTAGTTCGCTCCCTTACCTATGCGATGCCGGTGACTTTGACGACCGTCAGCTTCTGCCGGTGGCCCTGCCGCTTGTGGTAGCCGGTCTTGTTCTTGAACTTGTGGATGCGGATCTTCGGGCCCTTGGTGTGCTCGAGCACCTCAGCGGTGACGGCAACCTTCTCCAGGTCCTTCGCGGCGGTGGTGACGTTCGCACCATCGACGACGAGCGCCACCGGAAGCGAGACGGATTCGCCGGCCTCGATCTCCAGCTTCTCCACCTTGACTATGTCACCGACCGCGACCTTGTACTGCTTGCCGCCGGTCTTGACGATTGCGTAGGTCGCCATCGTTTGCGTCATCCTCATCTTCGCTTGCGGGCGCGCGCCACCCGAGGGCTGCGTGCGCGGGTCTTTGGTGCGGGGGTCATAAGCCCCGCGTGTCACCGGCTCGGTTACCGAGCCTGCAGACAACTGTGCAAGGGTACGTGACCAGCGGGTAGAGGGTCAAACCGCGACCCACTCCGCGACGCGTACTGCCTCATGAAACCGGTGGACCTGCGGGGCGGGCGGCTGCACGCCGACGTCGGGGCCGGCCGATGACCGCGACGACGGGCTCGTCGTCCTCGTCGTCGTCGGAGTCCTCGTCGTCAGAGTCGTCGTCCGAATCGTCGTCGTCCTCATCCTCGAGGTCGTCGTCGTCTTCGTCGTCATCCGAGTCGTCGTCGTCCGAATCCTCGTCGTCGATGACTTCGATGTCGTCGTCGTCCTCGTCGTCGTCGTCCTCATCCTCGAGGTCGTCGGTGTCCTCGTCGTCCGAGTCATCGTCATCGTCGGAGTCGTCGTCGGACTCGTCGGCCAACACTTCCTCGACGGGCTCGGTGGCCGCGATGTCCTCGGACCCCTCGACCACGGTGTCTTCGGCGCCTTCGGAGACGTCGCCGTCCTCCTCGTCGCCTTCCTCACGGCCGGTGGCCGCTGCCATGGCGCGGAACATCGGATGCTCCCCCGCGGCGTGCACGGGCACCTTGGCGACCTGGACCTCTTCTGCGGGCCGGCCACCCTTCTTGCCGCGCTTGCTGCGGCGGCCGGTCCCCGGCTCGCTGTTGCGACCAGCGGCCGACCCGGAGTCCACCGGGTCGCCGTGCAGCATGATGCCGCGCCCGGCGCAGTGCGAGCAGGTCGTCGAGAAGGCCTCGATGAGCCCGGTACCCAGCTTCTTGCGGGTGAGCTGCACTAGCCCCAGCGACGTGACCTCGGAGACCTGATGACGGGTGCGATCGCGCGCGAGTGCTTCGGTCAGCCGACGCAGCACCAGATCGCGATTGGACTCCAACACCATGTCGATGAAGTCGATGACGATGATGCCGCCGATGTCGCGCAACCTGAGCTGCCGGACGGTCTCCTCGGCGGCTTCGAGGTTGTTGCGGGTGACGGTCTGTTCGAGGTTGCCGCCCGAGCCGGTGAACTTGCCGGTGTTGACGTCGACGACGGTCATGGCCTCGGTGCGGTCGATGACCAGCGTGCCGCCCGACGGCAGCCAGACCTTGCGGTCCATCGCCTTGGTCAGCTGTTCGTCGATGCGGTGCACCGCGAACACGTCTGGACCACCCGACGCGGCGGACTCGTACTTCGTCATGCGCGGAAGAAGTTCTGGCGCAACCGAAGTCACGTAGTCACTGATGGTGTTCCAGGCGTCGTCACCGGAGACGACGAGACCACTGAAGTCCTCGTTGAACAGGTCACGGATGACCTTGACCAACACGTCCGGCTCTTCGTACAGCGCCATCGCGGCGCCCGCGGCCTTGCCGGTGAGCTCGGTGGCCTTCGCCTCGACCTGAGCCCACCGCTCCTGCAAGCGGTTGACGTCGGTGCGGATGTCGTCTTCCTTGACGCCCTCCGAGGCGGTGCGGATGATCACGCCCGCGTCGGCAGGGACGACCTCGCGAAGGATCTCCTTCAACCGCTGGCGTTCGGTGTCGGGCAGCTTGCGGCTGATACCCGTCGACGAGGCGCCTGGCACGTAGACCAGGTAGCGGCCGGCGAGGGAGATCTGCGTGGTGAGTCGGGCGCCCTTGTGACCGACCGGATCCTTGCTGACCTGCACGACGACGTAGTCGCCTGGCTTGAGGGCCTGCTCGATCTTGCGCTGGGCGCCGCCGAGTCCGGCTGCCTCCCAGTTGACCTCGCCGGCGTAGAGAACGCCGTTGCGGCCACGGCCGATGTCGACGAACGCCGCCTCCATGGAGGGCAGCACGTTCTGGACGATGCCGAGGTAGATGTTGCCGACGAGCGACACCTGAGCGGCGGATGTCACGAAGTGCTCGACGACGACGCCGTCCTCCATGACCGCGATCTGCGTGTAGCGGGCGCCTTCGTGCGGCGGCTCGCTGCGAACCTTGTCGCGGACGACCATGACCCGCTCGACGGCCTCGCGACGGGCCAGGAACTCGGCTTCGCTCAGGATCGGGGGGCGACGGCGGCCCGCGTCACGGCCGTCACGGCGGCGCTGACGCTTGGCTTCCAGGCGTGTCGACCCCGCAATGCCCTGGATCTCTCCGTCACCGGAGGACTTGTTGGAGGCCTTCGCGGCGCGCGGCTGACGCTCGTGGACGACGGTGTTGGGCGGGTCGTCGGCCGAGGTGGCGTCGTCGCCGTCGGAATCTCCGGCACCGCCACCGGTCTTGCGGCGGCGACGTCGCCGGCGGCGACGGTTGGCTCCGTCGGCACCGGTGCTGTCGTCGTCGCCACCTTCGTCGTCGGCGCCGTCGTCGTCGGAGCCCTCGTCGTCGGCACCGTCTTCGGAGTCGCCCTGGTCGACGGCGTCGTCCTGACCGTCGCCATCGCCATCGCCGTCTTCGCTTTGTTCTCCGCGTCCCCTGCCGCGACCACGGCGGCCACGACGGCGCCGCTTGTTCGCGGGGCGATCGTCCTGGTCGTCGTCGGAATCGCCCGACGCGTCGTCGTCATCCTCGTCGTCGTCCTCGTCAACGTCGTCGAGGTCGTCGGGCACCACGACTGCGCGGGGCGGGACGAATGCGACGGGCTGGGGTGCGACGAACAGCGGCATGTAGGCAGCTGGCGCGGTGTTGGGT
>VIFX01000208.1:0-385 GCA_006864685.1 Mycolicibacterium hodleri | reverse complement strand
GACGTCGACGGACGCCTCGGTGGGCCCGTACAGGTTGTGCAGCGGCACCCCGAGGATGTCGGCGACGCGGTGCGCCACCTGCGCGGAGAGCGCCTCACCGCCGACGGTGACCCGGGTCAGCGACGTGCATCCCGCCGCCCGCGGTTCGTCGAGGAAGAGCTCCAGCATCGACGGCACGAAGTCCACGGCCGTAACAGACTGAGCCGCAATGGTTTCCGCCAGGTAGACCGGGTCGCGGTGCCCACCGGGCTTGGCCACCACCAGCGATGCCCCGATGCTCAACGGCCAGAACACCTCCCACACCGAGGTGTCGAAGCTGATCGGCGTCTTGACGAGCATCCGATCCTGCCCCGACAGCGGGTAGGCGTGCTGCAACCACGCGATC
>VIFX01000207.1:0-386 GCA_006864685.1 Mycolicibacterium hodleri | reverse complement strand
GTGCCGATCGACGGACTCCCGTCCATCCAGATCTTGTAGCCGACTCGCGAGATCATGCCCGACAGCTCGCCGAAGTCCATCTCGGAGTGTGCGCCGTCGTCGTAGGTGGCCTGGTAGAGGGAGTACCGAACCGGGCAGCCGGGCAGTGACGCCAACTGCTCCATCGGAGCGCGCAACGTGCTGACGAAGCCAAGGTCGCCGACGGCGGTGAAACCGTTGCGGGCCAACGTCGAATACCACGCACCGAGATTCAGCAACGGTGAGGGAACCACCCCTGGCAGGAAGGCGCCGAGGGCCATCATCGTCGCCTGGGTTTCGAATCCGACGCCGCCTGCGGTGCCGTCCGGGCGACGGGTCCACCGCGCATCGGGTGTGTCGGCCGGGGG
>VIFX01000206.1:0-387 GCA_006864685.1 Mycolicibacterium hodleri | reverse complement strand
GCGATCCAGCGCGCGGTCGAGCGCGACGATGGGGAACGGATCGTTGGCCCAGCGCTGATAGAAGGGATGCTCCGGCGGTAACGAAGTTGAAACAATGATTGCATCCACCTGGCGTTGCAAAAGGTGCTCAATGCAGCGCATTTCGTTATCCGGCTGATCTTCAGAACAGGCGATCAGCAGTTGGTAGCCACGCTGGCGTGCCTGGCGCTCAAGATAGTTTGCGATACGGGTGTAGCTCGTGTTTTCAAGGTCCGGGATCACCAGACCAATGGCTTTTGCCGCCCCCGTAGTGTGGGGAATGATATTTTCTGCCGCTGCGCGTGAAGCGCGTAAATCTTTACCACGTGGGCCATCCACCAGTGACTGGGTGCCGGTATAGGCATGAAT
>VIFX01000205.1:0-387 GCA_006864685.1 Mycolicibacterium hodleri | reverse complement strand
CGTTCGGGTCCGGACAGCACGTATGCGGCGATCACGCCGGCGATGCCGCCACACAGATGGCCCTGCCAGGACACCCCGAACGTGCCGGGCAGCGCGCCCCACAGGATGCCGCCGTAGACGAGGAAGACGACGATGCCGACGACGATCTGCCATGCGTGTCTGGTGAAGAATCCGAACACGATCAGGAACGTCAGCCAGCCGAAGATCAGGCCGGAGGCGCCGATGTGGTTGGTCTCCACGCCGGCGGGCGCACCGAGGTTTCCGATCAGCCAGGTTCCGAGTCCGCCGAGGATCCACACGATGGCGGTGGCGTAGATGAAGCGCGACATTCCAGCCAGCGACACCAGGAACCCGAGCACCAGCGCGGGCACGGTGTTCGCGGCAAGG
>VIFX01000204.1:0-388 GCA_006864685.1 Mycolicibacterium hodleri | reverse complement strand
CTAAAGAACTGTCTTGCATCTACTATCGCTTGGGATTCGCCACTTCTTTTATTTTGATTCTCCTTTAATGAATTTTCTATGGTGCATGCAGAGAGCAACGATATCAGCGCGATGGTTATTATGATGTTACTATTATATCCTACTAATGACATATCAACTTTCTCTTACGCAAGATTGGAGTTTAAAATAATGTTTATCCCATTCACAGAGTGCTATAAACAACTCAACAGTACCTTTTATGTTAAGTTTATTTAGGGCTCTTATTTTGTGATATGATATTGTTTTATAATCAATTCCTTTAATAATGGCTATTTGTTTTAACGAGTAAGAAACACATAACCGCAGGATATCTATCTCATCATGGGTAAGTGGTTCTTGTGTGGAATAC
>VIFX01000203.1:0-388 GCA_006864685.1 Mycolicibacterium hodleri | reverse complement strand
TCTCCACCGACCATTGATACAGGTCGGCATAGCTGCGCAGTTGCAGACCATGGAAGTGATTGACCTCGGCCATGAACTGGTGGAGGTTGGAGTGCTGCATCCTGTCCTGATCCGGTGTCCACAGACAAAGGTTTTGCATGAGTCGTTCCTGACGGCTGATATCTACTGTCTGTGGGCAGTGTATTGAATTGTTCTTTGTTTGTTAATTGTCTGTTTTATCTTAATAACAAAAAGCCTGTAACCTATGCGTTACCTCACGAAGCGAAAGCCGGGTGGCTCGAGCCTTGATTCGCTTGATGTTATGCTGAAGTCACATTCGCCCGGAGCAGGACGCCATGAGCAGTTACAGCCAACTTTTTGCCCAGCATCTCGACACCCTTCAGCAGCG
>VIFX01000202.1:0-388 GCA_006864685.1 Mycolicibacterium hodleri | reverse complement strand
TTGCTGATTACGTGCAGCTTTCCCTTCAGGCGGGATTCATACAGCGGCCAGCCATCCGTCATCCATACCACCACCTCAAAGGCTGACAGCAGGCTCATAAGACGCTCCAGCGTCGCCATAGTGCGTTCACCGAATACGTGCGCAACAACCGTCTTCCGGAGCCTGTCATACGCGTAAAACAGCCAGCGCTGGCGCGATTTAGCCCCGACGTATCCCCACTGTTCGTCCATTTCCGCGCAGACGATGACGTCACTGCCCGGCTGTATGCGCGAGGTTACCGACTGCGGCCTGAGTTTTTTAAATGGCGGAAAATCGTGTTGAGGCCAACGCCCATAATGCGGGCGGTTGCCCGGCATCCAACGCCATTCATGGCCATATCAATGATTTT
>VIFX01000201.1:0-388 GCA_006864685.1 Mycolicibacterium hodleri | reverse complement strand
GAGTAGTGAGATCGCTTTGGCGCGTCGCGACTCACCCAACCGCGGCGGCCGCCACCTCGGATTCGCCCGCGCCCTCGTCCACGACATGCCCCACACCCTCGCCGCGCTACACGCCGGGCTGCTCTCCGAATGGCGGGCCACCCTCATCGTCCGGGAATCGGCGTGCCTCGACATCGATGACCGCCGCACCCTCGACGCCAGGATGTGCGCCGAGCAGGCCACGCTGGAGGGCAAGGGCGACAAGAGGATCGAAGCCGACGCCAAGGCCATCGCCTACGAACTCGACCCCCACGCCATCGTCGACCGCGCCGTACGCGCCGAATCCGAACGCACCGTCACCACCCGACCCGCCCCCGACAACATGGTCTACCTCACCGCACTACTGCCC
>VIFX01000200.1:0-390 GCA_006864685.1 Mycolicibacterium hodleri | reverse complement strand
GTTCTCGACCTAACCCCGCTTGGCCTTGACCCAATCCAGGAAGTGCGCCACGGCCGTCGCGGTGTAGTTCCCGTGCGGTGAGCCGAAGAAGTCGAAGGCATGCTGGGCGTGCGGGATCTCGGCATAGGCGACCGGGTTGTCCGACGCCTTCTCGAGGGCCTCGACGAACGCTCGACCTTCCCTCACGGGGATGATCGAGTCGTCGGCGCCGTGCAACACGAAGAACGGCGGAGCGTCGGCCCGCACCTTGGTGATCGGTGACGCGTCGAGGTACACCGAGCGGTGGTCGGTGAACCGCTTCTTGACGATGTAGCGCTGCAGGATCGCGATGAACTCGGGCCGACCCGATCCCTCGCGGGAGAACCAGTCGTAGCGTCCGTAGATCGGCAC
>VIFX01000199.1:0-390 GCA_006864685.1 Mycolicibacterium hodleri | reverse complement strand
GCTATGATGAATATTTAGGTGGGATTCTCCGATCCCGGGGAGGATGATTTTTGCACAGAGAAATTACGATATGAAACGCGGGCTCAGTTGTCACCAGCCCGCGGAAAGAGAGAGAGGATCAGGATGCGGTTAATATACCGCCAATCATCGCGCGTAATCCCTGAGCAAACGACGCTTCACGCGCCAGATCTTCCGCTTCGATATCGGCCAGTACACCGTAGGTCAGATCCAGCAGTAAACGTGAAGTCATTGCCGTGTTGATATCTGGGCTTATCTCGCCTTTTTGCTGGGCATCACGCATCCGCTGGGCAACAAATTCCGTGATCGTCATATGCTTATTTTTAAGCATGGCGGCGACCTGTGGGTTACGCATCCCTTCCGCCATAATTT
>VIFX01000001.1:0-296013 GCA_006864685.1 Mycolicibacterium hodleri | reverse complement strand
GTGGACGGCGGGTCGGCTCCTGGCGGCTGGGTCGGGGGCGGTCAGGTCGAGTAGGCGCCTGGCCGCGATGCGGGCCCTGGTGAGTTGGACGGCGGCCGCGGGAAGTGCCGCGGTGGCCTCGAACGCCGAGAGGGGCAGCAGGACGAGGATCGCCAGCGTGGTGGGTGCCACCTGGGGTGCGAGGGTGATCGCGACGAGGACGGCGCCGAGCACGCTGACGGCCGTCGCCGCGATGGGCGCTGCCGCGCCGAAGGCTGCGGGCACTGCCGCGCGGTCGGCGGCGGCTCCCCACTCTCGTTGCCGGCGAGAGGCGTCGGCGACGACCTCGTCGAGACGGCCTGCCACCCGAAGTTCTGGGGCGTGGTCGACCGCCAGCATGGTCGCGGTGTCCCGTCCCGAATGGTGCTGTACTGCAACGTGTTCGGCGGAGGTGGCAGCCCTGGCGGACAGCCACGGGGCGACGACGCCGGCCACCAGAAGACAGGCCAGCAGCAGGGCGGCGACGGTCGGTGAGATGAGCGCGACGGCGACGACGGAGGCCCCCGACAGGATCGTGGCCACCGCTACCGGGAGCACGGCGCGGACCAGGACGTCGGACAGTTCGTCGACCGAGACGCCGACGCGGGAGGCGATGTCTCCCTCCGGAAGTCGCATCACGGTGTCGGCTGGCCCGTGGGCCAAGGCGCGGTACAGCCCGGCCCGCGCGGTGCCGGCGGCGCGCAGCGCCGTGTCGTGGGACGCGAGTCGCTCACAGTAGCCGAGGACACCCCGGGAGATGCCAAGGGCCCGCACGGCGACGACCGCAATGGACAGGTCCAGGATCGGCGGCATCTGCCAGGCCCTGGCGATGAGCCAAGCGGAGACGCCCGCGAGCGCCAACGCGCTGCCGAGGGCCAGCACGCCGAACGTCACGGCCAGCGCCAGGCGCGGAAGGCGGGGGCGCAGCAGCGCGAACCCCGAGAGCAGCGGGTCACGCGACGGCATGGGTCTCGCCCCCGACGGTGACGAGGTGGTCGCCGACGGCGCGGACGGCGTCTCGGTGGCCGACCACCAGCACGGCGGCGCCCTCGTTTGCGACGTCGCGAATCGACTGAAGGACGAACCGTTCGCGCTCTTCGTCGAGATGGGCCGTCGGTTCGTCGAGGAGAAGGATCGGCCGCCGGGCACCGAACGCCCGGGCCAGGCCGAGTCTTTGACGTTGGCCCAGCGACAGTCCGGCGCCGTCACGGCCGATCACGGTGGCCAGACCGTTCGGCAGTGAGACGACGACGTCGTCGAAACCGGCTCTGCGGCAGGCGTCGTCGACGTCGGAGATCGGCCCGAAGAGTTCGAGGTTCTCGAGCACCGTGCCGGGGACCAGCGCCGGCCGTTGCGGCAGCCAGGCGACGAGGTTCCACCATTGCCGTGGGTCGAGGTCGGTGACGTCGTCGTCGCCGACCAACACCTGACCCGACGTCGGCGCGACGAGACCAAGGATGGCGTGCAGCGCGGTGGACTTGCCTGCCCCGTTCGGTCCGGTCAGGACCGTGATCGAACCCGCGACGACGTCGGCCGACAACCGGTGTGGCGCATCGCCGTTCCTTGCGGCCACGCTGACGTCGCGAAGGTGGATCGAGGTGCCCGTCGGCGACCGCCTTCCCTCGGGCCGGATCACGGCGCCCTCGAGAAGCGCGGCGGCCTTCGCATTGGCCGTCCGCCCGTCCTGTGCGGCGTGAAACTCCGCGCCGACCCGGCGCAACGGCCAGAAGACCTCTGGGGCCAGCAGCAGCACCGTCAGTCCCGCGGCGAGCTCGACTTCGCCGTAGACCAGTCGCAACCCGACGCTGACGGCGACCAGTGCCACGCCGAGGGTGGCGATGAGTTCCAACACCAGCGACGACAGGAAGGTGATGCGCAGCGTTGCCATGGTCGAACGGCGATGCGCCTCGGCGAGTTCGGAGATACGACTCTCAGGGCCGTCGGCGCGGCCCAGCGCGCGCAGGGTGGGGATGCCGGTGATGAGGTCCAGCAGCCGGGAATGCAGAACGGTCATCGCCGTCATGGCCGCCGCGGAACGATCGGCGGTGACCAGACCGATGAGCACCATGAACAGCGGAACCAGCGGAAGCGCGATCAGGACGACGACGGCCGCCTGCAGGTCGTACCAGGCCATCGTCACCACCGCGGCGGGAGTGAGCACGGCGGCCTGGACCAGCGCGGGCAGGTAGCGGGTGTAGTACGGGCGCAACGCGTCGAGGCCTCTGGTGGTCAGGGCCACCGCGTCGTCGTGGCGCGCCGCCAGCTCGCGCGGTGGGAGCGCGGTGACGAAGGCGAGGACTTCACGGTTGAGGTCGGCGATCGCCTCGGTGGCACCGCGTTGGCTGACTCGAGCCTGCGCCCACTGGGCGACCGCCCGAATGGTCCAGAGCGCCAACAGAATCCACAGGGACGTCGACCAGTGGTTCAGAGTCCGGGTGTTCGGGTCGGTGATCAGACCTGCCAGCAGATGGGCCAGGACCACGGCGCCGGCGATGGCCGAGCCGGTGATGACCACTCCGCAGCTCGTCGTCGCCACCAGGTGGCGGCGCATCATTTGGGGCTCAGGCCAATCGACGCCGGAATCCGGTCGGCGGAGATGCGTTGGCGGAACACCCAATACGTCCACGCCTGGTAGCCGATCACCAGCGGCGCGAAGATCAGCGCCGCCCACGACATGACGGTCAGCGTGTACGGCGACGACGACGCGTTGTGGATGTCGAGGCTCCACGCCGGGTTCAGCGTGGAGGGCACCAGGTTCGGGTAGAGCGAGCCGAACAGCAGCACCACCACCGCGACGACGACGGTTGCCGTGCACGCGAAGGCCCAGCCGTCACCCCCGCGGCTCCACACCAGCATGACGGCGCCTATCTGCGCGACGACGGCGACCCCCAACACCAGCCACGTCCAGTCCTTGCCGTAGGACAGCTGGGTCCACGCGCCGAACACCCCGACCACCAGCGTCACGGGAATGGCCAACCGGGCGGCGAAGAACACCGCGTCGTCGCGTACCGCACCCTCGGTCTTGAGGGCGACGAAGACGGCACCGTGAAACGCGAACAGCCCCGCGGTGGCGAGCCCGCCGAGAAGCACGAACGGGTTGAGCAGATCGGTGACGGACAGCTCGATCTGCTTGTCCGCGTTGACCGGAAGCCCGTGCACCAGCAGGGCGAACGTGACACCCCACAGCACGGCGGGCAGCCAGGAGCCGACGGCGATGGCGACGTCGGCCCACCTGCGCCACTTGGGGTCGTCGACCTTGCCACGCCACTCGATGGCGCAGATGCGGACGATCATCGAGACCAGGATGGCCAGCAGCGGCAGGTACAGGCCCGAGAACAGCGTCGCGTACATCTCCGGGAACGCCGCGAACATCGCCCCACCCGCGGTGATCAGCCAGACCTCGTTGCCGTCCCAGACCGGGCCGATGGTGTTGAGCACCGCGCGTCGGTGGGGCTCACTCAGGCCGTCGGGAGCGCGGCGCGCGAAGAACTCCATCAACATTCCGACACCGAAGTCGAAGCCCTCGAGCAGAAGGAACCCGACGAACAGTGCCGCCAGTGCCACGAACCAGAAGTCCTGCAGTTCCATGTCGACCTCTCAGTACACGAACGAGTCAGTACGCGAACGACAACGGTGCGACGTCGGCGTCCCCGGGTGGCGTGGGCGGCGCCGGTTCGGCGTCGTGCTCCAGAGGGCCCTCGACGACGTAGCGCCGGATCAACCAGAACCAGATGCAGGCAAGCGCGGCGTAGAGAAGCGTGAACACGGTAAGTGAAAGGAACACGATGCCTGCGGAGTGAACCGAGACGCCCTCGCCGACCGTCAGGCGGATCATCTGGTCGCCGGTGGGGTTGGGCACCACCACCCACGGTTGTCTGCCCATCTCGGTGAACACCCAGCCGGCGCTGTTGGCCAGGAACGGTGTCGGCAGCGTCAGGAGGGCGAACGTGGCGAACCACCGCTGGCGGGGGAGACGTCCGCGGCGAGTCGACCAGAGGGCGACCATGGCGAAGAGCACTGGGACGGCGAGCAATCCGATCATCGCGCGGAACGACCAGTACGTCACGAAGAGGTTGGGTCGGTAGTCGCCGGGCCCGTAGGTCGCCTCGTACCTCTCCTGCAGATCCTTCACGCCCTCCAACGTGACTCCGTCGAAGCGGCCTTCGGCGAGGAAGGGCAGGACGTAGGGCACCTCGATGACGTGGTCGACGGCGTCGCAGTTGTTGTGGGTGCCGACGGTGAGGATCGAGAAGTCGGGATCGGTCTCGGTGTGGCACAACGATTCCGCCGACGCCATCTTCATGGGCTGCTGCTGGAACATGAGCTTGCCCTGGGCGTCGCCGGTCAGGAACAGTCCGCCCGCCGCGGCGAGTGTCACCAGGCAGCCGAGGATGGTGGCCGGCCGGTACATCGTGCGCGCCTCATCGGTGTCGCTGCCCCGCACCAGCCACCAGGAGCACACGCCAGCGACGAAGGTTCCCGCGGTGAGGAAGGCGCCGAAGACCGCATGCGAAAACGCCGCAGTGGCAGTGTTGTTGGTGAACAGCGCGACGATGCTCGTCAGTTCTGCGCGGCCGGTCTCCGGGTTGAAGCGGGCGCCAACCGGGTGTTGCATCCAGGAGTTGGCGGCGATGATGAAGAACGCCGACGCGTTGACCGCGATCGCGACGATCCAGATGCAGGCGAGGTGGACGAGCCGCGGCAGCCTGGTCCAGCCGAAGATCCACAGCCCGATGAAGGTGGATTCGAAGAAGAAGGCGACCAGCCCCTCCATCGCGAGCGGGGCGCCGAAGACGTCGCCGACGAAGCGGGAGTATTCACTCCAGTTCATTCCGAACTGAAATTCCTGCACGATGCCGGTCGCGACGCCGAGGGCGAAGTTGATCAGGAACAGCTTGCCGAAGAACTTGGTCAGCCGGTACCAGGCGGGGTTTCCGGTGATCACCCACGCGGTTTGCATGACGGCGATCAGCGGGGCGAGCCCAATGGTCAGCGGCACGAAGATGAAGTGATAAACGGTCGTGATCCCGAACTGCCATCTCGAAACGTCGAGAGCGTTCATGTGCACCATCCCCTGGCTGCCAGTAGTACCTACGACAAAGTGTAGTAGACAACCTTCCCCCAGCCCACAGCGCTTTTAGTGAGTTGGCTGACCCTGTTCCGAGAGATTGTTGGTCGCGCGGCGGATCGCGACGGCGGCGACGACCTCCATCACGCCGATGACGATCAACCAGACGCCGACGACGAGCGCCAGGGTGCCAATCGAGTCGAACGGCGAGGCGAGGACGACCACGCCGGCAACCAAGCTGATGAGCCCAACGAAGATATTCCAGGCCCGGCCCGGCAGCGTCGGATCGCTGATTGCCGACACCGTCGTGGCGACGCCACGGAAGATGAAGCCCACCCCGATCCAAATGGCCAGCAACAAGACTGCGTCGTAGAGATGGCGAAACGCCATGATCGCGAGGATGAGCGACGCCGCACCGCTGATGAACAGCAGCACCCGTCCGCCGGCGGACACGTGGAGGCTGAAGGCGAAGAAGACCTGCTGAATTCCGGTCAGCAGCAAGCCGGCACCGAAGAAGATGGCGGCCACGGTGATCGAGATGCCCGGCCACGCCACGATCGCGACGCCGATCGCGATGGCCAGCAGCCCGGACACGACGGCCGATTTCCACAGATGGGGCAACAGACTCGGCATGGCCGGTACGGACGGGTTGGTCATGAACGGCAGTGTCGCACGGCAACCCACGGGGGCGACCCAATTCACCGCGTTGCCGTTTCGGACAGCGCGGATCGTCGACCGGCGTTAAGTTTCACCTACTACAGCGCGTACATCCCGCTAGTGTTCCTGAGGTCGTCGCCCGCGAGGAATGAAGGCGACCCCGATGCAGAGAGAAGAGACAACGTGGTATCTGGAATTCAGGACCGTCGAGCGAGCTCACGCTGGTGGCGCGGCGCTGCGGTCGTCGCCGTGTCGGCATCGCTCGTTCTGTCGGGCTGTACCAAGAACACCGACACCGCAGAACCGGCCAAGGAGACCACCGCGGCGAAGGCCGCCAAGGTCGACGACATCGCGAACACGGTTCCCGAGGACATCAAGTCGTCCGGCAAGCTCATCGTCGGCGTCAACGTTCCCTACACGCCCAACGAGTTCAAGGATTCGAGCGGCAAGATCGTCGGCTTCGACGTCGACTTGATGAACGCGATCGCCTCCACCCTCGGCTTGACCGCCGAGTACCGCGAGGCCGACTTCTCCAAGATCATCCCGTCGATCCAGGGCGGCACGTTCAACGTCGGCATGTCGTCGTTCACCGACACCAAGGAACGCGAACAGACCGTCGACTTCGTCACCTACTTCTCGGCCGGCTCGCTGTGGGCCAAGCCCAAGGGATCTGACATCGACCCGACCAACGCGTGCGGCAAGAAGGTCGCGGTGCAGGCCACCACGACGCAGGAAGTCGACGAACTGCCAGCCAAGAGCAAGGCGTGCACCGACGCGGGCAAGCCGGCGATCGACATCGTGAAGTTCGACGGACAGGATCAGGCCACCAACGCCGTCGTCCTCGGACAGGCCGACGCCATGTCGGCGGACTCCCCGGTGACGCTGTACGCCATCAAGCAGAGTGCCGGCAAGCTCGAGCAGGCCGGCGAGACCTTCGACGCGGCACCCTACGGCTGGCCCGTCGCGAAGGGTTCTCCGTTGGCGGCGTCGCTGCAGAAGGCCCTCGAGCACCTGATCGAGTCCGGTGACTACAAGACGATCGCCGCGAACTGGGGTGTCGAGGCTGGCATGATCGACAAGCCAGTCATCAACGGCGCGACCAGCTGACAGTCGGAATTCACTGATGAGCGTTGACGTTCGCACGCCACCCGACAGTCCGCCCGTCATCGATGCCGTCCCACTGCGGCACCCCTGGCGGTGGGTGGCGGCGATCGTCATCGTCATCCTCGTCGCGCTGTTCCTCTACGGCGCGGCGACGAACGAGGCCTACGGCTGGGGCACCTTCGGCAAGTACATCCTCGACGAGCGCATCTTCTCCGGCGTGGTGGTCACACTCGAGCTGACCGTGTTGTCGATGATCCTGGCGATCGTGCTGGCGGTGCTGTTGGCCGTCATGCGACTGTCGCCGAACCCGGTGTTCCGCTCGGTGTCGTGGGTGTATCTGTGGATCTTCCGCGGCACCCCGGTCTACGTGCAGCTGGTGTTCTGGGGTCTGTTCCCGACGATCTACAAGAACATTCAGCTGGGCATCCCGTTCGGGCCGACCTTCTTCACCATCAACATCCAGAACCTGTCGCTGTACTTCCTGTTGGCGGTCATCGGCCTTGGACTCAACGAGGCCGCCTATCTCGCCGAGATCATCAGGGCCGGCATCAGCTCGGTCCCGGAGGGTCAGTCGGAAGCCTCCACCGCGCTGGGCATGTCCTGGATCATGACCATGCGGCGCACGGTGCTTCCGCAGGCGATGCGGGTCATCATCCCGCCGACCGGCAACGAGTTCATCGGCCAACTCAAGACCACGTCGCTGGTGGCCGCGGTGCCGTTCACGTTCGACCTCTTCGGGCGTCAGCGTGACATCTCGGCCGTGCTGTTCCAGCCGATCCCGCTGCTGCTCGTCGCGGCGGCGTGGTATCTGCTCATCACCAGCATCCTGATGGTGGGCCAGTTCTACCTGGAGCGCTACTTCTCCCGAGGTGCGTCCCGCAAGCTCACCGCCAAACAACTCGGTGCACTGGCCGAGGCACAGACACTTGGAGAGGCTGGGCACACATGACCGCGACTGCCGTGGCCACACCGATGGTCAAGGCCGAGAACGTCTGCAAGAACTTCGGCGCGCTCAAGGTCCTCAAGGGCGTGACCCTGGAGATCGGCCGAGGCCAGGTGTTGGTCCTGGTCGGCCCCTCCGGCTCGGGCAAGTCGACGTTCTTGCGCTGCATCAACCACCTGGAGGAGGTCAACGGTGGCCGGCTCTACGTCGACGGCGAGCTGATCGGCTACCGCGAGAAGGGCGACAAGCTGCTCGAGATGCCGCCGCGGGAAGCCGCACGGCAGCGGCGCGACATCGGGATGGTGTTCCAGCACTTCAACCTCTTCCCGCACCGCACCGCGCTGGCCAACATCATCGAGGCGCCCGTCCAGGTCAAGGGCGTCAAGAAGGCCGCGGCCATCGAGCGGGGCAAGGACCTGCTCAGCCAGGTTGGCTTGTCGGACAAGGCAACCGCCTACCCGGCGCAACTGTCGGGCGGTCAGCAGCAACGCGTCGCGATCGCCCGTGCATTGGCGATGGATCCCAAGCTGATGCTGTTCGACGAGCCGACCTCGGCGCTGGACCCCGAGTTGGTCGGCGAAGTGCTCGGCGTCATGAAGAAGCTCGCCAGCGAGGGCATGACGATGGTGGTGGTGACCCACGAGATGGGGTTCGCCCGTGAAGTCGCCGACCAGTTGGTGTTCATGGACGCCGGGGTCATCGTCGAAAGCGGCAAGCCGCGAGACGTTCTCAGCAACCCGCAACAAGAGCGCACGAAGCTGTTCCTGTCCAAGGTGATGTAGACGCCGGGCATGCAAGCTCCGCCCGATCCGGCCACCCCGCTCTGGCGGGCGGCTCAGGTCTTCCGCTTGCTCAGTTGCCTCTACGCTCTCGGTTTTCAGATCGCGATCAACGACGACCTCGAACGGCCCGCGATCGGCTGGGCACTCTTCGCGGTCCTGGTGTCGTGGAGTGTCGCCTGCGCAGCGGCGTACCTTTACGGCTACGGCAGGCGGATCGCGTGGGTGAGCGCCGAGGTCGTGGTGGTCGTGGCGCTGATGCTCTCGACCAAGATCGTGGCGTCCGACCAATGGGCGTTGGACAACCAGTCGTGGCCGACGACGTTGTGGGCCACCAACGCAACGATTTCCGCAGCCATCCTGCTCGGCCCCGTCGCGGGCATGACGATTGGGCTGTTGGTGACGGCATCCAACGCCGTTCTGAAGGGGTACGTCAGCGTCGACGTCGGACGCAACGCCACCGTCGTGATCGAACTCGCGGTCGGCCTGGCGATCGGAATGGCCGCCCAGACCGCCCGGCGCGCGCACACCGAACTGCAGCGAGCCGCGCGGTTGGCGGCCTCACTCGAGGAACGGGAACGACTGTCGAGGGAGGTCCACGACGGAGCCATCCAGGTGCTTGCGTTGGTCGCCCGGCGAGGGCGTGAGATAGGCGGTCCGACAACCGAACTCGCCGAGCTGGCGGGGGAGCAGGAACGTGCGCTGCGACGCTGGGTCAGCGCTGCCGGTACGCCGGTGCCCGAGGGGCTGGAGATCGATCTGGTCACGCTGCTGCGCGACCGCGCCGCCGACCGGGTGTCGGTCAGCCTTCCCCCGGAACCGGTCATGTTGCCCGCGGAGGTCGCACGTGAAGTGGACGCGGCGGTGGCGAACGCGTTGGACAACGTCGTCGCGCATGCCGGCGCAGCCGCCCGCGCCTTCGTGCTCTTGGAGGACCTGGAAGACTCGGTCGTGGTGAGCGTCCGCGACGACGGAGCAGGCATTCCGGTAGGCCGGCTGGAGGAGGCCGCAGGCGAGGGCCGGGTCGGAGTGTCGAAGTCGATTGTCGGACGGCTGAATTGGCTCGGCGGTACGGCCCGGTTGAGCACGGGGCCGGGAAGGGGGACCGAGTGGGAACTGACCATTCCACGTTCACGGTGATGGTCGTTGACGACCACCCGATCTGGCGGGACGCCGTCGCCCGCGACCTCGCAGAGGAGGGCTTCACCGTCGTCGCCACTGCGGACGGCGTCGGCTCGGCCCGCCGTCGCGCAGAAGTGGTCAAACCCGACGTGGTGGTGATGGACATGCGCCTGTCGGACGGCAACGGCGCCATCGCCACCGCCGAGGTGCTGACGGTGTCCCCGTCGTCACGGGTCCTGGTGCTCTCCGCATCGGACGAACGCGACGACGTGTTGGAGGCGGTAAAGGCCGGGGCGACGGGCTATCTCGTCAAGAGTGCGTCGAAGGGCGAACTCGCAGAAGCGGTCCGGGCCACCGGCGAGGGGCGTGCGGTGTTCACCCCGGGCCTGGCGGGTCTGGTGCTCGGCGAATATCGGCGCATCGCGCGCTCGCCAGGAAGGCACGACTCCACGCCCAGCTTGACCGAGCGGGAGACGGAGATCCTGCGATACGTCGCGAAGGGGTTGACCGCCAAGCAGATTGCCGAGCAACTGTCCTTGAGCCACCGCACGGTGGAAAACCACGTGCAGGCCACCTTCCGTAAGTTGCAGGTGGCCAATCGTGTCGAACTGGCGCGCTACGCGATCGAACACGGGCTCGACGAGTAGTAATACTCATCCGGTCGTCGACGGACGGTGCCACGCTGGCTCCATGACAGAACCAGATCAGGCCGTCATCGCCAGGCTGTCGTCCGACTTCGCCGCCATGGCTGCGTACCTGGCGCGGGCGTCGGTCGACCTGCGCCAGCTCGAACGCATCGTGGCGGAGCGGCCCGTGGCACCCGCTCAGCCCGTGGCCCCGACGTACTGGCAGCCGCCCGCCTACACGCCCGCGGCGCCCCAGCCACCCGCGCCCGTGCCCCCCACACCCAAGCCGCCGCGGTCGGACGGGTGGATTGGCAAGGCACTGGCGGTCGCCGGAGTCGCGGTCACCTTGGTGGGCGTCGCGCTCCTGCTGGTGCTGGCCGCACAGGCCGGCATCCTGCGACCCGAGCTCCGGGTGTTCGCCGGCGCCGCCTTGGCGGCCGGGCTGGTGGGAGTCGCATGGCGGCTGGTCGACCGACCCGGCGGTCGGATCGGCGCAATCGCGTTGGCCGCCACGGGTATTGCGGCGGCATACATCGACGTCATCGCGCTGACGACGATCTACCACTGGGTGTCGGCCCCCGTCGGACTCACCATCGCCGCGGTGGTCGCCGTCGCCGGTCTCATGCTGTCGCGCCGATGGAACTCCGAACATCTCGCGCTCTTGGTCCTGGTCCCGCTGATCGGGCTCGGACCCGTGGTGGCCGACGGAATCACCGTCGTGCTGGTCGGCTTCATGCTGGCGCTGGGCGCTGCGTCGGTGCCCGTGCAGCTGGGCAAGGATTGGAACGGTCTGCATGCGGCGCGCACGGCGGTGACCACGCTGCCGCTGCTGCTCGCGCTGATCCTGACCAGCTTCAACTCCGAGCATGCGCCGTTGCTCGCCGTCGCGGGTTCCGTCGCAGCCGCTCTGGCGATCGGAAGTGCGGTCGTCCTGCTGCCGCACACCAAGCACCCGGCCACCATGGCGTGGGTGAGCGCGGCGGGCACCGCCCCGGTGCTTGCCGCCTCACTGGCCGTCGATACTGCCGTCGCGGCCCTGATGGCGGCCGGGCTGTCGGCGGCCCTGTTGGGGATCGTGCTCGTCGGCGACCGCCTGACCGGGGGAGCCACCAGCGTGCGGTCGATCTGGGCGGCCCTGGCCGCGGTGTCGGCGCTCGTCGCGGTGATTGTCGCCTTCGACGGTCCGGTGGCGGGGCCGGTCCTTCTCGCGATGGCCGTCGTCGTGGCGGTCGGAGGTCGACGCAACAGGGTGGCGCGTTGGTGCGCCATCGGTTTTGGCGTCGCAGGTGGTCTGTTCTACCTTGCCTACGCGCCGCCGTCGTTCTTGATCGAAGCCACCGAGTTGAGCGCGCCGATCGCCGCCTCGACGCTGATCGCCAGCCTGCTGCTGGTGGCGTGGGCGGTGGCGATCGCGTGGTCGTGGCCTGCGGACTGGTCGTGGGCCTCTGCGGCCGTCGTCGCGCTGTACGCGACCACCACCTTCACGGTGACGGCCGGGGTGCTGCTTGGTGGCGAGGAGCAGGGATTCCTCGCCGGCCACGTGGCTGCGACCCTGTGTTGGATCATGCTGGCCGCGGCCGTGCTTCGGTACGCGGCGAAGGTCTCTCGCGCCGAGCGCTCCCTGCCGATCGGTGGCGGCATGGCGCTGGTGGCCGCCGCCGTGGCCAAGTTGTTCCTCTTCGACCTCGGGACGCTGGACGGGATCTTCCGCGTGGTCGTCTTCATTGCGGTGGGCCTGGTGCTGCTTGGCATGGGAACCGGCTACGCCAGGCTGCTCGCGCAACAAGACAGCCGCGAGGGTCAGGCGTAGCACCGCCGCATCCGGCCCGTCCCAAGGACAAGTTACAACGGGGTAATTCAAGCAGGGTTGGGCACCCGTTCATCGTGGCGACTCCATTCCGAATGGAGTCGCCACGATGCTTTTGTCGCGCAAACGTCAGAGATTCGCGAGCGGACCATTCGTAGGTGCTCGAGTTCGGCAGATCGAGTCGCAAAATGAGACCTTTGGCACGAAACCTGGCACAAACCAATCAGCAATCGCTGGACAGGTCTAAATAACCGCAATTAGCAGGTCACGATCGGTTGCTCACCAGTACTGATGTTTGCGTTAATCTAACCGTTATGCACTGTCGGACCTGTACGTTTCCGCCCCTGCCGGCACCTTCGGTGAGGTAGCCCATTCGTAATGCGGTTTGCCCCTGAGGCAGCTAAATTGACCGGGGTTGACGGCGGAGAAAATTACAAATCGTGAAAGCGAGCAGGAATGAAGAAGGCAAAGCAGGGACTTTTGAAGGCCATCGCGACGCGGGGAGTCATCGCCGCCATACCCGTCGCCATGGCTAGCGCTTATGCGAGCAACCTATTCGTTCCCGTGCCGCCCCGAATGGCCTCCTACGAATATCAACAGGTCGCCGAGATCACCGTCTCGCCCAACACGGTCGGCGTAGCCGCGTCCCCTCTGTACGGTCAGACCAAGGCGCAGATTGACCAGCAACTCAGCGAGATGCAGGCGCTGGGCGTCCAGAACATCCGCGTGTTCGTCCCATGGGGGCTCGTCGACGCCTTCGGACCGTCGCAGCCGGGCAGCTTGTCGTGGTCCCTGCTCGACACCGTCATGCAGTCCGCCAAGGACCACGGCATGGGCGTGCTGGCGGAGGTGGACAGCACCCCACCGGGCGGCGTCGCCCCAGGAACCCCAAACGGCGGCAACACCCCCGATCCCGCGAAGTTCGCCGCCTTCATGTCGAAGTTCGTCACCAAGTACGGCGAGACGGTCTCCGCCTACGAGATCTGGAACGAGCCCAATGGCATTCTCTCGTCCAACCCCATCAATCCCGCCGCGTATGCGGCCTTGGTGAAGGCGGCCTACCAGGCCATCAAGCCGCTCGATCCGACGGCCACCGTCGTCGCGGGCGCCGTGGGTCACGTCGTCAGCTTCGGCAACATCACCATGGACCCGGTCGACTTCGTCAAGGCGATGATCGCCGCAGACCCGACCATCGGCCAATACTTCGACGCCCTGTCGTACCACCCGTATGACGTGAGCCTTCCGTTCTCGCAGGGGAACATCGATCCCAACTCCGGCTGGTGGGCCTCCGACACGGCGTTCAACCAGTTGAAGGACTTGGTGAAGCTGTTCCCCACCAAGAAGGTGTGGATCACCGAATTCGGCGTTCCGACCTACACGTACACCGACGCCAACGGCGTCGTGCACACCATCACGCAGGATCAGCAGGAGAAGTACGTCGCCGACCTGATCAAGAACTGGGCGGCCTCCTTCGGGGTAAACGCCGGACCGATCTTCCTCTACACCGGGCGAGACACCGCAACGGGCAGCACCAATCCCGAAGACAACTACGGGCTCTGGAACCTTCTCGGGCAGCCCAAGGAAGTCATCACCGAATTCCTCGCCCAGTGGTTCAAGGACCATCCGCAAAACGGCACCGGGCCAACGAATCCCGGCCAGCCGACACCGGTACCGAACCCGTTGGCCGCGATCGTCCAAGCCCTCGCCAAGCAGTTCCAGGCGATCGCCGCCCAGGTTCAGGCCTCCGTCGCCGCGTTCGCCAAGGCCATCGCCAAGGCGCTTGCGTCCATTGGGGGTGCTCCCGGGGTGACCACGTCGACGGCATTGGCGCTGAAGGTCGCCTCGGTGCCGACGTCCGACACGCCAAGTGCAGGGGTGGACGAGGTCAGCGTGGAAGGCACGACCTCCAAGGGCTCCAAGGACTCCGAGGGCACCAAGCTCTCCGAGGAGCCCGAGAAGTCGACGGCAACCGACCCGGAGAAGACGCCCGCGGTGACCGACCCGGTAGTCGAGCCCGCGGACACCAAGACCCCCGAGGCCGCCGAGCCGGCCCCGTCGAGCTCCACGGAGCCGTCGGAGTCAGGCCCTGCCGAATCGGGAGCGTCAGACACGCCGGCCAAGCCCGACAAGACTGACACCGCGACCAAGCCCGACAAGACTGACACCGCGACCAAGCCCGACAAGGCGGATAAGCCCGACAAGAGCGTCAAGCCCGGCAAGGACGCCAAGCCCGGCAAGGCTGACGCCAAGGACTCGTCGTCCTCGAAGAACAAGGGCGACAAGAAGACTAGCTCCGCGGGAGCTGGTGCCGACAAGGGATCCGACGCCAAGGGTGCGTCGCATTCACCGAGCGGCAGTGGATCGGGCGGCGGCGGAGACGAGGGGTAGCCACCGTCCGCCCGAACCACTGCGAACCGCCGCGGCTCCTGCACACGCAGGGTCGCGGCGGTTCGTGCGTGCCGGGGGAGTGACCGGTCAGCTACACCCTGCGGCACAACATGATTCGCCACGCCACGCTTGGAGACCCTCCCGAACGGCGACGGCGGCGATCACCAAGCCCGCCACGGGGTCGGCCCACGACCACCCCAGCAGCGAGTTGAGCAGCAGCCCCACGAGCAGCACGGCGGACATGTAGGTGCACAACAGCGTCTGCTTGGAGTCTGCGACCGCCGACGACGAGCCGAGCTCCCTGCCTGCGCGCCGCTGCGCCCACGACAGGACGGGCATGACGGCCAGGCTCACGGCAGCGAGTGCGATGCCGATGGTCGTCGGCTCGGCCTCGCCGTGTCCGAGGAGGCCGCGAACGGAGTCCACCGTCACGTAGGCGGCCAAGCCGAAGAACGAGAACGCGATGATCCGAAGCGCAGTCTTCTCACGGGCTTCGGGATCGCGGCCGGCGAACTGCCATGCCACCGCGGCGGCCGAGGACACTTCGATGACCGAATCCAGCCCGAACCCGAGCAGAGCGGCCGACGACACCCGCGTTCCCTCGGCCAGAGCAATGGCGGCCTCGATCACGTTGTAGGTGATCGTGGCGGCGACGAAGTACCGGATGCGACGGGCCAGCACGCGGCGGCGGGGGACCGACAGCCCGACGTCCAGCGCCATCAGCAGCACCCCTCGTCACTGACCGGGCAGCAGGCCGGGTCGACAGCGAGCACCAGGCCGACCAGATCGTCCAGCGCGTGCGCGATGCGGCCGTCGGCCAGCTCGTAGCGGCTACGCCGGCCCTCGGGGACGGCGACGACCAGACCGCATCCACGAAGGCACGCAAGGTGATTCGACACGATCTGACGAGACACCTGCATCTGGTCGGCGAGATCGGACGGATATCGCCCACCATTCCGAAGACTGAGCAAGATCGACGCGCGAGTGGCGTCGGAGAGGGCATAGCCGAAGCGAGCCAGGGCATCCCGCTCCACCAGTGTCTGCATCAGCCGACAGTACATTGAAATCTGTATTCAGGGAATGCTGGACTTTTGCTCGACGACGGAGACGCTCGAAAGCTTGGCGACGTGTTCGTTTACGGCGACGTGCGCCCTCCAGGTATCGCGCCCTGGGCCGTCATGATGCGGAGTTCATCTGCGAGGTTTCGAATCTCCATCTGCAATGCGGCGACTTGCTCAGCGGTTGCCGCGCCCTCAGCGGCGTCATCTTCGGCGACGCGTTGCACGATCCATGACGCGAGCGAAGCGGTAACCACGCCGATGAGGCTGATCCCGCCCAACATCAACAGCACTGCGACGATCCTGCCCGTGGTGGTTATCGGGTACAGGTCGCCGTATCCGACGGTGGTGACCGTGGTGATCGACCACCACAGGGCCTTGCCAAACGACGTGATGAGGGCGTTGGGCTGATCACGCTCCTGCTCCAGTACCGCCAACGACCCGACGTAGATCAGAAGGGCGACACCGCCAACCGTGTAGATCACGATCCGTCCGCGTATCGCGTTGCCCAACGCTTTCTGCAGGGCGCCAACCAAGATGACCAGCCGCAGCAGCCGCAACGGACGCAAAAGAGGAAGCGCGACCACCGCCAGGTCGAGGAGGTGCTTCACGAACCACCGACGGCGATCGGTTGCCAGAGCGAGCCGCGCGAAGTAGTCCGCGACGAACACACTCCAGATGATCCAGCTCATCACCCCCAGGACGGTGGCTTCCACACCGTGTGGTCGACCAAGCACTTGCACCGAATAGACAGCCAGGAACGCGATCGCCACCGCCGCGAGCGGCCATTCCGCGCGCCGCTCCCACTGTTCAAGCCTGAGTTGAGGGTCCACGGCCCAAGTCTGCTGCACCGGGGCGATTCCATGACGACCTGGCGCCAGCGGTGTAGTGCCGAGAATCGATGCGCCACATGGCTTCATCGGAGAAACGCGTCAGCGGGCAGCTGACGGCCTGAGGGGGCGCATGTGCTGGCGGGCCCTTCAAAAATGCATGCCCCGAGCTGGTCCTTCTGGTGCCCTCGGTGAGACTCGAACTCACACTGCACGGGTTTTGAATCCGTTTCCTCTGCCAATTGGGATACGAGGGCATCGTGTTGCGGCTTCCCACCATAGAGGATCGGTCAGAGGGTCCGTCATGGCCCCGCGGTCGCCGATCCGGGCGACTCACGGGACAATGACCGCATGACCGGGTCACCGGCGGACGCCGCCAAACCGCACCGTGTCCTCATTGCCGAGGACGAAGCACTCATTCGAATGGACCTTGCGGAGATGCTTCGCGAGGAGGGCTATGAGGTGGTGGGCGAGGCGGGCGACGGCCAGGAGGCCGTGGACCTCGCCGAGAGTCTCCGCCCCGACCTCGTGATCATGGACGTCAAGATGCCTCGCCGCGACGGCATCGACGCCGCGGCCGAGATTGCGGAAAAGCGCATCGCCCCGATCTTGATACTGACTGCCTTCTCGCAGCGCGAGCTCGTCGAGCGCGCCCGTGACGCCGGGGCGATGGCGTACTTGGTGAAGCCCTTCTCGATCACCGACCTGATTCCTGCGATCGAGTTGGCCGTCAGCCGGTTCGGCGAGATCTCCGCGCTGGAGTCGGAGGTTGCCACGCTGTCCGACCGGCTCGAGACCCGCAAACTGGTGGAGCGGGCCAAGGGTTTGCTCCAAGCCAAGCAGAAGATGTCGGAGCCCGAGGCGTTCAAGTGGATTCAGCGTGCGGCCATGGATCGGCGCACCACCATGAGGCGCGTCGCGGAGGTCGTCCTGGAGACCCTCGACACCCCCGAGACGTAACAACTGCGTGTCGTAGAACCGAGTTTCGCCCTGTCACACAGGCGACACCCAGCCCGCGTTCGTCAACATCACGCACCGGCGCCAAGTGTTGGCTATGTTCTACCCGAAGCATCGGCGCCCCGGGTGACGTGACCTGCGTCGTCGGTGCCAATGACAACGTTGACACGGAGGTGACACGTGCGCAGTCGCATGGCACGTAATGCATTTGCTCTCGGGAGCGCGGGCTTGCTCGTGTTCGGTATTGCCGGCTGTAACCAGTCGACACCCGAGGAGAGCAATTCCCAAGCTGACCTGAAGATCGTCGAACAGGTTCAGATCGACGAGAACGGCGCCGAGGTGAAGGCGGCGGGGGACGTCAAGCCCGCCGATCCCACCGGTGACGGAAAGGCGACCTGCCCGCCGGTGTCGATCGCCATGGCCGGTGCCCTCAACGGCCCCGACGCGGCGCTCGGCATCAACATCAAGAACGGCGTGCAGCTGGCCATCGACAAGCACAATGCCGCCAACCCCGGCTGCCAGGTGCAGTTGAAGCCGTTCGACACCGAAGGCGATCCGCAGAAGGCCACCGGCATCGCACCTCAGATCGTGGACGACCAGTACACGATCGGCTTGGTCGGTCCCGCCTTCTCCGGCGAGACCAAGGCCACCGGCACCGTCTTCGACCAGGCCGGCCTCGTCGCCGCGACGGCGTCGGCGACCAACCCGACGTTGAGCGAGAACGGCTGGAAGACCTTCTTCCGCGGCCTGGCCAACGACGGCGTGCAGGGGCCCTCTGTGGCCAACTACCTGAAGAACACGCTGGGCTACAAGAAGATCTGCGTCGTCGACGACAGCACCGACTACGGCCTCGGCTTGGCCATCCCGGTGCGCGAGACCCTCGGGCCCGTCGCCGACTCGGCCTGCAACATCCAGGTCAAGAAGGGCGACAAGGACTTCTCTGCGGCGGTCACGCAGATCAAGGGAGTCAGCCCGGACGCCGTCTTCTACAGCGGCTACTACTCCGAGGCGGCGCCGTTCGTCCAGCAGTTGAAGGACGGCGGGGTCGAAGCGACGTTCGTCAGTGCCGACGGCACCAAGGACCCGGAGTTCGTGAAGCAGGCGGGTGAGTCCTCGAAGGGCTCGATCCTGTCTTGCCCGTGCGGCCCGGCCACCGGAACGTTCGCCGAGGAGTACACCAAGAAGTTCGGCCAGGAACCCGGCACCTACAGCACCGAGGGCTACGACCTCGGAACGATCATGCTGAAGGGCATCGACTCGGGTGCCATCACCCGGCCGGCGCTGCTGGACTTCGTCAAGAACTACAACGGTCAGGGCGTGGCGCGTAACTACCAGTGGTCGCCCACTGGTGAGTTGACCACCAACCTGATCTGGATCTTCAAGGTTCAGTAGTCGTCGACGCGAGGCGCGTCCGAGGCCCACGGGCCCGGGCGCGCCTCGTATCCATTTACCTGCAAGGAGCCGCCGCCGGTGTTAATGGCTGCCAACATCAACTTCAACGTCGACGGCCTCATCAACGGCTTCTGGCAGTTGACCATCGACGGTCTGTCCTGGGGTGCCATCTACGCGCTAGTGGCCGTGGGCTACACGCTGGTGTTCGGCGTTCTGCGGTTGATCAACTTCGCCCATTCCGAGATCTTCATGCTCGGCATGTTCGGCACCTACTTCTGCCTGGACATCATCCTTGGCTTCACGCCAAGCGGTAACGCCTACAACAAGGGCGTCCTGCTCACGATCGTGTACCTGGCGATCGCGATGGCCTTCGCGATGCTGGTATCCGGTTCGGCGGCAGTCGGTTTGGAGTTCATCGCCTACCGGCCGCTTCGCCGCCGCAACGCCCGGCCCCTGACGTTCCTCATCACCGCCATCGGTATGTCGTTCGTGCTGCAAGAGTTCGTGCACTTCATCCTGCCGCAGCTCATCAAGGGCTACGGCGGCTCCAACGCACAACAGCCAATCCTCTTGGTGCAGCCCAAGACTCAGTTCACCATCTTCGGAGCGACGGTCTCCAACGTCACGCTGGTGATCGTGATCTCGGCGTTGGTGCTCGCCCTGGCCACCGACATCGCGATCAACCGCACCAAGTTCGGCCGCGGCATCCGCGCGGTGGCTCAGGATTCGACGACCGCGACGCTGATGGGCGTCTCGCGCGAACGCATCATCATGACGACCTTCCTCATCGGTGGCCTGCTGGCCGGTGCGGCCGCGCTGCTCTACACACTGAAGGTGCCCCAGGGCATCATCTATTCGGGCGGATTCCTGCTCGGCATCAAGGCATTCTCGGCGGCGGTCCTCGGCGGCATCGGAAACCTTCGCGGCGCATTGTTGGGCGGTCTCATTCTCGGCGTGATGGAGAACTACGGCCAGGCATTGTTCGGCACCCAGTGGCGGGACGTGGTCGCCTTCGTGCTGCTGGTGCTCGTCCTGCTCATCCGTCCGACCGGCATCCTCGGTGAAAGCCTCGGGAAGGCGCGCGCATGAGCCATCAGGCGGGATCGGAAACGACGAAGAGCACTGCGGCAAAGCGCCTTCTGGCTCCTGGCGACGGCCTGAGGCAGTGGTGGGACGGCCTCGGACGGCCACAGAAGTGGCTGTTCGGCATCGTGGGTTTCGGCCTGCTGGCACTGCTGCCGCTCTACACGCCGGGCTTCATCGACACGCCGGGCATCAGCTTCGGCGGCACCATGGCTCAGTTCGTGATGATCGCAATCATCGCGATCGGTCTCAACGTGGTGGTCGGTCAGGCCGGTCTGCTCGACCTCGGGTATGTCGGCTTCTACGCCGTCGGCGCGTACACGGTGGCGCTGCTCACCAGCCCGGACAGTCCGTGGAACAAGATGGGCGCCACCGGATTCTTCAGCAAGGACTGGGCGTGGCTGTCGTGCGTGCCCATCGCCATGGCGGTCACGGCGCTCGCGGGCCTGATCCTCGGTACGCCGACCCTGCGGTTGCGCGGTGACTACCTCGCCATCGTCACACTCGGATTCGGCGAGATCATCCGGCTGCTCGCCGACAACCTCTCCGACGTCACCAACGGCTCGCGCGGTCTGAACCAGATCGCGTACCCGCGGGTGGGGGAGAGCGAGCGCCTCCCCAACGGCGTGTTCTCCGCAGGCAACTCGACCGGTGACGCCAACTACGGCACCTGGTGGTTCTGGCTCGGTCTGCTGCTGATGATCGGAATCCTGCTGCTGGTCGGCAATCTGGAGCGCAGCCGCGTCGGCCGCGCCTGGGTGGCGATCAGGGAGGACGAGGACGCCGCAGAGGTGATGGGCGTCAACACCTTCCGATTCAAGCTGTGGGCGTTCGTGATCGGCGCCGGAATTGGCGGCCTGTCCGGAGCGCTGTACGCCGGTCAGGTCCAGTACGTCGCCCCGACCAACTTCAACATCATCAACTCGATGCTGTTCCTGGTCGCGGTGGTGCTCGGCGGCCAAGGCAACAAGCTGGGCGTCATCTTCGGTGCGTTCATCATCGTGTATTTGCCCAACCGACTGCTCGGCGTGGAACTGTTCGGCGTCAACCTCGGTGACCTCAAGTACCTGTTCTTCGGGCTTGCGTTGGTGGTCTTGATGATCTTCCGCCCGCAGGGCCTGTTCCCGGTCCGCCAACAACTCCTCGCGTATGCGTCGTCGGCGAAGAAGTTGTTGAGCAAGGCCGACGATTCGAAGGCGGCAGCTTAGTGACTGACGAACCGGTAATCGACGAGGAGATGGCGGCACTTCACCGCGAGGTGAAGGTCGCCGAGGGCGAAACCCTGCTCCAGACAACCGACTTGACGGTGAAGTTCGGCGGGTTGACCGCGCTGGACGCGGTGACGTTCGACATCAAGCGAGGCGAGATCCTCGGACTCATCGGCCCTAACGGCGCGGGCAAGACGACGTGCTTCAACGCCATCACCGGGGTGTATCGCCCGACGTCGGGTGTCGTGACCTTCGACGGTGCACCGCTTGGCAAGATCAAGCGGCACGAGATCACCCGGCGCGGCATCGCCAGGACGTTCCAGAACATCCGGCTGTGGGGCGAGATGACGGCGCTGGAGAACGTCGTCGTCGGCACCGATGCCCGGCACAAGACGTCGGTCCCCGGCGCTCTGGTGCGCACGCCCCGGCACCGACGGGAGGAGAAGTCGGCGATCGAAAAGGCCGCCGCACTGCTGCAATTCGTCGGCATCTCTCAACGCGCCGACGAGAAGGCCAAGA
The DNA here is from genome assembly GCA_006864685.1 of Mycolicibacterium hodleri. Classification (GTDB taxonomy): domain Bacteria; phylum Actinomycetota; class Actinomycetes; order Mycobacteriales; family Mycobacteriaceae; genus Mycobacterium; species Mycobacterium hodleri_B. The sequence goes on along the minus strand of VIFX01000001.1, from coordinate 274,454 downwards.
ACCTCCCGTACGGCGATCAGCGCCGCCTGGAGATCGCGCGGGCGTTGGCGACCGAGCCCAAGCTGCTGTGCTTGGACGAGCCGGCCGCCGGCTTCAACCCGAGCGAGAAGTCCGCTCTGATCGAGTTGATCCAAGCCATCCGCGAAGACGGATACACGGTGTTGCTCATCGAACACGACATGCGACTGGTCATGGGTGTCACCGACCGGATCGTGGTGCTCGAGTTCGGGCGCAAGATCGCCGACGGCCTGCCTGCCGACATTCGCGAGGACCCCAAGGTCGTCGCCGCTTACCTGGGGGTTCCCGATGACGAGCTCGGCTGACACGAACGACACGACCGACACCGATCCGCGTCCGGTGTTGCTCGAGGTGCGCGACGCCGTCGTGCACTACGGCAGAATCCAAGCGCTGCACGGAGTTTCGCTGACGGTGCACCAGGGCGAGCTCGTCACGTTGCTCGGCTCCAACGGTGCCGGCAAGACCACGATGATGCGGGCGATTTCCGGTCTCCGGCCGCTGACGTCGGGTTCGGTGTGGTTCGACGGTCAGGACATCACGAAGGTCAAGGCGCACCGCCGCGTCACCGACGGGCTCATCCAGGCTCCGGAGGGTCGCGGGGTGTTCCCCGGCATGACGGTGGTCGACAATCTCGAAATGGGTTGCTACGGGCGCAAGTTCCCCTCGAAGGCCGAGCACAAGGAGCGCTTCGACTGGGTGATGGAGACGTTCCCTCGGCTGGCCGAACGACGCAGTCAGGTGGGCGGCACGCTGTCCGGCGGTGAGCAACAGATGCTCGCCATTGGGCGTGCGTTGATGGCGCGGCCCAAGGTCTTGCTTCTCGACGAACCGTCGATGGGCCTGGCGCCGATGATCATCTCGCAGATCTTCAAGATCATCTCCGAGATCAACAAGCAGGGCACCACGGTGCTGTTGGTCGAGCAGAACGCACAGCAGGCACTGAGCCGCTCCGACCGCGCCTACATCCTCGAGACGGGTTCGGTCACCAGGGCCGGCGTCGCCCGGGACCTGTTGGCCGACGACAGCATTCGCGCCGCCTACCTCGGCGTCGCGTAAGTCCGGCCCGCCCGGCTCAGCCGACGCGGAAGCGCTTGATCCGCGCCGTCGCACCGCCGACGAGGGCCACCTGACTGCGCGGGACGCCGAGATGTTCGGCCAACAGCCGCGTGACGGCGTCGTTGGCCTTGCCGTCGACTGCCCGCTCCGGCACGTAGACAGTCAGCTCCCCGTGGTCGCCGACCTCGACCAGGGGTCCCTTGCGGCTGCCCGGTTTGACGCGGACCGAGACGACGGTCGTGCCCGTGGCCACGCTCAGCGCGCGACGATCACCGACGAGCCGTGACCGAAGAGCCCCTGGTTGGCGGTGACGCCGACGGTGGCCCCTTCGACCTGACGGCCGATGGCCTGACCCTTCAGCTGCCAGGTGAGCTCGCAGACCTGGGCGATCGCCTGGGCCGGGATGGCCTCGCCGAAGCACGCCAGCCCGCCCGACGCATTAACCGGGACGCGGCCGCCGATGGTGGTGGCGCCGCTGCGCAGCAGCTCTTCGGCCTCACCCTTCGCGCACAAGCCGAGGTGCTCGTACCAGTCCAGCTCCAGCGCCGTCGACAGGTCGTAGACCTCTGCCAGCGACACGTCCTCGGGGCCGATGCCGGCTTCGGCGTACGCGGCGTCGAGGATCTGGTCCTTGAACACCCGGTCCGGCGCGGCGACCACGGCGGTGGAGTCGGTGGCGATGTCGGGCAGTTCGGGAAGGTGCTGGGGGTAGCGCGGTGTCACGGTGCTGACGGCCCGCACCGAGGGCACGCCCTCCAGCGAACCAAGGTGCTTCTCGGCGAAGGACTTCGAGGCGACGATCAGCGCGGCGGCGCCGTCGGAGGTGGCGCAGATGTCGAGCTGGCGCAGCGGATCGGACACCACCGGGCTGGCAAGGACGTCGGCGATCGCGGATTCCTTGCGGTAGCGCGCATTTGGGTTCTGCAGGCCGTGGCGGGAGTTCTTGACCTTCACCTGGGCGAAGTCCTCGGAGGTGGCGCCGTACAGATCCATCCGGCGTCGCGCCAGAAGGGCGAAGTACACCGGGTTCATCGCGCCGATGAGGTGGAAGCGCTGCCAGTCCGGATCGTTGCGGCGTTCGCCGCCGACCGGCGCGAAGGCCCCCTTGGGCGTGGTGTCGGCGCCGATGACCAGTGCGACGTCGCAGAAGCCGGCCAGGATGTGGGCGCGGGCGCTCTGCAGGGCTTGCGAGCCCGACGCGCAGGCGGCGTAGCTGGAGCTGACGGGTACGCCGTTCCAGCCGAGCTTCTGCGCGAACGTCGACCCGGCGATGAAGCCGGGGTAGCCGTTGCGGATCGTGTCGGCGCCGGCGACGAGCTGAATCTGCTGCCAGTCGAGGCCAGCCTCGGCGAGCGCGGCGCGGGCGGCCACGACGCCGTACTCGGTGAAGTCGCGACCCCACTTGCCCCACGGGTGCATGCCGGCGCCGAGGATGTAGAGCGGATCCGGGGTGGTCACGAGGCGATCCTCCAGGCGTGCACGGTGCGGACGAAGCCGTCGTCGTCGGTGTAGAGCGGCATCGTGGTCAGCTCCATCTCCATGCCGACCTTGAGGTCGGCGGCCAGGGTGCCGTCGACGACCTTGCCGAGGATGATCAGCCCCTCGTCGGCGAGCTCGACCGCGGCGATCGCGAAAGGCACGAACGGGTCCGTGGCCGGATAGGGCGCCGGCGGGGGATAGCGATTCTCGGTGTAGCTCCACAGCGTTCCTCGCCGGGACAGCGGCACCTGCTCGAGATCCTCGCCGCTGCACGCCGGGTTGGGGCAGTTGTTCTCCCGCGGGGGGAACACGTAGGTGGCGCACTGCGTGCACTTGCCGGCGATCAGATGGACCACCCCGTCGTCGTCGACGGTGAACCACCCGTCGATGGCCGGTAGTTGCGCTTGGGCGTCGGTAGATCCTGGCACGCGGTCAGACTAATCGATGCCGAGCCCAAAACTGCAACGTGTTGCAGTTTGGACTGCTACTGCGTGACGTCGAGCAGGATCCGGACCAAGTCCTCGGGGTTGTCCCGCATCAGATTGTGCGCGCCGTCCAGCGAGTACGTCGTCCACTCCGGGTCGTCGCGCACCTTGGCGTACGTCGCGGCGAAGGGTGATTCCGACGGCCAGCGCTCGGCGTTGACGAACACCCGTCGGCGGAATCGACTCAGGGCGCCGGCGAGACGGACCGGCTGCATCAGCGTGGCGAGGGGATGGGCCGTGGCGCGGTCGTCGAAGAAGGGCAGCGGCGGAACTCCATATCCGGTGGCGTCGACGTCGGCATACCAGTCCCGCTGTTCGGCGTTCGTAAGCGTCCAGCAGGAGTCGCCGTCCTCTGGAATGAACGCGTCGAGATACACCAGCGAATCGACCTGCGCGGCAATGCGATCCGCGACGGCGGTGATCACCATGCCGCCGTAACTGTGCCCGACCAGGACGAGGTCGGTCGCGTCCGACTCGGCGGCGAGCGCATTCAGGACGTCGGTGACGTGGGTCTCGAGGTTGACGCCGGCATGGGCGAGGTGGGCACGCTCGGCGACGCCGGTGAGGGTGTAGCTCAGCACCCGGTGCCCGCGCGCCCGCAGGGCGGCAGCGAGATCGTCGAAGCACCAGGCGCCGTGGCACGCGCCGGGAATGAGCACGTATGTGGTCACGGGTCAGCTCCCGTCCGCATGGGTGACGCGGCGGTAGGTCGCGGTGGCAACGGCGATGCGGGCGGGGTCGGCGGCATCCCTGAGCATCTGCCTGGAGGCGGCGACGACGTCGGCGGTCTCGGTGCGGCGACGACTTTCATAGGTGCGCAGGCCATGTCGCGCGTCGGACCGAACCTCCTCGGCGAGGACGACGGCGTCGACGAGCGCCTGCGTACCACCGTTGGCGCCGGCCGGGTACATCGGATGGGCGGCATCGCCCAGCAGCGTGATCCGACCGTGGCCTCCGGGATCCGACCACCACGGTAACGGGTCGCGGTCGACCATCGGGTACTCGAACACGGCGTCGGCGCCGCGCACCAGCGCCTCGACGTCGAGCCAGTCCACCCGGAGGTGGCCGAGGTGCCCGACGACGGTGTCCGGTGGGGCCGCCGCGTTCCAGTTCGCATCTCCCCGCAGTGCTCCGCTCGTCCCTTCGTCGACCTGCACGACCCAGTTGACCAGCCCGTCGCCAATCGGATACGCCACCACGTCGACGCCGCCGCCCGCGATGACGACCATCGTCTCGCCGTCGAGGAACGGCGCGGTCCGCGTCGCGCCGCGGAACATTCGCATGCCGGACCACAGCAGGGGATCACCCTCGGGGTGCAACTGGGCCCGCACGACCGAGTGGATGCCGTCGGCGCCGACCAAGAGGTCGGCGGCCAGCGTGCCGTCGGCCGTGTGGGCGAGCACGCCGTCGCTCGACTCCTCGAACCCCGTCAGTCCATGACCGGTCCGGACGGCGTCGGAACCCAGCCGGTCTCGCACTGCAGCCAGGAGCAGGGCCTGCAGCCAACCACGATGGACCGAGAGCTGGGGCCAGCGATAGCCGCCGTCGACGCCGCGTGCCTCTCGGAAGAGCAGGTGACCACGGGCGTCGTGGAACTCGATGGCGCGAGGCGCGACGGCGTGGCGCGCGACCTCGTCGGCCAACCCGAGACGATCGAGCGCCGCGACCGCGCGCGGCTGCAGGTTGATGCCGACCCCGAGCGGCGCCAGTTCGCGTGCCCGGTCGACGACAATCGACTCGATGCCGTGGGCGTGGAGGGCCAGCGCGGCGGCGAGTCCGCCGATGCCTGCCCCCGCAATGAGAACTCGGATGTCTGTCATGTCCTCCAGCGTCGGACGGCCGCTGCCATAAGTCCAATACACGTTCGAGCGCCAAAGTATCGTGATTGCTTATGGAATTGCGGCAACTCGAATACCTGGTCGCAGTCGCGGAACACGCCAACTTCACCAGAGCCGCCGAACGACTCCACGTCGCGCAGCCGGCGGTCAGTGCCCAGATCCGGAAGCTGGAGCGCGAACTTGGCCAACCGCTGCTGGATCGGTCGACGCGCACAGTCCGACTGACCGCGGCAGGCGCAGCCGCGCTACCCCATGCGAAGGCAGCGCTGGCGTCCGTCGGCAACGTGACCCGCGCGGTCGAGGAACTCACGGATCTCGTCAGCGGCTCCGTCGCCATCGGCACCGTGACCGCCCACGACGTCGACGTCCCCGGTCTGCTCGCCGACTTTCACGCCGCCCACCCCGGTGTCGAAATCAGGTTGAGCACAGACAATTCCGACGTTCTGATCGATCAGCTTCACAGCGGAATACTGGATGCGGCGATCGTGTCGGTGGGCTCCGACGAACGTCTCGACGGCCTCGACGTCGACGTGGTCACCGACGAAGCGATCGACGCGGCGGTGAGTCACGACGACGAGTGGGCGGGGACGGCGACGATCGGGTTGGCCGCCCTCGCCGAGAGGCCGCTGATCGCCCTTCCCGTCGGCACGGGCCTTCGAGCGCGGCTCGATCAAGCCTTCGCCGCCGAGGGTTTGTCCCCCCACATCGCCTTCGAGGCGTCGACCCCGATCGCGTTGGCCGAGCTGGCCGAGCGCGGCCTCGGCGTCGCCATCGTGCCGAGCTCGGTGGCGCGGACCAGGCCGGCACTGCACCCCGTCACCATCACGCCGGAGGTGCGTGGCCGTCTGGTGCTCGCCGCGCGGGCGACGGGCCCCACCAGCCCGGCCACCGCCGTCCTGCTGCAGATGGCACGGCGTCTCATCCGTGTCACCGGGGGTGAATAGAGTGAGGGCGTGAGCCCCGCCAAGACCGACACCAAGCCCACTTTGATGCTTTTGGACGGCAATTCGCTGGCGTTCCGGGCGTTCTTCGCGCTGCCCGCGGAGAACTTCAAGACGCAGAGCGGGCTCACCACCAACGCGGTGTACGGCTTCACGGCCATGCTGATAAACCTGCTTCGCGACGAGCAACCCACTCACATCGCGGCGGCCTTCGACGTCTCCCGTCAGACGTTCCGCTCCGAGAAGTACCCGGAGTACAAGGCGGGCCGGTCGGCGACGCCCGACGAGTTCCGCGGTCAGATCGACATCACCAAGGAAGTTCTGCTGGCGCTCGGCATCACCGCCCTGGCCGAGCCGGGTTTCGAGGCCGACGACATCATCGCGACGTTGGCCACCCAGGCCGAGGCCGAGGGTTACCGCGTCCTCGTCGTCACCGGTGACCGGGACGCGCTGCAACTCGTCAGCGACGACGTCACGGTGCTCTACCCACGCAAGGGTGTCTCCGAGCTGACCCGGTTCACCCCAGAGGCCGTGGTCGAGAAGTACGGCCTCACGCCCACCCAATACCCGGATTTCGCGGCGTTGCGTGGCGACCCGAGTGACAACCTCCCCGGCATTCCCGGCGTGGGGGAGAAGACGGCGTCCAAGTGGATCGTCGAGTACGGCTCGCTGCAGGCGCTCGTCGACAAGGTCGACACCGTGAAGGGGAAGGTCGGAGAGTCGTTGCGCGCCAACCTCTCTCACGTCATCCTCAACCGCGACCTGACCGAGCTGGTCAAGGACGTCCCGCTGCCGCACACGCCCGACACGCTGCGGATGATGCCGTGGGACCGCGACCAGATCCATCGACTCTTCGACGACCTGGAATTCCGCGTCCTGCGCGACCGGCTGTTCGACACGCTCGCCTCGTCCGACCCCGAGGTCGAGCAGGGGTTCGACGTCCGCGGCGCAGCCTTGGAGCGCGGAACGTTGGCGACCTGGCTCGCCGAGCACGGCACCGGTCAGCGATTTGGCCTCGCCGTGGTGGGCAACCACCTGGCGTTCGACTCCGACGCGACCGCACTGGCGATCGTCTCCTCCGACGGCGAGGGCGTCTACCTCGACACCGCCGCCATGGACCCCGCCGACGAGACGGCGTTGGCCGCCTGGCTCGCCGACCCGTCGATACCCAAGTCGCTGCACGAGGCCAAACTCGCGATGCACGACCTCACCGGCCGCGGCTGGGAGCTCAAGGGCGTCACCTCCGACACCGCCCTGGCGGCCTACCTGGTGCGACCAGGGCAGCGCAGCTTCGCCCTCGACGACCTCGCCGTGCGCTACCTCAAGCGCGAACTTCGTGCCGACAACCCCGAGCAGCAACAGCTCTCGCTTCTCGACGACGAGGACGGGGTCGACGACCAGGCCGTTCAGACACTGCTCCTGCGCGCGTCTGCCGTAGCCGATCTCGCCAACGCGTTGGACGAGGAGTTGGCCAGGATCGACTCCTCGGCGCTGCTGGGCGACATGGAGCTTCCCGTGCAGCGCGTGCTGTCCCAGTTGGAGGCCACCGGCATCGCCATCGACACGGACCTGCTGGGGCAATTGCAGAGTCAGTTCGCCGACCTGATCCGCAACGCCGCCGAGGCCGCCTACGAGGTGATCGGCAAGCAGATCAACCTCGGCTCGCCCAAGCAGCTGCAGGTCGTGCTGTTCGACGAGCTGGAGATGCCGAAGACCAAGCGGACCAAGACCGGCTACACCACCGACGCCGACGCACTGCAGGGCCTCTTCGACAAGACGGGCCACCCGTTCCTGCAACACCTGCTGGCCCACCGCGACGCGACCAGGCTCAAGGTCACCGTCGACGGCCTACTGAACGCCGTCGGCTCCGACGGCCGGATTCACACCACGTTCAACCAGACCATCGCGGCAACCGGACGGCTGTCGTCGACCGAACCCAACCTGCAGAACATCCCGATCCGCACCGAAGCCGGCCGCGAGATCCGCACCGGCTTCGTCGTCGGCGCCGGCTACACCGAGCTGATGACGGCCGACTACAGCCAGATCGAGATGCGGATCATGGCGCACCTCTCGAAGGACGACGGCCTGATCGAAGCGTTCAACACCGGTGAGGACCTGCACTCGTTCGTCGCCTCCCGGGCCTTCGGCGTCCCGATCGACGAAGTGACCGCGGAGCTACGCCGCCGCGTCAAGGCCATGTCCTACGGGTTGGCCTACGGGCTGAGCGCCTACGGGCTGGCGTCGCAGCTGAAGATCTCCACCGAGGAGGCCAAGGTGCAGATGGACGCGTACTTCTCCCGCTTCGGCGGGGTGCGCGACTACCTGCAATCAGTGGTCGAGCAGGCCCGCAAGGACGGCTACACCTCGACGGTCCTCGGCAGGCGGCGCTACCTGCCCGAGTTGGACAGCAGCAACCGCAACGTCAGGGAGGCCGCCGAGCGGGCGGCCTTGAACGCCCCGATCCAGGGCAGCGCCGCCGACATCATCAAGGTGGCGATGATCAACACCGACGCCGCGATTCGCGAGGCCGGGCTGAAGTCCCGCATGCTCCTGCAGGTCCACGACGAGCTGCTGTTCGAGGTCGCCGACGGCGAGCGCGACCAGCTCGACCAGTTGGTCCGCGACCAGATGGGCGGGGCGTATCCACTCGACGTTCCGCTCGAGGTGTCGGTGGGATACGGCCGCAGCTGGGACGCGGCGGCGCACTGAGGGTGTGGCCTACCCGCTCGACAGTTGGCCGAGCGGGTTGAGCTTGAGTATCGACAGCGGAAACAGGTTTTCGCCGTCGGTACCGTCGACGGTGTCGTAGAGGCCCAAGGTGTAGATACCGGGCTGAGTGACCTGCATCGGCAGGGGCTGCGCGAACACCCTGAACTTCACCGGCTGGGGCGGATCGTCCGGCCAGTGCCACGCGAACTCCAGGGCGCCGACCCGTTCACCGTCCGGCGCGGTGGCGACTGCGAAGCGGCGCACGTCGTAGTCGGTGCCGCCCTGGGTCGTGACAGCCAGCACGATCGGGATGCTGATCTGGCCGGGGAAGACGTCCACGTAGCAACTGGTCATCGGGAAACCGGTGGCGGTGATCCCGCCGGTTTGCTCCTGCACTGCGTTCAGCGATGGTCCGAAGGCTATGACCTGCATGTGACATCCGATCCTGGGGGGCCGATGCCGACCGACTCTAGTGCAGCGCCCCACCGCGATAGGCCGCGAAGGAGTGCAACACCGGAGCGGCCGCCCGCGCCTCGTACACGCGGTAGGTCTCCTCGTTCAGCAGGGCGTGCACCCTCGGCTCGCCGAAGCCCCTGTCGATGCGGTCCCTGACGAAGGCCAGCTCGATCACCTGCGCGGCAAAGTTCTTGACGCCCTTGGCCGCTGGTTTGCCTGCGAAGCGAGTGACCTCGCCGACCGCCAGGTTCCTGGCGCGGATCGAGCTGAGCCAGGTGGCCTCGTTGGGGGTCACCAGGCCGGCGGCGACCATGCCGGGCAGTTTCGCGGCGACGGTCCGCTGCTCCCTGCGCCGGCTGGTGACGGCAAGGACGATCGCCAGCCCGAAGACCGGCATCATCCAGAGCAGGTAGACCAGGAAGTACGTCTCGATGCCGAAGAACGACGAGCCGTTCCACAGCGCGTGCATCACCACCGCGCCGGCGTACCCGGCCAGGATGTACCCCGCCTTGGCGAGGGGTCCGCGGCGCTGCAGGGCGAAGTAGACGCCAATGGCGGTCATCGTGGTGAACAGCGGGTGGGCGAAGGGCCCCATGATCAGGCGCAGACCTGCGGTCACCAGCGACCCGCCGAGGGATTCCCCGCCACCGATGTAGGCGATGTTCTCCAGCCAGGCGAACCCCGCTGCCACGATGCCGGCGTAGACCAGGCAGTCGGTCAGCGAGTTGAGCTCGTTGCGGCGGCGGCCCGTCATCATGATCAGCAGGAAGACGCCCTTGGCGGCCTCCTCGACGATCGGCGCCACGATCGCGAGGGTGACGAACTCGTCGGTCGCCGCCTCGCCCGTCGCCAGCAGCGATCCGAAGACGAGTTCCAGGATCACCGAGACGACGATGGCGACCGACGCGCCCCAGGTGAAGGCCAGCACGAGCAGCCGCGGAGGCTCTGGCTCCCACCGGTCCAGCCACAGATAGGCCAGCAGCACCACGATCACCGCCACGGTGGCCAGCACGAAGCCGATCGACGTGCCGACGGGGTTGACTGCGGTCAGCAGGATGACCGACAACCCGGCCACGATGCCCATCGCAATGACGGCCCCAAGTGGCGCTCCGACGGCACGGATCTTGCGGGACAACGGCGGACCGAACGAACGCGGTGGCGGCACGGCGGGGTGTGACACGCTGGCAGCGTAACGGTCGGGGCAGACCCAGGTTTGTCCAGCGTGTATCCGGTCGAGTAGTCTCTTCGGGTACCCGTGTGCGCGCTTGACGCGTGTAGCACCAGTACACACCAACAAATCCTGTCCCTACGATAAAACCTGTCCGGAGCCACCCACCAAATGCCAAGCCCCTCCATCACCTCGCCGCAAGTAGCCATCAACGACATTGGCTCGGCCGAGGATTTCATGGCCGCAATCGACAAGACGATCAAGTACTTCAACGACGGCGACATCGTCGAAGGCACCATCGTCAAGGTCGATCGCGACGAAGTCTTGCTCGACATCGGTTACAAGACTGAAGGCGTCATTCCTTCTCGCGAACTTTCGATCAAGCACGACGTCGACCCCTCTGAGGTTGTGTCCGTCGGCGACGAGATCGAAGCGTTGGTCCTCACCAAGGAGGACAAGGAAGGCCGCCTGATCCTGTCCAAGAAGCGTGCTCAGTACGAGCGCGCTTGGGGCACCATCGAGGAGCTCAAGGAAAAGGACGAGGCCGTCAAGGGCACCGTCATCGAGGTCGTCAAGGGCGGCCTGATCCTCGACATCGGCCTGCGTGGCTTCCTGCCGGCGTCGCTGGTGGAGATGCGTCGTGTCCGCGATCTGCAGCCGTACATCGGCAAGGAGATCGAGGCCAAGATCATCGAGCTCGACAAGAACCGCAACAACGTGGTTCTGAGCCGTCGGGCCTGGCTCGAGCAGACGCAGTCCGAGGTGCGCAGCGAGTTCCTCAACCAGCTGCAGAAGGGTGCCGTCCGCAAGGGCGTCGTCAGCTCCATCGTCAACTTCGGTGCCTTCGTGGACCTGGGTGGCGTCGACGGCCTCGTGCACGTCTCCGAGCTGTCCTGGAAGCACATCGACCACCCCTCCGAGGTCGTCACGGTTGGCGACGAGGTCACCGTCGAGGTGCTCGACGTCGACATGGACCGCGAGCGGGTTTCGTTGTCGCTCAAGGCAACTCAGGAAGATCCGTGGCGCCACTTCGCGCGTACCCACGCGATCGGCCAGATCGTGCCCGGCAAGGTCACGAAGCTGGTTCCGTTCGGTGCGTTCGTCCGCGTCGAAGAGGGCATCGAGGGCCTGGTGCACATCTCGGAGCTCTCCGAGCGCCACGTCGAGGTGCCGGACCAGGTCGTCCAGGTTGGCGACGACGCCATGGTGAAGGTCATCGACATCGATCTCGATCGTCGTCGTATCTCGCTGAGCCTCAAGCAGGCCAACGAGGACTACACCGAGGAGTTCGACCCGTCGAAGTACGGCATGGCCGACAGCTACGACGATGCGGGCAACTACATCTTCCCCGAGGGCTTCGACTCCGAGACCAACGAATGGCTCGAAGGCTTCGAGAAGCAGCGTGACGAGTGGGAGGCCCGGTACGCCGAGGCCGAGCGTCGCCACAAGATGCACACTGCGCAGATGGAGAAGTTCGCGGCAGCCGACGCGGAGGCGGCCAGCAGGCCCGCCACCGCCAACAGCTCGTCGTCGTCGACGTCGTCCAGCACGGGTCCCGAGTCCACCGGCGGAACGCTGGCCAGCGATGCTCAGCTGGCCGCGCTTCGCGAGAAGCTCGCGGGCAACGCTTAACACGTAGCACGACAGGACGCCCCGGCTCGCAAGAGCCGGGGCGTTCGTCGTCTGCGGGGTCTGCGGCCATGCGCCGACAGTGAAGACGTGCGCGAGTTTTCGTGCGTTCGACGCGAACTACTTCACGTTCGTGGCCGCCGTCAGCCGTGACTTCGCGTCCTGACAGACTGGCGCCATGCTGCGAATTGGGCTCACTGGTGGAATCGGTGCCGGCAAGTCGACGGTGTCCTCGACGTTCAGCGAACTCGGCGGCATCGTCGTCGACGGTGACGTGATAGCCCGCGAGGTGGTCGAACCAGGAACCGAGGGGCTGGCCGCGCTGGTGGAGGCCTTCGGGTCGGAGATCCTGCTGCCCGACGGCGCGCTGAACCGCCCGGCCCTGGCTGCCGTCGCCTTCCCGGACGACGAGAAGCGGGCGACGCTGAACGGGATCATGCATCCGTTGGTGGGCAAACGGCGCGCCGAGCTGATCGAAGCGGCCCCGGCCGATGCCGTGATCGTCGAGGACATTCCACTTCTGGTGGAGTCGCAGATGGCGCCGTTGTTCCCGCTGGTGATCGTCGTCGACGCCGACGAGGAGGTCCGCCTCCGTCGACTGATCGAACACCGCGGCTTCTCCGAGGCCGACGCCCGCGCCCGCATCGCCGCCCAGGCCACCGAGGAGCAGCGCCGGGCGGTGGCAGACGTGTGGCTCGACAACTCCGGCACCGCAGCGGATTTGGTTGCGGCAGCCAAGGCGCTGTGGCACGACCGGATCGCGCCCTTCGCGCACAACGTCGAGACCTCGACTCCCGCGCGCGCGGTGCCGCGGTTGGTTCCCGCCGACTCGACGTGGCCCGACCAGGCCCGCCGAATCGTGAATCGGCTCCGGACCGCCTGCGGACATCGGGCGACGCGGGTCGACCACATCGGGTCGACCGCCGTCCCCGGATTGGACGCCAAGGACGTCGTCGACGTTCAGGTCACCGTTGCGTCGTTGGACGTCGCCGACGAACTGGCCGACGCCCTAATGGCGGCCGGGTACCCCAAGGTGGACGGCCAGACCGACGACGTCGCACATTCCGACGACGTCGCGTCGTGGCAGAAGCGCTTGTACGCGTCCGCCGATCCGGGTCGGCCCACCAACGTGCATCTGAGGGTGGACGGGTGGCCCAACCAGCGGTTCGCTCTGCTGTTCCGCGACTGGCTCGTCGCCAACGCGGACGAGCGGGCGGGGTACCTGGCGCTCAAGCGCGCCGTGGCCGCCGAGGAGCACGAGACCACCGGTGACTACGCCGAGGCGAAGGAACCGTGGCTCGTCGACGCCTACCGCCGAGCGTGGGAGTGGGCGGACGCCACGGGCTGGCAGCCCTGAGCCGTCAGGCGGCGGGCGCCGGTCCGGGCTCGGCCGGGGCCGGTTCGGGAGCGTCCACCGGCGCGGTGTTGCCCGTCGGGAAGTTGGTCACCGTGCCGCAGCTGAGGACCCCGTAGCCGGGGTCGTCGTGCTGCGGGGTGAGCCGGGGCGCGACGAACTGGTCGGCTTCGGCGATGACCTGGTCGTTGACGAGGATCTCGCAGTGCAAGCTTGCCGAGTACGGCCACTGGATGGCGACCTGCATGCCGGCCTTCTGCGTCTGAGTCACGACGCCGGTGGCCTCGAAGGTCCGGCCGGGCACCATCGTCGGCGCCGCGGTGTTCACTTGGTCATCGGCGATTGCGTAGCTGATGGTGGCTCCGCGTGACACGCCGTCGACCCGTGCCCGGTAGACCACGTTGTAGGGGCCGGGCCCCAGGTCGACCTTGGCGTCCGGGGGTGGGGCGGGACTGTCGGCCGATTGTTCGGTGGCGTCGGGGTCTGCCTGGGCGAGTGCCGGCAGCACTTGGGCGCCAAGGAGCAGGGCGGCCGCCGCTGCACCAGCCACCAGCCCACGCTTAGTCAAGCTCATAAAAAGGACTTTACGCTCCCCTCCAGGTGAGGACCATTTCGTGGTCAGCCAGCCAGCCGTCAACGTCGTAGGCGTTAGCGGCGAGACCGTCGATCGCGACAGCGGCCGTCCGTACCGCGGCGGTGGCATTCTCCGGTGTGACCAGGCCCGCGGTGACGGCCTCGAACAGCTCGTCGACGTCGAGCAGGTCGACTCCTGAGCCGGTCCGGACGACCAGATCCAGGTAGTGATCCTCGGTGCGCCACACCTGACCGTCGACGACGATGGGCCCGACGTCGAGGTAGAAGTCCTGGTCGCGTTCGTAGCCAGGATTGAAGTGGAAGACCGAAATTCGCAGGCTCAGCGACGGAAGCAGCCACGATTCGAGGTAGTGGAACTGCGCACGACCGGGTGTCGGCCGGGCCATGTAGAGACCAAAGGGGTGCACGTCGTACACGTCGACGTCCCGCACGATGCCCTTGGGATCGGTGTTGGTGCGGGCCGCGACGTCGAAGGTCTCGCGTTTGGGGGGATGGATTTCGTCAGCCTAACCAGTCGGGAATCGAACTTGTCGGTGGTTGGTTCTAACCTGGTGAACATGGCTTTCGCTACCGAATATCCAGTCGTGGCGGTCTCGGAGTACCGGGCCGTCGACGACGTCGTGCGCGTGGGCGGCGAGTTCCAGGTGGTCAGCGAGTACTCGCCGGCCGGCGACCAGCCCGCGGCGATCGCCGAATTGGAACGCCGCATCACCGCGGGGGAGCGGGACGTCGTCCTGCTGGGTGCCACGGGCACGGGTAAGTCCGCGACGACGGCGTGGCTGATCGAGAAACTGCAGCGGCCGACGCTGATCATGGCACCCAACAAGACGCTGGCCGCCCAGTTGGCGAACGAGCTCCGAGAGATGTTGCCCAACAACGCCGTCGAGTACTTCGTGTCGTACTACGACTACTACCAGCCCGAGGCGTACATCGCGCAGACCGACACTTACATCGAGAAGGACAGCTCCGTCAACGACGACGTCGAGCGGCTCCGCCACTCCGCGACCCACAATCTGCTGTCCCGCCGCGACGTCGTCGTGGTGGCGTCGGTGTCGTGCATCTACGGTCTCGGCACGCCCCAGTCGTACCTGGATCGATCGGTCGAGTTGAACGTCGGCGACGAGGTTCCACGCGACGCGCTGCTTCGACTGCTCGTCGACGTGCAGTACAGCCGCAACGACATGGCCTTCACCCGCGGATCGTTCCGCGTGCGTGGCGACACCGTGGAGATCATCCCGAGCTACGAGGAATTGGCCGTCCGCATCGAGTTCTTCGGTGACGAAATCGAGGCGCTGTACTACATGCACCCGCTGACGGGTGACGTGGTGCGCAAGGTCGACTCGCTGCGGGTCTTCCCGGCGACCCACTACGTGGCGGGTCCCGAGCGGATGGCGATCGCGATCGCCAGCATCGAGAAGGAGCTGGAGGAGCGGCTGGCCGAGCTGGAGGGTCAGGGCAAACTGCTTGAGGCTCAACGACTTCGGATGCGCACCAACTACGACGTCGAAATGATGAAGCAGGTCGGCTTCTGCTCGGGCATCGAGAACTACTCGCGGCACATCGACGGCCGCGGGCCGGGCACGGCGCCGGCGACCCTCCTGGACTACTTCCCGGAGGACTTCCTCATGGTGATCGACGAGTCCCACGTCACGGTGCCGCAGATCGGTGGCATGTACGAAGGCGACATGTCGCGCAAGCGCAACCTGGTCGACTTCGGCTTCCGGCTGCCGTCGGCGGTCGACAATCGGCCGTTGACGTGGGAGGAGTTCGCCGACCGCGTCGGGCAGACGGTGTATCTGTCGGCGACCCCGGGCCCCTACGAGCTCAGCCAGGCCGGCGGCGAGTTCGTCGAGCAGGTCATCCGTCCTACCGGTCTGATCGATCCGAAGGTGGTGGTCAAGCCCACCAAGGGCCAGATCGACGACCTGATCAGCGAGATCCGCAAGCGCACCGAGTTGGACGAGCGCGTGCTGGTCACCACGCTGACCAAGAAGATGGCCGAGGACCTCACCGACTATCTCCTCGAACTCGGCATCCGGGTGCGCTACCTGCACTCCGAGGTGGACACGCTGCGGCGCGTCGAGCTACTGCGTCAGCTGCGCCTCGGCGAATACGACGTGCTGGTCGGCATCAACCTGCTCCGCGAGGGGCTGGACCTGCCCGAGGTGTCGCTGGTGTCCATCCTCGACGCCGACAAGGAGGGCTTCCTCCGATCGGCCCGCAGCCTGATCCAGACCATCGGCCGCGCGGCGCGCAACGTGTCCGGCGAAGTCCACATGTACGCCGACAAGATGACCGACTCGATGAAGCAGGCGATCGACGAGACCGATCGCCGCAGGGCCAAGCAGATCGCCTACAACGAGGCCCATGGCGTCGACCCGCAACCACTTCGGAAGAAGATCGCCGACATCCTCGACCAGGTGTACCGCGAGGCGGACGATACCGACGCGACGGTCGACGTCGGCGGTTCGGGACGCAACGCGTCCCGTGGGCGGCGCGCGCAGGGTGAACGTGGTCGTGCCGTCAGCTCGGGGATCGTCGAGGGACGCGACACGTCGAACATGCCGCGGGCGGAACTCGCCGACCTCATCAAGGAGATGACCGCACAGATGATGTCGGCCGCGCGGGACCTGCAGTTCGAGCTGGCGGGTCGCATCCGCGACGAGATCGCCGACTTGAAGAAGGAGCTTCGCGGCATGGATGCCGCAGGCCTGAAGTAGCGCCGTGCGAGAGCGCTTGATCTCAACCTTGGTTGAGCTCATACGGTTGTCCGCGTGACCCACCCGGACGACACCCAGAGCTACACCCCGACCGCAGGCTGGCGCGAGCTGCTCGGGCCGAAGAACCTTGGCGCGTCGACGGTGCTCGCCGGTGGCGTGGCGCTCTACGCCACCAACGAGTTCCTCACCATCAGCCTGCTGCCGAGCACCGTCGCCGAGATCGGTGGCCAACGGCTGTACGCCTGGGTCACCACCGTCTATCTCGTCGCCTCGGTGGTGGCGGCGACCACGGTCAGCGCGGTCCTGACGAAGGTCGGCCCGCGAGGGGCCTACCTCGGCGGCCTCGGCGTGTTCGGCGTCGGCAGCGTGTTGTGTGCCGTCGCACCCAGCATGGAGTTCCTCCTGCTGGGCCGGGTGGTGCAGGGCGCCGCGGGTGGGCTGCTCGCCGGCCTTGGCTACGCGGTCATCAATTCCGCTCTGCCGCAGTCGTTGTGGACGAAGGCGTCGGCTCTGGTGTCTGCCATGTGGGGCGTCGGGACCTTGCTCGGACCGGCCGCGGGTGGACTGTTCGCGCAGTTCGGTTCGTGGCGTTGGGCATTCGGCCTGCTGGCGGTGCTGACCGCGGCGATGGCGGCGTTGGTCCCGTTCGCGCTGCCGGGCCGCACGGACGGCGTCACCCGCCCCGCCGCCGACCGCATCCCGGTGTGGTCGTTGATGTTGCTCGGTGCGGCGGCCCTGGCGATCAGCGTCGCGGGCATCCCGCGCAACCTCGCGCTGACGGGCGGCCTCCTCGCACTCGGCGTGGCCCTGGTGCTGGTGTTCCTCGTCGTGGACCGCAGGACGAGCGCTTCGGTGCTGCCGCCCATGGCTTTTCGGCCCGGTCCGCTGAAGTGGATCTACCTGACTCTCGGCGTGCTGATGGCCGCCACGATGGCGGACATGTACGTGCCGCTGTTCGGTCAGCGGCTGGCACACCTGGTGCCGGTGGCCGCCGGCTTCCTCAGCGTGTCGCTGGCCGCGGGGTGGACCATCAGCGAGATCACCAGTGCGTCGCTGACCAGGACCCGGGTCATCGTGACGGTCGTCGCGGGTGCGCCTTTGGTGATGGCGGTGGGCCTCGGCATCGCCGCGGTGAGTCAGTTCGAGGATGCCTCGGGCCTCTTGGTCGCGGTGTGGGTGGTCGCCTTGATGATCACCGGCGCGGGCATCGGCGCCGCCTGGCCGCACCTCTCCGCGTGGGCGATGGGCAGCAGCGACGACCCGGCGGAGGGCCGCACCGCGGCCGCTGCGATCAACACCGTCCAACTGATCTGCGGTTCGTTCGGCGCCGGGCTGGCCGGCGTCGTGGTCAACCTGACCGACCGCGGTGACGCGACCGCGGCCAGGTGGCTCTTCGCGGTGATGGCGCTGCTCGCGGCGTTCGGGTGTGTCGCGTCGTACCGGGCCAGCCGCGGCCGCGTCGCGTCCTAGTCGCGGTCGTCGTCGAGCTGCCGGATCGCGGTCACGCCGTCGATTCGGGCCAGCAGGTTCGGTGCGTTGAGGATGCCGTTGCCCGACAGCGTCAGAAGCACTCCACCCGTCGGGTCTGACTCCAGCTCCGCGAGCTGCCAGTTGCGTCGCTCGCAGGCTTGCAACAGGGCCGACATGACGCCACGGTTCTCTTCGTACGTGACGTGCACGCGGATCGACCCGCTGAGGCGGGCGGCCAACCGTTTGGCCACCGGCATGAACCCCAAGATGATGATGAAGTGCATGGCCGTGACGGTGCACGCGAGCAGTAGAAGCCCGGACCCGGCGGCCATGCCGATCGCCGCGGACTCCCACACCGCCGCGGCGGTCGTCAGGCCGTGGACGGAGCCGCGGCGGAAGATGATGATGCCGGCGCCGAGAAACCCGATGCCCGAGACGATTTGAGCCGCGACGCGCGACGGGTCGACGACCACCAACCCGTCGACCAGGACGTCCTGGAAGCCGTACTTGCTGACCAGCAGGATGAGCGCCGCGGCGGTGCCGACGATGGTCTGCGTGCGTAGTCCCGCGGCTTTGCCCTGGATCTCGCGTTCGAGCCCGATCAGCGCGGTCAGGCCGAAGGCCACGAACAGTTCGACGATCTGACGGGTGCCTTGGCCCGGGCCGCCGAAGAACGGCGGATCGGCCAGCCAGAGATGCATGCCGACAAGGTATCGCGCGATACCAGCGCCGTGATGAGTCTTCGCGACTCGGCGGGTCTAGACCGTATGACAACGACTGTTCCCACCGCCTACCCAGAGGTCGCCTCCCGTGCCGAGTGGCTGACCGCCCGCCGACGTCTGTTGGCCCGCGAGCGCGAGGTCACGCACCTTCGCGACGCGGTCAACGCCGAGCGGCGGCGAATGCCAATGGTCAAGGTGGACAAGGACTATGTCTTCGAGGGTCCGGACGGCGAGGTACGCCTGGTCGACCTGTTCGAGGGCAGACCCCAGCTGTACGTCCACCACTTCATGTGGGTCGACGCCGAGGACCGAGGCTGCCCCAGCTGCAGCGCCTCTGCCGAGCTCTCGTTCACCGACGGTGATCGCGCACTGCTCGCGGGCAGGGGACTGACATTGGTGTGCGTGTCCCGCGCGCCGTACGCGAGCATCGCCCGGTATCGCGACCAGCAGGGCTGGACGTTCCCGTGGTACTCCTCGCGTGACGGCGACTTCACCTACGACTTCCACGCGACGCTCGATCCGGCGCGCGCTCCGGTCGTCTACAACTACGAACCCGTCGACGGGGACCTGCGCGGCGACGTGCCGGGAGCCAGCGTGTTCCTGCGCCGGGGCGACGAGGTGTTTCACACCTACTCGGCCTTCGCGCGCGGCCTCGAGCACACCTCCGTCGGCTATCCCTTCCTGGACATGACGCCGTACGGCCGCCAGGAGGAGTGGGAGGACTCGCCGGACGGCTGGCCGCGCGGGGGCGTGGCGGCCGGTCTGCCGCTCTAACCATGACGGCGACGTCGAATATCGGGAAATCGACGGGAGCACTTGACATCTTGACGTCAGTCGCACTCGTGCCGGAACCCTGGGGGCTACAGTGCGGAGATGGCCTCGACCCCGCCATGAGACGAGACCCCATGCCCGACAAGTTCACGCACCGCGATGCGCCGCCCCTTCTAGTGGGACCGTTCCGGTTCTTCTTTGCCGACGAATCGTGGGAATGGTCTGCCGAAGCTGCCCAGATCCACGGCTACCCGGCGGCCGAGATGCGTCCGACCACCGAGCAGGTGATGTCGCACAAGCACCCCGAGGACCACCAGAAGATTGCTGCCACGCTCGCGGAGATACGCCGCACGCACGGTCCGATCAACACGCGTCACCGCATCGTCGACGTTCAGGGTCGGACCCGCGAAGTCATCGTCGTCGGTGTGCAGATCAGAGACGATCTCGGCAGCGTCGTCGGCAATCAAGGGTTCTTCGTCGACGTCACTCCGACGGGCCATCCGCTCAAGCAGGTCGAGGACGCCCAACGACTGATCACCGAGGCAGTCGCCGGGATCGCCGAGCAACGCGGCGTCATCGAGCAATGCAAGGGCATCCTCATGTTCGTGTACCGAATCGACGCCGAACGGGCCTTCGACCTGCTCAGGTGGCGGTCCCAGGTGACCAACACCAAGTTGCGCGGGCTGGCGGAACAGTACCTAGCCGAGTTCGTCGCCCTGGAGTACGACGAGGTCCTGCCTACGCGGTCGGACTGCGATCAGCTTCTGCTGACCGCTCACGAGCGGGTCGCGTCGCGGATAGCCTCCTAGCGATCACGGCGATCCAAAACCTTGGGTGCGCCGCGGCGCGCTGGCAAGGTCATGGACAACGCGGGTGTGGCTGAGTGGCTAGGCACCGGCCTGCAAAGCCGTTTACACGGGTTCGAATCCCGTCATCCGCTCGCGTTGTCCACTTGGTAGTGACGTCACTGCTGCGCAAGCGCACGGTCGGCAAGAGCCCCCAGCGCTGGCACCAGGAATTCGGAGTACTCGCGCGTCACGTGGCCCGCATCGAAGTACACCATCGTGTTGCCGACGATGGCAGGACAGCGGTTCTCACTGCAGAACAGTTTCGTGATGTCGGCGTACTGTCCGCCACCGGCTTCGATGGCCTTCGCTTCGGCCACCATGCCGGGACCGTGTTCCGGCCCACGCCGCGCCGCGCAAGCGGTCGCGTCGTCGAGGTGCCCGGACAGGCAGAGCGGTACCGGCGCAGGCGGGTCCGCCGTCGGTCCGAGCACCAGCACCTTTGCACCAGTGCTTCGCAACTCCTCGACGACGTCGGTGAGACTCGCCAACCAGGCGTCGTCGTACTTCTTCAGGCCCGGAACCATCGTGTGGGTTCCGGTGGCGTCGTACGCACGCGACGAACTGACCACGATCAACTTCGGCCGCTCGACGCGCAACCGCTCCATGACGTGGTCGCGCCACTCCGAGCACCGTTGGATGCCTTCGGCCAACGCGTTGAACGTTGTGGTTATCGGCAGGTCCGTGATGGAGCAGCCCGCCTTGGCCATCATCAGCAACCGCCAATGTCGCTGCTCGGCAATTCGTTTGAACGCCGGGTTGAACATTGCTGCACGCGAGTCGCCGATGAGCGCGACGGTCGTGGCGGAGGCGGTGTCGCCCGTCGCGCACTCGGGCTGTTCCGAGTCGAACGGCAAGATTCGCAGACAGCCGCCGCTCAACATGCCCAACTGCTCGCTGGACCCACTGGTCAGCGGCGGCGACAAATTCGATGGCACGGCCTGCAGGTCGACCGACGCCTCGACCGCTTCCTCTACCGCTGCGAACGCATCCTGGACCGCTGCCTCATACGCAGCTTGCGGCGACCCAGGGGAGACGGGCTGCGCGGAAGCGACGACCGGCTCGATCGCGGGCCCCCTGCCGACCGGAGTGGGCACGGCCAGATACACCACCAACCCGACACACACTGCCGCGGCGGTGGCGACACCACCCAGCCCCAGACTGACGGCGGGCGACGTGCGCACGCGTTCGGCGAACCGGAACGGGTTCTCGACGAATCGCACGGTGAGCACCGCGAGCCCCAGCGAGACCAGGACGGCAATCAGCTTGACCCCCAACCCGATCTGATGGCCCAGCAGGGGAGGGGTGAGTACCAACACCGGCCAGTGCCACAGGTACCACGAATAGGACACTCTGCCGATGGCTCCCATCACCGGGACTCCGAGGGCGCGCCCGACCCCGCGCGACGGTTCGGCGCATCCGGCACCGATCACCAGCATCGCGCCGATCGTCGGCAACAACGCGGCAGTTCCTGGGTAGCTCGTCTCCCCGCTCAACAAGGTGCACGCCAGCAGGATCATGACCAACCCCGTCCACCCGACGAAGGCGGCGGAACGCGTGGACAGACGACGCCAGTGGACGACGGTGAGAGCCACCAAGCCGCCGAGGGCCAATTGCCAGGCTCTGGTCGGCAGCGAGAAGAAGGCCACCGGCGGGACCAGGTACGTCATCAGGAACGAGAAGGCAAAGGAAACGGCAGCGACCAAAGCCAAGACCACGACGTATGGACGTACCGACGACGTCGTCGCCTCGGCCGTCTTCCTACCTCGCTTGTGCGCCCGCCGAATGAGCCATGCCGCACAAACGATGAGCAGCGGCCAGAGGATGTAGAACTGCTCTTCCACACCCAACGACCAGTAGTGCTGGAAGGGCGACGGTGCCAGCACGTCCTGTTTGCCGAAGTACTTGACACCCGAGCTGATGAACCGATAGTTGCTGACGTACAACGCGCTGAGAATGCCGTCAAGAGTGACCGATTGGACCTGTAGCGGGGGCAGCAACATCGCCGACGCGACCATCGTGACGACGCCTACGAATGCCGATGCCGGGAGCAGACGGCGGGCTCGCGCGCCGTAGAACTTCCGCAGCCTGACACCACCGGAGCTACTGACTTCTCGCCACAGGAGACCTGTGATCAGGAATCCCGAGATGACGAAGAAGACGTCTACGCCGACGAATCCGCCGCCGAGACCGGGGAGGTCGGCATGAAACAGAACCACGGCCAACACCGCGACGGCGCGCAGACCCTCGATGTCCGGGCGGAACTGCTTGCCAACCAAATCACGAACGCTTCGATCGCTCCCGATGAGCGAGGTCGCGGTTGCCGAAGTCGGCGATTCCCGTGGATCTTCTCGCCGTCCAGCGTTGCTCATCTGGCGTCCCCGACCTACGAGACCGACGACAGAAGTGTCGGCGTCAACGCGACACGATTTGCGCTCTGAACCCCGCCAACCGGCGGCGCGCCACCCATGTATTCACCAGAACATCCCCCAAGCGGTCGTACAGCGTCCCCGAAGACGATTTTCAGCGCCACCCTAACAGCAGTGGACAAGCTTCTCGACGCCGTCTACTCGGGTTCGAATACCGTTTTCCGCTCGCGTTGGCTTTGACTCGGCTCACGGGGCTGTTACGACGAATGGTCGCCGGGGTCCGAGAGGCCGCTGCCCCGTGGTGGCGTCCAGTGCGGGACGCCATATCGATTGCCCTGCACCCAGTCGTAGCCAAGGCGCAGCAGCGCCACTTCCTCCTCGAGGGTCTCGACGCCTTCCGCAATCATGCGCATTCCCAATTCCGACACGAGCTGGATCGCCCACCGCGCGACGACGTCGGCGCCTTCGCCACCTTGCAACCGCTCGACGAACGTGCGATCCAACTTCACGATGTCGACCGGCAGGTTCTGTAGGTGGGCCAGCGATGAGTAGCCCGTCCCGAAGTCGTCGATGGCTACCTTGACACCGAGCGACCGGATGTTGGTCAACGTCTGCTTGAGGCCGCCCGATTCGTGAACCATCGCCGACTCCGTCAGCTCGATGATCAATCGTTCGGGTGGAAGCGCGTAATCGGAGATCAATTCGACGAGGAAGTCGACGTATTCCGCGTCCACCGTCTTCGCACTCGCGTTGACCGACAGGTGGAACTCCCGCGAACGGTCGCGCAACAGCCCGAGGCACTCGACCACGGCACGCTCGGTGATCCGTCGGTCGACGGGGCGGATCTGACCCGTCTCCTCGGCGAGCGGGATGAAGTCGGCGGGCAGGAGGATGCCGCCGGCCGGCTGGCGCCAGCGTGCCAGCGCCTCTGCTCCGACGGTGCGCCCGGTTCGAAGCGAGACGACGGGTTGGAACGCCGGAGTCAGCTCATCACCTTCGAGCGCCCGATAGAGCTGCTGTTCGAGCAATGACCGACGGATTGCTTTGTCCGAGAAATCATCCTGATAGAACGCGACCCGAGAGCCACCGGCACGTTTGGCGGAGTACATGGCCAGATCGCCGCGCCGCAGCAGTTCGGCGGCGTCGGACACACCTTCGGCGTCCTTGTCGGCGACAGCCCCGATGCTGACGTTCACGACGCTCATGGCACCCTCCACGATCACCGGATCCCGGAACGCCGCAAGGATCCTTTTGGCGAGACGGGAAACCGAATCGGGGGCGGCCTCGCGGAGGAGCACGACGAACTCGTCGCCGCCGAGGCGAAACACGCTCCCGGACCGACCGACCAGATAGAACGTCTCCCGCTCGAGCCGGTCGGCGGTGGCCCGCAGCACCAGGTCACCCTTGTGGTGTCCGTGTGCATCGTTGATTTGCTTGAAGCGATCCAGGTCGATGAACAACAGCGCAAAGCCGTGCGATGCCGAGAGAGATCGGATCTCGCCCTCGATCGCCGACGAGAGTGAGCGGCGGTTGCCGAGACCCGTCAGCGGATCGATCGTCGCCTGAACCGCGAGCTGCCGGTACGCCCACTCGTTCAGGCCGGATTGCACAGCCTGATAGAAAGTGTCTGCCGCAATGCGGTCGTGTTCGGACCACATGCGGCTATGGTCGGTGACCTTCTCGACGAACTCGTTGAACGACCCACGCGGATGCAGCCGCCCGAACTGATCCTTGCGGACCAGCGCGGTCACCTCGCCGCCCCAGCGGACGGTCTTGAGGAACGGCCGACGGAACCAGGCCAGGTACGTGTCCGAGGTGGCGGGCAGCCGCGCCACGATCGCTCCCGCACACGAGTCGGGTTCAGCCAGCTTCGGCATGTCGGTTGCCAGGCAATCGGTCGTCTGCACGGATTCGCCTCCGGCCGAGCCCCATTCGCGCACCAGCTGGTCGATCGCGTCCTGTGGCGGCACATCGCCGATGCGGAACACCTCGCCTTGCAGGCGGGCCACCAGCCCGTCAGCTTTCACTGCCGTCAGGACGTCGCCGCCAATCGCCTCGATGCACTGGATCGCGTTGTCGCCGGCCGTGAGGTTTCGTCGGAGTTCTTCGGCGAGCGCCGCGATCTGAATGCGCCTGGCTCCGAACGACTTCTCGTCCATCGTCGCTGCGACGAACGAGGCAATGCGACTGACGGTGGCGAGCGCCAGGCGATCACTCCGGCTGAGTGATCGCGGCTCGGTGTGATGCATCACGAACATCCCCGTCAGGCGTCCATTTTGGATGACCGACACCGACGCCGTGGCCGCCACGCCCATGTTGCGCATGTACTCCAGGTGCACCGGTGAGACGGCGCGACGGTTCGCGAAGGTGAGGTCGAGAGTGGCGGCCACCTCGCCATTCGAAGCCGGACCGAGGAGATGGACCGTCGCTCCGTCGACGTCCTCGATGACCCGTACCAGTTGCAGGACGTACAGCCGACGGGCTTGCGGCGGGATGTCGGACGCCGGATAGTGCAACCCGAGAAACGGCTCCAGGTCCGGGCGGTCGACGTGCTCGGCGGTCACCTCACCGTGGTGGTCGGGATGAAACGTGTAGGCCATGGTGCGCGCGTAGCCGAACATCTGCCCCAAGGCCTTTACCGTCTGTTCGGAGAACGCCTGCCAGCTCGGAGCCGCCAGCAAGGTAGCGATCATCGCCGTTGGATCCGTGGTGACCGAGGGGATGTCGCGCTCGATCTCGAGGATGTAGTGGTCTTCTGAAGAGTGCGCCGTGATCACCACCGGATCCGATGTCAGCCAGCGCATTTCGGCCCGGAGACCCTCCAAGGCCTCGAATCTCAATACGGTGCTTGGGAGTTGAAGTGAGTGCGCGACCTCCTCGAACGTCGTTCCCAGTACCTTTGTCGTGTGGAGGAGCCCGGCGATCGGGGCCTGCAGGTTTGACGACACATGTGAAACGCGTCCCTTGACGACGTCGACCGCGAGGAGCCATCCGTGCGCCTGGATGGCGTCGGGCTTGTGGATCGGCTCCGTCTCGCAGCCCTCGTGGCCGACAACCGTCCACATCGACTCGGAGCCGTCGCTCATCTGCCGCCTCCGACCGAAAGATGGTCTACAAGGGACTGGCGATGGAGTTCGAAGCCGGCGCGCGCCGCCACGACGGCAGCATTCGTGGCGTCCGCATCCAGTCGTGTGAGAGCGTTCAGCACTGCACGCCAACGATCGTGGAGATGTTCGCCGTAGGGATGAAGCAGCAGATGCTCGCGTTCGGCCCGCCACCACTGCGCAGTTCGGACGACCCGGAGCAGGTGCAATCCACCCAGTCCGGAGCCGACGTAGACGTAGAGGAGTCCCAACATCGTTGCGTTGACCTGCGGCCCCGAGACGTCAAAGGCCCCCTCTCTGCGCGACGATTGGCGCCGAGGTCCAGCCAACTCCTCTAAGAACACCGACTCGTCGTCGAGGGCCAACCGCTTCGAGACCTCCGAGAGGGAAAACCCCTCATTCCACGACTCGTGCGGTA
Organism: Mycolicibacterium hodleri; assembly: GCA_006864685.1. Classification (GTDB taxonomy): domain Bacteria; phylum Actinomycetota; class Actinomycetes; order Mycobacteriales; family Mycobacteriaceae; genus Mycobacterium; species Mycobacterium hodleri_B. The sequence continues at coordinate 248,308 of VIFX01000001.1, read as the reverse complement.
TCAGCGCCAAAGTCGCTTCGACGCACTCGGCGGCCTCGATTAACCCGCCGACGACGGCGGCGTAGTACTCCATCTCGACGAGCCGATCACGATGGATGAGTCCATCCACGGCTTGGTGATCCGCGGCGGTCTCACGACGGAGTGCAGCAAGCGGGAAGCCGTTTCCGCGCCTCGTCCATTTCCCGGCCAATGCCCAGCCCCCGCCGCGATTCGAACCGATACCGCCTGTCAGGTGGGATTGTCCACTGCAGCGGCATCCCAACACGTGAAATGCGGCAAACAGTATGCATTTCAGGACTTTGGTCCCTCGTCTTCGAAGGCACGGCGACCGGCGACAGATCGCGCTGCGGCATGATGCCCGAGTGACGTTTACACCGATCCTCGCCGACATCGTCGCCACCCTGCACGTCGACCAAACCGGCACCGACGACTTCGTCGCGACGCAGCTCGACAATCCCGCCCACCACATCGTCGGGGGTCACATCGCCGGGCAGGCACTCATGGCCGCCAGCCAGACGGCACCGGGCCGCACGCCGCACAGCGTGCACGTCTACTACATCCGGGCCGGCGACGCCCGGCGCCCGGTGGACTTCCACGTCGTCCGGTCCCGTGACGGCGGCACCCTGTCGACCCGGCAGGTCACCGCGACGCAGGACGGCGAGGTGCTGCTCGAGGCACTCGCGTCGTTCAGCACTCCGGTGGACGGCGGCATGGACTACCACGACCGGATGCCGGACGTCCCGGCTCCCGAGGCGTTGCTCCCCGTGCGCGAGCAGTTGGCGGACTTCGCCGACGAGCTCGGCGGCTACTGGGTGCGCGAGCAGCCCTTCGAACTGCGCTACGTCGACGCGCCACCTCGGCTCGCACTGAACCTTCCCGAACCCTCGCCCCGCATCCGATTGTGGTGGCGGCCAAGCGAACCCGTGGTCACCGGCACCGAGAACGCCGAGATCCTGCACAGCTGCCTGCTGACGTACCTGTCCGGCACCACGATGTTGGAGACCACCCTCACCATGCGGAAGGCTACCCAGGCCTCCGCCTACAACGCGCTGATCGACCATGCGCTCTGGTTTCATCGCCCGGTCGACCTGACCGATTGGGTGTTGTCGGATCAGTTGTCGCCCAGCGGTATTGGCGGGCGTGGACTGGCCACTGCCACCATGTACAACCGGAGCGGCCACGTGGTGTGCATCGCCACCCAGGAGCTGTACTTCGGTCGACCCCGGGCCACCTAGCCGTCGTCGGGGACGACGGACGTGCCGTCCCACCGCTGAATTCCCGGCATGACGACGTCGAGCAACTCGAGCGCCCTGGCCACGGTCTGGTCGACGACGTCGTCCAGCGAACGCGGCAGCGTGTAGAACGCGGGTACGGGCGGCATGATGATCGCCCCGTTGTTCGTCGCGCGCGCCATCAGCTCGATGTGACCGGCGTGCAGGGGAGTCTCACGCAACATCAGCACCACCCTGCGCCGCTCCTTGAGACAGACGTCGGCCGCGCGGACCACCAGTTCGTCGTTGTAGGAGTTGGCGATTCCGCTGAGGGTCTTCACCGAGCACGGCGCCACCAGCATGCCGGTCGTGACGAACGACCCCGACGACACGGCGGCGCCAATGTCGCGCGGGTTGTGGTGATGGTCGGCGAGGGAGCGGACTTCCCCGGGGGTGTAGTCGGTCTCGTGGGCGATCGTCCGTTGGCCCGACGACGTCACGATCGCGTGGGTTTCGACGTCGTCCATCTTGCGCAACAACTCCAGCGCGCGGATGCCGTAGACGGCGCCCGACGCTCCCGTGATCGCGACGATGATGCGTTTCACGCCGGTCGCCCACACGCATGTGGCACGATCACCGTAGGTTTGCTGGCCACCTTCATCCAGGAGAGTATGGGGCATCGCACCGTGCCATTTCATGATTTCCGCGAGTTTCTCGACGCGTTGCGCTCCCACGGTGAGCTCATCGACGTCGACCGTCCCGTGGCCCTCGAACTCGAGGTGGCCAAGGCGCTGCGCAAGAGCGCGTCGACGGCCGGCCCGGCGGTCGTGTTCACCGACAACGGGACCGGCTTCCCATTGGTCGGCGGCGTCTACAACTCTCGGGCCAAGGCGCTGATCGCCTTCGGCTGCGACGAGGACGCCGCATACGACAAGATCATCACGGGGCTGGGCAACCGCATCCCGCCGACCTACGTCACCGAGGCGCCCGTCCACCAGAACGTCGTACTCGGCGACGACGTCGACCTGGCGATGCTGCCCGTGCCCAGGTACAGCCCCGACGACGGTGGCCCGTACATCACGTCGGGATTCGTCGTCAGCCACGATCCCGAGACCGGCATCCCCGACATCGGCCACTACCGGTGCGAAATCGTCGACCGAAAGACCATGTCGATGATGGCCGCCCCCGGCCACCGCTTCGCAAAGAACATGGCGAAGGCGCAACGGCTGGGCCACACGACCTTTCGCGGAGCGCTGGTCGTCGGTGTCGATCCGATGATCGCGTACGCGTGCCCGATCCAGACCACCGACGACACCGACGACTGGGAGGTCGTCGGCGGCCTGCGTGGCGAGGGAGTGGAATTGGTCAAGTGCGTGACCAACGACGTCGCGGTCCCCGCGCACGCCGAAGTGGTCGTCGAATTCGAGGTCGACTTCACCGAGACCGTCTCCGAGGGGCCGCTCGGTGAGTACACCGGCTACTACACCCCGGCGTCGGCCAAGCCGGTCGTCCGACCGACCGCCATCACCCATCGTGACGGCGCCTACTTCCAAGCGCTCCTGACCGGCCGTCCTACGACCGAGAACCACATCCTCAAACTGCTGCCGTTCGAGGCCTCGTTCACTCACCAGATGCGTCAACAGTTTCCGACGATCGAGCGGGTGTCGATCCCGCCGTCGGGCGGCGTGTTCTTCCGGGTGGTCATCGCGATGCGGCCCCGTTACGCGGGCGAGGCACGGAGTGCCATCCTCGCGGCGATGGGCAGCAACATGCGACCAAAGACCGTCATCGTCGTCGACCCGGACGTCGACGTCCACAATTCGGAGGAAGTGGAGTGGGCCTTGGCCTTTCGCACCCAGCCGGCCCGGGACGTGATCATCGTCGGCGACCTTCCCGGCGGCGCGCTCGACCCGACCGCCGACGAGTCGCTGCCCCCGGATCAGCGGACCGGTTCGGCGCTCGGCATCGACGCCACCTACCCATACGGCACCGTCGTCAAGACCGTCGGCGACGTCTGCGGTCCGGCGTTGGCCGAGCACGGCAAGGAGTTCGTCGAGGTGGCGGACGTGCCCGGCTGGCGGGACTACGACTTTCCCGAACTCGACGGCAAGTAGGAGTGACATGAGCGAGATCGACCACGAGCTGAAGATCGACGCCGCACCCGAGCGAGTCTTCGAAGCCCTGACGACACTCGAGGGCGTCCGCGGCTGGCACGCCCCGACCGCGTCGGGCAGCGGCGAGGTGGGCAGCGAATGGGTCTTTCCCTATGCCGACCATCCCGAGTTTCATTGGGAGATAACCGAATCAGAAAGCCCGACCCGCGTCGCCTGGCGGTGCACCCGTGGACCCGGTGACTCGGTCGGCACCACCGCGACGTTCTCGATCACCCCGGCCGACGGGCGCACCGTGGTGGAACTACGGCACGCCGGCTGGCCCGGCACGCACGGCAACTTCCGCAAGTGCAACACGACCTGGGGCGTCCTCCTTCACCACCTCCGCGACTACGTCGAGACAGGCCAGTCCGCAACGGCATTCGAGTGAGAGGCGCACCATGCCCCAGCAAAGTCTGAGCGAGTTCGTCGACGACATGGAGAAGGCGGGGCTGCTGGTCCGCGTCACCGAGGAGAAGCGCGTCGACGAGCTGCCCGCGGTCATGGAGGCCCACCCGTTGACCGCCGTGCTGGTGGAGAAGGTCACCGACTGCGAATTCCAATTCCTGGCCAACGCCTACTCCAACCAGGATCAGACCGCCTGGGCGCTGGGGTGCGACAAGAGCGAAACCGGCCGTCGCATGGTCGAACTCGGCAAGGGCCGCATCACCCCCGAAGTCGTCGACACCGCGCCGTGCAAGGAGGTAATCCTCACCGGCGACGACGTCGACCTGACGCGGCTGCCGCTGTTCCTGCACCACGACCGCGACGGCCACGCCTACACCAACGACAACCTCGTCGTCAGCAAGCACCCGGACACCGGCGTCTACGACTGGGGCATCTATCGCAGCATGTTCCGGTCCAAGACCGAGAAGATGTTCGACATGACGTGCACGTCGCATCGAGCGCGTCTGAATGCTCAAGCCGCACAGGCCAAGGGGCACAACCTGGAGCTCGCGATCGTGCTCGGCGGGCCGTTGGTCGACAAGGTGGCCGCCCTCACCGGCGTGCCACCCGGTACCGACGACTTCGAGGTGCTCGGCAACTTCTACGGCCATCCCGCCAAGCTGGTGAAGTGCGAGACCGTCGACCTGCTGGTGCCCGCCAACGCCGAGATCGTGATCGAGTGCGAGCTGATGGCCACCGAGGGGTTGACGCACGACGAGGGCCCGTACGGAGAGTTCACCGGAATGTACGGCGGCGGCATCAAGTCCAACTTCCGAGCCGTGGTCAAGGCGATGACCTTCCGCAAGGGCGGCATCTTTCAGCACGCCACCATCGGTGGCACTCACCCCTGGTACACCGACAACATGCTGCAGTTGCCGATGATCGAGTCCGACCTCTACGGCGGTCTCGCGATGGCAGGCATCGACGTCAAGGAGGTCCGCGCGCCGCTCGGTGGGTTGTCCAACATCGCCTACGCGAAGATCAACACCCGCGGCGCGGGGGACTCGAAGCAAGCGCTCGGGGTGATGTTGACGTGCTCCAAGCAGGGGCTGCCGAAGATCGCGATGGTGTTCGACGAGGACGTCGACATCTGGGACGACAACGCCGTGCAGTTCGCGATGGCGTTCCGCTACATGCCGCACCTCGACACGGTCACCATCCCGAATTGCAACACGATGACCGTCGACCCCATGATCGCCGAGGACGCGGCGCCGGGCACCGCGTCGAAGATCGGTCTGGACTGCACCATTCCGATCGGACCGAACTTCGTCCGGTCACACTTCGACCGCAGCACCGTCTTCGAACTCGGCGATCCGCCGGCCGACGTCGTCCCCATGTCGGAGGTGGATCTGACCGCGGCGATGGCCGCGCTGATCCGGGAGGCGCCCCGCACGTGGAAGGAAATCCTCCAACACTTCGTCGGCCAGCCCTACCGCGTCGTCTACGGGGCCTTCAGCAACCTTCGGCACCAACTCGGACGGTGCGACGACGAGCCGTGGTACCGGTATACGTTCTCCGACACCGACTTCGCGGTGACCGCGGGAGAGGCCACACCATCCAATTTCGATCCGCGGCATCGGGAGTGAACGGACGACGTGAACGTCGTTGGTGGTCAACGCTTTACCAACACCGGTGTGGACGTCGATGACGCAGGTCACGTCGGGCGCACGGATGCGATCGGCGCCGTCGACCATGGATTGCGTACGGTTGCTCACCAACGTGACGTTCGGCTGCGACGCCGAGGTTACGATCATCGCTGGACTACACGCGCCATCCGAGTGAATCGCCCCATGTTCGTTGAACTTCGGGTTACTGTCTCGGATGGCTTGGCAATCAACCCTGGGAGGGCTTTGAATGGGCGCCTATCAGACCGTTTTGGTCGGAACTGACGGTTCGGATTCATCGCTGCGCGCGGTAGACCGGGCCGCGCAGATCGCCGCGGGAGCGGGCGCGAAGCTCATCGTGGCCACGGCGTACTTCCCGCAGAGCGAAGACTCCCGGGCCGCCGACGTCCTCAAGGACGAGGGCTACAAGATGGCGGGCAACGCCCCCATCTACGCGATCCTGCGTGAAGCCAGGGACCGTGCCCACACCGCCGGAGCCAAGGACGTCGAGGAGAAGGCCGTCGTCGGCGCCCCGGTCGACGCCCTTGTCGACCTGGCCGAGGAGATCAAGGCCGACCTTCTGGTGGTCGGCAACGTCGGCCTCAGCACCATCGCCGGCCGCCTGCTCGGATCGGTGCCCGCTAACGTGGCGCGTCGGTCCAAGTCCGACGTCCTGATCGTCCACACCTCCTGACGATCGGGCTCCGGGGGCTACCAGCCCCTGGAGCCTGGGATGCCCTTGAACGGGCCCTTCACCCAGCTGGTGATCCAGCCGCCGTAGAAGCCACCGGGTTGCGACTCGACCTGCTCACCGTTGACGGTGCAGCGGTCGACCTGTGCGGCCATCACTGCGACGGCACCGGCGATCGGTTCGAAACCGCGTGTGGGCTCCACATACGTCCAGCCGGCCCGTTCGGCGACGCGAGCGCCGCTGACCAGGTCGAAGTAGGACGCCACGCCCTTCCATTCGCACCACGACGAACCCGTCGCCGGGCGTAGGGCGCCGTCCCGAAACGCTGCCGCGGGGATGTAGTAGGTGGGTGGGTGGCTGGTCTCCAAGACGCGCCAGCCGTGGTCGGTCGTGGCGATGGTCTCCCCGTCCAACTCAACGGTGATCGACCCGGCGAACGGCTCCAGCCTCGGCGGCCGCGGATAGTCCCAGACCGATTCCTGTCCGGGGCCGGTTTTGTCGGGGGTGGGCCAACCGCTCATGGTGTCGATCCTCGCGCCGAGCGTGACACCAGTGCGACCGAACGGCCCAAATGTCGCAGTGGCGTCACATTCGACGCATGCGGCCGGCACGAACTCACCAGCCGCGTTCCTTCCACTCGCCGAGGTGCGGCCGCTCAGCGCCAAGGGTGGTGTCGTCGCCGTGGCCCGGATATACGACGGTGTCGTCACCGTACCGATCGAACACCTTCGTCTCGAGGCCACTGATCAGCGATTCGAATTCTTCCGGGCGCGTCGTACGTCCAGGACCGCCGGGAAACAGGCAGTCACCGGTGAACAGGTGCACGGCGTCCCCGGCGGCCGGCCCGCGCAGCGCCAGCGCCACAGATCCCTCGGTGTGACCCTGGAGGTGGATCACGTCGAAGGTGAGTTCGCCGATCTCGACGGTGTCACCGTCGGCGAGGATGCGATCCGGCGTGACGGGCAGCGGTTCGGCGTCGAGCTGGTGCGCGGCGGTCGGTGCGCCCGTGGCCTTCGTCACCTCGGCAAGCGCCTGCCAGTGGTCGCCGTGTTGATGAGTGGTGACGATGAGGGCCAGCGTCGGGGCGTACCGCTCGATCAGGTCGAGAAGAACGGGCGCGTCGTTTGCGGCGTCGACGAGTAGCGTCTGGCCGGACTGGGAACACGTGATCAGGTACGCGTTGTTGTCCATGGGACCCACTGATGCCTTCACGATCGACGCGCCGGGAAGGGTGCGGCGTGCGGCGGAGCCGGACTCGACGTGACCCGTGTAGTCGTCGGCAACGGAGGTTCTCTGATCGGCCATGAGTGCCACGGTACTGGGCTTGTGCGAAGGCTTGGCTCAGGTTCTGTCGGAGGGTGGACATACCATGAGCGCGGTGCGCTTCGAGCAGGTTGAAGAGCATCATCAGACCAGGAGAGATATCAGTTGGCTGACCGCCTGATAGTCAAGGGTGCGCGCGAGCACAACCTGCGAAACGTCGACGTCGACCTGCCGCGTGACTCGTTGATCGTCTTCACGGGGTTGTCCGGTTCGGGCAAGTCGTCGTTGGCGTTCGACACGATCTTCGCCGAGGGACAGCGCCGCTACGTCGAATCGCTGTCGGCGTACGCGCGGCAGTTCCTCGGGCAGATGGACAAGCCCGACGTCGACTTCATCGAGGGCTTGTCCCCGGCGGTGTCGATCGACCAGAAGTCGACCAACCGCAACCCCCGCTCGACCGTCGGCACCATCACCGAGGTGTACGACTACCTGCGGTTGCTCTACGCCCGCGCCGGCACGGCACACTGCCCCGTCTGCGGGGAGCGCATCGCCCGGCAGACGCCGCAGCAGATCGTCGACCAGGTCCTTGCCATGGAGGAGGGCATCCGGTTCCAGGTGCTGGCCCCGGTGGTCCGCACCCGCAAGGGCGAGTTCGTCGACCTGTTCGAGAAGCTGAACTCGCAGGGGTACAGCCGCGTCCGCGTCGACGGTGTCGTCCACACCCTGACCGATCCGCCGAAGCTCAAGAAGCAGGAGAAGCACGACATCGAGGTGGTCGTCGACCGCCTCAGCGTCAAGGCCAGCTCCAAGCAGCGCCTCACCGACTCGGTCGAGACGGCGCTGGGCTTGGCCGACGGAATCCTGGTGCTGGAATTCGTCGACGAGGACGAGAACGCCCCCCACCGCGAGCAACGGTTCTCCGAGAAGCTGGCCTGCCCGAACGGGCATGCGCTGGCGGTGGACGACCTCGAGCCGCGGTCGTTCTCGTTCAACTCCCCGTACGGCGCGTGCCCCGAGTGCGCGGGCCTCGGCATCCGCAAGGAGGTCGACCCCGAACTGGTGGTGCCCGACCCCGACCTGACGCTGGCCGAGGGCGCGATTGCCCCATGGTCGATGGGGCACAACGCCGACTACTTCACCCGCATGTTGGAAGGCCTCGGCGAGGCCCTGGGCTTCGACGTCGACACCCCGTGGCGCAAGCTTCCGGCCAAGGCGCGCAAGTCGATCCTCGAGGGCTGCGACGAGCAGGTGCACGTGCGGTACAAGAACCGCTACGGCCGCACCCGCTCCTACTACGCCGACTTCGAAGGCGTGATGGCGTTCCTGCACCGCCGGATGGAGCAGACCGACTCCGAGCAGATGAAGGAACGCTACGACGGCTTCATGCGCGACGTGCCGTGCCCGGTCTGTGAGGGCACCCGGCTCAAGCCCGAGATCCTGGCCGTCACGCTGGCGGCCGCGGACGACGCAAAGTCCATCGCCCAGGTGTGTGAGCTGTCGATTGCCGACTGTTCGAAGTTCCTCAACGCGTTGACCCTTGGCGTTCGCGAGCACGCCATCGCCGGGCAGGTCCTGAAGGAAGTTCAGTCCCGGCTGGGCTTCCTCCTCGACGTCGGCCTCGACTACCTGACCCTGTCCCGGGCGGCGGGCACGCTGTCCGGCGGTGAGGCGCAACGCATCCGGCTCGCCACGCAGATCGGCTCCGGCCTCGCAGGGGTGCTGTACGTCCTCGACGAACCGTCCATCGGTCTGCACCAACGGGACAACCGGCGACTGATCGACACGCTGGTCCGGCTGAGGGACCTCGGCAACACGCTGATCGTCGTCGAGCACGACCTCGACACCATCGCCCACGCCGACTGGGTCGTCGACATCGGACCGGCGGCGGGGGAGCACGGTGGTCACATCGTGCACAGCGGCACCTATGCCGATCTGCTGACCAATCCCGAATCCATCACCGGCGCATACCTTTCCGGCAAGGAAAGCATCGAGGTGCCGGCGATTCGTCGCCCCATCGACCGCAAGCGCCAGCTGACGGTGGTCGGCGCGCGGGAGAACAACCTGCGCGAGATCGACGTGTCCTTCCCGCTCGGCGTGCTGACCTCCGTCACCGGCGTCTCGGGATCGGGCAAGTCCACCTTGGTCAACGACATCCTGGCGTCGGTGCTGGCCAACAAGCTCAACGGCGCCCGCCAGGTACCGGGCCGTCACCTCCGCATCAACGGCGTCGACCAACTGGACAAGCTCGTCCGCGTCGACCAGTCACCGATCGGTCGGACCCCGCGGTCCAACCCGGCCACCTACACCGGCGTGTTCGACAAGATCCGCACGTTGTTCGCCGCCACCACCGAGGCCAAGGTGCGCGGCTACCAGCCCGGTCGGTTCTCGTTCAACGTCAAGGGCGGTCGCTGCGAGGCCTGCTCGGGTGACGGCACCATCAAGATCGAGATGAACTTCCTTCCCGACGTGTACGTGCCCTGCGAGGTCTGCCACGGCGCCAGGTACAACCGCGAGACCCTCGAGGTGCACTACAAGGGCAAGACCATCTCCGAGGTGCTCGACATGTCGATCGAGGAGGCCACCGACTTCTTCGAACCGATCACGTCGATCTACCGCTACCTGAAGACCCTCGTCGACGTCGGTTTGGGTTACGTGCGGCTGGGTCAGCCAGCGCCGACGCTGTCCGGCGGTGAGGCGCAGCGCGTGAAACTGGCGGCCGAACTGCAGAAGCGGTCGACGGGGCGCACCGTCTACGTCCTCGACGAACCGACCACGGGCCTGCACTTCGAGGACATCCGCAAACTGCTCAAGGTGATCAACGGTCTGGTCGACAAGGGCAACACCGTCATCGTCATCGAGCACAACCTCGACGTCATCAAGACCTCGGACTGGATCGTCGACATGGGCCCCGAAGGTGGCGGCGGAGGCGGCACGGTCGTCGCCGAGGGCACCCCGGAGGACGTGGCCGCGGTCGCGGAGAGCTACACCGGTCAGTTCCTCGCCGAATTGTTGCCTGCACCGGCGCCGGCACCCGCAAAGAAGCGGCGCAAGGTCAGCGCGTAGCCGCCGACTTCGACAGGGGCGACGGGAACCGCGCGGCGATCCGCACCCCGTCGAGCCACGCGGTGAGTTCGGCTGCCTTGCGCGCCAACGCTTTCGACGCCGCGGCATCGACGTCTTCGACGAGGTGCACGGCGACTCGGCCGTCGGCGTCCTGGGTCCAGCAGCCGACGATCCGGCCGTCGCACCATGCCGTCGGCCCGCCGTTGCCGTTGCGGTCGAACACCTGGGCCTGGTGGGGTCCGAGATACCAATCCCGCTGCTTCCAGCCCATCGTCGTGACGTCGAGGCCGGGCAACAGCGCGCACCACCGCTCGCAGGGCGGCTCGGGCTCGAGGTCGTCGGCCAGCGCCCAGCCGGGAACGCCGTCCAGGTCGACCTGGACGGCACCGATGTCGCGCAGGCCGTCGCGCGTCCAGCCGAGGGTGTGACCGAAGAACCACTTGACGTCCTCGACCGTCCCCGGCCCGAACGTCCTCAGCCACGTCGCGATCAGGGCTGCCCGCGCGGCGTCGGGCTCTGGCTGCTCGACCGCGCCGACCCACTGCGCGGCGGAGGTCCACTTGGGGCGCGACGTCGTCCAGCCGCCCTCGTTCGGGCCGCGGACCAGATGCCCCTCGACACCCATGACCGTCAGCACGCGTGGCGAGATCGGACCGGGTCCGCCCCAGCTCTTGCCGGGGGCGGGGTCGTAGTCGCCTGCCAGCTGGGGCAGTGCCGCCCGCAGCTCTCTGGCGTTGGCGTGACCGTGTTCGGCCAGATGGGCGGTGACCGCCGCCGACGCGTCGGCCAACCACGCCTCGCCGTCGACGGCGATACCAGCCTTGACGACGTCGGCGATCAGCTTCCTGCGCTCGGTCGCGGCGACGCGATTGCTCGCCGCGGCCTGCACGACCGGCAGGTCGGCGGTGTCGAACACCCACAGCGTGCGCCTCATGGCGAGGTGCTTGACCACCGTGCGGCCGACGTACAGCGCCGAGTCGAGATCGGCGACGCGGAAGTCGGTGTGGCGCGCCCACAGTGAGAGGTACGGCGTGGCCGGGTCGGTGGCGTGCAGACCTACGAACGAGGTCGCGACGTCGGCGACAGATCGGTCGGTGGCCTCGGCAAGGAAGTGTCGCCGCGCCAGCCGGGTCCGACGCTCCTCGACGGTGAAGGAACGCACCGCGTCAGGTCCGATCCGGCTCGTTCCGCATCGACGCCCTGATCTGCTCGAGACGATCATGGGCGGCGCGCTGCCGGGCCTCGTACTGTTCCTCGACCTCACGCCCCTCTGGCGTCTCCGAGGCCAATTCGGAGGATCCGACAGCGGTTCCGTACCTGTTCTCGATCTTCTCCCGGACGGACTCGAAGGTCGGCACACCACCCTGGGTGTAGCCGGTCTCCTCCGGTGCCGGGGCAAGCTCCTGCGGTGTCGGGGCAGGCGGGTCGGGCACGATCTCGGCGTCGACGATCTCCTCGGGGTCTCCCACGCTGCCACCGTACCGCTGGGCTCGTGTCGGGGAAGGGGACTGCGCGCCTAGTTGGTCGAGGGTGGCGCCTTCGGTTCGAATGGTGTGTACCACCACCAGTCGGCGCGTTCCCCGAGGGGGCCGCGGCATGGTTTCACCGATGGTCGGGGTTGGGTCGGTGGGCGCGCCAACGACCCTGGATTGAGGGGTGTGCCGTCGGCGTCGGTGACGACGAGGTTCTGTGCCGGTCCGCTGATGGTGATCCCGCCACTGTGATGCAGGCGGTGGTGATACGGACACAACAGCACCAGGTTGTCGAGGTCGGTCGGGCCGCCGTCCTCCCAATGCCGGATGTGATGGGCATGCAGACCACGGGTCGCGCCGCAGCCCGGGACGACGCAGCAGCGGTCGCGATGCTCCAGTGCTCGGCGCAGTCGGCGGCTGATCTGGCGGGTCGCCCGGCCGGAGCCGATGACCTGGCCGTGGCGTTCCAGCCAGATCTCGCAGTCGGCCTCACACATCAGGTAGCGGCGGTCCTCCTCGGACAGGAACGGCCCGAGATGCAGTGCGGCGTTGCGGCTTTCGACGTCCAGGTGGACGACGACGGTGGTGTGCTGCCCGTGCGGGCGGCGTGCCACGTCGGCGTCCCAGCCGGCCACCACCAAGCTCATGAACGCATCCGCAGCGGTGGGGAACGGGGGTACCTGCACCGAGGGCCCGTCGGGATTCTCCCCATGCCGGGCCCCGCCGTACACCTCGCCGCCGGATTCGATATCGGTGTCGATATCGGTATCGCCGGCGTGGTCACGCTTCCACGCCGCCACCAGCGCATCACGATGCGAATCCAGCGCGGCATCCAACTTGGCCGCCTCCACCTTCGGCAGCGTGATCCGGTACGTGGTGTGGGTCTCCCCGACGGTCTTGCGGACCGACCGCTCCGGCTCGGGCTTGCGGTCGGGCGTGGGCCGGGGCTCCAACTTGATCGCAAAACGCAGCTGGGTCACCGTGGCGACGGAGGCGAGTTGGGCGTAGTGCTCGTCGGACCCCGTGCCAGCCCGCTCGGCGATGACCCCGATCTGGTCAAGGGACAACTGACCCTCGCGCATCATCGCCGCACACCGGGGGAACTCCTCCAGCCGCCGGGCGGCGGTCACGATGGTCTCCGCATTGTGCGGGCTGACGCCCAGCTTCCAGGCCACCAACGCCGGGACTGACCGACAGCCAGTGGCACCCCAGATCCCGTCACCCTCGATCTCCGCGGCAATCTCCACCAGGCGGCTGTCGATCGCATTGCGCTGCCCGGCGAGTTCTTCCATCTCGGAGAACAACGCGTCAAGGCGCTCCTTGGAGCTCAAAGAGGCTGCCGCCCTGGACATGCCACCATTCTACGAGAGGGGTCTGACATCAACGGCGGATGAACGTCACCCGCAATTGTTGGGATCGGTAGCGCTTCGGCCCTCGTGTACTTGTCTCACGACGACGCCATAGGGGCGAAGCGACTTGAAGGGAAACACCCATGAAGAACATCGTGACGGCGGGTATCGGCATCGCGGCAGCGGCATTGGTCTTGGTCGGCTGCTCCGACGACAAGGGCTCGACGCCCGGCTCGAGCTCTCCCGCCGCGAGTGGCAGCAGCACCCAGGTCAGCACCAGCGGCAACACCGAGGTCAAGGTCGAGGGCCAGGATCTCGCGGGCCTCGACACCAGTACCGTCACCTGCGTCAAGGCCGGTGGCAAGATCAACGTCGCCAGCGGCGCGGTCGGCGGCCAGCAGGGCGTGGCGGTCGTGATGTCGGATGCGACCCCTCCCGCCGTCGAGTCCCTCGGCTTGGTCGTCGACGGAAGTGCGCTCGCGGTCGCCCAGATGGGCGGCATGAAGAGCGGCTCGGCGGAGGTCGCCGTCGACGGCAGCACCTACACCATCACGGGTGAGGCGCAGGGAGCCGACATGAAGAACCCGATGGCGGGGATGATCACGAAGAAGTTCGAGATCAAGGTGACCTGCAACTGACAGGTCGCCCCGGGGGAAGCGGCGGACGTGCATCGCACGTCCGCCGCTTTCGCCACTTCCGACTTCCACTCCTCGACTCCGCCGCGACTTATGATGCACCGGTGTCGATCCCCGGGGAGCTGGAACGGGCGCGCCACCTCGCCCTCGCCAGCGACGAGACGGCCGCCAAGGAACTGCTGCTGTCCCTGATGCCCCAGATCGAAGAGGCCGACCGCGACGACTGGATGATGGAGACGCTCGCCCAACTCGGTGAGCTCTACCTGGTCAGGACGGCGTACGACGGTGTCCGCGAAGGCGCGCTGCGCATCCGGGCGTGCCTGGCGGTCTACGCGTCGATCCTGGCGGGAACCGCCACTGCGGACGTGGTCGAGAAGTCGACCTTCACGACTACCGAGATGCGCCATCTGATCCGACGGTACGGGCGCCGGGCCGGATTCCTCGAAACCGGGCTCGCCGCGGCGATCGGCGACCACGAAGGAGCCGCGGTCGCGCTCGCCGCACTCGACGACGGCGACGACGAATTCGCCGACCTGGCAGACGAACACGCCTATCTGCTGATCTACGCGCGGATCGTCTGCGCCGAGGGGTTGTGCGGCGACGATCTGCACGTTCGATCGGTGGCGTTGTGGGACAAGGTGATACGACACCTCGACTCGTCGACGGGCAGCGATGAATTGGCCGACAATCTGCGCGTCCTCGGCGGCATCGGCTACGCCAGGTTTTGCATCGAGACCGGTCGTCTCGACGAAGCCGAACCATGGTTGCGTCGGGTCGAAGCCCGGGCCGCGGCGCGCGGGTGGGAACTGGCAACGGCGCGAGCACGGTTGGAACGCGGCGCCGCCAGCTGGTCGGCCGGCGACCGGGTCAGCACCGAGGCCCGGATGTACGAGGCGTATCCCGTGATCGCCAACTACGCCAGGGCCAACGACGTGTCCAGGTGTTGGCTGTTCTTCGGACTGACGAGGTTGTCGGCGGGTGGGCTCAAGGTCGCCGACGAATGCTGGGAGCACGCCGAGCGGCACTGGCGCGAGCTGGGAAAACCCCTGCACATTCACCGCATCTTGTTGCAGCGTAGCTGGATCAGTATCTTCCGCGGCCGGTATGCCGAGGCGGTCGAGATGGTCACGCAGGCACGGGCCTGCCTCGACTCCTCACCCCGCAGTAGCTGGTTGGCGTACGCCCGCCTCGACGATCACCTCGGCAACATCTGGCGGGCCGAGGCGCTGGCCGATCTCGGCTTTGACGGTGCCGGCCGCCCGGACGACGACTGGGAGACCGCCGAGGCGCGGTACCAGGCGGGCGCCAGGACGACCGGGGCAGAACCCGGAACCGACCAACATCGTGTGGCGATGCAGAAGTTGGAGCGCGCCGCGGAACTCAAGGTGCCTGCGTCCCTCGCCGTCGACTCGGTCCGGTACTCGGTCGCCGACGCCGAGGCCAGGGCGCAATGGGCGACGTGCGTGTCGGCGCCGCTGCTGGCTGGCGCGTTTGCCGTTGCGCTGGAGTGGGAGAACACCGACCTGGTCAGCCAATTGGTCGAATACCACAGTGCGCGAGGGACGTTCAGCGCCGAGGTGTCCGACGCCGCGGCGCTGGAGTGGTCGAGTGTGTCCACGGCTGCCGCTCCGATCACCGACGTCGACGAGCTCGCACTGGTGGCCGCGGGCCCACCGATCACCGACGGCACCGGGCTCACCCGGCTGGGTCCGCTACCGCCGCTGCGGATGGATCCCCTGACCGGACCCGTTCTCGACCACTACCGACTGCTGGCGTTCGAACGCTATGGCCAATGCGTCACAGCAGCCGAATCAGTTTGGGAGACATGGCCATAGCGGACACGACCCTGATCCTGCGGTTCGCCGACGTCGGGGTGGCCACCTACGCCAGTCTCCGGATCGTGGGGGACCCGTCGCGCACGGTGACCTGGGTGATCCAATCCCCCCAGGTTCGCGACGCGCTCGACGACCTCGCCGCGGCCCTCCCGGAGCCAACGCCGCGGGAGTCCCTGACCGACACGCTGGCAAGGGCCCTGACGACCGGTCCGTTCGCCGCCGCCGACACCGAAGCCGCGCTCGCCAGGCGACTCGGGTCGTCACTGCTGTCCGAGCAAGCCTGGAACCTGCTGCTCGACAGTGCACCCGGCGCGGTGCTGTTCATCTCGCCGAGTGCCAGATTGGGGCGCGTGCCGTGGGGGTCGCTCGCGGTTCCCCGTGACGACGACGTTCGCCGCCTGGTGGAACTGGTCGACCTGCTGATGGCCATTCCGCCAAACATCGTCAACGCGCCACGTCCGCGCACCGCATGGGTAGAGCGACGGCACCGGTCGCCCTTGGTGATTCTCGATCCGCGCGTTCCCGGGCAGCGCCCCGATTCGGCGTTGGGCTCGGTGCTCGGCCGGCCGGCGCCGGACACCCTCCTGGCCCGGCACTTCGCGGACGACGTGGCCGCTCGGCGACTCCTGCCCGCGGTGTCCGCGGCGACCGAGCTGTTCCGCCGCACCGACGCCGACCGGGACTGGCTGGCCACGATGCTCGCCGAGGCGCCAGGCCGCCTGCTCTACGTCGGTCACGCCAGCGCCGCCGAGGACCGGTCGGGGCGGGCGGATCAAGCGTCCCTGCACCTGGCGGAAGAGGATCCGCTGACCGCCGCGGCGATCATGTCGCGGCGGATGCCGATCCCGCCTCGGGTCGCCCTGATCGCGTGCGCGTCCGGCGGGGACTATCGGTTCGACGAGGCGACGGGACTGGTCGCGGCGATGGTCCTGTGTGGGGCTCAACTGGTCACGGCCACGCTGTGGTCCCTGCCGACGACGGCGGGCTATCGGCGGTTCACGGGCGGGCAGACCGACCCGATGGGCGAGCTGATCGTGGCGGTCGACGGCGCCCACGGCGACGACCGGGCCGGTCATGCGGTCAACGAGTGGCAGCGGGAGTGTCTGCGGCGCTGGCGTTCCGGCGACGCGACCGCGAATCCGTTGTACTGGGCGGCGTTGGCCACCTTCGCGGTCGACGGCGCGCGGTGAGTCTCTAGGCGGGTGGAACCGACACGGCCACCGACGATTCGTCGCCCCTGCGGTAGAAGACGTCGACGATGCAGCCCGGAGCCACGTTGGCCAGGGCCGAGGCGGGTACCAGCGTCGTCTCCCTGGCCGGAAACTGCCCGCCCTTGGCTCGGCGGACCATCAGGTCGACCTCGACCTCCCGGTAGTCCTCACGGGCCACCCCCGTGCTCCTCATCGCGGTGACGGTCCCACGCGACTTCACGCCGTACCTGATCAGGTCCATCTGCGCGGGTGCCACCAGGCCCTTGCTGACGAGCATCTGGTCGAACGCGGTCCGCACTGCGACCATGTCGTCGGCGAGTGAAAGCTGTTCGCGTTCAGCCGGATCGAAGGTCACCAACAACAGCACACCCGGTTGCAGCTGGCCCAGTGTCGCGCCGCCCGCGTGCTGCCGCAGGCTGCCGACGAAGTGTTGACCGGTCACGCACTCGACGTCGAGGGTGACGTACTCGTCGACGGCGCGAACGGTGCCGATGCCGACCTCGGTGGGTCGCCGGGAGCCGCTGGGCACGACCGGTTCGCTCAGCGCGCGGGACAGGGGTATCCAGAGGAGGGCACCGATGGTGCAGGCGAGCAGGAACACGGCGGCGGCAAGCAAGGCGTTGGACATGACGTCAGCCTCTTGGTACGCACCGGCTACCGATCCCAACTTCTTCGCGCCGTGTTTTCCGAGCGTGCGCCTATCCTCTCCACATGACCACGGCTGCCGACGTCACCACCAGGGAGGTACTGGTGTTGCCCCGACGCTCGGTGATCGACGAGGCATGGCGTGCCATCGGACCGGGTGTCGAGGTGCTCAGCGGCACCGACGGGGCGCCGCTGCGGCGCACCATCAAGCGCATCCTTGATCCGTTGGTGCTTCGCTTGCGCGCCAATCCTCAGTTCTCGGCTCCGGTGGTTCCGGCGGAGACGGGTGCGGCGATGCGGGCGCTGATATTGGACGTGGCACCGCAATTATGTTGGGCGGCATCGTGGTTCGCGATCTTGAAGCTGGAGCGACGACGGCTGCGCATCACTGCGGGCAACGCTCAGGAACTGTACTTCCCGGTCTGCTTCGAGCTTGCGGTGACCAGGGGTGCACCCCTACCCGATGACCGCGAGACCGCCGAAACGGTGCTCCGCGGCGTCCACGACGACCGCGACCGGACGGGTGTCGAGGTTCTGAACCGCTACGTCGACGACACCGTGGTGACGCAGCTGAGCCGTCAGCTGGAGTTCAGCTGGCGCGACGTTCGGTCGGGTAGCACCATCCCGGGACCGTTCATGTCCGGTCTCACCACGGTCCTCGGCGACGCGACGAGTCACAACGCCGAGGCCGCGCGACAACGGGTGTGGTCCGCGCTCGTCGCGGACGCGACGCCCTACAACTTCGGCGCAAGGGCTCGCACCGACGCCGAACTACCGTGGTCGATCGTGGACGTCGGCCTGAGTTCCGTTGCCCCGCAACCACCGCCACCGGTCATGTCGGGTGCCGACGGCGCGCCGCCGCTGAACCGCAGCGTCGTCGACAGGGTCAGGGCGACACTGCGCCGTGCGCTGGATCGCGACGAACTGCCGGACATCCCGATGCTGTGTGCCGAGGAAGTCGACAGGGCTTGCGCGCCATGGGGTTTGCTCGCCGAAGACAAGCAGGCGGCGCTCGTGGCAGGCATCGAGGTCGCCGTCGACCTTGCCCCGCTGAGCGCTGACTCCGCCACCAGGTACGACCTGTCCGGTGACATCCAGACCCGGTTGCGCAAGGAGGCCTACGTGCTGCACGCCCGCCGCTATCTGGTCGACGGCGGACCGATTCATCCCCGCCAGCGTCAGGTGGTCGACGACCTCGCCGACTTCGCGAAGCCCTACCTCAGGAGGCTCTGGGCGCGCCTTCACGGACGCGACGTCTGGCAGGAATCCTGCGCCGACGTCGACGACCTGCGCTCCCTCCTCGAGGGCGTGGCCCGTTCGGTCAACCTCGATCATCGGCAACGCATCAAGTCCATGCTGGAACTCCAGGAGTACGAGGTGGCCCCGTGAAGCTCGAGGCCAGGAGAGGCGGCTGGACCGGCGGGCCGGCCGTCGCCGACGTGCCCGCCGCGGCGGTTCTCGAGGTCAGCGGCGCGGTGCTGGAGTGGACGGTGGACGATCCGGACGGCGCGGCAGCCCCCCGCATGACGGTGACCGACGTCGCCGCTGCCGACTGGCTGTGGCGGGTGGTGGGTCCGGAAAGCCACGCGGCCCTCGTGTCGGGATCGGAGCTGGCCGAGGTCGACCTGCTGCCCGACGCCCTGGCACCGCTGCGGCGCCTCGCGATCGGATACTGGCTGCGCAGGTGGTGGCCTGAGAGCAGCCGCGACGGAATCGTGCGCCTCGACCCGGCGCTGCTCGACGGGGAGTTGGCGCTGCTGGTCAGCTCGGCGCAGGAATTCTTCACCGAGGACACGCTGGATTCCGACGTGGAGGGACTGTTGGCGCCGCACCGGGCCGCGCTGAGCGCCCTCGAGCGCGGCGGCGACCCCCGCGTCGTCGAGGTGGTGCGGGCCTGCGTCGACCTGGCCGACGACTCGGGCGTATGGGCTGACGACCTCGCCGCGGCGCCGATCCCTGCGGCCGCCGGCCGACGTGAGGACTACGCGTTGGCAGCGGGACGGGACGGCGAGCGGAGCCGAGGCGCCATCGCCAGCGGCGTCGCGTCGGTGGACTGGCTGGCCGTTCCGCCGCGGACGTTCGACGCGGCGGAGCACACCGTCGACTGGTCCGTGGACGCCGCCGACGCGTCAGTGTTCGCCACGGTGCGGGTCGCGTTGACCGACGGCGCGTCTGCCGCGGGCGTCCCGGTGCGACTGCAAGCGGGCGCCGTCAGCGCCACCGGCGTCCTCGACCGCAACGGGACGGCCGCGCTGCCGATGGTGAACACCGACGGCGACGAGCTGACCGAGATCCAGGCTTGGGACCACGGCTGGTCCACGACGACCGTGACCGTCGGACCCGGGCGCCCCGACACCGCGGAGGCGGCTGCCCTGCGTGATCGCATCCGAGAGTTGGCCAGGACTCGCCTGGCCCAACCCGGCCCCGACGCGTTCCTCGCCGAGATCGTCGCCGCCGAATCCGACTACTGAAGGTGCGACGCCACCGGGGACGCTCCGGGTAGGCCAAGCCTCGGCACCCCCGGGGTCCGGACCTGTCCGGCCAGCCAGGGCAGCGCCGCGGCGAACGCGTGGTCGGCGAACGGCCAATCGTGCTTGCCCGGCTGCATCACCACCGAGCAGGTGATGCCGTTGGCGGCACCGAGCGCACACAGTGAGTTGGCCGCCGCCGCTTGATCGCTGAGGTGCACCGCAGCGTCCTTGCCGCCGAGGCCGGTGCCGTTGGCGTTGACCGCGTCGACGACCGTCGGCCCCGACGACGGCGCCGAGCCGTTGACGTCGAACCACCCCGAGAGCCCTTGATAGAGGCCATGTTTGGTCATCACGGCAGTCGGGTCGAACGCGGCGTAGGCGGCGGCGTTGCCACCGAACAGCCGGTCGACGGTCTGCTGCTTGTTGCCCGAGTTGGGGGCCAGGTCGCCCGCGATGTCCTCGAACGTGCTGAACATGTCGGGGTGCATCGTGGCCAGGTCGACGGCGCAGGTGCCGCCCATCGACCAGCCGACCAGACCCCAGTTGGCGCGGTTGGTACTCACGCCGTAATTGGCCTCCACGAACGGCACCACGTCCTTCGTGAGGTGGTCTGCCGAGTTGCCGCGCGGGCCGTTGACGCATTCGGTGTCGTTGTTGAACGCGCCGCCGGTGTCGACGAACACCAGGACCGGGGCGTTGCCTCCGTTGGCCGCGGCGAAGTCGTCGACCGTCTTGATCGCATTGCCGGCCCGCAGCCAGTCACCGGGGGTGTTGAATTCGCCCCCGATCATCATCAGCGTGGGCAGGTGCGGTGCCGGGTTGGTCGCGAACCAGGCGGGCGGGAGGTACACCAGTTCACCGCGGTGCTTGAAACCCGATGCCGACGACGCGATGTTCACCGGGACGACCACGCCCTTGGCGGGCATCTCGTGCTTGGTCTGCATCGCCACGACCGTCGCCTGATCGGTCTGGTCGGGAAGCGGTCCCTCCGTGAGCTGATTGAAGGCGGTCTGGACGGTGGGGAAGTAGCCGACCCAGAGATTGAGGGCCAGTGCCGCGCACAGAGCGCACAGTGGCAGTCCGGCGGCCGACGCCGTGCGTCGCCACCAGCCGGCGTTGCGCCAGCCCGCGACGAGCACCACCACGGCAAACCCCGTGACGACGATCCAAACCCACAGCAACTTCGGAGCTGGGTCGTCCGACATGCCCTGTGAGGAGATGAACCAGTAGGTCGTGGCGGCCATGCCGACACCGACGGCCACCGCCACGGGCAGCCACAAGAGGCGCCACCGGCGGTTCCGCCAACCGACCGCGGCCACGACGACGGCCACGGTGACGGCTTGGATCACCAGCGGCAACCAGCCGTGCATCAACGAGAGGTGCTGTTGCCGAAAGTCTCCGGCTGCCAACCACGATGTCACGACGTCATCGTGGACGGCGTAGCTGACGGTTGGCTGTGAACCCCCTAGCGGGGCTTGGCCAACGGGAAGGGCAGCGTCTCGCGGATACTGCGTCCGGTGATCAGCATGACGACGCGGTCGACGCCCATTCCCAGGCCGCCGGTCGGCGGCATCGCGTACTCCATGGCCTGGAGGAAGTCCTCGTCGAGTTCCATCGCCTCCGGGTCGCCGCCGGCGGCAAGCAACGACTGCTCCTGGAGTCGCCGGCGTTGCTCGACGGGGTCGGTCAACTCGCTGTAGGCGGTGCCGAGCTCGACGCCCCACGCCACCAGGTCCCACCGTTCCGCCACCCCGGGCAGGCTGCGGTGCGGGCGGGTCAGCGGCGAGACCGACGTCGGGAAGTCCTTGTAGAACGTCGGCGCCTCGGTGCGGTCTTCGACGAGGTGCTCGTACATCTCCAGCACGACGGCGCCTTCGTCCCAGTGGGTCTGGTACGGGATCCGTGCGGCATCGGCGTAGCGACGCAACGTCGCCAGATCGGTGTCGGGGGCCACGTGTTCCCCGAGCGCGTCGGACACGGCACCGTGCACGGTCTTGACGGCCCACTCGCCGGAGACGTCGACCGGCTCGAGCGTTCCGTCCTCCCGTGGCCGCATGACGACGTGGGCACCGTTCGCCGCGAGTGCGGCGTTCTGGATCAGCTCGCGGCAGCCGTCGATCCACACGTTGTAGTCGGCGTGGGCCTGGTAGGCCTCCAAGAGGGTGAACTCGGGGTTGTGACTGAAGTCGACGCCTTCGTTGCGGAACGCGCGGCCCAGCTCGAACACCCGCTCCACCCCGCCAACGCAGAGCCGCTTGAGGTAGAGCTCGGGCGCGATCCGCAGGTACAGCGCCAGATCGTAGGCGTTGATGTGGGTGACGAACGGTCGCGCGTTGGCGCCGCCGTGGATCTGCTGCAGGATCGGCGTCTCGACTTCGAGGAAGTCCTTGGCGAACAACGTCTCTCGAATCGCGTGCAGGACGTTGCTGCGGGCCCGGATGAGGTCGCGGGATTCGGTGTTGATGGCCAGGTCGACGTACCGGGTGCGCACCCGCGCCTCCTGGTCGGTGAGGCCCTTCCACTTGTCCGGCAGCGGGCGCAGGCACTTGCCGATCAGCCGCCACCGGTCGACGAGCAGCGACGGGGTGCCGGACTTGCTGGCGCCCATGGTGCCGGTCACCTCGGCGAGGTCGCCGAGGTCGACGGCCTTGGTGAAGTCGGCGGTGCTGCCTTCACTCAACCCCGAGTTGTCCAAAAGCAGTTGGACTTCGGCCGACCAGTCGCGCAGGTCGACGAACAACACCGAACCGTAGTCCCGGATGCGAAGCACCCGACCCGACACCGTCACGGTCTCGCCAGCGGTCTCGAGTGCGAGCGCGACGGTATGGCTGGGCGCCACCCCGACGGGGTAGGCGTCGACGCCGCTGTCCTGCAACGCCTTCAGCTTGGCCATCCGGACGCGGACCTGCTCGGGCAGTCGGTGGACCGGATCCTCGGACGGGCCCTCGAGCCCCAGCCCGGCGGTGTCGGGCGCGCTGCCGTCGGGATGCAGCCTGCCCGAGAGCACCAGTGTGTCCGGTGCCGAAATGTGTTGGCCCGTATGCTGTTCGGCTCGACGGCTGAACGGCAACACCAGGAAACCCTCGGCGATGACCGACGCGACGCCGACCCGTGGGATCAGGCGGGCGTCCTCGTAGCACGCGAAGCGGGGCACCCATTCGGGCATGTACTTCATGTTCGACCGGTACAGGGTCTCGAGTTGCCACCAGCGCGAGAAGAACACCAGCAGCGCCCGCCACAACCGGGCCACCGGACCGGCGCCGAGTTGGGCGCCCTCCTCGAACGCCGACCGGAACATGGCGAAGTTCAGCGAGATGCGGGTGATGCCGATGTCCGCGCCCTGCAGGCACAGCTCGCTGACCATCAGTTCGTTGGTGCCGTTGGGGGACTGGGGGGAGCGCCGCATCAGGTCCAGCGAGGCGCCGTTGGTGCCCCACGGCACCAGCGACAGCATGGCCACCACCTCGTCCTGCTCGGTCACCGCCTCGACCAACATGCAGTCGCCGTCGGCTGGATCACCGAGGCGACCCAACGCCATCGAGAAGCCGCGCTCTGTCTCGGTGTCGCGCCAGTCGTCGGCCCGCTTGATGACGTCGGCCATCTCCTCGGGGGTCAGGTCCCGATGGCGGCGAATGTGGACGGTGAGACCCGCCCGCCGGGCCCTGGTGACGGCCTGCCGGACGGGCTTCATGTCGGAGCCGGACAGCTTGAACCTGTCCGGGTAGAGAATCGCCTCGTCGCCGAGTTCGAGGGCGTTGAGGCCGGCTTCCCGAAAGGCTTGGGCGGCAGCGGCGCTCGCACCCATCACGCCGGGTGCCCACCCGTAGGACTGACACAGCGTCAGCCACGCGCCGATCGCGGCGGGCCAGGATCGGGGATCACCGAGGGGGTCACCGCTGGCAAGACATACGCCGACCTCGACGCGGTAGGTGATCGCGGCCCGCCCGTTGGGGGCGAACACCACCGACTTGTCCCGACGGGTGGCGAAGTACCCCAGCGAGTCGTTCTTGCCCCAGAGTTCGAGCATGCCGCGGATCGCGGACTCGTCCTCGCCGGTGAGTGCGTTCTCGGCGCGCTGCGACTGGAACAGGACGACCGCGGCCACCATGAGGGCCACCGCTCCGAACAGGCCGAGCAGCGCGTTGACGAAGACGTGGGGGTGGTGACCGTCGAAGGCGTCGGCGTCAACGCCCGCGAAGACGACGACGCGGTTTGCCGCGTAGGTCAGCCGTTCGTCGCGGTCCAAGGAACCGGGGAACATCTCCAGCAAGCCCCAGCCGATGAGGATGCCGATCGCCATCCCGGCCGCCAACGTGGCCGCCGCCTTGATCAGCGCACCGCGCCGCACCCTGGCCCAGAACTCCTTGCGCGCCAGCACCAGGAAAGCGATCGCGGCGACGTGGAACACCAGGCCGATCACCTCGCCGATGTCCTCCATCACCGACTCGGGACCGGTGGAGAGGTCGCCGATGTTCCAGCCGACCGCGGCGACCATGTAGAGCACCAGGATCCACCAGGCGACGCTCTTGCGGGCCGCCAGCGCCGCGGCCAGCAGGGCGAGGACGAACGCCCACGCGAAGCTGGTGTCGGGGAAGTTGAAGATGTAGTCGTTGACCCACTCGCGCGGCACCCTGATCACCCACCGCACCAACGGCGAGATGCTGGCGATCAACGACAGCGTGGCGATGATGCCGACGAGCCATCCCGCGGCGGCGGGCACCCATCGGAACGTCGACGTTCGATGCTGCTTAGAGCTAGTCAGCGTCATAGGCCGCGACAATATTCGCTCTGCCCGCGAAATGGTTGGCAGTGGCTACCAGACGGGGCCGGTGAACTTTTCTCCTGGCCCCTGGCCGGGTTCGTCGGGGAACGCTGAGGACTCGCGAAAAGCCAACTGCAGTTGCTTGAGTCCGTCGCGAACCGGCCCGGCGTGCGGGCCGAGGTATTCCGCCGACGCCTTCACCAGCCCCGCCAGCGCCGTGATCAACCTGCGGGCCTCGTCCAGGTCGCGGTGCGGCGATTCCTCGGGGTCGACCTCCGACAGGCCGAGCTTCTCGGCGGCGGCGCTCATCATCATCACCGCGGCCCTGGTGATCACCTCGACGGCGGGGATTTCGGCGAGCTCGCGGACGGACGGCTCTGGCCTCTGGGGGGAGGTCGTGGGGTCGACGTAATCGGGGAGTTCGGGAACCTCGGTCATGCCTGTTAGACTGGCACGTGCGACCGTCCCGGCCTACGCCAGGACAGCAAGTGGAGTCCCGCTCCCACCGTTGACCTTCCAGGTACAACGGTCCGGTCACACCCACCGAGAGGTGGGTGTTCTGTGCATTTGCACAGGCGACGCAAGTCGTGATCGGTCGGCATCGGGCCCTGTCATGTACAGGGCCTTTTCGCTCTGTATGGGCGGATGGCTGATGGTGTGGACTCCTCGAAGACTACATAGGAGGCCCCATCAGCACTGAGACCCGCATCAACGAGCGCATACGTGTACCTGAAGTCCGTCTGATCGGACCGAACGGTGAGCAGGTAGGCATCGTGCGCATCGAAGATGCACTCCGCGTCGCCGCGGATGCCGATCTCGACCTCGTCGAAGTTGCTCCGGCTGCGAAGCCGCCAGTCTGCAAGATCATGGACTACGGCAAGTTCAAGTACGAGACGGCACTCAAGGAGCGCGAGTCTCGCAAGAACCAGCAGCAGACCGTCGTCAAGGAACAGAAGCTGCGACCCAAGATCGACGACCACGACTACGAGACCAAGAAGGGTCACGTCGTCCGCTTCCTCGAGGCAGGGTCGAAGGTCAAGGTGACCATCATGTTCCGCGGACGCGAGCAGTCGCGGCCCGAACTCGGCTACCGCCTCTTGCAACGGCTCGGCGCCGACGTGGCCGACTACGGCTTCGTCGAGACGTCCGCCAAGCAGGACGGTCGCAACATGACGATGGTGCTGGCTCCTCACCGCGGCGCCAAGACCAAGGCACGAGCGGCACACGACGCCGCTGCACCCCAGGCGCAGCGCGCAGCCCCCGCTCCCGCTCCGGCCGAGCCGGCTGCGGCACCGCCGAGTGACGCACCACCTGCTCCATCCACGACCTGATCCACCACTAGAACCGAGGACTCCATGCCCAAGGCCAAGACCCACAGCGGCGCCTCCAAGCGCTTCCGGAAGACCGGCACCGGAAAGATCGTGCGCCAGAAGGCAGGTCGCCGACACCTGCTCGAGCACAAGGCGACAAAGCGCACGCGCAGGCTCGACGGCCGCGCCGTGGTGGCGAAGAACGACGCCAAGCGCATCAACAAGCTGCTCAACGGCTGACCTGACACGTCTTTCTAGGCCCCAACCTGACCCGCTCGAGATAGGAACACCCCATGGCACGCGTCAAGCGCGCACTAAACGCCCACAAGAAGCGGCGTACCGTACTGAAGGCTTCGAAGGGCTACCGCGGCCAGCGGTCGCGGCTCTACCGCAAGGCCAAGGAGCAGCAGCTCCACTCGTTGACCTACGCCTACCGTGACCGCAAGGCTCGCAAGGGCGACTTCCGCAAGCTGTGGATCACGCGCATCAACGCCGCGGCCCGCGCCAACGGAATCACCTACAACCGGTTGATCCAGGGCTTGAAGCTGGCCGGCGTCGAGGTCGACCGCAAGAACCTGTCCGAGATCGCGATCAGCGACGAGGCCGCGTTCACCGCACTGGTCGAGGTCGCCAAGGCCGCCCTGCCCGAAGACGTGAACGCGCCGTCGGGCGAAGCCGCCTGACACTGCTTACTGAGAAGTCCAATCGGGTAGCTGCGGCGATCAAGCTGCAGCGTCCGAGTGGACGCCGCCACGCCGCACGCTTTCTCGCCGAAGGTCCCAACCTCGTCGAGTCCGCGTTGCGGCGTGGTCTCGTAGACGAGGTCTTCGTCACCGAGGCGGCCACCGAGCGGTTCGGTGATCTGCTGGTGGACGCCCCGGTTCAGCTGGTCACCGAACGCGCCGCGAAGGCGTTGTCGGACACCGTCACTCCCGTAGGGCTGGTGGCGGTCTGCCGGATGCCCGACGCATCGCTGGCCGACGTGCTGTCGGCGCCGCGACTGGTCGCCGTCGCCGTCGACACCGCCGATCCCGGAAACGCGGGCACGCTGATCCGGCTGGCCGACGCGATGGGGGCCGACGCCCTCGTGCTGGCCGGCGAGGGCGTCGACCCCTACAACGCGAAGTGCCTGCGTGCCTCGGCCGGCAGCATCTTCGGAGTGCCGGTGCTGGAGCTGGCCGACACCGCCGCGCTGGTGGACGCTCTGAGAGCCGCCGGGCTGCGGGTCCTCGCCACCATGCTCGACGGCGAGACGTCCCTCGACGACGCCGACCTGTCGGTGCCGACGGCGTGGCTGTTCGGCCCCGAGGCGCATGGGCTGTCCGTCGACGTGGCGGCCCTCGCCGACGCCCGCGTGCGCATCCCGATGGTGGGAAGCGCCGAGAGCCTCAACGTCGCTGCGGCAGCTGCGATCTGCCTGTACCAGAGTTCGCGGGCTAGCCGCTGAGAAGCCCGCGGGCGACGTGGGTGATCTGGACTTCGTTGCTGCCCGCGTAGATCATCAGCGACTTGGCGTCACGGGCCAATTGCTCGACGCGGTACTCGGTCATGTAGCCGTTGCCGCCGAAGACCTGAACGGCCTCCATGGCGACGTCCGTCGCCGCCTGCGAGCAGTACCACTTCATCGCCGAGGCTTCTGGCAGCGAGATCGGCGTCCCCGTCTGGGCGGCTTCGATGACTCGGAACAGCATGTTGCGCACGTTGATTCGGGCCACCTCCATGCTGGCCAGCTTGAGCTGGATGAGTTGGAACTGGCCGATCTCCTGGCCCCACAGCGTGCGTGACTTCGCGTAGTCGACGCAAAGCCGCAGGCATTCCTCGATCACGCCGAGTGCCATCGCGGCGACGCCGACGCGTTCGGCCGAGAAGTTGGAGCGGGCGCTGTCGCGACCGTCGCCCTTGTCGTTGTCCTCAGTCTCACCAAGCAGCCGGTCGCGGTCCAGACGCACGTTGTCGAAGAACAACTCACCGGTCCGGGAGCTGTGAATGCCCATCTTGCGGAACGGCTTCGACTGAACGAAGCCGTCCATCCCCTTGTCGAGCACGAACGTCAGCACCTTGCGGTCGCGCTTGTTGGCGCCGTCCTTCTCGTCCAGCTTGGCGTACACCACCGTCACGTCGGCGTCGGGACCGTTGGTGATGAACGTCTTCTGCCCGTTGAGGACGTACCCGTCCCCGTCGCGCACCACGTAGGACTTCATGCCGCCGAAGGCGTCGGAGCCCGAGTCCGGCTCGGTGATCGCCCAGGCGCCGATCTTCTCGTAGGTGACGAGCTCGGGTAGCCAGCGCTCCTGCTGCGCCAGGGTGCCGCGCGACGCGATGGTCGGGACGGTCAGGCCGAGGCTGACGCCCACACCGGTGACCAAACCCATGCTGACGCCGCACAATTCGCTGATCAACACGAAGCCCATGCCGGCCTGCGCACCGCCGCCACCGAACATCCCGCCGCCCGACGACCCGCCGCCGGAGGCACCCCCGCCCTCGCGCATCGAGGCCAGTCGCTTCTCCAGCGACTCCTTGGCCATCGCGTCGATGCCAAAGGTGGAGAACAACTTTCGGATGACTGGGTACGGCGCCATGTCGCCGCTCTCCAGATCGTCGACGTGCGGGCGGACCTCACGGTCGACGAACTCACGGACCGCGTCGCGCACGGCGACGTCTACGTCTGACCATTCGAGCATGTGTTCAGGCAGCCCTTTCCGGCTTGTGCCGACCACGCGCTGGGCGCAGGCCTGCGAGGGAGAACGTGGTGTGCATCAGGGACCCGGCACGTTCGATCAGCGCCGCGGCATGTGACCCACCAGGGACATAGTGCACCGGAAGGCCTCGGCGGTCACGTGGGGGACCCATGAAGGCCGGCGCCTCGACCAGTGGCGCGTCGGCCCGCGACCGCCCCGATGCACGCTTGTAGGCCGCCAACGCCCTTGGGTGCAAACGGACTTCGTCGGGGACGGCGACGAACGCCAGCTCCACCAGCTTGCCGAACACACGAAGCACCACCTCGTCACCCGGTGTCCACCGCAGTCCTGCCTTCTCGCGGACCTCGGGGTCGAAGAGACCGGCCGCGATCCACCGCTGACCGGCCACCATGGGTTTGAACAGTTGGTCCCACACCGGGGTCGGCATGGCGACGAACCAGGGCTTGGGGATGCGGATCGAGAAAATGTCCAGCGTCGCCCGGTTGATCTCCAACTCGTCGCGGCACGTGGTCTCCCAGTAGACCTGGAAGTCCTCCCAACTGGCGGGCACGGGGCGCATGCTCATGCCGTACATCCGGTACCACTGGACGTGCTCGTCGAACAGTTGACGCTTCTCGGCCTCGGTCAGTCCGCCGCAGAAGTACTCGGCGGTCTTGATGATGAGCATGAAGAACGTGGCGTGCGCCCAGTAGAAGGTCTCTGGGTTCAACGCGTGGTAGCGGCGGCCTTCGGCGTCGGTGCCCTTG
The DNA here is from genome assembly GCA_006864685.1 of Mycolicibacterium hodleri. Classification (GTDB taxonomy): domain Bacteria; phylum Actinomycetota; class Actinomycetes; order Mycobacteriales; family Mycobacteriaceae; genus Mycobacterium; species Mycobacterium hodleri_B. The sequence continues at coordinate 218,744 of VIFX01000001.1, read as the reverse complement.
ATGGTCTCGTGGTAGCCCTTGATCTGAGCACCGGTCTGCGCGGCGCGATCGCCGTCGTAGACCACGCCCATGATCGGGTAGACCGACCGTGCCACCCGCTGCAGCGGCTCCCGAAGTAGGACCGAATGCTCCTCGACCCCCGCGCCGAGTTGGGGATACATGTTCTGCATGGCGCCGATCCAGACGCCCAACATGCCCGTGCGGAGGTCGCCGAAGTACTTCCAGGTCAATGAGTCGGGACCGAGCGGATCGGCGGTCGTCGTTGATCTCGCGGTCATCGCGTCCTCACAGCCGTACAACTCGGTTCGTCACCCCAACGTATTCGTGACAACGCACGTTGTCCACGAGTGCCCTGCGGAGCGGCGGCCTTCGTTACCCGATCGTGCGTCGCCCCTCCACGCCGACGTGACCTGCACGAATCGCACCGCCCTCCGGCCGACGGCGCGGAGGACACCTAGTCTGGTCGACGTGGATGCCGAATCGTTCGAGGAACGGTCCGACGACGGCGGCGGTGGCCCACTGCACTGGTTGCGGAGCACCAACCACAACGACGGCCTCGTCGCGTTCGTCAGGCGCGCCCGCCGAGTACTGCCCGGGGATCCAGACTTCGGAGATCCGCTGTCCCTCGCGGGTGTCGGTGGCCCGCGGGCGGCGGCGCGCGCTGCCGACCGCATCCTGGACCGCCACGCCGCGTCGCGCGAGGTCAGCCTGGCCGGCCTGCAGGTGTGGCAGGCGCTGACAGAGCGGGTGTCCGGCCAGCCGGCCAACCGCGAGGTGACGCTGGTGTTCACCGATCTGGTCGGATTCTCGGACTGGTCACTGCGCGCCGGGGACGACGCCGCCCTCACCTTGGTGCGGCGGGTCACCCAGGTGACGGAGCCGCCGCTCCTGGAGGCAGGCGGGCAGATCGTCAAGCGAATGGGCGACGGGTCGATGGCGGTCTTCGCCGACCCCGCCACCGCCGTCAGGGCCGTGCTGCAGGCCCTGGATGCGGTGAAAACCGTTGAGGTGGGCGGCTATACACCGATGATGCGCGCCGGCATCCACACCGGACGGCCACAGCGGATCGGATCGGATTGGCTGGGCGTCGACGTCAACGTGGCAGCGCGAGTGATGGATCGCGCCACCAGGGGCGGCCTCGTCGTGTCCAACGTGACGCTGGAGGGGATTTCCGACGAGGACTTCGAGTCCCTGGGCATCACGGCCAAACGCGTACGCAAGCAATTGTTTTCAGCGAAGGTGCCCGGTGTGCCCGACGACCTTCTCATGTATTGGGTGAAGGCTCGCCGGGATCCGTCAGGTGCAGACGGAGCCGACGCGGAAGTCGTCAGCAGCTGAATCTGAGCCCGATGCCCGCAGGCGGCGTCGTCTTCTTCAGGCAGCCGAACGGCTCGACCCCACGGGCGCTCAACGCGACCGCGGTCCGATGGCCGTAGTCGACGCAGAACACGCCGGCGGGATCGGCGCGGCACCGATAGCCGCCGAACGCCAACGTCTGGCCTGGCGGTAGCTCGGCCCCGGTGCCGTCACCGAACGGACCCGGGTCACCGTGTGGCGATCCGACGTCGACGGTCGTGCCCGTGAAGTCCACCCAGTTGTTCTTCCAGGCCGACTCGACACCGGCGGGGCGCGGCGGCGGATCCGTCAGCTTCACCAGGCACGCCAGGGCACCGTCCCGATACCGGTTGGTGACGCAGTTGGTCACCCCACCAGCGGTCGTGAACGCGACGCCCGCACCAAGATCCGTGGTGTCGGCGCCCCGGGTCATGGAGTGATAGCCGGCGACGTCGGCCGGCGTTCCGGCCTCGATCCAGCCGATGACGTCGCCGATCGCGGCGCCCTGCCGCGGCACCGCGGTGGGTGCCGGTGACGGCTTCGTGGGCGGCGTCAACGTCGGAGTGGGTTGGCGCGGGCTGCTCGACGTGCTGGTGGCGGACGTGGATCCTGGGCCGTCTGCTGACCCGTCCGTACCGCCCGAACAGCCCGCTACCAGCGCAGATACGGCGACTAGGAGGGCAATTCGCATGTCGACCAGGGTAACGGTCGCAATCCGACTGGCCCGTCAGGCACGTCGGAGGCGCGGTTCTTCGCTAACGTCGGGTCATGCACGATCGCACCATTCGCGTGACCGTCGACAGTGGAGTCATCGAGGGTTTCACCGCCGACGGGGTTCACCGGTGGCGGTCCGTCCCGTATGCCCGGCCTCCCGTGGGGCCGTTGCGGCTGCGCGCCCCCCAGCCGGTCCAGCCGTGGCCAGGGGTTCGCTACTGCCACGGGTTCACCTATTGCGCACCGCAGGACCGCAAGTACACCCTCCTGGGTCTCGGCAAGTTCCAGCCGATGAGCGAGGACTGTCTGACGCTCAACGTGGTCGCGCCGGCAAATCCCAGCAACGAGCCCCTGCCCGTGATGTTCTTCATCCACGGCGGCGGTTACATCCTCGGCAGCTCGGCCACCCCGATCTACGACGGCGCCGCCCTGGCCCGGCGTGGCTGCGTCTACGTCTCGGTGAACTACCGGCTCGGCGCGCTGGGATGCATGGACCTCTCAGCGCTTTCGACGCCCGAGCACCCCATCGAGGACAACCTCTTCCTGCGGGATCTGGTCATGGCCCTGCGATGGGTCCGCGACAACGCCGCCGTATTCGGTGGCGACCCGGACAACGTGACCATCTTCGGGGAGAGCGCCGGGGCGCACGCCGTCGCCACCCTGCTGGCCACCCCTGCCGCCAAGGGCCTGTTTGCACAAGCCATTTCGGAGAGTCCGGCCAGCGGCATGGCCGGAACACCCGACGTCGCGGCAGCCTTCGCCGACGACTTGGTCGACGCGCTCGGCGCAGCCCGCAAGGACGGGGCTGCCGCCGTGATGTCGGCGCGACCCGCCGAGCTCGTCGACGGGTTGAACCGGGTGATGCGGCGCGGCATGACGGAGATGCGCGGCGCGTTCGTCGTCGGCCCCACCTTCGACACCGAGTACCTGCCCGAGGACCCCCTGCGGGCAATGCGCGACGGCACCGCGCACCGGGTGCCACTCATCGTCGGCACCAACGCCGACGAGGGTCGCCTGTTCACCCGCTTCCTGCAGTTGCTGCCGATGACCGAGCCCGCCATCGACCTGCTCCTCGCGGACTCCGACGTCGAACTGCGTGACCGCATCACCAGCGCCTATCCGGGCTACCCGAGTCCGAGTGCCTGCATCCGCCTCGGCGGCGACTTCGCCTTCGGTACCGCGGCGTGGCAGATCGCCTCCGCGCACGGGCAACACGCCCCGACCTACGTCTACCGCTACGACTACGCGCCCCGCACGTTCCACCTCTCGGGCCTCGGCGCCACGCACGCCACGGAGCTGCTCGCGGTGTTCGACATCTATCGGACCCGGCCGGGGTCACTGATGACGGCCGTCGCCGATCGTCGCTCGGCACGCCGGGTGTCGAACGACGTGCAGGCCAGGTGGCGCGCGTTCAGCCGCACCGGATCACCGGGCGACGGCTGGCCCCGGTACACCGCCGACGAGCGCGCGGTGATGATCTTCGACCGTCATTCACGTCTCGAACACGACCCCAACGCCGACCGCAGAAAGGCGTGGGAGGGGTTCACGCTGGCCTCGAGCTGAGGCCCGCACGGGGTTTCCGTCGATCCTCTCGCGCGGCCGCCGTCGACGTGGTCGAGTGGTGAGGTGACGCATCCACTCGATCCACTGTCCTCCGACGAATTCAGCGCTGTCGCTGCGGTGTTGCGCCGCGAACACCAGGTGGAGGCCACCCCGGCTTCGGGTTCCGGGTTGGGGTGGCGGTTCGCCTCGATCGAACTGGTGGAGCCGTCCAAGGAGGAGCTGCGGCGGTTCGAGGACAGCGGCGACGCGCCTGCCCGCCGAGCGACGGCGATCTGCTTGGACCGATCGGCCAATGCCACCTACAAGGGAGTCGTCTCGCTCAGCGCCGACCGGGTCGAGTCGTTCGATCACGTCCCCGGTGTGCAGGCCAACTTCACCGTCGACGAGTTCGTCGAATGCGACCAGCTTCTGCGCAAGCACCCCGAGGTGATCGCCGCGCTCGCCAAGCGCGGCATCACCGACCTGGACAACGTCTTCATGGACACCTGGACCTTCGGTGCCGCGGTCGCCCCTGCCGAGTTCCGTGACCGCAGGCTGGGCTGGTCGGACACGTGGCGCAAGGACGCGCCCGGGGCCAACCCATACGCCCATCTGGTCAGCGGCCTGCACTGCGTCGTCGACCTGAACACCATGGAGGTGCTGCGGGTCGAGGATGACGGGGGAGTCGAAACACCGGACGTGATGGGCGAATACGTGCCAAAGCACGTTCCGGAGCGCATCCGCGCGGCGTCGACGCGGGAGCCGCTCAAGCCGCTGCTCATCACCCAGCCCGAGGGCCCGTCGTTCACCATCGACGGCAACCTGCTGCAGTGGCAGAACTGGTCGTTGCGCATCGGATTCAACTACCGCGAGGGCATGACCCTTCACACGGTGCGCTACCGCGACGGTGATCGCGAGCGCTCGGTTGCGCACCGGATGTCGTTCGCCGAGATGATCGTGCCGTACCGCGACTCGTCGGTCGACCACTACCGCCGCACCGCCTTCGACATCGGCGAGTGGGGCCTTGGCTTCATGACGACCTCCCTGGAACTCGGCTGCGACTGCCTCGGCGAGATCCGCTACCTGGACGCCGTGATGCACGACAGCGCGGGGGAGCCGTACACGATCACCAACGCGATCTGCATCCACGAGGAGGACGGCGCCGTGCTGTGGAAGCACGTCGACCACGACGCCGGCGCCGAGGTGCGCCGGATCCGGCGCCTGACCATTTCGTTCCACGTGACGGTGGCCAACTACGAATACCTCGTCTACTGGCGCCTCTATCAGGACGGCAACATCGAGTGCGAGGTCCGCGCCACCGGCATCATGGTCACCACGCCGCTGGCCGCAGGCGCCCCGAATCCGAACGGCACCCTGGTCGACGAGCGCACGTATGCGCCGTTCCACCAACACTTTTTGGTGGCGCGGCTCGACATGGACGTCGACGGCGCCGACAACACCGTCTTCATGTCGGAGTCCTACGCCGAGCCGATGGGCCCGGACAATCCGTACGGACTGTCGCTCGTCACGCGCAACGTCCCCCTGCGCACCGAGAGCGAGGGAATGCAGGACGTCAACTTCGACACCCAGCGGGCGTGGAAGGTGGTCAACACCAACGTGACCAACGGCCTCGGCACCCATCCCGCCTACAAGCTGGTGCCCGGCGGGGCGATCCCGGCCATGTTCGATCCCGCTTCGCCAGTTCTCAAGCGCGCGAACGTGATCGGACACACACTCTGGGTGACGCCCAACTCGGCCGACGAACGTTGGCCCGCAGGTGAATTCGTGAACCAGTCGACCGAGGACACCGGACTTGGGCAGTGGACGAAGGCCAACCGGTCCGTCGAGAATACCGACGTCGTGCTCTGGTACGTGTTCGGCCTTCACCACATCACCCGGCCGGAGGATTGGCCGGTGATGCCGGTCGACGTGGTGTCCTTCTGGCTCAAGCCGTTCGGGTTCTTCGACCGCAACCCGTCACTCGACGTGCCCGCGACGGTGTCCGACGCCTGCCACGGGCAGAGTTGACGCCCGTCAAGTTCTCCGGCGAAAACGCCGTTGCGGGTGCCTGCCACTGACTAACGTGGGCGGCGTGCAACCCTTCCTAGCCAACGCCCTCGTCGAACGCCCCGCCGATCTCACCGCCGACTGGTTGACCGCGGCCCTCGGCGCCGGAGAGGTCAGCGACTTCACCGTCGAGCGGATCGGCACTGGACAGATGAGCGAGTGCTACCGCGTGGGGCTGACGTACGCCGACGGCCAGGACGGGCCCGCCTCGGTGGTGCTCAAGGTCGCCGCCGCCGACCCCAGCAGCAGGCAGACCGGCCTGGCGATGGGTCTCTACGAACGGGAAGTCCGGTTCTACACCGACATTGCGCCGACGTTGCACGGACCCGTCTCCGAGTGCCACCACGCGGCCTACGACCCCGCGACGGGTGCCTTCGACCTGCTGCTCGGTGACGCCGCGCCGGCCGTCGTCGGCGACGAGATCGGCGGCGCGTCGGTTGAGCAGGCGACGATGGCGCTGACGCAGCTCGGTCGCGTGCACGGCCCGCTGCTCGGCAACGCCGCCCTCGCGGACGCCCAGTGGCTCAACCGGGAGTCGCCGCTCAACCAGGGACTGATGGCGGCCCTGTACGCCGGATTCGTCGACCGCTATCGCGACGAGGTCGCACCCGAGCACCGCGAGGTCTGCGAGCGCCTGGTCGCGGGGTTCGAGGAGTACCTCGCCGCCGAGGCCGCGTCCGGACGACCGCAGGGACTGGTCCACGGCGACTTCCGCTTGGACAACATGCTGTTCGGCGAGGCTGGCGCCGACCGTCCGCTCACCGTGGTCGACTGGCAGACCGTCACCTGGGGGCCGGCGATGACCGACGTCGCCTACTTCCTGGGATGTGCGCTGCCCGCCGATCGGCGCCGCGAGCACGGCAATGCACTGCTGCGGGCCTACCATGACGCGCTCGGGCCCGACACCTCGGTGAGCCTCGACGACGTGCGTGAGGGCGTGCGGCGGCAGAGCTTCTTCGGGGTGATGATGTCGATCGTGTCGCCCATGCTGGTCGAGCGCACCGAGCGCGGCGACCGGATGTTCATGACGATGATCGCGCGGCACTGCCAACACGTGCTCGATACCGACGCGCTGGCCGTGCTGCCCCCGCCGTCGCATCCGGAACCGTTGCAGCCCAAGCCCGAAGACGAAGGCCGCCACGAACCGTCGAACGAACCGCTGTGGAGCGAGAGCTGGTACTTCGACTTCGTCGACCCCCGCCAGGAGGTCGGCGGATGGTTGCGGCTCGGCCTGATTCCGAATCAGGGCCACGCCTGGATCAACGCCCTGCTGTGCGGCCCGAACATGCCCACCATCGCCGTGCTCGACTTCGAGGCACCGCTGCCGGCCGACCACACCCGCGTGCAAGGCGACGGCGTCGAACTGGAACTCGAGGCCACCGCGCCGTTGCAATCCCACCGGGTGACGCTGCGCGGCAGGGGAGAGGCCTACGACGATCCGGCCGACCTCCTCAGGGGCGCCTCCGGCAGGCCAGTCGACCTGGAGATGGATCTGGTGTGGACCACCGTCGGCACCCCGTACCAGTACCGCCTGTCGACCCGCTACGAGATTCCGTGCACGGTGTCGGGAACCGTTCGGGCAGAGGGACGAACGTATGAGTTCTCCGACGTTCCTGGTCAGCGGGACCATTCGTGGGCGGCGCGGGACTGGTGGAGCATGGAGTGGGTGTGGAGCGCGCTGCACCTCGACGACGGCACGCACGTCCACGGCCTCGACCTCCGGATCCCCGGCGCGCCGCCGATGGCCGCCGGTTACGTCCAGCGCTCGGGCGAGGTCGTCGAGCTGCAGACGGTCGTGGCGCGAGAGACGTTCGGCGAGAACGACTTACCCCATGGCACCACGCTGGAGGTCACGCCGGCTGACCTGACCGCGACCGTCGAGATACGCGGGCACGCCCCGGTGCTGCTGACCTCGCCCGACGGCCGGGTGAGCAGGTTCCCGCGGGCCTGGGCCACCGTGACGACGACGGACGGCCGCACGGGTGTCGGCTGGCTCGAATGGAACCGCAACCGAACATGACGGTGCTCAAGTCGGTGGTGCTGTTCGTCTTGGCGGCACTGCTGGAGATCGGCGGCGCCTGGCTGGTCTGGCAGGGCGTCCGAGAACACCGCGGTTGGCTGTGGGCCGGCGCCGGGGTGCTGGCGCTCGGCGCCTACGGGTTCGTTGCGGCGTTCCAGCCCGACGCGAACTTCGGGCGCGTGTTGGCCGCATACGGCGGCATCTTCATCGCGGGCTCCCTGCTGTGGGGCATGGTCGCCGACGGCTTCCGGCCCGACCGCTGGGACGTCACGGGGGCGGTCGTCTGCCTGCTCGGAGTCGGTCTGATCATGTACGGCCCGCGCTAGGACAACTGCGCGCCGTCGTCGTCGAGGTCGTCACGACGAAGCCCCATCGGCGTGGCGGCCGGGATGTCGCCCGCGGCGACCACCGCCCTGGTGAGTGGGGTCAGCGCGCGAAAAAGCAGTTCCAGTTCGCCGTCGTCAAGGGCGTCGAACGCCGACAGCGACAACCGGTCGGTCGAGTCCTCGAGGTGCTGTTTGAACTCGCGGCCCGAATCCGTCAGCGCGCCTTGATCGTCGACGAATCCGCGGGCGGCGAGTCGGTCGAGGCACACCTGCCACTCTTGGTCGTCGTACTCGCGGCTGCGCATGATGAACTCGCGAGGCACCCGATCGGCCAGCGCGTGCAGGACGTTGCAGTCGCGGCCACCGACGCCGTTGGCGACGAGTACCGCGACGTGGGTGTCGCCGCGGTGTTCCCGCAGCAGGGTGCTGGCGTGCCACAGCCGGGCTGCCGGTTCGTCGGGCCACGGCACCGCGCGATTCGCGGCGAAGAGCGGGCGGCCGTCCAGCGGGGCAGTGGCCGCGGCCTTGGCCAACAGGTCGGCTGCGGTTTGCACCTCGGTACCGTCGCCGACCCCGCACCGACCAAGGGCGGCGACGGCCGACACCTCCCGCGCGCGGAGGGCGTCGGCTGGGCTGGCGAATTCCCATGCGGCGGGGAGTGCGCGAGCCACGTGAGCCGGGGCGAAGTTGTAGAAGACGGCGGTGACGAGGTCGGCGCCGACCGCGCCAAGCGGCGCCGACCGGGCGCCGAAGTAGCCCATCCAGAAACCACGGAAGCCGGCCTGGCCGAGAGCCTCGCGGGACTCGGGGGCGAAGTAGGTCAGTGCGTGCACGGGTTCGAAGCGGTCGAACAGCCTGCGGGCCGTTGTCGAAGTTCTGCTCACTTTGGCAGTCAACCACCGTGACCCCGCGCGGATGGAAGGATGCATGCCATGCGGTTCACGGTGACTGCCGCGGCCCTGGTGCTGACGGGTGGGATCGCGTGCGGCTGTGCCGGCGTGACGGGTCCCGACGTCACGCCGACGGTCGCGAAGGAGGCTCTGCAGAGGGACGTCTCCGACAAGCTGACCGCCGCCGGTGACCGGCCCGAGACGGTCGTGTGCGAATCGGATCTCATCGGCGAGGTCGGCAGAACCGAGCGATGCGACGTGGTGGTCGACGAAGCCAACAGCTTTCAGCCGATCGTCACCGTCACCGGAACCGACTCGGGCGCAATCCAGTACGACCTCACCCCGGCACTGTCACAGGAGCAACTCGAGCGGGCGGTGGCGCGCCTCGTCGCCGAGAAGTCATCGGAGCGCATCGGTTCGGTGGCGTGCGAAGGCGGGCTGAGGGGTGAGGTGGGCGCATCCGCCGGCTGTGACGTCGTCGCAGGAAAGACTCAGGCCCGCCGGGTCGTGGAGGTGACCGAGGTGTCGGGGCTGACGATGACGTTCACTTTGCGGATGAACTGACGTCGTCCACCGCTTCGTCGATGATCTCCCGCATGGCGCGTTCGGCGGTCTCCTCGTCGCGAAGCCGAATCGCGCGGGCGACCTCGTCGTGCAGTGCGATGGCGACCGGGTTCGGCGTCTCGGGCATCATGCCGTGGTGGGTGCGCCCGGTCAGCACCTCGGCGACGACGCCGTTGAGCGCCCGGAACATCTCGTTGCCGCTGGCCTCGAGCAACGTCTGGTGAAACACCTTGTCGGCCAACAGGTATGACTCGAGGTCGCCGGACCGGCCGTGCATCACCATGTCCGACACGGCTGCCGCCATGATGCGGCACTGGTGCGGATTGGCCCGACGGGCGGCGAGGGCCGCCGCAGTGGGTTCGAAGCCGCGGCGCAGCTCCGAGAGGGACACCAATTGTGCTGCGCGATCGCCAGATTCGAGCCGCCATCGAATGACCCGTGGGTCGAAGACGTTCCATCGTTCTGCGGGCTGGATGGTGATGCCGACACGGCGGCGGGATGCGACCAGGCCCATCGACTCGAGCACCCGAACGGCCTCGCGCGCGACGCTGCGGGACACCCCGTATTGGACGCCGACGCCTTCGAGGTTGATCACCCCACCGGCAGGGAGCGTCCCCGACACGATCTCGGCGCCGATGCCGGTCAGCACGTTGTCGTGCAGCGCGCTGACGTTTGAGGGTCCGGCCACCCATACATCTTGTCATAAAGTTTGCTGACTGCCTTAAAGACATATCTTTCGCTGAAACTCTTGTAATGATCTTACTATTGAGGCACTCTGTGTGACGACAGGCACAACTGGGTACAAACGATCGGGAGGTGGGCTGGCATGGCGCCAATCGTCGTAATGGGTGTGTCCGGGTCCGGCAAGTCGACCGTTGGCGCAGCACTCGCCCAACGACTTCGAGTTCCATTCGCCGACGCGGACGACTTCCACCCCGAGGCCAACATCGCCAAGATGACCGCGGGTCACGCCCTCGACGACGACGACCGGCGGCCCTGGCTGGACTCGATCGGGGAATGGCTGGCCGCCCACGCCGAGGGCGGCGTGATGAGCTGCTCGGCACTCAAACGCACCTACCGCGACCAACTTCGGGAGCACTGTCCCGACGTGGACTTCCTTCATCTCGCGGGAACGCCAGAAGTGATCGGCCGCAGGCAGGCCAGCCGACCGGGACACTTCATGCCCGCGTCGCTGCTCGCGTCCCAATTCGAGACCCTTGAGCCGCTGGCGGCCGACGAGAACGGCGTCGACGTCAACGTCGACCAGAACATCGATTCAATCGTGAACGAATACGTAACGCTGACCCAACGGGAGCTGTGATGATCAACGGAATTACCCTGCTCGCCGACGACGCCCCGAAACTCACCGAGCCGGTGGCCTCGGGTTGGCACCTCGTCCTGGCGTTCCTCGTCGGCATCGCGGTCATCGTCGTGCTGATCACCGTCGTCAAGCTGCATCCCTTCCTGTCGTTGATGTTCGGTGCGCTGACGGTCGGGATGGTCGCGGGGGAGAACCTCACCACCGTGCTGGCGTCCTTCACCAAGGGTTTCGGTGAGACCGCGGCGGGTGTCGGCATCCTCATCGCGCTCGGCGCGATGTTCGCCAAGCTGCTGGCCGATTCCGGTGGCGCCGACGAGATAGTCGACACCATCGTCGGGCACGCGTCACCACGCATGTTGCCGTGGGCGATGGCGTTGGTCGGCGCGATCATCGGCCTCCCCATGTTCTTCGAGATCGGCCTGGTGCTGCTGATACCGGTCATCTACCTGGTCTCGCGCCGCTCGCAGCTGTCCTTGGTCACCGTCGGAATCCCGGCTCTGGCAGGCCTTTCGGCGATGCACGGGTTCGTCCCGCCGCATCCAGGGCCACTGACCGCCGTCGGGCTCCTCAACGCCGACCTCGGCATCACGCTGGCTCTCGGTGTCGCAGTGGCGATCCCGACCATCGTGCTGGCAGGACCGTTGTTCGGAAAGCTCGCCGGGAAGTGGGTCGTCGTCGACGCGCCCGACACCTTCGACGCGGACCGCTTCGCCGACGGCGAGGACCGGCGCCGGCCGTCGTTCGGCATCACGCTGTTCTCGGTACTGCTGCCCGTCGTCCTGATGCTGGGCAAGGCACTGGTCGACATCTTCATCGACGACAAGGCCAATCTGGTCCGTTTGGTGTTCGACACCCTCGGCACCCCGCTGATCGCGCTTCTCATCGCCGTGATCGTCGGCATGTTCACCCTCGGCCGCGGCGCCGGGATGGACCGCAGCGAAGTCACCGCGTGCATCGAGTCCGGACTCCCGCCGGTCGCCGGGATCATCCTGATCGTCGCCGCCGGTGGCGGTTTCAAGCAGGTGCTCGTCGACACCGGCATCGGCACCCTGCTCGCCCGCTGGGCCGAGGGCGCGAGCATCTCGGTGCTGGTCCTCGCCTGGCTGATCGCGGTGCTGATCCGGCTGGCCACGGGTTCGGCGACGGTCGCAACGATCACCGCCTCGTCGCTCATCGTTCCGCTCGTCGCCGACATGCCGACCGGCGAGGTGTCGTTGGTGGTGCTCGCCGTCGGCGCGGGTTCGCTGTTCTTCTCTCACGTCAACGACGCCGGCTTCTGGTTGGTCAACCAGTACTTCCGACTCACCGTCGGCCAGACCATCAAGACCTGGTCGATCATGGAGACCGTGCTCTCGGTCAGCGGTCTCGGCGTCGTGCTCCTGCTGGATCTGGTGATCTGAGGCTGACCCAACGAACGGCGGGCGTCACCCGGATATGGGTGACGCCCGCCGTCGTGGTATGCGGGTCTAGCGGACGCGCTTCTCCAGTTCCTTCTGTGCGCGCTTGAGATCCTTGCGGGTCTGCTTGGCCTGCTTGCGGCTCAGCGAAGCGAACTCGTTGCTGCGCTCTTGGGCCAGGGCGGCGATCTCCGCGCCGCGATCCCGGGCTGCGTCAACCAATTCCGGCGCCCGGTCGCGGGCCACGTCGACCAGCTTGGCGCCGCGCTTGTGCGCCACGTCGGCCAACTCGGTGCTGCGATCCTGGGTGAGTTCGGCGAGCTCGAGACCGCGCTTGCGCGCCTTCTTGGCGAGCTTCGGTGCGCGATCGCGCGCCACGTCGGCCAGCTCGGTGCCGCGCTCCAACGCGACGTCCGCGAGCTCCGACCCGCGCTCGTAGGCGAGGTCCGCGAGTTCGGAACCGCGTTCCCTCGCGACGTGGGCCAGCTCGCGTCCACGCTCCGCGCCGACGTGCAGACCGGTGTGAATGCCCTCGCCCCACTTGTCGACGAGCTCGCTGTCGATCAGGGCGTTGGGGGTGTCGGCCCCGCTCGGCAGGACCCCGGTGACCCGCTCGCTCACCTTCCGTGCGGCACGGCGGCTACGCCACCCCAGCGACGGACGGCCCTCGGTGTCGACTGAGGCGATGATCAGGCCACCGATGAGGCCGACGTCGGCGAACAGTGCCTTGCGCTCCGCCGCCTTGCGCGCGGGATCGGTCTCGTTCCAGAAGGCATGACTGCCGAGGCTGCCGGGGACCACGCTGACGGCGAGGGCCGCCGACGACAGCCGGGGCAGCTTGCCCGCGGCGAGCAGCAGACCGGCCCCGATCTGAACGCCAGCGGTCACCTTGGCGACGGTCTCGGCGTTCGTCGGCACGTTGGGGCCGACCGGATCCGGAAGCTTGCTGAGACCTTCGAGGGTCGGCCGAGCGGCGTCGGCGGCTGGTTTGGGGCTGCGGAGTGCGTCCACGCCACGGGTGATGAAAGTGGTGGCCAGCATGGGACGCGCTATTCGTCGGATCAACATGCGCGGGTTATTCCCCGGCGGAGTCGGTCGCAAACCCGTGACTGGCCGCGCCGCGTCTGGCGGCCAGTGCGTCGGATTATGGTGGACGTTCCAAGAACCAAAGGAGGTCGGCGTGGCCCTCGTCGCGGGAATCGACTCGTCCACCCAGTCGTGCAAGGTCGTCATCTGCGACACCGACACCGGTGACACCGTGCGCTCGGGTTCGGCACCGCACCCTGGGGGCACCGAGGTCGACCCGGCCGCCTGGTGGGCTGCGCTCGCAGACGCCGCCGCGGCCGCGGGTGGGTTGGACGACGTCGCCGCGGTATCGGTCGGCGCCCAGCAGCACGGCATGGTGTGCCTCGACGGTGCTGGCAACATCGTCCGAGATGCGTTGCTGTGGAACGACACTCGATCCAGTGGCGCGGCCGTCGCGTTGGTCGACGAGCTCGGCGGGGCAGCGGAATGGGCAGCGCGGATCGGCGTGGTGCCGGTGGCGGCGATCACCGCGACGAAACTGCGGTGGCTGGCCGACAACGAACCGAAGAATGCCGACGCGACCGCGGCGGTCTGCCTTCCACACGACTGGCTGACGTGGCGGCTGTCGGGCTCGACCGACATCGCCGACATCCGCACCGATCGCAGCGACGCCAGCGGCACCGGGTACTTCGCGGCCGAGGACAGCACCTACCAACCGGACCTGCTCGAGCTGGCGATGCGCGGACGACGTCCGATCGTTCCGCCCGTCGTCGGTCCGGCGGAGGCCGCGGGCCGGACCACCACCGGGGCGATCCTTGGTCCAGGTGCCGGTGACAACGCCGCCGCGGCGCTGGGCCTTGGCGTCGGGCCGGGGGACTGCGTCGTCTCGCTTGGCACCTCGGGCGTGGTCAGCGCGGTCGGCGACGCCGCCCCACACGACGCCGAAGGGCTGGTGGCGGGATTCGCCGACGCCACGGGGCGGCAGTTGCCCCTGGTGTGCACGCTCAACGGCGCACCCGTGTTGGCGGCGGTCGCCAAGATGCTCGGAGTCGACTTCGACGAGTTCGACCGGCTCGCCTTGTCAGCGCCGCCCGGCGCGGAGGGGTTGACGCTGGTGCCGTACTTCGACGGTGAGCGCTCACCCAACCTCCCGGACGCGGCAGGCGCACTGCACGGGGTGACGACTCGAAATCTCCTGCCGTCCAATGTTGCCCGTGCCGCCGTCGAGGGTCTTCTTGCCTCTATTCAGTTCTGTGTGGAGAAGATCTCACGTCAGGGCGTCGACGCCGGCCGGGTGATCCTGGTGGGCGGAGGTGCCCGCTCGGAGGCGGTCCGCCGGATCGCTCCGGCGATCCTTGGGGTGCCGGTTCACGTCCCCCCGCCAGCGGAGTACGTCGCGCTCGGCGCGGCGAGGCAAGCCGCCTGGACGGTTTCGGGTGCCGACGAGCCACCGGCCTGGAGCCTCGGCGCCACGTCGTCGTTCACCGCCGACCCCACGCCCGACGTGATCGAGCGCTACCAGTCCGCGCAGGCGTTGACGCTTGGCCAACGCTGACCGGGGCCTGGGCGACGTCACGCTGAATCGCGAGCCGTCTGCGAAACAGCCGTCGACGACAGCTGGTTGACGACGAAGGCCGCGGCTTGGTCGGCCGTCCCGTTGTTCTTGTAGGCGCTGTGCGCGGAGCGATCGAGGCCGCCGGGGGAGCACACCGGGTCGCCCTGGTTGCACTCCTGGACGGTCTTGTTCACGTACGCGTCGCCGATGGTGATGGGTGGGGCGCTGTGGTCGACCAGGTTCAGGAACCACGGGTCGGGCGTGCCAAACAGGGCAACGGCGGCGACGTGCGAGGCGACCGACGCCGGCATCGGTCCGGTGATGTCTGCGGGCAGGGTGAACCCGGCCGGGATCGCGCTGGCAGTGGTGTAGCCGGCGACGGCCGCCCCCTGCGAGTAGCCGCCGAGGACGATCTTGGTGTTCGGGCAGGTGGTGGCGATCGACTGAACCTGACGGCTGGCGTCGGCGACCCCGTTGGCCGCGGCCTGGAAGTCCAGCGATGCGGGGTAGTCGACCGCGTAGACCCCGACGGGCTGACCGAGCTTGGCGTTGAGGGAGTCGACGAAGGCCTGACCGGTGTCGCCGATACCTGGCGCCTCGAAGGTGCCCCGTGCGAAGACGACCTCGACGGCAGAGCAGGCCGGATTCGTGTCCGCCTGGGCCTGCCCGGCGGCTTGCGGACCGAGGACCGCCGCCGCGGAGGCGAAGGTGGCGGCGAGGATGCGCAGCTGGTGGTTCGTCATGGTCGAGCCTTTCGGACGGTCCTGGGTGAGTGCATTCAGACTCCCGTGCCGACGACGTCGCCACATCGCCGCTGACCACCAGAAACCGCCCACCGCTAGCGGCCACGGCCGCTACCGGCTAGCAGGGGGGTCGGGGCCAGTCCCGCTGCTCGTCCGAGGAGGGACGCAGACCGTCGAGCAGCAGGCGCAGTGGCGCCCAGCTCTCGCGACCCCGCCGTGTCGCGGCGTAGGCCGTCATCACGACCGCCGGTTCGGCAAGCCGCAGCACCGAGACGCCGTGCCGGGCCGGCCGGTTCACGGGCAGCAGACCAACGCCGTAACCGGCGAGGATCAGGTCTTCGACCAGGTCGAGGCTGTCGATCTGGTGGGCGATCCGTGGGGTGAAGCCGGTCAGCGCCGCCAACGTTCGCACGGCGTCTTCGTCAGCGGTGTTGCGCGAGTTGACGATCCACGCGGCGTCGGCGTAGTTCCGCAGATCGGCCGTGTCACCGGCCGTCGCGTCGGTCCGTACGCCGAGACCCCAGGGCGTCGACCACAGCGCCACCGTGTCCAGCGCGGGGTTGGGAGACGCCGGGGCCAGGTTGTAGTCGTAGACGAGGGCCAAATCCAAGTCGTCGTCGACGAGCAACCGGAACGCTTCGACGGGTTCGTACTCACTGATGATCGCGTCGACGCGCGGATGGCTGACGGCGAAGTCGGCCAGAATCGGAAGCAGCGACACCCGGATTCCGGTGGCGAATCCACCGACGCGCAGGGTCCCGGCGGGTTCGGCGACCGGATCGAGGTCGAGGCGCGCGGCGTCGACCGCGGCGAGGATGGTGACGGCATGATCGGACAGCCGGCGGCCGGCGGGCGTCAGACGCACTCGGCGCCCTGCCGGCTCGACGAGGTCGACCCCAGCGTCCTTCGCGAGCGCCGCGATCTGCTGTGACACCGTCGAGGTGGTGAGGTGATGGGCCTCCGCGACCGCACGCATGGAGCCGAGGCGTGACAGGGCGAGCAGGAGCTGCAGTCGGCGGGTGTCCACCTTGGCATTGTCCGCCCCGTGCGACGATTCGAGAATGACTGCGCGAGCGGCCCACTTCGTCCAAACGTCGGCGGACACCTTCCTACCTACGGAGAATGCCCGAAGCCGTTGGGGCCCAGATCATCTCAACGGACCGGCCCTGGTCGGGCTGGCGGCGCGCACCATCGAGGAACGGTTCGGCCTCGACGAATTCATGCCAGCGCGCCTCACGGTCGACCTCTTCAAGGCGGCCCGCGCAGTGCCCACCACCGCGACGGCGCGGCTGGTCCGCGACGGCAGGCGGGTGCGCAACTCCGAGTGCGAGCTGCTCCAGGACGGCGTCGTGGTGGCGAGAGCCATCTTGGTCCAGTACCGCCGCTCGTCGGTGCCACGGGGCGAGGAGTGGTCGCCGACGATGGACCTGCCGATGCCGGTCGCCGTCGACGACTCGAGCCACCTGACGATGGGGAGCGACGACGGCGGCTGGAGCCCCAACATCGCGGATCACCAAAACGCCTCGCGAAAGCGATTCCGGAATCGCGCCGTCGACGTGGTCGAGGGAGTGGCCAACTCCCCGTTGGTCAACGCCGTCTACGCCGCGGAGGGCACCAGCCTGGTCACCAACCTCGGCACGGCGGGCATCGGCTACATCAACGGCGACCTGACCGTGGCGCTGGCCCGTCTGCCGGTCGACGAGTGGATCTACCTGCAGGCGGACTCGCACTGGACGGCCGACGGCATCAGCACGGGATCGGCGACCCTCTACGACCGCATCGGAGCGTTCGGGACGGGCGTCGTCACTGCGGTGAGCAACCCGGCGGCGCAGATCGACTTCACGGACGACGCCGCCTCGGTTGTCGAGAATCTCTGATCCCGCCATCGTTCACGATTTCCGAACGGTGTGTCGGGCTTTATCACGTGGACGCGAACGGTGGTCGTGCCATTGAATGCAGCCATGGGCATGAACCAGGCGCGCACCGGCGTGCTGATGGCGTCGGGGGCGATGCTGTGCGTTCAAGCCGGGCTGGCGTTGTCCCTGGGGCTGGTCGACCAGATCGGCGTCGAGGGTGCGGCGTGGTTGCGGCTGACATGGGCCGGGATACTGCTGCTGGTCATCGTCCGCCCGCGGCCGTCAGCCTTCACCAGGACGACCTTCCTGACGTGCGTCCTCCTCGGGGTGGTGACCGCGGCGGTCACCCTGCTGTTCATGGCGTCCATCGCACGCATTCCGTTGGGTACCGCCAGTGCATTGGAGTTTCTCGGGCCTCTCGGCGTCGCCGTGGCGAAGGGCAGGGGCAAGAGCCGCTTAGTGTGGCCCGGCCTCGCGGCCGTCGGCGTTGCGCTGCTTACCCAACCGTGGGCCGGCGCCGTCGACCTGGTCGGCGTCGCATACGCGTTGGGTGCAGCGGTCTGCTGGGGCTGCTACATCCTGCTCACGCAACGCGTTGGCGACGGAGTGGAGGGAATCAACGGGCTGGCGGTGTCGATGGGCGTTGCGGCGATCTTCTCCACCCTCGTCGTGGGTACATCGGTGATTCCGCGCATCACGCCCGAAATCCTGCTGTTCGGAATCGGTCTCGCCATTCTGCTGCCGGTTGTCCCCTTCACCTTGGAGATGATGGCGCTCCGGCGGCTGACCACGGCGTCGTTCGGAACCCTGATGAGCATCGAGCCGGCGTTCGCGATGGCGATCGGCTTCCTGGTGTTGTCGCAGGCGCCCGACGGTGCGGGAGTGCTCGGCATCTGTCTCGTCGTCGCCGCAGGCATCGGGGCAGCCAGGTCAGGTGCCCGACCTCCGGTCCTCGTCGACGTCACCTGACGTCAATTTTCGACGCTTCCGCGACACGCCGCGCGTAACGCGAGGCAGTCGTCGTCGCTCGTCAGCTACGCCACGCCGACGACGACGCGCCAACGAGCAACCGCTGCGTCAACTACGTGGTGTCGATCCGCGCATGGTCGACGCCCGTCCAGGGCAGAATGGCGAGCGCCATTGGCTACTGGGTGGATAACGAGGTTTGAATTTCGGCAAGCCATTTGCTGGATACGTCAGTTAATACGCAATTGCCAGGTAGAGGCACTTTGACAACAAAAGTATTATATTGCCCTAGTCGGTCCATCAAACGGCGAAGGCGGCTCCATGACGACGTTGGAATACACGAAACCCAGCCAAGTATTACTCGGCGGCACCATGTCGTGGTGGGATCCGGCGGCCGAATGCGCGGTCACCATCGCCGAACCGGCGGCGGCACCCGACCTCTTCGCCGAGTACCACCGTGGTGCCGTGGCGAGTTACGCCAAGTTCGGCGTCAGCGACGCACTCGACGCAGACACCGCACGCTGCGCGGCCGACACCGCCCTGTTCTGGGTCATGACCGACGTCGACGGAGGCGTCATCGGCGGGGTCAGGACGAAGGGCGCGCTGACCGCACCCGAGGACTCGCATGCCGTCGTCGAGTGGCAGAACCAGCCGGGGGAGTCGGACGTCCGCAGGATGCTCGCGGAACGCATCCCCTACGGCGTCATCGAGATGAAGGCCGCCTGGATGCGCGGCGACGGCGCCCGCAATCCGCACCGGGCAAAGCTACATGCTCGCAGCGGCTTTCATCTGACCACGCTTCTCGGTGTGGACTACTACATGGCCACCTCCGCGGCGCACACCCTCGAGCGGTGGCGCTCGACGGGCGGTGTCGTCGCCCCCATTCCCGCGACGCCGTACCCGGACGAACGATACGAAACCAAGATGATGTGGTGGGACAGAAGAACCTTCACCGTCCACGGCGAACCCGCCCAAGTGGCCTCGATCGTCGTCGAGATGGCACGAATCCACCGACACGGACGGCCGGCAGCAGAACGCCGCCTCTCGGCACGCACCCGCACCGCGTTGTCGACCCACCGACCGAGGACCGGCGCCCTGCGCCACGACACGGCCGAGCTCGTCGCCTAGAGGTCGATTCGCTTGCGCCGGTAAATCGTTCCCAGGCCGACGAGCAGCAGGCTGGCGACCAAGATCGCCGTGGCGAGGACGTTGATCTGCGGCGGCACGGCCGCCTTGACCGCCGCGTTCACGTACAGCGGATACGTCACCGTCGACCCGCTGACGAAGTAGGTGATGATGAAGTCGTCCAGCGACAGCGCGAACGACAGCATCGCGGCCGCCACGATGCCGGGAACGATCAGCGGCAGCGTCACCTTGAAGAAGGTCCGGGTGGGGCTGGCGCCGAGGTCCATCGACGCGTCCTCCAGGGTCCAGTCGAACCCACGGACACGAGCGCGAACGGTCATCGCGATGAAGCTGATCTCGAAGGCGATGTGCGCGATCAGGATGGTGACGTACCCCGTCGCCCAACCGAAGTCGAGGAACAGCACCAGCAGCGACGCGCCCATCACCACTTCCGGTGCGGTCAACGGAAGGACGAGGAAGGTGTCGATCGTCTTGCTGCCCCGAAACCGTTGTCGCACCAGCGCGATGGCCACCAGCGTGCCGAGAACCAACGCGATCACCGTCGACACCGCCGCCACGTTGATGCTCAACTTCAGCGCTTCGGTGAGGGCGGGGTACTTGAAGGGGTGCAACCAGTTGTCGAACGTGAAGCCCTGCCAGCTGTAGTTGAACTTGCCCGCCGGGTGGTTGAACGAGAACAGGATGATCACGAAGATCGGCAGGAACAGGTAGAAGAGCACCAGTCCGGCGACGACCCGCAGCGTGACGTCGCCGACGTTGAGGCGGCGCCGATTGCGTCGGGGCTTCGGCTGGTCCGCGGCACTCGCGGCGTCGCCGATCAACGGTCCCGCGGCGAGCGTCATACCAAGTCCTCCGTACCGAGCGCCTTCGTGTACAGCAGCACACCGACGAGGATGAACGCCATCAGCACGAAGCTCAGGGCGGCGGCCGCCGGATAGTCCTTGACCACCAGGAACTGTTTCTGGATGACGTTGCCGATCATCGTCGTCTGCGTGCTACCCAGGTAGTCGGCGTTGATGAAATCGCCTGCGGCCGGGATGAATACGAGCAGGCTGCCCGCGAGAACGCCCGGCATCGACAGGGGGAGGACCACCTTGCCGAAGGAGCGGGCGTTGCTCGAGTAGAGGTCCCTCGAGGCCTCCAGCAGGCGCGGGTCGATCTTCTCGAGGCTGACGTACAACGGCAGGATCATGAAGATGATCCAGTTGTAGGTCAACCCGCCGATCACCGCCCAACTGGTCGAGAGCAGCCGGCCCTCACTCGGCAACAAACCGACGGAGCCGAGGGCGCTCACCACCCAACCGTCGTCGGCGAGAATCGTCTTCCACGCCAACGTGCGGATCAGGAAGGTGACGAAGAACGGCAGGATCACCAGCCCGAGGATCAAGTTCTTGTACCTGCCCGCCTTGAAGGCGATCACGTACGCCAGCGGATAGGCCAGCAAGATGCACAGCAGCGTGGCGACCAACGCGTAGGTGAAGGACCGGATTATCTGGTCCTCGTACAGGCTGAACGCATGCCCGAAGTTGGCGAAGTTCCACGAAAACGTCAGCGTCGGAAGGAAGACCGACCCACTCATCGACGACAACGACGTGCGGAGCAACGACCAGATCGGCACCACGAAGAACACCGCCAGGTACGCGAGCGCAGGAAGCACCATGAGGTACGGGGCGATCTTGCTCCGTTGTCGGCTACTGCTGGCTACACCTGCCATCGCAAGCCTCAGCCGCCGGTGACGGCTGCGTACAGCGTGTTGTATTCCTGGGTCTGCTCGTCGGTGAGAGGAGCCCAGCCCTTCACCATGTCGAGCGTCGCCTTCGGCGGGTTGATCAAGGGGTTCGACGCCAGCTTCGGGTCGAGCTTGTTGAGTTCGTCGGTCATGTCCGACAGCACCGGCACGTACTGCACGAACGCGACGAGCTTCGCGTAGTTCACCCGGTCGTAGACGTAGTTGATCCAGGCCTCGGCCGCATTCTGGTTCTGCGTGGTGTACGGAATCACCATGGTGTCGACGAACGTGGTGCCACCGGACTCCGGCACGACGAACACGAGGTCCGGGTTGTCGGCCTGCAGCTGAACGACGTCACCCGAGTAGGCCTGCGCGATGGCGATATTGCCCGCGGCCAGGTCGTCGGCGTAGTCGTTGCCGGTGAACCTGCGGATCTGCCCCTTGTCCTTCTGTTCCTTGACCAGGTCGACGGCCTTCTTGATGGCGTCGGAGTTGGGCTCCGCGGGCGAGTTGCCCTGAGACATCATGAGCATGCCCAGCGCGTCCTGGGAGTCGGTGAACAGACTGACCTTGCCCTTGAACTTCGGGTCCCACATGTCGTCGATCGTCTTGATGTCGCGTCCGGTCGCCGCCTTGTTGTAGGCGATGCCGACGAGGCCGGACATGTACGGGGCGCTGAACTTTCGGCCAGGGTCAACGCTGGCCTCTAGGAGGTCGTCGCGCAGGTTCTTCTTGTTGGACCAGCCGGCGTCGGTGATCTCATTGAGCCAGCCGAGCTGCTGGATGCGTGAGGCCATGAACGTCGTGGGGACCACCAGATCGGCGCCGATGTCCTGCTTGCGCGACAACGGTTCCTTGACCTTGGCGAACCACTGCTCGTTGTCGTTGAAGTCCTCCTTGTAGTCAACGGTCAGCCCGCTGGCCTTCTGGAAGTCGGCGACGAAACCGTCGGCCATGTACAGCGGCCAGTTCGAGATGCGCAGGCTGCCGCTGGCCGGTCCCTCGGTGACCGACGGCCCCGCGGACTTCGTTTCGTCGGAACCGCAGGCGGCGAGGAACGACGGGCCGAGCGCCAATGCCGCGGCCGCAGCGGCGCCGCCACCGAGGAAGCGTCGCCGGGAGGCCCGCGACGACGTGATCCGGGACATCAGTCGGGGGTCGGACTCGTTCGCCATGGAGGTGCCTTTCGGGTGGTTCAGAAAAAGGGGGTTCGTCAAGCGGGTCGTCAGGGCTCCGGAGGCGCGTCGAACATCTCCTCCAGGTCCTCGGTGGTCGGGATGTCGGCGGCCGGAAGGACCAGTGAGGCGTCGGGCGCCCACGCGACGTGCACGCGGTCACCGGGCCTCAGCAGGGGAAGGTTCTGCTCGGTTCCGACGTGCGCGACGATCGGAGAGCCGTCGGGGGCGTCCATGGAAAGACGGACCACCGGGCCCTGGAACGTCAGGTCGGTGACGGTGGCGGCCACTGTCGCGACGTCACCCTCGGGTGGGTCAACGGAGACGCGCACCCGCTCCGGTCGCACCATCAGGGTGGCGTGCCCGCCCGCCTCGATGGCGGTGTCTCCCGGCCTGGCGCGCAACGTCGTACCCAGGACCGAGAGCTCGGCGAGGTCCCCGTCCATCCGGATCTGCTTGCCCGGCCACAGGTTCGCCTGGCCGATGAAGCTGGCCACGAAGACCGTTGCGGGACGGTCGTAGATCTCGGTCGGGCTGCCAATCTGTTCGACGTTGCCTGCATTCATGACCGCGATGCGGTCGCTCATGGTGAGCGCTTCCTCTTGGTCGTGGGTCACGTAGACGAACGTGATGCCGACCTCGCGTTGAATGCGCTTGAGTTCGAACTGCATGGCGTGGCGCAGCTTGAGATCCAGTGCGCCGAGCGGTTCGTCGAGCAGGAGCGCGCTTGGGTAGTTCACCAGTGCCCTGGCAAGCGCGACGCGCTGCTGCTGTCCGCCGGAGAGTTGCGCAGGCTTGCGCTTGGCGAAGTCGGTGAGCCGGACGATCTCGAGGAGCTCGTCGACACGGCGCTTGACCTCGCCCTTGCCGAGGGTCTTGTCGATCTTCTTGCTCCGCGGACCGTAGGCCACGTTGTCCCACACCGTCATGTGCGGGAACAGGGCGTAGTGCTGAAACACCGTGTTGACGTTGCGTTTGTGCGGGGACACCGACGACACGTCGACGCCCTCGAGGCGGATCGCGCCCTCGGTGGGCGTCTCGAAGCCCGCGATCATGCGCAGCGTCGTCGTCTTGCCGCAGCCCGACGGACCCAGCATGGAGAAGAACTCGCCCGAGGCGATGGAGAAGTCGGCGTCTGCGACGGCGAGGTAGTCGTCGAACCGCTTCGTCACGTGGTCGATCTCGATGACCGGCTGACCGGCCTCGACGGGGACCGCGCCTTCTCCCGTGGTGCTCTCGACGGCGGAGCCGTGTGTGCCGCTCAGGACGACCTCCCTGGTGTTCGGCACGAAGGGCGGGCCCGCAAGGACGAGATGCGGCCCCGCTCGGCCCCGTGCACTGTGGGTAAACCATCGCCGATCTTGGAGCCCTTCGCAAGCGATTCCGCAACGAATTTACATTCGGACAACCGGATTCCGCACCACGAGATTGCTACGACGGCGAATCCGCTTGAGACACCCCCCGGCCGGGTAGGTTCGAGTGGTCGAAAGGAGTCGCATGCGTCCGCTCACCCTCGCCAAGACCGCTGGTGCCGCCGCGGCCACCGCCGTCATCGGCGGTCTCGCCACCGGACCGGCAGTTCAGTCGAATTGGTACCAGACGCTGCGCAAGCCCAGCTTTCAGCCGCCGCGACAAGCCTTTCCGATCGTGTGGCCGCTGCTCTACGCCGACATCGCGGTGGTTTCGGCAGCCACCATCGACGAACTCGGCGAACGAGGCGCCCGGCAGGAAGCCAGGACGTTCACGGGACTTCTCGCCCTCAACCTCCTGCTCAACGGCAGCTGGTCGTGGCTGTTCTTCAACCGCCGCCAACTCGGCCCGTCGGCGGTGTTGGCTGGCGCACTTGCCGTCAGCAGTGCCGATCTGACTCGGCGCGCGGTCCGCGTCAACGGAGCACCGGCGAGGGCGCTATGGCCCTATCCGCTGTGGTGCACGTTCGCGACCGCGCTGTCGAGCCGCATCTGGTGGCTCAACCGCTGAGCCGGCGATGCCCAAGAGCGAAGACGTCGACGAGGACGTCGAGGAAGACGAAGAAGATCGGCAGCGCCTTGCCGACCGTGTGCTGAGTTTCGTCGAAGACGCCGTCTACTGGTCTATCGCCGTCGTCTTGGCGTTCGGATCGGTGGCCCTGCTGGTCGCGCAGTTCAACACGATGTTGCGACTGCGCAACACCCCTGCCTCGACGCTCATGCTCGAAGTCCTCGACGGCCTGCTGCTGCTGTTCATCTTCGTGGAGCTGCTCTACGCGGTCCGAGCGTGTCTGCGTTCGCACGAGATCGTCGCCGAGCCCTTCCTCATCGTGGGCATCCTGGCCGGCATCAAGGAGATCGTCGTGCTGTCGGTCGAGGCGGCGACGCTGCTGGAGAAGGGTCCGGAGTTCTCCCGTGCGATCGTCGAGATCGGTGTCCTCGGTGGCGTCGTCCTCGTTCTTGCGTTGTCCGCGTTGATCTTGCGCGTCAGACGACGAGACGGTGGCGACTGACGGGTGGCGTCGGAGCGGCAGGCGCACTCGCCGGGGTAACTAGATGCCCGGTAAGTTCGGTGCGTACAGTCGTTCACTGATCGGGTGCCGGGGTCGCCACCCATGCCAGCCACCACGCGCGGGGTGATTCCGCCGAGAGGAACAGCCACATGACGTTTTCGCTCGAGTTGTCCGACGACGTAGTCGAAGTCCGGGACTGGGTTCACGACTTCGCCGAGAAGGTCGTCAGACCCGCGGCGGCGGAATGGGATGAGCGCGAAGAGACGCCGTGGCCAATCATCCAGGAAGCCGCCAAGATTGGCCTGTACTCCGTGGAACTGTTCGCGACCCAGGCCGCCGAGCCGAGCGGACTAGGTCTGCTCACGGTCTTCGAGGAGATGTTCTGGGGTGACGCGGGCATCGGCCTGTCGATCCTTGGCACCGGACTCGCCGCAGCGTCGCTGGCCGCGACCGGAACGCCCGACCAGCTCGGGGAGTGGCTGCCCCAGATGTTCGGCACCGTCGACGAACCCCTTCTCGCGTCCTTCTGCGCGTCGGAGCCGGGTGCCGGTTCCGACGTGTCGGCCATAATCACCCGGGCCCGATACGACGAAGCCAACGACGAGTGGGTGATCAACGGCACCAAGACGTGGGCCACCAACGGCGGAATCGCCAACGTCCACATCGTCGTGGCGTCGGTTCATCCCGAACTGGGGTCCCGCGGGCAGGCGACGTTCATCATTCCGCCGGGGACGAAGGGTTTCAGCCAGGGACAGAAGTTCAAGAAGCACGGCATCCGCGCGTCGCACACCGCAGAGGTCGTGCTCGACGACGTCCGCATCCCCGGCCGCTTGATCATCGGCGGTAAGGAAAAGTTCGACGAACGCATCGCCAGGGCGCGTGAGGGCAAGAGCTCAGCCGGTCAAGCCGCGATGAAGACCTTCGAGCGGACCCGCCCGACGGTGGGCGCGATGGCGTTGGGCGTGGCCCGCGCGGCCTACGAGTACGCGCTGGACTACGCCCAGGAACGTGAACAATTCGGTCGCAAGATCGGCGACTTCCAGGCGATCGCGTTCAAGCTCGCCGACATGAGGACCCGGATCGACACCGCGCGGTTGCTGGTGTGGCGCGCCGGCTGGATGGCTCGCAACGACAAGCCGTTCGTCAACGCCGAGGGATCGATGGCCAAGCTCGCCGCCAGCGAGACCGCGGTCTACGTGACCGACGAGGCCATTCAGATTCTCGGCGGGAACGGATACACCCGCGACTATCCGGTCGAGCGGATGCACCGTGACGCGAAGATCTTCACCATCTTCGAGGGCACCAGCGAGATTCAGCGTCTGGTGATGGCCAGGGCGATCACCGGTTTGCCCCTGAAGTAACTTCGGCTACAGGACGACCAGCCAGATCGCGATGTAGTGGCAGGCCGCGCCCGCCGCCGTGAACGCGTGGAAGAACTCGTGGTAGCCGAAGGTCTTCGGCCACGGGTTCGGCCACCGCACGCCGTAGAGGATCGCTCCGATGTTGTAGAGCGCGGCACCGGCACAGAGCAGGACGACGACGGCCAGGCCGGCACCGTCGAGCAGGACGCCGGCGAACCAGATCGCGGTGTAGCCGAGGAGTAGGTAGAGCGGCACGCCGACCCACCGGGGCGCCGACGGCCAGAACATCTTCAGCGCGACACCGGCCGCGGCGCCCGAATAGACGATTGTCAGCACCAGCTTGGCCGTGTCCGGCGGCATGGCGAGCAGCGCCAGCGGGGTGTAGCTGCCCGCGATGAAGAGGAAGATCATCGAGTGGTCGGCGCGCTTCATCCACTTGAGGGCGACCGGGCTGGTCCATTTCACGCGGTGGTAGACCGCGCTGACGCTGAACATCCCGACGATCGAGGCCGAGTAGACGAGCGTGGCCAGACCCGCGTTGGGTCGCCCGACGAGCCAGGCCGCCGGCACCAGCGCGGCACCGGCGACGATGGCAATTGCCGCACACACCAGGTGGATCGCACCACGGGCGCTCGGGGGAGTGTGCAGGATCTCGGTGACCGTGTCCGCGAGAACCTGGGGTAGGTCGTCGTCACCCCGCAGGATCTCCGGGATGTCTTCGTCGGCCGCCGGTGTTTGCTTGGCGGATCCGGTCATCGTGCCGCTCATGTGGTTACCGATCTGTGCTCGTTCAGGACATCTTTGCTGTCGAGGTAGAGCCGTCGCCAATCGGCGGTGGCCGCCGCAGCACACGGTCGGGCCTGGCGTCGAGACTACAGAACGTCGGCGGCCGTGATCACCAGCAAACGGCCCGCCCGGATCACGATGCGATGAACAGTTGGTGCCTTCGCCGTGATGAAGAACCCGTCGCAAATCACCATCAAAGTGGTACCGCCCACTCTTTGCTTGAGTAATTATGTGGCCTAAGGAAGTGCCGGCGAGACGGGACGGGTGATGGGCAGATTCGAGGGCAAGGGCGTACTGGTGACCGGGGCCGCGTCGGGGATTGGCAGGGCCACGGTCGAGCGACTGCTGGACGAGGGCGCTCACGTGGTGGGCGTCGACCTCGGCCCCGAGGCACCGGCGAGTGAGGCCGGACGCAGCACGTACCAGGCCGTCGACGTTCTCGACGCCGCCGCGGTCGGTGCCGCGATCGCCACCGTGGTCGCCGAGGCCGGCCGCCTCGACGGCGTGGTTCATGCGGCAGGCGTCGCCGGCGGAGGTCCGGTGCACGTCCTTCCCGACGAGGAATGGGACCGGGTGATCGGCGTCAACCTCAAGGGCACCTTCGTCGTGACCCGCGCGGCTCTGGCCCAGATGGTTCGACAGGAGCGGGTCGACGGGGAGCGCGGCGCCGTCGTCACCCTGGCAAGCATCGAAGGATTGGAGGGCACGGCGGGTGGCAGCGTCTACAACGCCTCCAAGGGTGGTGTCGTGCTACTCACCAAGAACATCGCAATCGACTATGGGCCCAGCGGTATCCGGGCCAACGTGATCTGCCCGGGCTTCATCCAAACGCCGATGTTCGACTCGGTGATGGGCATGCCCGGATTCGAAGGCCCACGGGAGTCCCTGCGCCACGAGCACAAGCTGCGACGTTTCGGGCGCGCCGACGAGATCGCTTCCGTGGCAGCGTTTTTGCTGTCCGCCGACGCCAGCTTCGTCAGCGGACAGGCGATCGCGGTCGACGGTGGCTACACCGCGGGCCGCGACCACGGCGTCACCGAGCTGATGGGGCTGGGGGAGCAGTAGGCGCGGTTCCTCGAGACCGCCTTTATAGCGGGGCTACTACCGCTAGCGGTGCTATTGACACGGTCTTCGCGGAGGGTTAGCGTCGCTAGCATGATTGTGGACAACGCGACCCAGGCCGCGGCGCTGATCGGGGTACTTGCCACCGCGGTGGTGTACGGCACCGACGTCTTTTGCGCGATGGTGCTGCGACCGGCGCTCGCGAAGGTCGACGACAACGCCCTGGTCGTGATCATGGGCAACGTGCACCGATACGGGGACCGGCGGATGCCCGTGCCAGGAGTGCTCGGCGTCGTGGCCACCGGGGCGGCTGCGGTGCTGGCCGTCGTCGACGCGCAGTGGCTTCGGGTCGCCGTGTCCGGTGTCGCACTGCTCCTGCTGGTGGTGTGGCTCGTCGTATACGCCCGGGTGAGCGCGCCGATCAACCGACAACTGACAGCCGCTGCAGACGATGGTCGGTCGCTGCCGAACGGACGTGCGCTGCAAGCGAACTGGGATCGCGTCATCGTCGCCCGCGCGACGCTCCAGGGGTTGGCGGTAGCCGCACTGTGCGTGGTGCTGGCGATCTAGGAGCTCGTGGCCGTCGACCTACCCGATCAGCGGGATCCGGTCGGAGGTCATCTCGGTCAGCGCGTCCTGCATCGCCTTCTCGACCCGCGCCGCGAAGTCGGCGGCGTCCTCACCGTCGGTCGGCGGCATCGCCGGAAGCACTCGCGTGACCAGTTTGGTGGGCAGCGGCAGGTAGGGCAGCATGCCGACGGCGCCGATGCTGAGGCCCCACGGCAACGAGATGCTGACCGGCGCCGACTTGACCCGCAGCAGCTTGTCGAGGCGGATCGCCCGCGCCAACCGTTCCCCGCTGGAGATGACGAACAGTGACTCGCCGGCGCCTGCGGTGACGATCGGGACGATGGGGACACCGGCGTCGATCGCCAAGCGGGCGAAGCCACTGCGTCCGCCGAACTTGACGTGGTTGCGCTCGTCCCACGCCTTCGCGGCGTCGAGGTCGCCGCCGGGGAACACGGCGACGTGCTCGCCTCTTCCGAACGCCTCCTCGGCGGATTGCGTGCTGGCCGGTCGTGCCCCGAGAGGCTCAATCAGGCGGCCGACCCCCAGTGTCCAGGCCACCTGATGGGTCAAGATCGTCACGTCGCGGTCCAGCTTCAGCTGTTCGAACGCGGCGCCGACGGCGAAGACGTTGAGGTCGAAGATTCCACCGAACCCGTGATTGGCCACGAACAGCACCGGGCCGCTGAAGGTTCCGGCGTCGGCGGTGACCTCGAGGCGGTTGTAGCGACGGACGAACTCGATGGCAAGGCGGCGGAACGCGAAGGCGGCGCCGCTGATCAGGTCGGGGGAGGACTTGTCGGCGCCGGACTGCGCCTCGGTGCCCTCCTCGATGGCCGCCAGCAGTGCATCGGCCAGGCTCTCGACGTCGCCGTGTTCGGGTGATTCTTGCTCTGGCATGGCACCTTTCGATGGGGTTCGACCGCCCCGTCGATGATGCCGTACCCGTGGTGTGACCGAGGTCAAAATGCAGTTCTATCCGATGGGCCGGGGGATCGGCGTCGCCGACGGCTCATCCCCAAGGGTCGGGCCCCACCCGGTCTGGAACTCGTTATCACCGGCGATATCACGCGAGCAGTGATATCGCCGGTGATAGAGACTTCGAAAGCGGGTCCCCGCGCAGAATCGCGACCGTCAGTTCACCTTTCGCGAAGGTTCCCGCCGTCGACCTCCGTGTGCGTCCGGATCACGTGACCAGATCCAGGGCTGCGCGGACGATGCCGTCGGCGGAGATGCCGTGAAACTCGTATACGGCGTCGAGCGAACCGACCTGCCCGAACCGGCTGACACCCAGGGACTTGGTCGGAACTCGGTTGACGGTGGCCAGGAAGGTAAGAGTGTGCGGATGCCCGTCCAGGACGGTGACCATGGGCGCGGCGCGATGAGCGGGAAGGATCTGGTCCACGATCCACGACGGACCGTCGCTCAGCCCGTGACGAGCTTGCAGCGCCTCGTACAGCAAGCCGGGACTGGTGACGCACACGACGTCGGCGGCCACGCCCAGTTGGTCCAATCGGTCTGCGGCGGAAAGGATTTCGGTAACCAAGGCGCCCATGGTGACCAGGGTGACGTCGGGCTTGTCGATGCTGCGAAGGACGTAGCCGCCTGCGACGACGTGGCGGCGTCGGCGCTCGCGAGCGGCGGGGTCGGCGGGGATCGCAGCGAGTTCCTGCCGAACGGGTCGGGTGGACAGCCTCAAATAGGACGACGTGCCGTCGGAGCGCCCCAACCGCGACAGGCAGTCCATGAGTATCCACTCGACTTCGACGGCGAACGCCGGTTCGAAGCTGACACAGCCGGGCTGCTCGAGCCCGATGGAGGGAGTCTTGATGGATTGGTGCGCCCCGCCTTCGGCTGCCAGGGTCACGCCGGACGGAGTGCCCACCAGAATGGACTGGCCACCGGCGTAGATGCCGTATGACCACGGTTCCAGTGCGCGCTCGACGAAGGGGTCGTACAGCACTCCGATCGGGAACAGGGGCTGGCCCCAACGGCTCCAGGTGGCGCCGAGTTCTGAGATCAGGCCGACGAGGTTCGTCTCGGCGATCCCGAGTTCCATGTGCTGGCCGGTGGGCTTCTCCCGCCAGTGCATGATCGTTTCCCGGTCGTCGTCGAACCAGTTGCGCCGTTCGTCGGTTGACCACACCCCAACCTTGTTCAGCCACCCCGCGAGGTTCGTCGAGGAGCTGACGTCCGGGCTGACGGTGACGACGCGTTTGGCGACGTCGGGGGCATCCCGGGACAGGTCGAGCAGGGCACGACCAAGGGCGGCTTGAGTAGTGGACACCGCGGGCGGGGTGCGGCCCAGATCCGTTGGCACCACGGGCGGTGTGCTCATGGTCGGGCGGTCCCGATGCAGGCGTTCGAACGTGGCCGAACACAGGCGTCCGGCTGGACTGTCGGCGTCGAACTTGGCCCAGGGTCGGGTGGTGTCCTTGCCAAGGCTGTTCGCCAGGTCGGCGTACTGCTCGTCGCTCAGCAGCGACGAGTGATTCTGCGGATGTCCCTCGGTGGGGAGGCCGTAACCCTTGATGGTGTAGGCGATGATGACCGTCGGACGGGTGTCGTCGATTCGCGCGTAGGCCTCGCGCAGTGAGGCGAGGTCGTGTCCGCCCAGGTTGCGGATCGCGGCCAGCAGTGTCGCGTCATCGAGATCGCCAAGGAGAAGGGCGATCTCAAGGGCGTCGGGCTCTGCGCCCGGCAACCGATCGCGCAATTCCGTAGCGGTGCATCGCAAAAGGCGCTGATATTCGGGGTTGGGCATGTCCAAGATGCGCCGTCGTAACGCGGGGCCGCCGGATCGGGTGAACAGTTCCTCGAGCAGCCTGCCGAACCTGACGGTGATGACCTGCCAACCGGCCGCCGAGAACATGGATTCCAGACGTCCGGCAGCGATGTTGGGGACCACCCGGTCCAAGGATTGCCGATTCATGTCGACGATCCAGACGACCTCGCCGAGGTATTGGACCGAGGGATCCAGGATCGCTTCCCATACCGCGCCCTCGTCGAGTTCGGCGTCGCCGACCAATGAGTACTGGCGGCCGGGGCCGGTGTTGGCGAAGGTGGTGTCGACGTAGCGGCGGGCGAAGGCGCCCCAGATGGGTGCGGTGGCGCCGATGCCCACCGAGCCGGTCGAGTAGTCGACGGGATCGGGGTCCTTGGATCGGCTCGGGTAGCTCTGCAGACCACCGAACTCCCGCAAGGTCGTCAGGTAGTTCTCGTCGAGTTCGCCGAGGAGGTAGTTGACGGCGTGCAACACCGGGGAGGCATGTGGTTTGACGGACACCCGGTCGGCGGGCTGAAGCTCTTCGAACCACAGGGACGTCATGATGGAGACCATCGAGGCCGACGACGCCTGGTGGCCACCGACTTTCATTCCCGTCGGGTTGGGCCGTACTCGATTCGCGTGGTGGACGATGGAGGTCGACAACCACAGCACTGCATCGCTGACGTCCTTCAGCGCTTCGCCGTGGGCATCTGCTGGCGGCGCCGGCGACGGTGAGTGCGGCAGGCTCATGATCGCTCCCGGTGGCGGTAGGCCGGGTTCTGACCGGCCTCGGCTCGAACCTTACTCAGCGGACCCCAGGCTCTCAGGACGAATGCCTCCAACTGGTCGACTACGTCGACTCCGGTGCGGCTACGCCACACGACGTGACCGTCGGGGCGGACGACGACGGCGCCCCGCTGGCCAATCTCGAGGAGATCGAGCATCGCCGAACGCCCGTCTGGGTCGGGCGGGCTGAGCACGGTCATGGCGATCGGAACATCGACGAGCGACTGCGGCATGCTCGCGGCCCACGCCTGCATGTCGGCGGTGAACAGAGTCAATCCAGCCGGTCGGATCAGATCGTGAATGGGCCGAATTCCCCCGGCGCCGTCGGCAACGAGAGTGTGTGGCAGGCGCGCACCGGGGTGGGTCGTCGGCTCGTAGATCGACACGTCGCCGTCGGGGCAGGGACCTTCGACGCCCGTGTCGATCAGCGGACTGACATAGGCGTAGCCGAATTCCAAACCGCTGGCGACGAAGTGGTCTAGTTGGCCGGGGATGGTCTCGGCCATGCGTCGCCTCAGCTGCCGACCCCGTGCGTCGTCGCGCAGCAGGCGCTTCGTTCGAGCGGTCTGCGCACGGGTGAGACCGTCGGCGACGGAGGTTATGACGCGGTCGGGAAGCCTCGACAGCCACGGCTTGGCCATGAACTCGGTGGCCTGGTGCAGCGCACGGTTGGTGATACCCAGTGGCGCGGTGACCTCGTCCAGCTTGAAGTGGTTGGTCGTACTCTGTTCGGCGAACCGTGTGACCACGGGTCTGCGTTCGGTCTCGTAGGTGTCCAGCAAGGAGTCCGGTGCGCCCGAGTCCAGCACGGCCGCCAGCTTCCAGGCCAGGTTGTGAGCATCTTGGACGCCGCTGTTGAGACCGAATCCGCCGGTGTGCGGGAACCGGTGTGCGGCATCGCCGATCAACAGCAGCGGCCCTCGACGAAACGCGGTGGCCATCTGCGAGGTCATGGTCCAGGTTCCCGTCGAACGGATCTGGTAGTCCGTCGCCCCGATCACGTTGGGCAGCTGTCGATTCCAGTATTTTTCGCTGTCGCGCGCGATGGACTGCGCCGGGTGCAGGTAAGGCGTCATCAGCACGTAGTCGTCGTCGGCGTGGGCGATCATCACACCGCTGAAGCGAGGGTGGTAGATCCAGCTCAACAGAGGGCGGTCGTGGCCGTCCGGGTAGAGGTTGGGTGCGTGGAAGAAGACACTGCCCATGTTGGCCAGGACCGGGCCGTCCATCGCAATGCCGGCGGCGGCGCGCAAGGAGCTGTTGGCCCCGTCGGCGGCGACGACGTACTGGGCCGCCTCGGTGGTGGACGCTGCCCCTGGCGGCTTGAGCACGAGCGCGCCCGCGTCGAGGGCGGCGCGCCAACCACGGCGAAAATCGATCAATTCTTCGTCGTCGAGCGCTTCCCACAGAGCCGGCATGAGCAGATGCTGACCGATGTGTGAAATCAGGAAGGGGCTATGCCCTCGAACCTCGGCAAGCCGATCCGGTTGGGAGAGCAGGTCGATCTCGCCCAACGGGGTGGCGCGGACGTCGGTACACCATCGGATGAGGTTCACCGTGTCGACGGCCGGGGTCATCGCCTCGAGTGCGCGAATTAGGTTGGGTGACGCCTGATTCCAGATCTCGAGAGTGCGCGCGTTCACGACGTGGGCGGCGGGATGCAGCCTGGCCCCGGTGCGTTGGTCGACCACCGTACTCGGGATGCCGTAGCGGGCCAGCAGCAGCGCCACTGTGCAGCCAGCAGCGCCGGCTCCGACGATGACCACGGGATCAGTCGCCATGTGTCACAGAGTCTTCCAGGTGATGGTGCGCTTGTTGGCTCTCTGCGTGGTCCCGGGGCGAGTCCCTGCGCCACGGCGCAGGAGCACGGCTTCCTCCGCGCCGGCGCGCAATCGCTCTAGAAGGTAGTCCGGGTCGGTGTTGACGCCGATCGGGTTCTCGGCGAACTCACGACTGTTGAAGTAGTCCGCAGTCTCCTGCGCGGTGGGGAAGTTCTCGACCTGGAATTCCAGCCGGATGCCCTCGGGGTCTTCGTAGTACAGGCTGGTGGTCGGGCCGTGGTTGATCGACCAGACGGGCTTGATGCCGACGTTCTTCAGACGTTCGTAGCTCAACAGAAGCTGCTCCAGCGAAGGAAACGTGAAGGCGAGGTGGTCGATTCCGTAGGTCTTGCGTCGCAGCCGGGCCAATGGGAAGACATGGCGCAGGGGCGGGGGGAGCTTGACCAGGGCGAGTCGATGACTTTCGTGATCCCATGTCAGAAAGGCAATTTGGTCATCCTCGTGGACGACGCGGGCACCGAAGACGTGCCCGTACCATTCGATCATCTCCTTACTGCGGGCGGTCTTGACCACCCAGTGGGCGATGAACGCGGGCACCACACGGTCGGGCAACTGGCCGAGGTCGGGTGCGGACGTGGTCTCGTCGGTCGGCATCAGACGGCTCCCTTCTCGGAGGACGGTTCGGTGATTGTGGTCCGCTGGACGCCGAGATCGATTGCACCGTTGGCGCTGCGGATCGACGCGTTGACCACGTCGCCGGGTTTCAGATACGGCTTGCGCTTGTTCATTGCGATGAACGACGCCCAGAGCCTGTCCTCCGGAAGCATCGCGGTGGCCAGCCGACGCACCAGGGGTGGCGGCGAGGTGGCGACACATCCGTGCGGGGTACCGGTGAGCAGCACGTCTCCCGGGCTGAGATTGCAGAATTCGGTCAGCTCGGTCAGCGTCTCGGCAGGGCGGTAGAGCATGTTGGCGGTGTTGTCGCCTTGGCGTGGTTCGCCGTTGACGTCGAGTCGCAAGTCGAGGCTGTCGAGCAGGGGAACGTCCTCGGGTTCGAGTACGGCCAGCACCGGTCCGGTGGGGCAGAAGCCGCGGTAGCTCTTGCCCTTGAGGAACTGGCCTTGAGGGAGTTGCACGTCACGGGCGGAGAGGTCGTTGGCGATGGTGACGCCAAAGACGTACTCGTGCAGGTTCTCCGGCGTGATCGCGGTCGGTGTGCTGACCTCTTGGCGCATCACCAGGGCCAGCTCGACTTCGAAGTCGAGCAACGCAACATGGGCCGGCCGGACGACCGGGGCATCCGGTCCGGTGATGGTGGCGTCGGTCTTGTCGAAGAAGAGGTTGAACGCCCGCTCGTCGGGGTTCATGCCGGACTCGATCGCATGCTGGCGATAATTGGCACCCTGACACATGACCCGGCATGGGGTGGTGATTGGCGAGAGCGCCTCCACGTCGTCCAACCGAAGGTTGCCGACCTTCGTCGCGGCCGAGCGCCAATCCGACTCGCCGCGCTCGATCAGATCTGCCGTGCGCGCGTAGTTTCCGTCGAGAGGCGAGATGACGCCGCCGCTGACGACACCCCAACCGACGCGTTCTTCGTGGCGGTAGCGAATGAGGTGGGTGACCACCGAATCTCCTTTGATTGCCGGGGTGCGAGACCACTCCAGTCAAGGCCGCAGAACCATCGCGATGCTTGGTTCGAAGCCCAAAATGGGGGCGCTCCGTTTGGACTGAGATACGAAAGGCGTTGGTGGGCTTGCGAGCCTTCTTCGAACGCCACCCGAAGGCGACGCTCGCCGGCAGCGGCCGGCGGCGTGACACCCGGGTGCTACGCGGATGGGCGACGCTGCCCGTCAGGCTTGGCTAGGCAGGACGGCATCGCCCAGATCCTCGGCGAGGGTGAGTGCGGCGTGTAGCTGCAGGCGGCGGTCGGTGGCCGGCCGGCCCCTCAGTTGTTCGGCGCGTTGCACGCGATAGGCGACAGTGTTGCGGGCCACGTGAAGGTGGGCGGCGGTACGGGCCAGGCTGCGATCGCGATCGAGGTAACACTTGAGGGTGTGACGCATCATGGCCACCGACGCGCCGGGACCCGCCAATGCGCCGAGTTCGCGCGCGACGAACTCACCGGCTGCGGACATGTCTGAGCTGAGCATTGCGACGAGGTCGAAGTCGGCGTAGCACAGGAGCGGATCGCCGGCCGTCGACAGCGCGGCGACACGGGCGGCGTGGCCGGCCTGCTGATGGCTGCGCCGGAACCCGTCGACGCCCGTGCCGGCCACGCCGGTCGCCACCCGCACGTCCGGCGGTACCGCCACCGACCCCGCTTCGGACGGCATCGGAGGATGGGCCGTGCGGGACCCCCACGCCCACACCCGCTGGGCGCCGACCGGCAACACCAGGGTCGACGCGCAGCCCGCCGCGCCAAGCACCGCGTCCGCGGAGCGCCGCAATTGCGTCGGGTCTGCCGGCGTGCGGCCCCCCGTCCAGACGATGACCGCAAGATGCCAGCGACTCAGGTCGTAGCCCAGCGCTCGGGATGCCCGCGCCAGCGGAATGTCGTTGCCAGACAGGATGTTCTCGACGGTCTCCATGCGCAGGGCCGTCGAGCTGGCCAGCCACGCCTCGTGCGCGCGGGCATACTCGCTCGACATCCGCTCGTTCACGACTTCGACCACGCCGAAGAGGAGCTCGCTGATATGCCGCATCTCGCCGAAGCGCTGCGACGCGGGGATCACGCGGGCCGCCGCGTCGAGAAGCACCTCGGTGGCCGTGGCGTGCGCGAGGTGGATGCTGCGCAGCATGTGTTCGATGCCGATCCCACGCGCCACCACCTCGGCCGGACCGGTGAGCACCTCCGGCATCGCGGCGAAGGGCTCGTCCGTGTCGCCGACGAGTGCCGCCAGCGCACCCAACGCCACCGCCTCGCACCCCCGACGCACCTCGACGGCCACCGCGTCGGCCGCAAGTTCCGGAATCGCCGAGGTGATGCGGTCGGCCATGGTGGCACCTAGTTCCACCGCCCAGCCCGCCGGCCCCGGGCCGAGGAGCGACGACAGCTCTCCAGCACGGCTTGGTAGCAGCGCGACCTGCGAAAGCGGCTGCGGATCAGCGGGTTTCAGCTCGGCGAGCCAAGGACGGCGTGTCATGACGACCTGACCACCTGAACGACCGTCGCTGGGCGCCCGTTCCTCCGTTGACTGTCGGTCATTGACTTATGATGGCCAGGGTCCACTGGTCCGCGGTGGTTCCACGTTCGACGAAGGGGGACGCCGTGGCGACGACGAAGAAGCCAACCGCGCGAGCCCGGCAGGCAGCTGAGACCCGTGAGCGGATCGTCGACGCCGCCGTCCGGATCTTCTCCGAACAGAACTACGACGACGTCGCGGTCAGTGACATCGCCAAGGCCGCTGGAGTCGCTCACGGGCTGCTCTTTCACTACTTCGGAAGCAAGCGCGGAGTCTATCTGGAGGCGATGCGCGGAGCCGCCGAAGAATTGGAGACGGCCTTCGTATTCGATCGCGAGTTGGCGCCGGCCGAACAGATCCGTCACGCGATCGCGTCGCACCTGCGCTTTCTTGCCACTCACCGCGGCCTGGCGTTGCGCCTGATCCTGGGTGGGCGCGGAGCCG
The DNA here is from genome assembly GCA_006864685.1 of Mycolicibacterium hodleri. Lineage (GTDB taxonomy): Bacteria > Actinomycetota > Actinomycetes > Mycobacteriales > Mycobacteriaceae > Mycobacterium > Mycobacterium hodleri_B. The sequence goes on along the minus strand of VIFX01000001.1, from coordinate 181,151 downwards.
ACCCAGAGGCGTGGGAGGTCTTCGAGGCAGCCCGGTGGCGAGCGGTCGAGGCAACCGCCGACCTGTTCGGCGTCGACTCCCGACGCCCGGCTGTGCGGATGGCTGGGCGGGCCGCCGTCAGCGCGATGGACGAGGCCACCATCTTCTGGCTGGACAACGAGCAGCCCTTCGCCGTGGACGACATGGTCGAGTGGATGGTGGGGATGACGGCTTCGGTTGTCCGCGAGGCGATCCGACTCGATCCGGCGATCGGCGTCGAGGGCGCGCTGGAGGAAGTCGAGGCACAGTCGTCGACGTAGCTCACCCGCGAGGTCGTTCACCGGTGACGACGTGTTCGAGCTTCTCGAGCGAGGCGTTGAGTTCCTTGCGAAATGCGCGTTCGACCACCTTGCCGAGGGGGCCAAACAGCACCGAACTCGCGAAGACGATGTGCAAGGTCACCAGGGAACGGTCGGCGGCATGATCGTCCACCGTGAACTCGAGCACCACCGAGGACCCCGTACTGCCATTGCCCGACAAGGACACGAACCCGGGATCGCGGACGTCGTCGGTAGTGAAGTCGATGGTGTCGACGATGCCCTTGATCTTCACGACGTCCACGAGGCGGGTGCCCTTGGCCAGCTGGACGGGCGGCTCTTCGCCCCATCTGCTGTGCAGGGTGTTCCAGTCGGCGAAACGCTGCGGATTGGACACCACCGACCAGACCAGCGCCTGTGGCGCGTCAATTTCTCGGGACGTGGTTATCTCGGGCATCGGTCGACTCCGTCGGTGGTCGGTTGGAGGCGGGCGCACATCAGAGGATGGCGGTGATGTGGTCGACTCTGCCCAGCAACGCCTTTCCGTAGGTCTCCATCGAGACCTGGGGGAGCATTACTGCATGCCGCTGTCCGACGTTGGAGTCGCGCCAGATGCGTTGCATCGGGTTCACCTCGGCGAAACTGCCTGCGCCGCAGGCGTTCAGGAGGGTGTTGACGGCGGAGTTGATGCTCGTCAACGCCACCGCGGAGTCCGCACGCACCCTGGCCCGCGCCAAGAAGTCCGGAAAGACGCCTTGCTGGGCGTACCGCTCGACGTCTTCGGCGGCGCGGTAGGCATGCAGGTGGGCGGTGTCGATCTTGGCGGCCGCGTCGGCCACCAGTAACTGAAAGGCAACCGAATCGGATTGCTGTTCGATGTTGGTGTAGGCCAACGCCTTCGTCGAGGCCTTCGCGAGTGCCATCTCAAGAGCGGCGCGGCCGAATCCGAGCTGCGGGCCGACGAGGACGAGCACCAACATGGGCGCGAACGCCGACCGGTAGAACGGGTTGTCCGGGTACTGCTCCAGGTAGCCGCCCGTGGCCACCGGGAGCATCGAGCTGAGGCGGTGTTCGGGCACGAAGACGTCCTCGGCGACGATGGTGTTGCTGCCCGAGGCGCGCATGCCGGCGACGTACCAGGTGTCCTTGATCTGGACGTCGGAGATGGGCATGACGACCATGGACTGGTCGATCTCGTCGCCGTCCTCGTCGACCTCCCACACGCCACCCGACACCCAGTCGGCGTGCAGGCTCGCCGAGGCGTACGGCCACTCTCCGTTGATCACGTAGCCGCCGGGCACCTTGCGTGCCGTACCGCCGGGGGACACCACCCCCGAGAGGATGGTGTCGGGGCCGCTGTCGTAGATCTCTGCGACGGCAGCCTGGTCGAAGAGGCAGGTGGACCAGGCGTTGATGTTGGAAAGCGTCGTCACCCAGGACGTTCCACCGTCCGCCTCGGCGATCACCGCGGACAGGTCGAGCATGGCGCGCAGACCTGCCTCGAGCCCACCGAACCGCCGCGGCGCAGCGAGTCGGAACGCGCCTGCGTCCTTCAGCGCATCGACGACGTCGTCGGAAACCTTGCGGTCACGCTCGTTCTGCGCCGCATGGTGGCGGATCAACGGTTGCAACGCGCCCACCCGGTCGAGCACGTCGTCGGCGGTTTCGGTCGGCGTCGCATCGGCAGTCGTCATTCGTTCTCCTCGAGGTGATGGCGGTCCATCGACTCTACGAATTTTGTTGACTGCATGTCAATGACGTGATGTCAGCGACATTTTGCATGTCGTTTTGCGGACCCCGACCACTGGCCGGCCTAGGTGCGAGTAGCTAGCACCGCGCCGTCCGACTCCGCGCGGCCCGTGGGTCAGAGCGGGTAGGTCTGAGTCGGTGCCGTCAACCGCAGACGGGCGTTGCGGATCAGCATGGCACTCGTCGTCTTTACCACGGGCAGCCGATGCAACGGCACGAATTCCGATGCACCGGTGAGCCGTACGCTGCCATGGCCGGTCCACAGCTCGCCGGACAACGCCGTCATCGTCGACGGAACCAACTCCACGATCGACGGCGGCTCTCCGGGAACCGCGGCCGGGATCACGCGGAGGTTCATCGTGACGTTGTCGCCGCCCGTGGCGAGCATGTCGTCGTCGAGCCGTTGTGCGGGCACGAACTGGCTGACGGCCAGTTCGACGCCGGCCGGACGCTCCAGTCGGGCCGTCAACACTCCGTCCATCGACGTGGTCTGCGTGGAGAACGAGATGTCGGCCAGCATCTTGGGCCACCCAAGCCATTCGCGGCCGGCCAGCATGGCCGGCTCGTTGGTGACGAAGATGTGCGGCACGTAACCCACCGGCTGTCCCTGGTGGCGGCACGCGATGCTCTGGAGCATTTCGCGATAGGAGCCGGCGCCGCTGACTCCGTAGCTGATGAAGGACAGCGTCACCAAGGGCTCGTCGTCGAGTTCCATTGCGTCAGGGACGATTTGGGCGGCGGTGTCGAAATCGGTGCGGTAGGTGATGCTCAGCATGTCGACGTCACTGAAGTCGACGGTGCGCGCGGGAAGGTATCCGGGGGCGTGCACCGGCACCACGGGTGCGAAGCGATCCTTGGTCAGCAGTCCAGAGCGGGTCACGGGTTCTCCTTGAGGTTGGTTGATCGAACGGCCGGCGCGGGAACGGGGGTGGTCCCAGCCAGTGCGGTCATGTGGCCGAGGTCGACCAGCTTGCGGCGGGTACGCCCGGTTGAACGTCCCTGCCGCAGCTCGTGGTCGTCGATGCGTAGCCACCCACGTCGATCGATGCGGTTGACCGATCGGTGCTCCAGATGGTTGGCGAACGCTGCGGTGGGCTGACTGGGTTCGGGGAGGAGCCCGTGGCGATGGTCGTCGAGCAGGGCGTCGACGGTCTCCTCGGCGCACGCCTTGTTGGTGCCGATGACTCCGCTGGGGCCGCGTTTGATCCAGCCGGTGACGTACTGCCCCGTGACCGGCTGGCCCTGGGGGTCGACGACGCGTCCGCCTCGGCTCGGTATGCGCGTGGCGGCGGGATCGAATGCCACCCCTGTCACGGGTCGTCCGTCGAAACCCACGCAGGACACCACTATTCCGGTCTCGATGACCGACGGTTCCGTGCCGGCCGAGGACACGTGTACGCCTTGGACCGCGTCGACGCCCACGATGCCGTGGACGGCGGTGGCGAACCTCAGGTGAATTCGTCTGTCGTGTCGGGGTGTTCGCGAGGCCATCTCGGCCAGGAGGGCGAGCTTCTGCTTGGCGGCGTACTCGGAGGCGTGGTGCAGTTCGGGCGCGGGTGAGGCGTCGTCCAGGTCGGGGGAGTGGACGACGACGTCGACCCCGGCGAGGTGGTCGAGTGCGAGCAGCTGGCTGAAGCTGAAGGCGGCGTGTTCGGGACCGCGGCGGCCCAACACGATTACCTCGCGAATCTCACTGTCCGACAATGCCTCCAGTGCGTGGTCGGCGATGTCGGTGTGATCCATGCGCTGCCCACGCAGGAGGACTCGCACGACGTCCAGGGCCACGTTGCCGTTGCCGACGACGACGGCCGTGGGATGGTTCAAGGGCACCGCGACGTCGGCGTACTCGGGGTGGCCGTTGTACCAGCCGACCACCTCGGCGGCACTGAAGCTGCCTGGCAGGTCGTCGCCCGGAATGCCCGGTCGTCGACCGGCGGCGGCGCCGACTGCGTAGACGACGGCGTGGTGGTGGGCCAGGAGGTCGGCGGGGGACACCTCGGTGCCGACCTCGACGTTCAAGAACGTGTTCACCCGCGGGTGCGCAACGGTCATCGCAAAGCCCCGCGTGACCCCCTTGGTGTCCTGGTGGTCGGGGGCCACGCCGGCCCGGACCAACCCGAAGGGTGTTGGGAGGCGGTCGATCAGTGAGACGGTGACGTTGGGGCCGGCGTCCAAAAGTGCTGCAGCGGCGTAGAAGCCGCTCGGACCGGCGCCCACCACCGCCACTGCGAGCCGATCGGTCGTGACCGTGCGTGTCGACTTCGGTTGCGCGACTGGGGGTGGCGGGGCGCCGGTGAAGTAGTCATGGTTGATCGACGCATACCCTTTGAGGTCCAGAGGCAGCTCGTCCTCGGAGTGGATGGCGTCGACCGGACACACCTCGACACACGCCGCGCAGTCGATGCAGCGAGCCGGATCGATGTAGAGCATCTCGGCGTGCAGGAAGTTCGGGTCGTCCGGGGTGGGGTGGATGCAGTCGGCCGGACACACGGCCGCACACGTGGCGTCGCTGCAGCAGGCCTGGGTGATCACGAACGCCATCAGAGATCCGTCGCCGTGGTCGGGGCGGGCGCGGCCGACACCGGGACGCCGTTGAAGAAGGCGTTTCCCGACGGCCGGTCGATTTGATCGGCAGCGTTGGGCGTCAACAGGTTGTAGCTGCTGCCCCCTGCGGCGACGGCCGTCGACCAGGCACCACCGTGACCCCATCCGTGGGTCATCCCGACGGCGCCGACCACGACGTCGTCGGTCACCCGCACCGATACGGTGACCTCGCCCCACGGTGACGTCAGCACGACGTCGTCGTGGTCGTGTACCCCGATCGCGCGCGCGTCGTCGGGGTGCATGACTGCGTGGCATTGACGCCGGCCGAGCAACAGCTTGGGGACGTTGTGCAGCCAGGAATTGTGCGAGCGGAGTTCGCGAATGCTGAACAACCGCAGCGGGAATCGGGCATCGTCCCCTTCGGTCGCGGTCATGCGTTCGACCTCGAGCGTCATCTCCGGAATGTCGAGGTGGATGCGATGGTCGGGGGTGTGCAACTTCCGCTGCAACACCCCGACCGGACACGCGTCGGCGAGCTTGACGGCGCCTTGATGGGCCAACAGCTTGGCCTTGTTCAGACCCGACCGGCGCACGCCGAACAAGTCACCGTGGCGGCCGATCCGCAACACCCAGTCGGTGATCGTCGACGGTGCGGGTCGGAAGCCGAGCTTTCCGAGAAACCGCCCGGCCGGGGCGACCGACGGTGTGATGCCGATGCGGCGGGCGATCTGGTCGAGGATCCACCAGTCGTCGCGCGCCTCGCCGCGCGGCGGGAGCACCGGCGAAACCCACTGTGCGTTGGGCACGGTCGACTGCGCCTGGGTGAACACGGGTAGTTGTTCGCGTTCCAACCACAGGGTCGGCGGCAGAATCCAATGCGCAAGCCGTGAGGTTTCGGTGACGTACGGGTCCAACGACACCATCAGGTCGAGCTGGGCCAGCGCGTCCGCGGTCTTGCTGCTGTCCGGTGCGCTGGTGACCATGTTGCTCGACATGGCGATCAGCGCGCGCAGCTGACCTCGACCTGGCGTCGTGATCTCCCGAGGCAGGCACGCCAGGGGAGCGGTACCCATCACCTCTGGCATGCCGTCAACCCGGGTTCGCCAGCGGCCGCGCCCGGCGATCCCGAACCGTGCGCCGAGGGACTCGAAGTCCACCATCGGGTCACCCAGGACCATCCCGCCGCGTCGGTCGAAGTTTCCGGTGACGATCGCCGCCGCGTCCAGGAGGTACTTGGTGAGGGTGGAGAAGCGGCCAAGGGAGGCACCGCACCGGCCGTAGACACTCGCCGCCGGTGCCGCCGCCAGAGACCGCGCCAGCTCGATGATGGCGTCGACGTCGATGCCGGTTTCCATGGCGGCCCGCGCTGGAGTCACACGGTCGACGAGACGGCGCAGCCCGTCGGCGCCGACGGTCTGACTGGCCAGCGCGTCCACGTCGTGCAGATTCTCGGCGAATATGACCCGGATGATGGCGGCAAGCAACCACGCATCCGCGCCCGGCCTGATGGGCAGGTGCACGAACAGCTTGGCGGTTTCGGTGCGACGCGGGTCGACCACCACGACGCGACCGCCGCGGCGGGGGATGTCCAACAGGACCTCACGAATGCGGCCGGTGGTGACCAAGCTTCCGTGCGACACCACGGGATTGGCACCGACGATCAAGGCGAAGTCGGTGGCTGCGAACTCGGGCAGTGGATTCACCGTCGGGTTTCCGTACATCATGTCCGCGGCGGCCCAATAGTTGTTCACGTCGATCGACGCCGAGGTGTAGTGGTGCTTGGTCTTCAGCGCTGCGGCAAAGCCGTTCATCGTCACGGTGGCCGCGTAGTTCCACGCGATCGGGTTTCCCCACGCCACCCCGATCGACTCGGTGCCGTGTCTCTTGCGGATCGTGCCGAGGCGAGCGCCGATGTCGTCGAGCGCCTCCGCCCAAGTGGCGGGCTCGAAGCCGGTCGGCGTGCGGCGCAGCGGCACGGTCACCCGGTCCGGGTCGGCCACCACCGATCCGAACTGGACACCCTTCGAGCAGGCGAAGCCCCGTGAGGCTGGATGTTCTGCGTCCGGACGAAGGGCGACGAGCCGGCCGTCGTCGACGGTGGCGACCAGTCCGCAGGATGCTTCGCAGATGCCGCAGAACGTCTTTCGTTCGACCACCCCGTCGTGCCGCACCGCGGAGGTGTCCTCGAGCGGGATCGTCGTCATACTTTATTCGTACACTATGTTCGATTAACTGGGCAATAGACGATCGGGCTTAAGGTGGCGACATGACCCAGTCCCGGAGCGCGGCCGCTCCCCGCCGGCGTCGCACGACGAGCGAGCAACAGATCCTCGACGCCACGGCCGCTCTGCTGCACGCGGGCCACCGCCTGCCCGACATCGCGGTCAACGACATCATCGACGCGGCAAACGTGTCGAGATCAACCTTCTACCAACACTTCACAGGAAAGTCAGACCTTGCCTTCCGATTTGCCGCGCCGGCTATGGCGGCGGCCAGGACCACGTCGGACAGCTGGTGGCGGGAGCCGGCCTGGGGCACGTCGCAGGACATGGTCGACGTCGTCCAGACCCTGATGGAGCAGGGACGCGAACACCGCTTGGCGTGGCTCGCGGTGTTCGACGTCGCCGACCGCGACCCCGAGACGGCGGCGGTGATCGAGACTCTGGTGCGCGACTACGTCGGGCAGATGGCCGTGCGGATCACCCACCAGCAGCGAACTGGCACCATGTCGTCGGCGATCAACCCGGCACTACTGGGACGGTTGATTCTGGTCACCACCCGGGCCGCAATCCTCGATCAACTCGCCCATGGCGAGCCGGGCGACGACGCTGCCTTCAGCCAAACCTTGGGCCGCATGCTCTGGCTCGCCCTGCACGACGCGAAGTAGGCGCAGGGGAGTCGGCGCGGTCAGTTCATCGTGACGATGATCTTGTCGGCGGCGCCGGGGTCGGCGGCAAGGGTGAGCGCGTCGTCCAGGTTCGCGAAGTCGACGGTGTGGCTGATGATCAGCGCGTACTTCTGCCAATTGGCCACGAGATCTGCTGTCACGGCGAAGATTTCGGTCGGATACCCGATGGAGCCGACGAGCGTCAGTTCGTTGCTCATGATGCTCAGAAAGTCGACGGGAACGGGTTTCTTGTGGACCGCGACGACGCCGAGCGTCGCGCCCTTCTTGGCGACGGCAATGGCGGTCTCGATGACTGCGGGGACACCGGCCGCGTCGAGGTAGATGTCGGTGTCGGCCTTTCCTGGGAACATGGCTTCGCCGGCCCCGTGGATCGCGACGAGGCGCTCGACGAAGTTCTCCTCCGCGGAGTTGATGACCGCGTCGGCGCCGACCCGTAACGCCTTCTCCAGGCGAGATCCGATGACGTCGGCGACGACGATGTGTTGCACGCCAAGTGATCTGAACGCCAGGACGGCACCCAGCCCAATGGGGCCGGCGCCGAAGATGAGCACTTTGGAGTCGGGTTTGGGGTTGCATCGGTTGGCGGCGTGCAGCGCCACGGCCATGGGCTCGTTCAGGGCGGCGACTTCGAACGGAATGCGGTCGGGGACGACTTCGAGACCGACGCCGCGCCGGGCGTTGGCGATCAGCAGATATTCCGAGAGCCCGCCCTGGGCACCGCCGTTGCCGATGATGTCGCCAGGCGTGGCCATCGGGTCGATGACCACGTGATCGCCGACGGTGATGCCGGTGACCTCGGAACCCACCTCGACGACCTCCCCGGCAGCCTCGTGCCCGAGGGGCATGCACCCGTGGTGCGGGGGCAGGCCGCCGATCGCGATGTAGAGCGCGTCCGAACCGCAGATACCGCAGGCACGGATCCGGACGAGCACGTCGCGCGGCCCGGTGCGGGGTCGGTCAGCGTCCACCACGTCCGTCTTTCCGGGCGCGGTGACGATTGCTCTCTTCATGGCGGGCCTTCTTTCGAGGTCAGGGGCGAATGTCGAAGGGGTATTCATCGCGCCGCCTCGATGGCCGCAGCCGTGGCAAGCACCTGCGCGCTCAGGGACCTGACTGCTGAGGCGGTGAGTTCCCCGAACGGCGCGGCGGTGACCGACATGACCACGGTGCCGTCGGGATTGCGGATGGGCGCCGACACGGTGGCGACGGCGACGGTCGCCGCACTGTCGAGTTCGCCGGGCAGGAAGTCCACCACGGTCAGATCGGCGAAGGCTTGCGCCAACCGGATGGTGATCGAGTCGGCGCCGGTGTGGGAGCCCATGGCACGCAGGGCCGAATAGACGCTCACGTATTCGGGCGTCAGCCGTTCCAGGACCACGCCGCGGTCGCGCACTTCGGCCAGTACCGCCGACAGTCGGGCACGTAGCGCACTGGACGGCTCACCGATTCCGTCGAGCCAGCGCTGCTGGTCGCCAGCGTCGGCCCAGGCCACGAAGTCCCGGCCGAATGGAGCCACCAGCGGCATCCGAAAACCGGGCTGCAGCGCCGGGCCGCGCGAGGCGTCACCGGTGGCCTCGATCACCGCAATCGTGTCGGCATCGCGACGGGCCACGAATACGGGAAAACCAGTGGCAGTGTGCAACTCGCGCAGCGGGTGCTGAAAGGGACGATCCCCGGCCGTGCGGGTCAGAGCCACGACGGCCGGCCCCAGCGAGTACCCGTTGGTCTGGGCATCTCGTACCGCCCACCGATGCTCGGTCAGGGTGGCGAGGATCGCGTGACACGTCGGGCGGCTGATCTCCAGCGTGCGCGAAATCTGGGTCAGTGACAACGAGCCGCCGCTGTCCGCGGCCAAGAGCTCCACGATTTTGATCGCGCGTTCGGTCGGGGGAGAGGTCGCTTGACGGTCAACGCCGTCGCCGGTTACCGTCGCCTGCGTCATAATATCGAAGCTTACGTCGAATATTCGACGCCTCGCAAGTCTCGACGGGAGACGTTCATGGACACCGGTGTCTTGGAGTTCGACGACTTGGCTGCACCACGGCTGACCGAGGTGCAGCGTCAGATCCTCGACTACACCGAGGGTCGACGGGTGGACCTCGACGTGGATCGGATGCTCGACGAGGCGGTCGCCCTGGCCGGTGCCGACGATCTCGGCGACCCCGGCGTCACCGGCCGGATGCTCGCGTACGTGGCGGCCATCGAGGCCGACGAGGGACTGACGCAGTTGAGTAGGGGCACTCTTCGAGCTCGAGTGGTGCGACTGCTGCGCAACCGACTGTCGCTGACGGCGCTGATCAAGCGCTATCCCGAGATCGAGGAAATCGAGATCGAGAAGCCGTTCATCGTCGTCGGGATGCCGCGTTCGGGGACAACGCATTTGGTGAACTTGCTGGCCGCCGACACCCGGCGCCGCGCGCTGCCCTATTGGGAGAGTCAGGAACCACTGCCACTGCCCGGACGGGGACCCGATGTGTTCGGCGTCGACCCGCGCTACAGCGCGTCCAAGGCCGAACACGACGCCATGATGATGAGTACGCCCCACGTTGCGGCGATGCACGACCGCTTTCCCGAGGCCATCGAGGAAGAGGTCGAGATCCTCGACCTCGACTTCGCGGCCTACGTTCTGGAATGGCACGCCCGCGTCCCCGGATGGCGCGACTTCTACCTGCAACTCGACCAGACGGTGCACTACGCGCACATGAAGAAGGTGCTGCAGGCCTTGACGTTTCTGCGGGGGCCACGGACCTGGGTCCTGAAGTCGCCGCAACACTGTGAACAGCTCGGGCCGCTCATGGCGACGTTTCCCGACGCTACGGTGGCCTTCACCCATCGCGACCCGGTGGCGGTCATTCAATCCGCGATCACCATGATGGCCTACGCAGATCGGTTGCGTCGCAAGACCGTAGACCCTGAATGGCTGGCGGACTACTGGGCCGACCGGGTACACCGACTGTTGAGCGCGTGTGTCCGCGATCGAGAACTCGTGGCGCCTGATCGTAGTGTCGACGTCAGCTTCCACAACCTCAACGGACACGAACTCGACGTGATCGAGCAGTTGTACGCCAAGGGTGGCGTCGACTTGACGGCGCCGGCGCGCACGGCCCTGCGGGCGTACCTGGACGCCAACCCCCGCGGCAAGCACGGCTCGGTGCGATACGACCTACAGGGCCAATTCGGCGTCAGCCCAGACGAACTGCGGTCCCGATTCGACTTCTACTTCGACCGCTTCGACGTCCGGCCCGAAATCGCCAGCAAGAACTAGGAGACGACGATGAACGCCACCTCACCCAACCGCTTCGAACCCGTCTACCGCAGCCGCCCGGGCGCCGACGCTCTCGCTCCTGCGACCGCATCCCACGCCGTCGAAGTCGCGCCCGGCATCTGGGAATCGCCCGGCCTGTCCAACACCTACCTGCTGACCACGTCCGACGGGCGGGTGATCGTCAACACCGGCATGGGCTTCGAAAGCCCGGTCCACCGAGCCAATTTCGACGCCGTCGACACCTCACCGACGCGCTACATCATCCTCACCCAGGGCCACTACGACCACGTTGGCGGCGTAGACGTCATGCGGGACCCCGACACTCAGATCGTCGGCCAGGCCAATTGGCGTCAATGGCGCGACGACAACGACCGCCTGGCCGTCTACCGATCCAGCAAGAGCGCCTTCGCCTTCTCGGACACCCTCACCGCGGGCATCAAGGACATTCAACGCCGCTTCCCGGGACCGCTGCCTGCGCAGGCCAGTCCCACCGTCGACGTCGAAGTCGACGACACCCGTGTCCTGACCGTTGGCGGCCGCCGGGTCGAGCTGTATGCCACACCCGGTGGCGAAACCACCGACTCGCTGGTCGTCTGGCTGCCGGAGCAGTCGATCTGCCTCTGCGGCAACGTCTTCGGACCGATATTTGGCCACATCCCCAACCTGGTGACCATGCGCGGTGACCGCTACCGGGACGCACTGACCGTGATCTCCTCCATCGAGCGGGTCCGAGACCTGCGCCCCGAAATACTCGTCACCGGCCACTTCGACGCGATCACCGGCGCCGACCGGATTCATGCCGAACTCACCCGGCTGCGCGACGCGGTCGCCTACGTTCACGATGAAACCGTTGCCGGCATGAACGCCGGCAAGGACGTTCAGACCCTGATGCGCGACGTCTCGTTGCCACCGCATCTCGAGGTGGGCCAGGGCTACGGCAAGGTCGCCTGGGACGTGCGGGCGATCTGGGAGAACTACACCGGGTGGTTCCACCACCGCTCCACCACCGAGCTGTACCCCCTCAGCCCGGCCGACGTTGCCGCCGACGTGGTCGAACTGGCCGGTGCCGATGCTCTGCTCGCGCGCGCGCAGGAACACCTTGCGGCGGGCCACCCGGTACGTGCGATCGCGCTGGCCGACAACGTCGTTGCCGCGGACCCCGACAACGCTCACGTGCGAGAGCTGATGCGCACCGCCCACGAAACCCTGCTCGCCGAGGCCACCAACTTCTGGGAACGGTCATGGCTGACCAAAGAGATCGAGGCATACCGATGACCGCTCGCGTCACCTTCGACTTCACCGGCACCCATGTGCTGATCACCGGCGGTACCAGTGGCATCGGGTTGGCCACCGCGACACTGTTCCGAGACGCTGGGGCCGACGTCGTCGTCACTGGAACCCGACCCGGCGCGGGGGAGTACGACGTCGACCTCACGGGCATGCGGTACCACCGGTTGGCGCTGGCCGACGAGCAGTCCGTCGACGGCCTCGTAGCCTCCATCACCGAGCTAGACGTGTTGATCAACAACGGCGGCGCGAACTTTCCGAACGGACTCGACGAGTCCAAACCCGACGGATTCGCGCTATCGGTCGCCATGAACCTGACGGGAACCTATCGGCTCACCGTCGGGCTAAGGCGCGTGCTGGGTGGCTCGAAAATGCCCGGCGGAGCCAGTGTCGTCAACGTGGCGTCGATGTCGGCGCTGCGTGCGGTGCCGCTGGTGCCGGGCTATTCGGCGGCGAAGGCCGGGATGGTCAACGTCACCCGCAACCTCGCCGTCACATGGGCGCCTAAGGGAATCCGAGTCAACGCGATCGCGCCAGGCACCATCGACACACCGATGACGGCGCCGGCCAAGACCGTGCCCGACATCATCTCGGCCGAACTGGCGCACATTCCGCTCGGGCGGTTGGGCACCGTCGACGAGGTCGCACCGACCATCGCGTTCCTGTGCACCGAGCAGAGCGCCTACACCAGCGGCGCGGTCTTCGTCGTCGACGCCGCGTCCGACTGCGTCTAGTACAGAAACGGACATTCACCGATGACATTGCCGCTCAACGCTTCTGACCTCTATCACACCGGGATCGTCGTCCCGGACCTCGAAGCCGAGATGGCGCGCCTTGGCGAGATGGCCGGCTATCGCTGGACGACGCCCATGAGCAACGACGTGACCGTCCGCATCGGAGCAGACGTCCGGCGCGTGGAGATGTCGTTCGTCTATTCGTTGCAGGCGCCGCACATCGAGCTGATCCAGGCCGTGCCCGGCACACCGTGGCTAAGTGCGCCCGGAAACGCCGTACATCACTTGGGGTACTTCACCGACACCTTCACCGAAACCGCTGATGCACTGCAACGCAACGGATTTCAAATCGAGGTAACGGCAGACTCGCCATCGTCACAGCCCGCACTGTTCGCCTACTTCGTCGATCCAGCCGGTGTCCGCATCGAGATCGTCGACCGCACGGTCGTCGGCGACTGGGCGACGTTCCTCCGACTACTCACCAACTAGGGAGCCCGGCATGGCCCTCGCAGTACTGCGCTTCAACTTTGCCTCGCCCGGCGGCGATCCGAAGGTTCGAGGCGCGATGATCTCGACGGCATTGGAACTCGCCGAATGGGGAGACTCCCGGGGCGTCTCGGTGGCGACCGTCGACGAGCATCACGTGACGGGCCACGGCTGGAGTTGCAATCCGATCATGGCGGCGTCGATGTTCCTGGCACGAACCAAGACGATGATTGCCAGCGTCGACTGTGCGTTGGGCCCGTTATGGAACCCCGTCCGCCTCGCCGAGGACATCGCCCTGGTCGACGCCGCCAGCGGCGGCCGACTACACACCACGCTCGGCCTGGGCTATCGCCGCGTCGAATACGAAGCCCTTGGTGCCGATTTCGACCGCCGCGGCCAACTCGCGGACGAACTGCTCGAGACGATGCTACGGGTATGGGATGAGGGCTCGCCGACCAAGACGCGCCCGCACCCACCGCTGTACGTCGGCGGCGCGGTGCGCGCGACGGCGCGACGCGCGGCGCGATTCGGATTGCCCCTGAGCCTCCCCGATCACCGGCCGGACTTGGCGGCCTACTACACCGAGCTCTGCCGGTCGGCCGGCGTGCGACCGCTCGTCATCATGCCGCCACCGGTGGTGCGAGGGATGATCTACCTGCACCCCGATCCCGACCAGGCCTGGGCCGAGTACGGCGAGCACATCCTGTGGGAAGCCGTCACGTATGGACAGTGGGCCGACGGCGCGGCCCGATCGCACATGCACCTGCCCGGTGTGCAAACCCTTGAGGAGGTGCGAGCCTCCGGCCGCTACCGCGTGATGACGCCCGAGCAGCTCGTCGACGAAGTCCGTCAGGCGCCGGACTTCGGTCCGATCGTGCTCCACCCGCTGATCGGCGGGATGCCCGTGGAACATGCTTGGCAGTCCGTGCAACTGCTCACCGACGTGGTGCTGCCTGCATTGTCGCGATGAGTTTGGCGCCTTGGTGCAGTCTGAACTGCGTGGGAAAACTCATCTATGGCTTCAACGTGTCGGTGGACGGCTACATCGCCGACGCTCAAGGCAGCATCGACTGGTCTGATCCGAGCGAGGAACTGCACCAGTACTGGAACGACTTCGCGCGGGAGACCGCCCTGTCGTTCTACGGGCGGCGGCTCTACGAACTGATGTCCGCGTATTGGCCGACCGCCGAGAAGGACCCGGACGCCACCCCTCTGACCGTCGACTTCGCGCGGATCTGGTGCGACATGCCCAAGGTCGTGTTCTCGCGCACCCTGGACTCCGTCGACTGGAACTCTCGGCTGGAACGCGGGGATCCGGTCGAGGTGGTGACGAAGTTGAAGGCCGAGAGCGACGGCACGCTGGAGTTGGCCGGCGCGACACTGGCCGCACCGATCGTGCAGGCCGGACTGGTCGACGAGTTCCGGATCGTGATCGCACCCACCGCCTTAGGTGGCGGGACATCGTTCTTCCCGGCACTGCCGTCGTGGATCTCGTTGCGACTGTTGGAGAACCGTACGTTTCCTGGCGGTACGGTCCTGCTGCGCTACGAGGCGATGTGACGTTAGACGCCGCCGCGCCGAAGCATCCGGCCCTGCGGGGTCTTGAAGTCAATCTTCCTGCCGCGCAACCAGGTACTGGTCACGACACCGGCAAGGGCACGCCCGTCGTACGGGCTGATCGGGTTCTTGTGGTGCAGCTTGTGCACGTCGACGACCTGCGCGGACTCGGGCTCGAAGATCGCGAAGTCGGCGTCGTAGCCGAGGGCGATCTTGCCCTTGGTGTTCAACCCGGCGAGGGCGGCGGGCTTGGCCGCCATCCACTCGAGCACCTGCGTGAGCTTCACGCCGCGACGCTTGGCCTCGGTCCAGATCAACGACAGACCGAGCTGCAGCGATGCGACGCCGCCCCACGCAACGCCGAAGTCGCCGTTCTCGACGTCCTTCAGGTCGACCGTCGACGGTGAGTGGTCGGAGACGATGCAGTCGATCGTGCCGTCGAGCAGGCCCTGCCACAGAAGTTCGCGATTCGACGCCTCACGGATCGGCGGACAGCACTTGAACGCGGTCGCGCCGTTGGGGATCTCCTCGGCGAGGAGCGTCAGGTAGTGCGGACACGTCTCGACGGAGATCCTGACGCCGTCGCGCTTGGCAGTCGCGATCATCGGCAGAGCGTCCGACGACGACAGGTGCAGAATGTGCGCACGGGCACCGGTCCACCGAGCGCGCTCGATGACCTCGGCGATCGCCACGTTCTCGGCGCCGCGCGGCCGCGACGCCAGGAAGCGCTCGTACCGATCACCCTCGGCCGAGGGAGCATGGTCGATGGCCCGGGAGTCCTCGGCGTGCACGATCATCATGGAGTCGAAACCGGCCAGCACGGCCATGTCCTTTTCCATCTCGTCGGCGTCGAGATGCGGAAACTCGTCGACGCCGGAGTGCAACAGGAAGCACTTGAAGCCGAACACTCCGTCGTCGTGCAGGCCGCGCAGATCGTCGGTGTTGCCGGGAATCGCGCCGCCCCAGAATCCGACGTCGACGTGTGTCTTGCCCGATGCGGCCGCGCGCTTGGCGTTGAGTGCGTCGACGTTGACCGTCGGGGGAATCGAGTTGAGCGGCATGTCGATCAACGTGGTCACACCGCCGGCCGCCGCTGCGCGGGTAGCGGAGTCGAACCCCTCCCACTCGGTGCGGCCCGGCTCGTTGACGTGCACGTGCGTGTCGACCAAGCCGGGAATCATCACCTGCTCGTCGGTGAGTTCGACGATCTCCGTCCCGGTGAGGCCGCTGCCCAGCGGCTCGATCGCGACGACGCGCCCGTCGCGGATGCCGATCTCGCGGGCGACGATTCCCGCGGTCGTCAGCATGCGTTCGCCGCGGACCACCAGGTCGAAATCGGGTTGGTTCGACCGCTCGTGGGCGTCGGTGGTCATCGGCACTCCGTCATTACGAGTAATTCCTCATGGTGGAATTTACATTCCACTCCTCGGGTGACTCTAGATGTGAGCGCTGACACAGTCAATCACGCGAAAACCTTGACAGCCGGAGTCCCGATGCGACTTACTTGTCGAATCTGTGGAACACAACTTCCACACAGTGGAATATTTGCGGCGGCGCTGAGCGTCGGCGCTCCGACCGTGACAGGCGTATCCATGAGCACAGAGTCCACCGGTCTCATCGGCGATTCCGGTAGCAACCAGGCGACCCCGTTCGCCGAGGTGAGTCCGTCCTTGTACAACCCCGAACTCGCACCGACGAAGCGCGAAGGCCGACGGTGGAGCGCGTACAACATCTTCACCCTGTGGGCGAACGACGTACACAGCCTGGGCAACTACTCGTTCGCCATTGGACTGTTCGCCCTCGGCCTCGGTGGGTGGCAAATCCTGCTCGCGCTCGGCCTCGGCGGCGTCTTTCTCTTCTTGCTGCTGAGCCTGTCCGGGTTCATGGGGGAGAAGACCGGCGTCCCCTTCCCGGTGATGAGCCGCATTTCGTTCGGTACCCGCGGTGCCCAGATCCCCGGCCTGATCCGGGGCGCCATCGCGATCGCCTGGTTCGGCATCCAGACCTACCTCGCGTCGGTGGTGCTCCGCATCCTGATCATCGCGCTCGCGCCGTCGGCTGAGACTCTCGACTCGAACAGCTTCCTGGGGTTGTCGACGCTCGGCTGGATCTCGTTCGTCGCCCTCTGGGTGATCCAGGTGATCATCGTCAGCTACGGCATGGAGATGATCCGCAGATACGAGGCATTCGCCGGTCCGGTCATCCTGTTCACGATGATCGCGCTCGCAATCTGGATGCTCAGCAAAGCCGACTGGACCATCGCGTGGACGACGCCCGACTCTCTGACCGGCGCCGACATGTGGCTACAGATCATCGGCGGCGCCAGCCTGTGGGTCGCGATCTACGGCACGTTCGTCCTCAACTTCTGCGACTTCACCCGTAACGCGACGTCGAAGCGAGCCATCGTGAAGGGCAACTTCTGGGGCATTCCGCTTAACATGCTGGTGTTTGGCGCCATCGTCATCACGCTGGCCGGCGCTCAGTTCCGCATCGACGGACGCATCATCGAAGCGCCCGCCGACATCGTCCAGGAGGTGCCGAACACCTTGCTGCTGGTACTCGCGGCACTGGCGCTGCTGATCCTGACCGTCGCGGTGAACCTGATGGCGAACTTCGTCGCCCCGATCTATGCGCTCAACAACCTGTTTCCGAAACAACTGAACTTCCGTCGCGCAGCGTTCATCTCGGCCGTCATCGGCCTGGTGATCCTGCCGTGGAACCTGTACAACTCGCCGGCGGTCATCAACTACTTCCTCGGTGGACTTGGTGCCATTCTCGGTCCGCTGTTCGGCATCATCATGGCCGACTACTGGCTGGTGCGTCGTTCCAACATCAACGTTCCGGCCCTCTTCACGACCGATGCAAACGGCGAATACCACTACGCGAACGGCGTCAACATGCGCGCCGTGGTCGCCCTCGTCATCACGGCGGTAGCGGCACTCCTGATGGCGTTCGTTCCGGCGTTCAAGGTCGTCTCGGAGTTCTCCTGGTTCATCGGCGCTGGACTGGGTGCGATCGTGTACCTGGTGGTCGCCGACCGCCGAGGACCGTTCAACGACGTCTCCGGTGAGCCCATCGCCGTGGCGAGCACACACTAACCAGTAGGGACCCCATGAGAATCCTCGTCGCCAACGTCAACACGACGGCCTCAATGACCGATGCCATCGCCGAGTCGGCGCGCGGTGTCGCGTCGCCGGGTACCGAGATCGTCGGCATCACACCACGATTCGGCGCGGACTCGTGCGAAGGCAACTTCGAGAGCTATCTCGCGGCAATCGCCGTGATGGACGCGATCACCTCGTACTCCGAACCGTTCGACGCCGTGATCCAGGCCGGCTACGGCGAGCATGGTCGGGAAGGTCTGCAGGAGTTGCTCGACGTCCCGGTGGTCGACATCACCGAGGCGGCGGCGTCGACGGCGATGTATCTCGGACACAAGTATTCGGTGGTCACCACACTCGACCGCACCGTCCCGCTGATCGAGGACCGTCTCAAGCTCGCAGGACTCGACGCGCGGTGCGCGTCGGTGCGGGCGTCCGGCCTCGGCGTGCTCGAACTCGAGTCGGATCCGGACCGCGCGGTCGAGGCCATCGTCCGCCAGGCAAGAGAAGCCGTCGAGAACGATCACGCCGAGGTGATCTGCCTCGGCTGCGGCGGCATGGCCGAACTCGAGGAGAAGGTGACGGCCGCGACGGGCGTCCCGATCGTCGACGGGGTCCGCGCGGCGGTCACCATCGCCGAGGGTTTGGTCCGGATGGGTCTGTCGACGTCGAAGGTGCGTACCTACGCGACGCCGCGGAAGAAGACGGTCATCGGCTGGCCATTCCAGTTGTAGCCCAACGTCTTAGAGCATGATCTGCCGGTTGACGTCCTTGTACAGCAGGTAACGGAAGTTCGACGGCCCACCCGCGTAGCACGCCTGCGGGCAGAAGGCGCGCAGCGAGAGGAAGTCGCCCGCCTGCACCTCTACCCAGTCTCCGTTGAGGTGGTAGACCGCCTTGCCTTCCAGCATCAGGAGGCCGTGTTCCATCACGTGGGTCTCGGCGAACGGAATGGTTCCGCCGGGCTCGAACGTCACGATGTTGACGTGCATGTCGTACGCCAAATCCTGCGGGTCGAGCATGCGCGTCGTGCGCCATTTGCCGTCGGTCCCCGGCATGGCTGACGGCTCGATGTCCTGCTCGTTGCCGAACTTGACCGAAACCGTGTGGCCCTCGATGGCCTCATAGCGCTTGCGAATCCACACGAACGTCGCGTCGTCGTCGCCACTGTTGTGGGCCGACCAATCGGTGCCTGCCGGAAGGTAGGCGAAGCCGCCCTCGGCAAGGGTCTGCGACTGGCCTGCCGCGTCGACGGTGAGCGCACCAGACGTGACGAACAGGAAGCTCTGCACCTCGGGTTGCGGCTCCGGTCGCTGTGCGCCGCCGCCCGGCTTGACCTCGACGATCGCCTGGTAATACGTCGTCGCACCACCCGCGACGGGCCGGTTGACGATCCATGCCCGCGTATCGGTCCACTCCGGGAGCACCGAGGTGACGATGTCGGAGAGGACGCCGCGCGGGATCACCGTGTAGGCCTCGGTGACGATGGCGCGGTCGGTCAGCAGATCGGTCTGCGGTGGCAGGCCGCCGCGGGGCGTGTAGTACGACGCAGTGGTCACTGAGTGCTCCTGGTGGTGCGGCCGAGCGCGAGGTCGCGCACGGTGGACATGGCGAGATCGGTGGCTGACTCGATCTCGTCGACGGTCAGGGCACCGCACACGCTGCCACGATGGATCACGTTCGCGAGTGCGCGGGCGGTGGCCGGCTCGTCCATGATGGTCGAGTCGAGCTGCTTGACGTAAGTGCGCAGGCGCGTCGCGGCGGGCGCGAAGGCACCACGGTAGAACGCGTAGGTCGCCAGGTATCGGGTGACGAGTTGGGCGGGGTGCATGTCCCAGCCCTGATAGATGCCGCGTTCCAGGTGTCGCCGGACGAGGCGCGCGTGCAGTTTCCACGCCATGGCGACGTTGTCGGGGTCGCCAACCGGGAGGATGTTGGTCGAGCCGTCGGACATGTGCACGCCGGTGCCAGCGACGGCGAGTTGCATGACGTTCTTGGCGTGGTCCGCCGCCGGATGTTCCATCGACTGGTAGGCGGCGGCGATGCCAAGGGACGCCGAGTAGTCGTAGGCCCCGTAGTGCAGGGAGCTGACGCGGCCCTGGCCGGCGTGGATGAACTGGGCGACGGCTGCGCGGCCGTCGGCGCCGAGGATCGCCTGCGGTGTCTCGACCTGCACTTCGAAGCGGATGCGGCCGGCCGGCAGTGCGTTCGCGCCTTCGAGGGCGTTCGCGACGGCGACCATTGCCTCGATCTGGTCGACGGACGTCACCTTGGGGAGGGTGAGGGTGAGGCCGTCGGGGAGTCCGCCGGAGGCGACGAGTCCGCTGACGAACATGTCGAGCGTGCGCAGTCCGCGCGCCCGGGTGCCAGCTTCGAAGCACTTGAAGCGGGTGCCGACGAACGGCGTCGAGGTACCTGTGTCGAGTGCGATCCGCAGTGCGGCGATCGCCCGTTCGACGTCGGCGTCCTCGGTCGCGTCGTCGACGGTGCCGTAGCCGTCCTCGAAGTCGATGCGGAGGTCTTCGATCGGCTCGGTGGTCAGCTTGTTCTCGACGAGTGCTGCGAGGGTCTCGGGTTCGCAGTCGGTGCCGCTGCTCGCGCCGACGAGGGCGGCCACTGTGTCGAGTCCGCCTGCGTCCGTTGCGGCTGCGAGAGCGGTTGATCCCCAGTCGGCGGGCATCGTCTCCGTGTACCGGTTGCCCGGGACGTACACGGTGTGGACCGGCTGCCGACGGCCGTCGTCGCCGGGGTACTGGGTCGCCAGTGCAGCGTCGGCGGCCGCGAGGCGTCGGTCGACGTCGGCCAGCACCGCATCGTCGAGGCGTCGTGTCACAGGCGCACCTTCCGTGAGACGTAATTCCACATTGTGGAGTTTAGCGCGGCAGCCACCACAAACGCGGTGCGTATCGCCCAAGTGAGCAACTATTCCATATTGCGGAACTAATACTGAACGTGTTGGATGGAACGATAATCGTCGGCCGGAAGTGGATCGCATGGCGGAGAAGATGGGCGGCGTGCAGTCGGTGGAGCGCGCGTTCGAGTTGATGGAACTGATCGGACGTGCGGGAGGGGAGTGCTCACTCACCGAGTTGTCAGCGGAGTCGCCACTACCGCCACCGACGATCCACCGTCTCTTGCGCACACTGGTCGGACTTGGTTATGTACGTCAACTACCCAATCGCCGATACGCCTTGGGGCCAAGGCTGATTCGGCTTGGCGAAGTCGCGAACCGCCAACTGGGCGCGGTCGCCGGTCCGGTACTGCAGTCGTTGGTCGACGAACTGTCGGAGACGGCAAGCCTGGCGGTGCTCGACGGTGACATGGTGATCTACACCGGGCAGGTTCTGCCCTCGAAGCTGACGCGGGCGAACAACGAGGTCGGCAAGCGCGTCGGTCTGCACACGACCGGTGTCGGCAAGGCCGTGTTGGGCGAATTGGACGATGCACGCATTCTGAAACTGGTTACGCAGTCCGGACTTCCGGCACCGACCCAGAAGAGTGCGTCGACGCTTTCTGCGGTGTTCGCGAACGTCGAGCGCGTCCGCGCCGAGGGCTATGCGATCGGCGACGAGGAGTTCGAGATCGGCGTTCGTTCCGTCGCGATGGCGGTGCCGGGCGCTCCCACTCCGATGGCGATCGGGATTTCCGGCTCCTCGACTCACTTCAAGAAGGATTTGATCGCTCGCGCGGTTCCCGCGCTGAAGAAGGCAACCAGCGTCATGTCTGAAGCGTTGATCGGGGCGAGGGAGCAGTAAGTCTGTGAGACCCGGCCACGTCCAGGCTGGAAGCAGCTAGTCATATGACTCAGTCTTTTATCTTGATAGTGACTGTCACAATGGGTACGTTCCCATCATGGGCATCCCGGCGGGCAGGTTTCACTTGCCCACCAGTGCCTGGTGATCGCAACGGCGAAGCAGCCTCGGAGACAATGACGCTCGCTTCGACAGCGGGAGGAGACAAAGGTGGCAGAGCTCAACGAACGCGAAGTCGAAGCGTTGGAGTCGTATCACCGATACGTCGCACAGCGCGAACGGTGCGTGGCGGGAGATGCACCGTGGTCGACGATCGGCCAGTGGTTCACCGAGGACGCGGTCTTCGTCGACCCGGCCTGGGGTCGGGTGCAAGGACGCGACGTCATCACTCAATACCTCGATCACTCGATGGCCGGATTCGAGGGGTGGAGCTTCCCGGAGAAGTGGACGATGGTCGACGGCGACCGCGTCGTCACCTATTGGTGGAATCGCTTGCCGGGTAACCGCGCTGACGGTTCCCATTATCAAGCCCCAGCGTTCTCCCTGCTCCACTACGCCGGTGACGGCTTGTTCGACTACGAGCTGGATCTCATGAACATCGCCGAAGTGGGTGAGCTGATAGCCGAGTCCGGCTGGGTTCCGGGTGCGGGCATGTCGGTCCCGGGACCCCACCCCGACCGAAACATCACGCCACCGCGTCTTGAATCACCTTGAGCACCATTCTCTCCGAAGCAGGGCTCAAAACCGTCCACCGTCTTCGCAGTCCTCTGGGTGGCCGACGCCTCGATCATGCCGTTGACCACCGGGCCGAGTGGCAGTAACTCCAATCTTGACAGTCACTCTCAATCGCGGCTTGAATGAATCATGGCGATTCGAGTGGTGCAGTGGGCGACGGGCGGCGTGGGCAAGGCGGCGATCGAGGGGGTGTTGGCGCACCCCGACCTCGAGTTGGTTGGCGCATGGGTGCACTCGGCCGGCAAGCACGGAAAGGACGTCGGCGAGATCATCGGGCTCGACCCGATCGGAGTGGCCGCGACGACCAGCATGGACGACATCCTCGCCCTCGACGCTGACTGCGTGGTCTACAGCCCGCTGCTTCCGAACGAGGACGAGGTGGTCGCACTCCTTCGGTCGGGCAAGAACGTCGTCACACCCGTCGGATGGGTCTACCCCGATCTTGACAACTGCAAGGCCATCCTCGACGCCTGCACCGAGGGTGGAAGTACGTTGCACGGCACGGGGATTCACCCCGGTGGCATCACCGAGCGGTTCCCGCTCATGGTATCCGCTCTGACCTCCGGGGTCACGCACGTGCGTTCGGAGGAGTTCAGCGACATCCGCACGTACAACGCGCCCGACGTCGTGCGCCACATCATGGGGTTCGGAGTGACGCCAGAAGCCGCGATGGCCGGACCGATCGTCGACCTGCTGGCCGCGGGCTTCAAGGCGTCGGTTCGCATGATCGTGACGGAGATGGGTTTCGACGTCGACCCCGAGCTCGAGACGGTGCAGGAAGTCGCCGTCGCCACCCAGCCGATCGATACGCCGGTCGGCGTCATCGAGCGGGGCCAAGTCGCCGCTCGAAAGTTCCATTGGCGGGCGCTCGTCGACGGGACGCCAGTCGTCACCGCAAGCGTCAACTGGTTCATGGGGGAGGAGCACTTCGACCCCGCATGGAGTTTCGGTCCTGAGGGGGAGCGGTTCGAGGTCGAGATCAGCGGTGAACCCGACGTGAAGCTCACGTTCAAGGGACTTCAGCCCGACACCATCGAGGAGGGGCTGGTTCGCAATCCCGGCATCGTGGTCACGGCCAACCACTGCGTCAGCGCAATCCCGTACGTCGTCAACGCCGAACCCGGCATCAAGACCTACCTGGACCTGCCGTTGTTGGCCGGCCGCGCAGCGCCGCAATTCGGACTGGGCCGGACGCAGTGATCCTCGACGACTTCCGGCTCGAAGGGCGCGTTGCGGTCGTCACCGGCGCCGGTCAGGGCATCGGTCGCGGGATTGCGCTCGGCCTGGCCGAGGCGGGGGCCACCGTCGTCGTCGGTGCGCGGACCAAGGCCGATCTCGACGAGGTGGTCGCTCGCATCGAGCAGGCCGGGGGTAGTGCTCTCGCTGTGGTCACGGATGTCCTCGTGGAAGATCAGCGGCGCCGGCTAATCGCCTCTGCGGTCGAGCAATTCGGCCGTCTGGACGTGCTAGTGAACAATGCGGGCGGCTCGGGTCCACGGCCCGCGATGGCGACCTCGGAGCGGTTCTTCGACATGGCGTTGAAGTTCAACGTCACCGCGCCGTTCCTCATGTGCCAGCTCGCTGCTCAAGCGATGGTGGACACCGCGGGCAGCGGTTCGATCGTCAACATCTCCTCGCGGTCCTCTGACATGGTGCTGAGCTCGTTCGTCGCGTATGGAGCGGGCAAGGCCGCGCTCAATCAGATGACGCGCAACTTAGCCGGTGAGTTCGCACCACTGGTCCGGGTGAACGGGATTGTCGTCGGTGGCGTTGCGACCCAGGGTCTGGAGGTCGTTCTCACCAACGACGAGTTGCGCGCCCAGTTCGAGGCCAACACCCCGATGGGCCGACCGGGAACGCCGAGGGACATCGCGTGTGCAGCGCTCTACTTGGCTTCGCCGGCGTCCTCCTGGGTCACCGGCAAGCTGCTTCACGTCGACGGCGGCTGCGAGCAACCCGCGATGGACGTCCCCGTGCCGCGATTGCGTGCGCGAACCGCTGACGCGTGAAGGGCGCAATGCCAAGGGTTCTCATCGCAGGGATGGGTGACGTCGGAATCCTCACGGCGATCCACCTGTCGCGTCATGTCAGCGTGGTCGGGGTTTCAGCGAAGCCCGAACTGGTGACCGGCCAGGAACTGGGTGTGCGATTGGCGAGGCCGGACGATTGGGCGCGTGACAATCGTGTCGCCTTCGAACGCTATCGGCGGCTCGACGGCGTGCGCCGCGTGCACGGGTCGTTGACCGGTCTGGACCTGGATGCACGCGAGGTCACCGTTCGCCTCTCCGACGGCAGCCTCGCGGCCGAGGCGTACGACGTGTTGGTGGTGTCGACGGGCGTAACGAACGGATTCTGGCGCAACCCCGACGTGCAGTCACGCGAGGAGATCGACGCCGCGATTCAAAGCCATCATCGGACGGTTGCCGACGCGAGGTCGGTGATCGTGATCGGTGGCGGAGCTGCAGCCGTCAGTGCTGCGGCCAATTTACGGATTCGATGGCCACACAAGGTGATTGACCTCTACTATCCTGGCGACCGGGCTTTGCCGCAGCACCATCCACGCGCGTGGGAGCAGGTACGCGGCCGCCTCGTCGACATCGGCGTCGGCCTTCATCCCGGGCACCGCGCGGTGGTACCGGACGGTTTCACGTGCGACGAGATCACCCATCAGCCGGTGCAGTGGAGCACCGGGCAGCCCGCAGGCGAGGCCGACGCCGTCGTGTGGGCCGTCGGCCGAGTCCGACCCAACACCGGCTGGCTACCCGCTTCGCTCCTCGACGAGAACGGCTTCGTCAAGGTCGGCCCGACCCTACAAACACCTGCTCGCCCAGAGCTCTTCGCCATCGGCGACGTTGCAGCCACCGATCCCTTGCGCTCTTCGGCCCGCAACCGCGCTGATCGCTTGCTGGCCAAGAACATTCGCGCTTATCTTGCCGGCCGCCCGCTGAAGGACTATCGACCCTCTGACTTCCGGTGGGGGTCCGTGCTCGGCGTCCAGGACGACGGTCTGCTGTTCTTTGCGTCCGACGGTCGCACGATTCAGATCCCGGCGTGGGCCATTCACCGGGTCCTGTTGCCGTGGGTCGTCCGACGCGGGTTCTACCGCGGCGTTCGCAACGCCTGAGAGTCGTGATCACGCTCATCGTCGCCGACGACGCGGTGGATGGGGGATTGGCCCGTCGTGGCCGCGGGTCACGAGCTGAAGTGCCTGCTCGGTGAGGGCATGCAGGGATTCACTCTGGCCATAGGTGAGCCACCACTCGTAGGCGTATTCGACCGCCGCCACCGCGGCTCGGACCAATACACCAGCCCGCATGTCGGCCGCGGGATCGGCGTTGTCCAAGCGCGATGCGACCGCGCCGATGAGTTCGTCGCAGTCCGCGCGATTGAGCAGGGAGGCTCGCCGCAACTCTGCCGGCGCCGACGCCATCGCGCGTCGCCACAGTTCGAGTGTCTCGTCGTCATTCACGAACTGTGAGGTGCGCGCGAGGATGGCCGCGGCGATGGAATCCCCGACGTCCTCGTCCGGCGGCCGCGCGCGGAAATTGGCGACGATCTGTGCTCGTCCCCGTTGGGCCGCTCCGAGCAGGAGGTGTTCCTTGCTCGGCACGTGCCGGAAGAACGTACTCGGCGAAATGCCAACCTCATCCGCGATCGCTTCGGTGGTGACGTTGTCGAAACCCTGTGCGGCGAACAAACGCAGAGCGACTTGCTGGATTTCGGCACGCAGCGCAATGCGCTGCCGTTCGCGCAGCGGCATCGACGTGTTGCCCTCGGTCTGATCGGCTTCCTTCTCCCTGATGGGCATGGCACCAGTGTTCAGAAGACTGACACTGACTGTCAATATCATTGACACTGTTGTGTTGAGTGTTGTTATCAGCATCTCGAACGGATGCACTCGCCGAGGCGCGCGACCACCCACTTCCCGGACTGGAAAGTGTTGTACAGAGAAGCATTTGACGACGCTTGCCCACATCGTTGTCCGGCTCGTGGAGATGCGGTGCACGGCTAGCGCCCGATCAGCGGGTGCGCCGTGCCTTCAGAAACTGCAGGCTGCCCGAATGTTCACGGCTTCGGCTTTCGCCTGCTCCCTTCCGATCTGGAACGCGGCGATGGCGTGGTTGGGGTCCATCATGTTCGACGGGCCCTCGATGTCGCGGAAGTCCGGCTCGACCGCGACCACCCGTCGGGTGCGTCGCAATGGTGCCAACTCGGCATCCGGGGTGACGGAGGCGGCAAGTGAGCCACCCCCTCCGCTGCCTGGGGACCCGAGGGGGTGACAGGACAGGACCACCAGAACGTCGGTCACCGGGGCCGCCGTGGCGTTCACATGGCTGAGGATGCCGCCGTCCATGTAGTGGTGCCCTGCGATGGTGACGGTGGGGAACAAGACCGGCACTGCGCAACTGGCGGCGACGGCGTGCTGCAGTGACACGTCGGACCCGTCGTCCCACACGATCACCTCGCCAGTGTCAGCGTCGATCGCAGTGCACCGGAATCCAGCCGGCCAGGCCGTGCCACCGAGCGTGCCGAACAGGCCGAGATACACGTCTTCGGTGGGTGTGCTGGCCTCCCGAGCCGCGCGACCGATGGCCCGCAGCGCGGGAGTCGGTTCGGTGTCGAGGCCGGCCTGGCGCATCGCGCTCAGGAACGCCTCATCGCCTGCCGCCAGGCTGTCGGGGTCGATAGTCTGCCCCAGTGCTGCCAGGCTGGTGAGCGCATCGCTGACCTCACGGCCGCTGGACAGCAGCGCGCCGACGAACGCACCGGCTGACGTTCCCACGATGAACTCGGCGTCCGCCAACTCGACGCCGGCTTCACCGAGCCCGGTGAGTAACCCGGTTTGCCAGCCGACACCGACCGCGCCGCCGCCGCCGAGAACGACTGCGCGGGTGGGTGAACCCTGTCGCGGAGGAGTCATTACGGTTCTCACTCTTTTCGGTATGGGGTGGATGGTGTCGTTGCAGGGTGGACCCCTGGATCGTGAAGGCCGCCCAGGTCGAGGCCGTACAGCGTCGCCGCGTTGGTGAAGGAGAACTTCTGTCGGTCCTCGGCGGAGCCGAAATGTCCCAGGAAGGAATCGATCTCGTGCTGCGTCGGGTGTTGGAACGGGTAGTCGGTGGAGAACATCACCCGGTCAACGGAGGTCACCGACAGCACGTGGTGCAGGAGCGCCGGGTTGAGCATTCCGGACGCGGTGATGTGGAAGTTCGACCGGAGGTAGTCGGAGACGGGCCGTTGCAGGCCTGCGATGCGGGAGAGGCCATCGGCGCGGTCGAGCCAAAAGAGCAGCATCTCGCCCCAATGGCCGAGCACGATCTGCAGTTCGGGGTATCGGTCGAAGGTCCCACGAAGGACTAGACGTAGTGCGGCCAGGGCGGCGTCGAGATGCCATCCCCACCCGAAGGTGGCCAGCGCGAGATCGGTCAGGTCACCGAGGCCGCGGTAGGACGCATCACGGGTCGCCTCGGAGGGAATCTGCGGGTGGATGAAGACTGGCTGACTGAGTTCTGCTGCGGCGGCGAAGAATTCGTCATAGGCGGGGTCGTCGAGGAAGCGGTCGCCGGAACGGCCGTAGACCATGGCGCCGACGTGGCCCAGCCCTTTGGCGCGCACGAGTTCGTCGACGACGTGTGCGGGGGAGGACATGGGCAGGGTCGAGAGGGCGCGGAATCGAGTCGGGTGCTTGCTGATCGCTGCGACGACGGTGTCGTTCGCAGCGCTGCTGAGGAGCCGGGCCTGGTCGGGGGCGAGCGGTTGGGTCCCGGGCGGGGTTAAGGCGAGGATCGAGATGTCGACGCCTTGGGCGTCCATCGCCGCGATCCGGCGCTCGTCGAGGTCTTCCAGACGCTGCTGGTGGTCGCCCATGTCGTTGAAGGCGAGGCTTTCGTCTGGCCTGGGCAGGCATTTCAGCGCACCGGTGACACTCGGGGGCATCCAGTGTTCTTCGATGGCGATCAACATAGGGGTGCTCCCTTGCGTCGGAAGGATCCTTCTCGCGCGTGGCATTTCGCTCATCACACGTTGAGTCAACCGTACTCCAAGTGAACGGTTCGCTCAACGCGCATAGAGTGAAGCCATGGACGAAGGCGCTGCGGTCTCCAAGCCCATGACGAGCCGGGCGGCCCGTCGCGCATCAACACAGGCCCGGATTCTCGAGGCGGCGCGACTGGAGTTCGGCGACCGGGGTTTCGAGGCCACGACCGTGCGGGGCATTGCCCACCGGGCCGGGGTGGACCCGTCGTTGGTCCTGCAGCACTACGGATCCAAGTCGGCGCTGTTCACCGCTGCGATCCAACTCCCGCCCGGCGAACCGCAGGAAGCCGAAGAACACCTCGTGGACGTGCTCACGGTGCGCGCCGCCGAATTGCCCCCCGAGATGCGGGCGCTCGTCCGGTCGATGTTGACGGTGCCGCAGGCTTCCGAAGCGGTCCGGCTTCACCTCGACGAGCGAATCGGCAACCTGGCCGCGGGCATCGGCGGCCCGGACGCCGAGCTGCGCGCCGCCGTCGCCGTGAGCAGCATCCTCGGCCTCACGATCGCCCGGCACTTCCTCCAGTTGCGCGCCGTGTCGAGCGCTTCCGACGAGGACCTCGTCCGGGTGGCTAGCCGAGCCATTGCCTCGGGTCTGGGAGCGGAAACTACGCGCCAATAGCCGACCCACGTGCCAGATGGCGTCGTGATTGAGCGTGATTGG
Source organism: Mycolicibacterium hodleri (assembly GCA_006864685.1). GTDB lineage: Bacteria > Actinomycetota > Actinomycetes > Mycobacteriales > Mycobacteriaceae > Mycobacterium > Mycobacterium hodleri_B. The sequence goes on along the minus strand of VIFX01000001.1, from coordinate 152,040 downwards.
CGCCCGCGGCGTCCGTACTGTTGACGGTCATGGTTCAGGTGTTGCGGGTCAGGCGGTCTGGCCGGGAGCGTCTGCGACGATCTGCTTGATGTTCGCGACGAGGGCGCCTGGCGCCGGTGAAGTACGGGAGGCCGCCGTGGAGGGTCCGAAGAAGCGCTTGATCAGCTGCACGATCGCACTCGTGCGCAGACGTGGGGTAGGGGCGACTGGCATCGCCGACATCATCGAGCTGAGCGGAGCGGCCCGTCGTTCGTTGTACAACCACTTCCCCGACGGCAAGATGCAGCTGATGGTCGAGGCGACCCGCTATGCGGGTGCGGACATGACCACCGCGCTCGAACAGTTCACGGCAGCGGATGAGCCGCTCGACAGCCTCTCCGCATTCATCACTTACTGGAAGTCAGTGATGACGGCCGACGACTTTCGTAGCGGATGCCCGATCGCGATGGCGGCCCTGGGGTCCTTCGATACGCCGGAACTCGCGCGGGAAGCCGCTTCAGTGTTCTCCAGCTGGAACGACGCACTGGCCGAACAGCTTCGGCGTAGCGGTCTGACCGGCACGTCGGCGGCCTCACTGGCCAGCTTTACCGTGTCCGCCGTCGAGGGGGCCATCGTGCAGTGCATCGCCTACCGTTCGACGAGCCCGCTGGACAGCGCACACGAACACCTCGCCGAGGCGCTGAAAGTCCACTTGTCGCCACCGGTACTGGCCACGGTCGAACCAAAGACGTGACGCTGTTAGGGCGGCACCGATCTGGGGGAGACGATTCATCCCAGCTTGCCTTGCGGGAGATCGATCGGTCTACTAGCGTCAAGTAGAACAACTGGTCTACTCACCGGTGCCCGACTGTCGCCATCCCGAATGACCAGCAGACTGCTTCGGCGCCAACGAGAAGAAGAGGTCAACGTCATGCCCATCTACCAGTGCGTCACCCGACCGGAGTTCCTGACCGACGACAAGCGTGCCGAGATAGCGAAGGAGATCACCCGCATCCACTGCGAGACCACAGGCGCGCCAGCGGCATTCGTCAACGTGCTGTTCCTCGACGCGCCCGAGGGGCGGCTGTTCACCGCCGGGCAACCGTCTTCACACTCGGTGATCGGCGGCGACATCCGACATGGGCGCGACGTCGAGACCCGCCAAGAATTGCTGCGCGCGCTCTCCACGATGTGGACGGCCATCACCGGGCAACCCGAAGCCGAACTGATCCTGGGTTTGCGCGAGGTCCCGTCCGAAAATGCCATGGAAGCCGGCCTGATCTTCCCGCCACCGGGTCAGGAAGAGGCCTGGTTCAACGCCAATCGCGAACGCCTAACCGAGCTCGGACTCAACTAGATCCGCTGAACCGAACGCCGGAGAGAACCACTTTCGACGCCGGGCCCACCCGAAGACACGCCAACGAGGGAGAATTCCACGCCCACCCAAAACGTCCTCCGCACCCCCGACGAGCGCTTCATCGATCTTCCGGACTTCCCTTACCCGCCAACATATGTCGACGACCTGCCCGGCTATGAAGGACTACGAGCGCACTACCTTGACCTCGGCCCACGAGACGCCGACCGGACATTCCTGTGCCTACATGGCGAACCCACCTGGAGCTATCTCTACCGCAAGATGATCCCCGTCCTACTGGACAGCGGCGCACGCGTCGTCGCGCCCGACTTCTTCGGCTTCGGTCGTTCCGATAAACCGGTCGAGGACTCGGTTTACACCTTTGGCTTCCATCGAGAATTCTTGCTGCGGTTCGTCGAGCGCCTCGACCTCCTCGACATCACGCTGGTGGTACAAGACTGGGGCGGCACGCTGGGTCTGACCTTGCCCGTCGACCCGGCCTTCCGCAGCAGGCTGGACAGACTGTTCGTCATGAACACCGTGCTACCGATCGGCGAGCCACTCGGTCCGCACTTCTACCAATGGCGATCGCTGGTCCGCAACACAGCTGATTTGCCTGTGGCGCAATGGATTCGCGACAGCGGAGCAAGTCTGACCGATCGAGAGGTGGCCGCCTACGACGCACCCTTTCCCGATCGTCGCTTCCAAGCGGGAGCTCGAACATTTCCCGACTTGGCGATGGTCGAACCGGACATGGACGGAGTCGCCGAATCCCGGGCAGCTCTGCAGTTCTGGCAACGAGACTGGTCGGGGCCGTCGTTCATGGCCATCGGCGCCAACGATCCCGACGTGGACACCATGCACGCGCTGCGCCAGCAGATTCGGGGTTGCCCGGACCCACTCATGGTGGCCGAAGCCGGCCATTTCCTCCAAGAATGGGGCGAACCCGTCGCACGAGCCGCACTCGGTTACTTCGGTGACCTCTCTACGAGGTAGCGATGTCCATCCGTTCGTCGTAGCCCGTCTCGGGGTTGACGACGCGACCGTCAGCCCACCAGTTCTCGCGGGCCGTTTCTATGACACGCAGCAGCACCTCGTCGCTGCCGATGTCGGCGTGCTCCTTGAGTCGGCGGACGAGCGCGGCGTAGAGAGCACTCTTCTGCTCTGGGCTGCGCTCGTTGAACGAGAGGGTGATGAAGAGCATGCGGGCTGTGGTGCGGGGGATCCCGAACACGACGGGCTCGTGGATCATGTTGCCTTCCGAAAGTTCGTGGAAGACGTGGAATCGGTCGTCGTCGGGGATGCCGAGGATCTCCGTCATGGCCTTGTGGATGCCGTCCGAAATCGCCTTCCGGTGCTCGACGGTCGTTCCGGCCATCAGCTCAATGGTGATGAGTGGCATGGCTATTCCTCTTCTCTCTGGTGGGTCGGCCTTAGGCCGACTGGTCGGGCGGCGCGGGGACGCGGAAACAGGTCAACAGCGCCGAGGTCACGAGGTACTGACCGACGAGCGCGACGAGTGTCACCGTCGCGGGCTCACCGAAGGTCTCGACCACCTCGCCGTAGAGGTCGTCTGGCACGTCGTGGTCGCGCACGATCGCGACGGTGAGCCGATGGGCGAGCTTGGCCTCTGGACTGACGCCGGCCGGCTCGCGTCGAGCGGAGCGAAGTGCGTCTATGTCCTGGTCGCTGATCCCCGCTTTCCGAGCGGCCAGTGAGTGTGCGTAGAGCACGTATGCCGTCTCCCACTCCGCGCCGACGGTGAGGATCGCGGCCTCGCGGACGTCGTCGGGAAGGCCGCCGGCGGAGATCGCCTGCGCCCAGTCGAGCTGAGGCCCGCTGATCGCGGGGGTACGAAGAAACCCGTTGAATGGCCCGATGAGGCGACCGTCGGGGAGGACGGCTCGATAGCCCGCGTCATCGGCTCGGGCCAACCGTGTGGTGAGGAGTCGGGCGTGGAGCGCGGCCTGGGCGTGGTCGAGCTCGTCGACGGGCAGGAGGCGCAGTCGCCCGCCGAGTTCGTCGAATTTGCTTGCGGGGGAGGTACTCATGATCCTGAGGCTAGGCAACGCGCGGACATGCCACCAGCAAATGTTGGGCATGGTGCCTATGCTTATTACGCATGGACATCACGCTCACCACCTTGCGTGTCATCCGCGAGGTCGCCGAACGCGGCAGCTTCACCGCGGCGGCTGTGGCGCTGGGCTACACGCAGTCGGCCATCTCCCGCCAGGTCGCCGCGGCCGAGCACGAGGTGGGCGTTCAGCTGTTCGACCGAATTACAGGCGGGGTCCGTCTCACGGCGGCCGGGCAAGTCCTGCTCCGGCAGGGGGTCATTGCTCTCGACGCGCTGGACGAGGCCCAGAGGGAACTGACCGGAGCGACCGTCGATGTGCAGCGCGTCCGGCTCGGGGTGTTCGCTGCGGCGGGATCGGCGCTCCTTCCCCGTGCGCTGTCTCTGCTGCACCGTCAGCACCCCGAGATCGAGGTGACGAGCCGCGAGGGGAGCACGCCCTCGTTGGTCCGAGCGCTGCGCGCCGGCTCGATCGATTTGGCCATCCTCACGTCACGGGCGCCGCACCGGTCGCCAGACCAAGAAGATCCACCGCTCCACGTCGAGACGCTCCTCGACGTGAGGCTCGCCCTGGCGGTGCCGTTAAACGGCAAGTTCGGCGGCCGGGTGTCCGTCGCCGCCTCGGAGCTCGCGGACGAGCGGTGGATCGCCAGCCCGTCGTCGGTTGCCGAGCCGCTTCTCGGTGTCTGGCCCGGGTTGCCGGGCCGCCCCAAGGTCCGCCACACCTCGCGTGATTGGCTGACGAAGCTCGAGCTCGTCGCGGCCGGAGCTGGGATCACGACGGTGCCGGGTGGCCTCTTGCCCTACGTGCCGGAGGGTGTTCACTTCACCCACCTCGAGGGAGTCGCGGAAGAGGTGCGACGTGTCAGCGTCGCCCGCCTTCCGGGACGCCGGGGCGACGCGGTACGTGCCGTTGCAGACGTCCTAAAAATGGTCGCCGGACAGCTGCTTCGATCTTGATGTTTGGGGTCGTGGGCGCACCACCCTATGCCGTACCCCCGGCTGGCGATGTTGAAGAGTCGCGCGGTACCTAATACTGAACTCTGTCGTGTTGCCCGACAAGCGGTGTCACCGTGTTCGGTAGTGCCGAAGAGGCGGCGGCCAGTGTGCTCGGAGTCGCTCTGCGATGCGTTTCATGTCGGCAACCGGGGCGACGGTGCTTTCTGACTCTGGACACGAGCTGCAGGCAGATGCCTCGCAGCATGCCGAGCACGGTGAGGGCGGTCGCGTCGGCGTCGGCTCGGTCGGAGCCGTCGGCGATGCCGTCGCGGACGTGGCGGCAAGCACAGTGCGAAACCACGTCTCGCGGTCGACGTAGACGTCACGCAGGGGGAGTCATGTTGCACGACGAACTCGGTCCAACGAGCCGGCTAATGCGGCCACGGGCCAGTGGGCACCACCGTGTCGAACGCGAGGCCGCTGGAGCTCTCGCCCGTTCCTGCGGACTTCTCGCGTCGCACCCAGCTGTGCCACGACCCGTCGAACCATCGGGAGAGGATGGATCTGCGGAGCACCGTCGTTCCCTCCCGCGGTATCTCCTCCTCGTGCACCCAGAGTCCCGGTGTGACGAGTCGCCCCTCGGGGGTGGTCGCCGCTCCGTTGACGAGATCGGCGAGTACGAAGCGCACGACGCCGGGCGAGGTGCTCTCCGGGACCAGCGGCAGCCAGTAGTCGGGCACCGTGGTCTCGACGCGGTAGTACGGCATGGCCCGGTCCACGACGGGTTGCGGCGGGTGCTCGCGCAGCCAACGGTCGCGGCTCTCGATCGCATCGCCGCGCCCGTCGGTGAACCGCTGCTGCACCGCCCACGCCAGGTTCGCGAGTTCGTCGCGCGCCAGGCTGATCCGCTCGAGCGGTTCGCCGGCCTGAGCGTGCGACGTCGGCATCATCAGCAGTCCCGACGCGGCGGGGTGGTCGAGGTCGTCGCTGTGGATCGAGTACATCGACCAGTCCGTGTCGTCTTGGCCTGCCCGTCTGATGACGTGGTTGCGTTCGAAGACGTCGCGCACGACGAAGGCGGACAACGTGGTGAGAGACCCGACGGGCACTTCCAACGGCGTGACGAACCAGTCGTTGCCGTAGATCGTCGCGAAGGAGACCAGCAGCAGACGGCCAGAGTCCAGTGTCGACACCTGCGTCGCGCCGAAGTCGATCCTGGCATCCTCCATCTCCCAGAATCGGTCGGCGGGAATGCCGCCGTAGCGCACCGCGCCGGGAAGGGATTCGTCGTGGAAGCGATACGGCTCCGCGGCAGGCGCGGCGTCGCGATCGGCAGTCGAGTCGACGTCGACGCTGTACCAGTCCAGTCCGTCGCCCAGGTACTCGCTGGCTCGCAGCACCCAACCGCCGACGGAGAGTTCGAAGGCGTACTCGAACCGGTGGGGGTCCAGACAGTCCGGGTGGTCGTCGGCCGTCGTCTCCGCCCACCACGACGCCCATTGAGCGGCGACGGCGGGAACCTCCTGCGCCAGTGCCGCCGAGGCCTCGATCGCGTCACCGTCGGGGACGCCGACGAGGCCCAGCAGCCCGACCGTCGTGGTGTCGGCGACGCCGACGTCCAGCGCGATCTCCTCGAGTCGCGGCGTCAGGTCGGCCAGTTGGCCGTCACGGTCCAGCAGCGCCCGAAGGTGCGCGCCGCCCTCGGCGCGGAGACGCTCGCCGAGCGGGTCAGGTGCGGGTTCGGACTCCACTACCGCGTCGAGGGGAGCTGAGTTCGGTTCGTAGGAAACCCATTCCGCGGGCTGATCACCCGTTCCGTTGATCGGCCGCCACGCATTGATGGGCGCACTGGTGCCCGTGATGGTGACCAAGGCGGGGGATGCGGCGTCCTGGGCGGCGAACTCTCCGAGTTGCCACTGTCGAGTGAACATCCACAGTGGGTCGTGCACCCGAGCGGCGAGGCCCGCATCGACGCTGTCGTCGATGCGTGCCCGCGGCAGCAAATTGAACGGCCCGTTCACATCCGGCGGAGGGGCAGTCGGATCCGGAGCTGCCTGGCGGGCTGCCGCCTCGATACCGGAGAGGAACTGACCGGCCTGGCTGGTCGGTTCGATCCGCACCGCGGGGATCAGATCGGTCAGCTCACCGAGGTCCGGCACGTCGAGGCCACGTAACTTGCCGAGCTCCAACGTCTCTCGAAGCACCTGCACCAGAGTGCTTGCCGTCCAGCCGCGGTCGACGTCGGGCGGCACCGCCACCAGGATCGCTTGAGGCGCCTTGGCGTCCGGACGGTCGTAGTGAAAGGCGACGCCCGTCAGCTCCGACTCCGGCGGGGAGGCCAGCGGTTCCCCGTCGGTCGACAACCTGCGGAGGTGATCCGCGCCGGGCACGAACTCCACCCACTCGTCGACGACCAGCCCGCACACGTCGCCGGTGACATTCAACGGCTGGTGCCACACCAAATGCGCCGTGGCCGAGGGCCGCTCAGACGCCGCGAACCCACCCCCGATCCATGCGTCCCCGGACTGAACGGGATCCTGCGCCGCAGATAGCCGTTCGACCCGTCGACCGCGAAGACCGGCGATCAACAGGATGTCGTAGAAGGTCCGTGCCACGTCCCGGATCTGGGCATAGCGCCGCAGCCACGCGTCGAGGTCGGCCGCGTCGACCCCCGCCGTCATCGACGGCATCGGCCCGGAGACGATGGGAGACAACGGCAGATCGGCGCCGAGCACCTCGGCGAGCGCACCGCGTGCGTTCACCAGCCACTGCTGGGCGTCGACGGGATCGGCGTCCGCCGCTGCCACAAGCGCCCCTCCGCGAGGGTGCGCAGTGACCGCGGCGCCGGAACTGAACGCGCGCAGCCGTTCGCGAAGACCCGTGACGTCGACGGACCTGGCGTCGCGATCCGGCAAATGCGCTGGACTCACGGCGGTGGCGTTGCTCAGTAGCGAGCGAATGCGCAGCGCCATGCCGCGCAGTGCCGTCCAGCCGTCTCCGTCGAACTCCGTTCGACCAGTCGAGGGCCCGTGGGTCTGCTCGAGGAATGCGCCCCGCAGACTCGAGGGGTCGGCGGCCGAGGCATCGAGAACCGTTGCCAGTGCGCTCATTCCGAGCGTGTCGAGGGTAGTCTCCGCGGCGGTGTCATCCGTAGTCCCCGCGAGGGTCCACCCCGCGGCCGGACCGAGCAGGTGGGCCACCCATGCTTCGAGACCCGGGAACAGGTCGGCGATCGGGTCGGCGGGCCACCCCGTCTGGCCGGTCGGTGCGTCGGGCAGCAGCACGGCCAGTCGGTGTGTCAATGCACGCGCACGGTGCGGCGTGGTCAGGATGTCGAACGCGTCGGGGACGTCAGTGCCGCGACCCAGTGTGTCGGCGGCCAGTCCTGCACGCATCGGATTGCCTGCGACCAGGTGGTGCACGCTCTCGGCGAGAAGCAGGTCGGCGACCGCGTCGAGGGCGTCTGCGACGTTCTCGATCACGGACCGCACCTGGTTCTGCCTCGGCACGGACGCGAACTGTTCGGCGGCGCCGTGCTGAACCAGCTTGACGCCGTCGACGACGTTGCGCGCGGCGATCGCCACGGTGCTGCGGTCCCACTGCGGTGCGTCGGTCGGGTCGCCGGGCTCGCTCGTCATAGGCGTAGGGAACTTCTTTCGAAACTCCGGGATCTCGGCGTCGAGGCCACCGTCGTGCAGTGCTCTCTCGAAGCGGTAACCGAGAAGGGCGCCTAGGCTCTGCCCTTGGCGCACGCCGCCGATGAGCCATCGGGCGACCCTGCTCCGTCGGGAATCGAGGTTCACCGAGTAGGTGGGCTCACCCGGCTGGGTTAGGGCGCCGGATCGAAGCACCGCCGCGGAGGTCGCCTGCTGCAGTGACGGGGCGTGGACATACCCGTCGGACGCGGAGAAGATCGCCATCTCCTCGTCGCCTCTGGCGGGTTGCACCATCGGCCTCTCCGCGGGAAGTCGGAGGTCTTCGACCCACCCGTAGCACCCGACCCTGGATCCGATCGTCCCCTCGGCGCGGATCGTGTCGAGTCGCGCGGACGCCAGCGACGTTATCCACGCATCGATGCGGTGAGAATAGACGTCGAGAACCTCTCCGAACAGTTCCGCGATGCGGCCCGACGGCAGCGCGGCGAGTACCCGCAAGCCACGTTCGACCGTCGCCAGCATCGCCGTCGACCGTGCCGCGTCGGCGATCTCTTCGGTGAGGCTCTGGGTGGTATCCAGTGCGCTCGAGACGATCTGGTCCACCTTGTCGGTGACGTCGAAGGCGCGGTGCAGCGGGTCCTGGTCCCCGTCGTCGTGCAGCGTGAACCAGTTCACCAGCCACACGAGCCGGTCGAGCAGTCCCGACTCGTCGGGCAGCTTCGAGAAGGTGTCCCTGCGTGGTAGCTCGTCGCCGTCGTTGCGGAGCACCGGCCACTGCGCGTGGTATTGCTCGGCGGTGATCGTGCCTGCTACGAAGTCGATCACCGCGCGGTAGTAGTCCGCCGTATTGGCCGCGGCGACCCGGAACCGGTCCGGTCCCTGCGACATCCACGCGGCAAGCGCACTGCCGTCGTCGTCGGGGGATGGCGGTGGGGTCAGGTCGGTGTACGCGCGGAAGTCGGTGTTCCACCGCAGCACGCTGTCGGGAAAGAGGCCCGCGATCGACAGTCGCGGCGGCTCCGCCCCGGGGGGTGTCGATCGCAGTGTCTCCGCGGTACCGTTCATCCGGCTCAGCGTGATGCCGGTGGCCGCGGGCTGACGGGTGAAGATGTCCACCATCAGCTCGGCGGGCCCTGCACCGTGTTCGAGCTGACCAATGTTCGGGACGCGGTCGACAGCAGTCCGGTACTTCTCGCGCAACCGCAGCAGCCACGTCGCAAGGAACGTCTCCGCATCGCCACCCGCCGCATCCGCGGTCCAATCGCTCAGCGACGATGTCGGCAGCAGACCGTACGGCTGACTACCGATCCGGATGGTCGGCAGGGGACCACGGCTGCGAACGTGCTCGATCATCCTGTCGCGGAATACATTCCATACCTCAGTGGATGACCTCGCGGTCGGCGCCGCAAGGTGATCCGTGACGTCGACGGTACTCACCGACGCGTCCATGAAGCCCTTTGCCAGTCCCGGCCACGTCAGCGTCGTCAGTGCCCGGATGGCAACGGACTCGACGTCCCCGGCTCCCGAACACGCACCGAGGAATCCGGCGTCGGGCAAGCCGAACCCCCGCACCATCGCGTCGGCCGCGGACGACTCGACGGTGGGCGGGTCCTCCGCGGGCACCGGGTGGCGTGGCGCGGTGGACCAGGCCGACCTGCTCTGCGGCGTGTTGTTCGTCGCCGTTCCCGGCGAGACGAAGCCGAGTCCCGCTCCGAAGAAGTGACCGCGCAGGAGATCCTGCAGATACTCGGCCCCGTCGGTGGCGGATACCTCGCGAACGCCGACGACGAACAGCTGGTCGAGGTGGTCGATTCCCCTTGGCAGGAACAGTTCGATCGCCATGCCTGCCTTGACCGCCTCGAACCACGTCGTCGTCCAGCTTTCCTCGGCGACCAGGGTGTCGAGGGGCAGCTGCGCCGACGTCTTGCGAGCGGTGTCGTCGACGACGAGTTGGCCGTCGGTGAAGCCGAGGAACCTCAATCGGTCCGGCTTGAGGACGGTGCGTAGTGACGGAACAGCCCCGTCGGGACGCACGTCCGGAGCGGGCGCGCCGGGGCGGGTGGCGTATACCGCCCATGCGGCGCGGTCGGGCCGCACGGTCTGCAGCAGTCGTTGCCATGCTTCGGGTCCCGGCTGGCGGTGGTAGTCGGCGGCCGCTGCCGCTTCGGTGGCCGTCAGCTGGCGGTCAAGCGGCGGCAGTTGCACGTCGTCTGGGTAGACCCGGACCCGCAGCGACGGCATGCTCGCACCCGCGGCGACGTCTGCGGCCGTGGGGATCTCGCCCGTCGGCGTCCACCAGATCGTCTCGATGCGTACCGGCAACAGTGCGATCGGTCCGCTGTTGTCGTCGGCGAACAGCTTCGGCTCGTCGTTCAGCTGCTGGATCAGCGTCGACGAGATCGCCTCGAACGCGCGCCGCGTGTTGTCGGCCTGCTCACTCTGCTCCTGGCCAACGCTGGCAGGCATCCGTCCGTGATGCTGCATGACTGCCCAGCCGTCGGCAACGGCCTGCAGCGCCTCCCACTGCGCGCGTAGCGCCTCCACGGAGGTACGCGTGTCGAAGACCGGACCGAGGGGGCCGGTCATCAGGACAACCAATCGCTGGCGCGGAACGCGAGCTGGAACTGCTGTTGATAGGCGATGCGGGCCATGTCGGCGGCGTCTCGGCCCCACGTTGCGGGATCATTGCCGGATGGATTCGGTTGACGCCGCGGAGTATTGAACCGGACATAACCGGCCGCGTCGCGCGTGACGTCGTCCCACAATAGATCCGACCACGACGTGAAGTCATCCGACGTCGCCTCGAGGTCGAACCCGAACTGGGTGCCCCGCATCGGCTCGCGCAGCACGAAGAACCAGCCCTCGGTGCGGACGTCGGATTCACTAATGCCGCTGAACATGAAGAGCACCGTCGATTCGTCGAGCGGAAGCGGAGTTCCCGGAGTGCCCGTGAACGTCTTGGGCAGGACGAACTTCGGCGGATCGGTCCCTGGCACGGGCTCGCCTCGAACGGCCAGGAGTGTGGTCGCCGGGAAGCGGCTCAGGACCTCGCCCCTGATGACGAGCACGATGCTGCCTTCCTCACCACCCGCCACCTGATCGTCGAGGCTGGAATCATCCGGCCAGGTCGCGATCTCGGCAATGTCGAGTCCGGGAGTGGGCCAGAAGCGCCGAAACGCCGTCCCGCGCTGGTCGGTCGGGAATTCTCGCCAGAGCAGTTCGGTGTTGAACTCGTGGTTGAGGCCGACCATCAGCGCGGCAACGAACCCCGGATTGGTCTCCAACACCATGACCGAGTTCATCGGCAGACCGCTGATCCCCGGCAGGGCCCAATCCGGCCACCGCGACAGGATTTCCATGGCGATCGGCACGTCGAAGTTCGGATGTTTCATGATCGGACCCAGCGACCTGGCGTCGCCATCCCGTCCGCGATCACCGAGGGCGAGTGAGCCGTCCACGTCGAGCATGGCCGCCATCCTGAGCACCTGCAGCGGCACCGGAGCGGTTCTCTCCGCGAGCAACTGCATGGTCGGCGCGGCCTCCGTCGGCATCACACCCACCATCGTTTGCGTCGACACCGTGGTCCCCGAGACCCTGCCCATCCTGCGGGCGAGTGCACCGCCGGTTCTGGTCAGTCGAGCGTAAGCGGTGGTCGCCACGCCGTCGGTGACCTGCCCGCCCGCCACCAGCGATCGCAGCGCGACGACGCGGCCTGCCATCGGAGCGAACGTCACCAGTCGATCCGCGGCGGACTGTGGCGCGATGTGCTTGCGCTGCAGGGCCCCCGACGCCTCCGCCGCCAGTTCGGCGACTGCCAGAAGGCGATTGGCTTCGCGGATCTCGCCGACCTGCTCCCACGCCCTTGCCATCAGGAACTCCTGCTCGCTCTGCACGTAGCAGGCGCCCAGCGCAGCCGCGACCCGCCGCCGCACCTCGATGTTGAGCGTCGTCACCCAGCTGCCGCTGTCCATATCCACGTGGGTGGCGCCGACGTGGTGGCCGCCGTAGAGCGGCGGTCCGACGGCCGTTGCCGCCGGATCGACGGTGCGGTCGGGGGCATGCCGATCACCAGGAAGGTTCAGCTCGGCCACCAGGCGGTCTCGGAACGCGTGCTCGGCCTCGTGGTCGGAGAACGCCTCGAAGTCATCGGTGCCGGGCGCCCGCATCGCACCGTCGAGGGTGACGGTGACCAATCCGGCCGCCGGTGGGTCACCCGGAGCCGGTGGCCACGGCGTGCTGACGTCGATCGTCCTGGTGCCGACACCCACCTCGGCAGCCGTCACCTTCTCCAGCCGGCGGGCCAAGCCCTCGAAAGTACCTGTGGGGCCGGTACGGAACGTCCACCAGTGAAACACGGGAAGGATGCAGGTACCGTCGGCCAGCGGACTCCACTGCCCCGACGTGGGTCTGGGAACCACGGCGGCGATCCAGGCCTTGTCGTGGTCCAACTTGCGAGGACACACGAGCCGCGCCACCACGCTCGCGGAGCGGTGGCGCACCCCTTCGCTCGCACGCATTTTCGCCTGCGCGGGCTCGGTCTCATCGAGGCGGGCCTCGACGTGCGCCCAGGCCCACGATTCCCCGAGCGGCGGAAGCACGGCCGCCGCGGCCGTCAGCAGCGGCACCGGGTCGGCGTCAACGGGTGGACCCGCTTCGTCGGTGGACAGCACCACCAGCAGCAGCCAGGGCACGGGATGCAGGACGTCGCCGTTGGGCGACGCGACCGTCTCCGCGGACAGCAGCCACGGCATGTCGGCGTGCGCGAATTCCACTGACGCCATGATGTTCTCGGCCGCATCGAGCGTTCCCGGTGCCGGTTGTTCCCGGATGATCAATCCCCGATCGATCGCCGCGACGTCACCTGCAGTGGTCAGTCGCAAGGTGGGACCCGAAACCGGAAATGGAGTGGTCGTGCCGCCGACGGAGCGCTCGAAGCTGACCTCGGTTGGTAGACCATCACCGGATGTCGCGCCGATGGAGGCGCCGTCGCGGGCGAAGGAGTAGAACCACCGGGTGCTCATGCGGTTTCCCAACTCTCGAGCAGACGGGGCGCGCCAGGAGCAGCATGTTGCTGGTCCTGAATCACTTGCCAGGGATCGGTGGTGAACGGAGTGGCCACCGGAATATCGGCGGGCATCTCGGTGGTGCCGACCACCGCATCCAGCGTGCGCATGACGATGCCGCCTCCGGTGGCAGCTCGCAGGCCGGGCGAGACGACGCGCACCGCGGCATCTCCCGCGCCGACCCGCCAACGATTCAGTCGATCGACGGCCAGCCATGCATGAGCTGACTCGACTTCCAACAGGCTGGGCCACTGACGCCACTTCTCGTCTTCTTGCTTTGGCTTGTAAGCAGTTTCAAAGCCGTCGTCGACCCGGTGTCCGGGACCGATGTCGAAGCCGTCGTTGGAGATCGTCGCACCGCTGGCGTGCGTCACCGCGGAGGGCGCCGTCAGTTGCTCCTCATCGCTTAGTGCGAAAAACTCGCCTCGGACGAAGGTCTCAAGGACATTGAGCTGCTCCACCTTTTGCGGCGGGCCGGCACCCAGTTTGATTGCGGCGATGCTCCAGTTCTGTTCGGCGACCGGATGGCGGGAATACCGGGAGAACACGACGTCGAGTGGAATGACGTTCTGGGTGAAACGAACCGACGCGTCGGGGTGCACCAGTTGACCGTCCGCCATGAGGCCCACGGCCTCGGCGGTGAACGTCAGCCCGGTGCGTTCGGTCTGGGGCCGCTCGGCCAACCACGCCTTTGGTTGCGCGACCGCGGTACTCAGGTCCGCCAAGATCCGGTCGTCATCGATCGCCTGGTTGAGCGCGGGACGCGAACCCCACGAGATGTCGAAGTCGAGGCTGGCGTCCCAGAACAGAACGGACACACTGCCGTAGCCGAAGGCATGCCAGGGAGCGGGACCCTCGAGGGTGAAGGCCAGAGCCACGCTTGCCAGTCGGTAGCCGAACGCACGCACCGCAACCCCGGCGCGGATCTGCACTGAGAAGCAGAAGGTGGGTTCGAAGCGGAACAGCGCGTCCAGCCCGAGCCATCCCTCGATACCGCACCCGGCGACCATCGCCTCGAGCTGGAGCCGGCCGCCGAACTGCACGGACGTCGACGTCAGCGCCAGGTAGGCCTCGATGTGCATCCCGTAGCCCGCCCCGGGGGCGAGGTCGATCGCCAGCCGTCGCAGAGCGGGAACTCCCGCCGGACGCTGGTATCGCGGGTGGAAACCTCCTGCGGAGAGCACGAACTCGGGACTGTCACCGCCGCGAACGAGGAGATAGATCTCGCCCTCGACCACCAGGCCCACGATGTATGAACCCGTCAGCGAGACAAGCAGTTCCATCTCGGGGATGGCCGGGTCGAAGCGACCCAGCACGCTGGCCTGCAGTTTGACGAGCGGTACCACCGGGTCCGGAAGGGCGACCAGGAGCCGCCCGAGGATCGTGGCCCGAACGGGGGCAGGCAGCTCCAGAATGAGCGCCCCCGACAGCGACACCATCCGCCCGCCCCACGTGATGCGGACCATCGGGGCGATGACGAAGCGGCCGCGGGCAGGTGGAAAGCACTTCGATAGTGCGCCCACCACCTCGTCGGCGCGTTGGACGAGGTCATCGGGGAAGAGCACGCGATCGGCGTGGCCGTCGCTGACGAGTTGTCTGAGCTCGGTCACGTCAACGCGGTGGTTCACCCCGACAAGCCCGCCGATGGCGTCCAGGGCGAATCCGAAGCTCAGCTGAATGCCCGGGGGAGGGAACACCACTCCGAACATCACCAGGAAGCTGGTGACGGGGCGTGTCTGGCTCGGGGGTCGGAACTGCGCGACGGCCTGCACCGCGATGATGCCGAGGTCCGCCGAGATGGCGCCTGCGTACCCGTCGGCCATCTTCACCAGGGTGCCGCCACCCGAGACCGGCGGCAGCCTGAGATCGACGCCGATGGTGGCCGGGTCGATGGGTACGGTGCCGAGTCCGAGCTTCGGCGGGTCCGCACCCTCGAAGACCACGGGCAGGCCGAATCCGGCGCCGCTGATCATCGCCGTCAGCGGCAAACCGGGCAGCGTCGCGGTGAGCGCGGTGGTGACCTCCACTTTCACGCCGTCGTCGGTCGCTAGTGTCAGCGTCGTCCCGCGGCCCTGCAGCCCCCCTGCGGTGAACCGAACCGGCAGGCCGACGCTCAGTCCGCCGCTGGCGAACCGCATGCCGCTGACGTGATCGGCGACTAACGTAATCGGTTCGGGTTGGCGCGCAGTCGATTCGGACACCTCACCCGGGGTGGCGCCGACGAGTTTGGCGACCCCCTCGGGAAGGACCGAGACCTTTAGTCCGTGCAGATCGAGCTGCACCGTCGTGGCGCCGTTCTGGGTCGCGCTCAGACCGATGGCGAAGCCGTCGATGCTCAATCCCGGCCCGCCGACCATGCCGACGGTGTGGTTCCTCCTGCGTTCGGCACGAATCGTCAACGCTCCCCGCGGTGGACCGGAAACGTGGCCACCTCCCGAGGTGGCCTCCCAACCCTCGGGGGTGGCGACGGTGGTGGTGGCCGTCCACGGATCGTTGGTTGCGGTGAAGGCGAGGGGTTCACCGGGGGTGATGACGACGTCGAAGATGGGGTCGTCGACGCCCGCGGGAGTCACCGCGGCAATGGCCATCCGGGTTGGCGTTACCGGGTGTCTCAGCACGACTGCCAAGCCCAGGTCGGCGGTGGGTTCTCGTCGCCAGAACTGAACTCGGATCTGGCTGTTCACCGTGAGCTCGCCCGCCATCTGACGGACCAGGTCGGTCAGGGGAGTGCCTGCGGGTGGTTCGACGACCGATAGGAGCCGCCCATCCGGCAGCGCGGGATCCGCGGTGAGGGTCGATGTCATCGGCTGGAGCTGCGCCAGGAGCGTTCGCACGTTCGCATCGACGTAGCTGCGCAATTGGTCGACGACGGTGGCCCAGAGCCGTTGGCCGTTCACGCCCCCTCCCCGTTGTCGTACACGGTGTAGGAGCCGAGGTGTCCGAGGGCGATGAAACGGCTGTTCGAGCTGACCGCCATGGCCTGGGTCTCGGGTGTCGACACCGTGTACAGCTGACCGTCCTTCTCCGCGTTGAAGACGGTCAACATGTCGTCGATTCCAGTGCTGGCTGCCCACTTGCCATTGTTCAGTAGCGCGACGTGGGTGACCGCCCCCGCGTGCTCGGCACGGGTCCTCTGGATGCCGGACTCGGCGTCCAGGACGCGGGCAAAGCCACCCGCGTCACCGAGGATGACGTTCTTTCCCTTCGGGCCGAAGGCGATGTGATTGGCGCCGATCACGTCCTTACCTGCCTGGCGATCCTCCTCGCCCCCCTCGATCCAGATGGGCTGCGCCGCGTCGCTCAGGAGATGGGTCTGGGTGCTGTTGTCGGCGCTGCCGAAGGTGACCATCGACGTCGGAGTGTCGGTGCTGAGTGCGATCGCGAACACGGCTCCAAGGGGCGGAGATTCGAACACCTTGGAGTTCTTCGCCCAGTCCCAGACCTGTGCGGTGCCGGCGTTGTGGTGGTCAGCCCCGTGGCGCTGGTCGATCGCCAGTGCCAGCAGGGTCCCGTCGGCGCTGACGTCGATGCCCGCGATCTGCTGCGGTGCGTCGATGCGGCTGAGGATCTTCTGGGAGGTGACGTCGATGACCGCGACGACGGTGTCGGTCACTGCGACCAGGGACGTGCCGTCGGGGGTGAAGGCGACGGTGTTGACCGACGCCGATGCCTCGATGGGTCCGGACCACCGCAGCGCGCCCGTGGCGATCTCGAACACACGCACTTCGTCGAGGTCGGCCATCGCGAGCGACGTGCCATCGGGGGAGAAGGCCAGGCTCGACACCGTCGACTTGTCCGCAGCCACGGTGCTCCGGGGTCCGAGGCCAAGGGAGCGCACCTGCACGGTGCCACCGTCGCCACCAAATGCGACCAGTCTTGAATCTTGGCTGAAAGCAATGGCATTCACCTGGCCATCGAAGTCGTCGTTGATGAGACGTGCGCCCGGTGGTGCCATGCCTTCCCCCTTGCCGCCTGCGTCATTGCGAACTGACGTAAGGGCAACCGCTGCGCCGGCTGACGCTCGTGATGATAACGGTTCTCCTGCGTCACCGAATCGCGTTCGCCGTTGTTCGGTCGACTCAGTTCGCCAACCCCAGTGTGTCGGCCGATACCGATGACGGCGCGCGTAGCCCGCTACTCGCTTTCGGGTCGGCAGTCGCGCCCGGAGGAGTTTCGGAGGAGAACTTCGAGTAGCGGACTACGCGTGTCGGCGGCGATCGGCCTACGTAGCGTCGATCCGGTCAAGCATGGCTCCCCAATTTGAGGCGGTGACCGAACATGGTCGAGTTCGACGCAGGTTCATTCTCGAGTAGTGGTCCGATGTACGAAAAGGTGACGGAGTTCGTCCTCGATCGGACGGTCGACGTCGTTCTCGGCCTCCAGGTCGACCAAAACGACGGCGGCCTGGTCCTCGGACTGGTGCTCCGCACACCGGATGGTGGACCGTCAATCGTGAAGAGCTCAAACGTATTTCAGGGCATCGCCTCCATCGAAATCCGATTCGACGCAGTGCCGGCGGGCATTTACTCCATCGTCGTCCAGTCCATCTCGGGATCGGTGGCGGGTAGTTACCGGGCCCGTTGGGCGAACAGGGATGCGGAAGTCGTTTCGACGGAGGACGTCTCGCTCGCGCTTCCCGATTCGCCGCAGTTCGATCAGCAGCTCGACCTCACCGCCGACGCGGATGTGACCGAGGTGCCGGTTCTGCTCATCGACGCCGTCCAATAGCTTTAGCGGACGACAGGAGACGAACACCATGAGTGGTTGGCGATTCTGCGGCCGCTGTTTCACCATGTTTTGGGACAGGGACGCCGACAAGGGGCGCTGCGCGGCCGGCGGCGGTCACAACGCGCAGGGCTTCATGTTCGTCCTGCCGTCGAATCGGCCCGAGACGGCCGTGGGTCAGACGGCGTGGCGATACTGCCGCAAATGCCGTGGCATCTACTTCAACGGCTTCGACACGCACGGCGTCTGCCCAGGCGGGGGCGCCCACGGGCGGCTGCGGCCCAACGCCGACGGCAGCCGCACGGATCCGAACTACCTGTTGAACCACGACCTGCCCGAGGGGGAGACGGCAACCTCACAACGAACGTGGTTCTTCTGCCGCAAGTGTTTTGGTCTCTTCTACGGGGGCTTCCCGAGCCAGGGTGTCTGCGCGGCGGGCGGCGGACACGACCGCGAGGGCAGCTTCGAGTTCATGCTGGCGCACGCGCCTGTCGCCTCGACGGGCTTCGGCGACGACAACGTCGCAATCCCCGTGAACGAGTAGAGGAGTCACTGTGACCGTATGGCTGGAGGGCATCTCCATCTCAGCAGAATGCCCGAACGACGTCATGACCGACCAGGTCGTCACCATGCATGGGACGGCGGACTACGACCTGTTCAACGACGCATCAGATGACGTACTCGTCGATGTCCTCGCCTGGATCGAAGACACGGACGGAAACAAGATCGCCGACTCCGAGACCAACCGCGTGATCGCGGCGGGCAGCCGTCAGCGCTTCTCGCACCGGGTGGCCCTATCCGCGAGCTACGCCAGTCCAGGCCACGTCGGCGTGACGATGCGAGTGTCCGTGTCCGGGGCAGACGGTGGCCAGCAGAGCGCTGACTGCGGCTTCCTCGTATCCCAGTAGCTCAAATCGAACCGTTCTTCAAACACCACAACACCAAGGAGCAAACACCATGTCCAACAGCTCATTTCAGATGTCAAGCTTCACCTCCGTCGACGACAAGCTAGTCATGATGGGCGAGACGCAGGTGACGTTCTCGTTCTCCAGCGCCTACGCCACGACCATCCTCGTCGAGGTGTGGACCGAAGACGACCAGGGAGCGTCGTACTCGAGCTCGCAGACCACGGCGACCGACGGCGTGAACGAGCCATCCCTGACCTTCGACGACTTCCCGCCGTCGGCGAACTTGCACTACCGGATCACCGTGACGGGAGAGGACGGCTCGGAGAACACCGTCCAAGTCAGCATCGACTGGTGACCGCGAGGGGTCAGCCCTCCAGACGGAGGCGGAGCTCTGTGCTACGAGCGCAGTGCGGCGAAGGCGATGTCGAGATAGTCGACGAGCGGCACGGCGCCTGTTCGGGCCTAGGCCCCGACTACCTTGTCCAGACAAGTCAGGGCGCCGCCCACGACGACTTCGACTGACAATCGTGGCCAAGTGTCAATCTTCTTCGTGACCAACGACGAGTCCATCGCCGGCGTCATCGCTGAGGTTTACACGCTCCAACCAAACTGCGGGAGATCGCGGCCGTCTTCAACCTCGACGACACCAAGGACAACCCGCAAGAGGGGTCCCACCTCACCCAACCCTTCCGCCGAGGTAGCGACCACATCCGCGCAACTTGAATGATTCATCTGGGGCAAGGCAAACATCGCCGCAGCGACGACGACGTGCCCAAATACCGCTTGTTCGCGGTGCGCAAGGCGAGACCGGGAGACAGTATCCCCGGATGAGTCCTCCAGATGGGCAACACCTCTAGCCTTAACTGCATGCAGCTCGAATTTGTGCGCCCGTACGCATCTCTCGCAGAGCCCCCTGTCGCGGGGGAGATATCCAATTTCGTCGTACTCTCTGGGCCAAATGGATCGGGCAAAAGTCAATTACTCGCGGCTATTCACCAAAACGCAATTGCTGTGCATGGGCTCAAACGAGCCTACGGCGATGGTGCGCCGGTGGTACGAATATTTCGTCCCAATGAAATGCTTCTAACCTTGCCGGAACCGATGAAACCCACAGCCCTTGACGAAATTTGGGTATCGTCTTATCGGGCATACACCGAAGTCTTGAGGGAAGTATCTGCAGGAGGGACCGCGCAGGGCCACGAGGAAAACTTCGTCCTCAATCGCATGCTCGGACACGGGGTCGATGTCATCGCCCAAAGAACCGGGAAGTCGCTGCTAGAACTTGCTGCTGACGATTTCCGTTTGAACGCACCCATAATGCAAAATGTAGATCCTTTCGCCGTATCGCTTGTGAATTTATTTCTAACGTATCGGCGCCGCGAAGATCGAAATAGGTCCCTTCGCATGCAACAGGAAGACGGCGAGGAGCCGGACGGCGAACCACTCACGCCGGCGCGATTCAGGGAAGTTAACGGGCCTCCGCCGTGGGACCTGATGAACGGCGTACTCGAGTCAATTAGAATGCCGTACCGATTCGCGAGACCGAAAATCCTGGATCAGAATCTCGACTACGAACCCCGCTTAACGGACATTGAGACTGGCGTCGAAGTGCGGGTGCAGGAACTCTCAGACGGCGAGAAGGTCCTTCTCGCGGTGGTCACGTACCTGTACACACAGTTGCACCTTAACGAAAGCGTGCAGGTTCCCGACATAGTGCTGCTCGACGAGCCTGATTCCCACCTCCATCCGTCGATGGTCAAGACACTCTTGGACACCATCTCGCAGGTGTTTGTCGATGCGTATCACGCCCGGGTCATACTAACGACCCATTCGCCGACAACAGTCGCGCTGGCGCCGGAGAGCTCGCTGTACGTCATGCGCCGCAACGCCTCTCCCCGGATCATCAAAGCCACGCCTGACGAGGCTCTCGGCAGCCTCCTCGTCGGCGTACCGCACATCAGCGTGTCGAGCACCAATCGACGACAAGTTTTCGTCGAGGCACCCGACGATCAGCAGTGCTATCAGGGTCTGTGGACTATCCTCCAGCCGACGATTGATACAACACTGAGCCTGGAATTCGTTCCCTCGGGCGCCGGCGGTTCCGGAAACCGTTACGAAGCAGAACAATTGGTGGAGAGTCTTCGCGGAAACGGCGTGAAGGTTCGAGGGCTCGTCGATCGCGATGCGGGGGATAAGCCGATACCTGACGGTGTTCTCATAAATCCGAACCGATATGCCATAGAGAATCTGCTCTTGGACCCGGTCGCGATCGCCGTCTTGCTGCTTCGTTATAGAAAGATCGACCCCGTAGCAATTCTTGGCCACGATGTCCAGCATTACAATCTCAGCGCTGAGGATGCCCAGGTGATGGTCGACCACGTCCTGCAGCGAGTCCGCGATAAGGTCGGCGCTGTCAAGATGTCGAGCACGGATGATGGCTCTACAACAGACGTCGAATACGACAGCGGAGCAACGATTTCGCTTCCGAGCTATGTGCTCAACGTAAAAGGTCATGACTGGGAGAACTATTTCGTCAACCCAACTTTTCCGGAGCTTCAAGGCCCGAGAAACGACTATGCCGGAAACCTGAAGATGGCGGTTGTCGATCTCGCGTACAGGGATTCACCGCAGTGGATTCCTAGAGATGTGCGGACTCTCTTTGTCGAGCTTGTCACGGACGACTGAGCTGTGCGCCGCTCACCGAAACTCCCACCCAGGTGGCTGCCGGCGAGGATGTTGGCGCTCAGCCGCGCCGCGGTGTCACCTTAGCGCCCCTCCGGCTTGGACCGGCCAGGCGCTACCATACAACGAACGACTGCAGTCGCTAGCGGTTTCTGCCTTCCAGCCTCACGGTCGGCAGCGCCTCGATCGCGGTCCGGGCCGACTTCCGCAATTACGTCACAGTGACGAATTGCGCGAAGCGGGCCGGGTTTGGGGGACGCCCGGGGATCCGTCCGCCTCTGCACTCATTGGGCGGGTGAACGACGTGGCGCTGAGCGGAATCTGCGACTGCCTGACAGCGCCGGGCCGGAACCATTGACAGTCCGGAACTATCTGGCAGCCTCTCAGGCTTTCCGAGACCCAATCAGTTCAGGATCGGGCAATCGCCATGCGGGCGCTCTGTTCCAATGCGCCTTCGTGCGACTCCATTTCAATGTGCGCTCGTACGTTCCGTACCGATAAGCGACATTATGTCAACTCGTACTGGCTATTCATGGGATGCAAATGCATCCGCTTCGGATATCGCCCTTCCTCGGCGCAAAACCGGCCGCAGGCAACGGCATTGGTGCGAGTCGTACCGTCCGGCGAGACGTGCCGCCTCCTTTGGCGCCCCGACTCGATGGCCAGGATTAAGGGCAAGTCGTTGCATCAGGCCGTGCAACCAACGTCTGCCAGGGTTCGATCGGCAGCTCGCTCACCGCGGCGCTAGGGTTGGCTGCCGGTAAGGCCGGCCTCCTATTCGTCATGGTGACGGTTCTCCCCCACCGGCACCGTTATGTTATAAGCGCAGCCTCGCAACACTCTTCAGTTCCTGAACAAACGCCGTTATCCTGGAAACGACGGAGCTTACATCTGACTGATTTCGTAATTGTCATTGTCCATAATGTGAGTTGCGGACCGTTCCTTTGCGTCCGCCGCAGGAACGCTCGCGCCTCAACGCCAGGAAAGCCGCCCGACCACAACTCTTTTGGGGTGGTCTGACGTAGCAGCGTGACCGCATCCTCCTGCGCCCACCCGTTGATTGCGTCGACGACGAACTCAACGACGGCGTCGAGACTGTGATCGCGCTCCGATCATCGGTGAACCCCAAACCGGGCAAGGTCATTGGCAACGCATGATGTCCACGTACGGCCAACCGGCGTCAGTGTCTAATGGACCTGCACGACCACCTAGAGCGCCCAACGGAGGACGGGCTTGATCAACCACCCCGATGACCGCCGCACGGTGTCGTGGACGGCCGTCGCCGTGGCCGGCCTGGCGGCGGTGGTCGCCGTGGGAGTCCACCAGGCCTTGGTGCCGTTCCTCGCCGGGCCCCGGATGGGCTTGTTCACCAACGGCGGGGATCTCGAGATCTACCGCCACGGTGCGCTGCAGGTGCTGCACGGCCATCCGCTCTACGCCGCGAAGCTGCCGCCCGGCGGCTGGTTCACCTACCCGCCGTTCGCGGAGATGTCCTTCGTCCCACTGGCGCTGCTGAACTCCGCGGTCGCAAAGGCACTGTGGCTGCTGGTGTCGTTCACCGGGCTCGTCGCGACGATCTGGCGGTGCGCCACCACCCTCGGCTGGCGGCCCGAGCTACGCCTGCTCCTACTCAGTGTGGCGCTGGCACTCGTGGCACTCGACGTCCAGGCGGTTCGGGGAACCCTGTGGCAGGGTCAGGTAAACCTGATCCTAATGGCGATCGTGACATGGGATTTGACCCGTGCCAACGAGTCTCGGCTCCGGGGGTGGTCAGTCGGCGTCGCAGCTGGGATCAAGCTGACGGCGGTCGTGTTCATCCCCTACCTCTTGGTGACCCGGCAGTGGCGGGCAGCGGCCGCTGCGGCCGGCACCGCCGCGCTCACCGTGGCGCTCGGCTGGCTGATCCTCCCGACCGATTCGACCGCCTACTGGCTGCACGCCGCCTTTCAGACCGATCGCATCGGGCCACTGACCCACGTCGGCAACTACTCCGTCGGGGGGATCGTCGCCACGGTGGCGTCCCCCGGTCAGATGCCCATCGCATGGTGGCTGGCGGGTGTCGTGCTCATCAGCGTGCTCGCCCTGATCGCCGTCCAACGTGCCGAACGCCGAGGTGAACGTCTACTGGCCGTCACCATTGCCGGTCTGCTCTCTTGCGCCGTCCCGCCCCTGGCGTGGGGTCACCACTGGGTGTGGTCCGTGCCGCTGCTGGCGTGGGCGCTGGATCGGACCGCCCGCGCCCGTGGTCGCGTGCGCGTCGCCTGGGCGGTCGGCGTCGGCGCGACGTATCTGGTGGTGTTCATGTGGTTCACCGCCTGGGTGTTCCGCAAAGCCCAAGAGCTGCAAACGGACTACCCGAACCACGCGGCGGCGATGGGAGCCGCGGTCGGGGAGATGTCCGGGCTGGACCGGGTCCTCGTCGTCGCCACCCATCCCGCCCTGCTGGTCGCCGTGGCCAGCGCGACCATCTGGTTCGCTAGGGGGCCGCATCACTCGGTGGGCGCTGATCCATCCGTCGACCGTGTTCGACGCCCGAGCGGGCGCCGACCTTGCGACACACGCGGCACAGGTTCGCCTCGACGGTCCTGACGCAGATATGCGTCGCTTCGGCGATGTCTTGGTCGCTCAGTCCGTCGGCGGCCAGTTCCGCCACCCGTCGCTCAGTCGGCATCAGGTCGACCTTCGGTCCCCTGCCGACGTTGGTTCGCGCGAGTTCGGCGCGCACGCCCCCGTCCGCTGCCGGCGATCCGAAGTCACGCCGTCTCGTATCTCGTCTCGCACTGCCTGGCCCACATCTCGCTGCTGTGGTGGTGATCGTTCGTACGCCCACCTGTGATCACGCGCCCGACCATGGGTTCGTGGCTGGGCGACGAACCGCCGAAACGTTCAGCGCGGCCTCAGCGCAGATTGCCCGCAAACACGTCGACGCTGCGATTGCGCTGTACAGGACAGCGCTCGACACCGCGCCCAATGACGTTGACGCACAGTCATATCTAGCGGGGTGGTCGCGCTACTTGGGCCGCCAGACCGGTGCCAACGACTACGTGAACCAGGTGCGCGCGCTGGATCCTGCGCGCACCGACCGACTCCGGACGATGTTCGCCACGATCGATCAGAAGGTCTCGACCCCGCTCACGGATTCCCTACCCGCGCTTCCGGAGCCGGGCCTCGGCATCGTCACGCTCGGCTACGCGCTGCATGGGGACGTGTCGATGAACGACATCTTGATCGATCGCCTCCAGCAGACGAAGGCTGCTGCACAGCGCTGGCCGACCGCGCCCGTCGTCGTCACCGGTGGCGTCGAGCAATCCGCACCATTGCTGCGGGCAGTGTTGGCGCGGTGCAGGATTCAGCGGCGGTAGGACGGCGGCAGGGGCAGGCCCTGGGCGGCCATCACCTGCCGCAGTCGGCTCGGGTAATCCGTGATGATGCCGTCGGCGCCGGCCTCGATCTGGGCCCGCATCGCGCCGGGGTCGTCAATGGTCCACGGGACGACCCGCATGCCGCGGGTATGCGCGCGCTTGACGAAGTCGCCGTCGGCCACCAGGCGGAACCCGGGATCGGAGGCTTTCTGCCCCGGCGGCACCGAATACCCGGGCGACACGATCGTCGCGCCGACCATCGCGGCGGCCGCGATCGGGTCGGGCACTGTCGCAGGATCGATTCCGTTCAACCACGGCGACCCGGGAACGAAGGTGGTGTCGTCCCAGAGCGCGACCAGCGGGATGGACGGCTCGGCCGCCCGAACCATCGGCAGCGTCCGCCAGTCGAAGCTTTGGATCTCCACCTTGTCGGTCTTGCCTGCCGACCGCACCGCCGCCAAGATCACCTCGACGAATTGCGCTGGAGCCGCTGACTTCTCCGGTTCGGCAGCCTCCACCTTGGTCTCGATGTTGTAGCGCACCGGCGCGCGATAGGAGTCCGTAAGGGCGAAGACCTGCGGCAGCGTGGCGATCTTGTTGCCGGCCACCGCCTCTGCATCGGGAAACCCGGGGAGCAACTTGCCGCAGTCAAGGGTGGCCAACTGCGCGGCGGTCAGATCCTTGACCAACTTCCCCACGTAGGGGAACTGCGGGTCACCCGGAAACGCCGAAGCGGTGTCCGCGCACTTGTCGGCCTGGATGACCGGGTCGTGCCAGACCATCGGCTGGCCGTCGCGGGACAGCACGATGTCCATCTCGAGAGTGTCGACACCAAGCTCGAGGGCCTTGCCGAAGGCGCGCAGTGACTCCTCGGTGGTCTCGCCGCGGCCACCCCGATGCGCCTGCAGGTCGAATGACGAGTTGGGGTCGGCCAAGGCTGGAGGACCGGGGAAACAGGCGATCAGAGCGACGGCGACGATCAGAGCGGACAGGTGACGACGCGGGCGCGATCGGTTGATGGACACGCGTCCAGACTTAGCATCAGCAGTCGACGCGGCGGTGTCGATTCCGTGAACTTGGTGGGTGTTGCGCAACTCCAAGGAGTAATGGTCGTCGCCCGACACCCCGCTGCAGATTCGCAGTTCGAGTCGTCCCACTTCCCTTCCATCCCAGGACTTCCCAGCTTTGGGAACGAGGCGGACGAACACAGTGTTGGCGAGGGACGGAATACACCCCTCATGGGCGCTCGTCGACTCGCCCTCCCGACGCTGTCGATGTTCCACAGCTCGTACTTACATAGCTAAGCAATATAACCGGTGGGTCGTTGGTTGTAGGTAGGGACCGATCGGGACAAACCCAACCCGATGGCTACGGCGATCACCGAATTCCGGTTGACCACCGTTTGGTACCAGGAAGGACATGATCGATCATGAACGCTAAGCGGATTCTGGCCGGTGTGGCAGTTGCGGGTGGCCTCGCGGCGGGCGCCTTCGGCGTCAGCACCGGCGTCGCCAACGCGGGCACCGGCCCGGGGCACGGCGGCTCGGTGCCGGCCAGCTGGGCCACAGACCACGGCGACCATGGCGGCTGGAACGGTGACCACGGTCGCGGCGGCGGCTGGAACAACGGGCCTGGTTGGAACAACGGGCCCGGTTGGCACAACGGCGGTGGCTGGAACAACGGCGGTCCTGTCCCCGGCGGCTGGAACGGTGGCTGGGAGCCCAACGGCGGCTTCTGCCTCGGCCCCTTCTGCGTCTAGCAGCACGTGATCCACGCGAAAGAGCGATGACCCTGCACCCGGTCACCGCTCTTTCGCGTGAAAAGCACTGTTGTGCAACGATTCTTTGAACAGTCGTAACCGATAGCGCCTAATTGCGCGGGCACGTCGTTCAGATTCGTCCAAATCACGCGAGCGATCCGCTTCAAAGTGTTTGCAAGAATCCGTAGCGCACCAAACCAATCAGAATGCGATCCGCAGTCACAACCGAGTTGGACAAGTGTTGTCCGCCCGGCTGAACGATGACGTCGACCGCGAGGCGTCTTCGCCGATGCCAAACGACGCAGCCCGATCCGCGGATCGTCAATACGGGCCTATCCCCCACCAATGCAACGGGATCCGCCGGAACCGTCAACCGGGCCGCTTGCGGGTTCACTTTTGAGCTGATGGCGGGTTCTCGACCGTGGCACCCATCGTAGGGATCACCGGCTGGTCGGCGCGGGCTTGTTCAACGCTGATCGTCATCAGTTGTCGAGGCGTTCGTGAACCGCGCGCCCAATTGGTGCCCGAGGAGCGCGAGACACCCACTTCGCGGGCCGCAGCACGCACACTCCACCCGCGAGCCCGTAGCTCCATGAAACGCTGACGCTTGGCCGACTGCGGACGACGCCCCGGCCCCTTCTTCACCCGACGCGACGATGTCAACACAACCTCCAGAATTTAGAGAAGTGTTGCGACCGTCCCTAGAAACCACCCCGTCGCTTCTGGCCTACTTTTCGACCGTCGTCAAAAAGCGCCGCCGCCAGCGATTGCCGCAGCGCTTCAGCGAGACGGTCGACGTCGTCGTCTGCGGTCGTCCAATTGGAGAAGGACACGCGTATCGCCGCTCGACCGTGCCATTCGGTTCCCGCGACCCACGCCTCTCCGCTGCGGCGCACGAGTTCTGCCACACGCCAGGTGCGCTCGTCGCTGTCGTCTGCACGGATCAGGACCTGGTTGAGCACCACGTCGTTGCATACGGAAAAGCCGTCGGTGGCTTGCATCGTCTCGGCCAGGCGGCGGGCATGCTCGCAGCAGCGTTCGATCAGTTGTCGCAACCCCTGCCTGCCCAGCGATGCGAATGCTGCGTAGACGGGTACCGCGCGTGCACGCCGGGACATCTCGGGCACGAGGACGCCGGGTTCGCGCTCGGCACTCGTGGGCAGATAGCTGGTGTTGGCGCCTAGTGCGGAGCGGGCAGCTTGGGGATCGGCGACTATGGCCAGGCCGCAGTCGTAGGGGACGTTGAGCCACTTGTGTGCGTCGGTCGACCAGGAATCGGCCAGCTCGACACCTCGAACGAGCGCCGACAGTCGCGGCGATGCGCTAGCCCATAGTCCAAAGGCGCCGTCGACGTGAACCCAGCCGCCGTGCTCATGGGTCGCCGCGACGATCTCTGACATTGGGTCGCACGCTCCGGAGTTCACGTTGCCGACCTGCGCGCACACGATGGCGGGGTCGGAGTCGGCGGCGAGCGCGGCGGCGAGCGCGTCGGCTCTCATCGCTCCTTGTGCGTCGACCGCCACGCGCTCGACGCGGCGCGATCCAAGACCGATCATCTGCAACGCCTGCAGTACGGAGGGATGGACCTCGTCGCCCACGAGTACGCGAACACGGGGCGCCTGGGCGAGCCCGTCGGCCTCAACGTCCCAACCTTGCCGCGCTAAGAGAACGTGCCGTGCGGAAAGCAACCCAACGACGTTTCCCGCTGTGCCTCCGGTGACGAACCCGACGGCCGCGCGCGTGGGCAACCCGAGAGCGTCGAGAACCCAGCGCTCGGCGACGGCATCGATCGCAGCGCCGGCCGGCGACGACATCCGGCTGTACGCGGTCTGGTCCCAGGTCGACACCAGCCAGTCGGCAGCCAGCGCCGCGGGTAGCGTTCCCCCGACGACGAGGCCGAAGTAGCGAGGGCCGGCGCACGCAATGGTTGCCGGACCGAGAGTGGCGGCCAACCGCTCGACTACCGCGACCGCATTCGTACCTTGGTCGGGCAACGGCCCGCTCAGTGCATCGACGACCTCGTCGTAGCTCGTACTCGCATCGACCGGCCGGTGTGGCAGACCTTGCAGGTATTCGGTCGCCAGTTCCAACGCCCTTGGCAGAGCCGCGTACACGTCGTCGGTTCCAACCGGGGCAGAATGCTGATCCATTGAACCTATCCTCGTTCTCGAGTTCGTGTCGTGCACATGGATGCCGAACGTCGTTGCGGACGCGGCTGCCCTCGGTGCGCCAGCCGGCTGGGCGAGCCGTCAGCACCGCGATGCACCGCGCGCTGTGTGGGGCCCGATACCCGCCTGCCAGGCCATTGCAGGGCGGTTGCGGCCTTGGAGCCGTCTCGGAGGCCCCGACCCCGCGCGACCCGATCGGGTGCTGGGCCCAATAACAATCCCTCCAGCAATTCCCCGGCATGGGCTAGAGCTTGGATGAGCTGGTGTCGGCGCGTTCGCCCCGGGGCGATGTGCTTTGCGACGGTGGTCGCCGGCGGTACCTAGTCCAGCGCATCACGACCGGTCTGAGGGCCATTAGAGGACAACCTCGCCTCGAACAATGACGACATCACCGAGACCGGACACATCATCACCACGAACGCGCCACACCGCAGTTAGGACTCCTTGGAGTAGTCGACGCTGAGCCAGTGCTCGGGTCGCATTCGGAACAAAAGCGACTCAACGTCAGGATGGTCCCTGGCGAACGACTCCGTGAACGCGTTGCCCCCCTCCTCCCCGAGATAGCGAACGGCGATCGCGCTCATGGTGGCGTCGTCGGCTGTCTCGATGGAGGTCAACGACCCCTCGGCAGTGACGTAGCGGTACGGAAAGGTCTCATCCTGAACAGTGATGGAGAAGCGGCCGGCAGCGGTGATGAGGCGAGCTTTGAGCGACCCCGCCAAGCTGGAGACGAGAACCTCGCCGCCAGGCTCGTAGGCGTACCAGATCGGTACAGACAACGGCGCGCGATCAGGGCGTTCGACGGCTATGACACCAACGTGCAGATCGGCCAGGTAAGTCTCGCGTTCCGTGCTGGTCATTTTCGACATAATCTGACCAACCTCGTGTCCCCCGACGCGATTCCCGACCTCAGGCGCGGCAGTCGAAATACACCGGCCCACCGCGGACCGTTCCGGCGAGCTGACAACTGGCCGACGATCTTCGTCGGCTGATAGCCCGTAACGCCGCACTGGACAACATTTTCCGCGGCTCCCCTACCGTCACTCCCCTGTACGCCGTCAGCAGCAAACCCCGGCCAATCGGCGCGACGCGTGGCAGAGGGGCATCGAGGTGTGCTGGCGCGCCCCTGCACTTACAGCTCGGCGCGATCGGCGCCTGGTCGTACATTCCAACCGGTTTAGGCGGAGATCACGGCGGAGACGAATATGACGGATTACCAGGTCAACCACTGCCTATCGCATCAGATGAATCATCGCTTGCCTACCTGTCAGCCACCGCTCCTATCATCATTTCGGCTACCGTGCAGGACTTTTCGCCCGCCATCCCTACGGTGCAGGCTCGCGCCGCTTGCGCGCTTCTGTGCGGCGACGCGAACATCAACTGTGCGCGCCCGACTTCGCCGAAGTGCTTCCCGCCTTCATCAACGGCGGCTTGCGACTACTGCTCAACCCTGAGCAGATGCCGACGGGACAGCGAATCAAGATCGCGTCGACGCTCACGAACACACCCGGTACTCGATGCTGAACATCGTCGACCCCCAACCCGAGGCCTCATCGCATAACTCACGCCGATGCCGCGGGGCGCTCGACGCCTGACGGAGGGACATCGAATGTGCTGGCGCCCTGCACTCACGGCTCAGCACGATCCGCGCAGGGTCGTACATTCCAGCCGCGTTTAGGCGGAGATTATGGCGGATCGAATCTGGCGGGCTACCACTAAACACGTGTGTCCTTCGCATGTCGTGCGGACTTGTCCCCTGCTGCTGACGCCGCCCGTGGCGGCCGCACCCCTATCGAGGCGACCACACACCGGTGCCAGCCGCGCGATCACATCACTGGAATGCGCAACCACGGGATGGCGCCGCCACGCACCGAATCCGAATTGCGCGGCCGAGCGGCTAAGCGCACCCCTGCGCCGCCCGCTGGAGGGCGGCGCAGGGACTGCGCCTACTCGTAGAACTCATGATGAATATCAGTGGTTGTGGAACAACAACGCGACCGAGTCACCGCCGAACGGCTGCTGCAGATTGGCGGCGTTCGCCGCGGACTGCCCAGGGGTGACCACGATTTGGGTATTGCCCGGGCTCTGCACGGTGCTGTCGGCCAAGGCGATCGGCGCGAAACCGATTGCCGCCACTGCCGAGCCGGCGATAACTGCTGATACGACATGTCCAAGCTTCATGATCTTCTCCTCTGCGAGGCCGGAACGTCTGTAAGTGGTTCCGACGAGACGTTTTACGTTTTATAGACTGCTCGCTTCGGCGGGTGTTGTCGTCGCCGCTAGCCACCACTTTGAATGGATGTCCACTGCAAAATCGACCTACCAGCTAGCCATAACACTCGGGAGTACGTGGCCCATCACGTACCTTGCCGGAGAATACGACCATCCCTGATACGACCGTCATCCAGTGAGGTACGTCGTAATCCCGCTCTTCTCCCGGTAACGCGCGGCTGAAAGCAAAGCTAGCGGATCGAACGATCAGGCGAGCCAGCTGTCGGGACCGGTCGTCGGTGCCGCTGCATTCCTGAACGCGGAATTAACGCGCCAAATCGTCCGGGCCGACAAAGGCGAAGCCGTCCACCTGCCCTCCGTATAGTGGGACCTCACAGCGACATGCTTTGTCACTGCCGTGCAACCCTACGAAGAGGTAGTGCGCCTGATGAAGGCCAAGAGTTCATCCAACCGCTCCGAACCGACGCGGGTCGCACTGATGAATGCTGCGCTGCAGGTGATCACCGAGACTGGGGTGAAGAGCGTTACGCATCGGCGGGTCTGCGCGGTCGCGAAAGTCTCCTTGGGAACCGTGAACTATCACTATGCCGACTTGAACGACCTTCGGCTGGATGCGTTCTCAAGTTATGTGGACAAGGTGTCTGCGCGATACGAAGCGAGCTTCTCGGTCGCGCATGACGATGACGACCTCGCCGACGCCGTGTTGCGTCTGATCGACGGTCTCTCCGAAGACACCGAGAGTGCAATCCTGATGTGGGAGCTGTACGCCGAAGGCGGACGGGACAAGTCGTATCGACGACTGGTTCGCAAGTGGTCCAAGCGGGCGAAGTCCGGGGTCGAACGGTTCTGCTCACCCTTCACCGCAACGGCTTTGGAAGCGATGTGGGACGGCGCCGTCATGCAGCGGATCCTCGGCGATTCCTCCCTGCCCCCGGAGGAACTCCGCAAGGTGATCCTTGCCATCATCCGGCTGGACGAGGACCGTCACTATCCACAGCTGCCTGCCGACGAGTCCGGACCCAAAACCGTTGTGGGCACTGCGCGTTCGTCTCGGCGTAGAACGCCGGCTGCCGTCGCGGCTCAGTGAGTCGCGACGGCAGGTTTCGAGGCGGGTCCGTTGACCACCGTGATTACTCGGCCACGGTTGGCTCCGCCGCCCGCCTGATCCGGTCGGCGACCTCGATGGCGTCACCTTCCGGCGCATCCGAGCTTCCGTAGGGGCGAGCGATCAGCATGTACACGCCTCCGAGCACCAGCACTACGGCAAGGCCGATCAGTACGATCCACCGGTCTACGAAGCCCAGGCTCGGATCCCCCGGCACCGCCAGCAGAACCATTGCCGCAACGCCGTAGATCAGCGCCAGCACGTTGATCACCAATCCGAAGGGGCCCAGCGTCCATGGTCCGGCGGGACGCCATCCCTTGATCCGCTGCCGCAGGGCGGCGAGCACGACCATTTGGAAGCACACGTAGATGCCCAGCACGGCGAATGCCGTCACCGCAACCACGCTGTCGGGCTTGAAATAGAGCCAAACCGTGATGAGCATGGGTGCGATACATGCCACGACCATGGCGTTGCGCGGGACGGCGCCGCTGCCGCCCACTTCTTCGTGCAGCTTGGACAGCCAGCGACTGCCGGGGAGCATGCCGTCCCGGGCGAAGCTGAACAGCAGTCGACTCAGCGCGGCTTGCTGCGACAACGCCGCGGAGAGGAAGATCGTCGCTGCGACGACTAGGAGCAAGTTCATCCCTAGGTCGCCGGTGCTGCCCCGCACGATCTCGGGAATGGGGTCGGCGACATTACCTGCCACGATGTCCGCGAGATTCGGTGCTGCCAAGAGGAATCCGGCGTAGGCGATGAACGCGGCGACCAGGCCCACGACGATCGTCAGAATCATCGCCAGCGGTATGCGTCGTTCGGGATTCTTCACCTCTTCGGCGACGTCGCCGCACGCCTCGAAGCCGTAGAACTGCCACAACCCGACCAACGCGGCGAGCATGAACGCCCACAGGTAGGAACTGTCCGCGGCGATGCCCATGGAGTCGAAGAGCACTCCGAAGGAGTTCTTCCGTTGGAACAGCAGCAGGTAGAGGCCGAGCGCCACGACTCCGATCAGTTCGCAGTAGAACCCGATGCGAGCGACCATGGCCAGTGTCTTCGTTCCGGTGCTGTTGAGTAGGAAGGCCACCGCCAGGAGACCGAGTCCTATTGCGAGCCCACTGCCCGGTGTCAGTTCTATCCGGAACAGGTTGGCCAGGAACGGAATGGCGAACTGCACGAGGGCGGTGATGGTCACCGCCAGTGCGGCCATGTAGATCCACGCCGCCATCCAGGCATATCGTCGGCCCCACAGCCGCCTGGCCCACGGGTAGATTCCGCCGGTGATTGGATACTGAGACACCACTTCTCCGAAGACCAGCGCGACCAGAAGTTGGCCGGCCGCCACGATTGGGAACCACCAGATGGAGGGGGGTCCCGCGGTAGCGAGTCCGAGCGCGAATATCGACAACACCCCGGCGCCGGGCGAGAGATACGTGAACCCCAGTGAGAAGTTGGAGACGAGGCCGATCGACCGCTTGAACGTCTCGGGTTGTTGGGTGTCACCTTGCGTCGCCGACGGCGGCGGAACGACTGACTCTGACATCGGGCGATTCCTTCCACAGAACTATGGAGAAGCATGATCGGCCACGCGGCGTCTATGCCGTTGGCGGACACTCCCATCCGTGCGCCCGACCGTAGTCTGCGACGGATTGTCGGATATTGAACATTTGTTGAAAGATGGAAGTTGCGTCACCGTAACCCCGACTGCGGGGCCTGTCAACAGATGGATGGCAAGCGGTGCGACACGCCTCGCCGCAGCTCATTCGCTCCAAATGCGCTACTCCATCTGGACACTCGGCCCACCCTTGACACGAACGCGGCTCGCCGATAGCTTGACCTGACATCGCAATCTGAACAAATGTTCAAAGTCATCGTCTGTCGACACTGGCTCATTCTTCGTGCCGAAATCTGTTGCACAGCAGCGCTCTTCACGCGCTCTGTCGCCATCGAAAACCGGCGCGACAACAACCGAAAGAGAACCACCATGAAATTCGGCCTCTTCAACATCCCCTACTCGCGCGACTATTCGCACGGCCACCGCACGGCCAAACAGGTCATCGACTGGGATCTCACGTTGACCAGGTGGGCGGATGAATTCGGCTGGGAAGAAGCGTATTTCGCCGAGCACTACACCCTCGGCGGCGAGCCAAGCCCGGCACCTGACGCCATGATCGCCGCCGCGTCGCAGATCACCTCGCGCATCAAGCTCGGCGCTGCGGCGCACCTGCTCGCGTACCACAACCCGATCTCGCTGGCCCACCGAACCATGTGGCTCGACCACATGACCGGCGGCCGCTACATCGCCGGCTTCGCGCCCGGCGCGTTCCCAAGCGACGCCCAACTGTTCAACACTGGTAAGAAGAATCCCCAGATGATGATCGAGGCCATGGACATCATCGACGCCATCTGGACCAAGGAAGGTCCCTTCCGCATCGAGGGTGAGTTCTGGACCGTCGACATGCCCGCCTACAGCGATGACATCCACGGGCCGCATCTCAAACCCAGGCAAGATCGCATCCCGGTCATCATGACCGGGATGCAGGCGACGTCGCCCACCCTGACCACCGCGGGCCAGCGCGGTTACTTCCCCATGAGCCAACAGGTGCACCAGAGCGTGTTGACCGCGCACTGGGCCACCTACGCCGAGGCGGCGTCGGCGGCAGGCTTCGAGCCAGACCGGGCGAACTGGCGCATTTGCCGCGACGTTCTGGTGGCGGATACCGACGAGGAGGCGCGCGACGCCTACCTCAACGGCGCCATGGGTGATCTGTGGGCCAACTACAACGTGCCCACCTTCATCAAGCTCGGCATTGGTGACCTCATCTCTGGTGGAACCATTCCCAAGGAAGAGATCGGCGCCGCGTGGATGGTCGACAACTTCCACATCGTCGGCTCTCCGCAGACCGTCGCCGAGAAGATCGAGGCGCTCTACGACGAGGTCGGTGGCTTCGGCACGCTGGTGTCCTTCGGACACGACTATGCCAACGATCCCGAGGTCTACCGTCGCAGCTTCGAGCTCATCGGAACCAAGGTGGCACAACTGGTTTCGCACCTTTCGGCGTAGCCAGTTCGCGCCGAACCAGCCAAGTTACTTCTGAGAAGTTCACGATCGGAGATCAGATTGACATCGACCAACGCCACTGGACGGCTCCTCGACGGCAAGGTGATCGTCGTGTCCGGAGGTGCGCAGGGCATGGGTGCCGCGCACGTCCGACGCCTGGCAGAAGAAGGAGCCCGCGTCCACTTCGGCGACATCGCCGACGAATTGGGCAGCCAGTACTGCACCGAACTGCAGGACCGCGGCCTCGACGTCGTTTTCCATCACCTGGACGTCACGAAGGGTGATGACTGGCAGATCCTGACCGCCGGCGTTGCGGATTCCGACGGCCGTATCGATGCACTGGTCAACAACGCGGGCATCCTCGACATGGCCGGACTCGACGACGCCACCGAGGAGACGTGGAACCGGACCATCGCCGTCAATCAGACCGGAGTGTTCCTGGGCACGAAGGCCGCGCTGGCGCTGTTGCGCAAGAGCGCGACGCCGTCGATCGTGAACGTGTCGTCGATCTTCGGACTGGTCGGCGGCACCGGCTACCTCGCATATACCGCGTCCAAGGGTGCGGTGTCCACGATGACGAAGACCATCGCGTTCACGTATGGGCCTGAAGGTATCCGCTGCAACAGCATTCATCCCGGCTACATCGAGACGCCGATGCTCGACGAGGAGATGGCCGGCCTACCCGCCGGAGCCACCGCGGCCATTCACGAACAGATTCCACTACGCCGGTTCGCCAAGGCGGAAGAAGTCTCCGAGGTCGTGGTGTTTCTCGCCTCGGATCGCTCGTCGTACATGTCCGGTGCCGAGATCGTCATCGACGGCGGGCTGCTCGCGGGGCGGTGACCGTGCTGACATGCACAGGGTCCGAGAATTATTCGAGGAGTCCTTTGTCGCGCAACGCACTCATTGTGTTAAACCACTGCACGTACGGCCGGTCGACGGCCTCAGCCCCGCCGTCAACGCCACCCCGCCCTCACGATAACCGCTGCCGTTCACGGTGCCGCCGCTGGCGAGCCGCACCGTGCGGCCGCTGGTGACCGTCACGCATGGCCAAGGCCCGGTGACGTGCCCAACCAGACGTCGGCGCCGATGGCGGCCAGGAGATCACGAACTCCGGTGAGGGTATTCGCCGGCAAGAACAGGTCGCAGTACGGCAGCGCCGCCGCCATGGACCCGGCCAGCGGCCGGTAGTCGGGTGAGGCTGCCCGCGGATTGAGCCAGACAACCCGGTGGGCACGCCGGGCCAACCTGTCCATCGCGCGGCCAAGCACTTCGGGCGGGTCGGCATCCCAACCGTCGGAGGCGATGATCACGATGGCGCCGCGTAACGCATTGCCGTG
This sequence comes from Mycolicibacterium hodleri, assembly GCA_006864685.1. GTDB lineage: Bacteria > Actinomycetota > Actinomycetes > Mycobacteriales > Mycobacteriaceae > Mycobacterium > Mycobacterium hodleri_B. Next base: position 115,636 of record VIFX01000001.1, on the reverse strand, counting down.
CGGCGCGGCCAGCAGGGCAGCCACGTTTCGGCCGAGATGTGTCCCGCCGTAGCGGTCGCTGACCTTGGCGCTGGCCCGCTCCCACGCCACTTCCGCGGAGCGGTGGGACAGGACGGACGTCAATCGGGTCAGCGCGGTCGAGAACGCGAAGACCTCGGGCCTGATCGTGGCTCCCGACCGTCGTTGCAGCGCAGCCGCCCGCATCAGGTGCAGGTAGACGGTGGCGTACGGCTGCATGGATCTGCTGACATCGCAGAGGAATACGACCCGTCGGGGACGCTTGCGGGGCCGCGAGCGAACCAGCCGCACCGCCTCCCACCCGGTGGTGCGTGACGCGCGGATGGTCTGCCGCAGATCGACCCGGGTGCCCTGTGCGCCGCCCTCCCGCCGGAGGGTGCGCCGGCGGGGCCAAAGCGCGGTCGCCTGCTCCAACCAGTTGCCGATGAGTCGTAGGTCCTCGGCGTCGAAGGTCTCGAAGGCGTCGTCGACGCGGGCGACCCAACGGCTGGGCAACGTGTCTGGGATCGTGATATCAGTATCGGTGAGCTCGGCAGATCTGGCGGCGGTGATCGTGGTGGGCCGGGTGACCCACGGCAGGCCGCTGCCCTCCAGGGTGGGGCCTTGCGCCGCGCGCACTCCGGGCACCGATGCGACGGCGGCTCCCAGCGGCGACTTCAGGGCCACCGGATCCAGCCCGAACACCGCATCGCCGAACACTTCGTCGAAGACGGTGTCGAACAGGGCCAGATCCTCGGCCCGGTTCACCAGGGTCAGGCGCGCGGTCCAGTACAGATCGGGCCGCGTCACCGGAGCCAGGTGGTCCAGCGCTGCGACGAATCCCGCTGCCCCACTGGCCGATACGGTGACACCGCCTGACCTCAGCCGGGCGACGAGGGCGACCGCGAACGCAGCGCGGTCGACCCCGCGCAGCAAGACCGGACCGGTCATCTGCCCCCGCAGGCTCCCCTGCGGGCGATCAACGCGACGACGATGGCCGCCAGCACTGCGACCAGTGCGACCGGCACGTACTTCTTCAGGACCGTGCCTCCGGCGAGTTCCAGCAGGTCGATCGGAGCGGCTTCGGGTTGCGGCGACACCTGCAGCGGAACCACGGGTTTCGCCTCAGCTGCGTCGCCTGCGGCGTCCTCGGTGGCTGCTGCCACCGGAGCCGCGGGTGCGTTCTCGGCGGCCAGTTTCGCTTCGAGGGAGTCGACGAACTGACCGAGCAGTTTCTCCGAAACCTGTTGGAGCATCCCGCTGCCGAACTGAGCGAGTTTGCCAACGACCTTCAGGTCCGTGTCGACGGTCACGCGGGTCCGGTCCCCCTCGGGATGCAGGGTGGCGACGACGGTGGCCGCCGCGTTGCCGGTACCGCGGGATTCCTTGCCCTTGGCGTCGATGACGGCGCGGTACTGCTCGTCATCGCGGTCCACGAAGCGCACCTTGCCGTTGAACTCGCTGGTCACCGGACCCACTTTGATCTTCACCTTGCCCAGGGTGTCGTCACCCTCCTGCCCGGTCAGCTGGGCACCCGGCATCAGCGGGATCACCTGCTCGAGGTCGTTGAACAGCTCCCAGGCCCGACCGATCGGGGCGGTGACGGTGAACTCGTTGGCGATTTTCATCTTCGGTGTTTCCTTCCACGCCTCTACGGCGAGCTGTATTCCGCGAACGCCTCGGCAAGCACGTCGCGGTCATCGGGGGTTTTGGCCAGCGCGCCGAGGCTGGCCAGTGCGTGCCGGCTGTGAGCGCCGACCAGGTCGGTCACCCGCAGCGCAACCAGCGCGGCGACCCAATCGATGGTCTCCGCCACTCCAGGCTGCTTGTCCAGGTCCAGAGATCGTGCCGCACCGACGAATTGGGTTGTCTGGCCGATGAGTGCCGTGGTGGCGCCGGGCACGGTCCGGCGGACGATCTCGGCGGCCCGCGCCGGGTCGGGGTAGTCGATCCAGTGGTACAGGCAGCGCCTGCGTAGCGCGTCGTGCAGGTCGCGACTGCGGTTGGAGGTCAGGACCGCGATCGGTGGGCGCGGCGCGGTGAAGGTGCCCAGTTCGGGTACGGTGACGCTGGCCTCGCCCAGGAACTCCAGCAGCAGCGCCTCGAATTCGTCATCGGCACGGTCGATCTCGTCGATAAGCAGCACGGGTGGGGTATCGCCCCGGTAGCGCACACACTGCAGGATCGGCCGGTCGATCAGGTAGTCCTCGGTGTACAGATCCGCTTCGGCAATACCCGCTCCACGGGCTTCGGCCAGCCGGATCGCGAGCAACTGGCGCTGATAGTTCCAGTCGTAGAGTGCCTCGGCCGCGGTCAGACCTTCATAACACTGCAGCCGGACCAGCGGTGAATTGAGCACCTTGGCCAGTGTTTTGGCCGCTGAGGTTTTACCGACCCCCGGCTCCCCCTCCAATAGCAAAGGACGGCCCAGCGTGGTCGCCAGAAAGATGGCGGCTGCGGTGCCCTCATCCAGCAGGTGGTCGTGGCCATCGAAGCGGTGCACGACGTCGCCCACATCGGTGAATGCGGGTACCGTCATCCGCCCGCCTGTGTCGCGGCGAAGGAAGCCCGGCAGCCCGCACCGCAGAACCAGTAGTCCCGACCGGCCGCGTGCAGATGCTCGGCCCCGGAGGCGATCACCACCGACATCCCACACACCGGATCGATCGCGTGCTCCGGCGTCTCCTGCACCCGGACCGGGACTTCGAGGCCGTCGACGCGGATCGCCGCTATCACCTCGGCCACCACCGAGACCGCGATCTCCGCAGGTGTCTTCGCGCCGATCGGCAGGCCGACCGGACTGTGGATCAACGCCCGCTCCTCGGCCGTCAGCCCCAGGCCGGCCAGAATGGAGTCACCGCGAATCCTGCTGGCCACCAGGCCGATATAGCCGATACCGGCGTCCAGCGCCGCCCGGATCACCTCGGCCTCGGGCCCGCCATGGCTGGCGATCACCACGGCCGTCGTGCCGTCCAGGTCGTCCAACGACTCACCACCGTGGGCGTCGTAACCCAGCACCCCGCACAGTTGGACCAAGGCGTCGGCGATCGGCGTCGCACCGTGCACGCGGATCAGCGGCGCGGGTACCTGCGGCACCAGGAAGATCTCCAGCGCACCACCGGACAGGCACGGGTTCACCACCACACACGCTCCCGGCGCCTCCGGGAACGCCACGTCGCCGTCCGGCAGAACCCGCAACAACACGCTCTCATTGGTCTGCAGCGCGCCGAGCGCCGCTTTCCGGACGGAACTCTGTGCGCACTGACCGCCGACGAACCCTTCGATCGTGCCGTCGGACAACATGATCGCTTCGTCCCCGGCATGAGCAGAGCTGGGTGGTTGCGCTCGTACGACGGTGGCGTGCACGAACGGGGTCCGCGCCCGTCGTAACTGCTGAGCGCGCTCATTCATCGTCATGGTGGACATGTCTAGATCGGCGGGGTGGCGCGGCCCTGCATCGCCTCCCACACCCTCGATGGTGTCAGCGGCATATCGGCATGTCGAACCCCGTACGGCGCCAACGCATCCACGACCGCGTTCACCACTGCCGGCGGCGAACCGACGGTGGCGGACTCGCCGACACCCTTGGCTCCGATCGGATGATGCGGTGACGGTGTCACCGTGTGCCCGGTCTCCAGATTGGGCACCTCCATCGCGGTGGGGATCAGGTAGTCCATCAACGACCCGCCCAGACAGTTGCCGTCGTCGTCGAAGGCGATCATCTCCATCAGGGCCATTCCGATCCCGTCGACGATGCCGCCGTGGACCTGACCTTCGATGATCATCGGGTTGATCCGGGTGCCACAGTCGTCGACTGCCAGAAACCGGCGCACCTTGACCACTGCGGTACCCGGATCGACGTCGACTACGCAGAAGTAGGCGCCATAGGGATAGGTGAGATTCTCCGGGTTGTAACAGATTTGGGCGTCCAGGCCCCCTTCAAGGCCCTCGGGCAGGTCGCCGGCGCCATGCGCCTTCATGGCGATGTCCTGGATGGTGACTGATGCCGTCGGATCGCCCTTCACGTGGAAGGACCCCTTGTCCCATTCCAGGTCGGCGACGCTGGCCTCCAGCATTCCCGAGGCGATGATCTTGGCCTTGTCGCGGATCTTGCGCGCCACCAACGCGGCGGCCGCGCCCGAGACGGGGGTGGACCGGGAGCCGTAGGTGCCCAGGCCGAACGGAGTCTGGTCAGTGTCTCCGTGCACCACGTCGATGTCGTCGGGCGGGATGCCAAGTTCTTCGGCGATGATCTGCGCGAACGTCGTCTCGTGGCCCTGGCCCTGGGTCTGCACCGACAGCCGCACCACCGCTTTTCCGGTGGGGTGCACCCGCAGCTCGCAGCCGTCGGCCATGCCGAGTCCCAGGATGTCCATGTCCTTACGGGGGCCCGCCCCCACGGCCTCGGTGAAGAACGACATGCCGATGCCCATCAGCTCACCGCGTTCGCGCTTCTCGGCCTGCTCACGGCGCAGCTCGTCGTATCCGATCATGTCCATGGCCAGCCGCATGGTGGTCTCGTAGTCGCCCGAGTCGTATTCCCACCCGGTTTTTGACTGGTAGGGAAACTGCTCCGGCTTCAACAGGTTTCGCAGCCTCAGTTCCGCGGGATCGATCTTCATCTCGTGAGCCAGGCAATCCACCAGCCGCTCCACGAAGTACACCGCCTCGGTGATCCGGAAGGAACAGGCATACGCCACACCACCCGGGGCCTTGTTGGTGAACACCGCCGTCATCTGGCAGTACGCGGCCTCGATGTCGTAGCTACCGGTGAACACGCCGAAGAAGCCGGCCGGGTACTTCAGCGGCGACGCCACCCCGTTGAAGGCGCCGTGGTCTGCCAGCACCGTGGAGCGGATCGCGAGGATCTTGCCGTCCTTGGTCGCGGCGATGTCGCCGACCATGACGTAGTCGCGGGCGAAGCCGGTGGACGTCAGGTTCTCGCTGCGGTCCTCCATCCACTTGACTGGTTTACCGAGAATCAGCGAACCGACGATGGCGCAGACGTACCCGGGATAGATGGGCACCTTGTTGCCGAACCCGCCGCCAATGTCTGGGGCGATGACCCGGATCTTGTGTTCGGGGATGCCGGCTACCAGGGCGTACAGCGTCCGGTGGGCGTGCGGGGCCTGGGTGGTGGACCACAGGGTGAGCTTGCCGCTGATCGGGTCGAGATCGGCGACCGCGCCACAGGTTTCCATCGGGGCGGGATGTACCCGCGGGTAGATGATTTCCTGGGAGACAACGACGTCGGCCCGCGCGAAGACTGCGTCAGTGGCAGCCGCGTCCCCGGTTTCCCAGTCGAAACAGTGGTTGTCGGTCTTGCCTTCGAGGTCGGTCCGGATGACTTCGGCATCGGGCGCCAGAGCGCGCCGGACGTCGACGACGGGTTCGAGCGGTTCGTAGTCGACGTCGATGAGTTCGAGTGCGTCACGTGCCGAGTAGCGGTCCTCGGCGACCACGAACGCCACCTCCTGACCCTGGAACCGGACCTTGTCGGTGGCCAGCACGGCCTGCACGTCGTTCGACAGCGTCGGCATCCAGGCCAGACCCTTTTCGGCCAGGTCGGCGCCGGTCACCACGGCCTTGACCTTCGGATGTGCCAGCGCGGCAGAGACATCGATGGCGGTGATCCTGGCGTGCGCGTAGGGCGAGCGCAGGATCGCCAGGTGCAGCATGCCGTGCAGGTTCACGTCGTCGACGTAGTTGCCCTTGCCGCGGATGAAGCGCGGATCCTCTTTGCGCAGCATCCGCCCGTAGCCACAGGGTTTCTTGTCGTTGTCGGGCAGTTCGTTTCCGGACGGCGGCCGGACCTCGGTGGTGGTCATCACTTACTCCCGGCTTCGATGAGGTGATCGCCGGCGTCGCCACCGAGGGTGTCCTCGGTCTGCGTCTCGGGCGCGAAGTCGTCGCGGCCCGCTCTGGCAGCCCACTGAATGGACCGCACAATAGTGGTGTAACCGGTGCAGCGGCAGATTTGGCCGGAGATGGCCTCGCGGATGGTCTCCTCGTCCGGATCGGGTACGCGGTCCAGCAGGGCGCGGGCGGTGATCATCATGCCGGGGGTGCAGAAGCCACACTGCAAGCCGTGGCACTGCATGAATCCTTCTTGCACCGGATCCAGCTTGCCGTCAACCTCCATGCCCTCCACGGTCCGGACGTCGCGCCCGGAGGCCATGGCGGCCAACATGGTGCACGACTTCACCGGTTCACCGTCGACGCTCACCACGCACGTGCCGCAGTTGGAAGTGTCGCAGCCCCAGTGCGTTCCGGTCAGCCGCAGCTGGTCGCGCAGAAAGTGCACCAGCAGCAGTCGCGGTTCGACGTCGGCGCTCACCGAATCACCGTTCACCGTCATGTTGACCTGCATCGAAGCTCCTCAATTCCCTTGTGGCGCGGGCGCATTGCGCACCCGATCCACCGATGTGCGCAGTGTGCGAATGGTCAGTTCTGAAGCCAGGTGGCGCTTGTAGTCGGCGCTGCCCCGCATATCGGATACCGGCTCGCAGGCTTCCGCCGCGGCAAGGCCCGCTTCGGCAAAGGTGGCCTCGGTGGCGGGTTTGCCTGCCAAGGCGTCGGCCAGTGCACGCAGTCCCTCGTTGTCCGGGTTGACCGCCGTCAGCCCCACCCGGCCGGCGACGATCGTAGCCAGGTCCTTGTCCAAGGTGACGGCGGCACCTGCTGCGGCCACGGCCCAATCCCCCACCCGGCGTTCGACTTTGGCATACGCACTGGACATGTTGTGCCGCAGCGGTACCCGTACCTCGATCAGCATCTCGTTGTGCGCCAGCGACGTCTCGTAGGGACCTTCGTGGAAATCGTCGATCGAGATCTCTCGCTGGCCTGCGGGACCACGGGCGACACAGACGGCGTCGAGCACCATGCACACCGTGGTGAGGTCCTCGGCCGGGTCGGCCTGGCACAGGGACCCGCCGACGGTGCCGCGGTTGCGCACGATCGGGTCGGCGATCACCTTCTCGGCATCGCGGAAGATCGGTAGCACCGCCGCCAACGGGGCGGAGTCCAGCACCTCGCGGTGCCGGGTCATCGCGCCGAGCCTAGCGATGGTCGGGTCGGTGACGATGTAGCCGAGTTCGCCCGCCAGGTCGTTGATATCGACCAGGTACTCCGGATTGGCGATCCGCAGTTTCATCATCGGCAGCAGGCTGTGGCCACCCGCGACGATCAGGGCACCGTCGCCGAGGCGGTCGAGAAGACCCACTGCGTGTTCCACGCTGGTCGCTCGTTCGTACTCGAAGGGGCCGGGAACTTGCATGTGACTGGCCTCACATCTGCTGGGTTGGGAGGCCCAGTGTTGGCCGGTCTTACTGAGCCGTCAATACCGGGTTAAGGAATCGCTTAACTGACTATGTTGATGCTGGTGATGATGGATGCGGCCCGGCACTTCGGCCAGGGGTCGCCCGCCGCCGCCCCACCTGCGGGCGATGATCTCGGCGGCGATCGACACGGCCGTCTCCTCCGGGGTCCGGCCCCCGAGGTCCAGCCCGATCGGGCTGGAGAAACGCTCCAGCTCTGTCTCGGTCAGCCCCGCCTCCCGCAGCCTGACCAACCTGTCTTCGTGCGTCCGGCGGGAGCCCATCGCGCCGATGTAGGCGACCTCGGGCAGCCGCAGCGCCACTTCCAGGAGCGGGACGTCGAACTTCGGATCGTGGGTGAGCACGCAGATCACGGTCCGGGCGTCGACGGCACCGGCGTCGGCCTGCGCGGCCAGGTACCGGTGCGGCCAGTCGACGACGACTTCGTCGGCCGTCGGGAACCGTGCCGACGTCGCGAAGACCGGACGCGCGTCGCACACCGTGACCCGGTAATGCAGGAACGAGCCCTGTTGCGCGACGGCCGCGGCGAAGTCGATGGCACCGAACACCAGCATGCGGGGGCGCGGCGCGTAGCTGGCGACGAACACCTCCATGCCGAGGCCGCGCCGCTGGCCGTCGGGCCCGTAGGTCAGCACCTCGCTGCGACCGGCCGCCAGCAGGCCGCGGGCATCATCGGTGACCGCGGCGTCCGCTCGCGACGAACCCAGCGCCCCGGTCACCTCGTCGCCGCGGACCACCAGGCGCCGGCCCACCCAGGCCGGATCCTGATGGGCGATCACCGTCGCGACGGCAGCGGGCCGGTGGTGCACGATGTCCTCGGCGAGAGCTTCCAATTCGGGAAAGGTGTTCTGCGACAACGGCTCGACGAAGATGTCGATGGTGCCCCCGCAGGTGAGGCCGACGGCGAAGGCGTCGTCGTCGCTGACGCCGTAGCGCTGCAGTACCGGTACACCTGTCGCCGTCACATCGGTGGCCAGCTCGTAGACGGCGCCTTCGACGCAACCGCCGGACACCGACCCGCTGACGGTGCCATCCGGGCCGACGACCATCGACGCGCCAGGCAGCCGCGGTGCCGACGAATAGGTGCGGACGACCGTCCCGACACCGACGGTGCCACCGGCACGCCATACCGCCAACAGGTCGCCCAGCACGTCTCTCACAAAATCAAACGTAGGCTCATTTCGTGACACCGGCACAACTTCGCGCGTACTCAGCAGTGGTGAGGCTGGGCTCGGTGCACTCCGCGGCAGCCGAACTCGGGATGTCCGACGCGGGCGTCTCCCTGCATGTCACGCAGTTGCGCAAGGAACTCGACGACCAACTGTTCACCAGGACCGCGGCAGGGCTGGCGTTCACTCCTGGCGGTCTACGACTGGCCAGCCGGGCCATCGAGATTCTGGGTCTGCAGCGCCAGACGGCGATCGAGGTAACCGAGGCCGCGCATGGCAGGCGGCTGCTGCGGATCGCGGCGTCGAGCGCATTCGCCGAGCACGCGGCGCCCGGTCTGATCGAGCTGTTCTCGTCGCGCGCCGACGATCTGTCGGTGGAGCTGAGCGTGCACCCGGCCAGTCAGTTCCGATACCTGATCGAATCCAGGGCAGTCGACGTGGCGCTCGGACCCGCCAGCGCCGTGGCCGCCGACGGCACCGACGCCATCGCCTCACGCCCGTTCCTGAAATACCAGATCATCACGGTGGCGGCGCCCGACAGTCCGCTGGCCGTCAATCCCACCGTCGCGCCGCCGGCAGCGCTGCTCCGCGAGCAGATGTGGATGCTGGGCCCGTCCGCGGGCAGTGTCGACGGCGAAATTGGGCTGATGCTGCAGAAACTGGCCATTCCCGAGGAGCAACAACGGATCTTCCAGAGCGACGCCGCGGCGCTGGAGGAAGTGCAGCGGGTGGGCGGTCTGACGCTGACGATGGGTTTCGCTGTCGGCAAGGACCTTTCGGCGAAGCGACTGACCCATGTCAAGGGTACGGGCCTGCAGACTGAAGGCGAATGGGTGGCGTTCACCCTGCCGCCGGCGTCACGGCAGCCGGCCGTCTCCGAACTGGTGCGGTTCATCACCACGCCGCGTTGCACCCAGGCGATGATCCGTGGCACCGGCGTGGGCGTCACCCGGTTCAAGCCGAAAGTCCATGTGACACTCTGGAGTTGACAAGCCTGCCGAGATGGACGAGATGGCAGATCTGTCTCGCGCTTCCCGCCCAAACGTGGAAAGGTACTGCCGTCGGGCTTCCAGAGCCCGGATCAGGTGGCCGCATCCCCCGTCGCGAGAGCAGCCTGACCTGGATGTGCAGTGCCGATACCGCGAATCTGCTGGCATCGAACCGAGTAGCCGAGCGGCAACTGCCCTACAAGCGATGAGGATGGGTGACGGAGCGGAGCTCGAGCCGCGGGATTCCGGCGAAGTCGGCCTTGGCCTCCGCGACCGCCCGATCGCCACGAACGCCTCAGACAAATGACCGACGGAAACAAGGACCCGAACCCCGGCCATGCGCATAGGCAGCGCTCACGAATGGCGCAGCAGTGCGGCCAGCTCGGGGCTAGCCCTCAACCCGAGATCATTCATCAACAGGCGCGCGTATGCGTCAAGCGTGCGGCGAGCTTCCACTTGGTTGCCCTCGGAGAGATGCGCCAAGAGCAGCACGCGTTGGGCGCTCTCTCGTAGCGGCTCGAGGTGCACCGCGCACAGTGCCGCTTCCACCGCCTCGGCGCATCGCCCGCGTTCGCGCAGCTCGGCGCTGAGCGCTTCGAGCGCGTGCATCACACGCTGGCGGATCCGCTCACGCTCGAAGATCACCCAGTCGTCGTACCACCCCGGCAGCAGGTCATCGGGATCGAAGATGCGTCCCTCCAGAAGAAGGTCATCGTCGGTGTGGGTTCCGCGCACCAGGCGGTCGGCCCAGGCCGCCCTTGCATGCACGTCTACATCCACCCGGTCGCGCAGCGCGACGACGCCACCCTCGTTGCTGAGCAGGTCCAGTCCAGCGCCGCGCAACCGGCACATGGCCGAGCGCAGGTTGCTTGCCGCACGGTCGTCGCTGCCGTCGGGCCAGAGACTGCCGGCAGCGCTGCGCCGGTCCACCCGACCGCCCCGCAGCGCAACCAGGACAAGCAACCTCTTCGAACCTTCCGGCACGGGGATGCGTCTGCCGCCGCGCAGTACGCTCGGTCCCCCAAACAGACAGAGCAGCGTCGCTTCTGGCGCAGAAGTATCCAAACCTCGGCTCATGATCGACTCCCCCTAGACGTCGACACCCGGTCCGTCCCCGACTTCGTTCGAGTGCCGGAGGCGTATCCATTTAAGCCCCACTCAGCCACCGGAGTCACGCATCCGGTCGCGAACAGAGCGGTCGAGAAACGCCTGGACCAGCGGCCAAACCTCCTCAGGGTTGCTGAGCCGCCACTCGTCGATGACTCGACCGTTGAGGTCGTGTGTTGTCAGGACCGACAGCAAAATCGAGTCCGGTCCCTGCGTCTCCACGCGGATCAGACACACCGCGCACACATGATCACCTGGTCCGGCGAGCGGCCATGATGCCGGCCAGCACCACTCTGCCGACCCCGTCCGGCCGAGCGTCGAAGTGCATGATGTCGCCGCTCTGCGCACCGAAGTCGATCGCGCCCCAGGCGAGCCGTCCGCCGTCTCGCAGCGCCACGACGAGGTCCTTATGCATGGACATGAACCCCTTCCGCGGGTCGCGAGGATGGAAGTTCGAGCCTGGCAGGCGCATCCGGTCCAGGTCGACGCGCGCCTGCTCGGCCCAGCGCGTGGCCGCCGCGTCCACTGTCTCGCTGTCCCTGATCACGCCCGCAACTGCGCGGTTTCGCTCGACATGCACGGCCGTCGCGGCGACATCGCCGGCAAGACCTAGGTAGGCGACAAATTCGCGGTTGAGCATCCGGAGTGTGTCATAGGCAGCAGCCGTCCCACCACGAGCGAGACCAGACAGGAAGGGCGGTGCCGTATCGATTGCCCGGCCACCGAGGAGCAACGCGGCGCGGTTACACGCCTGGCGGGTCGCCTCATTCGACGTCGGCGAATCGGGATTAGCCAGGATCCACGGGCTTGCGGTGTACTCAATATCGGCGGCGAGCCCGAACGAGTGCATGGACGACCGCCCGGTGCGGGCACCGCCGTAGTTCTGTCCAACACCGAGCGCCCGGCCGAGGTCGGCACCGCTCAGCGACGCGTACGCGGGCTGGCGCCGAAGGAAGGCCTCGGCCGCCTGGAGCTTGCGCAGCAGCACCTCGTGGATTCCGTTGCCAAAGCGGCGGCCCAGCCACACCGGGTCGACCATGCCGTCCCACCACGTCTCCGGCGAGTGACCGGTCGCGGCGAGTTCGCTGCGGATAGTGCCGAGGATGCCGCTCGCCCACTCATTGCGGAAGCCGGTGCCACCCTCCGACGAAAGCTCAACGGCGGAGACCGACTCGCCGCCACCAGCGGCGGCGGGAGGTGCGAGCAGCCGCTGGGCCTGAGCGAAGACGGTGGCAGCGTCGCGACGCTGCCCTTTCAGTCGAGCACCTAATTTGGGGCACGGCGACGTGGTGGCGTCGATTACTTGGTCGAGGTGGGCGAGTTTGTCGGCCACGGTGTTCCAGCGCGCGAGCCGCGTCAGGATCTGCTGCAGGCAACTGGAGTACCGGACCGCTGCGCTCAGCAGCAGCGCGGTTAGGACGAAGGTGTCTTGGTCGGGCGCGGTCGGGCTCAGCGGCCCGATGCCGGCGGCATGGATGCTGGTCAGGGCCGGCCCCAGCCACCACGAGGTGACATCGACGATCATCTGCTGCACATGCGGCCACACCACCGCGTCGCGGAAGCATCCCGCGACCCTGCGGCGGTAGTCGGGATCGAGCGGGCCCGGCCCCGGGACGCCTCGCATCAGGTACGTCGCGTTAGTGTCACGATCCGCAGTGCGGCCGTGCAGGGTGTCGGTGTTCGTCCCGCGGGTTATGAGCAGGTCGGGATGGTCGGTGTGCCAGGTCATGTCCCACCCCAACTGCACGCCAAGAGCGCTGCGGAATAGGTCGGGATCCTCGGTGCGCAGCTGCCAGAGGAACCGAAAGAGCGCGGCGCGGTCCACGTTGAATTGAATCGGACCAAGGCTGACGCCGGCACCCCTGTCCCACGCGTTGATGCTCTCCATCCGCCCTTCTGCCCGCGCGATCACCGGCAGGTAGCAGTCAGGCTCGCGCAACGGTGCGATCAGCGGCGGGAGCGTGATCCCGTTGACAACGCCGCCGCGGTCCTTGGGGGGTGTGTCGTCGTTTACCCGACGTACCGGGAAGGCCGCGCCACCGTTGCGTGCGAGAGCGGCGCGCAGTAGCGGCATGCCAAGTGCGCGAGCCTGAGCGGCGGTCATGGTTGTCGCGCCGGCCAGCTTGCCTGCCCACTGGTCGAGTTGGGCGGTGCGGTCGGCCGGCGGAAGCCCGTAGAAGGAGCGCACCCCTGGCACATCCACCCGGCGCGCACCCGGGGAAGCGGGATCGACGGGCACATAGACCCGTTCACCGCCGTTGATGGTGATGATCCGCAGGCCTGGACCGTCGAACCCGGCGACGGGCGTGCTGATCCAGCACACCGCCGGGCCGAACGGGGCGATCTCCCACCCCGTCGCGGTGGCGCTGACGACCTGGTGTCCGGTGCGGTCGGTGAGTGCCTCGACCGTGGCGGCGTCGGCACCGGTCGCCGTGCGCACCGGCGTCCGGGTGTCGACGCTGTGGGTGAACGGTGCGCCGCCGGGGCGGTTGAGAGTCAGAGTCCCCAGCACGGCCTCGTCGAGGCTGGTGTCCTCGCCGTTCAGCCACTCGAAGACACGGGAATCGGATGGGTTGGTGATGGTCATGGTTCCTCCGCGGGGTGGGCCCGCCTCGCTCTCGCGGGCGAGACGGATCGGTGGGGCCGCGCCGATTGGGGTGGGTTGAGCTGTGAGCTCGACGGCCAACCGGCAGGCGGCGGATGCGTCGAGTAGGCCCGCCCCGTACCGGACGTCGGGTTGGGTTGGCGGACGGGCGGTCTCGATAACGAGCCAGCGGGTGACGGCCATCGGCAGCCGCCGCGGCAGCGCGGCTTCGAAGAGAAGCGCGACCGTGCCGCTGACGTGCGGGGCGGCCATGCTGGTGCCGCTCTTTCGGGTCAGACCGTCGCGAACGGGGCGACCGTCGACGACGCACGACGACCTCGCGGCCTGCACGCTGCCTCCCGGCGCCGCCACATCGGGCTTCGGACGGCCGTCGCGGCTCGGGCCCGCACTTGAGAACGGCATAGGGGCACGGTCCGGGGTGCCGGCGGCGTAGGCCCCGACGGCGAGCGGAAAGCGGCCGTTGCAGATCGATCCGGTCGTGGACAGGGAGGTGGCGACGGATGCTGGGAAACGAGCTTGGTGACGACCGGAGGTCCGCTCGATCCACGCTTGCACCCGGCCGTCGTGCACCTCCTGCCCTGCGACCCGGATGGTCCATCTGCCCGGCGGCGCTCCGGGCTGCAGAAACAGGTCGACGAGGTTATCTGCGTTGTCAGGGTCGCGCAGCCGGGAGAATCCGGACGCCACCACCTCATCGTCGGCGCGCTGGACGGCGTGCTCCCCCGGCTCGATGTGCAGCGCCGTGGTGCCGTCAGGGGCGATCAGGGAGACGGCAAGGCGGTCACGGCCGCTGTACCAAAGTTCGACCTCCGTGCCGCCCGGCGGTGGGGGCGGCACGTCCCACGGCAGATCCACGGTCGTGTCAGGGGCGACACGCAGCGCGGCATGCATCCGGCTGTCGTAATAGTTGCCGCAGCTCATCACGATCGCGACGCCGGGCTGGGCGGCCAGTAGGTGATCGAAAGCCCTTGTGACAAGCAGGGTGTCGTCATGCGGACCGCCGGTGCGGCCCAGTGACATGTGGATGACCAGCGGACGCCCGGCCGCGGCGCGCACCGCCCAGTCGCAGGCCTCGAGGATTCGAGCGGAGTCGCCGAGAGTGTCTTCAGGTGCGGTGTCCTCACCCCGCAGGTGCACGAAAGCCAGGGCGGCACCCGGGGCGACGCCGCACGCAGCGCCGGCCGCCCGGCCGCGCCCGACCGCGATGTCGGCGACATGGGTGCCGTGCGTTCCGTCGCCGCGGGGGTCCACGTCCGCGTGGTCATAACCCAACCCCTCCTGCGGATCCGGTGCCGAGAGGGCATCGTCGATCGCTTCCCTAGTGAGGACTCGGCCATAGTCAAACGGTTCGGGGCTGCTGGTCGTCTTTCCACCCCGCTGGTCCCAGAGCGCCTCGACGATCGTGCTGCCGTCGGCGTTGCGAAAGTTGGAGTGCGTGATGTCCAGTCCCCAGTCGAGTACCGCGACCAGAACGCCCGCGCCGGTGAGCGGGTTGCCATCGGATCGCTGGGGAAGCTGTGCGGGCGTGGCGCGGATCTCTGGGACCGAGGTGGACAGCGCCGGCCCATACTTGCGAATTGCCTTGAGCGAGCGCACCGCTGGGTTGCGGCGCACGGTGTCGAGATCTGCCAGCCGCATTCGCGCCGTCACGACACCGCCGAATCGGCTTACCACTCCCAACCCGGGCACGTCGCTGCCGAACGGGTCGAGCCGGGCAATGACCGGCAACAGGTCGTCGGCGTGTGCTGCGTCGGGATCTGGAACGGAGGTCGACCCGGTCCGGTTCAGCAGTTGCTGTGTCAGGCCCGGGTCGACCAACTCGGTCATGTCGGTACGCCTCGTCGCGTCGTCAGGGCACCACGGGATTGACGATGCTATCCCTGGTCTCGTCAGACAGAAGACCCAGGTAGTCAACGTATTTCGCGGCCTCATCGACGGTGAAGAGTTCGTTCTGGCGCTTCCCGATCGCCTCGATCAGCATGTCGGTGGCCTGTTGAAGCGCGACGGCGTAGTCGGACACAGCCGTTCCAAGTTGCAGCGCCAGCTGATCGGGAGCGAGATCGCGCAACGCCGGCTGCGCAGCGAATGCGCTTGCGGGTTCTTCGCCGCTGAGGATCGCCGTCACGGCGCTGACCGTGGCGGCTGCTGCACGCTTCTCGCGTCGCAGACCGTCGCGGGCCTGGGTGCCCACCGCGACCGAAGCGATGGCCGCCCGCGTCGCGGGAGCACCAGGAATGAGCGTCAGGACGAGGGGCGTCTGGGCGCGCTTGCGCTCGGCCTTCTTCATCGAGCCGAGGACGGCGAAACCCATCAAGGAGGAGTTGTCGAGTGCCATCTCAGTACCTCACTTGAATGCCATCATCATGACGAGCGGCAGCATCGAATCCGAACCGCCGCCGGACATCATCAGCGGCATCATCATCATCGCGCTGTTGTCGCTGTCGTCATCCACGTTCGCCGACCCGGTGCGGGTGGCGCCCGCGGTGATGTCGTGGGTGTGGTCCTCCAGCGCGTCCTGAGCCGAGTTCTGGATCATCATCGTCATGACCATCGACATCATCTGCTGCTGGCTCTGGTCCGCCTTGAGCTTGGCGAAGTGCCGCCGTAGCACCGTCCGGCTCTTCGCGGCGTCCGTCCGCAGCTTCGCGATGTCTTTTTGAGTGTCCACGACCACCGTGCTGACCCTGGTTCGCAGTGTGTCGAGGTCCTTGCTCAGGACGTTGGCCCTGGCGGCGTCGCGGTTGATGCCCTCCTGCAGCTTGCGGATGCCCGCCTCGAACTCCTGGCGCGTCACGACAGGCTCGGGGAGACGCAGCGTGGCATTGCCTGCCGGGGTGTTCAGCGTCGCCGTCGAGACTCCCCTGCCGGGGATCCCGACAGACACCTGCGGCAGTGGGGGTTTCGGCGTCGGTCTGCTGCCGAACAAGCCGCCGATGGCATTGCCGATCAGCTGTGCGGGCCCGCCGAGCAGAGTGCCGAGGAACTCGGACTCGTCGTCCCACGACTCCGCGCCGGACGACTCGTCATCCCATGCCTCGTCGTCCCACGCTTCGTCGTCCCAGGCATCGGTTTCGATGACTGTCATGGCTGCTCCTCTTCTGTGATGGTGTGCAATGGGTACCGTCCGCTCGGCCGCGGCCCTGCGCCTCGGCCGATGGTCAGGCCCGAGCGGCGAAGGGCAGGCGCGAGCCAGTCGACGAGTTCGCCGACGTCGGGTCGTTCGTATCCCGGACCGCCGCGTCCGGCGCAGGTCGAGCAGTCGCCCGCGAGACCCCAGCACCGTGGGCAGGCACCTGTCAGCCGGGCGATCCATGCAGTCATCTGGTCCGCTGCGACGAGGGCTTCACGCAGCTGTTGGTTGGCCCGCAGGAGGGCGTCGAAACGACGTTCGAGGACCTCGAGACGATCCGGCTCGTTCGCCGCTTCGTCGGATTGCAAACGGGCCAGCAGCATCCCGGCGATCGGGTCGTGGGCCGCGCGTTCGGCGAGCTGGCGCATGATGATCGCGCTCGGGTCCGCTCCGTCGGCGAGGTCGGTCAGCGTCGGGGTGCTCATGGGACCGCCTCAGTCGGCTCGGGCTCGCTCCACTCCGGCTCTTCGACCCAGGACTCGCCCGGTGACCAGTCGCCCTGGGCCGACCAACACTCGGCGGAGGACTCGATTACGCCCTCGCGCGGCGGATTGCCGAGGGGTTCCGCCCAGGCTCCTGACGGCTCGGCCGGGTCGATGTCTTCTCCCGGCGGCCACCGGTCGTCTGGCTCGTCGTCGAGCTCGGCCTGCCATTCTTCGGGCGCCGGTGGTGCGCCGGGGCTGCCAGTCGCCGTGGGTTCGGCATCGACGGCAAGCTGCTGCCCGAGCGCGACGAGCAGGGGAGCCAATGTCGTCAACAGTCCGGCGACATCCGCCACGCTCACCGAGCCGGCAGGCGTCGGCGTCGCAGCGACGGGAGCCGCAGCACGAACCGGTGGGGCGGGTACCGGCCGGCGGGGTGCGACGGGTCTCGCCTTAGGGGCGGCTGATGAGCCGGTTCCCGTTGCACGTGGCGGTTTCGGCGCGGCGGCGGGTCGCGCGGACGCCGGAGCCGGCGGACGCGGCGCCGGCTGCTGCTGTTGTTGCAGCCCGGTCTGTGCCGCACCGAGGCCGCCGCCGACGAGACCACCGATCAGTGCTCCCCAAGGACCCGCGACGGCGCCCGTGGCGGCCCCACTGGCCGCACCGGAGCCGATGTTGCTGAGCCAGGTGAGCGCGTTTGCCGCGTCCTCCGCAGACTCGACCCATCCTTGAGCGCTCAATGTCGGCTCCCAGTCCTCCGGATCCATGACCCACGACGACTCGAGCAGGACTGTAGCCACGGTGGCCCTCCTCTCGGTGCCGTAGTCATTGCTCCGTGCATAGTGCGCCCCGCCCGGTCACCGCAGCGTGGCCGTTCTGCCACGCCGTCGTCTGCCGCGAGTGCGCTGCACGTCACCAGGCCGCGGCCGGTCTGAGTACATCCCGTCACTGCAGCGTCACTGCAGCGTCACTCCAGCAGGGGCGACACGCGCTGCGGTGCGAAGCCGCAGGCGACACCATTTCCAGATTCCGGGCAAGTCCGCGTGTCTCAGGAGACAGCACGGTGGAGGCATGGCTGTCGCCAGCAAATAGTGATCCTCGTTCGAGGACATGACTCCACTATTACGACGTTGTCGGTTGTGGGATGTCGAGTCACCCGGTCACCACGGCACATGCGACACAAATGTGGAGCGCTTCGGGCTCACTTGCACGTGAGCGCCACAACGCTTGAATGCGCTCGGAACGTCGGCATTCGCGTAGAGTCGGCCAACTACTCGGCCGTCCCGACAGCTGACGCTTCCGCCGGTGTTCTCAGCGAGCAATCGCGGGTCTCTCAAAGCCCAACACGGGACGTGGTCCCCTCCTCGTCGAAGGCCACGCCGGTGCAGAACTGGTGAAGTTGGATGCGCCCGCAAACGCGTCAGCCGATACGTGACCCACAGCCGCTTTCGCCAGAAGATATGGCGGGCAAGCCATTACAGGGACAATCGGCGGGACCGGATCCGGCCGCAAAGCTCTTCGACAACGTGGTGCTTGCGGCCCAATCCGGCTGCCCGATAATCGCTCGGCACCTCGCCTAGCCTCTCGGACGGAACCGCTAACTATTATGAGATGAATTCGTGTGCTGGATTCTCAAAATATTTGGCGACAACCAGCGTTCGTCCGCCACATGGACCGAGAACGGACACCGCGCCGCCAGCCACCACTCCTCCCATCCTCTGGGCTGCCGTGCAGAGCTTTCGGTCAAACATCCCTACAGCGCAGACTCGCGCCGCATCCGCGACGGCCACATCCGCGGCCCGACCGCACCGCCGACGAACGAACATCGGCCCCCTGCCGGCGGGCAGGGGGCCGATGTCGTAGCGGCAGAGAGTCAGACGGCCAGCAGGCGGTCGAAGAACTCCCGATAGCGCTTCAGGGCGATCCGCAGATCCTCGGTCGAGGCCTCCTCGCCGCGGGCCCACTGCTCCTCCAGACGCGAACGGGCGTGGGAGAAGCTCGACGTCAGCTGGTCGACGACGTCGGAGACCAGGCCGTCGGCCTTCTGCACGCACTCCTTCGGGTCGTCGACGAAGCTGGCCTGGACGCTGTCCCACCGGGCGCGGAGCCCGACCATCTCGTCGTCGGCGAAGAGGTCGTCCCCGATCGCCGATGAGCTTCCGCCCGCAGCGCCGGTGTCGGCCGTACTCGATGAAACGCCCTGGACGCCAGACAGATCGGGTACCGACCCCTGCGGCGAGAGGTGGTCGCCGGACGGCTGGTTCATCCGGTCGTCCGACGAATGGCCGAGACGCTCGTCCGACGGCTCGGCGAGACGCTCGTCGCTCGGTTGCGTCACCGTCTCCAACAACGGCGGCTCCGACGTCGGCCGAGCGCCAAGGCCCGCTGACTGATCGGCGTATCCAGAGTTCTGGTCGTACTCCGGTGCGGCGCCCTGACCGGTGGGATGGTCCTGCCGGTCGGCGGGACGCTGCGCGGTCGACGGGTCGAGAGACGGGTCGTAATCGGTGTGCTGATCGTGGGTGGTCATGCGCGTGCCTCCTGTGACTTGTCCTTCTCCGATTCGAGCAACTTCGTGAACAGTGCGCGGTAGTGCACGAACGCCTGGCGCTGCTGCTCGGTGCCGACGTCCCCCTTTTGCTGCGCAAGGTGAATGTCGTGTGCTGCACGGTAATCCGCGACCACCGTGGGGTGGTCGACCGAGATGTCGGCGGCCTGGCGGTCGAAGTCGTCCACCGGGTAGCCACGCTCACGCATCACCTCCGTGACGAGCAGATCGGCTTCTCCCACCGCGCTCGACGGATGATCGACGAACGCGGTCTGCACGGCCCTCCACCGGTTGGCGAAACCGTCAAGCGCCGCGGGGCTCAGTGGCCGGATGTCGAGCTTGTCGCGCTTGCGCTCCCGGGCGATGAGTTCCTTCTCGGCGGCCCGCTCGTCGCCAGCCTCGGACACCGTGCGGTCATACTCGGGACCGAACCGCTGCTTGAGCCGATCGGAGTCGCGTCGACCGCGGGTGGCGATGATCACCCCCACGATGAGGACCACGACGGCGACCGCGACCACTATCCAAATCCAATTGGGCATTTCGACTTACCTCCTATGCTGAGCAGGGCGTACCCCTCAGGTTTTCGACGCAAACGTCAATAGTTCTGGATCGAGTCCAGAAAGGCCCGAATCCGTTGTCGCGCAGTGTTTCCGTGAGGATGACTGCCGGACGGGCCGAAGCACGTCGATCAGTAGTAGGTGCGTCGACCACCCACTGCGCGCCCCATCGAGCCCAGCAGCGTCAAGATCAGCCCGATGACGACCAGGATGATCCCGATCGTCCAGAGGATGGAGATGTGCAGGAGAAATCCTGCGATGAGAAGAATGATTCCGAGAACGATCATGGCTTTGCCCTTTCTAAGGTTCTGCATCGCTGAAATCGGGCCCTTGGTCCCCTTCCCGGTTGACCAGGTGCTCGGCGTGCACTCAGTCGACCACCGTCGGGGGTAGCGCACTACACCCCTAGGGAGGGATGTGAGCTTCAACGTCGATCAGCGGCAGTTGATCTGACTGAGTTGCCACGGCGTCTCGGGAACCGGACTGCTCATGACCACGACTCCCCCGCGACGTGAGGAGGTCGACATGGCCAAAGCGCTTCGACGCCAACGGTTTATGGCGAATGCAGCGGTGTTCCTGGTGGGCTCGGTCCCGCTACTGCATCCCGAGGTCCAGACCGTCGAGGACGACTCCGCATCGCGGGTCCGTCGCGAAACTCCACCGGGCGATTCCAAACACTGGTAGCCGCAGCCTCCCAGTACCGAGGAAACCAGTCCTGTCCAGCTAGACGCTGGGGGCACAGAATCGATTTCATCAAGGCGACATTCGCACGAGAAGGGATCACATCATGAACCAGCTTACGAAAGTCGCCGTCATCACCGGGGCATCGCGCGGTAACGGCGCAGCCCTCGCTCCCGCCTACGCAAAACTCGGTTGGGGATGAGAGGTTCGGCATGGAGTACTTCGTAGAAATGACGACCCACGTTCCCGACGGCACATCTGCGGACGCCGTGGAGACGGTCCGGGAGCGCGAGGCAGAATGCGCCCGCGAGCTGACCGCCGAGGGGCATTTGCTTCGGCTATGGCGGCCGCCGCTGGCGCCTGGTGAATGGCGCAGCCTCGGCCTGTTCGCGGCCCAGGACAGCGCACATCTCGACGGCCTGCTGTCCTCGATGCCGCTGCACGTCTGGCGCACCGACGTGGTCACCCCGCTGGCGGCCCATCCGAACGACCCAGGCGCCCTCAGCGGACGGGAGCCTACGGAGTTCCTCACCGAGTTGACCGTCACCGTTCCCGACGGCACCCCGACCAAAAGGGTCGACGACATGCATGCCGGCGAAGCGGTGCGGGCCCGCGAGTTGGCCCAGCAGGGCCGCATGCTGCGGCTGTGGACGTTGCCGAGCTCGACCACCTCCAGGCGGGTGTTGGGACTGTGGAGCGCCCACGACAGCGCCGACCTCACGGCAACTCTGGAGTCGCTGCCGCTGTACGGGTGGATGACGATCGAGCCGACAGCACTCGCCGCGCACCCCAGTGATCCGGTGAACGGAGTACGTCGATGACCATTCCCGCACCCCGGTTCGCTGTCGAGTCTCTCGCCGAGTTCGTCGTGGCAGCCAGGCCGACAGATCTCTCCAATGAGGCCGGTGAGTTGTTGCGCCGCAACGTGCTCGACAGTCTCGGGTGCGCGATTGCCGCCCTCGACGGCGATACCGTTCGGCAGGTGCGCGCTCAGATCGATGCGATCGGCGGTACGCCGCACGCCTCGCTGATCGGCGGCGGCCGCACCTCGGTCGACCAGGCTGCACTGTTCAACTCCGTCGCCGTGCGCTACGTCGACCTACTCGACACGTACCTCACCCCGGGCGGGTTGTGCCATCCGGCTGACAACTTCGGTGCGCTGTTGGCGGTGGCCGAGAACGTCGGCGCCAGCGGTGCGGAATTTCAGTTGGCGCTAGCCGTAGCCTACGAAGTGCAATGCCGGTTCTCGGCAGCAGTTCCGGTGATGGCACGCGGCCTCAATCACGCTCTGCAACTGGCGATGTCGGTGGCCGCCGGCGCTGCCCGGCTGTCCGGTCTGACGGTGGATCAGACCGCCAATGCCATCGCGATGGCTGCTGCCGACAACGTGTCGCTCGCCGCCATTCACTCCGAGCCGGTGTCCAACTGGAAGGGCATCTCCCCCGGAATCACCGCCCAGCGCGCCGTGTACACCACCGCGCTGGCGCAGCGCGGCATCACCGGTCCCCGTGGGGTCATCGACGGACCAAACGGACTCGAGCAGCTCTTCGACCAACCGATCGACATGCGACTCAACGACGCAACTCTCGGCGTTGTCGCCGATACGTACTTGAAGAAGTACTGTGCCCTCATCCATGGGCAGGCGCCGATCGAAACCGTCTTGGCGCTGGCCGCCGAACACCGTCTCGATCCGCGTGACGTCGATGCCGTGGACGTCGCGGTGTTCCAGACGGCGTACGACATCGCCGGGGGCGGCCGTTTCGGCAACAAAGACGCGCCGCGCACCAAGGAACAAGCCGACTACAACCTGAAGTACCTGCTGGCCGCCGCGCTCCTCGACGGCATGGTCGGGCCGGAACAACTCCATACCTCACGTATCCGCCGACCCGACGTCCAAGAGCTGTTACAGCGCATCAGTATTCGTCCCGCCGCGGAGCTGACCGCACGCTACCCACGGGCCACTCCGGTGCAGATCGTGGTGACCATGCGCGACGGCCGGCAGTTCACCCGCGCCCAAGACGATTTCCACGGCGCGCCGACCCGGCCGTTCAACTGGGAGCGCACGGTCGAGAAGTTCCACTGGCTCACCGACCGGTACGCCGGTCCCGGCCTGCGCGCCGCGATCATCGACACTGTCGCCGACCTAGACCACACGTCGGTGTCAGCGTTGACTGCACTGCTCAGCACCGTGAATCCCGATCCGGGGACGCACCACACCGGGGAGCACCCATGACATCACCACTGACGAATCTAGGCCTGAGTAACCCGGTGATGGCCGCACCCATGGCCGGCGGCGCGACCACCCCCGCCATGGTGATCGCCGCCTCCCGCGCGGGAAGTCTCGGATTGCTGGCGGCAGGCTACAAGACGCCCCAAAGCCTGGCGACGGAAATTGCTGCGATACAGCGGGAGTCGATCCCGTTCGGCGTCAACGTATTCGCACCAAACCCGGTGCCCATCAGCGCAGCGTCCTATCACAACTATGCGGCGGCACTACGGCGCGAGGCGGACCGGTTCGGGCTCATCCTGCCCGCAGAGCCGATCGAAGACGACGACGCATTCGCTGCCAAGATCGAGTTACTGCTGTCGAATCCCGTACCCCTGGTGAGCTTCACCTTCGGCATCCCCGACCGCACCGTCATCGCCGCCCTGCAGAAGGCCGGCATCACCGTGGTGCAGACCGTGACGTCCGCCTCGGAGGCCGAATTGGCCGCCGCGGCAGGCGTTGACATGCTCGCCGTGCAGGCCAGCGTGGCCGGCGGGCACTCGGGAACACTCACCCCCGACCAGATGCCCGAGCCTGTTCCGCTGATCGACTTGATCGCCCAGGTGACCACTAGTGTGCCGCTTCCAGCCATCGCCGCAGGCGGGCTGGCCACCCCGCAGGACGTGGCCGCGGTGCTGCGGGCGGGCGCCACTGCCGCCGCGGTAGGCACGGTGTTGCTGCGCGCCGACGAAAGCGGCGCGTCCGCCACCCACCGGGCCGCCCTGATCGACCCCGCCCGCACCGGGACCGTCATCACCCGCGCCTTCACCGGCCGCCCGGCGCGCGGACTCCGCAACCGCTTCATCGATGACTTCGAGACGTCGGCACCCCTGGGTTACCCGGCGATCCATCACTTGACGAGCCCCCTCCGCAAGGCGGCAGCCGCCGCGGGTGAGTCGGACCTCGTTCATCTCTGGGCCGGCACCGGCTATCGGCACGCCCGCGAAGAGTCGACGGCGACCATACTGACCGACCTTGCAACCCTCGTTTGACGCGAGGAACCTCGACGTCGACGGCGTTCAATATCCGCACTAATAAGCATGTTTCGTGTAGGCGGATCCGGCCAGCACGCCCACGTGCGACAGACCGAAGGAGACCCATCATGGGCATGCTCGACAGCAAGGTAGCGCTCATCACCGGCACGGGCGGAGGTCAAGGACGTGCTGCCGCGCAGGTGTTCACACGTGAAGGCGCGCTGGTGATCGGAGCCGACATCGACACCGCAGCCAACGGTGAGACCGTCCGCCTGGTGCGCAGCGCGGGCGGCGAGATGACGGGAGTCGCGCCCGTCGATTTGTCCGACCAAGAGCAGGTCCGCAGTTTCGTCGACCGTGCGGCTGCTGCGTATGGCGGCCTCGACATCGTCTACAACAACGCCGCGATTGCGTACTTTGGGCCGATGCCGGACTTCACGTTCGAGCAATGGCGCGCTACCGTCGCCGGCGAACTTGACATCCCGTTCCTCGTCAGCAAGTTCGCCTGGCCTCACCTTGTTGCGCGCGGAGGCGGCGTCATCCTCAACGTCGCTTCCCAAGCCGGGGCGATCGCAGGGCGCGTTCCGCCCATGGTGGCGCATACCGCTGCGAACGCCGGGGTCGTGGGAATGACCCGCCAACTCGCCCTCGAGGGCGCACCACACGGCATCAGGTCCATCGCCATCAGCCCCGGGCCCGTCCTGACGCCAGCGAGTGACCGGGACCTCGGTGATGACCAGGCCGCCCGTGACGCCATCACGAGCAAGACGCTGCTGAAGCGGTTCGCCCAGCCCGAAGAAATCGTTGAGGTCGCGGCTTTCCTCTCCTCGGATCGCGCGTCTTTCATCACCGGCGCCAACATTGCCGTTGACGGGGGTGCGACCGCGTGGTGATCGCGACCGGGTGCACGGGTCTGGGGCCGAAGTCAGCACGCCGCGACATCCTTATCGCGGTCTCCGGCTCCAACTGCAGTCGAACTGCTCGTTGCCCTGCCCAACCCCAGGCAAGACGTTCCACGAACTGACGGTAGAGCAGCAGACGGCATTCGTTTCACGCTTGACGTCAAGCGGCGGACAACCCCCACGACGAGGAATACCGTGTGGTCGAATAAGGCTGGCTACCAGTAAGTTTCGGCTGACTGGATCCTGGCGAGGCTCCGCGGATGCGCTAGGCGCCGCTGGGCCTTCGCGAGCCAGTACTCGTCGAAACTGCTGGGCGTGCGCTATTCCGCTGAGCGAAAATAGGGTTCAACCGTGCCACTGACCTTGACGACCATGGGATTTCCATGGCGATCCTTCGCAGTAGGAACTTCAACTCGCACCCAACCCTCTGCCACGTTGTATTCGTGAACATTGGTCTTCTCGGCGCCGTTGAAGCGGATACCTACGTCGCGGCGAAGCACCTCTTCGCTATAGAAGGCGCTGCGCGGATCGATGGAGAGGTGATTCGGTGGAACGTCTGTGTTCTGGTCCTCGGACATGATGCCTTCGTTGAGTGCTCGGATTGTTCCCAAGGAATCTACGCGACCTTGCAGTAGCGGCTTGCGCGTAGGCCCTGGAGGGTCGTCTCACATTCGTTCATCGAGCAGGCTCGAGAAGTGCGCTTCATTGCCCGGAGCGATGCGTACGTTCGCGCCGTAGGCTCACGGCGTGCACCACGTGACCACGGCCACCGCAGCGTCAACGGCGGCGTTGACGGTGGGGCTGGCGGCCTATGCAGCGTTGATCTTCGCCGGCATCGCGGTGGCGCTCTACGACGCACGCCGGCACCGACGGGGCCGAGCAACCGCCGCCGCGGTGATCGTCGGAGTGCTGACCTTGGCCGGGCTGGTCGTCGCGATCGCCAGCAGTGTCGCGTGAACCGCCACAACGCGGCCGGGGTGAACACCTGGCGATTGGCGGGGTCCGGCAACCGCTGTCCGCGCCTATCTCCTGTCGTTACCCCCAATTCACTGCGGCGTATCGCGAGGAATACGGCGGTATCGAATATGGGCAGGCAGTGGTCGGGGATTATGGGGCTTAAGCTTGAATTGCGCGGGGCGGGAGCGTAATCCGGCAAGTATGGAAGGCGGCGTGTCAATGGCGACAGTGGGTCTGATCGGGACGTTGGACACCAAGGGGACGGAGTACGCGTGGCTGGTCGACCAGCTGGCCGCAGAGAATTGCGCCACCCTGCTGATCGACGTGGGAACCTTCTCGCAGGGGTCGTCGCAAGCTGACGTCACGTCCGCCGAGGTCGCGGCGGCGGGCGGTTCCAGCCTGGAGGCGCTCCGCGCTGCCGACGATCGCGGGCGAGCCATGGCCGTGATGGCCACGGGCAGTGCCGCCATCGTGCGCGCCTTGCACGCCGAGGGACGCATCGACGCGCTTCTGGCGATCGGCGGCTCCGGTGGTTCGTCCATCGCCGCCGAGGCGATGCAAGCGTTACCGGTCGGCGTTCCGAAGCTGTTGGTGTCGACGATGGCCTCCGGCGACGTGGGCCCCTATGTCGGCGAATCCGATGTGACGCTGATGTACTCGGTGGTCGACATCTCGGGCATCAACCGGATCTCGCGCCAGGTGCTGGGCAACGCCGCATCCGCCGTGGCAGGGATGGCCAGGCGATATGAAGGCCTCCGTGATGCCCCCGACGCGGCCGACGGCAAGCCGCTGATTGGCATGACCATGTTCGGCCTCACCACGCCGGCCGCCAACGAGGCGCGAACGCGATTGGACGAATTGGGCTACGAGGTGCTCGTCTTTCACGCCACCGGCTCCGGAGGCAAGGCGATGGAGGGCCTCATCGCCAGCGGATTCCTGGCCGGTGTCCTCGACCTGACGACCACGGAGCTGGCCGATGAACTCGTCGGCGGGGTGCTGACGGCTGGCCCGCACCGCTTGGAGGCCGCCGCGAAGTCCGGCACGCCGCAGGTGGTCAGCGTCGGTGCTCTCGACATGGTGAACTTCGGACCCAGGGCGTCCGTCCCGGCGACCTTCTCCGAACGGCTGTTCCTCGTCCACAACCCCACCATCACCCTCATGCGCACCACACGGGCAGAGATGACAGAACTGGGCAGCATCATCGCCTCCAAGCTCTCGCAAACCACCGGTCCCGCAGAGGTATTCCTTCCCCTCGAAGGAGTCAGCGGCATCGACGTCGAGGGCGGGCCGTTCGCCGACCCGGACGCCGATCGGGCACTCTTCGCCGCCATCCGGACGGGACTGGAAGGCACCGCGGTCACCGTCCACGACGTCCCCACCGCGATCAACGACGAGGGCTTTGGTCGGCGGATGGCCGAAGCGCTCGATCAGCTCATCAGAACGACCATGAACCACCCTCTCTCTCAAAAGGATTCGTGATCCACGTGTTGCGTAGCGAAGCGTTGTCCCGACTCGCCGAGACTCTGGCGTCCGGCCGCCCCATCGTCGGAGGCGGGGCCGGCACCGGCCTATCTGCAAAGGCCGCCGAGGCAGGGGGGATCGATCTCCTCATCATCTACAACTCGGGGCGCTACCGCATGGCCGGGCGCGGGTCGCTCGCCGGACTGCTCCCCTACGGTGACGCCAATGCGATCGTCGTCGAGATGGCCAACGAGGTGCTTCCAGTCGTCAAGCACACGCCCGTGCTGGCTGGCGTGTGCGGTACCGACCCATTCCGTCTCATGGACAGGTTCCTCGATGAGCTGATCAGCATCGGATTCACTGGCGTACAGAACTTTCCGACAGTCGGCCTCTACGACGGCGTATTTCGGCAGAACCTCGAAGAGACCGGAATGGGCTTCGAGCTCGAAGTCGAGATGATCGCCACCGCGGCACGAAAGGGACTACTGACGGCACCCTACGTCTTCGATTCCCACCAGGCGGCCGCCATGGCCGAGGCCGGGGCCGACATCCTGGTGCCGCACGTGGGACTTACGACGAGCGGCACCATTGGCGCGTCGACGGCACTCACACTCGAGGATGCGGTGAATTCGGTCCAGGCCATGCACGACGCTGCCAAGGCGATCAACCCGGACGTCATCGTGCTATGCCATGGCGGGCCGATCGCACAGCCGGAGGATGCGCAGTACGTCCTCGACCACACGAGCGGAATCGTCGGCTTCTTCGGCGCATCGTCGCTGGAACGGCTCCCCACCGAAATCGCCATCCGCGGACAGGCGGAGAAGTTCAAGGCCATGACCCTCTGACGGCCCCGCGCCTTCGGAGGGCGGGCCGGACGTCCCGTGCAGCGAGCACTGAAGGCGGATTGCTGCGCGCCGTTTGGTGGGGCGGTGGCTGCTCATGCACGACCACGCGGATCGGGTGCCATCGCTTCTTCGAGCAGGTCCAGCACCGCACGCCATGCCCGCGTCGCGTGCAGCGCGTGGTGCCCTACACCGGGAACTGTGGCCATGTGTGCAGGTGCGGCACGGTCCGACGCGTCGCCAGATTGCGTGGGAGCGGCCCAGAAGGCGTGCTGGGCTCCGCCGTAAATGTTGACGCGCCAATCGACTTCAGCTTCTTGAAGGACGGCCGCGAAGGCCAACAGTTGATCGGGGGTGCACAGGGGGTCCTCGGAGCCGGTACCCAATAGAAATGCTCCGCCCACACCCACCCACTCCAGTGCGTGGGTGGGTGTGGGCAAGCCAGGGTGGATCGCCGCGAGCGCCTTGACTCGCGTTCCCGTGCCGGCAAGTTCGAGTACGATTCGGCCGCCGGCGCCAAACCCCACCATCGCCAGCCGCTCGGGGTCGGTTCCAGGTTCAGCTAGCAGAACTTCGAGGGCCGCCCGCCCGATGGCTCGCATGCGACCAGGGTCAGCCAGCAGCGGCATGACCCGAGCCAGCATCGCCTCTGGTTCCCCGAAGTACGTGCGGCCAGCGTGATAGTCCATCGCAAGGACGATGTATCCGCGGTCGGCGAGGATGTCGGCGCGGCCGCGCTGGTAGTCCTCCAGACCGATTCCGTCATGGCCGATGAGCACCGCCGGCCACGGACCCTCGCCGTCGGGACGCGTCAAGTGTCCGACCATCCTCCGGCCGTCGACCTCGTAGATAGCTTGGCGCGCAACGACCATGGCAGAAACGCTATCGAGTTCATTCGTGGTCACACTTGGTTTTCGCCCTAAGCCGAAGACTCACGACGGCGACGCCGAAACCTCCGCGGCAGCCCCCGCCACGCATGGTGGTGGCTCGGCGGTGAAGCGGCGACGTGCAACCGGTGCGGTATCGGGCGCTCAGCGCCGCCCTAGCTCGACAGGGCCCCTCGTATCCGTGCGCGCCTCGACGAGGCCTCCTCGCGTGCGGTCAGTGCTTCGTCGATGGTGACGGCTTCGAACGACGCCGTCGAGCCGGGAGCCAGCTGGGCGAGGGCGTTCATGTCGGCACTGATGACGGTTGCGACCATGGCGTAACCGCCTGCCGAGACGGCGTCTCGGTGCAGGACTATCGGTTGACTCCCGCCGGGTATCTGGATCGAGCCCATCGCGTATCCGGCATCGACGATGTTCGACGGGTCCGATCCCGCACCGAAGGGTTGCTCGCGTTCTTCGAACTGGAACTTCTCTTCGCCCTTGAAGCGAAGACCCGTCCGATCGGCTACCGGTGTCAGCTTCCACTCCGCCGACGTCAGCATGTCCAACGAGTGCGTGGTGAGCAGGTGGGCGTACAGGCCTACGACCACGCGGGCGGTGACAGCGCGGGAGAACGACGGCCGTAGATCCTCGGGCAGCGTTCGGAGAGCTGGGCTTTGACGATCCGAGGCTCCGATCGGTACGGAGTCCCCGCTTGCGAGCGGACGACCCTGCAGACCCCCGAGCTTTCCCAGCGAGTACGTGCCTCGGCTACCCAGAACGATGGGGACGTCGATCCCGCCTGCGAAGGCGAGGTACGTCCGGGTGCCTGCCGATGCGAAGCCGCAGGCGACCACGTCACCTTCCTGAAGCGCGACGGCGGTCCATTGCGGAACGGCGTCACCGTTGACGCTGACGTCCATCGAGGCGCCCGTCACCGCCATGACGGTCGGCGCGGTGACGGTGAACTTTGGTGCCGTGTAGGTCGCTTCGATCGTCGCAGCTTCCCGAGGATTCCCCACCAACAGATTCGCGATCTCGTGGGAGAGCGTGTCCATCGCACCTCCAAGGGGGATGCCGACATCGTAGTGCCCTGGTCGTCCCAGATCCTGGATCGTGGACTGCAGGCCCGGCTCGTCAATCAGTAGTGCCATCGAGGGCCTCCAGTACGTGTGCGTTGAATGCGTCGGGATCGGCTGTCCACCGGGCGAGATCGAATTCGACCTCGGCACGCTTGTAGCGGAACGTGTTCTGCTCGAGCTCGGTTTGGATTGCGCCGTATTGCTTCTCGTCGATCGGTGTGAACTTCACGATGTCGCCGGCACGGAACAGCACCGGTGATTCCTGAAAGTCCGGCAGCGCTGAGTCCAAGGCGAACACCGGCGCTGCAGCGATGCCGAACATCTGGTACCCACCAGCCCCGCGGACCGAATAGACGACGGAGAAGCAGCCGCCGTGCCCGACCGTCAGGGCCGGGGTGTCGGTGCGGGGACTGAGGTACTTGGGCACCTCCAACTGCCTCTCACGGGAGGCCATCTGGTACATGAACGGGAGTCCGGCAACGAAGCCGACGGCGGTCACCATCCACGGTGTGGCGTGGTGACGTTCGATGAACTCCTGCGCGTCGGCCAAGCCGTTCACCTCGGCGGCGAAGTCGAGGTCACTCTTGTCCGGTGTTTGGTGGTTGGACCGAAAGCGTTCGCCCACTTCCGATGTGAACGGATCCTCGTACCAAACTGGGACTTCGATGACCCGTGCCGTCGAGGTCTGGGATGTGCCGGCGCGCACCCGCGTCTCGAGTTCCTGGACCTGCGACCGCAGTGTTCGAGGTGCCGTCACGTCGGGGTCGTAGCGGAGCAGGAGCGAGTTGTTCGTCGGGCAGATGTCGGTGACTCCGCCGATCTTCGCGGCGCGTATTTCCTCGGCGAGTGCGCCGACGACGAAGAAGCCTTCCAAGCTCATGGCTTCGTCGATCTCGACGAACAGGAATTCATCGCCGCCCCAGGAGTATCGGGCGTGCTCCGGCAGTTCGGTGGCGGTCATGCTGTCCCCTGCAACAGTTGCTCGGCGGATTGTTCCAAGAACTTCGTGTGGTGCGTCGCGTCGGCTACGGCTCGATGGGCGAGTACCGCCTCCAAATACACTGCGGTGGTGTCCACCCCGGTGATTCGGAGTTCGGACAGCGCCCTCCGCGCTCGCGCGATCGCGGACGGTCGATCGGAGTGCCAGACGCTGACCTTGGCCACCAGCGAGTCGTAGTAGGGCGACACGGCGGAGCCGCTGACGACGCCGCTGTCGACCCGCACTCCCGGCCCGCCGGGATAACGTATCTCGGTGATGGTTCCCGGGCTCGGCATGAACCCCTGAGCCGGGTTCTCGGCATTGATGCGCATCTCGATGGCGTGGCCGTTGCGGGTGATGGCGCTCTGGTCGTAGCCGAGCCTTTCGCCGCCGGCGATGCGCAGCTGTTCACGCACCAAGTCGATGCCGGTGATCATCTCGGTCACCGGGTGTTCGACCTGAAGTCGGGTGTTCATCTCGATGAAGCAGATCTCACCGCGCGCCTCGTCGTAGAGGAATTCGACCGTACCCGCTCCGCGGTACCTACAACGGCGACCGAGATCGGTTGCTGCGGTCAGCATTTGGTCTCGTAAGTGGCTGGGCAGATTGGGCGCGGGTGTCTCTTCGACGATCTTCTGCTGACGCCGCTGTAGCGAGCAGTCGCGATCAAAGAGGTGCACGACGTCCACGCCGTCACCCAGGATCTGCACCTCGACGTGGCGCGCCTTGTCGATGAAGCGTTCGAGGTACACGGCAGGGTCTCCGAATGCGGCACCGGCCTCCGCGACGGCAAGCTGAATCTCCCCCGCCAGTTTCTCGGCCGATTCGACGATTCGGATACCGCGACCCCCACCACCTGCCGAGGCCTTGATCAGCAGTGGGTAGCCGATCGACTCGGCGATCGCCTCGACGTCGTCCTCGGGTCCCACGGCACCGTCGCTGCCGACCAGAACCGGGACGCCGGCATCCTTGGCCGCTTGGCGGGCAGCGGCCTTGTTGCCCATCAGTGCAATGGAATCGGGACTCGGCCCGACCCACGTTGCGCCGGCGGCCTCGACCATTCGCGCGAACTCTGCGTCCTCGGACAGGAATCCGTATCCCGGGTGCACGGCGTCTGCCCCGGAAGCCTTCAGCGCTTCTATGACGGCTGCCGAGTTGAGATAGCTCTTGCCCGCCTGCGCGGGGCCGATGACACTGACGTAATCGGACAGTTCTGCCGCGAGGCTGGCGCGGTCGGGCTCGCTGGCCGCAAGGACGGTTTCGAGTCCGACCTCGTGCGCCGTCCGGATGATGCGAACGGCGATTTCGCCGCGGTTGGCTACAAGTAGTCGCTTCACTGGTCCTCCGTGAGTGTTGCGATAACGGTCCCCGGATCGACTTCACCAAGATCGTCGACGACGAACTCGTCGATCACCCCGGCCACGTCGCTCTTCACTTCGCTGAACTGCTTCATGATCTCCACGAGACCGATGGCCTGCCCGGCTTCGACGTGGTCACCCTCGGAGACGTAGGGCGGTTTTCCCGGTCCGGGGCTTCGGTAGAAGACTCCTGGTAGCGGCGTCGAAATCTCATGCTTGGCCAATGGTTTGCCTCTCGGGACGTGATGCCTGCTGGCATTCTTGGAGCGCAGAAATGACGGCTTTCGCCACCTCCACACAGTTCGGGGTATCTGAGTGCACGCAGATGCTGGAGAACTGAACCGTCAACGTGGAGCCGTCGTCGGCACTGATCGTGCCGGAGGTGACTGCCGACTTCACCCGAGCCGCAGCGGCACCGGGATCGGTGGCCTCGGGTCGTCGGACGATGACCAGACTCCCGTTTCGGTCGTAGTTCAGGTCCACGTACAGTTCCGGAACGAACTGCGCGCCTGCCTCCTCCGCGGCGCGCTGGTGGGCGGTGTCGGCCAGTCCGAAGACTTGAACTCCCAACCGGGCCGCATATTCCGCCAGGGGTCTCATCAAGTCTTCGTCGCGGGACAACATCCCGAAGAACGCCCCGTGCGGTTTGATGTGGCTGAGCTTGCCGCCGGAATGGGCGATGAAGGCGCTGAGAGCACCTACCTGATAGATCACCAGGTCCCGCACTTCGTCGGCCGAGAGGGCCATCTGGCGCCGTCCAAAGCCGGTGAGGTCGGGCAAGCCGGGGTGTGCTCCCAGCGCCACGCCGGCGCGGGCAGCGTTGACGACGGTGGTCGACATGACGTGGGGGTCGCCGGCATGAAAACCGCAGGCGATGTTCGCGGCGTCGATGAGGGTGAGGAGCTCGTCGTCGTGGCCAAAGCTGTGCAGCCCGAATGACTCTCCGAGGTCGGAGTTGACGGTGATGGCGGATGGCATGGAAGAAACGCTATGCAGACATCACCACCCCAGATAGCGTGCATCAGCACGAAAACATGGGAATCTGTTTGGGCATCTGCATGAGACTGTGCAGTGCAGCCCGCAACGGTATCTCGACCGTTACGTCGACGAAACCTGTCGCCGAGGACCCGTAAGTGCACCAAGAAGGCGGTAAGCCGTGCAACTGGCCGAACTGATGTCGAATCAGTACCTCGCCCTCCGACTGAAGACTGCGACGCAACCCACGCGGATGCGTCGGCCTGTCTCGACGGTCGCGCCAACGGAGCTGATCGAGCCGACCGCATTTCTCGAGGGAAACGAACTGGTGACGCTGACCGGTATCGCCATGAACTTCCAGGATGCCCGGACGTGGGACGCCTACGTGGAGCGCCTTGCCCATGTGCCCGTTGCGGGCATCCTGTTCAATTCCGGCATCGCCCACCCCGAGGTCCCCGGCGGCCTGATTGACGCTGGAAACCGTTTCGACGTCCCCGTACTGGAGGTGGCGCCGCCGGTCAACCTTCTCCAGGTGCACCGCCTCGTGAACGACAGCATTCAGGCCGAGCAGTATGCCGTCCTTCGCAGTTCGCTCGAATTGGCCGACACCTGCGCCGAACTCGAAGCACGCGGTACCACTCTCCTGGAACTTCTCGAGCAGATCCGAACGGCCGTGGGCGGCGAGGTTGGACTCGTCGACTCGCAAGGGCGGATGGTCGCCAGCCAGCCGCCGGGCATGAATTGGAAGTTGCCTGCGGCGCGCGCCCGGAGGACTTCCGACGGCATGTCCGAACACCTACGCCGCCTCAACCCGGTGCGTGGCAGCGAGCGCTTTTCGATCGCCGTCCGTTCGCCGCAAAGCGAATCCGTCATAGATCCACTGCTCGGCCCGGTGGGATCCATCGTCAGTCTCCATCTGCACTCTGCCGCCGAGCAGTACAACGTCGAGAACGACCGGATGCGTTCGTTGATCGAGCACCTGCGCATGCCCGACGCCGAGTCGCCCCGGTACACGAAGAAGTTGATGCGCGCTGCGGGTTTCGATCCCCAGAAGCCGACGCTGCTCACCACGTTCCGCGCCGGGGCCGATCCGAACGATGCGTGGCGGATGCGACTTCAGTTCGCAGACATCTTCCCCACTCTCGGGCTACTGGAAGCCGAGCACTTCTCCCTGCTCATCGGCCAAGACTTCGACCTCGACAATGCCCAGGCCGCGGTCATCCATCGCTTGCACGACATAGCCCCGCGCAGACCGGCGATCGTCACGGCCCCCATGGTCAGCATCGGAAGTCTGCGCACCGCCATCCTGGCCTCACCCCGCCAACTCGTTCGCGTGAACGAGCCCACCATGGCGCGGCGATTCGATCTACCGTCCGTTCTCGCGACGGCGCTCACGAAGGGCGGTGTGGAGCAGGCTCTCGAGTTTCTACGGCCCCTTCGCGACTATGACGACGAGACGAGCTCCGATCTGATCGTTACTCTGCGAGCGTTCCTCGATGCGGACGGCAGCCCCACCAAGACCGCCGCCGCCTTGTTCATTCATCGCAATTCCCTTGCCTACCGGTTGAATCGAATCGGCGAGCTCTTGGGGGTCTCCCTGAGCACGGTCGACGGAAAGACGACGTGCGCGGTCGCCCTGGCCGTGTGGGAGATGCAGGAAGAAGTCGTTCCGGACAGCCCTCGGACTATCGTGGCCGGCCGTCAGCTGGGCGCCGCGACGGACCCGGCCGCGTCGAGCAACGCCGAACGCAGGTCCCGCCGGTCGACGCCATATCCGGTCAGCTCGTCGAGCAGCTGATCGAACGTGCGGCACACGGTGACCTTGCCGGTGGGCTGGGCGACGGTCCACGCACGGTCGACGACCCGGACGCGAACCCCCCGAGCATGTCTGGTGGCGGCCGCGGCGATGGCGGCCCGCCGTCGAGGCCCGGACACGAACGCCGCCATGTCGTCTGGCGGGCCTGCACCGCACGCGCCACACATCAGGGCATCACGTCACCGGAGTTGGGACCGAGTACCTGGCCGACGAACAGGTTCCCGCCCGGGTCGGAGGCCAGCAGCACGGCGGTGGGGGCCACTTCGTCCGCGGTACCGAACCGGCCGAGTGGCAGCTCGGCGCGTTTGGCCCGCTTCCACTCGTCGTCGATCCCGTCGAGCATCGGTGTCTCGATGGGTCCGGGGGCGATGGCGTTGACGAGCACACCCCGCGACGAGACTTCCAGGGCGACGGACTTCGTCATCGCAATGACACCCGCCTTGGCGGCGGCGTAGTGCGCCAACGACTCGCCGCCCTTGATGCCCAGCTGTGAGGCCACGTTCACGATGCGTCCGCCCCCTTGGTCGAGCATCCCCTGCAGGACAGCGCGATTGAGCAGAAACACACTGGTGAGGTCGACACTCAGCGTCTCCTGCCACAGGGCCAACGACATGTCCACCACCGGCGACTGGGTGAGGATGCCGTGCGAGGTGACCAGAATGTCTATGCGGCCCAGCATCTCGGTGGCCGCTGCGACCGTGGCGACGACGGCGTCCTCGTCGGTGGCGTCGAGAACGAGTCCGCCGTCGGCCCCTAGTTCACTGGCGACCTCGGCGGCGCGTGGACTGCGGTCGGCGACGACGACGCGTGCACCCGCCGCGAGGTAATGCGCGGCGACCGCACGTCCAATGCCACTGGCCGCTCCGGTGATCAGCGCGGTGCGGCCCAGCAGCAGGGAGCTTTCGGGGATCGTCATTGGCGTCCTTCCTGTCAGTCGCGCATGAGGACGGTCAGTCCGCCGTCGACGACGATGGCCTGTCCGTTGACGTAGGAGGCGGCATCGCTGGCCAGAAACGTTGCCACCGAGGCGATCTCCTCGGGTCTGCCGACCCGTCCGGTGGGAATGTTGGCACCGGCGGCGCGCAACCCCTCGGGGCCGAGCGAGTTGACCGCGTCCAGCGACTGAGGCGTCTCGATCAGTCCGGGGATGATGGCGTTGGCGCGCACACCCCGCGGCCCGAGTTCGACACCCAGGCTCCGGACCAGGCCGATCACGCCAGCCTTCGCCGTGGCGTAGTGCGCGTGTTCGCCCCACCCGTAGACGCCGCCGGCGATGGACGAGATGGCGATGATGGAACCGCCAGCGCCCAGGTGTGGTGCCGCGGCGCGCGCGGTACGCATGACGCCGTGCAGGTCCACCTGCAACACGTCGTCCCACTGCTGGTCGGTCATCGTGGCGAACGGCGCTGCCCGCAGGATGCCGGCGTTGGCGACCGCGGTGTCCAGCCGTCCCCACATCCCGAGTATCTCGGCGATGAAGCCGTCGACGGACTCGGTGCTGCGGACGTCGACTTCGACGATGGCGGCCTCACCTCCGGCGTCGCGGACTGCCTGCAAGGTGGTGTGGGGATCGTGCGGATCGCCCGAGTAGGTGCCGATGCCCACGCGATAACCGACGCTCGCCATGGACACCGCGGTTGCGGCTCCGATGCCCGAGGCCGCACCGGTGATGATCGCAACCGGTGCGTCGGGTCCCTTCGCGGCGGTCATCCGACGGTGCCGGGGGTTGCGGCGGCTTCCTCGAGTTCCTCTGCCGACGAGACCTTCCGCACGAACAGCACGACGACCGCTGAGATCAGCGCGCCGACGGCACCGACGTACAACGCAGCCGTCGAGTACGGCACCGCCGCAGCGGCGAGGCTCGCGAGGATGAACCCGCCGATGATGGCGCCGGGCTGGCTCATGGCTCCGATGAACGAGCTACCGGTGGCACGGCAGTCGGTGGTGAAGCACTCGGCCTGCAGGAACATGATGGCGGCGT
This sequence comes from Mycolicibacterium hodleri, assembly GCA_006864685.1. Classification (GTDB taxonomy): domain Bacteria; phylum Actinomycetota; class Actinomycetes; order Mycobacteriales; family Mycobacteriaceae; genus Mycobacterium; species Mycobacterium hodleri_B. The sequence continues at coordinate 78,635 of VIFX01000001.1, read as the reverse complement.
ACGGGCCCAACAGGAAGAACAGCCCCATCATGTAGGTGACGATGACGTAGAGCGTGGTGTTGGGACCCAGCAGCATTGCGGCAAAGAAGACGGCGGAAAGCGACCAGCCGACCGCGATCGTGTTGCGACGACCGAAGCGGTCGCCGGCCCAGCCGTGTGCGAGGTAACCGAGCGCGCCGACCACGTTGGACACCACGACCATCAGCAGGGTGTTGGAGGCGTCGATCCCCTTGCCCGACTCGAGCACCGTCGTACCGAGGACGGAGAAGGTCTGGATGGCGAACCAGTTGAACAGCCAGGCCACCGACAGCACGATGGTGTTGCGCAGGTGGACGCCGTGGAAGATGCGCCGAAGCGGCGCGGCGACGTCGTGGTCGAGGTCGTAGGCACCGGCCACGCGCGCAGCACCGGTATCGTCGCCGTCCTTGCGCAGCCGGCGAATCCTCTGCTGTAGCAAGAACTGTGGACTCTCCCGGAGCTTGAAGCACAGCAGCGCCACGATGATCGCCGGCACAGTGGCCAGCAGGAAGGCCAGACGCCAGGAGCCTTCCCCGAACACCGCGGTGACCACCGCGACGAAGCCCGCCGCCAGCAGCGCCCCGATGGGCCAGCCGGTCTGCACCATCGAGTAGATGAAGCCGCGATTACGCCGGATCTTCTCGTCATCGGTGAGTTCGTAGAGTTCGTTGAGATAGGTGGCGTTGACCGACTGTTCGGCCAGCCCCAGACCGCTGATCGAGCGGACCCCGATCAGGGACGCCGCTCCGACGGTCGCTGCCGTCGCGGCCGACGAGGCTGCGGTGCCCGCGACGGAGATGATCATGCCCTTGCGCCTGCCCAACCGGTCCACCATCGGGCCGACGCCGAGCACGACGATCGCGGTACCCACGCTGACGAGCGTGGAGACGAAGAGCGCGTGACTCGTAGTCCAGCCGAAGGACTCCGAGATGCGTGGCAGCAGCGTGCCGAAGAGGATGAAGTCGTACACGGCGATCGTCCAGGCGAAGAACGCGATGCCGGTTGCCCTGCGCGTTTCCCGGACCGGTATGCGCCGCAGGGGCGGTGTGTCGTTGTCTTCGGGTGGGGTGCTCATATGCTGGAAGTCCTTCCGGTGCTTTGGTGCTGTAGTTGGCCTGAATGCTCGGAGGTGGGCTGGGCCGGGGTGTCGGGTCGCAATCGCTACCCCGGTCCGGTTGCGGCTAGCTGGTGCTGACGCGCGGCCGCCGTGTCACGAAGTCCTTGGCGATGCCGTCGAACGTGCTCCAGGTGACTCCGGCGTGCGAGTTGATGTGCTCGATCAGACGCTCGAGCATCAGCAGCACCTGAGGTCGCCCGGAGACGTCGGGGTGGATGGTGAAAGTGAAGACGGCGTAATCACTTTCGCGGTAGACCCAGTCGAACTGGTCGCGCCACATCTCTTCGATGTGTCGCGGGTTGACGAAGCCGTGACTGTTCGGGCTGGTCTTGATGAACATCATCGGCGGCAGGTCGTCGAGGTACCAGCTGGCCGGGATCTCGACCAGGTCGGTCTCCTGCCCACGTACCAGCGGCTTCATCCACGTGGACGCCGGTTGTTCGTAGTCGATCGGAGTCCAGGAGTCGCCGACGCGCACGTAATAGGGCTCGAAGTCCCTGTGCATCAACGAGTGGTCGTAGGCGATGCCGCGTTCGATGAGTAGTTCGTTGGTCACCCGACTGAACTCCCACCATGGCGCGACGTAACCGGTGGGCCGCGTGCCCGAGCGGTCTTCGATCAGCGAGATGCAGTGGTCGAGGATGTCGGATTCCTGCTGGCGACTCATGGCGATCGGGTTTTCGTGGCTGTAGCCATGCACCCCGATCTCGTGTCCGGCGCCGACGATCTGATCGAACTGCTCGGGGAAGGTCTCGATGGAGTGCCCGGGCCAGAACCAGGTGGAGGGAAGCTGATAGCGGTCGAAGAGCTGGTTGATGCGTGGTACGCCCACCTCGCCGGCGAAGATGCCTCGCGAGATGTCTCCTGGTGAGTCCTCTCCCCCGTAGGAGCCCAGCCAGCCCCCGACTGCGTCGACGTCGACGCCGAATGCGACGAATATTTCCTTGGCCATGATGCCAATTCCCTTCTGGTGGTTGCGGTTACATGGGTCATCGGGTACATCGACCCAGCGCGGTGGCGATATCGGCAGGCGCGGCGCCTGCCGAGAGCATCAACGCCAGGGTGATGCGGGTCTGCGAAGGCGGCAGCGACGCTGCGACGGCACCGGCGGCCGCCAGGTCGAAGCCCCCGCCGTGGCCGTAGACCGGAAGCACCGGGCCGTCGGCCACGCGGGTGGACAGCGCGATAATCACCTCGCCGGCGACGATGTCGGCCACCGCTTCGGCGATGCCCGCAGGAGCATTGCCAAGACCGGTTCCGACCAACACGATGCCGCGCGCCCCAGCCGTCACCGAGGCCCGCAGCAGCGCATCGTCAGCGCCGGGATAGACGGCGACGACGTCTACTCGCACGGTGTCGAAGGTCGACGTCACGGGGGCTTGCGGCGCGGGCCGCACGGGCACGTTGTGCACGTGCACGGCGCCGTCGTGCACCGTCGCGACGGCGCCCGCCGGGTTCGAGAACGCTGCCAGGTCCACGGTGTGCGACTTGCGCACCCCGCGGGCGGCGAAGACCGATCCGTTGAACGCGACGACCACACCCGTACCGCGTGCCGCGGGACTGGCGGCCACGTCGATGGCGTCCCGCAGGTTGCGTGGCCCGTCGGTGTCGGCGACGTCGGCCGCACGCTGCGCTCCCGTGAGGACCACGGGGCGGTCGTCGCCATGGGTGAGGTCCAGCAGTATCGCGGTCTCCTCGAGCGTGTCGGTGCCGTGGGTCACCACGATGCCGTCCACGTCGTCGCGGCCGAGATGGTGGGCGACGGCCTCGGCGATGGCTCTCATGTCGGTCGGCGTCATGCGGTACGACCCGGTGCGGACCACGTCGTGCGCCTCGACGGTGACGCCCTCACCGGTCTCGATGCCGGACAGCAGAGTCGACGCGTCGTCCACGGCCACCACGGAGTCACCGTTACGGCGTGAGGAGATGGTCCCACCGCTGGTGAGGACGACGACGTGGGGCATGACAGGTGGGCTCCGATCGCGTTCGAGAGATCTGGATCACTAGGAACTTTCCCCAGTCAAGCGCACCCAAACGTTTGACACAATCGATTGGGCCAAACGATTGTGTAAATTCCGCGCTACGGCGTCGTTTCTCCTCCCGCCCAGCTAAGGTGCTACGCAGGCGCCAGGCGGCGCATGCCGCGGGTCGAGGAGGGTGATGGGCGAGACGAGCCGAACGTCGGCGCGGTTCCCCGCCCCGGTGACGCTGAGGGTCATCGCCGAGGAGATCGGCGTCAGCGTGTCGACGGTGTCGCGCGTGCTCAAGGCCGAGGGCGACGACGCCACCCGCTGGGCCTCCGCGGAGACCGTCGCACGGATCAGGGCCTACGCCAAGTCCCGCGAATACCGGCCACATCCGCATGCGGCCAGCCTGCGCACGGCCCGCTCCGGACTCGTGGGGGTGCTGGTCCCCCGGCTGCAGGACTTCGTCCTCGCAACCGTCTACGAAGGCGTGGAGGAGGCCGCCACGGAACACGGCTACTCGACGTTCGTCACCAACTCGCTCGACGACCCGGCGAACAAGGCCCAGCGCACGGAGATGATGCTGCAGCGCCGCGTCGAGGGGATCATCTTCGGCGACGCGCACCATCACGACCCCTTGCTCAGCGCACTCGCCGAGCGTGGGACGCCCTTCGTCCTCGTCTCACGCCGCAGCGGGGACTACGTGTCCGCCACGTGCGACGATCTGCTCGGCGGCGCTCTCGTCGGCCGGCATCTGGTCGAGGCCGGCCGTCGGGACCTGGCGGTGCTCGCCGGGTTGCCGTTCGCCTCGACCGCCATCGAAAGAACCGCCGGGGCGGTCGACGCATTCACCGAGGCGGGGTTGCGCGTCGCGCCGGAGCGCATCGAGTGGGGCCCCTTCGACGCGGCGGGCGGACGGCAGGCAGCCGAGAAGATACTGTCGCGGCGGCCCTACCCGGACGCCATCTTCGCCACCAACGACTTCGCGGCGATCGGCGCGCTCGGCGTGCTGCGCGACCATGGGCTCCGGGTGCCCGACGACATAGCGCTGATCGGCTACAACGACACCCCGCTGGTCGCCGAGATGCCGACGCCGCTGACGACGGTCCGCTCCCCGATGCACGAGATGGGCCGTCGCGGCATCGAGTTGCTGATCGAACTGCTCGGTGGCGGTACGCCAAGTTCCGAGCGGCTCACTCCGGAACTCGTTGTGCGGCAATCCGGCTGAGCCGCGTTAGCGCGGCACGTGCGCCGGTACGTCGTCCAATTCGCTGAGAAGCTGATCGGCACGCTCGGTGGTGAACGGCAGCAGCGGACGGATCTTCAACACGGTGCGAGTGGCTGCGACTAAGGTCGCCAACGTCCACCGCGAGGGCAACCTTCGCCGGTTAACACGACGATAGTTCTACCGCAACGGATTTCGGTGTCCGGAGTTACGCGCGGATGCGGACCAATAGGCGCAGTCGAGGCTGTCGTCGCGACGGTGATACTGCCATGCCCCCAATGGACATCCGGCACGACTCCGCTCCTCGTCGAACTGGAGCGAACTTGGTAGGCCAGCCTCGGCTGCGGCCTGAAGGAAACATACCATCGGAATGTTTCTATGGCCCACCAGTCCATATGTGACCCCCATCACATCAACCGGCGATGCGGCCAGCGTCGACTGGCCATCGGTCGACAGCGTCAGATCCCCCAGCCAGGGGGTCTGGTCGGTGACACAATTGTGGGGTGACGGCCACCAGAATTGCCCGCTACGAGAAACTTTCGGCACTTCTGGCCTCGCGCAGCGACTTCGAGCTCGCTGAGCTCATGAGCACCGGTCAAGTCATCAGCGTGGGGGTGGGTGGTGAATCGGGGATTCTCGACGTCGACGGCGTGCCGGTGTTCACCAAGCGGATCCCACTATCCGACCGCGAGATGGCCAACACAGGGTCCACGGCGAACCTGTTCGACCTGCCGATCTTCTCTCACTACGGTATGGGCGGACCGGGTTTCAACGCGTGGCGCGAGCTGGCCGCGAACGTCGTCGTCACCGACGCCGTTCTAGCCGGCGAGACGCAATCGTTCCCAATCCTCCACCACTGGCGGGTGCTACCTGGCCGGTCGCCGATCGCAGCCGAACACGCCGACATCGACACCGTCGTCGCCGCCCAGTGCGGCAGTCCGGCCGTGCGGACCCGTCTCGAAGCGCTAGCCGCCGCAACGTGCAGCCTCGTGCTGTTCTGCGAGTACATCCCACACGCGATGGCGACCTTGTTGCGAGACAATCCGGCCGATAGGGCCGTCACGGTCGAACGACAGCTTTCGGAGATCGTGACGTTTCTACGGGATCGCGAGTTGCTGCACATGGACGGGCATTTCGGCAACATGCGCACCGACATGGAGCGCATCTATCTCAGCGACTTCGGGCTGGCCACATCCCCGCAATTCGAGCTGTCGGCCGCCGAACGCGACTTCGTTGGACGACACCTCACGCATGATGCCGGTTACGCCGCGATGCGATTGGTCGACTGGCTGGTGACCGACGTCTGCGAGATTCCGGCTTCGCCTAGTGCCGGCGTCATAGGCGCCCGTGAGTACGTAGTCCAGTGCGCCGCTGGGCGCATACCGGATGACGTGCCACCGATGATCGCCGCGATCTTGAGCCGGCACGCACCCGCGGCCGCGAAGATGAGCGCCTTCTACCGGAGACTCTTCGGCGGTGACCTCCACGCGGAATACCCCGGGATATGAGATACGCCGTTAATGCGCATCCGCGGTCGTTCGTCCCCTGGATCGAGACTCGTCGGTTGACGCTCGCGGCTTGACTAGACTTCTCGATTCATGGCCTACCTCCTGCAGCTGGACTCGTCTGCCAACCTCAACTCGTCGGCATCGCGGCGACTGACTGCCGAGGCGGCGGAACGGTGGGTTTCGGGGGGCGCGGACCGCGAGATTCGTCGGCGCGATCTACACACCGACCCGCTGCCACACCTGCCGACCAACGCACTGCACTTCATCGCGTCCCGTAGACCGGCAGATTCCGCCGCGCCAGCGCCGGAGGCCCAACGGTTGCAGGACGAGTTGCTCGACGAGCTGGCTGGCGCCGAGGCGGTGCTGATCGGCTCGCCGATGTACAACTTCTCGATGCCCTCGACGCTCAAGGCGTGGCTCGACTACGTCCACGTCATCGGCGCCAATTCGCCGGTCGCCGAGGGCATCGACCCCCTGCGGTCCAAGCCGGTCACGGTGATATCCGCACGCTCCACGCCGACGGGCGAGGACCCGCAAACCGACTTCGTCCTCGGCCCTTTCTTCGCGATCCTCGGGGGCTTCATGAGCATGGACGTCCAGGGCTTCGTCGTGCACACCGAGCCACCCGCTGCCCCGGGCGACTTCCACCGGCCCTACGACGTCGTCCGCGACGAGGTGCTCGCCAGCATCGACCGCTAGATGAGCTGAATCGCGGACGCAAACACCTCAGCGGCCGACAGCCGCATGGCACCAAGATCGGAACCGGCCGACCTCGCCGGTGTGACAGCGTCAGGTTGCGATCTGTGAATTATGTTGCAGTGCAACGTGTAGAGGTGAATGCCCCGTGCCCGCCCTCGTCGACGCGGATCTGCACATGGTGGTGTGTCGTGCGCTATGCCCAGTCACCTGTGCACCTTGCTGGGCTGAATTGTGATCGAGGGAATCGAACCCCTGCACTGCCCTCCGTGCACCAGCAAGTGACCGGAATTGACCCGCCGATCTCGGGCTCGTACACGCCTCCGCGACGACTACCTGCTTCACCTCAGTCCAGAAGGTCGACCTCCCAGTTGGTGCGCTGAATTCGAACGTCGAGCTCACGCAGTTCGCGCGCCACCTGGTCGGCTTGAGTCCGGAGATCGCCAACGGGCAGGGCCGAGAACATCTTCAGTTCCGAACGGAGCTGCCGCGCGTAGGCGTGCTGGTTGGTGCCCGCCGCCGCGTCTGCCGCGGTCGTCAGAACGTGGTGACGCAGCCGCAGCACGTCGCGGCGCGCCAGTGCGTCGGTCAACGTGCCGTCGACCTCCATGGCGGTGGCCGCGTTGGTGCGGTTGATTCGCCTGATCAGCTCCTCGAACTCGCGTAGCGCCTCGTCGGCCTCGACCAGCAGCGCGCCGGCGTCCTCGGACGGCTCCTCGCCCTCCTGGTACCGAGCGTTGCTCGCGATCCGGGTCCGCAGCTGTTCGATGCGACGATGCACATTCGCCCGAAGTGACAGGGCCTCAGCCAACCTCACGACGACGCCTCCTGTTCCGTGTCGAACCGCCGAACCGTTCGGTGGCCACGCCATGGTGGTCCTCGAACGACCGGCCGGCAACCGGTTTTCTCTCCGCGAGACGTCACCTGGAATGGGAAAACGCATCGACGACTCCGCCGGCAGCCCACGATCTGCTATCAATCACGAAGACCCAACAACACTGCCGCCTCTGGGAGTCACGATTCTTCGTAAGCCAACCCGGTGATGCGACAGCGTAATTGGCCCCGGTGGCTCCCCGCCGTGCACTACGTCCGCTCCGGTGGCCGACGACGGTAAGGCCGCCCCGAGCGACGACCAAGATCCAGCAGGCTCGCAAGGGAATCTGAGAAGCGTTGCCGAGCAACGGGTGCGCCTCGGCATGGCCGTGATCAACGGTCGTAACTGGCCCAACCGTCGTCGTTGTAGGCCATCAAGCGCAGCTCGCGCTGCCAGGATGCCGCACGGTAGAGGTCAAGGCAGCGGCGGATTGCGAAGGCCATCAGCGCGCAGAGTCCTACGATGCCAACCCATGAAGCCCATGCGCGGCCCGTCGCAACCGCCTGCGCGTCTACCTCCCGGTCTGGAGCAGACACCACTGCACCTGCGTCGTCGAGCCAAACAGTCACCGGCGTCTTGGCTTTGACGAACGACGGATTCGTGATGACTTCCGAGCGACGGTGCACTCCCTCACGCCACTCGACGCGAACTGTGACGGGTGAACCAAAGCGACGAGGCGCGGGACTTCCACTGTCCTCGGTGGCAATCGCTGCGACGGAGTGCCGCGACTGCTGCTGTTTGCTGATCTGTTGCATGCGGTCTGCGTAGGTCGCGTCGCCCACCCGCTGGGCAACCGGGATCGCGAAAAGCGCGACTGCGAGGACCAGTAGGAGCGCACATGCCTCCAGGCGGTCACTGGCGCGAGCGAGGCGGTTACGACTCAACGCGTTCACCAGCCAGCGAACCCGGAGGGCAGGGACGGACTCGATCAGCGCCACGTCCACGCCCCCGGCGGAAGCTGACCGATTGTTACGACCATGTTTCCATGCTGGCACCGTCATCCACCCGTGTGCCAATCGCGCCCGCTGATCGCGACCGAACTCACACCATTCGCAGTCAAGTCGGGATGACCGATCACGCCATGTCGCGGGGTGTCGTACAGAGCCAGCGATGGTCGCGCCCTTGGACTACACCCCGGACGGCTCAACCAGGCATGCCGTGGTGGAGACCGGCCTGCGGCGTCAGACGCCGGCGCTGACCGATCCGTTCCCGTGGCGCCGGACGGCCTGAACGCGGGCACCGATGGCCGCCGAGGTCGCGCCGATCACCAGCCATAGCAACGCCTGGTTGGCCAGCGAGTAGACCCGGAATTCGCCCAGCACCTCGGCCGGGAAGCCGTCGAGCAGCAGCCCGTTCGGCCCGACGATCGGACCGGGCACCTCGTCGAAGCTCGGCAGCAGCGTCATCGCGACCAGGATCACCGCGGCATAGCCGGCGACCGCTGCCCCAGTGGCCCGCCAGCCTCCCCACCGCCGAGCCCAGGCCAGCCCGACTGCGAGGGCCACCCCCGCGGCGACGATCGAGACGACCGTCATCGTCAGGAACGCAGTACTTCGCGCGCCGATGGTGTCCTCCAGCCCGACAGTCGGCGGGTTCGCCGGATACTTCAGCCCGGGCGCCAGCGCGATGGCGACGAACATCCCCGCGGCGATCAGCAATGCCAGCGCCGCGTTGTCGGGCCGGAAGCCGCGGCGCTCCAGAACGCCGCGAATCACGGTCTGCGCGACCGCGAACAGCACGCCCATCGCGATGCCGAACGCGATGACACCGACTGCGGCACCGACGTTCTCCTGAATGGTGCGGGTGAACAGTTCGTGGCCATGGGCGTGGTCGCCACCGCTGGCGAGTTGAGCCTCGGCGTGCTCACGCGCGCCCTCGTAGTCCACCGCGGCACCGATCAACGGCTCGATCTTGATTCGGCTGAAGGCGAAGGCCACGACGCCGGCGACGGCACCGGGAACGAGATAGCCGATCGCCAGGCGGGCATCGCCGCTCAGTGGCACGGGAACCCCAGGAGGTGACGGGCGTCGTGCAGGAACTCGTGAATGTGGGTGTCTGAACCGAACACCGACACCGCACCCTGGTCGATACCGACGAAGTAGTACGCGATCAGCGCAAGCATCGTCATCGCGGCGAGCCACGCGGGCGTAGCGGCAGCGGCGGCGATCGCACGCGGATCGACGCGGGGAGCGGGCAGGGCGGGGCTTGTGTCGTTCATAGGTGAGTCCTAGTGGTCATGGTCGTGGGCAACGGCGTGGTCATTGGCGTCGGTGAGCACCGGGTTGGTCAGCAGTTCGTGGCGGTCGACGAGCGTGTCGAGCGTCGCGACCCAGTGGTCGTAGTACTCCCATTGCCCCCGCTCGGATTCGGGTGCGCCCTCCCACTCCCCGATCCTCGCGATCAGGCCTTCCTGGAATTCACTCCAGTCGTAGTGCCGGAACTCCGACAGCGCGAGAGCCAGCCCGAACGCGCGGCGCTGCCATTCGTGGTCGAACTGCGGCGCCGCCTGGTCCGTGGTGCAGGTCTCGTGCAACATCATGACGCCGGCCCTGCCAATGCGACGCCGATCATGGCCTCCGTGGTCACCAGGTCCATCAGCATCTCGTCGGTGAAACCCTCTGTGCCAGAGGGACGCTCGGGGATGACGAACCACCGCGAGTGCCCGCTGGAGTCCCACACCTTGATCTCGGTGTCGGCAGGTAGATCGACGCCCACTTCGGCGAGCACCTTGCGGGGTTCACGGGCGGCCCGTGACCGGAAGGTCGGATCCTTGTACCAGTAGGGCGGCAGCCCGAGTACCGGCCACGGGAAGCAGGAGCACAGGGTGCAGATCACCAGGTTGTGCACGCCGGAGGTGTTGGCCACCGCCTGCAGGTGCTCGCCCTCGGCGCCCGCCATGCCGTCGGGCAGGTTCATTTCCGCAATCGCTCCAGGGGTGTCGACGACCACCTTCTCGGCGAATGCCGGATCGGTCCAAGCCTTTACGACGATCTTCTTGCCGTTGAGCGGTGTCATCTCGGTCTCGAAATAGGCCAGCACCTTGTCCACGGTCTGTGGGGTGATGACGCCCTTCTCGATGAGTAGGGCCTCCAAGGCGGCGACCTTCTTGGCGCTGGCCTCTTCACGGTCGGGCGGGTACGCGAACTGGTCGGTCATGATTTCTCCTCGATGGGTGCCAAATAGGCTTCGAACAGCTCGGCGTACAGCTTTTCCGGGCCCGCTTCGGCGCGTGGCCCCCAGATGTCCGTCGGTTGGAATTCGACGATGTAGATCGGCATCGGTTCGCCGATGCCGTCACCCGTGTGGGTGAAGTAGGCGTAGTCGCCCTCGAAGACACGCTCCACGGTTCCGGTTCGGCCGCGTAGGTATCCCGGCAGCCGACTGTGCGCGTCGGCGGCCGGGTTGGCGATCCGAACGGCCGAGCCGACCGGGAAGTTCGGATGCGCGACGTCACGGCGAGGGCTGTCGCCGAGCCGGAGGTAGGCGATCACCTGGTCGTCGATGGCCGCTTCGGGAGTACCCGTCGCGGGGGTAAGTCCCCCGACCTTGGCGGTGAGTTCCTCTTCGGTTACGTACCCCTTGTCGATGAAGAACTGGGTGATGCCACCCAACCACTTCTCGTAGTAGCGAAACTTGAAGTAGTCGAACGGGTTCATCGCCTCGGCGCCGGTGCGCAGGTCGGCCCACGTCCATTCGTCCTGGAAGGCCGTCGGCACGCCGTCGATGGGGTACTCCGGCAGCGCTGTTCCGAGGTGCTTAGACAGCCCCATCATCGCGACGTGGATGCCGAAGATGCGCTTCTCCCAATCCTCGACGAAGACACGCTTTTCCATTTCGAGCGGTTCCGGTAGGCCCTCGAGGCCACCGAGATAGTGCTGCAGTTTCATGCGGGGCTTCCTTCGATAGGCGGGGAGGCGGAGCTGGTGGCGGGGGCGCCGGTTGATCTGGTCATGACGGTCGCGAGGTACTCGGAGAGCAACCCAAAGGACGCTCCGAGAATGCAGGCCACGGCAGCCACCAGGCCGGGATGGGAGATGGTGGTGACGGTGACGTCATGGCCGCGTTCGGCGACCGTCGACACCGTCGAGGCGAATCCGACGACGACGGCCGGGGTGGTCGCCAACAGCGGCACCCACGACGCCTGCACCATGACGGCGCTGCCGACCCCCACGGCGATGGCGGTGACCAGCAGGCTGCCACCCATGAGGTGGGCGGCGAACAGGCTGGCCGACGCGATCACCACGCCGACGATGTTCGACGACACCGACCTGACCCAGCCGGCGACGCCGCCACCGACGAAGAAGAACGACGCCCACGCCAGGAACACCACCCAGATCGGTACCGTGATGACGTCGGCGGTGAGAGCGACGGCGAGGCCGCCGAGTACGCCGATGCTCAGCGTCAAGGCTGTCCGTGAATCCATGAAATGAGCTTGGAGGCAGTAGGTTTCGCCAGCGTTACGGCTGGATTGCTCTGCCCGTCAGGTCCGGACACGAATCGGGCGATTCCGGACGTCGGCCCGCTCGCGTTGCCGTCGTCGAACCCCGAGACTACGTTGGCCTCACCCCAGGGGTCACGGAAGGACAGCCACACGTGTCCGACATCAAACCGAAGGCGCCCAAGACCGTCGTGTTCGCGTTGTACGACAAGGTCACCTTGCAGGACGTCGCGGCACCGCTCGAGATCTTCGCGCGCGCAAACGATTTCGGCGCGAAGTACAAGGTCATCCTGGTGTCCCCGACCGGCAGGGCCGTCGACACGACGTCGTTCGTCTCACTAAACGTCGACATGGCGCTGGCGGAGGTGCCCGATCGGTTCGACACGTTGATCGTGCCGGGCGGGGTACCACCCAACTTCTACTTCACCCCCGGCGAGCACGACATCCCGGAGGAGCAGACGCCGGACGCCGTCGCGGCGGCACTGCACATGGTCGGCGATCTAGCGCCGCGGGCGCGCCGGGTCGCCTCGGTGTGCACCGGTGCGTTCGTGCTGGCTGCCCTCGGCCTGCTCGACGGCCGCCGTGCGACCACGCACTGGGCGCACTGCCAGGAGCTGTCGCGGATCTACCCCGAGGTCGAGGTCGTGCCGGATTCGCTGTTCGTGCAGGACGGCCCGTTCATCACCGGTGCGGGCATCACTGCGGGCATCGACCTGGGGCTCGCCATGGTGGAGAGCGACTACGGTCCCGACGTGGCCCGGCGGGTGGCCCGCTGGATGGTGGTATTCCTGCAGCGGCCGGGCGGTCAAGCGCAGTTCAGCGTGTGGACGGAGTCGGAGCTCCCCGTGTCGGGCGGGCTGCGCGAGATCCTCGACGCGGTGGTCGCCGATCCGAGCGGCGACCACTCGATCGCAACGATGGCCGATCGGGCCACGGTCAGCGAGCGCCATCTCGTCCGTATGTTCCGGGTTCAGGTCGGAATGACCCCGGCGCGCTTCGTCGAGCAGGCACGACTGGAAGCCGCGAAGGTGCTGCTCGCGACCGGAGATCTCGGCCAGGAAGCCGTGGCACGCCGCGCCGGTTTCGGCTCGGCGGACACCATGCGGCGCACCTTTCGCCGTGCGCTCGGGGTGTCACCGAGCATGTACCGCAGTCGATTTCGGACGACGGGCATACGCGAGAGCTTCTAGGTCAAACGTGAAACCGTCGAGTGTGTGAGCGGTTTCCATGACCACCGTGACGCGTCAGGCCTCGGCGGGGCGCTCGTTGGCTACGGCAGAGGCCACCTCGGGCTGGGCCATCAATTCCCGCAGAAACCTCTCGGTGCCCGCAACGTAGGCGGTGGCCATGTTCTCCATGACGTGCACGTCGGCGGGCGTCTCCCCGCACGCTTCGGTGGCGCGGCGGATGGCTCGGTCGGCCTGATCGCGGACCGCACTCGGAACCGGACGCTCACCGGGTTGGCGTTCCAGTCGCAGCACCGCTTCGACGGTACCGCCAGAGGTCCGCGCGTCATCCAGTTGACGTAGCAACTCGGGATCACTTGGCTGCTCGACCACGGCCACTCCTCGCTCAATGGTCACAAACTTACTCCCGGTGGACTGGGCGCGGTCCACCACGACGCGCTTCACTCGTCTCGCAAGGCGGCCAACGCGAGTCTGGCGTTGACCGCGCCGCGGTTGACCCGCTCGACGTCCATCTGGCCGGGCCGGGCCGACGCGAAGATGGCCCGCTCGAGCCGGTCGACCGTCACGTCAGGCCGTGCTTCGACGAGCAACGCGGCCAGGCCGGCCACGTGGGGGGTCGCCATCGACGTTCCCGACAGCGACCGGTACTTCCCTTGGGAGGCCGCCGACACGACGTCGACCCCGGGTCCGACCACGTCGGGAACCAACGGCTGGGACCGTCGCACGAAACGTTGACTCGACGAGAAGTCGGCCACGGCGAACTGCTCGTCGTGCGCGCCGACCGACAACGCGCTGGGGTAGTTGCCCGGTGACCGGCTGGTGCCAGGCCCCTCGTTGCCGACGGCCACCACCGGCAACACGCCGTTGGACCGGAGGATGTCGACGATGTCGAGGAAGCTGGCGTCGATGCCCCGGATCCCGAGAGACATCGACAGCACCCGTGCCCGTTCACCAACCGCCCAGTCCATGCCGCCGAGAATGCGGGCCACGATGTCCCCGCCCTCGATCACCATTGCCGAATACAGTGACGCCCCCGGAGCTACCCCAATGTGGCTGCCGCGGACGGGCCGGCCGGCAATCGTCGCAGCGGTGTGGGTGCCGTGGGAGTCCTCGGCATCGGAATCGTAGGGCTCAACGCCGGGACGCACCCGGCCGGCGCGGTCGAACTCGGCGAACTTGACCACCGCGGTACGCAGCGCGGGGTGGGTGGCGTCGACGCCGGTGTCGAGATGGGCGACACGAACGTCCTTGCCGGTCAACCCTTCCGCCCAAAGGGCTGGCACCTCCATCGCCTCCAGACCCCACGTGTTCGTCTTCGGCAGGACCGCCGAGGCCCTTGCAACGGGTCGGATCAGGCTGAACTCTGGCGCGGCCGTGACCTTTCTGACTCGCGGGTCGGCTCGCAGCGCCGCCAGACCCTGCCGGTCGACGGTCCCGTAGACGACGCCCAAATTGCGGTAACTGCGGGCACTTTCAGCACGGGGACGGGACGCGCCTGAGATGCGTCTCTCGCTCAGCGAGGCGCTGCCGAACTGTGAGGAGCGCTGGGCGGAGAAGTGCTTGCTGACCGTCGTGACGTCGTTGCTGCCCCGGGCCAACACGGCGATGACGGGTGCGAAGCCGAGCTCGGACATGTTGCGTGCGATGGTCGTCACTGCGGTTCCCCTCCAAGCCGACGACTGCGCGATGCAGTCTCGAGGCCTCCATTGTGCGCTCGGATCGGAGGGCAGCCCTGGCGTCCCGTCCGACGAGCACTGAAGGCGGATTGCCCGCACCGCCGTATGGTGGGGCATGCCGATTAGTTGCGGGTGCTCACGTTGACCGACTCGACAGGCGATGACCGCGAGTCATTCATCGTGGCGAGCCTCGTCGACGCCTTCTCGGACCTGATGGCGGCCGATCCCGATTCGTTTCGGACCAAGTTCCGCAAGATGGCAGCCGACCCGTTCGCGTTCTACCGGGGCAGCGCGTGCATCTTCTATGCCGACGTCGCTGCCGGCGAGGACCGGTGGGCAGACGAGCGCACCAGCCGGGTCTGGATCCAGGGCGACCTGCACGCGGAGAACTTCGGCACGTACATGGACGGCGAGGGCGTGTTGATCTTCGACGTCAACGACTTCGACGAAGCCTTCGTTGGGCACTTCACCTGGGACCTGAAGCGCTTCGCGGCGAGCATCGCCCTGATGTGTTGGCAGAAGGCGCTTTCCGACGGCGCCATCACCACGCTGATCGAGGCCTTCGTCCGGACCTACGTCGAGCAGGTGCGATGGTTCGTCGACGTCGAGGACGATTCGTCATTCTCGCTGAACCTGTTGACCGCGCGCGGCGCAGTGCTCTCGGCGTTGGAGTCGGCCCGGCTGTCGACCCGTGCCGGAATGCTGGACCGCATCACCGTCGTCGGCCAGAACGACCGTCGGTTCCGCGAACTGTCCGGTGTCAGACGCCTCGACGACGCGGAGCGGCTGACGGTGGAGGCGGCGTTCGGCCGCTACCTCGAAACGATCCCGGACACGCAGCGCTTCCGCGGAATCGCCTACGACGTCAAGGACGTCGTCGCCAAGACCGGATTCGGCATCGGCAGCGCGGGACTACCCGCCTACACGGTGCTCATCGAGGGCTTCAACCAGGCGCTCGACAACGACGTGGTGCTGTCGATGAAGCAGGGCAACGTGGCCGCACCCAGCCGCGTGGTCGACGACACCGAAGTCCACCGGTACTTCCAGCACCACGGGCACCGCACCGCGGTGTCGCAGCGTGCACTTCAGGCCCACGCCGATCCCCTGCTCGGCTACACCGTCATCAACGGCGTCGGCTTCGTGGTCAGCGAGATCTCACCGTACGAGGCCGATCTCGACTGGAGCGAGATGACCGAGCCGGACGAACTCGTGGAAGTCATCGAGCAGCTGGGCCGAGCGGTCGCCAAGGTGCACTGCGTGAGCGACACCGACAGCGATCAGTCGCTGGTTCCGTTTCAGACCGAGGAGGCAATCGTCGGGGTGATCGGCGACCACGACGCCGATTTCGTCGCCGACATGGTGGAGTTCGGGCTGGAGTACGCCGCGGTCGTGCGCGACGATCACCGGCACTTCGTCGAGGCGTTCCGCGAGGGTCGCATTCCCGGAGTCAGCGCAACCTGATCCAGGTCAGTCGCCGAGCACCATCGTCTCCGGGCTGGCCCACGACGCCAACAGGGCAAGATTGTCGGCGGCGGGTCCTCCCTCAGGTGCGGTGTAGACATTCAGCTGCAGGCCAGGGTCGCTGGGCAGATCCATGGACTCGAAGTTCAGCTCGAGCCGGCCCACCACGGGATGGTTCACACACTTGGTCCCGTGTCCGTGCAATCGCACGTTCCGAGATGCCCACTGCTGCCGGAATAGCTCACTGCCCGAGGACAATTCGCCCACCAAGGCGATGAGCTCTTGGTCGTGGGGATTGCGGCCCATTTCCATGCGCAACATTGCGGCCGCATTGTGCGTCGCGTGGTCGTAGTCGACGAAGAACTGCTCGGCCTCGTCGGGATGCAAGTACACGAACCGAGCCGTGTTGGCGGGCCGGTGCGGGTCGGCCAGCACCGGTGAATACAGCGCCCGACCAAGGTGATTCATGGCCAGCACGTCGTGGCGGCCGTTGCGGATCAACGCCGGCGCGCCGGTTATCGCGTCGAGCACCCCTTGCAGCGCGGGCCGCACCGTCGCGGCGGGCTTGCGGTGCCGTCGACCGCCGGGCGCCCCGGACTGGCGTGCGAGATGGAACAGGTGATCGCGCTCCGCGTCGTTGAGCTGCAACGCCGTGGCTAGCGCGTCGAGCACGCCCTCCGAGGTGCCAGCCAGGCTGCCGCGCTCAATGCGCACGTAATACTCGACCGATACCCCGGCGAGTAACGCCACCTCCTCTCGACGCAGACCCTCGACCCGCCGATTGCCACCGTAGGCGGGCAGGCCAGCCATCTCAGGGGCGATGCGGGCGCGACGTGACCTCAGAAACTCCCGGATCTCGGTGCGCAGATCAAGCGTGGCGTCCATCCCCTCACCGTAGGCCCGCACCGCACGCGAAGGGAGGTACCACCAATACCCCCGAAGGGTTGGCAGAGGTCACGCGGTCGTGGCGATCCCTCCGTCGACGGGGATGATGGCGCCCGTCAGGTAAGCGCCCGCCCGGCTGGCGAGGAACACGGCGACACCCGCCATGTCGTCGTCGCGGCCGATCCGGCCCAGCGGCGCCGACGCCGCGATCGCCTCGCCGAACTCGTCGAGGGTTGCAGCCATCATCGCCGACGGGAACGCTCCCGGCGCGACCGCGTTCACCGTGATGTGCTGCGGGCCAAGCTCCTTGGCGAGCACCCTGGTGAGTTGGTGCAGCGCAGCCTTGCTGCTGGAGTACGAGTAGTTGGGCCGTGCCGGGATGTGTATCGCCGCGATGCTGCCGATGTTGACGATCCGCGCGGGATCGTCGGCAGTCCCAGCGGTACGAAGTGCCGGCAGCAGCGCCTGGACCAACCAGAACGGCGACTTCAGGTTGAGGTCGACGACCGTGTCCCAGGCTTCGTCCGGGAACGTCTCCAAGGGCTCGTCCCACATGGCACCCGCATTGTTGACGAGGATGTCGAGACTCCCGGCTTCGGCCGTGACGAGGTTGGCGAGGCGCTCACACTCCTCGTGTCGGGAAAGATCGGCGGGGACCGCCAGTACGTCGCCGTATTGGGACAGGTGCTCCTGTGCCTGGGCGCACGCCTCTACGCCGCGTGAGCTGATGACTACGCGAGCACCCGCCTGGAGAAGCCCGCGCGCGATCATCATCCCGATGCCCCTGGTGCCACCGGTGACCAGGACTCGCTTACCATGAAGATCGAAAAGCTCTGCCTGCGTTGCGAATTGGCCGTTTGCCACGTGTCGCCCTTCTCGTCAATAGGACTGGACCTTCAGCCACGACCGTCGCGTCTTCGATCCCGCTGAATGAACCGACGGGCGGCTGACCATTGCCAAGCTATGCGGTGTCCCCGACGCCGAGGAGATCCCCGTAGTAGGGGTACTACCAGAGCCCCCCGGCCCGGTTGCCCCTCGACGGAGGCAGCGAGCCGCCCGCCGGCGGCGACCCCTACGGTTGCGATCCCGAATAAGGGGAACCCCCTTCATATCGGCCCGTCAATCGACGGGTCTGAGCGACACTCCCCCGCGCCGCAGAAGCGCGAGAGCCCCGACCAAGGAAAGAGCCAATCATCACCACTGCAGACGCACGGAACCAGTCCCACTCCACGACCACCGACGCCAACGCCGACCTGGAAGTCGACCACACCGCCTTGGACGAGCCACGCGGCGACTGGCAGGCCGCACAAGAGGCGTCGGCCCGGGCCGAGAGTCAACTCGCCCTCGTGCTGCAACGGCTGGAGGACAACGCCGAACAGCGCAGCGCCGACGAGGCCGCGCTACAGGCGGCAGTCGACCAGCAGGCCGAACTCAAGCGTGCGATCAAGACGTCGGCTGAGCAGCGGGAAACGCTGCGCAAGGCGCGAAGCAAGGCCCAACGCGAGGCAGAAGATGCACGGAAGCGCGCCGAAGCCGCTGAGGCGAAGTACGACCAGGCTCTCCTCGTCGAGGTGCTCGCCGCCCAGAAGATCAAGGATCTATCCGTGTCCGATGGCCAACCAGAGTCTGTCGACACCGATGGCGTGGAATCACCCATCGCGCCGTCCACTGCTCAGACGACGGCTGCAGCCGTGACGGCCCGCAACGCAGGCGCTTAGTCGGTTCTGCCGTTCGCCGACCCCGGGCCGAAGGCTGCCCACTGGCCGAGGGCGAAACCGCCGTCGCGCCGCTGGACTTCCAGCGCGCCGAAGTGCCCGGGGATCAGCAACTCGCGTTCATCGGCGGCACGCTCCAGGATGCGGCGGCGACTGGCAGTCGCTTGTTGCGGCGAATAGCAGTAGGCACTGTTGCAACAGGATTCGAGAATTTGCACCGGGCTGTGCAGAAGATCTCCGGCGAAGACCGCGCGATCACCCCCAGACGCAAGCCTGAGAACCGACGTACCGGGGGTGTGGCCGGGTGCCGGTTCCAAGGTGAGGTGTTCGTCGACGGTGTACTGCCCGTCCCACACCACGGCCTGCCCCGCCTCGTGGATCGGGGCGACACTGTCCTCGTAGACCAAGCGGTCGACCTCCCCCAACCCTTCTCCGCTCGCATTGCCCGGGCCATAGTGGGCGTCGTCGGCGGCGGGAATCAGGTACTGGGCGTTGGGGAATGCGGGAACCCACTGACCGCCTGCGTCGACGGTGTTGCCGCCTACGTGGTCGACGTGAAGATGCGTGTTGACGACGACGTCGACGTCTCGCGGTTGAACGCCGGCTTCGGCGAGCAGCGCCAGCAGATCACTCTCACGTTGGTCGAACCAGGGGGCCATCCCCGGCCGCTCGCGCCGACTTCCCGCACCCGTGTCGACCAGGATGGTGCGGCCGCCGCTTCGAAGTACCCACGACTGCAGCGCGATGACCATCCGGTCGGAATCGGGCTGCCAATGCTCGGGCGTCAACCAGTCCGCGTTGGCCGTCCACACCTCGGCGGCCACGTCCGGGAGAAAGTCACTCGTCGGCAAGAACGGTTCGTGCCATTCGATGACACGGATGACCTCGACGTCACCGAGGACGATGTTCTGGACTCGCTCGTCACCACCCACGAATTCGAACGTACACCGACCCTGGGGTCGTCACCCCGCGGTGACGTGGTCGTGGACCACGCAAGCCCGCGTGTGTGAACGGTTGAGAAACCGCGCCTCGTCTGCGGCCACCCGATCGCCGTTGTCCCCTGTTCCAACTGCTCTCGACCACACTTCGAACGCCGCCCTGTCGGAAAATGCAAGCTCGGTGACCACGTCGAAGTCGATCGTCCTCTCGCCCACGTTGACCGCGTCGCCGCGTTGAAGGTAATGGCGCTTGTAGACGATCGGATCGGGCGCCAGGCTCAAAATGAGTGGCACATGGCGCTTTTCGTAGTACTCGACGAACTCGTCGACAGTCATCCCGTCCCGCTTGACCAGGTAGCTCAGCACCTTGAACATCGCAGCGCCCCGTTCTTGTGTCGCGTCCCCACTACTTCCGGCCCATCCGGGGAACTCCCCGCTTATCGGTCGTCGTACGATAACTCTGGAGTTCCCCGTTTATCAAGCCGCCCGGAGGGCCCGTGCCACGACGACCACCGATCACCTCAGCGCGTTCCGCGCTCGGGCAGCTGGTGCATCCACCGTTGCGGGCCGACGGTCGTCGCAGCTATGAGGCGCTCCTTGCTGCCGCCGACGAGATGTTCACCGTCCACGGGCCTGGCGCCCCCTTGGATGCAATCGCCCGGCGCGCCGGGGTCAGCAATGCGACCCTCTACCGGCACTTCCCCGACCGCCGGGATCTGCTCGTCGCGGTGTGCGTGACCGAGGTGGAAGCGTTGTGCGCCTTGGGCGAGGAGTTGCTGACCGAACCCGCCGGGGCGCAGGCACTCGACAAGTGGCTGCGCGCCTACGTCGACCACGTCCGGGCCAAACACGGCCTGGCAGCAGCCTTTGCCTCGGGTGGTCGCGAGGATTCCGTATTCGTAGCGGCATGCCAGGCTCCGGTTGAGGCGATCGGCACCGCGCTGTTGGCCAGGGCGATCGACGAGGGCGCGGTTCGCCCCGATGTGAAAATGGTTGACGTCACAACACTTCTCAACGCGATTGCCATGGCTACCGAAGCCACCCGCGATCCTCTGAAAACGGAAGGTCTACTCACGATCGTCGTCAACGGAATCGCCCGGTCGACCACGAAGCGCACCCAAGCGAAGACAAGACGCGAATCGAAGGCGTGACGCCTGCGCACCACAGGCGTGTCACTATCCTCGCGAATATCGGCATTGTCGCCACTGGAAACTGTCAATCACGCCCGCGAGACTGAGAGAGCCGCCCGCCCCGGCGCGGCGAGCCCCAAGAACCACGATGAGGAACACCAAGATGACCGACTCGATGAAAGCCGTTGTGCTCGAACGATTCGGAGGGGCCGATGCCTTCGAGCTGCGCGACGTCCCCGTACCGCACGCCGGCCCCCGTCAGGTCCGGGTGCGCGTCCATGCCACCGCCGTCAACCCGCTCGACTACCAGATTCGTCGCGGAGACTACGCGGATCTGGTGCCGCTCCCGGCGATCATCGGGCACGACATCTCCGGCGTGATCGAGGAAGTCGGATCCCACGTGACCGAGTTCAGGGTCGGCGATGCGGTCTACTACACGCCCCGAATCTTCGGCGGCCCCGGCTCTTACGCCGAGCAACACGTCGCCGACGTCGAACTCGTCGGTCGGAAACCAGAGAACGTCAGTCACCTGGAGGCGGCGAGCCTGACCCTCGTCGGTGGAACGGTCTGGGAGGCACTGGTGACGCGAGCCCAGCTCGCCGTCGGGGAAACGATTCTCATCCACGGCGGCGCGGGCGGTGTCGGCACGATCGCGATCCAGATCGCCTCGGCGATCGGCGCACGGGTGATCACCACCGCGAAGGCCGGTGAGCACGAGTTCGTGCGCTCTCTCGGAGCGGATGCGGCGATCGACCACACGTCGACCGACTACGTCGACGCCGTTGCCGAGATGACGCACGGCAAGGGCGTCGACGTCGTCTTCGACACGATCGGTGGCGACGCGCTCACCCGAAGTCCGTTGACACTGGCCGACTTCGGGCGCGTCGTCAGCATCGTCGACATCGCGCAGCCGCAAAACCTCATCGAGGCGTGGGGCAAGAACGCCGCCTACCACTTCGTCTTCACGCGACAGAACCGAGGAAAACTGGACGCCCTCACCACGCTCGTCGAGCGCGGTCTGGTGAAGCCGGTCATCGGCGCGACTCTCCCGCTCGCTCGAATGGGCGAGGCTCACGAGCTCCTGGAGAACAGGCGGTCGTATGCGCTCCGCGGCAAGGTCGCGGTCGACGTGGCTGGCGACACCGTGGCGCTCCCCCCTCGCATCTCGTAGCGGTCAGTTCCGTCCGGAGAAGGTGGCGCGGTACTCCGAGGGGGACACATCCAGGAACCGCCGGAAATGCAGTCGGAGGTTCGATCCGGTTCCCAGGCCGACCTGCTCGGCGACGCGGTCGACCGACAGCCTCGTGCTCTCCAGGAGTTCGCGGGCGGTGTCGACCCGCGCCCGCAGGATCCACTGCAGCGGGGTGCTGCCGGTCTCTTCGGCGAAGCGGCGCAAGAACGTTCGGGGTGACATTCGCGCGTGTGCGGCGAGTGCCGCGATCGTGAGCTGCTGGTCGAGCCGCGTCATGGCCCATTCGCGTGTTGCGGCAAGGCTTTCGCCGTGGGCTGCCGAGCTCGCCTTCGGCAAATACTGGGCCTGACCCCCGGTCCGGTAGGGCGCGGTCACGAGTCCTCTGGCGATCTCGTTCGCCGCGCTCACGCCGAGGTCGCAGCGAACGATGTGCAGGCACAGGTCGAGACCGGCGGCAGCCCCCGCCGAGGTGAGGATGGACCCCTCGTCGACGAAGAGAACGTTCGGCTCGACCGTGATCTCCGGATACCTCGCCGCGAACTTCTCCGCCGCATCCCAGTGCGTCGTCGCCCGCAGGCCGTCGAGTAGGCCGGCGTCCGCGAGGGCGAATGCGCCGTAGCAGATCGACGCGATGCGTGCTCCGCGCGCTGAGGCGCTCCGGAGCGCTTCGCCCACCTCGACCGGTATCGGCCGACCCGCCGGGGCGTACCCCGGGACGACGATCGTGTCCGCGTCGGCCAGTGCGTCCAAGCCCCGCAGGACCGCGTAGCCAAAGGCCCCGTGGGACGGCACCGTTCCGGCGGTGACCCCGCACACCGACACCTCGTATCCGAACCCCGTTTCCGGGTGGAACACCTCCGCCGGAATGCCGACGTCCAGCGGGAGCGCCCCGTCGAGGACGAGGACCACGACGTGATGCGGTCGTTGCATCACCCGTTGAGCGCTCCCGAAGCCCCCGGAATGCCTGATTGGCCACCGTGCCCTGCGCTGAGATCGACTCGCCGGTCGGCAGCGGCACGACGGCGTCGTTCGGCGACGCGGTCGGCGTCCCAGTAACGACGTCGACGGATGAGTCGCCAGCTGAACCATCCCAGCCACGCTGCGACGGGCGTCAACGCCAGCCAGGCCACGCTCATTTCGCTGCCCCTTTCGAAGCCATCACCGTCAAACCGAGGATACGGCGGGATGACGGCTGCGGGTGTCGCGCACACTGGGGGTTCGCAGTCGACGCCATGGAGGAACGAGTCCGGAATGAGCCCCGCCACCGAGTTCGACTTCGTCATCGTCGGAGCAGGCAGTGCGGGCTGCCTGCTCGCCAACCGGCTCAGCGCCAACCCCGATCACCGTGTGCTGTTGATCGAGGCCGGCGGCAAGGACAACTGGTTCTGGATCAAGGTCCCGGTGGGCTACCTGTACACGATTGCCAACCCACGCACCGACTGGTGCTTCGCGACCGAGGCAGACCCCGGCCTGGCCGGCCGCAGCATTCATTACGCGCGCGGCCGCGTGATCGGCGGCAGCTCGTCGATCAACGCCATGATCCACATGCGTGGGCAAGCCTCCGATTACGAACTTTGGGCTCAGGCCACCGGTGACGAGCGGTGGCTGTGGGGCGGCCGGGACGGCTCCGGCGAGACCCTGGCGATCTACAAGGAGCTGGAGGATTACTTCGGCGGTGCCGACGAGTGGCACGGCGCCGGCGGTGAGATCGCCGTCGAGCGGCCGCGGGTGCGCTGGAAGATCTTGGACGCCTGGCAGGCCGCGGCGTCCCAGGTGGGCATTGCCCCGATCGAGGAGTTCAACCGCGGAGACAACGCCGGCAGTGCGTACTTTCACGTCAACCAACGACGCGGCCGGCGCTGGTCGATGGCCGATTCGTTCCTTCATCCCGTCGCCCGACGACCAAATCTCACCGTCTACACCCACACTCACGCCGTGAAGCTGCTGATGGACGACCAGGTGCAGGACGACCAGCGTCGCGGTGCCTGGACCACCGCCCGGCATCGCGCCACCGGTGTGCGACTGCGCAAAGACGGCCAGATCGTCGACGTCCAGGCCCGCCGGGAGGTGATCCTGAGCGCCGGAGCGATCGGGTCACCGCAGCTCATGCAAGCCTCGGGTCTGGGACCGGCCGAGCTACTCACCCAGCATCAGGTGCCGGTGGCGGTCGACCTTCCCGGAGTGGGCGAAAACCTCCAGGACCACCTGCAGCTGCGAACGGTCTACCGCGTGAGGGGCGCCCGGACCGTCAACACGCTGTATCGGAACTGGATCACCCGGGCCGGCATGGGACTTCAGTACCTGTTGCTGCGCTCGGGACCCATGACCATGCCGCCCTCCACGCTGGGAGCCTTCGCCAAGAGCGATCCCGCGTTGGCCAGTCCCAATCTGGAGTGGCACGTTCAGCCCTTGTCCTTGGCCAAGTTTGGCGAGCCGCTACATACGTTCGGAGCGATCACGCCCTCGGTGTGCAATCTGCGGCCCAGCTCGCGGGGTCATGTGCGGATAGCCGGTGCAGATCCGCTGGCCTCCCCCAAGATCTCCTGCAACTATCTGTCCACCGACGCCGATCGTGAGCTCGCCGTGCGCGGCCTTCGGATGACGCGGCAGATCATGGCGGCGCCCTCCCTGGCGCGCTACCACCCGGAGGAACTACTTCCCGGCCCGCAACTGGTGAGCGACGAAGACCTCCAGCAGGCGGCCCGTGAGCTTGGCACCACCATCTTTCACCCGGTGGGCACCTGCGCGATGGGTGCCTTCGACGCACGCGGCGTGCCGCGGTCGACCGCCACGGTGCTCGACACCGACTGTCGTGTGTACCGCGTCGCCGGCCTTCGAGTGGCCGACGCGTCGGCGATGCCCACCATCACCTCCGGGAACACCAACGCTCCGGTCATGCTGATCGCAGAACGCGCAGCGCGGGCGATCCTGGGCTGAGGCGGAATAACTCCGCGCCGAGTGAACTTGGTCTCAAGAGTCGTCCTTCCCCGACTCAGGAGCTTCCATGACCCGTCCCGTCCGCGTTGCCGTGCAGATCCAGCCCGGCGGCACGCCCGATTACCGCACGTGGCGCGAAGCCGTCCTGGCCGCCGACGACCTGGGCGTCGACGTGATCTTCGGCTACGACCACTTTCACCTCCCGGCGATGGAGGGAATCGTGGACGGCAAGCCCATCATGAGCGACGAGCAGCCTGACGTCCCCAACTTCGAAGGCTGGACCGCGCTCGCATCGTGGGGCGAGATCACCTCACACGCCGAGATCGGGCTCCTCGTCACCGGCGTGGGTTACCGCAACGCGGACCTACTCGCTGACATGGCACGCACCGTCGACCACATCAGCGGCGGCCGACTCATCCTCGGGCTCGGCGCGGGGTGGTACGAAAAGGACTACACCACCTACGGTTACGACTTCGGCACCTTCGGCACCCGCTTCGACCTGTTCGACGAGAGCCTGATCCGCATCGAGAACCGGCTCGCCGCACTGATCCCCCCGCCCGTGCGCAAGCTGCCGATCCTCATCGGCGGGACGGGCCCGAAACGATCGCTGCCCGCCGTTGCCAGGCACGCTGACATCTGGCACGCATTCACGAACCTCGACGCCTTCCGCAAGTCCAGCGACCGCGTCGACGAGCTGGCGGCGACGTTCGGCCGCAACGGCGCCGACATCGAACGCTCGACGCTGTGGGAGAACGCCGACAGCGCCGATGTCTTCCGGGAGGCAGGCGTCACGTTGTTCCAGACCGAACTCACCGCAGCCACCGGTTACGACCTTTCGTCGCTGAAGGCGGTGCTTGCTTGGCGGGATCAGTAGAGCGCGTCAGCACCTGCTCATGCGCAGGATCAAGGCGACCACGTCCTGAGAGTGGGCCGCAGGAGTCAGAACGTGCTGCAAGAGCAGGCCCCGAATAGCGGCAACGGTGACGGTCGCCAAGCTCAACGCGTCCTCGGGGTCGCGTCCTTCGCGTTCCGCCAGCGAGGCCAACGTCGTGGTCAGGTCGCCAAGCGATTCGACGAACTCACCGAAGTCCCCTGGGCTGTAGGCGGCGAGTCCGACGACGTGAAAGAAGCCGCGGACACGCGCCAGTTGCTCCGGGCGGGTGTAGGCCCGCCAGATCGCCGCGACGAGGTCGTCGAAGGTGCCCTGCCGAGCGGTCGTGACGAGCGCCTCGTTGTCGCGAGATCGCTGCTCGGTGAGCATGGCCGCCAAGACCCCCGGCAGTGACCCGAAGTGGTACCGCAGCAGGGCGTGGCTGGTCTCGGCCCGGGCGGCGACCTCACGGAGCGACACCTCCGGCGAGGGAAGGTCCCCCTCGAAGGCGTCGAGCAGCCGGACCAGGAGACGGTCCCGGGCATCGCCTCTGCGTTCCCCACTCGACGTGATCACTACGGTAGTTTATCCATTGGATAATTCAATTCTCAATGGACTAGCCGTAAGGGACCTTGATGAGCTCCATGTGGCAGGGCTGCCTCGCCGACACCGACTACTTCGAGATGCGTTCCAGCAGTGGGCATCACTACGGCATCTGGGTCACCACGCCACCGGGCTACAACCGCGCCACGACGAGAGCGCCTGCCGTGTACGTCCTCGACGGCAACTGGGCCGTCGGCCTGACGGCTCCCCTCATCGTCACCCAGATGGACCCCATGCAACGGATCCAGCCCTACATCCAAGTCAGCGTCGGCTACGCGGGCGAGGAAGCGCAGGACTGGGATCGGTTGCGCAACAGAGACTTCGTCCCACCCGGCGAGCCGATCGCCAAGGAGCTCGTCGACGCCGTGGAAATGGGATTGAAGGCGGGCGCGAGAACACGCGAGGAAGCCGACGCCTACCTGGCCGAGTTACGCGACACCCGTGCCGACGTGTTCCTCGGCTTCCTGACCACGGAACTGCACCCGCGGATCGCACGCGACTACGGCACGGCGACAAGCGGTCACGGTCTCTTCGGGTATTCCTACGGCGGACTCTTCAGCCTCTACACCTGGTTCACCGGCAGCACTCTGTTCGAGAGCATCGGAGCGGGCAGCCCCGGCGTCGTCGCAGACGACAGCCAGATCTTCACCCAGCTCGACGAGATGGGTGATGCTCGGCGTGCCGTCAAGCTTCACGTGACCTTGAACGACCGCGAGCTTCTCGGTGAGCTGGCCGTCTACCAAAGCCTCGCCAGGAACACCGCCACCGTTCTCCACCGGCTCATCTCCCGCGGTGAAGCGGTCACCCGCGACATCCTGCACGAAACGCACGTCACCGGTCTACAGGCCTCTTTCCTCAGTTACCTCAGGACCTGCCGTTACGTGTGAGCACCAACGTCGCCACAGCTCTTGGGTGTGACGGTCACCACGATTTCGTCCCACCCCGAATGCAACCGTGGCGCGCGAGCGTCTCCTTGTCATGCAACTGAATCAGGTGAAGAGGTGGTCGGCGGGCGGACAGGCGCTCGCCTTGCTTTCGGCAGTGCACGAACGCCACTGGACGACCTACCTCACCGAACCCAGGAGCCTGGATGAGTTGGCCAAGTTCGCGTTGCTTCCCACCGACCGGCTGCGAGACGTGTTGGCCGCGTTGGAAGCCATCGGCGTCGTGCAGCTGACCGACCTGGGCGTGACATTGGCCCCGGAGTACGCGGCGCTGCTCTCCGATGACGCCCCCTTCTCCTTGGACAGTTTGCTCGACGAGGCGCAGATGATGAATCGGCTGGTGGCCGACGCGGTCCACGGTGTGTCGTCGGGGCCGGACAGTGCGCTCACCGTCGCCAACGCCTACGGGCTACGCCCGTCGGCTACCTCGCGAGCCATGTTCGGTCAGCTGTTGGACGCGCTTCCAGACTTCCGCGATGCGCTGGTCGACGGCCGCTACCTCGACGTCGGTTGTGGCGTCGGCAGCTTCGTGCTCTCGACTGCGCAAACGTTGGCCGGCATGCGGGCCGTCGGAATCGAGTTGGTGCCAGCCGTGGCCGCCGAGGGCGCACGCAGGGCCGTTGCCCTCGGCGTGGCCGACCGGGTAGACATCCGGTGCATGGACGCGCGCGATCTCGAGGTGCAGGACGAATTCGATGCGGCGTTCTGGGCGCAGCCGTTCTTCCCGACGGACACGCGGCCTCAAACACTCGCTGCCATTCGACGCGCGCTCAAGCCAGGGGCGAAGCTCTACATGCAGGAATTGGAGCGCCTGCCGGAGGCCGGTGTCGAGCGGGACGCGTTCGCATTGCGGCGGCTGGTCTTCACCGGCTGGGGCGTGCCGTTCGCGCGGTCGGCCGAGGATTTGACCGCCGAGGCCAAGGCTGCGGGCTTCGTCCTCGATCGAGTGGAGTCGACGCCGTTCGGCCGCATCGTCGTAGCTCGGGCCTAGGGCCCACCCCGCTCCCCTGCCGTCACCACCAGTAGTGGGGGTAGTTCACCCCGTTGAGCTTGTTGCCCACCAATCCCACTGCAATCAGGATCACCGCCGCGGAGCCAACCAGAACCACGAACTCCCATCGGGGGATGACCGGGACGACCGCGATCATCGCGGTGGCGGCGGCCGGGGAATGCGACATCCGTAAGAGCTTCATCGCGCCGAGGGCCAACGCTCCGGCGAGCGCACCGGCCCAGAGCGCATCGATGCCGATCAAACCGACGAGTACGCCAACGGTCGCCGACGCCACGTGTCCGCCAATGACGTTGCGGGGCTGCGCGAGTGGGAAGTGTGCGCCGCCGACGACCAACGCCATGCTCGCGGCGAACGGCGGGATCAACCAGGGATCGTGGGTGAAGACCGTCAGCGCCCCCACGATGGCGAGCGCCACCAGGCTCGCGATGGTCTCGACGACGATCACCCTCAGCCTCTGCCGAGGTGGAGCAGAACTGACGTACCACGGCGTCCGGCTTGGCGCGGAAGGCTCGGCCAGTTGCGGCGAAGCCGACGTCACGGACTGTTCGGTCACGAGGCTCGCCCGGCTGATGAACCCATTCGAGAAAAGCTATACGGGGTGTCATGGGTTCAGGAAGGGTACGACGCCGATGGAGTCATTCACGTTGGTTATCGTGCGCCACAACGATTTTGCCACTCTCGCAAACTGCCGTGATTCACGCCGATTATCGACGATGATCTGAACGCCAGCTTTGGTGCACGTGGTCAGTCGCCGTCG
This sequence comes from Mycolicibacterium hodleri, assembly GCA_006864685.1. Taxonomy (GTDB): domain Bacteria; phylum Actinomycetota; class Actinomycetes; order Mycobacteriales; family Mycobacteriaceae; genus Mycobacterium; species Mycobacterium hodleri_B. Next base: position 49,487 of record VIFX01000001.1, on the reverse strand, counting down.
ATTTGCGGCGCGTAGGGCGACCAGGGAGTGACGCAAATCCCGGGAGTACGTTGAAGTGCGAAATCTACGGGTAGGAGATGTCCATGACCGTGAACGACTACGCCTTTGAGGGAAAGACGGTCTTGGTCACCGGCGGCGGTTCCGGAATCGGTCGCGCCATTGCCCAAGCGTTCCTGGACAACGGCGCGAACGTGGCGATCAGCGGGCGGCGACGCGACAAGCTCGACGCCGTCCTCGAAGGCCGTCCCGAAGAACGCACACTTGCGGTCGAGGCGGACGTCGCCGACGACGCGTCGGCGAAGGCGATGGTCGACGCCGTCGTCGAGCGGTTCGGCGCCCTCGACGTCCTCGTCAACAATGCCGCGGCCTACTTCAACGGCCCGTTCGACGCGATGAACCCTCGACGCGTGGGAAGCCATCCGCAGCACCAACATCGACGGATTCGTCCACGTCGTTCGTCACTGTGTCGGCCCGCTCGAGAAGTCCGGCGGCAACGTCGTCGTGGTCGGCTCGGTGTCCGGGTTGCGGGGAGACTGGGGACAGGCCGCCTACAACGCCACCAAGGCCGCAATCATGAACTTCGTGCAGTCGCTGGCCTTGGACTACGGCCCACGCGGCGTCCGCTTCAACGCCGTGGCGCCGGCGCTGACGATCACCGACCTCACCAAGGACATCGAAGACGACGAGAAGGCCTTGGCGGCCGCCGTCAACCGGATCGCGCTCGGGCGTCCGGGCCGACCAGCTGACATCGCGCCCGCCGTCCTGTTCCTCGCCAGCGATGACGCGGCTTACGTCACGGGTGCCTGGTTGGCCGTGGACGGCGGTACCTCGGCAAGCACCGGTCAAGCGCACTGATCGCCTTCGACGCGAACACCGACATACCGTTGTCGCGCCGATGTCCGACGCTGGCGTCATGAACCAAAACACGAAGGTCATGGAGACAAACTCGGCTGCTGCGGATGCGGCACTCGCGGTGTGGTTGGAGATGTGGAACGGGGACAGCGAGATCGCCCGTCGAATCTGCAGCGCGGACTTCCGGATTCACTTCCTGATTTCCGACGCGGACGGGTCGAACCCCGGCGACGACGTGCTGGGCGCGGAGAGCTTCGCCCGGTTCCTGGATCGGTATCGCGAGCAGCATCCGGACGTGGTGTTCAGTGAGGTCGAACGGGCAATCGACGGCGCGCACGGGCGGATGCTGTGGAACGTGCGGGACGGGGCGATGGCCGCGGGCGGGATCGACGTCTTCGACTTCACCGACGACGGGTTGATCCGCGAGGTGTGGTCGACGACCGGGACGCGCACGCACCTCACCTGAGACCGGGAAGACTCACATTCATGAGGAGAGCCGAGCGGTTGTACGCGCTGGTTGATCTGCTGCGGGGATCACGCCGGCCGTTATCGGCCGCTCGGCTCTCCGAGGAGTTCGAGGTGTCCAAGCGCACGATCGAGCGTGACATCCAATCCCTGCAACTCGCCGGGGTCCCGATCTACGCCGACCATGGGGCGTCGGGCGGCTATTCGATCCTGCGGGAGCATTCCCTTCCTCCGCTGAATCTCACCGTGCCGGAGTCACTCGCGGTGCTCGCTGGGCTTGGCCTGCTGGAGAACTCGCCGTACGGCGCGGCAGCGCGGCGGGCGCGAGCGAAGATCCTCGCGATCAGCCGCGAGGATCAACTCGCGCCGGTCGACGAGGCGTTGGCGTCGATGTTCGTCATCGACGCCCAGTCGCCGTCCGAGGCGGCGGTCTCTCTGATCCCCGAGGCGATCGCCGCGCGCCGGGTCCTGCGGCTGGACTACACCTCCGAGGACGGCGAGACCCACACCACCCGTGACGTGGAGGCGATGGGTCTGCTGCGCGGAGGAGATTCGTGGATGTTCGTGGGATGGTGCCGGCTGCGCCACGGCATCCGCGGATTCCACCTCGACCGCATCCGGCATCTGGAGATGACCGGCGAGGTGTTTTCCGACCGCGATCCCGCGGTGCTGGACGAGGACTTGTCTCGTTGGCGCACACGGCGGCTCGGGTGACGGAACCGGGCGAGTCGCCGCGGCCTAGCATTGACGACGGCGCTCCTCGACGTCAGCGGCAGTCAACGAGAAGGAGAACACGACGATGTCATCGACGAACCTGACGGATGCACAGAAGGCGATGTTGGCCAAGCCCAACCCCGCGGTCATCAGCACCATCCGAAGTGACGGACAGCCGGTCTCCGCCGCGACGTGGTATCTGCTGCGAGACGAACACATCCTGGTGAACATGGACGTCGGCCGAAAACGGTTGGGACACATGCGTAAAGACTCGCGGGTGTCACTCACCGTGCTCGACGAAGCCAGTTGGTATACCCACATCACCCTCATCGGCCGAGTCGTGGACATCTACGACGACGACGGCATGGCCGACATCGACGCGGTGTCTCAGCACTACCAGGGACAGCCCTACCCTCGGCGAGACCGGCCACGCGTCAGCGCTCTCATCGAAATCGACCGGGTCCACGGATGGGGTGCGTACAAGAACAACGACCAGGCCTGACGGCGCACCGCATCGAGTGCCACGGTGATCAGTTCTGTCACAATCTAATTCACCACGTCCGCCCGTCGACGAAGGGGCCGCAGCACTCCGGCGGACGACCACTCGACGACCCGCGCGTTCCGCTCAGCTGACCATGGCCAGCACGTCGCGGACCAGCCGACGGGGGTACTCGTCGTCGACCTCGAGGGCGAAGGCGACGTGGTGATACAGCGGCGCGATGACGTGGTCGAGGATCTGCGGGACCGATGGGGTCGCCTCTCCGCGTTCATCGGCACGGCGGACCATCTCCGTCGCCTGCTCGCGCCGCGTCTCCATGACCGGGCAGCTCGACACGATCTCGACGCGGGCGGACACCATGGCGCGCAGATAGCGAGTCCGCTTGGGCCGCGTGATGTCTCGCGCGATGACGATCGCCCACTCGGTGAGGTCTTCCTCGAGCGATCCGGTGTCGGGGGCCGATTCACCGTCCCGCGTCAGGGCGGCGACCGCGACTTCCTCGAGGAGCACGCTGACGTCGCCCCAGCGTCGGTACAACGTCGTCGGGTTGACCCCGGCGCGTTCGGCGATGACGGGGAAGCTGATCTTGCCGACGCCCTCGGCGACGAGCTCGCCCACGGAGGAATAGATCGCCGCCATCACCCGACTGGTCCGCCCCCCGGGACGGATCGCGGCTCCTTGGTCACCCACGTCTCGATCATACGCAAAGATCTTTGCTTTTATCGAGACGTGCCGTCTAAGGTAAAAGCAAAGATCATTGCTTTTTGACAGGAGTCCTCATGTCCGACCGCACTGTCCGACCGTCCGGTACCGACGCCACGGGTGCGGCGACGACGTTGGTGTCGCACACCCACACCACTCCCCGTCATTCGACGCACTACCTGGAGTGTGGGCCGCCAGACGGACCGCTGATGATCTTCGTCCACGGTTGGCCGAGCATCGGTTTGATGTGGCGCGCCCAGATGAATGCGTTCGCCGCCGACGGGTGGCGCTGCGTCGCACCAGATCTCCGCGGATACGGTAGATCCGGCACCCCGGCAGACCACGACGCCTACGCCATCGGGGAGGTCGTGGCAGACATGGTGGAGCTTCACGACCACCTCGGCGGCGAGCCGGCGATCTGGATTGGTCACGACTGGGGCAGTGTCGTGGTCGGCGATCTGGCCGCGCACGAGCCCGAGCGCAGCCGTGGCGTCGTGCTCACCTCATTGGCGTATTACCCCGAAGGGCACGCCATGGCAACGGTCATCCCGCTGGTCGACCGGACGATCTATCCGACCGACGAGTATCCCGACGGTCAATGGGACTACTACCGTTACTACACAACGCATTTCGAGTCAGCCGTCGCCGACCTCGATGCCGACCTGGCAGCATCGCTGGCGTCGATCTTCCGGCCGGGAAACCCCGCCAGCGTCGGTGCGATCTCACCCAACGCGGTGGTTCAGCGCAACGGCGGTCGCTTCGGCGCCGCGCACCACGCGCCGCCGACCGATCCCGACCCGGCCCTCTGGCCGACGGCAGACTTCGAGGCACTGGTCCGGGTGTTCGATGGTCACGGCTTCGGTCCGGGTTGCGCGTGGTACCTCAACGACGAGGCTGCTCTCGCCTATGCGCGAGAGGCGCCCAACGACGGCCGCCTGTCGCAGCCGGTGCTGTTCGTCAACGGGGACTTCGATCAGATCTGCAGCATTACCGGCAATCGTCAGGGCGACCCGATGCGCGCGGCGTGCGCAGACCTCACCGTGGTGAGTCTGCCCGCTGGACATTGGCTGCCGTTGGAGCTCAAGGCAGAGCACGTCGAGGCGATCCGCACCTGGCTCCGGGACAAGAATCTCTGACCCGACGGCCGGTCCGCCGGATCGCCCGCCCGCGATCTCGGCGCGACGGGTCGGAATCGTATTGGGCGCGTTGGCCGCCCCTGTCTCCGTAGCCGTCGGCGCACCATCGGTGGCCCTGCCATCGGTGTCCTCGGCACTAGGGGTGTCCTTTGCCGCCACCGAGTGGATCATCTCGGTGTGGTCGCTAGGTGCGGCCGTGGCGATGCCGCTGGGCGGGCGTCTTGCGCAGCGGTTCGGGCTGCGGGCCACGCTCGGGATCTCGGTGGCGGCCATGGCAGTCGGTTCGGTCCTGGCCTCCGTCGCACCGGTGCTCGCCGTCGTGGTGGTGGGCCGACTGCTCGGCGGGTTCGGCGCAGGCGGCATGGTCATCTGCATCTACGCCTGCATCGACCAGACCCTGGATCGGCGAGGTCGGGTCAGCGCCCTGGCGGCAGTGGCGGTGTGCCAGGCTACCGCGTCGGGCTGCGGCAGCCTCATCGGCGGTCTACTCACCCACTACCTCGGTTGGCGGGCGGCGATGGCGGTGCCGGCGCTGGCTCTGTTGGCGCTCGTTCCAGCACTGCGGCTCGCTCCCGGCGGTACCGACCGTCACCAACGTATAGACGTCACCGGAGCGGTGTTGCTGTCGGTACTGGCCGCCGCGATCATCACGCTGCTGCACAGCGCGTCCGCGGACCTGGGGCCGCCGCTTCTGCTCGCCATGGGCGGAGTCGCAATCGGCGCGGCGGTGGCGCTCTTCTTCCACGTGCGCCGCCATCCCCGTGGCTTCGTCCCCCGCGACGTCGTCACCGCACCGGGACTGCTCACCGGGGCCGTCGTCGGCCTAACGCTGTTCGCCGGCTACTACGGGGTGCTGAGCACCGCACCAGAACTACTGGCCCGCGACCAATTATCCACTCTGCGAACAGGTCTCGTCCTGCTGCCCGCGGCCCTGTGCGGGGTGCTGACCGGACCGTTACTCGCAGCGCTGTGGCGCCGCAGGCAACCCCTCTGGCAGACCACCGCGTTACTCGGGATGCTCACGGCGACGGCGGCCCTGTTGGCCGGATGGCACCCGCTGCCGGTGATCGTGGCCGTCGCGGTGGCCCTGTCCACCGTCGGGTTCGCGGCCGCGCAGGTCATCCTGGTGGGCCGCGTCCGCGACCTGGTCGCACCCGGTGACCGGGCCACCGCTGCGGGGCTGTTCAACTTCATGCTCTACGGGGGTGGGTCCGTCGGCCCTGCCCTGGCCGGTGGTCTCTCGGCAGTGTCGATGCCGCTGGCGTTGAGCGCCGTCGCCTCGGTGGCCCTGACCGGAACCGTCGTGAGTGTGCTCACCCGGTTGCGCGGTGCTCCCGACGCGCCCGCACCCCCACATGGTTCGGCGCAGCGCAGACGGGGCACTCGCCTGTCGAACATCCCGGCGGGACGAGCCCACGGGGTTGACCAGGAGGACATGCAATGACGATGCCCAGTGACGCGGCGGATGCGGTCGAGGCCAACGGATCCAACGAAGGTCCACGCGACCACGAGGGCGTCGACACCGATCACGCCGCCTACGTCGACGAAGACAACGTTCCCCATCCGGGTGACGCCAACGAGGCTGGCTGACCACGAGAACGTCTGTCCTCGTGCTGAGTTCTGCTCTGGCTGAAGCGAATCAGACCTGAGCCATCCCCGTCGACGAGAGTCCGGCCCAGAGCGCACCCGCGTCGGCGGGTCCACGAACAACCAAGTGGCAGCGACCCCGTTGGGTGTCGCCGTGATTTTCGTCGACCGGCGCGAGTTACGGCTAGCACCACCCCGGAAGGTCATGTCAGCGTCATTGTCGACACGATCGCGTCGCAGACAAGCTTGTCGAGACCTAAGGGCCGAGCCCCGAAAGCTACGACAGGAGCAGTACATGAGCACCGCAGTTCGCGACGACCTGGTTCTCTCCCACGCGGCGATCACCGCCGACGTGGAGGCACCGTTCGATCGCGTCGACATCGCCCAGTGGCTGAAAACCCTACCTACGCATGAGTATCAGCGCTGTGCGCCCGGCGATCACAAGGCGGCCGGTTACACCGTCGACGACGACGGCACCCCGATGTCGATCAACGTCGAGATGATCGGCACCGGGCTGGTGGTGCAGCAATACCGATTCGAAGTGGCCGAAGCCCACTACTGCAAGATGGTGTCGATCTCGGACATCCTCACCCCGTCCGGATGGACGACGACGCAGGTCATCTGGGAACTGCGCATGGAGCAGATCGACGGCGATCGGTGCCGGTACACCAACACGGTGACCTCTCACCCCACCGAAGCGTTCCTGAAGTTCATCGCCGAGCAGGGACAGACCTTCAGCGAGGCCGCGGAGGCCCGGCAGAACGCCTCGGGACGGCACTGCGCGGTCGAGACGCCGCTCTACGCCGAGAGCATCGCCCGCTGGGCGTCGGCGCGATGAGCTCCGCGATCCTGTTCGACGAGCCTGGCCCGCCCGACGTACTGCGCTGGCGTTCCGTCGAGAAGTTGCGTCCACGCAGCCACGAGGTGGTCGTCGACGTCGCAGCGGCCGGCGTGAACAACGCCGACCTGTTGCAACGCCGCGGGCACTACCCCGTGCCGTCCTGGGCTCCGCGCCCGTTGGGACTGGAATGCGCCGGCACCATCAGCGAGGTCGGAGCCGACGTCACAACCTGGTCGGTGGGCGACCAGGTATGCGCGCTACTTGACGGCGGAGGCTACGCCGACGAGGTTGCCGTTCCCGCAGCGCAAGTCATGCCAATTCCAGGCGGCCTCAGCGTCATCGAGGCGGCCGCCATCCCAGAGGTGGCGGCCACCGTCTACTCCAACCTCGCCATGATCGCCGGACTGGCCAAGGGCCAAACGGTGCTGATCCACGGCACGGGCGGTGGCATCGGCACCTTCGCCATTCAGTGGGCCACGGCCATCGGAGCGCACGTCGTCACCACGGCCGGCAGCGATGCCAAAGCGCAGGCGGGCCTCGATCTGGGGGCGACGACCGCGATCAACTATCACGACCAGGATTTCGTCGCCGCCACCCTGGAGGCCACGGGCGGCCGTGGCGTCGACGCCATCTTGGACGTCGTTGGCACGGACTATTTCGTGCGAAACCTCGAATGTCTGGCCGCCGACGGGCATCTGGTGATCATCGGCGGAACGACCAGTCCTGCCCGTCTCGACATCGGCTACCTGATGTCCAAGCGCGCCAGTGTGTCCGCGACGATGCTTCGCGCCCGCCCCCTGCATCAAAAGGCGGAGATCATCGCCGGAGTCACCCGCGATGTCCTGCCCTTGTTCGACACCGGCGCCGTCCGCGTCGTCGTCGACACCGTCGTCCCCATGGCGGAGGCGGCGCGCGCCCACCAACTGTTGGAATCCAAGCGCACCCTAGGCAAGGTCATTCTCGACAACCGGCGATCCCGCTAGGCGACCGGACCGGGTCGATGCTTGACGCGGACGACCACCAGCAGGACGGCGAGGACCACCAGCACTCCGAGGCCCAGCGCGACCCCAGACCAGCACCGACGTGCCACTCGACGACTCCGGGGACGGCGACAAGGAGCAAACGTCTGAACCCCGTGAGGCGAGGCGGCCGGTCAGGGCACTCGCGCCAACATGTTGCACGCGGCCGCCGTCACGATGGCGCGGTCGTAGGTGATGACGAAGTCGAAGCGTCGATCTTCGTCACGGCCGGTCTCGTCGTCGTCGACGTCACGTTCGCGGGCGATCAGCGCCACTGCCATGTGCGGTCCCAACGCCAACACGGTCCATTCCATGGCCAATTCGTCCGTGGGCTCCAGCGCTATCCCGCGCACGCCGAATCCAAAGTCAGCGGGCATGTTCGCTCCGAAGACGGCGACCATCGACGACCGGGCGGCAAGGTCGCGGTATGCGTGACGGGTACGCCTGGTGAAGTGCTTGGCATGCTGCAACGCCGTAAGGAGAATCGGTGGGTCGGTCGCGTCGTGGGCCTGGCTCTCGATGTGCCGGGAGAACGCCGTCAGGGTCTGCTTTCTGGCAGTGCGGATCGTGGTGCGGTCCCGGACCAGGTCGAACGGTGAGCCGGGAACGAGCCCGGGACGTGGCGTTCGGGTGGGAAGTGACCAGCCGACGGCCCGTGGGTAGTGGCTCAACGCGCCAGGACGCCCAAACTTGTACCCCTGGCCCAGGGTGGCCCCCACGGCAAGCGCCTGTTCCAGATGGTCGTCGGTTTCGATGCCCTCGGCCAAGATCAGCGCCCCGCTGCGTTCGTGGTGCGCCAAGACCGCCGACAGCGTTCGCGCCTGCGCGTCGTCGGGCTGCGACTGGACCAGCCCCATGTCCAGCTTCACCACGTCCGGCGAGATCACGTCCAGCAGCGCCAGCGAATCCGGATGTGCGCCAACGTCGTCCAACGCGATCCCGAAGCCGTCGGCGCGCAACTCGGCGATCTTCGTCAACAGCGCGCGCGGGTGGGCAAGCAGGCTTCGCTCGGTCAGCTCGAACATCAACTGCAGTTCGGTGTGCCCGCGCTTGAGCACCGCGTTCCGCGCGGTGTCGACCATCGCGCTCGAGGGCTCACAATTGATGCACAGCAACGTGTTTCGCGTCATACCTTGCGCCAACGCACCCTCAATGGCGGTGTCGATGCACAACTGGTCGAGCTCGTCGACGCGGTTGAGGGCCGCGGCCCGAGCGAAGACCACCTCTGGACCCAAGCCGGTCGACTCGGGCCACCGAGCCAACGCTTCGAAGCCTACGACCGCCCCGTCGGGCAGCGCCACGATCGGTTGAAAGGCTGACGAGAGACCGACCCCACGAATGGCGGCGTCCACCTGCGCAGGTGACGCGCCACGCTGCCGCTGTGGGACTCCGTTGTCACGAACCTCTACGGACATACCCGCCACCCCTCCCCCGCTGTTCCCCTGCAAACTACCGTGCCCAGGGAAAAGCCGGGCAGAGCGCCAATCCGGTGAAGCATGCGCGCCCCGCCGCCCCTGAGATACCGTCGCCAACCATGGGCATCCCCGAGGTCGAACCGACGGCGCCGTCGCCCTTGTTCAAGGCAGGCGCCAAGCTGATGAGCACAGACGCCGCCCGCCGATTCCTCAAGCGCTACGGCTGGCGCGTCGACCGCGCCGTCATCAAGCTGACCAATGGTCACGTCTCGCTGTCGCTGGTACTCCCCGAGGTACTGCTTACCCACACCGGCGCGAAGACGGGCAAGCAGCGCAGCACGCCGCTGACCTACTTCACCGACCGTGGCCGAGTCATCACGGTTGCCTCCAACTACGGCGGCGAGCGCCACCCCGCTTGGTACCACAACGTGAAGGCGCATCCCCGCGTGACGCTGTCGGGGCGCGGCTACACGGGCACCTTCCTCGCCGAGGAGACGACCGGTACTGAACGCGACCGATTGTTCGACCTCGCAAAGCAGTTCGTCCCGAACTACGCCGACTACGAGAAGATGGCCGGCGGCAGGCGCATTCCGGTGGTGGCGTTCACCGAGACGACGCCCGGCTAGGGCCCGCGGCGTATCGGAACCCGCTCCACCGCAACGACTTTGCACTGCGCTACGGCTCCCCAAGGATTCAACCGACGGTGTTGGCCAACGCGGCCAGGGTCTCCGCAGCGGTATGTTGCGGCTGCCACCCGAGCTGATTCTTGGCCTTGCTGGTGTCCATCACCGTCGAGGCGCGACCGGCGTGCAACCACTCCAGCGCCGAGGGCACGGACGGCAAGCGCGCCAACACCTCCGACGTGGCCACCGCAGCAACGTGAGGCACTCTGATCGGCCGGGCTCCCAAAGCCTTGCCGACATCGGAGAACGTCAGCAACCCGTCGCCGGCGATGTTGTACGCCCCTGGCGGCGCGGTCGTGGTGGTGACCGCCAGGGCGATCGCCGAGGCGACGTCGTCGTGGTGCACCAACTGAACCGGAGTGCCGGGGTCCGGCATCGGCGGTTTGAGCACCGGCACCGCCTGCATGAGTCGACGCACCGCCCCTGGCAAGTGATTCCACGGCATGGCCTCGGCCAGTGCGGGCGCCTTGGGCCCTGCGACGATGCAGGGCCGCAGCACGTACACCTCGAGCGACGAACCCGCGGTGGTCTCGGCGAGCGCTTCTTCGCACGCGGCCTTCTGCTCGGAGTAGTAGTGCTCGGGTGTGCCACGCGTCGGAACGTCCTCGGTGATGGGCACCGGGTTGTCCGTGTGATAGCCGTACGCGGCCACCGAAGAGGTGTAGACCAGGCGGCGCGGACCGCCGGCGACGGTGGCCTCGAAGACGTTGCGAGTGCCCGCCAGATTGACTTTGGCGCTTTCCTCCCGCGTGCCCATGATGACGAACGCGAGGTGCACGACCACGTCGGCGTCGGCGACCAACGCGTCGACCGCATCCCTGTCCAACACGTCGCCCTGCCGGTACACCGTCTTCTTCCAGCCTCGCTCAGCCGGATCGAAGGGCCGTCGGGCCATTCCGACGATCTGCGTGACCTCGGGATGGGCCTCAAGTGCCTCGATCGTCGAGATCCCGATCTCACCGGTCGGCCCGGTCACTGCGACGCGAAGTGCCATGGCGACTGCTGTTCCCGGCTCGGCAAGGGACAAAACGTGGCTGACCCACGGTGCTGACCGTCAGCGGAAGAGGCGGAAGAACCCGCGCACCTGCTCGACCAACGACTCCGGCTGCTCGAGCGCGGCGAAGTGGCCCCCGCATGGCATCTCCTCGAACCACCGCAGGTCGGTGAACCGCAACTCGGCCTCCCGTCGCGAGGGGCGGGCAAGGTCGTGCGGGTAGATCGACAGACCGGACGGCGCGGTCACCTTGCCCCGGAAGCTGGTGAAGCTCTCCCAATACAGGCGCGCCGAGGACGTGGCCGACGCGGTGAACCAGTACGTCGAGATCTCGTCGAGGATCTGTTGCCGCGTCACCGCGTCCTCGGGGTGGCCGTCGTTGTCCGTCCACGCCCAGAACTTCTCGGCAATCCAGGCGGCCTGGCCAGCCGGTGAGTCGGTGAGGGCGTAGCCGAGCGTCTGCGGTCGAGTCGACTGCTGCCCCGAGTATCCCCGGCCGGTGCGCTGGAACTCCTTGACGGCCGCGAGATTTGCCTGTTCCGCGGGCGTCGGGTCGTCGAAGGTGCCCTGCGGCGCCGCCCCCATGTTGAGGTGCACCGCCGCGACCCGCTCCGGTGCCACCTCTCCCAGTGCGCCCGACACCGCTGAACCCCAGTCACCGCCCTGCGCGCCGTAGCGCTCGTAACCCAGCGACACCATCAGCGCGTCCCAGGCCCGCGCGATGCGCTCGATGCCCCACCCCGTCGTCGTCGGCTTGTCACTCCACCCATAGCCGGGCAGAGACGGGGCGACCACGTGGAACGCATCCGCCGGGTCCCCGCCGTGTGCCGCAGGGTCGGTCAGCGGGCCCAGGATGTCCAGGAATTCGAGTACCGAACCCGGCCACCCGTGGGTGAGCACCAGCGGGAACGCCTCTGGCTCCGGCGAGCGGACGTGCACGAAGTGGATCCCCAGCCCGTCGACGGTGTCGCGGAACTGCGGAAAGGCGTTGAGCCGGTTGGCGAATCCGAAGTCGTAGTCCTCGGCCCAGCTGCGGCAGAGTTCCTGGGCGTACGCCAGCGGCAAGCCTTGTGACCAGTCGTCCACCGTCTCGGGCTCCGGCCATCGCGTCCGCCGCAACCGGTCGCGCAGATCTTCGATCTCGGCGTCAGTAACAGTGACCTCGAACGGCTCGGCGACCACGCGGCTCCCTTCGTCGACACAACCTCCGGTCCACGCTAACCGACCGCCCCGTGGATGCTGAGTTGACCGACCTGCCCGCGTCAAGTTCGTGGTGTGGGGAATAGATCGGTTCCGTCACCCCTTGCCAACGGCGGGGGGATCGGCAGCAAGGAGTCTGAATGACGCAGATGAGGCGCTGGGAAATGGACGGCATCGGTCGCGAGGAACTGGTGCTGAGGGAGGTTCACGTCCCGCAGCCGGGACGCGGCGAGGTGCTGGTACGGGTGGCAGCCGTCGCGCTGAACTACCGCGACAAGATGGTGGTGGAAAACGGCAGAGATCTTCCACTCGCATTCCCCTTCACGCCCGGCTCCGACCTGGCAGGAACGGTTGTGGCCTTGGGAGACAACGCCACCCGGTTCAACGACGGAGACCGCGTCATCTCGACGTTCACCCCGGACTGGGTCGACGGACTGCGCCCAGGCGATGCCCGCACCCCGGCGTACCGCACCCTCGGCGGTTTCTACCCCGGTGTGCTCGCGGAGTACGTGGTCGTCCCTCAGGACTGGCTGGTCCTAGCGCCGAGGACCCTCAGCGACGCCGAAGCGGCGACCCTGCCCTGCGCTGGGCTTACCGCGTGGTTCGCCCTGGCCGAGCGTGGCCACGTGCGGGCCGGTGAGACGGTGCTGGTGGAGGGCACCGGCGGTGTGGCGTTGTTCGGCATTCAGATCGCCAAGCTGCACGGTGCGCGGGTGATCGTCTCCGGAAGCGCGGACAAGCTCGACCGCGCGCTCGCCTTGGGCGCCGATCACGGCGTCGACCGTAGGCAAGACGACTGGGTCGAAGCGGTACTGGCCGTCACCGGCGATCACGGCGCCGATCACGTGATGGAACTCGTCGGCGGTTCGCACCTCGGGCAAGCGATTCGGATCACCGCGGTCGGCGGTCACGTCTACCAGATCGGAGCACTCGACGGTTTCGAAGTGTCCGCTCCGGTGATGCCGTTGATGCTCAAGGACATCACCATCCACGGCATCGCCACCGGTCATCGGCGCGCCCTCACCCGACTCGTCGACGCCGTCGACCGAACCGGTCTCACTCCGACGATCGACACCCGCTACCCACTGACCGAGCTGCACGCGGCACTCGATCATCTCGATCGCGGCGCCTTCGGCAAGATCGTCGTCGAGTTCGGGTAGTCGCCTCGACACCTGGTCGCCATGCAGAACACAAAGCGGCACCGCATCTGACATGGTGTACCCGTGCCAAAGACCGCCGTTCGTCGACGCCACTCCCTGCGATGGGTCGCCGCCGCCGCACTGACGGTGGCCGCCAGTGTCGGTACCACCCTGCCGGTCGCGGCGGCAGACACCCCGATTTGCCCGCAGGTCGGCGCATTCTGCGGGTTCCACTCGCCGACACACCGCATCGACTGCGAGGTGAACACCGGCGGCCGGACGGGTCCCGATTCGGTGTATTGCAAGACTCTCGAGCCTGCCCAGTCGGCGTCGATGGACGACCGCGGGACCGTCACGACCTGTTCTGGCCAGTCGTGCGTGGGTGACGCCGCTGAAGGCACCCCGACGCTGGCATACGGCCAGACGGTGTCGCTGGGACCGTTCCTGTGCCTCTCGGAACGGACCGGGATGACCTGCACGGCGGCGCACGGTCGCGGATTCGTCATCTCGACGGCAGGCATCAAGTCAGTCGGGTGACGGCGGGCATGATCGCCGCCAACGTCGACATCGACGCATTCACGACGGTCGCCAAATCGGTCTCGCCGTCGGCGGCCAGCCACTCCAGATATGACGCCTGGAAGACCTGAATCCCCACCCGCGCAGCGAGTTCGGCCGCCGGGGGCTCGACCCCGCGCTGCCGCAGGGCGTAGCCGAACGCGTCTGACATCTGCTGCTGCTTGTTCAGCTCGCGCTCGAGCAGCTCCGGGTTCGACCTGATCATGGCATCGCGTCGACGTTGAGATTCCCTCGGTCCCAAGCCCTCCCAGTCGAAATCCACCAAGGCACGCACCACGACCGCCAACGGCTCGGTGACGTCTGGGGCATCGTGAATTCCTTGCAGCAGCGCCGCTCGCAGTAGGTCGGCGTCGACGAACAAGATGGACTGCTTGTCGGGGAAGTACCGGAAGAAGGTCCGGGTGGTGACGCCGGCCCTCTGCGCAATCTGGACGGCACTGGTGCCCTCGAACCCCTGCTCGTCGAACAGCTCCATCGCAGCCTGCTTGAGCCGCTCTTGGCTGCCGTGCTCCCACCGAGGCATGCGGCGAGGGTAGCGCAACGATGACACGCCGTGACAACGATTAACACACCGATGTCACGGCGCGACATCAGTGCTACTGTGATGTCACGTCGCGACATCAGCGGCGAGGATCTAGGCAGAGGAGACCCTCCGTGATACCAAAGAACGTCGAAACCTGCTGTGCACGAACCCAAGACGGGGCAACTCGTGGCGACCACCGGTAAGGCCGGGGAGGTGCTCCTCGGACAGGCCGGACGCTCTCCCGCCTACTGGTACCGCGGCGTGCTGTGGAACGTCCTGATGTCCGCGGACCAGACGCTCGGCGAGTTCACCCTCATGGAGCAGATCGTCCCGGCCGGGGCAGGACCGCCTGCGCACGTTCACGAGCGTCAGGCAGAGGGCTTCTACGTCCTCTCCGGGGAGCTCGAGTTGACCGTCGGCCCAGACGACGAGGTGGTGCGGGCCGAACCGGGGTCCGCGGTCTGGGTCCCGAAGTCCACCAGACACGCGTTCCGCGTCGTATCCGACGAGGACGCTCGGCTGTTGAACTTCTATGCCCCTGGCGGATTCGACGATCACCTTCCGTTCTACGGCGTCGACGCCACCACCCAGACCCTTCCGCCAGCCGATCTCGGGGTGTCGGCGTTGGACCGGGAGCGCACGGCGACGTCGCAACACGCGCGGGACGCCTACCTTCAGCGCCTCGCCGATGTCGCCGAAGGGACCTGGGACTTTTCGATCCCCGACCCCACCGCAGGAAGGGATTGACGGTGAAGCGCATTCAGTACCACCGGTACGGCGGGCCCGAGGTGATGCGGTTCGAGGACTTCGAGCCAGGCAGACCGAGAGCCGGCGAGGTGTCGGTCCGGGTGCGGGCAGCTGCGGCCAACCCGTATGACTGGAAGATCCGCAACGGCGAGATGAAGATGATGAGCGGCCGCAGGTTCCCCCAGGGCATGGGCCACGACTTCGCAGGCGTCGTGGAAGCGGTGGGACAGGCCGTCACCCGGTTCGGCGTCGGCGACGCCGTGCTCGGTGCGGCACCGATCAAGGGCGGTGGAGCGTTCGCCGACGTGGTCGTCACCACCGAGAACGGCATCGCCAAGAAGCCGGCGGAGCTCTCGTTCGAGGAAGCTGCCGCGATCCCCACCGTTGGCGTCGCCGCTCTCCAGGCGGTAGTCGGCAAGGGAAAGTTTCGGACCGGGCAGTCGATCTTCGTGCACGGCTGCCTCGGCGGGGTCGGACGAGCCGCGGTCCAGATCGCGCTGGCGCGCGGCGCGAGCACGGTGGGTGGCAGTTGTCGCATCAGCGCCACGCAGGACGCGCACGACCTCGGCGTCTCCCCCGTCGTCGACTTCGACTGCATCCCAGCTTCTTTGAATGGTCGATTCGACGTCGTGTTCGACACCGTCGGCACGCTTGCGTACGCGACGGCACGGAGCCTGCTCACCGCAAATGGTCGCATCGTCGACGTGGTCCCGTCGGCCACCAAGTTCGTCAGAAGCGCCCTCCCCGGTCCGTACGAGGTGATGATCGCCCGGCACAGCCCACAGGACCTCGACGAACTCGCTCAGGCGTGTGCACACCGCACACTTCGACTGCCGATCGCCCACACCGTGCCGCTCGGAGACGCGATCGCAGCGCTGACCGAACTGGAGCTCAACCACACACCAAGGGGCGGCAAGTTGATCATCACGATGCACGAATAGCCCTGCAGCTGAATACTGTTCACGGAGTCCTCAAGATCGCGATCGATCGTCGACCGGCGCCGAGTAGCTCGTGATCTACGTGCCGAATGAGGCAGCCGAAACCGCCGTTACGATCGTCGCCGCCGGCCTCGTGGTGCGGCCAGAGGTCGCCTGCCGGTCCACTAGGGCGTGGAAACTGCGCCGCGGCCGACGTATCGTCTCCTCGGGCAAGGAGGGAAGGTGGCGATGGGTCCGTTCGACGTCCTCGTCGACGACGAGCGCACACAGCTCGAGGCGTTCATCGAGAATTACCGCACCGCCGTCGAGCGCACTCTCGACGGTCTCACCGACGAGCAGGCCCGCCGCCGTCTGGTGCCGTCGGCGACGACGCTGCTTGGCTTGCTCAAACACGTGACGTGGATGCAGCGCGTCTGGTTCGAAGAATGCATCGGGGGGCGTTCCCGACGGGAACTCGGGTTGGTGAACAGTCCCGACGAGTCGTTCCGCCTTGCCGACGACGACACGATTGTCGGTGTTCGGGAGGCTTACCGGCAGGCCTGTGCGACGGCGCGGACGACGGTGGCCCATCTTCCTCTGGACGCCGTCGTCACCAGCCATCGTGGTGGTCCCCGCACGGTGCACTGGGTGTACCTGCAGGTCCTGAGGGAGCTCGCCCACCATTGCGGGCACGCAGACATCCTCCGCGAGCAGATCCTGGCGGACTGAGCCGTCGACGAGGTGCTGCCTCGTATGTTCCTGTTCTCGAACGCATTTCGTTGATCCGCCGCCCAGATCTCGACATCCCGGCATTTCCTTGATGTAAACAGTTCGGCCTGATTCGCCCGTTCTGTTGCGAGACGTCACAGCTGGCCTTACGGTTCCCCAGTAAGCAATCCGTTAAGTGAGTCTTAGCGAAATGGGGCAAGTGTTTTCTGATCCCGTGGTGGCCGTGCCCACGACCGACGGTGCCGCTCGCGCGATGCTCGGCGGCCGACTACGGGCCGCCCGCGAGCGCGCCCGGCTGTCCACCCGTGACCTGGCCGCGCGGGCCGGGGTGAGCGCAGGCTTCATCAGCCAACTGGAGAACGGCAAGTGCGGTGTCTCCGTCAGCGTGCTCAAACGCATCGCCGCCGCGGTGGGCATCTCGGTCGCCGACCTACTCTCCGACGAAGCTCCCGTCTCGCGCCCCGTGCTGCGGGCACACGAGAGGCCGCTGTTCTCCAGTGACGGTGGACTGCAAAAACTACTCTTGTCGCGGCCGCCAATCCGCCAACTCGAGGTCTACGAAGGCACATTCGAGGTGGGAGGGTCGACCGGGCCAGAACCCTATGCCCACGACGACGCGCAGGAACTCTTCTACGTGCTGACCGGTCACATGGAGATCTCGATCGCTTCCGAGACCCTCATCCTCGGCCCCCGCGACAGCGTCGAGTACCTCTCGTCGGTACCCCACCGAGCCGTGAACATCGGCGCCACCCCGGCCCAGGCCATGTGGATCACGTCGCACTTCACCCCGCCGATCGACACCAACCCGCTCAAAGCGCCGATGAATCAACACATTCCGTCCACCAAACCCACCGAGGACTGACACCATGACCGATCCCGACCGCCTTCTGATCACCGGAGGCCACGTCTTCACCCCCGCCGGAATCGTCGAACAACCCCTCCTCGTCGAGGACGGCGTCATCACCGCAATCGGTGCGGACGCGCTCGCCGCGAGCGGCGCCGTCGAGATCGACGCCGCGGGTGGCCTCGTCGCCCCCGGCTTCCAGGACTGCCACATCCATCCGTACCACGCGGGTCTCGACATGATCGCGTGCGACTTGACCCCGTACGACACCGCCGACGGCTACCTCACGCGCATCGCCGAATACGCCGCCGCCAATCCCGAACTCCCGTGGGTCAGTGGCGGCGGCTGGTCGATGGACTCGTTCCCCGGCGGGCTGCCAACGGCCGCGGCGCTCGACGCGGTCGTCCCCGACCGGCCGGCGTACTTCCCCAACCGCGACGGTCACGGGGCCTGGGTCAACAGCAAGGCCCTCGAGGTTGGCGGCATCGACGACTCGACGCCCGACCCGTTCGACGGTCGCATCGAACGCGACGCAAACGGCCACGCCATCGGCACACTGCAGGAAGGTGCCATGGCCCTCGTCGCCCGGCACATCCCACTGGCGACCCAGGAAGACCTTGACGAAGCCCTGACGATCGCCCAGCGCCAACTGTTCGCGTGGGGCGTCACCGCATGGCAGGACGCCATCGTCGGCGCCACGAACGACACCCCCGACACACTCGACTCGTACCTGCGGGTCACCGCATCCGGAGTGCTGAAGGCGCACGTCGTCGGCGCGCTCTGGTGGGACCGCAACCGTGGGTTGGAGCAGATACCCGAGCTCGTCGAGAAGCGCGAACGCGCCCTGGCGGCCGGATTCGCGGCCACCACCGTCAAGATCATGCAGGACGGCGTCGCCGAGAACTTCACGGCCGGGATGCTCGAGCCCTATCTCGACTCGTGCGGCTGCCCAGGGGAGAACACGGGCAAGAGCTTCGTGGACCCGACCACGCTCATCGAGATCGCCACACAGCTCGACGCGCTCGGCTTCCAGCTGCACTTCCACGCCCTCGGCGACCGAGCCGTTCGCGAGTCGCTCGACGCCATCGAGGCGGCCCGGAAGGCCAACGGAGACAAGGATCTTCGCCACACGCTGGCACACATCCAGGTGGTCCACCCCGACGACGTCCCCCGCTTCGCCGAACTGGGGGTGGTCGCGAACATGCAGCCGTTGTGGGCCAGGCACGAGGCCCAGATGGACGTTCTGACGATCCCCTTCCTCGGCACCCGCCGCGCCGCCTGGCAATATCCGTTCGGCTCGCTGCACAGGGCCGGAGCGCCGCTGGCCTCGGGCAGCGATTGGCCGGTGAGCACGGCGAACCCGCTGGAGATCATCCACACCAGCGTCAACCGGGCCCCGGCGGGAGCCACGGGAGCTTCCGCGTTGCCGTTCCTCGGCGAGCAGGCACTCTCGCTGGCCGACGCACTGATCGCGCACAGCCTGGGCACCGCCTACCTCAACCACGACGAGGAGCGTTCGGGGAGCATCGAAGTCGGGAAGGTGGGCGACATCGTCATCCTCGACCGAGACATCTTCGCCGCGCCGGTCGCCGAGATCGGTTCGGCCACAGTCGCCTACACGATCATCGGCGGCGAGGTCGTCTACGACGCCACGTCGACGCTGGTGTCGGCATGAGCACCGTGGACATGACCGCCCCGGCCATGACGGCGCCCAGCTCGGTGGCCGGATCGGTGGAACTGCGCTCCCTCACGAAGACGTACGGGTCGGCCGTCGCGGTGGACAACCTCAGCCTCGACGTGCAACCCGGTGAGTTCCTCAGCCTGCTCGGGCCCAGCGGTTGCGGCAAGACCACGACGCTGCGGATGATCGGTGGATTCGAGTTTCCCGACGACGGCTCCATTCAGATCTCGGGCCAGAACGTCGAGAACCTGCCACCACACAAGCGCCCGGTGAACACCGTCTTCCAGGCCTACGCCCTATTCCCCCACATGAAGGTCGCCGACAACGTGGCCTACGGTCTGCGCCGGTCGGGAGTAGCCAAGGCGGACATGGCAAGCCGCGTGAGCCGAGCGCTCGAGATGGTGCGGATGACCGCCTATGCATCTCGAAAGCCGGCGCAGCTCTCCGGCGGCCAACAGCAACGCGTCGCATTGGCGAGGGCTCTGGTGAACCGCCCCGCCGTGCTGCTCCTCGACGAACCCATGAGTGCCCTGGACCGGAAATTGCGGGAGGAGATGCAAGTCGAACTCAAACTGCTGCAGCACGAACTCGGCACGACGTTCATCTTCGTCACCCACGACCAGGAAGAGGCTCTGTCCATGAGCGATCGGGTCGCCGTGATGAAGGACGGCCGCATCGAGCAGATCGGCACCGCCTCAGACGTTTACGACGCGCCCGAGTCGTCGTTCGTAGCGGGTTTCATCGGCAGGCAGAATTCCTTCGCAGGGACCATCGCGTCCTTCGACGCCGACGGTGTGCGCGTCCACACCAAGGGCCTCTCGCTGCATTCCTCGCGCCCGACCAAGGGCAGCGTGCCCGCCGCCGGCGGCGCCGAGGTCAGCGCCGCGATCAGGCCGGAGTCGGTGGTGGTGTCGAGCGCGGCGGCAGTGGTGTCGAGCGCGGCGGCATCGGATACGGCATCGGAGACCCCGGTCAACTCCGTCACCGGCACGCTGCTCGGAGTCTCCGAACTCGGCCACAGCCTGCAGCTGGTCATCCACACGCCGAGTGACGACCAGATCTTGGCCCGTCTCCCCCGCGCCGCCAACCCACCCACCGAACTCGGATCGCCCGTGCTGTGCTCGTGGTCGGCAGACGCCGTCCGGATCTTCACCTCGTAATCGCCCGCTCCACACCACCGTCTCGCCAACTCGACCTGGAGGTCCCGTCATGACACAGCAACCCCACATCCGCGCTCTCATCCCCGAGGCACTGAAGAGCTCACTGACCCGTCGGAGCTTCCTCGGCGGAACCGCCGCGCTTGGGGTCGGCGCCTTCCTCGCCGCGTGCTCCAACTCCTCAGGCGGCGGTGGCGGCGCGTCGTCCGACGGCCTCAACATCTACACCTGGGGCGAGTACGACGATCCCGCGGTGCTGACCGACTTCACGGCGGCCAAGGGCCCCAAGATCACCCTCGACTCCTATGGCTCGAACCCCGAAATGATCGCCAAACTCAGTGCGGCGAAGGGCACGACGGGCTACGACATCTGCGTCCCCACCCACTCGTCGGTTCAACAGATGGCGACGGGCGGGCTGCTCACCGAGCTCGACCACTCCAAGCTCCCGAACATGAAGAACCTCAGCCCCAAGGTCCTCAACACACCGTTCGACCCCGGCAACAAGTACAGCGTCTGCAAGGACTGGGGCTCGACGGGCTACGTGTACGACACCACCGTCATCAAGCGTGATCTGACGTCGTGGGCGGACTTCCTCGACGCCGCCCAGAAGGAGGCGTCGGGAAGCATGTCGTTCCTCGAGGATCAGGGCGAGGTCGCGTTCACCTACTTCTGGTCCAACGGAATCGATGAGAACACAACCGATCCCGCCCACATTGCGGCATATCGCTCCTTCATCATCGACAAGATCGCTCCGCACGTACAGGCCTTCGAGTCGTCGACCAACGCCTCGATCTCCTCGTCGGCCCGGACGCTGATTCACTGCTGGAACGGAGACGCCCGCCTCGGCATCCTCGCCAACCCGGAACCGGATCGCTACAAGTGGGTCTGGCCGTCGGAGGGCGCGAACCTGTGGCAGGACAACTGGGCGATCGTCAAGGGCGCGCCCCACGAGGACGCCGCTTACGAGTTCATCAACTACGTTCTCGACCCGACCGTATCCCTCAAGGAGCTCACCTACATCGGGTACAACACCGGAATCCAAGGCATCGAGGAAGCGGCCAAGAAGGCTGACGTCAAGCGTCCCGACCTGGTGTTCATCAGCGACGCCATCATGTCGAAGCTGGTCTACAGCCAGATGACGTCGGCGGACGGCACCATCATCGGCATCTATGACGAGCTCAAGGCCGCGGCGGGCAAGTGACCATCTTGGAAGGCCGGGCGGTGCCGGTGCCCGGCACGGTCGACGTACCGGCCGCGCGTCGGCGGCTGCGTGCGCCCAGAGGTCTTGGGGCGCTGCCGATCAGCGTGTGGATCCTGCTGTTCTTCATCCTGCCGTTCGGCTTGGTGGTCTGGTACAGCTTCGGCTACAAACCGGGCCTCTACGTCACCCATGCCAACGACGTCCTCTCGTTCGACCGATACGGACAGGCCGCGTCACCGGCCTTCTTCTCGATCTTCGTCCGGACGTTGAAGATCGCCGTCACGGGAACCGTGATCTGCCTGGCCATAGCATTTCCGATGGCCTACTGGATGGCGGTCAAACTGGCTCCCAAGTGGCGCGGCATCGTGCTGGCCCTGATCCTCATCCCGTACTGGACCAACTTCCTGGTGCGCACCATCGGTTGGCAAATCTCGCTCAGCCCAGAGGGTTTCGTGTCCAAGATATTGCAATGGGCCCATCTGACCGACGGCTCACTGCACGTGCTCTACACCTCGGCCGCGGTCCAGCTCGGCGTGGTCTACAACTACCTGCCGCTGATGATCCTTCCGCTGTACGTCGCGCTGGAACGCCTCGACCCGAAACTGCTCGAGGCCAGTCGCGACCTCGGCGGCACGGTGTGGAGCACGTTCTGGCACGTCACCATTCCACTGTCCATGCCGGGCGTGACCGCCGGAATGCTCCTGGTCTTCGTGCCGTTGATGGGCGACTACATCACCCCGACCGTTCTCGGCGGGGCCAGCGGAAGCATGGTCGGCCAGATGGTGGCCGCCCAGTTCCAGAGTGCCCAGAACTGGGCGCTCGGTTCGGCGATGGCGGTCTTGCTGATGCTCGCGATCTTCGGCACCAGCGCCGTGGTCGGTGCCGCCCTCAAGGTGGTCGGTGCCATCGCCACCGCTGCGACCTCTCTGAAACTGCCGCTCAAGGAGAATGCGTGACCGACACCGCGTCCGTCTCGAAACCGGTTCGTCGACGACGGATCCGGCCCGGCGACGCCCTGCTGAACGTGTGGGGCATGTTGGGGTTGCTGTTCCTGTTCTTTCCGATCGTCGTCATCGTGGTGTTCTCGTTCAACACCGGGCGCACCCTCCAGATGTTCGAGGGTTTCGGCGTCGACGCCTACGTCTCGGCGATGAACAACCCGGCGATCGTCAACGCGATCACCGTCTCCTTGATCACCGCCACGGGCACCGCGGTGGTCGCCACCCTGCTTGGCACCTTCGCCGGGATCGCATTGACCCGGCGCCCCGGATGGTGGGCACCGGGCCTGCTCGTCCTGCTGGGTCTGGTGATGGTCACCCCGGAGATCGTCAGTGCGATCTCCCTGCTGCCGTGGTTCGTCACCCTCGGCGTCGACTGGGGTTTCGACGCCTTCAACATCGGTCAGGTGCGCCTCATCATCGCCAACTCGCTGTTCGCCAGCGCGGTCGTCACGTTCATCGTGCGGGCCCGGATGACGGGGATGAACGAGTTCCTCGAAGAGGCCGCCGCCGACCTGTACGCCCCGCCGTTTCGGCGGTTCACCGACATAACGCTGCCGCTGATCCGTCCCGCCGTCATCTCTGGTGCGCTGCTTGCGTTCACGTTGAGCC
The DNA here is from genome assembly GCA_006864685.1 of Mycolicibacterium hodleri. Lineage (GTDB taxonomy): Bacteria > Actinomycetota > Actinomycetes > Mycobacteriales > Mycobacteriaceae > Mycobacterium > Mycobacterium hodleri_B. Next base: position 26,256 of record VIFX01000001.1, on the reverse strand, counting down.
TCGACAACACCGTGGTGTCGTCGTTCGTGTCGGTCGCCGGGTCGACACCGTGGCCGGTGTACATCTTCGCGTCCCTGAAGGCGTCGCTGCGGCCGGACATCGCCGCGATGTCGACGCTGATGCTGGTGCTCACCCTGATCGTCCTCGCCGTGGCCGCCCTGATCCTCCGGCGCGACCCGACGGGTGAGGGTGGTGGCGCCGCCGGCCTGACGAGTGCGATGGTGGGCCGATGAGCACCGCACTGACCAACGGCAAAGTGTCCTTCTGGTGGGACAGCATCGGGCAGGAACCGGCGCGACCGCCACTGCCGGGTTCCACCCAGGCCGACGTCTGCATCGTCGGGGCCGGGTACACCGGGCTGTGGACCGCGTACTACCTCAAGAAGGCTGCGCCCCAGCTGCGAATCGTCGTGCTGGAGCAGCGCTTCGCGGGATTCGGGGCGTCGGGCCGCAACGGTGGCTGGCTGACCAACGAAATCACCGGTGGGCGTGGTTCCTACCTGAAGTCGCACGGCCGCGAGGCCGTGGGACGGCAGCAGACAGCGATGAACGAGACGGTCGACGAGGTCATCCGCGTCACCCGTGACGAGAACATCGAGTGCGACGTCGTCAAGGGTGGCGAGTTCACGGTGGCCACGAACGCCGCCCAGCAGACCCGCCTGGTGCACGCGGTCGAGGAGGCCCACTCCTGGCCGATGACCGACGTCGAACTCCTCAGTGCGGCAGAGGCGACGGCGCGGATCAACGTGCGCGGCACGACGGGCGCGATGTGGCATCCGCACTGCGCGAGACTGCATCCGGCGAAGCTCGCCGCGGGGCAGGCCCGCGTCGTCGAGTCGTTGGGCGTCGAGATCTACGAGCAGACAAGGGTTTCCGAGATCCGCCCGCACGAGGCGGTCACGGCGGCCGGCACCGTCACCGCCGAGACCGTCGTCAGGGCCACCGAGGGATTCACCGCCCAGATCGACGGCCTCAGGCGTACGTGGCTGCCGATGAACTCCTCGCTGATCGTGACGGAGCCACTGTCTCCCGAGACTTGGGCCGACATCGGCTGGGGCGGTTACGAGACGCTCGGCGACCAGGCCCACGCCTACATGTACGCCCAGCGCACGGCGGACGACCGCATCGCCATCGGCGGACGGGGCGCCCCATACCGATACGGCTCTGGCACCGACGTCGACGGGGCGACCGACCCGAAAACCGTTGGGCTGCTTCGTGACATCTTGGTCCGGTTCTTCCCGGCGACTGCCGGAGCCGCGGTGGAGCACGTCTGGTCGGGTGTACTCGGGGTACCGCGCGACTGGTCGGCGACGGTGGGGCTCGACACGTCGACCGGGCTCGGCTGGGCCGGCGGTTACGTGGGCACCGGTGTCACCTCGACCAACCTCGCCGGACGCACCCTGCGTGACCTCATCCTCAAGTCCCCGTCGCCACTCACCGAGCTGCCCTGGGTGAACCACCGCGTGCGCAAGTGGGAGCCGGAGCCGCTGCGGTACATCGCCGTGCAGGCCATGTACAAGGCCTACTACGCCGCCGACCGGGCGGAGCTACGCGGTCGGGCCACGACGTCGCCGATCGCCACGGCCGCCGACCTCGTCTCCGGTCGCGGCCACTGACCGCTTCGGCACTACGGTGGACGAAGAAGTTCGTCGAGAGGATCGCCTCGTGAGTACCAAGACACGTGCCACCTACCGCACGATGGCCGAAGGCACCGCGGAGGACTATGCCCTCATCGACCGCGCGGAGGAAGCGAACAACGCGGGGCTGGTGCCCCGTGTCCTCAGCCTGGTGGAGGCTCTCGCCGACGGTCGACAGGCCTACCCGATCAGCCGACTGGATCATTCCCTGCAGTCAGCCACCCGAGCCGTCGACGACGGACGTTCGGACGGGTACGTCGTCGCGGCGCTGCTGCACGACGTGGGTGACACGTACGCACCGCATGCCCACGGCGCCTTCGCCGCCTCGGTGATCGCGCCCTACGTATCCGAGCGACTGGCCTGGATAGTCAAGGTGCACCCCGAGTTTCAGCAGTACTACTACGCCCCACACATGGGTGGTGTGCGCGACGCCCGCGAGAAGTACCGCGGGCACCAGTGGTTCGACGACTGCGTGGAGTTCTGCGAGAAGTACGACCAGAACTGTTTCGACGTCGACTTCGAGCACCGTCCGCTCGACTTCTTTCGACCGATGGTGGAACGGGTCTTCGCCAGGGAGCCGTGGACTGCCACCGACTGACGCATGGCTTCGACGGTCGCGACGACGAAGTCACCGTTCGTATACGCCCTGGATCACGGCACGGGCGATCGCCGTACCGAACAGCTGAAAGCCAAGGTAGGCCGGCGTGGAATCCGCGGTGACGTCCAGCTTCTCGACGCCGACGGCGTGGACGGCCACGTAGTAGCGGTGGGGACCGTGACCCTTGGGTGGCGCCGCGCCGACGTAACGCCGACGGCTTGCGTCGTTGGCCAGCGTGACGGCCGCGCCCGGCAAACTCGCCCGCTCGCCGTCGCCAGCGCCCGCGGACAGCTCGGTCACGGTGACCGGCAACTGGGCCACCGCCCAATGCCAGAACCCCGACGCGGTGGGCGCGTCGGGGTCGAACACGCTGACCGTGAAGCTGCGCGTGTCGTCGGGAAAGCCCGACCAACTCAGTTGAGGTGACACGTCACCTCCCCCGGCGCCCAGGATGCCGCCCACCTGAGCGGTGGGCAGTTGGCCGCCGTCGTCGAAGCTCTGCGACGTCAACGTGAAGGTCGGCAGTTTCGGCAATGCGTCATAGGGAGAGCCCATCGGATCCTGTCCGTTCGATCTCGGCCGGCGCCCCGCAGATCGAGGCCCACTCACCCTGTCATCGCATACCGGCAACGCCCATCGCACGACGGGCCATATTTAGGCACTCGGCCAGCGTCGACCACCGAAGATACTGCGCACCAAAGGAATCTGCCAGCTGCCGCAGGTACCTTGGGCAAGCAGTGGAACACACGTCCGAAATCCGAGGAGATGAAGTAAATGGCGGCCGGCACCGGACTCACTGCCGACGCAGAGCTCGTCATGGCCGCCCAGAGCGGAAACGTGACCGCACTTGGTCAGCTGCTGGCCCGGCACGAGACCAGCATGCGGGCGGTGGCGTTGAGCATCCTGGGCTCGGGTCCCGAGTCACAGGATGCGGTCCAAGACGCCACCCTGGTGGCCCTGCAACGCATCGGCGACCTGAGACGACCCGAAGCGGCAGCTCCATGGCTACACGCGATCGTCCGCAACGCCTGCCGCATGCACCTGCGGTCCAGGGTTGCCGTGCCCATGTCGCACGACGAGTCCGTGCTTGCATCGGTCGACCCCATGGATCCCGCCGCATTGGTGGAGCGGCACGAGATGCGGGACTGGGTGTGGCACGCCGTCGACGAGCTGTCCCCCGATCTTCGGCTGGTCGTGATCCTGCGGTACTTCACCGATGTCAGTGCGTACGGACAGATCGCGCAACTGTGCGGGGTGCCGATCGGAACGGTCCGCAGCCGGCTCAACCAGGCTCGGGTGAAACTCCACGACGCGCTGATGAGGACGGCGGATCTGTCCCACGACGACGCCGCGACACGGCTCGCCGCGCGGGGCGACGCCGAGAACGTCATCGACGCGGCCCAGCGGGGCTCGTTCCTGGCCGAGTTGAGCGCCCGGTGGAGTCCCGCGGTGCACATCACGTGGCCGACGGGCAAGGACACCCACGGGTTCGACTACATCGTCCGAGCCATGGACCGCGACATGACTGCCGGCGTCCGCCACCGCATCGCCAACGTCGTCGCCGGTCGTGACGTGGTGATCTGGGAATCCGACCTGATCAACCCGCCGCACGACCCGTTCCACTGCCCACCCGGGGTGGCATGGGCGTTGTTCACCGACGAGGGCCGGGTCAGCCGGGTGCGGCTGTTCCATCCGCGCCCGAGAGCTGAGCTTCGACCGGCGGTGTGACGCACATCGCACGAAAACCTGGGCGCCGGACCGAACCTTTCACACCCGCTGCGCATCGTGCAGGTAGAGGTCCGCTGATGGAGCGGGCCACAACCCACGATGAGGTTCACATGCGTGAAGACGAGATCGGTTCGTTGGCCGAGGCGGCCGAGGCCGAGTTCATGTACCAGTACGAGTCGACGGCGTCCCCCGCGACCAAGCGTGCGCTCGGCATTGCGACCGCTCGGATCGGTGGCGGCGTGTGCCTGTCGGTGCGCCATGACGTCACCGGATACTGGAGCAAGGCGCTGGGTTTCGGGGTGACCGAACCGGTCACCGAAGAGCTCGTCGACGAACTCGTCGCCTTCTATCTCGCGGAGAAGGCGCCGGGCGCCGTCATCCAGATCGCGCCGGCTCGCCTACCCGAGGACTGGCCGGAGATCTGTCGCCGTCACGGACTGACCCCGACGTCGCCGTGGATCAAGCTCGTCGGCGCGGTCGACTACGTCCAGATGAGTCACACCACCGACTTGTCCATCCGGCCCGTCGATGCGTGCGACTATCCGCTGTGGGCGTCGACGGCATTGCGCGGGTTCGGCATGCCGACGGACGGTTTGTCGGACATGCTGGCCGAGGCCCTCGCTCACCCGGGATTTCGTCCCTTCGCCGCCTGGGACGGCGACGAAATGGTGGCCGCGGCGAACCTGTTCGTTCACGGGCCCGTGGGGTCCCTGAACGCCACGGCCACGCTGGACACCCATCGCAATCGCGGTGCGCAGTCGGCGCTGATCGCCGCCCGCGCCAAGGAGGCCGCAAACGCGGGTTGCCGCTGGCTGTGTGCCGAGACGGGGAAGCCCGGCGACGGTGAGGTCAACCCGTCGTTGACCAATCTCGTGCGCAGCGGCCTGCGGCCGCTGTACGAGCGGCAGAACTGGGCGTGGTCACCCGGTGGCTCAACGGAATCCGAGGGTTCATAGCCGGTGCATCTCGCGCGCCATGGCCGCACGTTCGACGAAGTCGGCGCGGCGGGCGTGCTGCCTCGGCGGGTTGGTGCGCGTCCGAGACCGCCCGTTGCGTAAGCGGCTCAAGGATAGGAGCCAGCCGCGGAACCGGCCGGGTACGACATGCACGGAGGCCGAATCATGGTATGGGACAACGCGTTCAGCATGATGCGGGCGGGTTCCGACGTACTCGTTCGTGGTCATGCCGACAAGCCTCGCGCACCAGCAGGCCGATTACATGAAGAGCATATGGAGATCGAATGGAGATGTTCTGTTGCACAACACGATTCGAGACAGACGCGTCAAAACGAAGAGAATCGACGCAGAGATGACGACACTAAGACTCCAAGCCCAGGCAACGGTGACGACGATCGCCGCCAGCGCGCTCCTGTTCACGGCAACCGCACCCGCAACGGCCACGCCCGGCAGCGGCGTCGAAGCCCGTGAACTGTACCGGTCGTCCGTGGACGGACGGCATTTCATCCTGCGCGACATCACGATTGGTCCCGGCGGCAGCACCGGATGGCACTGGCACGACGGCACCGTGATCGGCGCCGTCAAGCAAGGAACTCTCACCCACTACTCCTCCGACTGCACCGTCGACTTCGTCTATTCGGCCGGCGACTCCATCGCAGAACCAAGCGGACCCGACCACGTGCACGTCGGCCGAAACCTCGGCACGGAGCCCGTGGTGCTCGAGGTCCTCTACGCCAATCCCGTGGGAATGCCACTCGCCGAGGACGTCGGAGCTCCGTCATGCCAAATCCCCTGATGGACAACGACGTCACGCACGCCGGCGCATGGCGCTTCGACGACTTCGTCCTGGACACCCGTCGTGCCGAACTGCGGCGTGGAGACGAACGCGTCAGCGTCGAACCGCAGGTGTTCGCAGTGATTGCGAAACTGGTCAGACATCATGACCGCTTCGTCACCAGGAACGAATTGTTCGACTCCGTCTGGGGTGGACGCTTCGTCGGTCACGCCGCGCTGAGCAGCCGGATCATGGCGGCGCGGCGTGCGCTCGGCGACGACGGCGAGTCGCAACGGTACATCCGCACCGTCCGTGGACGTGGGTACCACTTCGTCGGCCGCCTGTCGCCAACTGCCTGACGCGTTGGCCTTCACGTCGGCCAGGTGATCCCGAGCGATCGGGCAAGGTTCCACGTCGACCCCGTCTCGTATTCCGAGGCGAATCGCGAGGCACCGAGCCCGGTCGTCGCGGAGACGCGCACCGCGTCCAGTTCCGCGGCGTCGTCCGGATCGGGCACCTGGCCGACGTCGGAGAAGGCGCGATCGGTGAAGCCGATCATCCTGGCGGCGTTGGCATGGTCGCCCTCGGCAGCGGCCATCGCAGCGGCGGCAATGCCCAGGTAGGGAACGAAGTGTCGATAGCCTTCCCGGCTCACCCGCTCGCAGCAGGCCTCGAACAGTTCGCGCGCGCGTTCGACGTTCCCGAGGTGCAACTCGGTGAGTGTCAGATTGTGGTACTCGCCGTGCACGGCCTCGCGCTGCCCGAGGGCCTCGTTCAGTTCGATGCTCGCCACGTAGCGTTCGCGCGCCGTCACATAGTCTCCGGACAATCGGGCCACGGCCGCCAAGACGTGCCGCGGCCGCTCCTCGAGCCGCCGGTTGCCTGCGGCGACCGCGATCCCGAGTGCGGTGTTGGCCAGGTCCTCCGCCCGGACGAGGTCGCCGGTGCGCAGGGCGACGTGCGCCATCGCATAGAGCCCCGCAACCTGACCGTCCGGCTCGTTCGCCGACCGGGCCGACTCCAGTTGCGACCGCGCGATGCGGAGCACCCGTGCATCGTCACCGCGGCGGAAGCTGTCGTGCGCGTCGTCCTCGACCAAGAGTCCGTGCCCATCCTTCCCTGTCACGTCACCCGTCGAGCACGTCGACCGTCGCGACGACGAAGTCACTGCGTTCGAACAGTACCGGGGTGCACGCGACACCGGTAATGCGTTGGGCAAGTGCGAATCCCGCTGCGCTGAGGTCGGTCGCCGCGATCTCCTCGGGGTCGGCGTCGAGGGGAAGGCCCACGCCGCGGACGTGCTCGACGATGGCGTCCGGGTCGGTGCCGGTACGCTCCGCCGGGAACATCAGGTCGGCGTCGACCAGCAGCCGCCCGTCGTGCCACCAGTGGAAGGTGTGGACGGCGTTGACGTTGCAGAAGTGCGACACCACCGTTCGTCCTGACGACAACGGTCCGACAAGTCGTTCGGTCACCCCGACGTAGCCGTTGACCTCGGCGACCAAGGTCCACGCGTCATGGAGCGTCGCGACGCCGATCACGGCGCGGGACGGGTCGTAGCCACCGGGCCAGTCGGCGACGGCGTGGTCGTAGAGTGCGTCGGCGCCGCGCACGCGGGTCACGGGATCGGCGTGAAGCGCGTCGACGACGCCTTCGGCGGTGATGTCGCCGACGAGGGTGACGCAATGGGCCTCCGCCCACGCCGGTCGCCAGGTTCGCCACCACGAATAGTCGTCCATCGTCACCGACACACCGTCTCCCCTCGACGCGGCGATTCTAGTGCGGCCGGTCCGCCGTTCTGGGGCCTCCCGCTCGGCGGTTTCTTGGGATCGGTAGCACCCGCTTCGCGGTGAACTTCTCCGGCAAGGACGCCACCCGACGTGGCGCATGAACGGGAGGACACGACGTGAAGACCACTCAGAGCCAAAAGCGGATGCTCGCCGGGGCGTTGTTGTCAGCGGGCGTGGCACTCGCCGGCTCTGGCCTGTCCGCCGGTGTCGCGGCGGCCGAAGTGCAGCCGACTGGACCCTTCACCTGGTGCCCCGGCGATGCACCCGTTCCCACCGGGAACATCCGGGTGAACCCGGTGATCTGGGACGAAAACGTCTGCCACGACTACTGGTACGTCTACCACGGCCAGGGCAACGTCGCGCAGAACATCTGGGAGGGACCCAATCCGCCCGGGCCTCCGCCAGGCCAGGGATTCGTTCCCCCGCCGCCGATTCCGCCGGGTTGGTGCTGGGGCCTCTTCCTGCCCTCTCCGTGCCCGTGACGCACCCGTTCACGGGAGCTGAACTCAGCCCACTAGATGGTGGATTGCATTGCGGCGACGACCTCTTCGGTGGTGACCACCCCATGGGCGAGGAAGCGGTAGTTGACCAGAGCGGCCTGATAGCCGTCACCCCACTCGGGGTGGCGCGGTCCCGCAACCGCGTCGCGGACCACGTAGACCTCGAAACCCTGCTCGAGTAGATCGCGTAGGTGCGATTCGACGCACATGTTCGCGAGCATGCCACCCAGCAGCACCTTGTTGATTCGGCGTTTGCGTAATTGCAGCACTAAATCGTTTGTCTGCGAACCGAATACCTTGTGCGGACTGACGACGATCGTATTCGGGTCCTCGATGTAGGGCTTGAACTCCTCGAGCCAGTCTGCCCCCGAGCCCGAGAAGCCGTCCAGGTTCAGGGGGCCCGGTCGGTCGAAGGTTCCGCTGCTCAATTCGTCGGCTTCCAGTGCACCGTTGAACAGCCAGCGATGATCGGTCGGATAGAAGTAGTGCGGTGAGATGAACATGCCGAACGACGCGGCCTTCGCGGCCTTGAAGATGGCCAGCATGTGCGCGACGGTGTCGTTCTCGGTGACGCTGGCCCCCGTCGCGGCCCAGTTGATGCCGGTGGGGCTCAGGACGTCGTTCTGCGGGTCGATGAAGACGACGGCGGTGTCGGCTTGATTCCAGTTCATCGGGGTGACTCTTTTCCGCTCGAGGGGTTGTCACGCTTGATGATGCCGCCGCCGGCGGCCGCTGTCGTCAGTGTTCGCCACCATCGCGTACCCCCGCTGACGCCCGTCGGCGAATGCCTGCTGACGGTAATGCGCCGGACGCCGGACGCCGCATACGTTTTCCACGGGCGGGTCGACGACGACCTGCGTAGACAATCGCGCACAGGAGCCGCGGCTCCGATGGAGGCAAGAATGACGATCTCGGTAGGCATCGTTGGCGTCGGCGACATGGGGTCGGAGCTGGTCCCGCATCTCGTCGGCGACGGGTACGCGGTCACGGCGTTCGACGTGGACCCGGCCCGATTGGACGCTGCGGTGGCCGCGGGAGCGCAACGCGCGGTGTCGCCGTACGACGCCGCCACCCGCGCGGACGTCCTCTTGAGTCTGGTCATGTCCCAGGACATTCCGGCGGCGCACTTCGGCGACCAAGGCATCCTGGCTGGCCTGCGGCCGGGTGCGCTTCTCGTCGTCGGGTCGACGACCACGCCGGAGATGATGGAGGCGGTGCACCGTCACGCCGATCCCGCGGTGGCGGTCGTGGACGCACCGATCGTGGGTGGCGTCCGCTACGCCAGGGAGAAGTCGTTGACCTTTCTGGTCGGAGGCGAGCCTGCGTCAGTGGACCGCGCCGAAGCGGTGCTCACGTCCTTGGGCAAGGTCGAAAAGGTCGGACCGGCTGGTTCGGGCGTCGCCTACAAGCTCATCACCAACTCCTTCGTCATGGCAGCCGAGGTGGGTCTGCGGGAAGCACTCGACCTGACCGACGTGCTCGGCGGGGACTACGAGACGGCCCTGCGCCTCTTCCGGGTGGGGCCCATGGCAGCGGTCGTCACACGCGCGCTTGACGAATCCAATCCGCGACCGCTGCGTGCGTCGGCGGAGGACTTCGACACGCTGCTGTCGGCGGTGGGCGACCCGTCGTTGCTTCCGATCTCGGCCGCGGGACGGAGCCGGCTGTGGAACGCAGTCACCGTCGACCCCACCCACGAACCGATGTTCGTCGAGCTGACCCGCAAGACGACGGCGCTGCCGCCGTACCGCGGGTGAGTGGCCCTAGCCGTTCGGCAACACCACGACCCGTCCAGTGGCGGAACCACTTTCGACCGTTGCGTAGGCCGTTTCGACGTCGTCGAGGGTGAAGGTCGTCGAATGCATCCGCGGTACCAGCCGCCCACTCTCCGCGAGAACGGCGGCCTCGGCCACGATCTGCCCGTGATGTTCGCGACCGTGGCCGGTGAGCAGCGGCATCAGGGTGAACACGCCCGAGTAGGTGGCGCCGCGGAACGACAGCGGCGCCAAGCTGTGGGAACCCCAGCCCAACGCACTGACCACGTGCCCGGTGTACCGCTTGACCGCGGTGAAGGACGCGTCGAGGGTGGCGCCACCGACGTTGTCGACGACGACGTCGAAGCCGTCCCCACCGGTGTGTTGGTTCACGTACTCGTCGACGGTGCTGGCCGTGTAGTCGACTGCGGTCGCTCCGATGTGGCGAATGACGTCCTGGCTCCGTGGGCTCCCGGTAGCGAACACCTGGGCGCCGCGGGCGACGGCAAGTTGCACAGCGAGGTACCCGACGCCGCCCGCTCCCCCGTGGATCAGCACCTGATGGCCCGCGTGGACGCCGGCCCGGTCGACAAGCCCCTCCCACGACGTGATGAACCCCAACGGAATTGCCGCGGACTGGGCCATGGACAGCGCGGCGGGCTTGTGCGCGACGAGTCGGGCATCGACCGCGGCGAGTTCCGCCAGCGACCCTTGCACACCGCCCACCCCACCGGTCATGCCGAACACTTCGTCGCCTACCTGAAAGCGGTCGACCTGTCCCCCAACGGCTTCCACCACTCCAGCCATCTCGATGCCAAGTATCGCCGGCGGTGCCATCTTGGCGTGCGCGGCCTCCCCACGGCGAATCTTGGTGTCGAGTGGGTTGACACCGCTTGCCATCACCCGCACGAGGACTTCACCCGGTCCGGTTGTCGGGGCGGGGACTTCGTGTACGACAAGGGGCGTGTTGTAGGCGGTCATGACTGCTGCGCGCATCGATTTCTCCCTTGGATCGAGCATAGTGTGACCGAGCGGTCGACCCAACGCTGTCGTTCAGTCGAAGGTGAGGACCAGTCGCCCACGGACGCCGCCACTTTCGAGGGTGCGGTGAGCGGCTGCGGCATCTGAGGCAGGGAAGGTCCGTGCGACGCGCATGGTGACGGCGCCCCGCTCGGCGAGGACGCGAAGGGCGTCGAGCTTGTCGGTCGCGTGGGTGTATTCGGGCACCCAGACGTCGCGAATCTCGATGCCACGTTCGGGGTGCAGCGTCGATGTGCCACGCTCGCCGGGACGACGCACGATCGCGATCTGACCGCCGTCGCGAAGGGCGGACGTCACCTCGTCGCCCTGCAACGCGGCGTCGACGACGGCTGCCACGCCCGCCGGGTGACGCTCCCGAATCCGTTGTCCGACAGAAGCTCCCCGAGTGACGATCTCGTCCGCTCCCAGGTCGGCCACCAAGAGTTCGTCGGCGGGGGCGGCGTCGGCGATTACGCGGAGACCGTCCGCCTTCGCCAGTTGGACGACGTAACCACCGACGGCTCCGGCGGCGCCGGTGACGGCAAGCGTGTCACCCGGTGCCAACCCCAACACGTCGAGCGCCCGACGTGCGGTGAGCCCGTTCATCGGCAACGTGGCGGCCTCTGCGTGACTGCTCCCCGCGGGTGCGGTGGTGGCTTGGTCGGCGTCGACGACGACGTATTCGGCGTAGCCGCCGCCTGATTCGTCGATCGGGATCACGATCGCCATGACGCGGTCCCCGACGCGCAAGGCGGTGCGGACGTCCGGACCGATCTCGTCGACGATTCCGGCGATCTCCATGCCGGGCCGGTACGGGGGCGACAGCGGGCTGGCCCGCAGCGCGTCGTCCACGTCGCCCACCCGTAGCAGCACGTCGGCGGGATTGACGGTCGCGGCGTGAACCCTGATGCGCACCTGACCTTTGCCGGCATGGGGTTCGTCGACCTCCACTTGCCGCAGCACGTCCGGGCCGCCGTATTCGGTGACCACCACTGCCCTCATGACGGAGCCTCCTATTCGGGGATGCATCCCCACTTGTTGGACGTACGATCAAACGGGGATGCATCCCCAGATATTCCGGACCGGCGAGGAGGTGGACATGCGCGCCGACGCCGAACGCAACAGGGCTGCCGCACTTGCCGCGGCCGAAGCGGTGTACGCCGAACAGGGCGTCGAGGTGTCGCTGAACGAGATCGCCCGACGCGCCGAGATCGGGAATGCCACGCTGTACCGCCACTTTCCCACCCATGAGGCCCTGCTGTCGGAGGTCTACACGGGTCACCTCGAGCGCTACTGCGCCATCGCCGAAGACGCCGCACGCGCCGCCGACCCGGTGGCGGCACTTCGGGACTGTGTGACCGCCACCTGCGCGCTACAGGCCACGAACCGGGGTTTGGCCGACCTCCTGGCGTCGCTGCGGCCGCTGTCGCCCCACGTCGACGCGCTTCGCGTTCGACATCACCGCGCGGTCACCACCGTGTTTCGGCGGGCCGTTCGTACGGGCGAGTTGTGCGTCGACGCCTCCCCCGAGGACTTCGCCGTGCTGTTGATCGCCAACGCCGGCCTCATTCACCGCACGGTGGACGACGCTCCCCGGTCCAGCGCCCGATTGGTCGCGGTGTGGCTGGCGGGGGTTCTCCCCCACGACATGGTCGACGTGCCGCCGGCACCAACCGAAACGCAAGTCCGCCGAGCGCTGGGCGATCCGGGTGGAGCGCGGCCCCGCTGACGGCCTCTACCAAAGATCCCCTTCGCGCCAATCGCAAATCAGCGGAACGCCTTTCGAGAACCCGTCCCGTTCACTCGACGACGTCACGAACAGCAAGATCCGGTCGGCGGCGTCGTAGGTGTCGACCAATCCCTCCGGCGTGTCGGCCCGAGTAGGTCCCTCCCACGGCACCCAGCCGCGGGCGGCGTAGAACGGCACCGCACTCTGCACGGCGTTGAGGGCCCCGAGCACATGCCGCTCGCGGACGACCGACTCGGCGTAGTCCATCACCAGCCGACCAAGGCCGCGGCCCTGATGACCCTCGTGCACCGCGACCGCTTCCACGTACCCGGTGTCGAAGTCGCGGCCGTCGTGGCGCAGCGTGCGGGTGACCACCGACGCGTGCGCCAACAGGACGCCACCGTCGCTGATCACCACGTGCACCCCGTCGACGCCGTGCAGCCAGTCGTGCGGACGAAAACCGTCACCGAACGCCGAGCGGACCAACGCCTCGGCGGTGTCCAATTGGCCCTGGCTGAGCTCACCCGATTCGGCGACGCGCACCTTCGTCACCGACCCAGAATGCCAGCTGGACACGGCTTGTCCGCGACGCCACGCTCGCCGTGCGGGTCCAGCGCATTGGACACCGACCCCGGCCCCAACTCAAGGAGCCAGAGAACTAGTCGCCGTCCGTGGTGGGTCGAACGATTCGATTCGACAAGTCCAGCAGAACTCCGTGTAATTCGTCATCGTCGATGTCGGCGAGCAGTGGGTCGGCCACTGCGTTGCCCATACCGGCGAAGAACACGGCAACCGCAATGCGACTCTGAGCATCAGGCTCGGGACCCTCGAGCAACTTGCGCAGCTCGCCGGTCACGGCGCGCAGTTCCATTGGGGCAATCAGGGGCATCGCGGGATCCCCGACGAACACCGCCGCCAGTTGCCGGTGGCGTATCGCCATCTCCACCAAACCGCTACAGGCCACGGCCCGCCGCGCTTCCCAGTCGGGCAGCGCCTCGGCAATCTTGATGACGCGGGTGACGTCCTCGAGGATGGGACGCAACACCTCCGTGGCGATCTCTTCCTTCGACGAAAACTGGTAGTACACCGCCGCTTTGCTGACGCCAAGGCGCTGGGCAATCATCTTCAGTGAAGTCCCGTGCACTCCGCATTCGGCGAAGAGGGCGACCGCGCAGTCGAGCACTCGCCCCCGCGCAAGACCGCGAGGGGAAACCGGTTTTGCCACGTCACACTCCCTCCAGACTTGGTCGACGGGTCGAGAATTTTCCAGGCCTTGCCATAGCTTAGCGCGTCGTCTACTTTAGTTTATCAATCAGTCAACTATCAAGGGTCGAGGATTGAGCTCGCGACGAACTTCAAAGGGCGACAACGATGGGAACGACATGAAGCTGATGCGCGTCATGGCCAAGTTCAACCGGCGAGTCACCAATCAGATGATCGGCTTGTTGGCGCCCTACCTACCGCGGTGGGCGGTACTCGTGCACCGGGGCCGCAAGTCGGGCGCCGAATACCGCACACCGGTGGCGGTCACGATCCACGACAGCTCGTTGATGGTGCCCATCGGGTACGGCGAGGAATCAGACTGGCTGCGCAACCTCCTCGCCGCCGGCAGCGGCCGTCTCGTGCACCGCGGCAAGACGCACGACTTCGTCAATCCGCGCGTCGTCGACCGTGACAAGGCGAGCGTGTGGGGTCGAATCACGCGCACCTTCGTCGCCGACTTCGTCTGACGAAAGCACCGCGTTGTTTCCGGCAACGAGCCGCCCGCGACGGTGAGCGATGACTGGTGCCAACCACGTTGCGGTGGTCCAGAGGTCACCCCCTGGCCAACTGTCTGCGTGGCGGATTCGGCACGCCGGAGTTCCGCTGCATCTGAGGTGAGCGACCGTCGCGAAATGCCCCTTCTGTAGCGTGGCGACCGTGAATTCAACTCGCGGGTCCCGTTCCGTCGCGTTCGTGGCATGTGCCACGCCGCTCGTCATGATGCTCGCCGCGTGCGGCTCCGACGCCGACGCCGAACCCGGCTCGTCAACCGCTGCCGCGAGCACCTCGTCGGCGGTCGCCGCACCCGCCGCCGCGTCGTGCCCGTCGGCGGCCCCCGCCGCCGGTGGCACCCCCGAGTGGACGCTGCCAGGGGCGACCGGCACCGTCGCGGTCACCGGGTCGACGGACTCGGCCGCACCGGAGGTCACGGTGACCGGACCGTTCAGCGTCACCGCCACCCAGGTCCACACCCTTCAGGCCGGCGCCGGGCCCGTCGTCCCCGACACGGCGACGGTCTCGGTCTGCTACATGGGCGTCAACGGTCGCGACGGGAGCGTGTTCGACAGCAGCTACCAGCGTGGCGAGCCTGCCGAGTTCCCACTCGACGGCGTCGTCCCCGGCTTCCAGAAGGCCATCGCCGGTCAGAACGTCGGGTCCACCGTCGCGGTGGCCATGGACCCGGCCGACGGCTACCCCGAGGGACAGCCGAGCGCCGGCATCCAGAAGGGCGACTCGCTCGTCTTCGCGATCAAGATCCTCGGCATCACGGGCTGAGCGCGCGACGGAACTCGCTGGGGTTGACCCCGCGGACGCGTTTGAACGCCACACTGAAACCAAACGGGTCCGAGTACCCCACCTCGCGGGCGACGTCGGCGATGGTGGCCTTCTCGCGCTCGACCAGCAGGTCGGCCGCGAGCGTCATGCGCCACCTGGTGAGGTAGGTCAGCGGGGGCTCGCCGACCAGGTCGGCGAATCTCTTGGCCAACGTCGACCGCGACACCTTCGCGCCCTCGGCCAGTGAGGCGATCGTCCACGGCGCCGCCGGGTCGGCGTGCAGCAGGCGCAAGGCGTCACCGACAACCGAATCGCGCTGCGCGGCCCACCACGCCGGAGGTTCGCCATCCGGCCGGTCGAACCACTCGCGCAGCGTGCACACCAACATCCAGTCGAGCAACCGGTCCAGCACCACCTGCTGACCCGGGACGTCGAGGGCCACCTCCGCCGCGAGGTGGTCGAGCACCGGGTCGCCGGTGCCCCCGGCATCCACGCGCAGGATCACCGGCAGGGCGTCCAGAAGTGGGCGGCTGATCTCGCCGCGGACCGGATAGGCGCCGACGATGAGGGTGGTCCCACCCGTGCCATCGTCGACGTCGCTCCAGCCGAGCCGATGCCGGGTGCCGCCCTGGTCGGGCGTCGCGCAGTCCTCGCCGCAGACGATCGGCTCGGCCGCGGTTCCCACCTCGTCGACGAAGGTGAACGTCGTCGGGCCCCGCACGACGATCGTGTCGTAGGGGCGGAGCGGCTCGGGCGGACAGCCGTCGGCGACGATCCACCCGGATCCGCCGAGGACGGTGCACAAGGTGAGCGGCGCCCCGTCGACGAAGTGCAGCGCCCACGGTGGCGACAAGGTCGAACTGCCGAACAACGAGCCGTTGGCCCGCACCCCGCGAATCAGGTCGTCGAAGACGCTCACGACAGCCACGTTAGACGATTGCACATGCTATTCGGCTGATCACCCATGGATTCGTCCGACGTACCTGCGTTGAATGGGTGACATGAGCACTGACAACACCCTGGTCCTCGGCGCGACCGGCAAGACCGGCCGACGCGTCGCCGCCCGCTTGCGTCTCGCTGGCACCCCCGTCCGAACCGCCTCGCGCTCCAGCCAGGTCCGGTTCGACTGGACCGAACCCGACACCTGGGACGCCGCGCTACGAGGAATCACCGCCGCCTACCTGATCGCCCCCGGACTGGTGGGCCCGGCACACGACTTCGTCGCCGCGGCCGAGGCGGCCGGAGTGCGGAGGCTGGTGCTTCTGTCGGGTCGGGGGGCCGACACCTGGGGTGACTCCCCGTTCGGGCAGGACATGCGCTCCGCCGAGGACGCGGTCCGCGGCGGA
The DNA here is from genome assembly GCA_006864685.1 of Mycolicibacterium hodleri. Lineage (GTDB taxonomy): Bacteria > Actinomycetota > Actinomycetes > Mycobacteriales > Mycobacteriaceae > Mycobacterium > Mycobacterium hodleri_B. The sequence goes on along the minus strand of VIFX01000001.1, from coordinate 9,886 downwards.
ACGCTGGAGTGGACCATCCTGCGGGCGTCCAACTTTCAGCAGAACTTCGACGAGGACGTCTTCCACGCGCCGCTGGTCGCCGGGGAACTGGCGCTTCCCGCCGGCGAGGTGCCAGAACCGTTCGTCGACGTCGAGGACGTCGCCGCCGTGGCAGCCGCGGTCCTGACCCAGCCCGGCGACCATGCCGGCCGGACCTACGAGCTGACCGGCCCGCGCGGGCTCACCTTCGGTGAGGCGGTCGAGCAGATCTCCCGCGCGTCCGGATTGCCCATCACCTACAAGCAGGTGTCGACGGCGGAGTACGTCGCCGCCGCGGTCGAGCAGGGCCTGAGCGAGCAGGAGGCCCGCTCCGTCGCCGACATGTTTGAGCTCATGGCAGGCGGGCTGATCGCCGCCACGACCGACGACGTCGCCGCCGTACTTGGCCGGCAGCCTCGCAGCTTCGAGGACTACGTCGTGCGGACCGCCGCGACGGGGGCGTGGCAACGATGAGCGACGGCACCACCTCGCTGACCGAGGACGACCTGCAGTTCCTGCGACGACCGCTGTTCGGATTCCTGACGGTCGCCACGGGCCCGCAGCCACCGCAACCCCGGCCCGTCTGGTTCGAGGCGACCGACCACGGCACGGTCGAATTGTTCACCGGCCCGGACACCGCCAAGGTCCGGCGCCTGCGCCGCGACCCCCGCGCCTCGCTCGTCGTCGCCGCACCGGTCGGCGAACGCGAGCGTTGGGTGGCGATCGCCGGTCACACCGAAGTGGCGGCCGACGGCGCCCACGAGCTGGCCGCGCGACTGGCCGCCCGCTATTGGGACCTCGACGACCCGGCCCGGGCCGACGACCTCGCCGACATCCTGGCCGACGACCAGGTGCGGCTGATCATCCGTGCCGACTCCGTCAGTCGCTACACGATGGATTGAGTTGCGCCTCACGCGAACTGGTGAGTTCGGTGTACGTTGTCGATTGACCCAGCCGTCTGCCTTCTTGAGGATCCGACATCATGAGCCCGAACGTACCCGGCGGAGTGGTGCACGAACTGCCCGCCGATCTACGCAGCGCACTGGTCGCCAACGACACGGCTCTGGTTGCGTGGCAGGACATCACGCCGCTGGCACGCAACGAGTTCATCTGCTGGGTCGAGGACGCCAAGCAGGACAAGACCAGGGAGCGTCGCATCCGCCGCACGCAGGAGGAGCTCGAGGAGGGCAAGCGCCGTCCGTGTTGCTGGCCGGGATGCAAGCACCGCACGACCACCAAGCGGCCCCCAGCTCCGTAAAACCGTTGGCGCCAGCGGTACTCGATCCGCGACGCTTGGGTAATGGACGTCGACGACTTCGCCGAGAACGGCTACGTCAAGATCGAGGCGGCGGCGCCGCGCGAGGTCGCCGAGGCGGCACAGCGGGAGCTGTGGACCCGGATCCCCATGTCGCCAGACCAGCCGGAGTCGTGGACCGAGCCGGTGGTGTGGGCCGCCGATCTGCGCGGTGACGGTCCGTTCGGCGTCCTGACCCGCAGCCGCAAACTGGCCGACACCCTCGACGCGATCTGCGGGGTAGGTGGCTGGCTGCCGCGCGGATCGTTGGGCAACATACCCATCCGGTTCCCGGTGCGCCCCGTCGTCGACGACCGCGGGTGGCACGTCGACCTCAACACTCCGCTGCCAGACGGCACGTGGGCGGTCAGCGGTCGCCCCCACACGGTGTTGCTGTTGACGATCCTGTCCGAGGTGGGTCCCGACGACGCACCCACCCGGATTCGGGCCGGGTCGCACCGCGACGTCGCCGCGGTCCTCGACGAACAGTCGGTCGACGCCTTCACGTGCGGTCCGCTGGTCGCCGACGCCAGTACCCATCGAGAGGTCGTCGTGGCGACGGGCCGGCCCGGCGACATGTACGTGGTACACCCGTTCACCGTGCACGCCGCGGACGAACATCGCGGTCACACACCACGATTCATGGCGCAGGCGCCGGTACTACTCACCGAGCCGCTGACCCCTTGTACGCCGTCGCCGCTCGGATCGGCGTGGCGACGCTGAGGAGCTAACCCGGAGGGGCAGGGACGATCGTCGGTGGCGCCGCCGGATCGGCTGGCGCGGGCGGCGGAGCGTCGAATCCGGGTGGTGGCGGACCGTTGAGCGGGTAGTACCCGGGCGGCAGCGCCGGTCCACCGGAGTTCGGGGCCGCCTGCACGGGGGCCGTCTCGGACTCGGGGAATTGCAGCGACTTGAATCCGGGCGGAAGTGGCGGTGGCGGACCTGCCCCTGGCGGAGGCGGCGCACCCACTGGCATGCCGTCGGGCGAGTCACCGACGCCGTAGGGGTCCTTCGCCTGGTTCCAAGCATCCCTGATGAAGCCCAACGGGCCCGATCCCGATCCGTACTGCTGGTTGGCGACTCCGGGGACGACCGGCGCTCCGACGGGCGGCGGGGCGGGCGGGGCGTCGCCGCCCGCGACGACCTGCTGGTCCGGCGCTGGCGCGACGGGAGCTCCCGGCACCGGCGTGAACGGCACCTCTGGATCGGCGGCGGCCTGGCCTGCCATGCTCAGTGCACCGCCGGCGAGGAACACCCCCGCACAGGCGATCTTCGCGGCGTTCACGGCCGTGGTGCGACGTCGTTCAGTCATGTAACCGGGTGTCCTCTCTGCTGACGCCCGGCCATCGTCCCATATATCAGCCTCTTGCGACCCGACATCGCCGCCGAGGCCGGCTCATCCTTGGCCCGCGCGCCACTTGTCCAGGAGCCGCCGATCCCGCTTGGTCGGTCGCCCGGCGCCCCGGTCACGCACGGCCACCGGGATGGCGACCGTCGGAGGCGGCTTTGGCGTGCGGTCGAGGAAGCAGGTGACGGCGTCGGCTGCCCCCACGCGCTTCTGGATGACGCGCACCACCTCGACGATGCGCGTCGTCTCGCCCACCCGAGCCTGCACCCGATCACCTGGCACGACCGCCGTCGACGGTTTTGCCGGTCGGTCGTTGATGCGGACGTGCCCTCCGCGGCAGGCTGCGGCGGCGTCGGGCCGGGTCTTCGTCAGCCGGACCGCCCACAACCAGCGGTCCACCCGGGCCGACTCGATCGCCGCCGTCACGGGGTGCCACCGGTGTGGTGCCGGTGAGCCAACCAGTCGCGTTGTCTCCGCACGAATCCAGCATCCACCATCGCGCCGTGGCCCGGCACGTAGACCGCGTCCTCGCCGCCCAGTTCCAGCAGCCGGTCCAGGGTGCGCGGCCACGACGCCAAGTCGGACTCGGCCGTGACCGAGGGGTCGCCCGACTCCTCGACGAGGTCACCGCAGAAGACGACGGTGGGCTGGCCTGGGACGACGACGACCAGGTCGTGATCGGTGTGACCGAGGCCCGGGTGCCTGACCTGGACCACTCGGCCGCCGAGGTCCAGGTCGGCGTCGAGCAGCCGGTGGTCCGGCGCCCGGACGGCGGCGACGGCGCGATCCAGCTCCACCGGGTCGGCGCCGTAGCCGAGCGCATGCGCGCGAACGCCGGCGAGCCCGGTCGTCAGGGCCGCCGACACCGCAGGCGGGCCGAAGAGCTCGGCGTCGGGGAAGCCGGCCGAACCAAGGATGTGGTCGAAGTGGTCGTGTGTCATCACCAGGTGTGTGACGGCTCCTGCGCCGAGGGTCTCGACGTCGGCCGCGACCGCCGCCGCCTCGACCAACGTCGTCCCGCAGTCGACCAGAAGCGTGGCAGTGCTCCCCCGCACCAGCCCCACGGTGACGTCGAGGAACGGCAACCGGCACCGGTACACGCCCTCGGCCGGCGTCTCCCAGGCGTAGGTCAGCGGTTCAGGCACCGAGCACCCGTCCGGTGAAGCAGCTGCGGTACTCGCTCGGCGTCGTCCGAAGCGCACGGACGAAGTGGTGGCGGAACGTGACGGCCGAGTCGAACCCGACCCGCGCCGAGATCTGTTCGATCGACAGGTCCGAGGACTCCAGCAGCGCCAGACTCGCCTGGATGCGCTGGGTGATCAGCCATTTGATGGGCGTGGTCCCCGTTGCCTTGGCGAAGCGACGCAGATAGCTGCGCCGCGACAACGACGACCGTGCCGCCAGCTCGTCGAGCGTGATGGGCGAGTCCAAATTGGCCAGGGCCCAAGCCATTCCGCCGGCGATCTGGCCGTCGGTGGTCGGTTCGGGAACCGGCGACTCGATGTATTGCGCCTGGCCGCCGGCCCGGTGCGGCGCGATGACCAGTCGTCGCGCCACGTCGTTGGCGACGTGGGCGCCATGGTCGGAGCGCACGATGTGGAGGCACAAGTCGAGGCCGGCCGCGCATCCCGCACTGGTGAGGACGTTGCCGCCGTCGACGTATAGGGGGGTCGGGTCGACGTCGACTTCGGGGAAGCGTTCCTGCATGAGGTCCACGTAGATCCAGTGGGTGGTGGCCGTCCGGCCGTCGAGCACGCCGGCCTCGGCGAGTGCGAAGGCGCCGGAGCAGATGGATACCAGGCGCGAATTGCGTTGATGTGCAGCGCGAATCGCCTCGATGAGCGCCGGCGAGGAAGACGTGGTGGTGTCTCTGACGCTGGGGATGACGACAGTGTCGGCGGCCGCCAGGTCGGCGAGCCCGTACGACGTCCGCACCGTGGCGCCGCCCAACATCCGGACCTCCGGCTTCTCGGAGCACAGCTTGACCGAGTACCAGGGCGTGGGGATGCCCGCGGAGAACGCCGCCGACAGGTCGTGCATCCCGAAGATCTCCGCCGCCAGGCCCGACTCGAAACCCGACATCCCGTCGTAGGCGAGAACGGCAACCGAATGCATGTCACTATCTTAGCGGATAACGGCCTTAGTGCCACTGGGCAATGCCGAGTGCAGCGGCAATGGTGGAAACATGTTCTACAAGAGAGTGTCTCGCCCCCAGAAGATCCGCCGTACCCGCGCGTTCCGGCTGCTGGCCGACGTGGCGGCCGGCATCCACGCCGCCAACGGGCTCGCCCATGGCGTCCAGCCGTCGGCGAACTCCCGCGCCCGCTACCCGAACAAGCCCGAGTAGGCGTTGAGCGCGGGCTGCCCACCCAGGTGGGCGTAGAGCACGTTGGACTCCTTCGGAATCGTGCCGTCGCGCACCATGTCGACGAGACCGGCCATCGACTTCCCCTCGTACACGGGGTCGATGATCATGCCCTCGAGACTGCCGGAGAGCCTGATGGCGTCCATCGTCGACTGCACGGGGATGCCGTAGAGATCGCCGGCCCAGCCCTCGAGGACGGTGATCTCGTCGTCGCGCAGATCGCGTCCGAGACCGATGAGGTCGGCGGTGTGCCGGGCGATGCGGGCGACCTGAGCCCGGGTCTTCTCCGGCGTCGCGGAGGCGTCGATGCCAAGGACGGTTCGCGGCCGGTCCTGACCGGCGAAGCCGGCGATCATTCCGGCATGGGTCGACCCCGTCACCGTGCAGACGACGATCGTGTCGAAGAAGACGCCGAGTTCGGCTTCCTGACGCTGCACCTCGTAGGCCCAGTTGGCGAAGCCGAGACCGCCCAGCGGATGCTCCGACGCGCCCGCGGGGATGGGATACGGCTTGCCGCCGGCCTCCGTGACCTCGCGCAAGGCGTCCTCCCACGAGGAGCGGATGCCAATGTCGAACCCCGACGGGTCCAGACGTACGTCGGCTCCCATGATGCGGGACAGCAGGATGTTGCCGACCTTATCGTTCACCGCGTCGGGCCAGTCGACCCACTTCTCTTGCACCAGGCGGGCTTTCAGGCCCAACTTAGCGGCCACGGCGGCGACCTGACGGGTGTGGTTGCTCTGATAGCCGCCGATGGAGACCAACGTGTCGGCGCCAGAGGCGAGTACATCGGGAACGATGTACTCGAGCTTGCGAGTCTTGTTGCCGCCGTAGGCCAATCCCGAGTTGCAGTCCTCCCTCTTGGCCCAGATTCGTGCACCGCCAAGGTGAGCGGTCAGCCGGTCGAGCGGGTGGATCGGGCTCGGCCCGAACGTGAGCGGATACCTCTCGAAGTCCTCGATGGACATTCCTGCTCCTCTGGCTCGTCGCGGGGTTGCGAAACGCAATATATCGCATAACCCTCCGCGCGCGTCAGCCCAGTGCCGAGCCGGGTCTCAGCACAACGGGGACTGGCGCCGCCGTCACAGCCTGGCGAAGCAGGGATCGGCGTCGTCCTGGGGAATCGACGCGTTGCGCGTCGAGAAGGTTCCGACCACTCCGGTCGGGGTGACCTCGACACTGTCGGCGTGAATCCCAAGCGGGTACTGGGCGTTCAGCTTCGCGGTCAGCCCGTCGAGCGCCGTTTGCACGGTGTCCCTGCCAAGCGGACCCGTGACGTCGACGACCTCCAAGCCGAGGTCGCCGTCGTTCACCACCGGTTTGGCCGTCACGGTGATCTCGCCCGCCTCGAGGTTGAGCGTCCCCGCCGCCGGATCGGTGGTCACCCCGGTGACGAGGCTGCCGACGCCGGGCAGGTTCGCGGCCACCGTGTCCTTGATGCCCGCCGCCGTCCAGGTCAACGTGGCATCGAGGGATCCGATGGTCCCCTTGGAATCCGACGTGCCGAGCAGCCGGACGTCGGACACCGACACGTCGGCCTTCATGCCCTTGGCGTCCTGCACGTTGTCACCCTCGGTGACCACCGAGATGTTGGTGTAGTGCCCTGTGACGTGCTGCCACAGGAACGGCGGATTGACGCCGAACGAAACGCTGGCACCGTCCCTGACGACGCACTCGGCGACCTCGACCAGGAGCGCGTCGACGCGATGCCGCGCGTACAGCTCGCCGCCGGCGAGCCCGCCGACGAGGACCGCCACCACGATGACCGCGACTAGTGCGAGGGACAGCGGATCGCGTAGCCAGGAGCGCCGTGGTTTCTTAAGCGCCGGTGGTGGGGTGTCCTGCGAGCCGAGGTGCGGCGGCTCCAGCGGCCGCTGCGCAACTCGTATTCGCTCCGTCGGCACGGCGTCGGCGGGCGGCACAGGGGGCGGCGGACGAAGCCGCTCGGTGGGCGCCGCGTCGACTGGGCGTTGCGGCGCTCGGAACCGTTGCGTCGGCGGCTCGGGTCGAGGTGGACCGGGATTAGGGCGCGGCGGCACGTCCCGGCGGGCGGGTTCACCGCGCTCGCCCGGTCGCCGGGGACCCTGCGGCGGTGTCGTCACGCCTACGATTCTGCCTTAGCCGCCCGCGGGGTCAGCCCTGTTGCTCCAGCGAGATCACGCTGATGTCCGGTGGCGCGCCGACTCGCACCGGCGGACCCCAGAACCCGGCTCCCCTTGTCACGTACAGCTGGGTGTCGCCGACGGCGGACAACCCCGCCAGCGACGGCTGCACCGCGCGGACGGCGTAGTGGAAAGGCCACATCTGGCCGCCGTGGGTGTGCCCGGACAATTGCAGGTCCACGCCGAGTTCGGCCGCCGTGGCCACCTGCACCGGTTGATGGGCGAGCAGAATTGTCGGCCGGGCCGGGTCCCGCCCGCTCAGCGCCCTGTCGAAGTCGGGCGGGTCCGACCGCTCTGCGCCGGCGATGTCGTTGACTCCGGCGAGGTCGAATGCCGCAGCGCCGCGCCGGATCACCGTGTTCTCGTTGCGGAGTGGCTGCACGCCAAGCCGCTCGAGCTCGGTCAGCCACGATGCCGTGTCGTCGACGAAGTACTCGTGGTTTCCGGTGACGAAGAACGTGCCCTCGCGAGAGTGCAAGTCACGCAACGGTTCCGCCGCTGAACCCAGCTCGGCCACCGTGCCGTCAACCAGGTCGCCGACGATCGCCACCAGGTCCGGGGAGGTCTCGTTGATCATCCGCACGATGCGTTCGGTGTGCGCCCGACCCGCGAGCGGCCCCAGGTGGATGTCCGACACCACGGCGATCCGGAAGCCGCTCAGCCCCGGGTCGAGTCGGCGCAACCGCACCGGGACGTGCAAGACGTTCGGCGGCCCCAGCGCCGTCGCGGCACCGACTCCGACCACGCCGACCGACACGGCGCCCGCCGCCACCGCACTGGCCCGGGCCAGGAACAACCGCCGGTTCACCGCGTCCGGCTCGGGCGCTGCCGGGTCGGAAGTTGACGGCTCGGGCGCCGTCGGCACCTCCCCCGCCGGGCGCCGGCGGATCCGTCGTCGCAGCATCCAGCGGACCGGCTCCAGCACGAGCAGCACCAAGAACAGGTACGCGACGAGGGCGAACCACAGGTAGCCCGGCCAGGCGATCTCCGCGGGAACGACCCCACGGAGGCCCAACGTCGCAATCAGCAGGACGGCCAGGGCCACGACGAGTGCCGACAGGATCCACCGTGCCCGGCCGGGACGGGTGGTGTCCTTGACCAACCGCGCCCAGACGAAGAAGTGCATCGACGCGAGAATCGCGCCGAGGACGACGAGGAACATCAGGCGAACGTCATGGTCAGCGGACCCGCACGCTCAAACAGGTCACGCAGCCCTCCAGCTTTTCGTACTCCGAGACGTCCACGCGTTCCAGTCGATAGCCGCGGTCGGTGAGCAGCGCGGCGGTCTCTGGCGCGGCGGAGCTCATCAGCAGCAGGTCGTCGTCGAGGACGACCACGTGCGCACCGGGTTCCTCAGGGACGGCAAGGAACGACTCGAAGATGCCGGGGGCGTCCACGACGGGCTCGTATCCGATGATCGTGCCGTCGGGCAGGGCGGTGACCGCGCTCTTGAGGTGCAGCGCCTTGGTGAGCGGCACCGCGGTCACGGTGTATCCCCGCGGAGCCAGAATGCGCGCCAGCTGGTCGATCGCCGAGGCGCTGGTGGTGCCGCTGAGGCCGACGTACACCTGGGAACCCACCTTGAGGACGTCACCGCCGTCGAGGGTTCCCTCGGTGATCGAGGTCGACTCGAGGCCCAGGTCGTCGAGGGTTCGCCGCACCGCCGTCGTCTCCGGGTTGCGCGTTGGCTGGCGCGGATTGGTCACCACCGCAAGGTCTCCGAACATCACCACGACGTCCTCGACGAAGACGCAGTCGGGCATGGCGTCGTCGCCGTCGATCACCACGGTCGGCCATCCGCTGCGGTGCAGCGCCGCTACGTAGCCGTCCCATTGGCGCTTGGCCAGCTCGAGGTCGACGGGTTGACGCTCGATGAATGTGACGATGCCGTCGGCCAGGGTCTCCGCTGGTCGACGGACGAGTGCGAAGGGGCGCTCGGGCATCCCGACATCGTAGGTGAGGCGGGCCGCCCGCCCGGGGGCGACAATCCGCCCCGGCCCGCGTGCACGTCACCCACACCGGCGTCGTGCCCGCGCGAACGATGGGTCGGTGTTCCCACACGGGCACCGCACGGGAAGCGGACAGGCTAAGCTAACGCGAGTCGGGCTAACCGTTTGGAGCAAAATGATCAACGTCAGACGCGGAATCTGGGTCTTCGGCTGTGCCGCCGCGTTCGTTGCTGCGCCCCTGGTTGCCGCCTCCCCGGCAGTGGCCAAGGACTGCCCGTACGGCACCGTGCCAACCCGGTTCGAGGGAGTCTGCTCCCCCGGCCAAGCGGGTGGCTTCGGCGCTCCGGGTGTCGTCGTCCCGCCTCAGGCGTCGGCCACCGGCCCGATCGTGGACCCCAACTTCAACGGGTACGGATCGGTGCAGGGCATCCCGTGCACCCCCGAGAACTACGGCAAGTGCATCGCGCTTCAGAAGAGCCTCGGCGGCGGATAGTCGCCCGTCCGTCGGCGCCGCAAAGCGGATGCTGACGGTGCTCACAGCTGGTACTTAACATGGCTAATTACCCTGACGGGTGTGTTGCTGGGCGGAACATTTCGCCCAGCGCCGAACCCGGAAGGACCTAATGTCGATGAAGTCCACGAAGATCGTCGCCGGAATCGCCATGGCCGGCGGACTCGCCGCCGCCGCCCTGGGAGTCAGCACCGGCGTGGCCAATGCCGCTCCCGCCCCGGGCGGACCCATCCCCGCCC
>VIFX01000019.1:0-122306 GCA_006864685.1 Mycolicibacterium hodleri | reverse complement strand
CCCCGGGTCCGCGGCCGGGTCCGGCACCCAAGCCCGCAGGCCGTGCGCCCCGGGTCGGCAACAACCCGTTCTCCACGCAGGTGCCCGTCGAACGGCCCGCGCCGCGCCCGCCCCAGGGTGCAGCCGGCCCGCCGCGTCCGGGTGGCCCTCCGCGCCCAGGTGGCGGACCCCGTCCGGGTGCAACCCCCGGCAACATGCCTCCCCGTCCGCCCGGCGCACGGCCCGGCGCGGCCGGTCGTCCCGGCGGACCTCGCCCCGGCCCGGGTGCTCGTGGACCCGGCGGTGGCGGCGGTCGTCCCGGTGGTCCTCCCGGTGCAGGTGGCGGCGGTAACTACCGCGGTGGCGGCGCCGGTGGCGCCGGTGCCCCCGGTGGCGCTCCCGCCGGTGGTTTCCGTGGCCGTCCAGGCGGCGGTGGCGGCGGCGGTGGCCGTCCCGGTCAGCGCGGTGGCGCGGCAGGTGCGTTCGGTCGTCCCGGTGGCGCGGTTCGCCGTGGCCGTAAGTCGAAGCGGGCAAAACGCGCCGAATACGAAAACATGCAGGCGCCGGTCGTCGGTGGCGTGCGGTTGCCGCACGGCAACGGCGAGACCATCCGGTTGGCCCGTGGCGCGTCGCTGGTGGACTTCGCCGACAAGATCAACGCCAACCCGGCCGCACTGGTCCAGGCGCTGTTCAACCTCGGTGAGATGGTCACCGCTACGCAGTCGGTAGGCGACGAGACCCTCGAGCTGCTCGGCGGCGAGATGAACTACGTCGTGCAGGTCGTGTCCCCGGAGGACGAGGACCGCGAGCTGCTGTCGTCGTTCGACCTCACCTACGGCGAGGACGAAGGCGACGAGGACGACCTCGAGTTCCGTCCGCCGGTCGTCACCGTCATGGGTCACGTCGACCACGGCAAGACGCGACTGCTGGACACGATCCGCAACGCCACCGTCCGTGAGGGCGAGGCCGGCGGCATCACCCAGCACATCGGTGCCTACCAGGTCCTCACCGAACTGGACGGCAACGAGCGACTGGTCACCTTCATCGACACGCCGGGCCACGAGGCGTTCACCGCCATGCGTGCCCGTGGTGCGAAGGCCACCGACATCGCCATCCTGGTGGTCGCAGCCGACGACGGCGTCATGCCGCAGACGGTGGAAGCCATCAACCACGCGCAGGCGGCCGACGTGCCGATCGTGGTGGCGGTCAACAAGATCGACAAGGAAGGTGCCGACCCGGCCAAGATCCGGGCGCAGCTGACCGAGTACAACCTGGTGGCGGAGGAGTACGGCGGCGACACCATGTTCGTCGACATCTCGGCCAAGCAGGGCACCAACATCGACGCGCTGCTCGAAGCGGTGCTGTTGACGGCGGATGCCTCGCTGGACCTGCGGGCGAACCCCGACATGGAGGCCCAGGGCGTCGCGATCGAAGCGCACCTCGACCGTGGCCGCGGTCCCGTCGCAACCGTGCTCATTGCGCGCGGAACGCTGCGGGTCGGCGACTCGATCGTCGCAGGCGACGCCTACGGCCGCGTCCGACGCATGGTCGACGAGCACGGCGAGGACGTCATCGAGGCGACCCCGTCGCGACCCGTCCAGGTCATCGGCTTCACGTCGGTGCCGGGTGCCGGTGACAACCTGCTCGTCGTCGACGAGGACCGAATCGCTCGTCAGATCGCCGATCGACGCAGTGCGCGCAAGCGCAACGCGCTGGCCGCGCGCTCTCGCAAGCGCATCAGCCTCGACGATCTCGACGCAGCGTTGCGGGAGACCAGTCAGCTGAACCTGATCCTGAAGGGCGACAACTCCGGCACCGTCGAGGCGCTGGAGGAGGCCCTGCTGGGCATCGAGATCGGCGACGAAGTCGAGCTGCGCGTCATCGACCGCGGTGTCGGTGGCGTCACCGAGACCAACGTCAACCTGGCGTCGGCGTCGAACGCCATCATCATCGGCTTCAACGTTCGTGCGGAGGGCAAGGCCACCGAGCTGGCCAACCGCGAGGGCGTCGACATCCGGTACTACTCGGTGATCTACCAGGCGATCGACGAGATCCAGGCAGCGCTCAAGGGCATGCTCAAGCCGGTCTACGAGGAGAAGGAGCTCGGCCGCGCCGAGATCCGGGCGATCTTCCGGTCGTCGAAGGTCGGCAACATCGCCGGCTGCCTCGTCACCTCGGGCCTCATCCGCCGCAACGCGAAGGCACGCCTCATCCGCGACAACGTCGTGGTGGCCGAGACGGTCACCATCTCCTCGCTCAAGCGGGAGAAGGACGACGTCACCGAGGTGCGTGACGGTTACGAGTGTGGTCTGACCGTGACGTACAACGACATCAAGGAAGGCGACATCATCGAGGCGTACGAGCTCGTGGAAAAGGCGCGCACCTAGATGGTTGACGAGCGCTTGCGCGAGGAGCATTAATGGTTGACGAGGGGCGGGCACGCAAGCTGTCCAAGCGCATCGCCACCATCGTCGCCTCGGCGATCGAGTTCGAGATCAAGGATCCGCCCTTGGCCTTCGTGACCGTCACGGACACGAAGGTCACGGGAGACCTCCACGATGCGACGGTGTTCTACACGGTTCGCGGCGACACCCTCGCCGACGAACCGGACTACGAGGGTGCGGCAGCGGCATTGGAACGTGCCAAGGGCGTACTGCGCTCCAAGGTCGGGGCAGGCACGGGTGTCCGATTCACGCCGACGTTGACGTTCGTCCTCGACAAGCTGCCCGACGTGGCACGCGACATGGAGGACCTGCTGGCTCGTGCGCGGCAGGCGGACGCCGACCTCGCGCGGATTCGGCAGGGTGCCACTCCGGCCGGCGACCCGGACCCGTACCGTGTGACGGGGGCGGATGAAGTGGGCGGGGGACCCGAGGACAACACCGACGTGCTCGACCCTGAGGACACCTATGACCACGATCGACCCGAAGACTGAGGTAACTCGGTCATCGTTGCGCGTCGATGGTCGAGAAGCTGCAGAGCTGCTCGACGCGGCGGACTCGGTCAGTGTGGTGTGCCACGTCTTCCCGGACGCCGACACCATCGGCGCCGGTCTGGCCTTGGCGTTGGTGCTGGAACGGTCGGGTAAGCGGGTCGAGGTCGGCTTCGCGACGCCGTCGAACCTCCCAGAGTCGCTGCAGTCACTGCCCGGTGGGCATCTGCTCGTCGACCCCGGCGAGATGCGCGACGACAGCGACCTCGTGGTCACCGTCGACGTTCCGAGCGTGAATCGGCTCGGCGGGTTGTCCGCGCTCGCCGAGTCCGGCCGCGAGGTGTTGGTGATCGACCACCACGCGTCGAACGAACTGTTCGGCACGGCCAACTACGTCGACCCGTCCGCCGACTCGACGACCATGCTGGTCGCCGAGCTCCTGGACATGTGGGGCAAGCCGCTCGACGAGCGGGTCGCCCACTGTCTGTACGCCGGTCTCACCACCGACACCGGATCGTTTCGGTGGGCGAGTGCGCGAGCGCACGAGCTGGCAGCCCGGCTCCTGCAACTCGGAGTGGACAACGCCTCGATCAGTCGCCGGCTGCTGGACACCCACCCGTTCTCCTGGCTCCCGATGCTGTCGCGGGTGCTGGGATCGGCGCAGCTGATTCCCGAGGCCGCGGCCGGTCGCGGCCTGGTGTATGCCGTTGTCGGACACCGGGAATGGCGTGACGCCGGACTCGAAGAAGTCGAGAGCGTCGTCGACATCGTGCGCACGACGTCCCAGGCCGAGGTCGCGGCGGTGTTCAAGGAGATCGAGCCGCAGAAGTGGACGGTGTCGATGCGCGCCAAGTCGGAGGTCGACCTGGCTGCGATCGCAAGCGGTTTCGGCGGCGGTGGTCACCGGCTCGCCGCCGGGTACTCCGCGACCGGCCCGGTGGAGTCCGTGGTGAAGGCGCTGACCGATGCCCTTGGCTGAGGCCCTCAGCGGGCGCATTGGCTGAACCGGTCACCGGGCGCCGCATCGCCGGGTTGGCGTTGCCCGCGCTCGGGGTGCTCGCTGCGGAGCCTCTCTATCTTCTGTTCGACCTCGCCGTGGTGGGCCGCCTCGGCGCGGTCGCATTGGCGGGTCTGGCCATCGGCGGGTTGATCCTGTCGTTGCTGTCCTCCCAGCTGACGTTCCTGTCCTACGGCACGACGGCGAGGGCGGCCCGCTTCTTCGGGGCCGGCGACCGCGCGTCGGCCGTCGGTGAGGGAGTGCAGGCCACCTGGCTGGCGGTCGGGCTCGGCACCGTCGTCATCGCGGTGGTGCAGGCGGCGGCGGTCCCGATCCTGGCGTTGATCGCCGACGGCGGCGAGATCGCCGACATGGCGTTGCCGTGGGTTCGGATCGCCATCTTCGGGGCGCCCGCGATCCTGATCTCCCTGGCGGGCAACGGGTGGATGCGCGGCGTCCAGGACACCGCGCGGCCGTTGCGGTACGTGGTCGCGGGCTTCGCGCTGTCAGCACTGCTTTGTCCGACGCTGGTATACGGGTGGTTGGGGATGCCCCGGCTGGGGTTGAGCGGTTCGGCGGTGGCCAACGTGGCCGGCCAATGGTTGGCCGGGTTGTTGTTCTGCCGGGCGCTGTTGGCCGAAGGGGTACCGCTGCGGTTGGACCTCGCGGTGCTGCGGGCGCAGGTGGTGATGGGGCGCGACCTGGTGGTGCGCACGCTGGCGTTCCAGGCGTGCTTCGTCTCGGCCGCCGCCGTGGCGGCCCGGTTCGGCGCCGCCGCCGTCGCCGCCCATCAGGTGGTCCTTCAGCTGTGGAGTTTCCTTGCGCTGGTGCTGGATTCGCTGGCGATCGCGGCGCAGTCCTTGGTCGGGGCGGCGCTCGGTGCCGGTCTGCTTGCGCATGCCAAGTCGGTCGCGTGGCGGGTGACGATCTTCTCGACGGTCGCCGCGGCCGCGCTGGCCGCGGTGTTCGCGGTGGGGTCCTCGGCGTTGCCTCGGTTGTTCACCTCCGACGACTCGGTGCTGGACGCCATCGGGGTGCCGTGGTGGTTCCTGGTGGCACAGTTGCCGATTGCGGGGGTGGTGTTCGCCCTCGACGGGGTGCTGCTCGGCGCGGGTGACGCCAGGTTCATGAGGAACGCGACTCTGGCCAGTGCGCTCGTCGGCTTCCTGCCGTTGATCTGGCTGTCGCTGATCTACGGCTGGGGTCTGGTCGGGATTTGGTCGGGCCTGACCACGTTCATGCTGCTGCGTCTGGTGTTCGTCGGGTGGCGCGCATTCTCGGGTCGTTGGCTGGTGCCCGGCGCGGCCTGAACGGTCACCCCCCGCGCGCCGCGGTCACCTTCTGCAGGTTCGCCAGCCCGAGTTCCTGGGCCTCGTGCAGCGCCGCGGGCAGCGGCGCCTCGATCTCGGCCCGCACCTCCCCGTCGAGAAGTCCCTGAAGTTTCTGCTGCAAGGGGCTTCGCCCGGCCAGGTTCTCGACCTCTCGGAAACCGTCGGGAGTCGAATAGTCGTACAACTCGCGTTCGACCTCGCGGGACGCGTCGACGGTCGTTCCACCGGGCTTCCAATGGGAGTAGACGCCGAACTTCGCCGACGAGGTGCGGACGGCGACGATGTGGCTGGGCGCGTTGGTGGGGACCTCGCCGGGTGTCCTCCCGGGCGCCCGAGCGGCGGGCATCCCGGCCGCGGTCATCATGGCGGCCATCTCCTCCACGGCGATGTCGTCGGTGACGTGCGCGATCCACGGCCGACCGCGCGCGGCCGGGTTCGCAGCGATCCCGGCGATGTCCGCACGACTCGCCAGGTGGGCGTTGCGCGGATCGGCGCGCCACCCGTTTCCGCCGGCACCGATCGTCAGCAACAGCGGCGCGAGGTCCACGCTGGACGTCAACTGCGTGCGTACCTCGCCGGGGGACGGCGTCAGCCGACCGGAGGGGTCCCGGACGTAGAGCGGCACCCGGATGCCCTCTTCGTAGATGGCGGCGCCCTTGCCGCGCATGCCGTGGGAGCCGCCGTATTCGCCGTGATCGGAGGTGAAGACGACGACGGTGTTGCGGTCGACGTCGGGGCGGGAGGACAACGTGTCGAGCACCCGGCCGATCTGGCGGTCGACCTGCTGCTGCAGCCACAGGTAGACGTCCAGGCCGCGTGCCCACTGCCTCTCGACGTCGGGGCCGGCGTATGGAAGGGCGCCAGCCAGCAGTGGCGCGACGAAGTCGACGTAGTCGACCTGCAGCCGTGGCTTGCCGCGTCGCGCAAGGTCCTCCGGTGTCTCGAAGTTCGGTGGCTTCGCGGAGAACACCCGCGGAACGTCCTCGGGGAGTGGCGTCTTCGGCCACCACATGATGTCGTGCGGGTTGACCAGTGAGACCGTCGTGCACCAGGGGCCCTCGCCGGCGTGCGCGTCGAACCACTCGACGAACTGGTCGGTGATGCCGGGATCTCGTCGCAAGCCCTGATTGGGTGCGCCGTTGGGGGAGGGGTAGGTGCCGCCGGAGAACCCGTGCGCGTCCAGGCCGTCGGGGGTGGTGTCGGCGGCCGCCCCGAGATGCCACTTGCCCCACCACCACGTCCGGTAGCCCTGGTTGCGCAGCATCGTTCCCCAGGTGGGGAATTGGGGCGCGAGGCTGGATTCGGTGGGGCCGTCACCGGTGTACAGGCAGCCCGTTTGGTGCGAGTAGAGGCCGGTGGTCAGCACTCCGCGCGACGGCGTGCAGGCGTTGGAGGCGGTGTAGTGCGCGTCGAAGGACACGCTGCTCTGCCGCAGCCGGCTCAGGTTGGGCAGGAGCGCGTCGAGGTCGCCGGTGCCAGGGAACCATTGGGGCGCCCGCATCTGGTCGACCACGACGACGAGGATGTTCGGTTTGTCACCCCCGGCTGCGGTGGCGTCGGTTCGGCTTGGCCGCGTGAGCAATTCGTAGCCACCGAGGGAGGCGGCCCCGCCCGCTACGACGGCGCCACCGGTCAGCAGCGTCCGCCTGCTGATCGGCGACATTCAGCGGACCTGGGTGCGGCCGCGCTCGAGCACCTCGGCCCGGCTGGAGGCGATGTCGTCTCCGGTCGCCACCGCCATCCACTGCCTGGCCGACGCCGCCTCGATCCACAGACCCGCACCGGTCTGCTGCTCGTCGATGCGGTGATAGGACGCCAGCAGGGCGCGCACGGCCTTCCGATTGTTGCCGACGATGGATGCCGCCACCGCCCGCGCCGTTGGCAGGAGCTGGTCGTGCGCGACGACCTCGGTGACCAGCCCGCCCCGCAGCGCGTCGTCGGCGGACAGGTAGTCACCGGTCAGGCTCATGCGACGGGCCATTCCGACGCCGACCTTCTGCGGCAACCGCACGCTCAAGCCCCACGTCGGCAGCAGCCCGACGCGGGCGTGGGTGTCGGCGAACCGCGCGTTCTCCGAGGCGATGAGAATGTCGCAATACAGCGCCAATTCGAGGCCGCCGGTGACCGCCGCCCCGTTGACCGCCCCGATGACGGGGGTGCTCATCGCGGGCCACTTGGGCGAGATGTCGGGAAGCTCGGTGGTGTTGCCGAGTTCCTTGAGATCCAGACCCGCGCAGAAGACGGGGTCGGCGCCGGTGAGGATGACGACGTCGACCGCGTCGTCGGCCTCCGCCTCGTGCAGCGCCGCGTAGAACCGCGTGCGCAGCTCCGAGGACAGGGCGTTGCGGGCCTGCGGCCGATTCAAAGTCAGCGTGCGAACCCGGTCGGTGGTGTCGACCAGCAGGACGGGTTCGGCTTCGGTGCTCGGCATGGCTTCACCGTATCGAGTGGCCGTCCTATCGTTGACGGCATGTGCCGGAACATCACCGAGTTGCGCGGCCTCGAGCCGTCGGCGACGGCCGAGGAGATCGAGGCCGCGTCACGTCAGTACGTCCGCAAGGTCAGCGGCATCACGCGGCCCACCGCGGCCAACACCGAGGCCTTCGAGGCCGCGGTCGCCGAGGTGACCGCCACGACGACGCGGCTGCTCAACGCGTTGCCCCCGCGCCGTCAGCCGCCGAAGACGGTGCCACCGCTGCGGCGCCCCGAGGTCCGCGCCCGGCTCGCCGCGACGTGACCGCGCCTGCGCTCAAGGAGTGGGGCGCGGCCGTGCTCGCCATGCTCGACGGCAGGCAGACGGTGCTGCTGCGCAAGGGCGGCATTCACGAGAAGCGGTTCGACGTCGCGGCGAGCGACTTCGTGTTCTTCCCCACGGTGGCCCACGGCCACGCCGAGCGCGTCCGGCCCGAGCACCGCGACCTGCTCGAGGCGGCCGCACCGGACAGCACCGAGGACGAGGTGGTGCTCAGAGCGGGCGCGAAAGTCGTCGCCGCCGTTGCCGTCGAGCGGCCGGACGGGCTCGACGAGTTGGCCGACACCCACATTTGGACGGCGGAGTCGGTGCGGTCGGACCGGCTGGACTTCCGGCCGAGACATCGATTGACGGTGCTGGTGGTCCAGGCGCGCCCGCTGCTCGAGCCGGTGCGACTGCACCGGGACCCGTCCTACGCGGGGTGCAAGAGTTGGGTCGACGTGCCGGTGTCGGCGGGCTGGGGCGATCCCGTGCACGACGACGCGGCCCTGGCGGCGGTCGTCGAGCGGGTCAGGGCGTCAGTGGGCTGACGGTGGCCGTGGTCCGGCAGGCAGCACCAGCCGCGACACCCCGCCAGCGCCGTGATGGATGGTGTGTCGCTGGGTTCTGATCGTCGTTCCCGAGATCGGCGGTTCGTCGGTGCCGAGGTTGCGGACGAATCGCGGATGGGATCCGCCCGCGACCATGACCCGCAGCCGCGACCCGGCGGGGAATCTGTGTGCCACGGCGTCCAGGGTGAGTTTGACGACGCCGGAATCGGTTGTCTGCCTGACGAATCCGTCGGTCACGTTGGTTGACCGGCCGTCCGCGTCGACCTGGCTGAGCCGGACGAAGACGTCGTTGTACGGGTTGTCGCAGGAATGGGCCAGTTCCACCACCGGGGTGCCGACGAGATACAGGTCGGCGGTGAGTGGATCGCCGGTGAAGTCGAGGACGTCGGGGCGCGTCGCCAGGGACGTGTCGTCGCGGTAACCGCCCTCCGGGGAGAGCAGCCGGCCCCCGATGGTCGGGGTCGGGTCGGCGGGGTCGAAGACGAACGTCGACGCCGGCGCCGCCTCGTCCGGTGCTACGTCGGAGAGCCGGTGCCCGGAGTGCAGATACGCCACGTGCTCGGGCATCGCCGGCGGCCAGGTGTCGAGTTCGAGCCAGTGTTCGCCGTCGACGTGGGCCCGCACCCGGGTTCGGGCGGGGGCCGGCTTGCCTCCGAGGTGCTCGTCGAGCCAGGCCAATGACTCTCGGAGGACTCTCGGGGCGCCCTTCGTCATCACCTGGCTGTGCGTCCACGGGCCGACCGTCAGCGCCGTCGTCACGTCCCGCCCGCGCAGGTGGGCGAACTGGGCCAGTGTCTGGTCGAGGAACAGGTCCTGCCAGCCGCTGAACAGCAGTACCGGCACGTCGACGCGGTCGAGTGCGTCGGTCAGTCTCAGAGGTTCCCAGAAGGGGTCTTGGCGATCCGGGTGCTCCACCCAGGACTCCCACCACGGCGCGCCGGTGCCGAGCAGTGTCCGCCCGGAGGCGCCCATCGGCACCTGGTTGGCGGTGCGGGCCAACCGCCGCCGATACCGGCCCTGCTGCAGCGCGCCCAGCAGCCTGCTCCCGTCCTCCTGGCGCGACATCATGTCGCTCCACCCCAGAAAGTCGTTGACGGTGAACGAGCCGGTGCCCCAAGCGGACTGGCTGAAGTCGTGGGGTCCGACGCTGATGATCGCCGCCGTCATCTCCGGCGGTGGGTCCATCAGCAGGGCCCACTGGGTGAACCCGAGATAGGACAGCCCGATGGTGGCGAAGGTCCCGGTGAACCAGACCTGGTTGCGTAGCCATTCGACGGTGTCCGCGCCGTCGGCCACCTCGTGGACCATCGGGGTGAACTCACCGCCGGACCCGAACGTGCCACGCACGCTCTGGATCACCACGTGGTACCCGCGAGCGGCGTACACGGCGCCGAACAGGCTGGAGAAGGGGAACGACCGGCCGTACGGGCAGCGAACGAGCAGGGTTCCCGCGGGGGCGCCGGTCCTCGGCGCGTAGTGGTCGGCGACGAGGTCGACGCCGTCGCGCATCGGTACCGGCAGTCCGCGCAGCACGGTGTAGTCCGTGGTCGGCGCAGGAAGGTGGAGGAGTCGGCTCAGGGCGTGCGAGGCGACGTGCTTGGCGCTCAGTCGGGAAGCCACGCCAGCCACGTTACGCAACGGCGTGGTGCGCTCAGAACTTGTAGAACGGAACCAGCTGCTGGGCGCGCTGCAGGTTGGTTTGCATGCAGTCGACGTCGTCGGCGCTGTAGGTCGGCGAGTAGAACAGCGACTGCTGAAGCACGCCGTAGCTGGTGTCGAAGGCGATCATGCAGCTGAACCAGAAGCGGTTGTTGCGGTCCGACGGCTTGAGGATCCAGTACTGCGCGGCGCGGTGGCCGGCGATGTCCATCTCGACGGCGTCGGCGGGCAGGGTCTGCTCGTAGGTTCGCCAGACGAACGCCTCGACGGCCATTTGGTAGTTGCCCGCGTCGTAATGGCAGCGCAGGCCGTCTTCGTGCTCGGGCGGGGTGAAGCCAAGCCCGAGGCCGTTGACGACGTCGATCGGGATGTCCTCGCACGGATCGAACGGGCGGGGGTCGACGGTTTCGACGACGGGCCACTTGATGCTGCTGGAGACCCCGCTAAGGGGTGCCGACGTGGACCTCAGCTCGACGGATCCGGTGTCCTGCGCGGTGATGGGATTGGCCTGCCAGACCACGATCACGGCCGCCAGCAGGGCGCACGTCGCCGACAGCAGGCGCATCTTGCCGACCAGGCCACCCACCTTGGGGTCACTCGTGCGCTCGTTGTCCATTGCCGGGAGTGTACAAGTTCCCGTCGGCCGCCAGGGGCGTAAATCAGAACATGTTCTAGTTGCCGGGCGTTCACCGCGCCGTGGCGCACGTAGGCTGGTCGGTTGTGTCTCCGCTGTCACAGGACCGTCGCCATCCAACTCTCTGGGCGATCAGCGATCTCCACATCGGCCATACCGGGAACAAACCCGTCACCGAGTCGCTTCATCCGTCGTCCCCTGACGACTGGTTGATCGTCGCGGGGGACGTCGCCGAACGGACCGACGAGATCCGCTGGTCGCTGGATCTGCTGCGAAAACGGTTCGCCAAGGTCATCTGGGTGCCCGGCAACCACGAGCTGTGGACCACCGCCAAGGACCCGATGCAGATCTTCGGCAAGGCGCGCTACGACTACCTGGTCAACATGTGCGACGAGATGGGCATCGTCACCCCCGAGCACCCATTCCCGGTGTGGAACGACGAGGGCGGCCCGGCGACGATCGTGCCGATGTTCCTGCTCTACGACTACTCGTTCCTGCCGGAGGGCACTGCGACCAAGGCCGAGGGGCTGGCGATCGCCCGTGAACGAAACGTGGTCGGCACCGACGAGTTCCTGCTGTCCGCCGAGCCGTACGCCACCCGCGACGCGTGGTGCCGCGAACGGGTCAAGCTGACACGGGAGAAGCTCGAAGACCTCGACTGGTTGACGCCGTCGATCCTCGTCAACCACTTCCCGCTGGTGCGCGAGCCCTGCGAGGCCATGTACTACCCGGAGTTCGCGCTGTGGTGCGGCACCACGGCCACCAAGGACTGGCACACGCGTTACAACGCGCTGTGCTCGGTCTACGGGCATCTGCACATCCCTCGCACCACGTGGTACGACGGCGTGCGATTCGAGGAGGTGTCGGTCGGCTACCCGCGGGAGTGGCGACGCCGCAAGCCCTATCGGTGGATGCGCCAGATCCTGCCCGACCCGAAGTACCCGCCCGGATACCTCAACGACTTCGGCGGTCACTTCGAGATCACCCCCGACATGCGCGCCAACGCGGAGAAGATGCAGGAGCAGATCAGGAGCAGGCGAGCATGACGGGCAAGTTGCTGTCCACCGTTCTGCCCCCGGTGCTCGCCTCGGCCGAGTTGTACGGTGACCCGGCCGACCTGGCGCCGCTGCCCGAGGAGGAGCCGCTGATCGCGCGCTCGGTTGCCAAGCGGCGCAACGAGTTCGTGACGGTGAGGTACTGCGCCCGTCAGGCCCTCGGCGATCTCGGACTGCCGCCCGTACCGATCCTCAAGGGAGACAAGGGCGAACCGTGCTGGCCCGACGGGGTGGTCGGCAGCCTGACGCACTGCGAGGGGTTCCGCGGCGCCGTGGTGGGTCGGACGGCCGAGGTCCGTTCCGTAGGCATCGACGCCGAACCTCACGCGGTACTGCCCAAGGGGGTGCTCGACGCCATCAGCCTGCCCGCGGAGCGCAGCGCGCTGGGCGGGCTCCCCGGCGGGGCGCACTGGGATCGAGTCTTGTTCTGCGCCAAGGAGGCGACGTACAAGGCGTGGTTTCCGCTGACGCATCGATGGTTGGGGTTCGAGGACGCGCACATCACCTTTTCCGTCGACGGGTCGGGAAGTGCGGGCAGCTTCGAGTCGAAGATCCTCGTCGACCCTCGGGCCGAGTCCGGGCCGCCGCTGTCCGCGTTGTCGGGTCGCTGGTCGGTCGGCGACGGTTTGGTGTTGACGGCGATCGTGCTGTGAGCGCGGTCGAGCCGGGACTGGTGATCGTCGACAAACCCGCCGGGATGACGAGCCACGACGTCGTGGGCCGCTGCCGGCGGCTCTTCGGCACCCGCAAGGTCGGGCACGCGGGCACGTTGGATCCGATGGCCACCGGAGTCCTGGTGGTGGGCATCGAGCGCGCCACGAAGATCCTCGGGCTGCTGACCGCGACGGACAAGTCGTATTCGGCCACCATTCGGTTGGGTCAGACCACCTCCACCGAGGACGCCGAAGGTGAAGTGCTGGAGACGGTTTCGGCCGATCACGTGTCGGACGCGGACGTCGAGTCGGCCGTCGGCGGGCTGCGCGGTGAGATCGACCAGATTCCCTCGGCCGTTAGCGCCATCAAGGTCGACGGCCAGCGCGCCTACAAGTTGGCTCGCGAGGGCAAGACCGTCGAGTTGGCCGCGCGACGGGTGCGCATCGCCCGGTTCGACGTCGTCGCCGTTCGTCGCACGCCGGAGGTTCCCGCCGACTTCGTCGACGTCGACGTCGAGGTCGACTGCTCGTCGGGCACCTACATTCGGGCGTTGGCGCGCGACGTCGGCGCCGGCCTCGGCGTCGGTGGACACCTCACCGCGCTGCGCCGCACCAGGGTCGGTCGCTACGGACTGGGGGAGGCGCACACCCTCGAGGCGCTGGCCGAAGGCCCGCGGCTCAGCTACTCGTTGGACGAGGCGTGCCTGCTGGGCTTCCCGCGCCGGGAGTTGACCGACGAGGAGGCCGAAGCCGCGTCGAACGGAAGGGCGCTGGCGCCTGCCGGCGTCGACGGCGTGTACGCGGCGACGGCGTCGGACGGTCGAGTCATCGCCCTGCTCGCCGACGACGGGTCGCGGACCAAGTCGGTCGTGGTGATCAGGCCGTCGACGCTGTAGGCGTCGGCTAGATGACCCAGATCGCTTCTGCCGCAGGGTTTCCCAGGTCGACGGTGGTGGCGGCGGTGGCCGCGCTCCCTGGCCGCTGCACGCCCACCGAGATCATGCCTGCGAAGTCGCGGCGGGCCAGCACCGTGAGCCGGGAGTCCAGGCTGATGCCAACGCTGTCGAAGTAGCGGAGCATCTCGGGGTCGGCGTCGGAGATGCGGGCCACCGTGGCGGCGTCGCCGTCCCGGCACATCGACAACTGCCGGGCATCCGGTGCAGGGACCCTGCCGTCGGCAGCGGGGATCGGGTCACCGTGCGGGTCGCGGGTGGGGAAGCCCAGCTTGGCGTCGATGCGGTCCAGCATCCGGTCGGACACGGCGTGCTCGAGCACCTCGGCCTCGTCGTGCACCTCGTCCCAGCCGTACCCGAGTTCGCGCACCAGGAACGTCTCCATCAACCGGTGGCGGCGCACCATCGCGAGGGCGGCATGGCGACCGGCGTCGGTGAGCGTCACGGCGCCGTACTTCTCGTGGTCGACGAGGCCCTGGTCTGCCAGCTTGCGAATGGATTCCGACGCCGTGCTGGCCGACACTCCGATGCGCTCGGCCAGCATCTTCGTGCTGACCTTGTCGACCGACCACTCCTGCGCCGTCCAGATCACCTTCAGGTAGTCCTGGGCCACCGAAGACAAGTCGCGTGCGGTGTCGTCGGAGCTCATAACCACAGGAGTTTAGGCAATCCATCGCCCGTCCGGGCATCTGGCGGTGCCGGCCACACCGACGCGTCGTAGGCTTGCCGTCGTGCAGCGCTGGCGGGGCCAAGACGAGATCCCCACGGACTGGGGCAGGTGTGTCGTCACGATCGGTGTGTTCGACGGTGTCCACCGAGGGCACGCCGAACTCATCAACCACGCGGTGAAGGCGGGCCGGTCCCGTGGCGTGCCCACGGTGCTGATGACCTTCGACCCCCACCCGATGGAAGTGGTGTTCCCCGGCAATCACCCGGCTCAGCTCACGACGCTGACCCGACGCGCCGAGCTCGTCGAGGAGATGGGCGTCGACGTGTTCCTGGTCATGCCGTTCACCTCCGACTTCATGAAGCTCACCCCCGAGAGGTACATCCACGAGCTGCTCGTCGAGCGGCTGCACGTCGTCGAGGTCGTGGTCGGCGAGAACTTCACCTTCGGCAAGAAGGCCGGCGGCAACGTGACGATGCTTCGCAAGGCCGGCGAGCGGGCCGGGTTTGCGGTGGAGAGCATGTCGCTGGTCCACGAGGTGTCCGACGCCGATCGCGACGGGACCGTCACCTTCTCCTCGACCTACATCCGGTCCTGCGTCGACGCCGGTGACGTCGTCGCCGCGGCCGAGGCGCTGGGCAGGCCACACCGCGTCGAGGGCGTCGTCGTGCGCGGCGACGGGCGGGGCAAGGGCCTGGGATATCCGACCGCCAACGTCGCACCGCCCATGTACTCGGCGATCCCCGCCGACGGCGTCTACGCCGCCTGGTTCACCGTCCTCGGCCACGGACCCGTGGTGGGCACCGTCACCCCAGGAAAGCGCTATCAGGCGGCGGTGTCGGTCGGTACGAATCCCACCTTCTCCGGCCGCACCAGGACCGTGGAGGCCTACGTCCTCGACACCGAGGCAGATCTGTACGGCCAGCACGTCGCCGTCGACTTCGTGTCGCGCATCCGCGGACAGGAGAAGTTCGGGTCGGTCGACGACCTCGTGGTGGCGATGGATCGCGACACCCTGCGGGCCCGCACGATCCTCTCCGACTCCTAGACGATTCGGTTCGCGCGGCGCAGCGCTGTTAGACTCCCCGGCGACCCAGCGTGTGCTGCAGTTCGCGGCGGCCTCGCCTTTGATGCAATTCGCGAACCCATGGATGGAGTTTGTTTCATGTCGCTCACCACCGAGCAGAAAAAAGAGATCCTCGGCCAGTACGGCCTGCACGAGACGGACACCGGTTCTCCGGAAGCCCAGGTCGCCATGCTGACCAAGCGCATCTCCGATCTGACCGAGCATCTGAAGATGCACAAGCACGATCACCACTCGCGTCGCGGACTGCTGCTGCTCGTCGGTCGCCGTCGTCGTCTGCTCAAGTACATCGCCCAGGTCGACGTGGCGCGCTACCGCTCGCTGATCGAGCGCCTGGGCCTGCGCCGCTAGTCGCGCAAGTCTTCACGTGAAGACCCTGCTCGCCGTCATCGCTGCGGCGATGACGGTAGTGGGGTGTTCGTCCGCGGCAGCCGCCGACATGCAGGTAGGGGACTGCCTGAAGGTCGGCGGCCCGCCGGACCGACCGGAAACCGCCCGAGTGCAGTGCGGCAGCCCGGAGTCCAACTTCCGCGTAGTCGACGTGGTCCAAAGGACCGACGATTGTCCGATGGACGTCGACACGTACTACTCGATGCGCAGTTCCTTCAGTGGATCCGGCTCGACGATCTGCATGGACGTCGACTGGGTGGTCGGTGGCTGCATGAGCATCGATCCGGAGAACGGCCGCGATCCCGTGCGGGTCGACTGCAACGACCGAGCCGTGCCGAATCGCCAACGTGCCACCCAGATCATGCGCGATGTCGCCAACGTCGACCAGTGCGCCACCGGTATCGGCTACGCCTACGACGTGCGCCAGTTCACGGTGTGCGTCGAAGACGTGTCGTAACGGCCCCAACGGCGGGTTCGATGATTGCCGCGGTGTAACATGAACGTGTTTTGAGCCTGTTCTGGCTCGAACGTCGGTGCGGTTCGCGCATATCCGCGGGCACCGTTCCAGTGCGTCACCGGCAGGACCCGTCTTCGAATGGGCGGTCTTCGGTAGTGGCTGCCGGAGCCCCACGAAAGGGGCGGCTCCGACCGCTTCGATCGACGGCCGTCGGCATTTCCCGGGTTCTCGTGCGTGACGCGCGAAAAAAGGGGTGCGAAACAGCACCACACGAGAACCAAAGAGGCCTGACACACGTATGTCTGCAACTGAAATCGAAGACGGCGTCTTCGAATCCACCGCCGTGATCGACAACGGGACCTTCGGCACCCGCACCATTCGCTTCGAGACCGGCCGGCTGGCCAAGCAGGCCGCCGGCGCCGTCGTCGCCTACCTCGACGACGAGACCATGCTGCTGAGCGCCACCACGGCCAGCAAGCAGCCCAAGGACCACTTCGACTTCTTCCCGCTGACGATCGACGTCGAAGAGCGCATGTACGCCGCGGGACGCATCCCCGGTTCGTTCTTCCGTCGCGAGGGCCGTCCCTCCACCGACGCGATCCTGACCTGCCGTCTGATCGACCGGCCGCTGCGCCCGACCTTCATCTCGGGTCTGCGCAACGAGATCCAGGTCGTCGTCACGATCCTCAGTCTTGATCCCAAGGACCTGTACGACGTGCTGGCCATCAACGCCGCATCCGCGTCCACCCAGATCTCGGGCATCCCGTTCTCTGGTCCCGTCGGCGGCGTGCGCGTCGCGCTGATCGACAGCCAGTGGGTCGCGTTCCCGACCGTCGAGCAGCTCGAGGGCGCCGTGTTCGACATGGTCGTCGCGGGTCGCAAGGCGGGCGACGACGTCGCCATCATGATGGTCGAGGCCGAGGCCACCGACCGGGTCATCGAGCTCATCGCCGGTGGCGCTGGTGCGCCCACCGAGTCCGTCGTCGCCGAGGGCCTCGAAGCCGCCAAGCCGTTCATCGCGGCCCTGTGCGACGCGCAGAAGGAGCTGGCCGACAGCGCCGCCAAGCCCGTCGCCGACTACCCGGTGTTCCCGGATTACCAGGACGACGTGTTCTACGCGGTGTCCTCGGTGGCCACCGACGAGCTGTCCAAGGCGCTCACCATCGCAGGCAAGGAAGAGCGCGACGAGCGCAGCAACCAGATCAAGGTCGAGGTGCTCGAGCGCCTCGCCGAGACCTACGCCGGGCGTGAGAAGGAAATCGGCGCGGCGTTCCGCTCGCTGACCAAGAAGCTGGTTCGCCAGCGCATCCTGACCGACCACTTCCGCATCGACGGCCGCGGCATCACGGACATCCGCGCGCTGTCGGCCGAGGTGGCCGTCATCCCGCGTGCGCACGGCAGCGCCCTGTTCGAGCGTGGCGAGACCCAGATCATGGGCGTCACGACCCTCGACATGGTCAAGATGGCCCAGCAGATCGACTCGCTCGGACCGGAAACGTCCAAGCGCTACATGCACCACTACAACTTCCCGCCGTACTCGACCGGTGAGACCGGCCGCGTCGGCTCGCCGAAGCGTCGCGAGATCGGCCACGGAGCGCTCGCCGAGCGCGCCCTGATGCCGGTGTTGCCGAGCATCGAGGAGTTCCCGTACGCCATCCGCCAGGTGTCGGAGGCGCTGAGCTCCAACGGCTCGACGTCGATGGGCTCGGTGTGTGCCTCGACCCTGTCGCTGCTGAATGCCGGTGTGCCGCTGAAGGCTCCGGTTGCCGGCATCGCGATGGGCCTCGTCTCCGACGACGTCGAGGTCGACGGCAAGACCGAGCGTCGCTTCGTCACCCTGACCGACATCCTCGGCGCCGAGGATGCGTTCGGCGACATGGACTTCAAGTGCGCAGGCACCAAGGACTTCGTCACCGCACTGCAGCTCGACACCAAGCTCGACGGCATCCCGTCCAAGGTCCTGGCCGGCGCGCTGGCGCAGGCCAAGGATGCGCGCATCACGATTCTCGAGGTCATGGCCGAGGCCATCGACGAGCCCGACGAGATGAGCCTCTACGCGCCGCGGATCACCACGATCAAGGTGCCGATCGACAAGATCGGCGAGGTCATCGGGCCCAAGGGCAAGATGATCAACTCGATCACCGAGCAGACGGGTGCGTCGATCTCGATCGAGGACGACGGCACCGTGTTCGTCGGCGCCTCCAACGGCGAAGCGGCGCAGGCCGCGATCGACTTGATCAACGCGATCGCCAACCCGCAGCTGCCCAAGATCGGGGAGCGGTTCCTCGGAACCGTCGTCAAGACCACCGACTTCGGTGCGTTCGTGTCGCTGCTGCCCGGTCGTGACGGCCTGGTCCACATCTCGAAGTTGGGTCGCGGCAAGCGGATCAACAAGGTCGAGGACGTCTGCAAGGTCGGTGACAAGCTCCGCGTGGAGATCGCCGACATCGACAACCGCGGCAAGATCTCCTTGGTGCTGGTTGCCGAAGACGCCGAAGCCGGGGCGTCCGACGCCACCCCCGACGCCGACGTCTCGACGGATACGGGTGCCGAACCCGCAGATGCCGCGATCAACTGATTCATCGCTCCTCGCGTCCGCGGGGCCAACTAACCACGTTCGCCGCAGCACACTGGCGGGTGGACTCCGGGTAGTCACGGAGTTCGTCCCGTCGGTGCGCTCGGCGTCCGTGGGTGTGTGGGTGGGTGTCGGATCACGCGACGAAGGTCATAGCGTGGCCGGCGCCGCCCACTTCCTCGAACATCTGCTGTTCAAGTCGACGCCTACGCGTTCGGCGGTCGAGATCGCTCAGGCCGTCGACGCCGTCGGCGGCGAGTTGAACGCGTTCACCGCACGCGAGCACACCTGTTACTACGCGCACGTCCTCGACACCGACCTCGAGTTGGCCGTCGACCTGGTCGCCGACGTGGTGCTCCGAGGCAGATGTGCCAGCGACGACGTCGAGGTCGAGCGTGACGTCGTCCTCGAGGAAATCGCCATGCGCGACGACGATCCCGAGGACACCCTCGGGGACGTCTTCCTGTCGGCGATGTTCGGGGACCATCCGGTGGGCCGTCCGGTGATCGGCAGCGTCGAATCGATTTCGACGATGACCAGGACGCAACTGCATTCGTTCCACGTGCGGCGCTACACACCGGAACGCATGGTGGTCGCGGTGGCCGGCAACGTCGACCACGATCAGGTGGTGGCGTTGGTCAAGGAGCACTTCGGTCCGCGACTGCGCACCAACCGCGACCCCGTGGCGCCCCGCAAGGGAACCGGTCGGGTGCCGGGCCGGCCAAGCCTGCAACTGGTGAACCGCGACGGCGAACAGACGCACGTGTTCCTCGGCGTGCGGACTCCTGGCCGGCACTGGAACCACCGGTGGGCGCTCTCGGTGCTCAACAGCGCCTTGGGCGGCGGGCTGAGTTCGCGTCTGTTTCAACAGATTCGGGAGACGCGCGGGCTGGCCTACTCCGTGTACTCCAGCATCGACACCTTCTCCGACGCGGGAGCGCTGTCGGTGTACGCCGCCTGCCTGCCGGAGCGGTTCGACGAGGTCACCCAGGTGGCCTCGGACGTGCTGGCCGAGGTGGCCAGGGACGGGATCACCGAAGCCGAGTGCCGAATTGCCAAGGGCTCGTTGCGCGGTGGCCTGGTGCTCGGCTTGGAGGACTCGGGCTCGCGGATGCATCGCATCGGACGCAGTGAGCTTAACTTCGGTACGCACCGCAGCATCGACGAAACGTTGGCCTTGATCGACGCCGTCAACCTCGAAGAGGTGAACGCGGTGGCCAAGCAACTTTTGGCGCGGCCCTACGGCGCGGCCGTGCTCGGGCCGCACCGGTCGAAGAAGTCACTCCCGCAAGCACTTCGGTCGATCGCCGGCTGATGGGATCGGCCATCTCACGGCGCGGACTGTTGATCGGTGTCGGGGCCGTGGCGAGTTTGGCGGCGTGTGCGAGCTTGCCCGCCAAGGCCGATCCGGCTGAACCCCTGCCGGTGCTCGGGGACCAGTTCGCTGCCCTCGAGCGTCGGTACGACGCGTTCATCGGGACCTGGGCGGCCGATCTGGACGGCGGCCGTTCGGTCGCCAACCGCGCCGACGATCCGTTCGCCATGTGCTCGACGTTCAAGGCGTACGCGGCGGGCAGGGTGCTGCAGAAGGATCAGACCGGAGCGCTGCACTTGACCGACGCGGTGACGATCGAAGCGGTTGACCTGGTGGCGAATTCGCCGATCACCGAACCGCGGGTCGGTCAGAACATGACGATCGGCGAGCTGTGCGAGGCGGCGCTGCAACGTAGCGACAACACCGCGGGCAACTGGCTGCTGCGCATCATCGGTGGTCCGTCCGCGGTCACCACCTTCGCGCGCACGCTCGGCGACGACCGGACCCGCCTTGACCGGTGGGAGACCGACCTGAACTCCGCCGTTCCCGGCGATCCGCGTGACACCAGCTCGCCCCGTGCGCTCGGCGCCGGGTACCAGCGGCTGCTGACGGGCGACGTCTTGGACGCTCCGCGCCGAGCCCAACTCGAGCGATGGATGCGCGGCAATCAGACCTCGAGCCTGCGCGCCGGCCTACCGGCGGGGTGGACCAGTGCGGACAAGACCGGCGGCGGCGCCTACGGCAGCACCAACGACGTCGGTGTCGTCTACGGCCCGGACGGTCGACGTCTTCTGCTGTCGATCATGACCAGGTCGCGGACCGACGACCCCGAGGCCCACGACCTACGGTCGCTCGTCGCCGAGGTCACCACACTGGTACTGCCGTACCTGTCGGCGGGTTAGCCGACCCGCAGGGAGTCGTCGCGCCGGAGCACGAAGAAGTACGGTCGGGACGATCCACGCAGGTCCATGGCACCCATCACGGTCTCGGAGCCTGGCGCATCGTCGAGCAATCGGAACACGTCGTTGATCGGCAGTTGGTCGTAGACCATGGTGGCGGTGTCGACGCCGCGGTAGCGCGTCGTGCGCAGCCGCGCCTTGGGTGCGGTGGTGCCGAGCACCGGCTTGAGCTTCGCGATCGCGCCGGAGAAGTTGCGCTTCTTGAGTCCGGGGACGCGGGTGGCCACGCCGAGTCCGCCGAAGGCCAGCGCCGGGTTGAGCGCCCACAGGGCCGAACCGTCGGCGGTCGGAAACAGCAGGGGATGGACGGTCTCGGCGTCGACGAACTGCTTGCCCCACCATCCGCTGGCGGCGAGCATGCCGTCCAACGGATGGTTGGTCGGCAACTCGGCGCCGTGCCACGTCCCGATCATGAAGTCCAGCTCGACGGCGGGTGCGGCGTCGTAGATCGCCAACGCCTCGGTCGTCGTGGTGGGCGCATCGGGAAGAACGTCGGTGAGCAGCATGCCCACAGCTTACTTGACAGGTGTCAAGTTCAACCACCTCCCGGCCGGCACCGTGACGGCGCCGGCCGGGGCGGGGTGGAGAGACTTAGACCAGCAGGCCGGCCGGATCGGTGAAGGGCAGCCCCAGGTCGGCGGCGACCTGCTCGGAGACGAGTGCGCCCTCGTGGGTCGAAAGCCCCTTGGCCAGAGCGGAATCCGCGGCGCAAGCGGCCTTCCAGCCCTTGTCGGCGAGCTTGACCACGTACGGCATCGTCGCGTTGGTCAGGGCGAAGGTCGACGTGCGGGGAACGGCGCCCGGCATGTTGGCCACGCAGTAGAAGACCGTGTCGTGCACGGCGAACGTCGGATCGTCGTGCGTGGTCGGACGCGAGTCCTCGAAGCAACCACCCTGGTCGATCGCGATGTCCACCAGGACGGCACCCGCCTTCATGCCTGCGACGGTCGAGTTGGTGACCAGCTTGGGAGCCTTTGCGCCGGGGACCAGC
The DNA here is from genome assembly GCA_006864685.1 of Mycolicibacterium hodleri. Taxonomy (GTDB): domain Bacteria; phylum Actinomycetota; class Actinomycetes; order Mycobacteriales; family Mycobacteriaceae; genus Mycobacterium; species Mycobacterium hodleri_B. The sequence goes on along the minus strand of VIFX01000019.1, from coordinate 100,372 downwards.
ACTGCCCCGATGACCAGGTCGGCCTGCTTGACGGCCTCTTCGAGCTCCAACGCCGACGAGTACCTGGTCTCGATGGCGCCGCCGTACTCGGCGTCGATCTTGCGCAGCGTGTTGACGTTCAGGTCGAACACGGTGACGTGTGCGCCCATGCCCCACGCGACGGCGGCAGCGTTGTCGCCCGCCATGCCGCCACCGATCACGACGACCTTGGCCGGCGCGACGCCGGGGACGCCGCCCATGAGCACGCCGCGGCCGCCCTGGGTGCGCATCAGGTGATAGGCGCCGACCTGCGCGGACAGCCGGCCGGCGACCTCGCTCATCGGGGCCAGCAGCGGCAGCGCGTTGTCGGCGGTCTGCACCGTCTCGTACGCGATCGAGGTGGTGCCCGACGCCATCAGCGCGTCGGTGCACGGCCGCGACGCCGCGAGGTGGAGGTAGGTGAAGAGCGTCTGGCCCTTGCGCATCCGGCCGTATTCGGCCTCGATGGGCTCCTTGACCTTGAGCAGCAGGTCGGCGTCGGCCCAGACCGCATCCGCGGACTCGACGGTCTGCGCACCCGCGGCCTTGAAGTCGCCGTCGGAGATCGCGGAGCCCTCGCCCGCGCCCGCCTGGACGAGTACCTCGTGGCCGCGGCGGGTCAGTTCCGCCACGCCGGCCGGGGTGATGGCCACCCGGTACTCGTTGTTCTTGATCTCGGTCGGGATTCCGACGCGCATGACAGCTCCTCAGGTCGTTGTCTGTTGGTTGAATTGTGAAGAACGTACGAATGCATGGCAACAAGTTCGTCATAGATTCGATAAAGTCGCTCCATGTCAGAACGATCTTCGAAGATGACCGCTCCAGGCCCCCAGCCGTCGAAGAATGTTCAACCCGCCGATCTGGACGCCACCGACCGCCGTCTCCTGACCGCACTGCACGCTGACGCGCGGCTGTCGAACACCGCGCTGGCCGACCTCGTCGGGATCGCGCCGTCGACCTGTCACGGCCGGGTCCGGCGCCTCCAGGACATCGGCGTCATCCGTGGTTTCCACGCCGACGTCGACCCGGCAGCCATCGGGCTGCCGATGCAGGCGATGATCTCGGTCAGCCTCCAGGCGAACGCGCGAGGCAAGATCGGCAGCTTCATCCAGAACATCCGGACGCGCCCGCAGGTGATGGACGTCTACTTCCTCGCCGGTGCCGACGACTTCCTCCTCCACGTCGCCGCGCGCGACACCGACGACCTCCGATCCTTCGTCGTGGAGAACCTCAACTCCGACGCCGACGTGGCGGGGACCCAGACGTCTCTGATCTTCGAGCACCTAAGAGGGGCGTCCCCGCTGTGAGTGCCGGCGGGCAGGAGCGGAGCGACCGGGGGATCAATACCGAGAAGGACCTCGACCGGCTCTACGGCGTCGACCCGGCCGAGTTCACCGAGCTGCGCAAGGAATTGGTCGCCGAGGCCAAGAAGCGCGGGGACCGCGACGCGGCCCGGACCATCGGCGCGGCGCGGCGGCCGACGACGGCGGCGTGGGTCGTCAACGCCCTCGTCCGCGCCGACGGTACCGCCACGACCAGGCTCGACGAGATTAGCCAGCAGCTGCGGGCCGCGCACGCGGCGATGGACGGCGCGAAGATCCGCGAACTGTCTGCGGCGCAACGCAAACTAGTCGACGAGCTGGTACGAACCGGATTCGCCGCCACAGGCGTCTCGCGCCCGTCGGCCGCTCTGCGCGACGACGTCGTCGGCACACTGCAGGCCGCCGTCGCCGATCCCGACGTCGCGGCCCGACTGGGACGGTTGGAGAAGGCCGAAAGGTGGTCGGGTTTCGGCGAATTCGGTTCGGTCACCGCGGTCGGTCCCGCTCCGAAGGCCAAGGTCAAGGTCAAGGCCGGTCCACCCCCGACGCCACCGCCTGCACCCGACGAGCGGCAGGTGGACGCGGCCCGCGACCGCATCGAAACGGCGCGTCGCGACGTACGGACCGCCGAGCAGGCCACGGCCACGGCCGACGAGACGCTCGCCGATCGCGCCGCCGCGCTCGCCACCGCGCGCCGACGGTACGAGAAGGTCCTCGAGACGCTGAGCGCCGCGGAACGCACGCTCAGCCTCGCGGACGCCGATCACGCCGAGGCGGAGCAAGCGTCCCAGGCCGCCTCGACCGCGCTTCACGCCGCCTCGTCGGTCCTCGCGGACGCCGAGGAAGACCTCCGGCGACTGGCCGCCAGCGACGACGACGGCTCGTAGCTGACGAGCGCGGCGAAGTAGGCTGCCCCCATGCGAGTGGGAGTGCTGGGTGCCAAGGGCAAGGTCGGTGCGACGATCGTCGGCGCCGTCGAGGCCGCCGACGACTTGACCTTCTCGGTGGGGGTCGACGCCGGTGACCCGTTGACCCTCTTCACCGACAGCCAGACCGAGGTCGTCGTCGACTTCACCCATCCCGACGTGGTGATGGGCAACCTCGAATTCCTCATCGGCGCCGGCATCCACGCCGTGGTCGGCACGACCGGGTTCACCGACGAACGCATCGCCCAGGTCAGGTCCTGGCTCGCCGACAAGCCCGACGTCTCGGTGCTCATCGCGCCCAACTTCGCGATCGGCGCGGTCCTGTCGATGGAGTTCGCCCGGCAGGCGGCGCGCTTCTTCGAGTCCGCCGAAGTCATCGAACTGCACCATCCGTTCAAGGCCGACGCACCGTCGGGCACGGCCACCCGCACCGCCCAGATGATCGCCGAGGCACGAAAGGGCTTGCCGCCCAGCCCCGATGCCACCAGCACCGGCATCGACGGGGCGCGCGGCGCCGACGTCGACGGCGTCCGGGTGCACTCCGTGCGGCTGGCCGGCCTCGTCGCCCATCAGGAGGTGCTGTTCGGGACCATGGGGGAGACGCTGACCATCCGCCACGACAGCCTCGACCGGACGTCCTTCGTGCCCGGGGTGCTGCTGGGCGTGCGCAACGTCGCCGACCATCCTGGGCTGACGATCGGCATCGAACCCCTCATGGGATTGTGACGAGCGCTCGCGCGAGGAACCGACGAACGTGAGCAAGAGCAAGAGCGACGGCTCGCGGGCGCTGCGCATCCAGGTCCTGATCGGCTTCATGTGCCTGGCGATGCTGGTGTACTTCGTGTTGCTCGGCCGGGCCGGTGTGCTCCTCGTCGCCTCGGGTCGGCCCGCCGCGATCGGGCTCGGCATCGCGATCTTCCTGCTTCCGGTGATCGGGCTGTGGGCCCTGATCGCCACGCTCCGTGCGGGTTTCGCCCACCAACGGCTGGCCCGGCTGGCGCGCGAACAGGACATGGAACTCGACGTCGACGCGCTTCCGCGCAGGCCGTCGGGGCGGATCGAGCGCGAGGCGGCCGACCAGCTCTTCGACGCCGTGCGCGCCGAAGTCGAGGAACACCCCGACGATTGGGTCCGGTGGTATCGGCTGGCGCGCGCCTACGACTACGCCGGTGACCGGGGACGCGCCAGGGAAACGATGAAGAAGGCCGTCGCGATGCAGGAGCAGCGGTCGTGAGCAAGACGCTGCTGATCCTGCACCACACCCCGTCACCGCACACCCACGAGATGTTCGAAGCGGTGCTCTCCGGCGCCACGACACCCGAGATCGAGGGCGTAGACGTCGTCCGCCGAGCGGCGTTGACGGTGTCGCCGACCGACGTGCTGGAGGCCGACGGCTATCTGCTCGGCACCCCCGCCAACCTCGGCTACATGAGCGGCGCGCTCAAGCACGCGTTCGACGTCTGCTACTACCCCTGCCTCGACACGACGCGCGGGCGGCCGTTCGGCCTGTACCTGCACGGCAACGAGGGCACCGAGGGCGCAGAACGAGGTGTCACCGCCATCACTACCGGGCTCGGATGGGTGAAAGCCGCTGAGTACGTGCTGGTTTCGGGCCGTCCGACGAAGGTCGACCTCGAGGCGTGTTGGGAGCTCGGCGCGACGGTGGCCGCCCAGCTGACGCAGTGACGTCACACGATCGGGCCACGTCGACCGTTACGCTCATGGCCTGACGGAGGAGACGATCATGCCTGGTTTCGCCGAACTTGCCCTCGCGGGAGCGCCGATCGCCGGTGGCGCACTTCTCGGCGTGGTCGCTGGCAACTTCCGCGGACCAGACGTCAGGGCCCTCATCAAACAGGACATGGACCTCCTGGAACGACTCCCGCCGGAGCAGAGCGAGCGTCGCGCCGAACTGCAACGGGTGATCGACATCCGCGTCGACGACCTGATCGCCGCCGTCGACAAGAACCGGTCGCTGCTGGAACTCGCACAGTCCTACCGAGGGAACTGGCGCGACATCGTGGTGTTCATCTGCGCGGTGCTGTTCACCATCGTGTGGTGGAACGTCAGTCACAGCCGCGCCAACTGGCTGGTCATGTTCGTCGTGATGATCGTGGTGTCGGTCGCCGCCGCGGTGTACGCCGGACGCGGAATCGTCCGCGCCATCACGTCATTCACGCGCCACCGAGATCAGTAGTGGTACGTGTCCGACGGCGCAGGCACGTGATCGGGGTCGTCGCCGTACTCCGATGAATGGATGCCGTAGGCCTTCGCCAGGTCGAGGATCTTGGTGGCCCGCGCGATGCGCGGCAGGTCCGAGCCGTTGCGTATCTCGCCGCCGTCGCGCTGGAATTCGGCGAAGAACTCGTTGGCCCAACTGATTTCGTCGGGGGACGGGGACAGGCCTTCGTTGACCGCCGGACACTGATCCGGGGACAGACAGATCTTGCCGGTCATGCCGAACTCGACGGAGACGGCGCTGGCCTCGATGAGCTTCAGCGCGCTCGACCCGATGGTGGGGCCGTCGATGGCGCTGGGCAGATGCGCGGCCTTCGCGGCGATGGTGAAGCGTGACCGCGCGTACGCCAGGGTGGCCGGGTTGTCACCGAATCCGGTGTCGCGGCGGAAGTCGCCGATGCCGAACGCGAGCCGGAACGTCCCCTTCGTCGCGGCGATCTCGGTGATCCGCTCCAACCCTCGGGCGGTCTCGACGAGGGCGACGATCGGCACGTCCGGCAACCGCTTCGCGGTCTCGATGACGTGGTCGACGGATTCGACCATCGCCAACATCACGCCGCCCACCGACGTGGTGGCCAGCATGTCGAGGTCGTCGGCCCACCACCGCGTGCCGAACCCGTTGACGCGCACCCAGTCGTCGTTGCCCGAGGTCAGCCACGCACGCACGTTCTCGCGGGCGGCGTCCTTGTCCTTGGGCGCCACGGCGTCCTCGATGTCGAGGACGACGATGTCGGCACGCGAGTGCGCGGCAGGCGCGAAGCGCTCCGGCTGTGCGCCGTTGACCAGCAACCAGCTTCTGGCGAGGACCGGGTCGATGCGAAACCCAGGGTCGGACGGATCGGATTCGGCGGAGGCTTGGTCGTACACGGGTCAATGGTCGCCTACGGCGCTACGACTAGGCAAAACGGCCCCGCCGTGGTGTCAGCCGAGCTCGGCGCCGAAGAAGCGCTCCATCGCGTCCCAATGCCGTTGGGCGGCGTCGGCGTCGTAGACCGCGGCGTGGTCGGACACCGCGAAACCGTGTGCGGCCGGGTAGGTCTCGATCGTGTGCTCGACGTTCGCCGCCGTCAGCGCCTTCTCGAGGGTCTCGGCCTGCTCCGGGGTGAACGAGCCGTCGTTCTCGGCGCCCGCCACGTACACCGCGGCGCTGATCTGGTCGGCAAGCAGGTGCGGGCTGCCGGGATCGTCGGCCGCCAGGCCGCCACCGTGGAACGACATCGCCGCCGCCACCCGATCGGGGACCCGCCCGGCGACGATCAGTGAGGTGCGGCCGCCCATGCAGTAGCCGGTGGTGCCGAACGTCGAGCCGGTGACCTCGGGCCGCGACTCGAGGTAGTCGAAGAACGCCGCGGCGTCGTCGGCCATCTTGTCGGGGGTGACGCTGCCCATCATCGACATCACCCGGTTGCGCTCGTCGGGGTCACTGAACGCGGTGTTCAAGTCGAAGGGTGCGTACTCGCCGTGGCGGTAGTAGACGTCGGGCACCAGCACCGCGTAGCCGTAGTCGGCCAGCTTCTGGGCCATCTCGTCGAACACCGGGCGACGGCTCCCCGCATCGGGATACATGACGATCCCGGGCCATGGTCCGTCGCCGTCTGGCGTCGCGAGCGTGACCTGACACGTTCCGTCGGACGTGGTGATGGTGTCTGTGATCGTCGGCATGGCTTCCGTTCTACCCTGCGCTCCTGACGGTCATGCGTTGAGACGGCACTGGTGGCGCAGAAGTGCGAGTGACCATCGCCGTCAGCGCCGTCTCAACTTCCATGCCTGCCGCACGCGGTGCAGGATCTCGGCTTGGCGATGCTCGGCGACCACGCGTACGACCGTCCAGCCGACCGTGTTGACGTACTCCAGCCGGATGATGTCCCGCGAGTAGACGGGCCGGTCGGTGTGGTGCCTGCCGTCATATTCGACGGCGACCATGACGTCTTCCCACCCCATGTCGAGGTAGTAGCGCGGGAGTCCGTCAGGCGCGCGAACCGGTATCTGGGTCTGCGGTCGGGGAAAGCCTGCGTCGGTCAGCATCAGCCGTATCCGCGTCTCCTGCGGAGACTCGGCGCCTGGGTCGACGAGGTTGAGCACCCGGTCCAATTGCCGCAGGCCCTTGACGTGGGGATGGCGCAGCGCCAACTCCTGCACGTCGCCCACCTTGAAGTGGGTAGCCCTGGCCAATGAGTCCAGCCGGGCCACCGCCTGCCCCACCGGCCCCCGACACCCCAGGTCGAAAGCCGTGCGGTCGGGGGTCGTGACCGCCATGGCGCCGTGTCGTGCAACCTCTGTCTCGAGGAGGGTGTCGTTGCGGGTCACGACACCCGTCGGCGGCCGATGGTTAGCCCAGTTCAGCTCGATCGGAATGTCGCCGTCGACCCACTTTGCGCCAAGCACCGCCGACGCCGCCAGGCCCTTGACGACGCCTTCGCGCTTCGACCACAGCCAGGCCGCGACGGTTCTGTCCTCGAGCGTGAGGACCATCCCTCTCGGTGCGTAGACGTCGGGCAGCAATCGGCGGTAGAACCTCCGGAGTTCGTGGCGGGTGAGCGCCCCGCTCGCCAGGGCCTCGCTCCCCACGAAGACTCGCTCCACGAGCCGCAGAGTTTCACGTTCCAGGAGGTCGTCGCTCGATTCATCCACAGGCGTGGCAGCGGTGGGGTAGTCGGGGGCCGGCCGTAAACTGACCGCGTGCCGATTCCCACGCCGTACGAAGATCTCTTGCGACTGGTGCTCGAGACGGGAACGCCCAAGGCCGACCGCACCGGTACCGGCACGCGCAGTCTGTTCGGACACCAGCTCCGCTACGACCTGGCCGACGGGTTCCCGCTGATCACCACCAAGAAGGTGCATCTCAAGTCGGTCGTCTACGAGCTGCTGTGGTTCCTGCGCGGTGATTCCAACGTCCGCTGGCTGCAGGAGCACGGCGTGACGATCTGGGACGAATGGGCAAGTCCGACAGGCGAACTCGGTCCTGTCTACGGCGTGCAGTGGCGCTCTTGGCCGACGCCGTCCGGTGAGCACGTCGACCAGATCAGCAATGCCCTCGAGCTGCTCAAGCGCGATCCCGATTCGCGGCGCAACATCGTCTCGGCGTGGAACGTTGGCGAAATCCCGCAGATGGCGTTGCCGCCGTGCCACGCGTTCTTCCAGTTCTACGTCGCCGACGGAAAACTCTCCTGTCAGCTGTATCAGCGCAGTGCCGACCTCTTCCTCGGCGTGCCGTTCAACATTGCCAGCTACGCGTTGCTGACCCACATGATGGCCGCTCAGGCCGGCCTCGGGGTGGGGGAGTTCGTCTGGACGGGTGGGGATTGCCACGTCTACGACAACCACGTCGACCAGGTCCGGCTGCAGCTGAGCCGTGACCCTCGCCCGTATCCGGAACTCGTTCTGGCGCCGCGCGATTCGATCTTCGACTACACCTACGACGACGTTGCGATCGTCAACTACGACCCGCATCCGGGGATCAAGGCCCCCGTCGCGGTATGAGTGTTGGTCTGATCTGGGCGCAGTCGTCGTCGGGAGTCATCGGGCGCGCCAACGGCATCCCGTGGCGGCTGCCCGAGGACCAGGCGCGCTTCAAGGAGCTCACCCTCGGGCATGCCGTCGTGATGGGTCGGCTGACGTGGGAGTCGCTGCCCGCGAAGGTGCGACCGCTGCCGGGGCGCAGAAATGTCGTAGTCACCAGGCAAGCTGACTTCGTGGCCGAGGGAGCGACGGTGGTGGGCAGCCTGGAGGACGGGTTGACCGGCGATGATGCCTGGGTGATCGGCGGGGCGCAGATCTACGCGCTGGCGCTGCCGCTGGCGACCCGCTGCGAAGTCACCGAGGTCGACGTGGCGCTGACTCGCGAGGACGACGACGCCGTCGCACCGGTGCTCGACGAGGCCTGGGTCGGCACGGCGGGAGAGTGGTTGACGAGCGCCGCGGGTCTGCGGTATCGCTTCTCGAGCTACGTCCGGGCGTGAAGCTCACCAGCGGTCAGGCGCGCCGGGTCGCCGTCGCCGCCCAGGGGTTCGCGGAGCCCAAGCCGGTCGGCTCCGTCACGCGATCGCACCTGCGCCGGTTGGTCTCCCGGATTCAGGTGCTGCAGCTGGACTCGGTGTCGGTGGCCGTCCGGGCCCATTACGCACCCATCTTCAGCCGGCTCGGGCCGTATGACCGCGGCGTGCTGGAGCGAGCGGCGTGGAGTCACTCGGCGCGGTCACCCCGGCTGCTGGTCGAGTACTGGGCGCACGAGGCGGCCCTGATGGCGGTCGACGACTGGCCGCTGCTGCGCTGGCGCATGCGCGAGTACGCCGACGGCAGGTGGGGCAAGGAGATCGTCCGCAAGAACCGGCAGTTGGCCGCCGACGTGGTGGCCGCCGTCGCCGAGCTCGGCCCGTCGACTGCCGGGCAGATCGAGGCGCATCTCGCCGCCGAACCGCGTGGGCGCAAGGGTCCGTGGTGGGACCGCAGCGACACCAAGTGGGTGGCCGAGGCGCTGTTCGCGTCCGGCACGTTGACGACGGGCACGCGGGTCGGGTTCGCCAGGCACTACGACCTGAGTGAGCGGGTGTTGCCGCCGGACGTGTTCGCCCGCGAGGTGGCCGACGCCGACGCGGTCCGGGAGTTGGTGCTGCGCTCGGCAACCGCCTTGGGGGTGGCCACCGAGACCGACATCCGGGACTACTTCCGGCTTGGCGCCGGGCAGGCCAAACCCGTCATCGCCGACCTGGTCGCCGAGGGCGAGCTCGAGGCCGTCGAGGTCGACGGGTGGACGGCGCCCGCGTATCTCAGAGCCGGCCAGGTGGTGCCCCGGGTCAACCGCGGGACGGCGCTGCTGTGCCCGTTCGACCCGCTGATCTTCTTCCGGCCGCGGGTCGAGCGGCTGTTCGAATTCCATTACCGCATCGAGATTTACGTGCCTGAACCCAAGCGTCAGTTCGGGTACTACGTCTGGCCGTTCCTTCTCGACGGGGAGCTCGTCGGTCGCGTCGACCTGAAGGCCGACCGCATCCGCGGGGCGCTGCTGGTGCCAGGGGCGTTCGTCGAGCCGGGACGGGACGCCGACCGGGTGGCCGAGGCGCTCGCCGGCGAGTTGCGGACGATGGCGACGTGGTTGGGGCTCGAGGACGTCGTGGTGGGGGAGCGTGGCGACCTGGCCGAGGCGCTGCGGCGCCGACTCTAGGTCGGCACCGGCGGGTCAGCTCAGCGGAATGTCGTTGTCGCCCTTCGACTCCTGGTACCGATCCGACAGCGCCGCATAGCGCTCCTTGATCCGAGAGGTCTGCGCCCGCAACTCCGACCGCAACGGCTCGTCCTCCGACTCGACGAGGTCGGCCAGTGCATACGCCGTCCAGAACGCGTTGGAGCGTCGGTAACCGCCGGGCTCCAGCCCGAAGAGCTCCTTGAGGATCACCAGGTCGTGGGGGATGGCGAAGCTGTCGCGCGAATCCTCGTGACTGTAGAAGTAGTAGTAGTTGTCGAACCCCGCCCAGGTGATCGCCGACATGCACAGCGTGCACGGCTCGTGGGTGGTGAGGAACACCAGCTCGGACGTGGGCGGTCGGTCGGTGAGCTCGTAGAACTGGTTGAGGGTGTTGATCTCACCGTGCAGCAGCGGGTTGTCGGTCTCGTCGTTGGTCCCCGCCACGACGAGGGACAGGTCCGACTTGCGCAGGATCGCCGCTCCGAACACCTTGTTGCCCGCGGCGACGCCCCGCTCGGTCAGGGGCAGGACGTCGTCGTCGATGACGGCGAGCAGGCGAGCGGCGATCGTCTTGGCTGGCATGGCTCACCCTAAGCCAGATGTCAGTGCGTCGCCTTCTCCTCGGCCAGTTCCGGTACGCCCTTGCCTCGGAAGACGTTGACGCCGAAGACGATCGCGCCGATGACCAACCACACCAGGCCGCCGATCTTGGCCAATGAATCGGCGTTGAACAACACGTAGCCAATGATCAGGAAGCCCAGCGTCGGAACCACCAGGTGCAGCAGGTAGTTCTTCGACTTCTGGCGCCCCAGGTAGTACCAGACCACCGAGACGTGCAGCAGACAGAAGCCGAACAGCGCACCGAAGTTGACCAGCGACGAGATCAAGCCGATCTGACCGACGAAGAACAGCACCAGCACCAGGCTGAGCGCGCTGACGACGAGGATGGCCGAGATCGGCACCTTGCGATCGCTGATCTTCGACAGGAACTTCGGCAGCTGGCCGTCGCGGCTCATCGAGTAGAGCAAGCGGCTCGTGGCGGCTTGGGCGGCCATCGCGTTCGCGAAGCCCACCGCCATCACGTTGACGGCGAAGAACGCGTTCATCCAGCCCGTGTTGGACGCCGCCTGGACGAGGGTGAAGAACGCGTTGCCCGCCTCGTCGTCGCTGAACGATTCGCGGCCGCCGGCGAGCAGGCTCGCCAGCCAGGTCTGGGTGATGAACAGGAACGCGACCACGAACAACGCGATGATCATCGCCCGCCCGGCGGGGTTCTTACGCCCCGTCGACTCCTCGGCCAGCGTCGAAATGCCGTCGAAGCCAAGGAAGCTCAGCACGGCGATCGAGAGCGCGGTCGCGATCAGGGGTGCGGTGACCGTGCTCGAGTCCCAGATCGGCAGGGTGCTCCAGCCGACGTTGGGCAAGGACTGTCCGTTGATGGCGCGCACCGCGATGACGACGAACACCACCACGAAGACCAGTTCGATCGCGAGGAAGATTCGGTTGGCGATCTTCAGCAGGCTGATCCCGGCGAGGTTGATGATCGTGTTGACGATGACGAACACGATCGCCCAGACCCACCGCGGACTGCCGGGGAACAGCCCGACCATCGACTCGGCGGCGAAGACGTACAGCAGCGTCGGCACCAGCAGGTAGTCCAGCAGGATCGCCCAGCCTGCGAAGAATCCGACGCTGGGATGGATGCCGCGACCGACGTAGGAGAACACCGAGCCGGCCAGCGGGAACGACTTCGCCATCTGCGAGTAGGCCAGCGCCGTGAAGATCATGGCGATCAGGCCGATGAGGTAGACCAGCGGCACCATGCCGGACGCGCTGTTGTACACCGTGCCGAAGATGGCCCACGGCGCGATCGGCACCATGAAGACCAACCCGTAGACCAGCAGGTCGACCGTGGAGACCGAGCGGTTGAGTTCCTGTGTGTAACCAAATGATTCGAGGCTGCGCTGCCCGTGCTCGGGCTGCGTGTCGGAGTTGACCATGCGGGTTCCTATCGGTCGTGTTCGGTGAGGAATGAGGCGATGACAGCCCGGAACTCGGCGGGCTGTTCCAGGTGGGTGCAGTGGCTGGCGCCGGCGAAGACGTGTTCGCGCGCGTCGGGTATCCGGTCGACGAACGGTTTCCACGTGGCGGGCGTGGCCTCGTCGAATTCGCCGGCGACCACCAGCGTCGGCGCCGTGATCTGGTCGAGCCGGTCTTCGACGGACCACGACTTCAGCGTGCCGAGAACGTGGAACTCGTTGGGGCCGTTCATGGTGTGGTACACCGTCGGCTCCGCTTCCATCTGGGCTTCGCTGTCGAGGAAGTCCTGGGGTGTGGGCGTCAGACGGCAGACGTGGCGTCGGTAGAACTCCTGCGTCGCGGCGAGGTACTCCGGGTCGGTGACGGTGCCCGCAGCCTCGTGGCGGTCGAGTGCTCGCTGGGTGTCCTCGGGCAGCTCGGAGCGCAGCAGGGCGGCGGCGGCCATCCACAGCTCCATCGACGCGGGCGAGTTGCAGATCGACAGCGACACCAGGCCGTCGGGCTGCCGCACGGCGATCTCGGCGCCGAGCATGCCACCCCACGACTGGCCGAGGACGTGGTAGCGCTCGACGCCCAATGCCGAACGGACGGCGTGGAATTCATCGACGAACAACGCGGGGGTCCAGAAGTCGCGCGGCGCATCGGGCAGATGCGTGCTGCGGCCGCAGCCGATCTGGTCGTAGTGGACGACGTCACGGCCGGTCTCGTCGGCGAGTTCGGCGATGTTGCGCACGTAGTCGTGCGCCATCCCCGGGCCGCCGTGCAGGACGAACAACGGAAGGGCGTCTGGCCGGGGAGCGTCGGGGCGGCTGATCCGTACCCACGTCTCACCGTCGAGGAAGGGCACCATCTGGGTCTCAACGAGCATGGCGCTCAGCATGTACCCACAATGGTCTCGCTGCAAGACCAATCGAAGGGAATTAACATTCACGTATCGACGACTGGGGGAGCGCACCGATGGCCGAACATGCCGCCGTGCCGCCCTCGGGGCTGCTCGCCCAACAATTGGACATGCCGACGCGGGTCGACGAGATCACCGACCGGCTCGTCACCGCCATCGCGATCGGGGAGTACCTGCCCGGCGCGCGGCTACCAGTCGAACGTGACCTGGCGGCCGCGCTGGGCGTCGGACGCATGACGGTGCGGGCCGCACTGGCTCGGTTGGTGGACCGCGGCTTGCTTGAGACGCGCCGCGGCCGTGGCGGCGGGTCCTACGTCGTCGACCAGTGGCCCGAGTCGTCCACCGACGCGGTGCGTCGCACGCTCGCGATGCGACTGGGCGAGCTGCGGGACCGATGCGACGCCATTGCCAGACTCCACGGCGCGGTGTGCCGGGCCGCGGCCGACGCCAGGACGGCCGCCGACGTCGACCAACTTCGAGCCGCGCTGGAGGCCTACCGGACCGCGGACAGCGGCTTCGCCGCCCAGCAGGCGGACAGCCGACTGCACCTCGCGATCATGGACACCGCCCACAACGCGGTGCTCAAACAGGTGCTCGTCGACCTCGAGTCCTCCGTCAGCATCGGCGCGCCTGCCCACCTGTGGGGTGAGCCAAGCACCATGCGCGAGATGGAATTGCGGTCGCTGCACGAGCACGAGGAGTTGGTCGACGCGATCGCCGACGGCCGCTCCGACGATGCCGACGCAGTGGCCCGAGCCCACGTCGGCATCGACTTCGAGCTCATCTCCACCGCGATGCGGCGTGCGGGCGTGCTCGACGAGTAGCACCGCTGCTCGTGATCGTCGGTGTCGAGCGGGTAATCTCATCGGCGTGACCACCAGCGGATTCGATGTCAGCGCCCGTCTGGGCACCGTGCTGACGGCCATGGTGACGCCGTTCGGCCCGGACGGCACGATAGACCTGGCCGTCGCAAAGAAGCTCGCCAAGCACCTCGTCGACGCGGGCTGCGACGGTCTGGTGGTCTCGGGGACCACCGGCGAATCGCCCACGACCACCGACTCGGAGAAGCTCGCGTTGCTCGGCGCCGTGCTCGAGGCGGTGGGGGATCGCGCCAGGGTGGTCGCCGGGGCAGGCTCCTACGACACCGCCCACAGCGTGCACCTCGCCAAGGCATGTGAAGCCGAGGGTGCCCACGGCCTTCTCGTCGTCACGCCCTATTACTCACGGCCACCGCAAGCTGGACTGGTCGCCCACTTCACCGCCGTCGCCGACGCCACCGCGCTGCCGAACGTGCTCTACGACATCCCGCCCCGCTCGATGGTCCCGATCGAATGGGACACCGTCCGGGCGATCGCACCCCATCCGAACATCGTCGCGATCAAGGACGCCAAGGGCGACCTCCACGGTGGCGCGATGATCATGGCCGAGACCGGGTTGGCCTACTACTCGGGTGACGACGCGCTGAACCTGCCGTGGCTGGCCATGGGCGCGACCGGATTCATCAGCGTGTGGGGCCACCTCGCGGCGAGTCAGCTGCGAGACATGTTGTCCGCCTTCACCTCCGGGGATCTGGCGACGGCACGCAAGATTCACGTCAGTCTCGGAACACTCAACGACGCCCAGAACCGTCTCGGCGGCGTCACCATGGCAAAGACAGGACTCGAGTTGTTGGGCTTCACCACGGGGGATCCGCGACTTCCGCAGATTCCCGCAACGAGCGCGCAGATCGACGCGCTGGAGGCAGACATGCGGACAGCCGGCGTGCTCCGATGACCACCGAACTAGCCCCTCCCGGCCCACTGGCGCCCGGCGGACTGAGGGTCACCGCGCTCGGTGGCATCAGCGAAATCGGCCGCAACATGACCGTTCTCGAGCACCTCGGACGCCTGCTCGTCATCGACTGCGGGGTGCTCTTCCCCGGTCACGACGAGCCCGGCGTCGACCTGATCCTGCCCGACCTGCGGCACATCGAAGGTCGTCTCGACGACATCGAGGCGCTGGTCGTCACGCACGCCCACGAGGACCACATCGGTGCCATCCCGCACCTGCTCAAGCTGCGGCCCGACATCCCCGTCGTCGGATCGAAGTTCACCCTGGCCCTGATCGCCGCGAAGTGCCGCGAACACCGCATCAAGCCGGTCTTCGTCGAGGTCGCCGAGAAGCAGAGCAGCAACCACGGCGTGTTCGAGTGCGAGTACTTCGCGGTCAACCACTCGATTCCCGACGCGCTCGCCATCGCCGTGTACACCGGTGCCGGCACGCTGTTGCACACCGGCGACATCAAGCTCGACCAGTTGCCGCTCGACGGCAGGCCCACCGATCTGCCCGGCATGTCGCGACTCGGCGACGCCGGCGTCGACCTGTTCCTCTGCGATTCGACGAACGCCGAGATCCCCGGCGTCGGACCGTCGGAAAGCGAAATCGGACCCAACATGCACCGCCTGATCCGCGGGGCCGAGGGTCGCGTCATCGTCGCGTGCTTCGCCTCCAACGTCGCACGCGTGCAGCAGATCATCGACGCGTCGGTCGCGTTGGGTCGCAAGGTGTCGTTCGTCGGCCGGTCGATGGTCCGCAACATGGGCATCGCCAGGGACCTCGGCTTCCTCACCGTGGACGACGACGACGTGGTCGAGATCGCCGCAGCGGAAATGCTGCCCGCCGACCGGGTCACCCTCGTCACCACCGGAACCCAGGGTGAGACGATGGCCGCGTTGTCGCGGATGTCGCGCGGTGAGCACCGCAGCATCACGCTGACCCGAGGCGACCTCATCATCATGTCCTCGTCGCAGATCCCCGGCAACGAGGAAGCGATCTTCGACGTGCTGGACTCGCTGGCCAAGATTGGCGTCCGCGTCGTCACCAACGGGCAAGTGCGCATTCACGTTTCAGGCCACGCCTACGCGGGGGAGCTGCTGTTCCTCTACAACGGCGTTCGGCCGCGCAACGTGATGCCGGTGCACGGCACGTGGCGCCACATGCGCGCCAACGCCGCGCTGGCGGCCCAGTCGGGTGTGCCCGAGGAGAACATCGTGCTGGCCGAGAACGGCGTCAGCGTCGACCTCGTCAAGGGTCGGGCCACGATCTCCGGTGCGGTGCCCGTCGGCAAGATGTTCGTCGACGGTCTGGTCACCGGTGACGTCGGCGACGCCACCCTCGGCGAGAGGCTGGTGCTGTCGTCCGGTTTCATCGCCGTCACCATCGTGCTCAACCGGGCCACCGGCAAGATCGCCGGGCCGGTGCACCTGCAGTCCAAGGGCTTCTCCGAAGACCCCAAGGCCCTCGAGCCCGTCACCCGCCTCGTCGAGGAAGCGCTGCAGGCGCTCGTCAAGGAGAAGGTCACCGACCCGACCCGATTCGCCCAGGCCGCCAGGCGTTCCGTCGGCAAGTGGGTGTCCGAGAAGTACCGCCGCCAACCGATGATCGTGCCGACGGTCCTGGAGATCTAAGCGGCGCTCAGCGCTTGTTGACGTAACCGTCGTCGACCGGCAGGGCCACGCCGGTGATGTGCTTGCCGGAGTCGGCGACCAGCCATGCCACGGTGTCGGCGATGACCTCGGGTTCGACGGTCTCCATGTTGGCGACGCTGGCCATGGTCAGGTCGCCATCCTCGCCACCGGTCATGTCGGCGAGCCACTTTCGGGTGAACTCGTTGTCGATCATCGGTGTCCGGACGCCGGCCGGGTGGATCGAGTTCACCCGAATGTTTTGCGGCGACAGCAAGTTCGCGTACGACCGCATCAGTCCGACCACCCCGTGCTTGGCGGCCGCGTATCCGATGGAGCCGGCGAACGGGGAGCCGAGGCCCACCAATCCCATCACCGAGCTGATGAGCACGATGGCACCGCCGTTGCCCGCCTTGATCATCGGCCGCATGGCGACGTCCACCGTGTGGTGGACACCGGTGAGGTTGACGTCGATGACGTCGTGCCAGGCGTTTTCGTCCGCCATCGGGGCGATGCCGGCGTTGGCGACGACGATGTCCAGGCGGCCACCGAGTTCGTCGACCCCCGACCGCAACGCGGTCTTGAGCGCCGCGCGGTCACGCACGTCGGCCTGCAGGGCCACGATGCGGGATCCGGTGTCCTCCACCAGTTTCACGGTGGCCGCGAGATCGTCGGGAGTGGCCATCGGGTAGGGGACCGACGCGATTTGGTCGCACAGGTCGACGGCGATGACGTCGGCGCCCTCCGACGCCAGCTTCACCGCGTGGGCGCGACCCTGGCCGCGGGCCGCACCGGTGATGAATGCGACCTTGCCCTCGAGGGATCCCATGGCTAGGGACGCAGCTGACCCTTGGCGGGATCGCCCGCGACGACCGGTTGCAGCATCTTGATGTCAGGGGCGCCCGCGAGGTGCTCGCCGATGGCGCCGAAGAGCGCGCCGATCGCGGGGGCGGTGCCGTGCGTCTTGAGCGCCTCCTCGTCGGCCCACTGCTCGACGAAGACGAACGTGCCGTCGGCCTCGTGCAGGGAGTACAGCTCGCATCCCGGCTCGGAATGGACCGCCTCGATCGCCTGGGTGCAGGCGTCGCGCACCGCGTCGACGGACTCGGGCTTGGCGATCAGGGTGGCGACGACGACGACGGGCATTCGGGTACTCCTCATCGAGTGGGTTCGGCACCGAGTGGACTCGGCCCGATTCACACTACCCAGCTGAGGCGGGCGTCAACGGACTACCTCCCGAAGCCCGTCGAGGTGCGCGGTGCCCTGGTTGATCTCGACGATGTCGGCCGCACCCACCAGATACAGCTTTGCGGAAGCCAATTCGAGGAACAGCCCGGCCACGGTGACCGACCCCTCCGCGAGCCGCGGTGCGACGAGCGGATGTTCCTGCAGCGTCTGCATCTGGATGGCTACGTTGACCACGCTGAGTTGGTCGGCGGCGTCGAAGCCGGCCTCCGCGGCCGCCCTGGCCACCGGGTGACCGTCCCTCAGGGCCGTCAGGCTGGCGTGGCCGTGGTCGAGCCAGCGGCCGATCGCCCCGTCGGCGCTGCCGTCGAGGATGTCGTGCATCGCCTCGCATCCGGAGTGTCCGCAGACCGCAATCGTGTGCACCGACAGGCGCTCCAGGGCGTAGCTGAGCGCCGACTCGACCGACGCGTCGGCCGATCCGCCTGGGACGAGGTTGCCAACGTTGCGGACGTTGAGCAGTTCACCGGGGCCGCTGTCGGTGAGCAGGTTCGGCAGGATCCTGGCGTCGGCACACGTCAGCAGCATCGTGTGGGGACTGTGTTCGTCGTCCGAGCCGAGCCGCTCGCGCAGGAGAGGGGCGACCCCGTTGCTGTACCTGTCGACGCCGCCGGCGAGGTGCGGGGGCCAGATCAGTCGGAGTGCCGAGATGACGCGCCTGCCCTCGGTGTTGCGTTTCGGCGGCCGGTCGTGGGCGAATTCCATTCGTGCCGTGCCGGTTTCGGTGACCGACACCTCGTCGCCCGAGGCGCGACGCTGGCGGATCCATTCCTGGATGGTGTCCATCGCCGCATGGTCGAGGTAGTCGACGTTCAGGTCGACGAACGTGTCGGCGCCGCTGGGAATCGAGTCGAACGCCGCCGTGAGCCTGGGCAGCGCCAGGAACGTGCACGAGCCCGTGATCGCCACGTGCCACCGATCGGGTGCTCCGTCAGCCGACCGCACGGTGAGGTCTTCGACGACGATGCTGACCCGGACGATCCGCCACGCCGCGATGCCGACGGCCAGCACCAGCCCGATCAGCACCCCTTCGAGCAGGTTGAGGAAGACCACCGCCGTCAGCGTGACGCCGTAGATCAACAGTTCGCCGGTGCGGCGGGCGAGGTCGATGTGCGCCAGTTTCACCAACTGGACGCCGATGACGATGAGCAGACCGGCCAACGC
The DNA here is from genome assembly GCA_006864685.1 of Mycolicibacterium hodleri. Lineage (GTDB taxonomy): Bacteria > Actinomycetota > Actinomycetes > Mycobacteriales > Mycobacteriaceae > Mycobacterium > Mycobacterium hodleri_B. Next base: position 81,893 of record VIFX01000019.1, on the reverse strand, counting down.
GGCGTTCGGGATCATCTCGACGACGCCGACCAGGAAGACCGAGAAGAGCAGGAGCCAGACGCCGTGCAGCGCGGCCGATGCGCGTGTCTTGGCGCCGGCGGAGACGTTGGTGGAGCTACGGACGATGACACCGGTGATGGGCAGACCACCCAGCAGACCCGAGGACACGTTGGCCGTGCCTTGGCCAACCAGCTCGCGGTTGAAGTCGGTCCGCGCCCCGTCGTGCATCTTGTCGACCGCACTCGCCGACAGCAGGCTCTCCACGCTGGCGATGAGGGCGACGGTCAGGACGGCGATCGCGATGGCCGACCAGCTGCCCTCGGGCATCGTGGGTAGGCCGATGGCGTCGACCACCGATTCGTCGAGGCTGATGCGGTCGGTGCGAAGGCCCGGCAGGTAGCTGACCGCCGTCGCGATCACCACGGCGACGAGAGCGCCGGGAACGACGCGCAGCGCGCGGGGAGTAAAGCGCCAGGTCAGCATGATGGCGATCACCAATCCGCCGACGAGCACCTCGGACCATTGCGGCGCGAGTAGCTGTGCGGGCAGCGCACTCAGGTTGCCCCAGGCGTTGCTCCGTGGCCCGCCACCGAGCAGCACGTGGATCTGCTGCAGAGCGATGGTGATGCCGATGCCGGCGAGCATGGCGTGGACGACGATGGGGGCGATGGCTAGCGCCGCGCGGGCGATTCGGCTGAGGCCCAGAAGGATTTGCAGCACGCCTGCGGCCGCGGTGATGGCGCACGTCGCCTTCCAGCCGAACTGCGCGACCAGCTCGGCGACCACGACGGTGAGCCCGGCGGCCGGTCCGCTGACCTGTAGTGGTGAACCGCCGACGGCCGCACAGACGATTCCGCCGACGATGGCCGCGATCAGCCCGGCGACGACCGGGGCGCCGGAGGCGACGGCGATGCCGATCGACAGCGGAAGCGCCACCAGGAACACCACCAGTGACGCTGGAACGTCGTAACGAAAGACGTTGTGTAACAAAGGCTTAACATCTTGGATCTTGGCCGGTGGGATCACCGTGTCGAGAGTACCGACGACAACGGATTCCGTCGTGGTGACGCCGGGTGACGCTGGCCACGTTTGGAATCGGTGCAGGCGGGAGCCCATAGCAGGCTCCTACGGTATTCGTCGTGCCATAGTTAGCTATTTGTTACCTGTGTGGCTAATGGTGAATCTGGGGTTAGTGCGACTAGTCTTTCCCCATGGCTAGTAAGACCGCCGCCCGCTCGGGAGCTCGTTCTAGCAGCTCAAAGCCCCGAGCGCGCACGACGCGCCCCGCCGCCCCGCGGCGTAAGCCCGCGCCACGACGCAATCCCTCTCCGGTGGCCGCTGCCGGCTCGGCCATCGGCAAGGGGGCACGCGCCAGTTGGCTGATGTTGGCCAAGGGCGCGGGATCCACGGCGCGTTCGGTGGGACGAGCCCGTGAACTCGAGCCGGGGCATCGCCGTGACGGCATCGCACTCGCCTTGCTCGCGCTGTCCGTCGTGCTCGCCGCCAGTTCGTGGTTCGACGCGGCCCGACCGGTCGGCGGGTGGATCGACTCGGTCGTCCGCACCGTCATCGGCTCCGCGGTGGTGCTGCTTCCCATCGCCCTGATCGCGGTCGCGATTCTGCTGATGCGCACCGAACCTCACCCGGAGGTGCGGCCCCGGCTCGTCCTCGGCACCGCCATGATCACGCTGCCCGTGCTCGGCCTGTGGCATCTGTGGTCGGGCGCGCCCATGGATTCCGCCGACCGGCAGCGCGTCGCGGGCTTCGTCGGATTCGCGATCGGCGGACCGCTGTCCGACGGCCTGACGCCGTGGATCGCCACGCCGCTGTTGATCATCGGCATCCTGTTCGGCCTGCTGTTGGTGACCGGCACGACGATTCGCGAAGTGCCCGGCGTCATCCAGGACGTGTTCATGGGCGCCTACCGCGGCGACACCTACGCCGACGACGAGTACGACGACGCCGACTACGACGACGACTATCCCGCCGCGCGCGCCGACGACCTGTCCGACGGCTACTACGACGACCCGGCGTCGACCCGCGCCGACGAAGCGCAGTGGCCGGGCGCGCCACGATCGGGATCTGCCACTGTCCCGGTGAGTCGACTCGGCACGCCGATGGACAACTACCCGTTGGACGAGCCTCTCGCCGACGAGACCCCCACCGCACCCGAGCCCAAGGCCCGGCCCAAGCGCAAGAAGCCGGAGGCGCCGGCACCGGTGCCCGCGCCCGTCGCCGAGGACACCCTCTCGCTCGACCGCGTCGTCGAGGGGCCGTACACGCTGCCGTCCCTGGAACTGCTGGTGGCGGGGGATCCGCCGAAACTGCGAAGCGCGGCCAACGACAAGATGATCGAGGTCATCCAGTCGGTGCTCGACCAGTTCAAGGTCGACGCCGCCGTCACCGGCTGCACCCGCGGCCCGACCGTCACGCGCTACGAGGTCGAACTCGGACCCGGCGTCAAGGTCGAGAAGATCACCGCGCTGCAGAAGAACATCGCCTATGCGGTGGCCACCGAGAGCGTCCGCATGCTCGCCCCGATCCCCGGCAAGTCCGCCGTCGGCATCGAGGTGCCCAACACCGACCGCGAAATGGTCCGGCTGGCCGACGTCCTGACCGCACCGACCACCCGCCGCGACCACCACCCGCTGGTGATCGGCCTCGGCAAGGACATCGAGGGCAACTTCGTCTCGGCGAACCTCGCCAAGATGCCGCACCTCCTGGTCGCCGGTTCCACCGGCTCCGGCAAGTCCAGCTTCGTCAACTCGATGCTGGTGTCATTGCTGTCGAGGGCCACCCCGGAAGAGGTCAGGATGATCCTGATCGACCCGAAGATGGTGGAACTGACGCCGTACGAGGGCATTCCGCACCTCATCACGCCCATCGTCACGCAGCCCAAGAAGGCCGCCGCCGCGCTCGCCTGGCTCGTCGAGGAGATGGAGCAGCGGTACCAGGACATGCAGGCCAACAAGGTCCGCCACATCGACGACTTCAACAAGAACGTCAAGTCCGGGGTGATCACGGCCCCGCTGGGCAGCGAACGGGTCTACAAGACCTACCCGTACATCATCGCCATCGTCGACGAGCTCGCCGACCTCATGATGACCGCGCCGCGTGACGTCGAAGACGCCATCGTGCGCATCACCCAGAAGGCCCGCGCCGCAGGCATCCACCTGATCCTGGCCACGCAGCGGCCGTCGGTGGACGTCGTCACCGGCCTCATCAAGACCAACGTGCCGTCCCGGCTGGCGTTCGCGACGTCGTCGCTGACCGACAGCCGGGTCATCCTTGACCAGCCGGGCGCCGAGAAGCTCATCGGCATGGGCGACGGGCTTTTCCTGCCGATGGGCGCCAACAAGCCCGTCCGGTTCCAGGGCGCCTACATCAGCGACGAGGAGATCTACGCCGTCGTCGCCGCATGCAAGGACCAGGCCGAACCCGACTACACCGAGGGCGTCACGGCAGCCAAGCCGGGCGGCGAGCGCACCGACGTCGACCCCGACATCGGCGACGACATGGACGTCTTCCTCCAGGCCGTCGAGTTGGTCGTCTCGTCGCAGTTCGGTTCGACGTCGATGCTGCAGCGCAAGCTGCGGGTGGGCTTCGCGAAGGCCGGTCGTCTGATGGACCTGATGGAGACTCGCAGCATCGTCGGCCCCAGCGAGGGATCCAAGGCGCGCGAGGTCTTGGTCAAGCCCGACGAACTGGCCGGCACGCTGATGCTGATCCGCGGCGGCGCGGACGCCAACGGAGCCGACGCCGACGACGACGAGGACTGAGCTGCAACGCCGAACGTGAGGCCACTGCGACTTTCGGGCCGTGGCGTCACGTTCGGCGCTTACAGCGTCAGCAGCATCCTGGTGTTGCCGAGGATGTTGGGCTTGACGTAGGACAGGTCGAGGAATTCGGCGACGCCGATGTCATACGAGCGGCGCATCTCGTCGTAGACCTCGGCCGTCACCGGGGTGCCTTCGATCTCCTGGAAGCCGTGGCTGCCGAAGAACTCCGTCTCGAAGGTGAGCACGAAGATCCTCTGCAGCCGCAACTCCCTGGCCACGTCGAGAAGCCGCGCCACGACGGCGTGCCCGACGCCGCGCCCCTGCATCCGGGGGTGTGCTGCCACGGTGCGTACCTCGCCGAGATCGGCCCACAGCACGTGCAGGGCCCCGCAGCCCACCAACTCGCCGTCCAATTCGGCGACCCAGAACTCCTGGACCGCCTCGTAGAGGGTGACGAGATTCTTCTCCAAAAGGATCTTTCCCGCGTAGACGTCGACCAACGACTTGATCGCTGGGACGTCCGACGTGCGGGCCCGACGAACCACGAGATCGTCGTTGAGAGGCGCTCCAGTCACAGCAGTGAGGGTATCGGTTTGGTCTACCGATATTCTGGTCCACGTGCCGGGTCAGTCAGACGTCGATCCGTTGACCCCGCGCGTGAGTGTGGTCAACGTCGCCAACGCGCTCACTGGTCTGCGCATCGTGCTCGTTCCGGTGTTCCTTGCGGCGTTGTTCGTCGGTGACGGCCACGAATCATATTGGCGAGTGGTCGCTTTCATCATCTTCACGGTGGCGGTGATCACCGACCGGTTCGACGGCGCCATCGCACGCAGCTACGGCATGATCACGGAGTTCGGCAAGCTCGCCGACCCGATCGCCGACAAGGCGCTCATCGGGGCCGCACTCGTCGGCCTCAGCATTCTGGGCGACCTGCCTTGGTGGGTCACCATCGTGATCTTGGTCCGCGAAGTCGGCGTGACGATTCTGAGACTCGTCGTCATCCGCAGTGGCGTGATCCCCGCAAGCCGGGGCGGCAAGCTCAAGACGCTCGTGCAGTCCGTGGCAATCGGTCTGTTCGTCCTCCCGCTGGACGGGGCGTGGCTGACGGGGGCCTGGGTGTTCATGTGGGCCGCAATCGTGCTGACCGTTCTCACCGGCGCGGATTACCTGCTCTCGGCGGTGCGCGGCGTTCGTACGTGACGTACGGAGCTTTCCGGAGGCTTTCGGGAACCAATCCGGCAGTCGTGGGCGTTCTGGTTGATAGTGATACCGAATAGATCTGCTACCACGTCCTTCGTTGTGAGGAGACCGCGATGACGACATTGCTTCGCGAGGTGATCGGCGACGTGCTGCGTCAGGCCCGGCTCTCGCAAGGGCGGACGCTGCGAGAAGTGTCCGACGACGCCCGCGTCAGCCTTGGCTACCTGTCCGAGGTGGAGCGCGGCCGCAAGGAAGCCTCCAGCGAGCTGCTCAGCGCCATCTGCGGTGCCCTTGAGGTCCCGCTGTCCCGCGTGCTGACCGACGCGGGCGAGACCATGGAACGCCGCGAACGGGTCGCCGCGCGACCGGTCGCCACGGCCAGCGGTGCCACCATCGACTACTCGACGCGCGTCGTGATTCCGCAGGCCGTGTCGATGGCGGTGGCCTGAGCGCGTCCGATCGGCGGAAACGCGAGCGGGGGTGTGGCGATCTGCGTGCAACCGATAAGTTGGCAGGTAGCGAATACTTACGCATGTCGCTGAGCCCCCCGCACGGGACGGGCACACTGGACTTACTCCAACACGAAGGCGGAACGTACTGATGGCCAACCCGTTCACCAAGGCGTGGAAGTACCTCATGGCCCTGTTCAGCTCCAAGGTCGACGAGTACGCCGACCCGAAGGTGCAGATTCAGCAGGCCATCGAGGAAGCGCAGCGGCAGCACCAGGGGCTGACCCAGCAGGCGGCCTCGGTGATCGGCAACCAGCGTCAGCTGGAGATGCGGCTCAACCGCCAGCTGGCTGACATCGAGAAGCTTCAGGTCAACGTGCGTCAGGCGCTGACGCTGGCCGATCAGGCCGCGACGTCGGGTGACGCCGCGAAGGCAACCGAGTACACGAACGCCGCCGAGGCGTTCGCTGCGCAGCTCGTCACCGCCGAGCAGAGTGTCGAAGATCTCAAGACGCTGCACGACCAGGCGCTGCAGGCGGCCGGTCAGGCCAAGAAGGCCGTCGAGCAGAACGCCATGGTGTTGCAGCAGAAGATCGCCGAGCGCAGCAAGCTGCTGAGCCAGCTGGAGCAGGCGAAGATGCAGGAACAGGTCAGCGCCTCGTTGCGGTCGATGAGTGAGATCGCCGCTCCCGGAAGCACGCCCAGCCTCGACGAGGTCAGGGACAAGATCGAGCGCCGCTACGCGAACGCCATGGGCTCCGCCGAGCTCGCCCAGAACTCGGTTCAGGGCCGCATGATGGAGATCCAGCAGGCCAGCGTTCAGATGGCCGGGCATTCCCGACTCGAGCAGATCCGCGCCTCCATGCGCGGTGACGCGCTGCCGTCGGGTGACGCCACCGCGACGCCGGCCGCGCCCGCGGCCAACCCGCCGGCGGCGACGCCGGAAAACCCGCTCTCGCAATAGTTCTCGAAGGTAGGTGGCCCATGGCAGCGGAACCTCCGGCCGGACGAGTCGAGGGATGGCGCACGCTGGTGCAGCGTGGCGTCGACACCGCGGCCGAGTTCTCCGACGTGGTGGCCCAGCGACTCGGCGCCGCCGCCGACCCGCGCGCCAAGGTGCTGCGCAAGCGACGGTGGGCGCTGCGAGGCACGGTGTTCTTCACGTTCTCGACGGGTCTGTGGATCGCGGTCACCGGGGTGCTCGCCTCCTGGGAGGTCATCCCCGCCTGGGTGTTGCCCATCCCCGCCAGCATCGCCGTGGGCGCGGCGTTCCTGGCCACCCTGACGTTCCTACGATGGCGGTGGCTCAAGCGTTCGCCACTGCCACCGGAGCGCCGGGTGCGGCGGCTACCGCCGTGGGGTTCGGCGGCCCGGCAACCGATTGCCGCGCTGAATTCGGCTGAGCGGGGCCTGTTCTCCCTACTCGGCGTGATGGAGCGGGGCAACATGCTGCCCGCCGACGAACTGCGCGACGTCGTCGACGCCGCCAATCAGACTTCGGCGACCATGGCGGCGACGGCCAACGAGGTCGTGTCGATGGAGAAGGCCGCTACCTCGGCTCCCCAGTCGCGCCTGCATCTGACCCCGACGATCCGGGCCTTCACCGCCCAGCTCGACAGTGGCGTCCGGCAGTACAACGAAATGGTCGAGGCCGCAGCGCGATTGGTGTCGGCGGCCAACTCCGGGTCGATGTCGAGCTCTCCGATGTCAGCCCAGCGTCAACGCCACGAACTCGGCAACGCGACGGATCGACTGGCCGGCTGGGCGCAGGCCTTCGACGAGCTCGGGCACCTGCGCGGCGCCTGACGTCTCAGACGGCGCTGCTGCTCGGCGGACCCGACCGGGGCCCGTACTTCTCGGCATACGCGTCGTGGATGTGGGCGTCGCGCTGACGGTTGCGGTAGTCGACGAGGCTGGTGTCCAACCCGTGCTTTCGCAGCATGTGGCGTCGCCACACCTTGTTCAGCGCATGCGAGAAGAAGATGAAAGGGATCAGGATGGGCACCGTCGTGGACAGGTGCAGATACAGCGACATCGGCACGATCCAGAACGGTGTCAGGATCAATACCGCCGGCACGACCATGCGCAACATCATGCGTCGCGTCGCGCCCGGTCCGGCGAGGTCGTCGGCGACCCACTGACGCATCGAGTTGGGTAGCCGCTTGCCGTAGCAATAGCCGATGTATTGCAGGACGTTGGGCTTGGCGGGCCCGGCGTCGTTCGTCACGGCGTCGGTCACAGCGTCGGCCGCAGCGCAGGAATCGCGAGCCCCACGACCCCTCGCGCCGTGGCCTTGAACATGTCGAAGAAGTCGAAGTAGTCCCGCCACAACGTGATTCGGCCGTCGTGCACCTCGAAGGCGCCGCACACCCAGAACTGCAGCCGCAGTGGCCCAAACACCAGAACGTCGGTGCGCTCGGTGAGCACCGAGGTGCCCTCCGCGGCGATGCGATGGAACTTCACTTCGAAGCCGACGCGGCCCTGACCGCTGCGAAGCATTTTGACGATGCGCTGTCGGCCGGTGATGGTCGGCAGACCGACGTTCTGCCACTTGACGTCGTCGGCGAGCAACGAGTCCGCCGTGTCGAAGTCCTCGTTCTGCACCGCGAACAGGAACCGCTCGACGAGTGCCTTGGTGTCGACCGCGGGCACGGTCGATGTCTGGTCTGTCATGGCCTCACAATAGTCCTCGAGACTCGTCGACCACCTCGTGAGCGCTGGTCATCGGGCGGCTGTGACAGGGTGGTGCGATGCGCGTGGCTGTGGTGGCGGGACCCGATCCCGGCCACGCCTTTCCCGCCATTGCCATGTGCCTGAAGTTCCTCGCCGCCGGTGACGAGCCGACGCTGCTGACGGGCGCTCAGTGGTTGGACGTGGCCAGGGATCAGGGTGTCGACTCCGCGTTGTTGGCCGGTCTGGACCCCGTCGACGGCGACGACGACGCCGACTCGGGCGCCAAGCTGCACCAGCGGGCGGCCCGGATGGCCGTCCTGAACCGGCCCGGCCTCGAAGACCTGAAACTCGACCTGGTGGTCTCGGACGTCATCACCTCCTGCGGGGGGATGGCCGCGGAGATGCTCGGCGTGCCGTGGGTGGAGTTGAATCCGCACCCGCTGTACCTGCCGTCGAGGGGGCTGCCGCCGCTGGGAAGTGGGCTGGCACCCGGCGTGGGGGTGCGCGGTTGGCTGCGCGACACCGCGATGAGAGCGCTGACCGCGCGGTCGTGGCGGGTGGGACAGCGGCAACGCTCCGCGGCGCGCGTCGAGATCGGCCTGCCGCCGTCGGATCCCGGACCGGTGCGGCGACTGATCGCCACCCTGCCCGCGCTGGAGGTGCCGCGACCGGACTGGCCCGCGGAGGCCGTCGTCGTCGGACCCCTGCACTTCGAGCCGACGTCGGCGGTGCTCGACGTTCCCGACGGCACCGGCCCGGTGATCGTCGTCGCCCCGTCGACTGCGGTGACGGGCACACAGGGCCTCGCCGAGGTGGCACTCGAATCGCTGGTGCCCGGCCGCACGGTGCCGACCGGCGCGCGGGTGGTGGTGTCCCGGCTGGGCGGTGGGGACACCACCGTGCCGCCGTGGGCCGTCGTCGGACTCGGTCGTCAGGACGAACTGCTGTCCCACGCCGACGTGGTGGTCGGCGGGGGTGGACACGGACTGGTGGCCAAGGCGCTCCTCGCGGGGGTGCCGATGGTCGTGGTGCCGGGTGGGGGAGACCAGTGGGAGATCTCCAATCGCGTTGCGCGCCAAGGCAGTGGCCGCCTGGTTCGACCGTTGACGGCCGGGGCGTTGACCGCGGCAGTCGACGACGTCCTGTCTTCGCCCGGCTACCGGGAACGGGCCCGCCAGGCGGGGGAGAGCATCGCCGACGTCGCCGATCCGGTACGGGTGTGCCACGACGCGCTCGCGCGGTCTCGGTAAGTTGGTGGGCGTGCGGCTGACGGAATTCCACGAGCTCGTACACGGCCAGTTCGGCCGGGTGCGAGGCGCCTCGCTGCTCGTCGACCACGTGCTCAGCGGTGTCGGTGGTCGAACCGCCGTCCAGGCGATCGAGGCGGGGATCGATCCTCGCGAGGTGTGGCGGGCCCTGTGTGCCGACTTCGACGTGCCCCGCGACCAGTGGTGACTCACTAGCCGAACCGCGCACCGGCGTGTCCGCTTGAATCGAACAGGTGTTCGTCTACTGTGGGCTGTGTTCGACGGGATCTGTCGGTGGTCTGTTCTAGCGTCACGGCCAACCGATCGGAACCGATCGAGAACTCACCAGGACGGAGACGACCACCATGGCACCACAGGCCCCAGATCGCGAGAAGGCTCTCGAGCTAGCGCTCGCCCAGATCGAGAAGAGTCACGGCAAGGGATCGGTGATGCGACTCGGCGAAGAGGTGCGCCAGCCGATCTCGGTCATCCCGACGGGATCGATTGCCCTGGACGTGGCGCTCGGCATCGGTGGGCTGCCCCGCGGCCGCGTCGTCGAGATCTACGGACCGGAATCCTCCGGTAAGACCACCGTCGCGCTGCACGCGGTCGCCAACGCGCAGGCCGCGGGCGGCATCGCGGCGTTCATCGACGCCGAGCACGCGCTGGATCCGGACTACGCCAAGAGGCTGGGCGTCGACACCGATTCGCTGCTGGTGTCGCAGCCGGACACCGGTGAGCAGGCCCTCGAGATCGCCGACATGCTGATCAGGTCCGGCGCGCTCGACATCCTGGTCATCGACTCGGTGGCCGCTCTGGTGCCCCGCGCCGAGATCGAGGGCGAGATGGGCGACAGCCACGTCGGTCTGCAGGCCCGCCTGATGAGCCAGGCCCTGCGCAAGATCACCGGCGCGCTGAGCAACTCGAACACCACCGCGATCTTCATCAACCAGCTGCGCGAGAAGATCGGTGTGATGTTCGGTTCGCCCGAAACCACCACCGGCGGAAAGGCGCTGAAGTTCTACGCCTCCATCCGGTTGGACGTCCGCCGCATCGAGACGCTCAAGGACGGCACCGACGCCGTCGGCAACCGCACCCGCTGCAAGATCGTCAAGAACAAGATGGCGCCGCCCTTCAAGCAGGCCGAGTTCGACATCCTCTACGGCAAGGGCATCTCCAAGGAGGGCTCGCTCATCGACATGGGTGTCGAGCACGGCTTCGTGCGCAAGTCCGGCTCCTGGTTCACCTACGAGGGTGAGCAGTTGGGTCAGGGCAAGGAGAACGCTCGCAACTTCCTGCTCCAGAACCCCGAAGTGGCCAACGAGATCGAAAAGAAGATCAAGGAAAAGCTCGGCATCGGTGCCGTGCTGACCGACGACGCCAGCAATGACAAAGCCCTACCCGCCCCAGTCGACTTCTGAGTCGGACGGCGAGCAGACGCAGGAGCCTCGCGAACGCGAGGAGCAGGCACGCAACGTGTGCCTGCGTCTGCTCACCGTGCGGGCTCGAACCCGGGCCGAGCTGGCCGAGCGGCTGACCAAGCGCGGGTTTCCCGACGACGTCAGTGAGCGAGTGCTGGATCGGCTCGCGACGGTCGGGCTGGTCGACGACCAGGACTTCGCCCAACAGTGGGTGCGGTCGCGTCACGTCAACGCCGGAAAGGGCAAGCGCGCCTTGGCTGCCGAATTGCGCACCAAGGGCGTGGACGACGACGTGATCGCCGAAGCGCTGGCCGACGTCGACGCCGATGCCGAAAGGGTTCGCGCCGAACAACTCGTCGCCGACAAACTGCGGCGGGAGCGGCTCGACGACGACACCGACGACACGCGGGTGACCCGCCGGCTGGTCAGCATGCTGGCTCGCCGGGGCTACTCACAGTCGATGGCTTTCGACGTCGTCAAGGTGGCGCTGGCCGGCGAGCGGGAGCGTCGCCGGGTCTAGCCGTCGAAGTCCGCCGACAGGCTGACGGTCCGCCAGGTTTCCTGGTCGCGTGCGGTCCGCGCCAGCTTGGCCGCGACGTCTTCGAAGGCATTGGCACCCAACTGAATCCGCTCAGGCAGATCCTCACGGTCGGCCAGGTCGACGATGATCTTCGCGGCCTTGACCGGGTCGCCCTGCTGGCCGTAATTGGAGTCGGTCGCCCAGGTGCGCGCCGCGCCGGCGGTCGAGGCGTAGTCCTCGATGACGTGGTGGGTGAACCCCAGGCTGCTGCCGTCCAGGAAGTTGGTTCGGAACGGCCCAGGCTCGATCGCCACCGATCGGATGCCCAATGGCGCCAACTCGTGCGTCATCGCCTCGGACAACGCTTCGACGGCGAACTTCGTCGCCGCGTACGCGCCCCACCCCGGCCAGGCCACGAATCCGCCGACGGAGGAGAGGTTGACCACCAAACCCGTTCCGCGGGACCGCATGTGGGGGAGCACCGCCCTGGTGATGGCCAACAGGCCAAACACGTTGACGTCGAAGATCGCGCGGATTTCCTCGTCGGAGGTCTCCTCGACGCTCCCCACCAGGCCGCGACCGGCATTGTTGACCAGGACGTCGACGTGGCCGAAGCGCGCGATGGCCGCCTCGACCGCGGCGGTGATCTGGGCCGGGTCGCCGACGTCCATGGCGACGGCGAGCAGCCGGTCCGCGGCATCCGGAATGGCGTCCAGGACGGCCCGCGGATTGCGGGCCGAGGCGACGACGCTGTCGCCCCGGCTGAGTGCTTCGCGGGTGATCTCCAGTCCAAAGCCACGCGATGCCCCGGTGATGAACCACACTGTCATGTCAAATCCCTTCGTTGCGGTGAGTCGTCCAGCACAACGTGTGGGCACCGGCGGTCGACGCCACCTGGTGAGCCTCGCTGAACCTAGGTCTGGCAGAACCAGGTTCGGGTCAACGGCCACAGGTTCGGCGATAATGGCGACATGACCAGCCGCGGGGAGGAACTCGGAGAGTTCCTGCGGTCCCGCCGGGCTCGGCTGACGCCCGCCGAGGTCGGGCTCACTCCGTCGCGCAACGGCCGGCGAGTGGCGGGCCTGCGTCGCGAGGAACTGGCATTGCTCGCCGGCGTCAGCCCCGACTACTACGCCCGCCTCGAACAAGGACGGGCCACGAACGTCTCCGCACAAGTGCTCGACGCGGTCTCGGCGGCGCTGCGCCTCGATGCGTTGGAACGCAGCCATCTGGCGGCCTTGATGAGGCCGGCCGAGACGACGCCGGAGGTACCGCGGGTCCGGCCCGCGCTCCGTGCCATGGTCGCCGCCCTCGATCCGATTCCGGCGGTCCTCCATGGTCCGCGACTGGAAGTCGTGGCCATCAACGACGCCGCGGCGACGCTCATCGACGACTTCGCGGCGATGCCCCTACCGGAGCGCAACATGGTTCGGTGGATGTTTCTCAACCCCGCGGCGCGCACGCGCTACCCCGACTGGGCAGACGTCGCCGCGCAGATGGTCGCGATCTTGCGGGTGGCGGGTGGACGTGACGCGGCCGATCCTCACCTGAGCCGACTGGTCGACGAGTTGTCCTCGCTGTCAAGGGAATTCAGGAAGTGCTGGGCGACCCGGGAATTGTTCGAGCACACCTACGGTCCCAAGCGCTTCCATCACGAGACCGTCGGCACGATGACGCTCAACTACGAAACGATGCACCTGCCAGCAGACCAGGGGCTGTCCCTGATTCTGTACACCGCCGCGGCGGGGTCGCCGTCGGAGGCGAAGTTGCAGGAGCTGCTCGCCAACCGGTGATCGTCGAGCAGCCCTAGATCGTCCCGCCGGCGCCCGCTCCGAACGTGCCCTGGGTGACGGGCGCGACGTGCAACGGTTCCGGGCCGCGCTTGGAGCGGCGCAGCCGGCCCTCGAGCCACGTCGCGAACGCACCAAGGCTGAAGTTCACGCAGATCATCAGCAGAGCGATGACGATCAGGGCGGGAACGTAGTTGCCATAGGCAGATCCAACCTGCGTGCCCTGCCGCACCATCTCCAGGAACGTGATCTGGTAACCGATCGCGGTGTCCTTGAGCACGACGACCATCTGCGACACCAACACCGGCAGCATCGAGGTGACCGCCTGCGGAAGCAGGATGGACCGCATGATCTGGCCCCACCGCAGCCCCAGCGCCTCGGCGGCCTCGGACTGCCCCCGGGGTAGGGCGTTGACGCCCGCGCGGACGATCTCGGCGATCACCGCGCCGTTGTACAGCGTCAAACCCGTGATGACGCCGGCCAGCGCCAGGTACTTCGACGGGAACACGTCGTAGGTCGCATACAGGAAGTACGCGAAGATCATCATGATCAGCACCGGTACTGCCCGGAAGAACTCCACGACGACCGCGCAGACCCGCCGTATCCCGTTGTGGTGGGACAGCCGGCCGATGCCGAGCAGGAAACCCAGCAGCAGTGCCAACACGATCGACACGGCCGCCGCGGTCAACGTGCCCTGCACGCCGGGCAAGATGTAGGTCTTCCAGAGGTTGCCCGTGAGGAACGGCTCCCACTTGGCGGCCGTCAGTTGGCCCTTGGCCTCCAGCTGCGAATACACCACCCACGCCACGGCCAGCACCAGCACCACCGTGACGGCGCTGATGAAGCGGTTGCGAATCCGGGCGCGTGGGCCCGGGGCGTCGAACAGAACTGATGCGCCGCTCACCGGGCAACCGCCAATCGTCTTCCCAGCCAGCCGAACAACAGACCCAACGGCAACGTCAAGATCACGAAGCCCAACGCAAAGATCGCCCCGATGGTGGCCAGCGCCGCGGTGTTCTCGATCATTTCCTTCATCAACAACGCCGCCTCGGCGACACCGATGGCCGAGGCGATCGTGGTGTTCTTCGTCAACGCGATGAGCACCGAACCCAGCGGGATAACCACCGCGCGAAATGCCTGCGGCAGCATCACCATTCGCAGGTTCTGGCCGAAGGTGAACCCCAACGACCTGGCGGCCTCGGCCTGACCGAGCGGCACGGTGTTCACCCCGGCGCGCACCGTCTCGCACACGAATGCCGCGGTGTAGACGGTGAGGCCGAGGACTGCCAACCGGAAGTTGCTGTCCTCGATCGAGGTCCTCGACTGGGAGTCGACCAGGGTCACTCCCAGCGTCTGGGCCAGTCCGAACGAGCAGAACAAGATGATCAGGGTCAACGGCGTATTGCGGATCACGTTCACGTACGTGGTGCCGACCCAGTTGAGCATCGGCACCGGTGCCAGCCGCATCGCGGCCAGCACCGTGCCGAGGATCAACGCTCCGACGGCCGAGAACACCGTCAACTGGATGGTGGTCCAGAACGCCTCGAAGATCTGGTCCTGATACTCGGAGAAGATCTCCACGTGGTCTCCGCTGCTCTAGGCGCTCTGGGTCACTTGGCGAGCGCCGGCGGCGCCGGCGTCGGAATGCCCGCGGGTCCGAGGTTCTTCTCGAACGCCTTGGCCCAGTCGCCGTCGGCCTCCATCTTCGTGACCGCGTCGCTGATCTTCTTCTGCAGGTCGGTGTCGTCCTTCTTCAGACCGATGCCGTAGTTCTCCTCGGAGAACGGCTGCCCGACGATCTTGAACGTCCCCGGGCTCTGCGCGGCATACCCGGCGAGGATGACCTCGTCGGTGGTGACCGCGTCGATCGCGCCGTTCTTCAGCGCCTCGATGCACGCCGAGTACGTGTCGTACTGCTGCAGCTGCACGCCGGGGTACTTGTCCTTGATGCGCTGGGCGGGCGTCGAGCCCGACACCGAACACAGCTTCTTGTTGTTCTGCAGCGAGTCCGCGCCGGTGATGTCGGTGTTGTCCGCCTTGACCAGCAGGCTCTGACCGGTGACCAGGTAGGGACCGACGAAGGCCACCTTCTCCTTGCGGGCGTCGGTGATCGAGTAGGTCGCGGCGATGAACTTGACCTGATCGTTCTGGATCAGCGTCTCGCGCTGCGCGGACGGTGATTCCTTCCACTCGATCTTGTCGGGGGTGAAGCCGAGCTGGCCGGCGACGTAGGTGGCGACGTCCACGTCGAAACCGCTCATCGTTCCGTCGGGGTTCTTCAACCCCAGACCGGGCTGGTCGAACTTGGTGCCGATGACGATCTTGCCGTCGTCACCGCCGGAACCGCCACCGCCACACGCGGTGACCGAGAGGGGGAGGACGGCTGCGAGCGCCAGGGCGGCGGCCACCCTGAATCGAAGAGACGGCTTGCTAGAGGGCACAGCTGTATTCCTTTCGCCGGAGCGTTTGGTTAGTGGTTGAGGATCTTGCCGAGGAAGTCCTTGGCGCGCTCGGATTTGGGGTTGGAGAAGAACTCCTGGGGTTCGGCGTCTTCGACGATCGCGCCGTCGGCCATGAAGATGATCCGGTTCGACGCACGGCGGGCGAAGCCCATCTCGTGGGTCACCACCACCATCGTCATGCCCTCTTCGGCGAGAGACGACATCACGGCCAGCACCTCGTTGATCATCTCGGGGTCGAGCGCGCTGGTGGGCTCGTCGAAGAGCATCACCTTGGGGTTCATTGCCAACGACCGCGCGATCGCCACCCGCTGCTGCTGGCCACCGGACAATTGGGCGGGGTACTTGTCGGCTTGGTTGGCGATCCCGACGCGTTCCAACAGCGACATCGCCGCCGCGTGCGCCTCGTCCTTGGACGACTTGCGCACCTTCATCGGGGCCAGGGTCACGTTCTGCAGAATCGTCTTGTGCGCGAACAGGTTGAACGACTGGAACACCATGCCGACGTCCGACCGCAGCTGCGCGAGCTTGCGGCCCTCCTCGGGGAGCTTCTCGCCGTCGATCGCGATGGTGCCCGAATCGATCGGCTCGAGTCGATTGATGGTGCGGCACAACGTCGACTTGCCAGAACCCGACGGGCCCAGCACCACCACGACCTGGCCGCGGTCCACTTCGAGGTTGATGTCCTTGAGGACGTGAAGGCTTCCGAAGTGCTTGTTGACGCCTTGGATTGAGATCATCGGCACGGACGTCGGAGTCGGCGGAAGAGCGTCCGCCTCCGACTGGTCGGTCTGCATGCGCACAGACCTTACCCAGGGAACGACCAGCCGGCAGGGCTCTGGGCAATCCGGGGAATTTGGCTGCCGCTGGGCCCGCCGTACCATTGGAGGGTGACTTCGACGGTGGCCAGTGGTGCGCCGGTGCGTACCTTCCAGGTCCGCACCTACGGCTGCCAGATGAACGTGCACGATTCCGAGCGCCTCGTCGGGCTGCTTGAACAGGCGGGCTACCAGCGGGCTGACGACGGCGTCGACGCCGACGTGGTCGTGTTCAACACGTGCGCGGTGCGCGAGAACGCCGACAACAAGCTGTACGGCAACATCAGCCACCTGGTGCCGCGCAAGGAAGCCAACCCGGACATGCAGATCGCCGTCGGGGGCTGCCTGGCGCAAAAGGACCGCGACGCCGTGCTGAAGCGGGCACCGTGGGTCGACGTCGTCTTCGGCACCCACAACATCGGCTCGCTTCCGGCGTTGTTGGACCGGGCGAGACACAACAGGGTGGCCCAGGTCGAGATCGTCGAATCGTTGAAGGAGTTTCCCTCCACACTACCGGCGTCACGCGAATCGGCTTATGCCGCTTGGGTTTCCATCTCCGTTGGCTGCAACAACACCTGCACGTTCTGCATCGTGCCCTCGCTGCGGGGCAAGGAGACCGACCGGCGGCCCGGTGACGTGCTGGCCGAGGTGCAGTCCCTCGTCGACCAGGGTGTGCTCGAGGTCACCCTGCTCGGGCAGAACGTCAACGCCTACGGCGTGTCGTTCGCCGACCAGGACCTGCCCACCGACCGCGGTGCCTTCGCAAAACTGTTGCGCGCCTGCGGACGCGTCGACGGCCTGGAGCGCGTGCGGTTCACCTCGCCGCACCCTGCCGAGTTCACCGACGACGTCATCGAGGCGATGGCGACCACCCCGAACGTGTGCCCCACGCTGCACATGCCGCTGCAATCCGGCTCGGACCGCATCCTCAAGGCCATGCGGCGGTCCTACCGGGCCGAGCGGTACCTCGGCATCATCGACCGCGTGCGGGCCGCCATCCCGCACGCCGCCATCACCACCGACGTCATCGTCGGGTTCCCCGGCGAGACCGAAGAGGACTTCGCCGCCACCCTCGAGGTGGTCGAAAGGTCGCGCTTCGCCAGCGCTTTCACGTTCCAATACTCCAAGCGCCCAGGCACTCCCGCCGCCGAGCTTCCCGATCAACTACCGAAGGCCGTCGTGCAAGAGAGATACATGCGTCTGGTGGAACTTCAGGAGCGAATCTCGCTCGAGGAGAACGTCGCCCAGATCGGGACCAAGGTCGAACTCCTGGTCGCCACCGGTGAGGGTCGCAAGGACGTCGCCACGGCGAGGATGTCCGGGCGGGCCCGCGACGGACGACTGGTCCACTTCGCGCCCGGCGAGCGGGACATCCGGCCCGGCGACGTCGTCACCACCACCGTGACCGGCGCCGCGCCGCATCACCTCATCGCCGACGCCGTCCTCCTCGACCACCGCCGCACCAGGGCCGGTGACACCCACGAGGCCGGCCGCAAGGTCACGACGGGTGCGGTGACGACCGTGGGTCTCGGCTTGCCCGGCATCGGCATGCCGCCCGCACAGCCCGTGACGGCGGGGTGCAGCCGATGAGCCGCGAGAAGCGCAACGAGCCGGGCTTCGACGACTTCAAGGGCGACCTCGAGGACGCCGAACGCCGGGTCGCCCGCGAGATCGATCCGGGCGCAAGGGCTTTGGTCGTCGCCATCCTGGTCTTCGTCATCCTGCTGTCGTTCGTGCTGCCCCACACCGGGGGTGCCCGCGGTCTCGACGTCCTTGTCGGCTCCGACGCCGCGGTCCGGGAAGCGATCGCGCTGCCCTCACGCGTGTTCACCTGGCTGATATTGGTCTTCAGCGTCGGGTTCTCGATCCTCGCGCTGCTGACCCGCCGCTGGGGCCTGGCGTGGATCGCGCTCGCCGGGTCGGCCGTCGCGTGCCCGATCGGAATGCTCGCGGTGTGGTCGCGCCAAACGGTTGCCGAGCCACATCCGGGGCCCGGCTTCGGCCTGATCATCGCGTGGATCGCGGTGATCCTGCTGTCGTTCCACTGGGCCAGGGTGGTGTGGTCGCGCACGGCGGTCCAGCTGGCCGCCGAAGCGGACCGACGCAAGCTGGCCGCCGAACGGCAGAGCAAGACTCTGCTGGACATCGACGACCGCCCCGACCAGGGAATCGGCCCCGCGAGGCCGGCGCCCGAGCCGGGTCTCTAGCGCTTCTTGCCGAGCGCCGCGACAGCGGCCTCGGCCCACTCACGCCACTGCGTGGCGCTGGCCCTGGCCTGTTCGGCGTCCTTGGTACGACCGGCAGCCTCGGCCTTGACGGCCTGCTGCTCGTACTGCTCGGCGCGCAGCCGGAACTGGTCGGCCCTGGCCTGAGCCTCGGGGTCGGCGCCACCACCGGTGGACGCGGTGTCGCGGACCCTCTTCTCGACGGCCTTCATGCGACGTTCGAACTCAGGCGCACGCTCGCGCGGAACCTTGCCGACGTCGTCCCACTTGGCGCCGATGCTGCGCAGCGCGGCCCTGGCGGCGTCGGCGTTGGACAGGTCGATGGCCTCGGCCTCGGCGAGAAGCGCCTCCTTGGTCGCGGCGTTCGCCTCGAACTCCGCGTCCCGTTCGGCGTTGACGGCGTTGCGCGCCTTGAAGAACTTGTCCTGGGCGGCCTTGAACCGCTTCCAGAGGGCGTCGTCGACGTCCTTGGCGGCCCGGCCCGCCGCCTTCCATTCGGTCAGCATGTCGCGGAACGTGGCCGCGGTGGCGCCCCAGTCGGTCGAGTCGGCGAGCTGCTCGGCGCGTTCGCACAGCGCCTCCTTGGCCTGACGGGTGCCCACGCGCTCACGGTCCAGCTCGGCGAAGTGCGAGCCACGACGCCGGTTGAACGTCTCGCGGGCCGCCGAGTAGCGCTTCCACAGCGCGTCGTCGGTCTTGCGGTCGAGGCCCGTGACGGTGCGCCACTCGTCGAGGATCTCGCGAAGCCGGTCGCCAGCGGACTTCCACTGCGTCGCGTTGGCGGCGATGTCCTCTGCCTCCGCGGCCAGGGCCTCCTTGCGCGCGGTCTGCGCGGCGCGGTGCTCGTCACGCTTCTGCCGCTCTTCGGCGGCATGCGAGTCGGCCTGCTCGACGATCGCGGCGAGGCGGGCCGCCAGGGCGTCGACGTCACCGAGGACCGACGCCGTCGGCAAGGTCTCGGCCAGCGCCGCGGCGGCGGACTTGATCTTGCGGGCGTCCCCGGTGCCGGAGGCGAGCCGGCGCTCCATCAGTGCCACCTCGGTGGCCAGGTCGTCGTAGCGCCGCCCGAAGTGGGCGTAGGCGGCCTCGTGCTCACCGGCCTGCCACGAGCCGACGACGCGCTCGCCGTCGGCGGTGGTCAGCCATACGGTGCCGTCGTCGTCTACGCGGCCGAACCGGTGCGGGTCGCCAGTCGGCGGCACGGCCGCGGCGGCTGGTGCGGCGCCGGGCCGCGGAGCGGGGCGCGGAGGTCCTGGCCTGGGCACGGGCTTGGGTGCGGGCTTGGGTGCTTCGCTTGATTCGCTGGTGGTCATGTTCTCGAACCTCGTGCCCTCCGCGTGGGTGACCCACGCTCCTGCCGCGCAACGCGGCGCCTGTTAGCGGTGCTCCTGATGGCTTGCTCCACCCGACATTGAAACAGGTCGGGCCCGAGCATGCCCACGGCTTTGCACGAGCAGTTGCCCTCGGCGGGTTCCTCGGGCACCGGACTGGCTAGCGTGAGGGCGTGCTCACCGCCATCGCCCTCGTCCCGTCGGCGCCCGTCCTGGTACCCGAATTGGCCACCGGCGCGGCCGCTGAGCTGCAGGATCTGTCCGCGGCGGTGGCGCAGGCGGCCGCCGAGTTGCCCAGCCGCTGGTTCGTCGTCGGCGTCGGCCCGGCCGACAACGTGATCGGACCGGGGACGGTCGGAACCTTCGGCGGCTACGGCGCCGACGTGCGCGTGTCCCTGTCCAATCAGGCTGGTGCCGCGTCCGAGCGGGCCGGTGGCGCCGCACCGAAGCCCCTGCCGCTGTGCGCCCTCGTCGCAGGCTGGGTGCGCACGACGTACGCCCCGTCGGCCAGCGCCGAGGTGTGGGTCTACGCCGCCGACCACACCCTCGACGCCGCGCTCGCCAGGGGCCGGGCCCTGCGCGCCGAGGCCGACGCGGCCCCCGAGCCCGTCGGCGTCCTGGTGGTCGCGGACGGGGCGAACACGCTCACGGCGTCGGCGCCCGGCGGCTACGACCCCGCGTCCCTCCCGGTGCAGGCGGCGCTGGACGACGCGCTGGGAACAGGCGACACCGACGCGCTGACCCGGCTGCCCGACGGGATCGTGGGCAGGGTGGCCTTCCAGGTGCTGGCCGGCCTGCTCGGGACGACGCGATGGCAGGCGCGCGAGCTCTACCGCGGTGCCCCCTACGGCGTGGGATACACCGTCGAGGCGTGGCGACCCGGGGCAGCAGAACAGTGACGATTCGCCCCATCGCGGTCATCGGGCCGACCGGGACGGGCAAGAGCGCCCTGGCGCTGGACCTGGCCGAACGGCTCGACGGTGAGATCGTCAACGCCGACGCCATGCAGCTCTACCGCGGGATGGACGTCGGCACCGCGAAGCTGCCGGTCGCCGAGCGGCGCGGGATCCCGCATCACCAGCTCGACGTGCTCGACGTCACCGAGACCGCGACGGTCGGCCGATATCAGGGTGCCGCCACCGACGACGTCGAGACCATCCTCGGCCGCGGGGCAGTGCCGCTGATCGTCGGCGGCTCGATGCTGTACGTCCAATCCCTGCTCGACGAGTGGGCGTTCCCGGCGACCGACCCCGACGTGCGGGCGCGCTGGGAGGCCAGGCTCGCCGACGTCGGCGTCGCCGCCCTGCACCAGGAGCTGGCCGTCGTCGACGCTGATGCCGCTGCGTCGATCCTGCCGACCGACGGCCGTCGCATCGTGCGCGCACTCGAGGTGGTGGAGCTGACCGGCCAGCCGTTCGCCGCGAGCGCACCCACGATCGGCGAACCCCGCTGGGACACCGTGATCATCGGATTGGATTGGGACACCCAACGTCTCGACGAACGGCTGCAGCGCAGAACCGACGCGATGTTCGACGACGGGC
This sequence comes from Mycolicibacterium hodleri, assembly GCA_006864685.1. Classification (GTDB taxonomy): domain Bacteria; phylum Actinomycetota; class Actinomycetes; order Mycobacteriales; family Mycobacteriaceae; genus Mycobacterium; species Mycobacterium hodleri_B. The sequence continues at coordinate 60,440 of VIFX01000019.1, read as the reverse complement.
TGGTCGACGAGGTGGCGGCCCTGCGGGAGCACGGCCTCCGCGAGGGGGTGACGGCCTCGCGTGCCCTTGGCTACGCGCAGGTGCTCGAGGCACTCGCCGACGGGGGAGGGGACGCCGCGATCGCCGAGGCCAGGGAGCGCACCTTCATCGGGACCAGACGCTACGTGCGCCGGCAGCGCTCGTGGTTCCGCCGAGACCACCGCACCCATTGGCTCGACGGGTCCGACCCCGGCAACGTCGACGCCGTGCTCCGAATATGCCAACACGTATCCTGAACAGGTGATGTTCGCCAAGGGGCACGGTACGGAGAACGACTTCGTCGTGCTGCCCGACGTCGGTGCCCGCCTGACGCTCACACCGGACGCCGTGTCGGCGCTGTGCGACCGCCGCCGCGGTCTCGGAGCCGACGGCGTCCTGCGGGTGACCACGGCCGACGCCGCCCTGGCCGCGGGCGTGTTCGACCGGATGCCAGAAGGGCTCGGCGCCGACGACTGGTACATGGACTACCGCAACGCCGACGGATCCGTCGCCCAGATGTGCGGTAACGGGGTCCGCGTGTTCGCCCACTACCTGCGGGTCAGCGGACTCGAGCAGCGCGACGAGTTCGTCGTCGGCTCGTTGGCCGGCCCACGCCATGTCGTCCTGCGCGACGTCACGGATCTGTCCGCAGACGTCACGGTGGACATGGGCAAGGCCAACCAGTTCGGCACCGGATCGGCCGTCGTCGGGGGAGCGGGTGGACGCGAGTTCCACGGACTGGCCGTCGACGTCGGAAATCCCCACCTCGCCTGCGTCGACGGGTCTCTCACCGACGCGGAACTCGCCGCCATCGACGTCGCCGCACCGGTGTCGTTCGACACCGCGCAATTCCCCGACGGCGTGAACGTCGAAGTGCTCACCGCCCCGGTCGACGGCGGCGTGACGATGCGGGTGCACGAGCGCGGAGTTGGCGAAACCCGTTCCTGTGGAACGGGAACCGTCGCGGCCGCGGTCGCGGCGCTGCGCCATCAGGGCGCCGAGACGGGCACCCTCGCCGTGCGGATACCCGGTGGCCAGGTCACCGTGACGATCACCGACACCACCAGCTACCTGCGCGGACCATCGGTGATGGTGGCCCAAGGCGAGCTGTCCGACGACTGGTGGCGAGCCCAGCTTTCAAATATTCGAATGCGTGACACCACCTAAAAGGGGCAATATCTCCAACCACATGACAACTCCCAGACTGCCCAGCACGGGCGAACTCGACCTCGACGACCGTTCGGCGCTCCGCCGGGTCGCCGGCCTCTCGACCGAGCTGACCGACGTCACCGAAGTCGAATACCGCCAGCTCCGGCTCGAACGAGTGGTCCTCGTCGGCGTCTGGACCGACGGCACCGCCGCCGACGCCGACGCCAGCATGGCCGAACTCGCCGCGCTCGCCGAGACGGCGGGATCCGAGGTGCTCGAAGGCATGGTGCAGCGGCGCGACAAACCCGACGCGGGAACCTACATCGGCTCCGGCAAGGCAAAGGAACTGCGCGACGTCGTCGTGGCCACCGGCGCCGACACCGTCATCTGCGACGGCGAGCTGACCCCCGGACAGCTCAACGCGCTCGAGAAGGCCGTCAAGGTGAAGGTCGTCGACCGCACCGCGCTGATCCTCGACATCTTCGCCCAGCACGCCACCTCCGCGGAGGGCAAGGCGCAGGTCGCCTTCGCGCAAATGGAGTACATGCTCCCGAGGCTGCGCGGCTGGGGTGAGTCGATGTCACGGCAGGGCGGTGGCGCAGGCGGCAGCGGCGGCGGCGTGGGCACCCGCGGACCCGGCGAGACCAAGATCGAGACGGATCGTCGCCGGATCCGCGAACGAATGTCCAAGCTACGGCGCGAGATCAAGGACATGAAGAAGATCCGCGACACCCAGCGCGGGCGCCGGCTGCGCAGCGACGCGGCGTCGATAGCCATCGTCGGCTACACCAACGCAGGCAAGTCCAGTCTGCTCAACGCGCTCACCGGCGCCGGGGTACTCGTCGAGAACGCACTGTTCGCCACCCTCGAACCCACCACGCGCCGTGGACATCTCGAAGACGGCAGGCCCTTCGTCTTGACCGACACCGTCGGATTCGTGCGCCATCTGCCGACCCAGTTGGTCGAGGCGTTCCGGTCCACACTCGAGGAAGTCGTCGACGCCGAGCTGTTGATCCACGTGATCGACGGCTCCGACGTGAACCCACTGGCCCAGGTCAACGCGGTCCGCCAGGTCGTCAACGAGGTGGTACGCGAGTACGACATCGCGCCTCCGCCAGAGTTGTTGGTGGTCAACAAGACTGACGCCGCAACGGGCCTCGGCCTGGCGCAGTTGCGCCGCGCGCTGCCCGACGCCGTGTTCGTCTCGGCCCACACCGGTGACGGACTCGACCAGTTGCGTAGCCGGATGAGCGAGATGGTGGAGCCCACCGACGTCACCGTCGACGTCACGATCCCGTACGACCGTGGCGAACTCATCGCACGGATGCACGCAGAGGGACGGGTCGACGCGACCGAGCACACCGAAACCGGTACGCGGATAAAGGCGCGAGTACCTGCGGCACTCGCGGCCGCGCTTGCCGACTTCGTCACGTTGTAGGCCGCCACGGCGGTAACGGCCCGGGCGTGCGGTAGAGTTCGGGTCAATGTTGGCGTCGCCTCGCGCTGTCAACACGTCGTGGAACGCTCGATCTTCCCGGTGCCTTCAGCCACAGTGACGTGGCTCACTGCATTCCGGCGATCAGTGCATTGCACTAGCTCTTCTCGCGGCGATCGATATTGCCCACCGGCAATCTCGCCCATCGAGCCACGTATTCGCCTGACCCCTTTCGTCTAGCGCTGTCGCGGCCGCACCCATGCCGGAAAGGCACTTTCACACATGACTTCAGTACTGCCCGGAGAACCCACCTTCGAATCCCTCGGTGTGCCGGAACGCGTCAGTCGCGTCCTCGCCGACCAGGGCATCGCCAGCCCGTTCCCGATCCAGACCGGCACCCTGCCGGACACGCTCGCCGGACGCGACGTGCTCGGTCGCGGAAAGACTGGCAGCGGAAAGACGCTCGCCTTCTCCATCCCGCTGGTCGCGCGGCTCGCCGGCGGACAACGGCGCCCGTCCAAGCCGACCGGTCTGGTCCTCGCACCCACCCGTGAGCTCGCCACCCAGATCACGGCTGTCATCGAGCCCCTGGCCGCCGCGCTCGGCATGAACGTCACCACCATCTTCGGTGGCGTGTCGCAGAGCCGTCAGGTGTCCGCGCTGCGCGCCGGCGTCGACATCGTCGTCGCCTGCCCCGGCCGCCTCGAAGACCTGATGAAGCAGCGCCACATCGCGCTGGACGCCGTGCAAATCACGGTTCTCGACGAGGCCGACCACATGGCCGACCTTGGCTTCCTGCCCGGCGTGACGCGCATCCTGGCCGCCACCCCGCCCAGCGGACAGCGGCTGCTCTTCTCGGCGACCCTGGACAACGGCGTCGACAAGCTCGTCAACCGCTTCCTGCACAACCCCGTCACCCACTCGGTCGACGAGGTCGACGCACCGCCGGTTGCCATGACACACCACGTCTTTCACGTCTCCGGCGCTGCCGAGAAGTCGCAGCTGGTGCACCTGCTCGCCTCGGGTACCGGTCGTCGAATCCTGTTCATGCGCACCAAGCATCAGGCGCGCAAGCTCGCCAAGCAGCTCACCGACGCGGGAGTTCCGTCAGTCGACCTGCACGGCAACCTGTCCCAGCCGGCCCGCGACCGCAACCTCGCGGCCTTCAGCTCCGGTGACGCACGCGTTCTCGTCGCGACCGACATCGCCGCACGCGGCGTCCACGTCGACGACGTCCAGCTGGTCGTGCACGTCGACCCGCCCGTCGAGCACAAGGCGTACCTGCACCGCTCCGGTCGTACCGCGCGTGCCGGCAGCGCAGGCGACGTCGTGACCGTGGTCCTGCCCGAGCAGCGCAGGGACACCCAGCAGTTGCTGCGCAAGGCCGGCATCACGGCGGCCCCGCAGCAGGTGCGTGCCGATTCGGCGAGCGTCATCGAGCTCGTCGGCGAAATCGCACCGCACCGCGAGCCCCCCGTGCGGCCGGCCACCCCGCCGTCGCGTGGTGGCGGCGGCGGAGGCCGCGGCACCGGTGGCTCCGGCCGCGGCAACGGCTCCCCGTTCCGCGGCAACGCTGCCGGTGGTCGACCCGGTGCCTCCAGTGGTGGCGCCCGTCGCGGCGGCGGTCCCCGTCGCCCCAGGTCCGCCGGCTCGGGTCGGGCCCAGACCAGCTCCTAGCGTTTAGCGTTCGACCGTCGGGCGGCCATTCGGTCGCCCGACGATCGTCGGCGGCTCGTGTGCCCGCACCGGCGGCAACGGCCTGTCGAACTTCTCGACTTCGACCAGCACGTGAGCGCCGGTGCAGCCCTTGGCCAACGACGACGTTCCGACGTCCGCGGTGAGGACGTTGGGATTGCCGTGCACGCACATCGCGTCAAGGTCCGCCGGATCTTCGGGGTCATACCAGGCGCCGGTCGACAACTGGACGACTCCGTGCCGCAGCCCGTCGTCGACGACGACGCCGGCCAGGCACGACCCGCGGTCGTTGAACACCCGCACCACCTCGCCGGCGGACACGCCGCGATTCCTGGCGTCGTCGGGATGCATGCGAATCGGTTCGCGCCCCTGAATTTTCGAGTCCAGGCTGGTCTTGCCCCCGTCGAGTTGCCCGTGCAACCGCGTCGCGGGTTGATTGGCCAGCAGATGCAGCGGATACGCCGCCGCGCGGGGACCGCTCAACCACTCCTGCGGCTCGTACCACGTGGGATGGCCCGCGCAGTCGTCGTAGCCGAACCCGTCGATGTCGTCGGAGAAGATCTCGATGCGCCCACTGGGGGTTGCGAGGCGGTGGGCGACCGGATCGGCCCGGAAGTCGGCAAGCAGCGAGAGTCCCGCGTCGGTGGGCAGCACGAGGTGCCCAGCAGCCCAGAACTCGTCGAAGGTCGGCACCTCGAAATCGACTTCGGCCGACCACTTCTCGTACAAATGCACCAGCCACTCGCCTGCGGTTCGGCCCTCGGTGAACTGGTCGCCGAAGCCGAGCCGACGGGCCATCGCCGCGAACGTCACGTAGTCGTCGCGTGACTGCGCGTACGGCTCGGCAAGAGCGGGCATCGCCACCAACCGCGGGTCGTTGCGCGAACCCGAGTAGTCGTCGCGTTCGAAGGGCGTGGTGGACGGCACGACGACGTCGGCATGCTTGGCCATGGCCGTCCAGTACGGGTCGTGCACGACCACGGTGTCGACCCGCCCGAGCGCCCGCCGCAGCCGGGGAAGATTCTGGTGATGGTGGAACGGGTTGCCACCCGCCCAGTACACGCACTTGACGTCCGGATAGGTGAGCGTGCGGCCGTTGTAGTCGAACTGTTCGCCGGGGTGAAGGAGCATGTCGCTGACGGCGGCCACCGGAATGAACGTCTCGACGGGATTGGCGCCCTGCGGGAACGTTGGCAATCGGCACCGGATCGGTGCCATGCCGACTTCGTTCTGCGAGCCGTAGCCGTGGCCGAAACCGCCTCCCGGAACCCCGATTTGGCCGAGCATCGCGGCGAGCGTCAGCCCCATCCAGGGAGCTTGTTCGCCGTAGCGAACCCGCTGCAGCGACCAGCTCACCATCACCATCGTGCGTGAGTCGGCCATCCGGCGGGCCAGCGAGACCAGGGTCTCGGCGGGCAGCCCGCTGATCTCGGCCGCCCACCCCGGTGACTTGGCGACGCCGTCGTCCAGGCCGAGGAGGTACCGCTCGAACCGCGGGTACCCCGTGCAGTGGGTGGCGAGGAAGTCGCGGTCGGCGAGCCCCTCGGTGGCCAGGACGTGCGCCAGGCCGAGCATGACGGCGACGTCGGTTCCCGGCACCGGTGCCAACCACTCGCAGTCGCCGGTGGTGTCGTCGCGCAACGGGCTGATCGACACGATCCGTCCGCCTCGGTCGCGCAGCCGTCGCAATGCGCCCCGGGTCGGGTGCTCGGTGGTGCCGCCTGCGTTGACGGCGGAGTTCTTCACCCCGACCCCGCCGAAGCTCACGATCAGCTCGGTGTTCTCGGCGACGACGTCCCATGCGGTGGAGCGCTGAAAGAGGTCGTCGTGGGTGCCGACGACGCGCGGCATGATGACACCCGTCGCGCCCAGGCTGTAGGAGTGCCGCGAGAAGGTGTATCCGCCAAGCAGTTTCAGGAACCTGTGCACCTGGCTCTGGGCATGGTGGAAGCGGCCGGCGCTGGCCCATCCGTAGGACCCGCCGTAGATCGCCTCGTTGCCGTGGGCGTCCACGATGCGGCGCAGTTCGTCGGCGAGACGTTCGGTGAGTTCGTCCCAGGACACCGCGACGAACTCGTCGGACCCGCGCCGGGAGGTGGGGCCGGGACCGTCCTCGAGCCAACCGCGGCGGATGGCGGGCGTCTCGATCCGCGACCGGTGTCGAATGGAGCCGGCGAGATTGCCGAGCAGCGGCGACGGGTCGGCGTCGGCGGCGAACGGCTGAACCGACGCGATGTCGCCGTCGCGGACGTCGGCGGTGAACGCACCCCAGTGGGTGAGTGACGTCGAGGGCTTCGCCATTGCGCCGATCTTAAGGTGCTGCGCCGTTACGCGAGGGTCCACCGTGCGCCACGCTTCCGACGGCCGTCAACCATCCGGTTGGGTGGTATATCGTCGTAGGCAAATCCCGCTTTGCCGATCCGGAGGTCATCCATGGGCGCCGTCAAGTACGACCGCACGCTGTTCGAGCCTGAGCACGACCTGTTCCGCGAGTCCTATCGCGCGTTCCTGGAGCGCCACGTCGCGCCGTTCCACGACGAATGGGAAAAGAACAAGATCGTCGACCGGCAGGTGTGGCTGGAGGCCGGCAAGCAGGGTTTCCTCGGCATGGCGGTCCCCGAGGAGTACGGCGGCGGCGGCAACGACGACTTCCGCTACAACGTCGTCATCACCGAGGAAACCTCCGCCGGTCGCTACAGCGGGCTCGGATTCTCGCTCCAGAACGACGTAATGGCGCCCTACTTCCTACGCCTGACGACCGAGGAGCAGAAGCAGCGCTGGTTGCCCGGGTTCTGTTCCGGTGAATTCATCACGGCCATTGCCATGACCGAGCCCGGCACCGGCAGCGACCTGCAAGGCATCAAGACCCGCGCGGTCAAGCAGGAGGACGGCAGCTGGGTGCTCAACGGCTCGAAGACGTTCATCACGAACGGCATTCACGCCGACCTCGTCATCGTCGTCGCGTGCACCGACCCCGAGAAGGGGGCCCTCGGCTTCTCGCTGCTGGTCGTCGAGCGCGGCATGGCCGGATTCGAACGCGGCCGCCACCTCGACAAGATCGGCCTGGAGGCGCAGGACACCGCGGAGTTGTCCTTCACCGACGTGCACGTGCCCGCCGAGAACCTGCTCGGTGAGGAGGGGTCCGGCTTCGTCTACCTGATGCAGAACCTTCCCCAGGAGCGCATCAGCATCGCGGTCATGGCCGCCGGGGGCATGGAAGCCGTGCTCGAGCAGACGCTGCAATACACCAAGGACCGCAAGGCGTTCGGCAAGCCCATCGGCAGCTTCCAGAACAGCAGATTCCTGCTCGCCGAGTTGGCGACCGAAGCCACGGTGGTGCGCATCATGGTCGACGACTTCGTCAGACTGCACCTCGAGGAGAAGCTGACCGTCGAGCAGGCCGCCATGGCGAAGTGGTACGCCACCGAGGCCCAGGTAAAGCTCAACGACCGTTGTCTGCAGCTGCACGGCGGTTACGGCTACATGCGCGAATACCCCGTCGCTCGGGCCTTCCTCGACGCCCGCATCCAGACGATCTACGGCGGAACGACGGAGATCATGAAGGAAATCATCGGCAGGAGCCTGGGCGTCTAGCCAGCTCCACCACCCCATGTTCGACCGGCCCGTTGGCGCGACACAGTGCCCGACGGGTTGGATATCCCTCAAGATGGACGTCGACTGACGCAGAGTTGACGTACGCGGAACTCACAGGAGTTCGGCGCAGCTGCTTGGGAGGACACGCAATGACGGGGCTTGGAACCCGGCTGGGCAAGACGATCGGGCGTGCAGGCATCGCCGTCGTCGCGGCGATGGCTGCCGTCCTGCTCGTCGCACCCCTCGCGGCGGCGACGCCGGAGGGCGACGCCGACGCCGCCATCACGCAAGCCTGGGACGTGGGCGGGGGACCCACCGGACCGCTTGGCATCAAGGACGGCGGCGTCTACCCGATCGGAGCCGGCTTCGGTCAGAACTTCGCCGGCGGAAAGATCTTCTTCACCCCCGAGACCGGCGCGCACGCCATGAGCGGGGCGATCCTCGACGAGTATCAGGCGTTGGGTGGCCCCGCCGACGGCGACCTCGGCTTTCCGACGATCGACGAGGGCGACGGCAAGGCGCCCGGCAGTCGAAACACGACCTTCAGTGCGGCCGATCGGCCGGTGATCTTCTGGACGCCAGACACGGGTGCCCGGGTGGTTCGGGGAGCCGTCAACGCCGCGTGGGACAAGCTGGGCGGTTCGGCCGGCGTGCTCGGCGTCCCGACCGACGACGAGACGTACAGCGGTGACGAGGTCAGCCAGACGTTCTCCGGCGGCCAGGTCACCTGGAACCGGAAGACGAACACGTTCACCACCGCCCCTCCCGAGCTGGCCGAGCAACTCGCCGGACTCGAGATCCCCGGCGACGTGACGACCGCCATTGCCGGGGCACGCCGTGCCGCGGGCGGTCCACTCGGGCCGTTGGGCGCTCCCGAAGGGGACCAGTACGCCATCGGATCCGACGGCGCCGGACAGAACTACGCCGGCGGCAAGATCTTCTACAGCCCGGCGACGGGCGCCAACGTCCTGACCGGCCAGGTGCTGGCCAAGTACGACAGCGTCGGCGGACCCGAGGGCGATCTCGGATTCCCCACCGGCAACGAGACCGACGGTGGCCTGGCGCCGATGAGCAAGATCGCCAGCTTCGCCGCCGACGACAAGCCGGTGATCTTCTGGACGCCCGACTTCGGCGCCGTGATCGTCCGCGGGGCGATGAACGCGGCCTGGACGAAGCTCGGCGGTGCGACCGGCGAGCTCGGTGCGCCCACCGCCGATCAGGCGGAGAACGGCGACGTCGTCAGCCAGAAGTTCAACGGCGGTGCGATCTCGTGGAACAAGACGACCAACGCGTTCACCACCGAGCCGGCCGGTCTGCAGTCCCAGCTGACGGGGCTGGAGGTGCCGGGTGCCACGTCGCCGGAGGCGCCAGCCGCCACCGCCGCGGGCTCCGACGACGGATCGCAGTGGTTCCGCCCCAGCTGGTGGTGGCTGCTCGGCATCGTGCCCGTCCTCGTTCTGATCGGGGTCGTGACGGCCGCAGTTCTGCTGAATCGGCGCCGACGTGACGACCGCTCGCCGCTGGACGAGTTCGACGACGACTACGAGGATGACGACTATCGCGACGACGAGTCCGGGCCCATCCCGCTCGGCGAGCGCGACCACCAGTCGGACGAACCGCAACGCGGATGGGCGATGCCGGCCGACGAGCATGGTGACCTCTCCGCGCCGCACCACGACGACACGACCGACGGTTTCGTAGCCGATCTCTCGGCCGACCAGGACGCCATCGACACGGCGCCGACGCCCATCGTCAGCACCACCGACGACGACGAACCGGACGCGCCGTGGTTTTCCGACCTCGACGAGCCGGATCCCGTCGTCACGGCTGATCCCGTCACCACCGCCGAGCCCGTCGTCGACGAGACGGCGGCGATTGCGGCGCTGCACGAGCCCGAACCGGAACCCGACAGCGGACCGCCCAGCGGCCGCCACGCGGCCATCCACCTCGACGAGCCGGTCGTGGCCGAGCCGTCTCTGCGACTTGCCAGCGGTGAGGGTCGGGACGCGCCTCGCGGTTATCCGATCAAGGCCGACACCAAGACCGGACTCTATTGGACGCCCGACAGCGGTGGCTATGACGACGTCCAGCCCGAAATCTGGTTCGCCAGTGAAGAATTCGCGTTGACGAACGGCTTCGCGAAGGGCTGAGCGATGGAGCCTAGATCTTGCGGATCACGGTGACGACCTTGCCGAGGATGGCCGCGTCGTTGCCGGGGATCGGGTCGAAGGCCGGGTTGTGGGGCATCAGCCACACCTGACCTCCGGTCCGCTTGAAGGTCTTCACCGTGGCTTCGCCGTCGATCATCGCGGCGACGATGTCGCCGTTGTCGGCGACGTTCTGCTGCCGGATGACGACCCAGTCACCGTCGCAGATCGCCGCGTCCACCATCGACTCGCCGACCACCTTGAGCAGGAACAGGGAACCCTCGCCGACCAGTTCCTTCGGCAGCGGGAAGACGTCTTCGACGGCCTCCTCAGCCAGGATCGGTCCGCCGGCGGCGATGCGGCCCAACACGGGGACGAAGGTGGGCACCGGTAGTGCGTCGGACCCGGCGACGTCGGTGGTGACGGCGGGTGCCGGCAGCCGGGACGGATCGTCGACCGCCCGGACGTCGACGGCGCGCGGGCGGTTGGCGTCGCGACGCAGGTAGCCCTTGCGCTCGAGAGTGCGGAGCTGGTGGGCGACCGACGACGTCGAGGTGAGACCGACGGCATCACCGATCTCGCGGATGCTCGGTGGATATCCGCGGGTCATGACCGAGCTCCGGATGACCTCGAGGATGGTGCGCTGACGTTCGGTCAGAACCGTCTCGTTGCTGTCACTCATGGCGCCGAATCTAGTCCTCCCTCGCGGAAGAATCAAACATGTGTTCGAGGCGTGTCGCGGTCGGGGCGACTTGTCGGTGGGTGCCGCTAGCGTTTGCAACAGTTCGATCACGTGTTCTAGTCATCGAACACTTGAGCGATTACCATTCGAACACAAGAGCGATTCACCACCACTGGAAAGGCCCGCGAGATGACGATCATCACCCGAGAAGACCCCACCGACCTCGTCGTGCGCCCCATGCGGCCGGTGCGGCGCACGGCGGCCGCGGCGCGGCGCGGCCCGCAGCCCCATCGGCCCTCGGGCGCCCCACTCAACTACCGGGGCACCGGGGTCCTGATGTCGCGGGCCTCCAACCGCCGCAAGAAGGTCACTCCGCTCACGACCGTCGTCCTGGCGCTCGTCGCCGCCGGCATCACGGTGTGGCTCGGGTTGGTCGCCGAAATGGCGGCTCCTGAGTCGCCTGCAACCATTCCGCCGCGGCTTGCCGTGGTGCAGGTTCAGGCCGGCGAGTCGCTGGAGCAGTTGGCGCAGCGGATCGCACCCGACGCGTCGGTGGGGTCGGTCGTCGACGAGATCCGCGACCTGAACGAGTTGAAGACGGCCGCGGTCGACGCCGGGCAGACGCTCATCGCGCCGGTTGGGTGACCCGCGGCATGCGCCGTCAAACTGGCTGCCGTGCGACGGTACGCTCGTATGCGTCCCCAGTAGGCACGCGCGGCGAAGGAGCGGAGATGCACTGTCCGTTCTGTCGTAACCCAGATTCACGGGTCGTTGACTCCCGCGAAGCCGATGAAGGCCAAGCGATTCGGCGTCGCCGGTCGTGCCCGGAGTGTGGCCGTCGCTTCACCACCGTCGAGACCGCCGTGCTGGCCGTCGTCAAGCGCAGCGGTGTCACCGAACCGTTCAGCCGCGAGAAGGTCATCAAGGGTGTGCGGCGTGCCTGCCAGGGCCGCGACGTCGACGACGACGCCCTCAACCTGCTGGCGCAACAAGTAGAGGATGCCGTGCGGGCCGCAGGTTCGCCGGAGATTCCGAGCAACGAGGTTGGCCTGGCGATCCTGGGCCCCCTACGCGATCTCGACGAAGTCGCGTACCTGCGCTTCGCCTCGGTGTACCGGTCGTTCTCGTCGGCTGCCGACTTCGAACGCGAGATCGAGGCGCTTCGCGCACATCGCGGCGTTCCGTCGACCTGACGCGTTAGTCGAGCCGCCGGACGCCGTCGTCGACGACCCGGCCCGCAACCGTCACCCAACCGTCCGCACTCCACCCCGTGCGCAGCTCCGAGCCCTTTCCCTGCGTGATGACGAGGTCGCGGCTGAGGTGGTCGGTGATGCGAACGGCGCCAGCACCCGTCGCCTCGTCCTCCGGAATTCCCAGGTCACTGGCGAACATGCGCGACCGAATCGTTCCTTCGCCCTCGTCGATCCAGGCCCAGACGTAGTGCTCGGCGGCATCCCGGTAGTCGTCGGGATCGGCGTTGAGGACGTCGTCGACCGAGTCCATGTCGTAGACCGAGAAATCGGGTGCCCATTCGGCGCGCGCGGTGATCACCGTGAATTCGCCGTCCGCGAGTTGGTCGTAGGTGACGCGCACCACGCCGGCGGGTACCTGCAGCGTGTTGACGGGAGTGCCGCGATCCTTCAACCACCACGACGCGCCGACCGTTGGGTGCCCGGCGAACGGTAATTCCAGCGTCGGGGTGAAGATGTGCGCCGTGGTGGTCTGCGTGCCCGCAGCCGGAAGGTCAACGAATATCGTTTCGCTGTAACCCAATTCGGCGGCGACTCGCTGCCGGTCGGCGGGTGCCACCAGGCTGGCGTCGACGACACCAAGGGGATTGCCATGTTCGCCGTCTGCGTTGGTGAAGACCCGCAGCACGGTCACGTCCAATGCCATCCGTCGATGCTCGCACACCCGAACGGCTTGAGTGGCGGGGTGGCGTGAGTCAGGTGGCGCTGCGTTCGTCGGCTCCCAGGGCGTCGAGTACCGCGACGCGGGAGTCGATGGACCCGGTGAGACCGTCTTCGCTGACACCGGAGCGCAGCAGGTTTCGCAGCGCGTCCTGGTCGTAGACGGCGGGATCGGTAGCGCCGATGAACTTTTCGACGATTTCGACGAAGCGATCGGGATCGTCGTGGAAGGGGAAGTGTCCGGAGCCTTCGAAGATCTCGAGTTGGGCACCTGGCATCGCGGTGTGGGCCATGTGCGCATGGCTGACCGGGATCACCGAATCTTGTGAGCCCCAAATCAATTGCACGGGAACCGATTCGGTCAAATAACATCGGTCGAGCATGGTGACGACCTGCCCGCGCCAGTCCACCACCGCGCGCAGCGTTCTGGCAAAGGCGGATGATGCGGTCGGTTCCGGCAGGTCGGCGAGAATCCGCAACATGTCCGGGATGTCGCGGCCGACGCCGGTCGAACCGAGCAGCGAACCGCCGAGACGCCCGAACACCTGCAGAGCCGGCAGGACGAGCGGAAGCCGCAGCAACGCCAGTGCCTCGGTGCCCAGCGGCATTGACGCGATGCGGAGTGCGACGTTGACGTCCTTCGTGACCCCGCCGGAGCCGACGAGGATCAGCCGATCCACCAACTGCGGAAACTGGTAGGCGAACTGCATCGCGACGCCGCCGCCGAGCGAGTGGCCCACGACGGTGACCCGCTCGACGTCGAGCACGCTGAGAAGGTCGCGCATTCCGTTGGCGTACGCGGCGACCGAGTAGTCGGCGCGCGGCTTGTCGGACTTGCCGTGACCCAACAGGTCCGGTGCGATCACCGTGAACCTCTGGGCGAGCTTCGACTGCACGGTGCTCCACGTGGTGGAGTTGTCGCCGATGCCGTGAATCAACAGGATGACCGGACCGGATCCGGCGATGCGGTACGCACGTCGGTACCCGTGGATGGTCTTGTAGTGCAGCGTCGGGGTGAGCTCGCGCACGGGTCGCAGGTTGGGCTTTCGCTCGGTCACGATTACCAACTTCGTCGTCGGGGGCCCTGGTCAGGCGGCCCTGTCAAGACCGGGTGTCGCCGTCCCCGCCCGTGGAGTCGTCTCCGGCCTGCTCGGCGAGGAACCGCTCGAATTCGGCGCCGAGTTCATCACCACTTGGCAAATCCTCGTCACGCGCCAGCAACGACCGGTTCTCCTGGGCAGCAACGAAAGCATCGTACTGGTGCTCCAGCGCCGTCACCACTTGAGCGACCTCGTCGCTGGACGAGACCTGTTCGTTGATCTTGGCGTGGACCTCCATGCCCGCCTCGGCAAGTTGGCCGAGGGGCAGACGCAGGGACGCAGTCTTGGCAACCTGTTCGAGCAGCGCCTCGGCCGCCGGCGGGTAATCCGTCTGGGCCAGGTAGTGGGGCACGTGCACCGTGTAGCCCACGGCGTCGTGACCGTGTTGCGTCATCCGGTACTCGAGCAGGTTCGACACGCTGGCCGGCACCTGGACCTCGCCGACCCACGGCTGGTGCTCGGCGATCAGCTCCTTGTCGGTGGAGTGTGCGGTCATCGTGATCGGACGCGTGTGGGGCACCGCCATCGGAATGGTGCCGAGACCGATGACCTGACGCACGTCGAGCCGTTCGGCGAGCAGCCGGACCGCTGTGATGAACCGTTCCCACCGAAGGTCGGGCTCGAGACCCGCGAGCAGCAAGAACGGGGTGCCGACGCTGTCGTGCAGCGCGTAGAGGTTGAGCTCGGGATTGTCGTAGTGGGTGAAGTGGTCGGTCTTGAACGTCATCAGCGGTCGACGGGAGCGGTAGTCCAGCAGCTCGTCGATCGCGAACGAGGCCACCAGTTCGGTGTCCAACGAGTCCTTGAGATGCGCGGCAGCGATCTTGATCACGTGCCCGGCGTCGGAGAACCCCTCCAGCGCATGGATCATCACCGGCCCGCGGCCGTCCTCCGACGACAGCTGGGGAGCGGGGAACTCCAGCTCGTAGATCCCGGTGTGTTCCGGTTGGTAGTGCTGCCCTGGATTATCTGGGTGATCAGCCATGCGGCCTCGCCTCCTAGTGACCTCTAGTGTCCCGCACTTCGCGGATACCGCGACCGGGACCCCCACGCTTACCGTTGAACACCCATCGGCGATGAACGCATTCCAACGGCCACTGCCGCCGACGGATTCATCGGGCAAGATCGGATGATCATGCGCCACGCCAGGTTCCTTCTGCTCGCCACCGTGGCGGTCCTGGCGGCAGCGTGTGGCGAGCCCGCCACTCCGCAGCGGACGGCCTCGACGTCGTCGGCGGCCGCGACGCCGCGTACGCCCGCCGTCACGGCGACCGTCACGGCACAGCCCACGGCGCCGAACCAACGCGTCGGTGCGATCTTCCTGGATGGCCAGTCGTTGCACACGTGCTCGGCGTCGGTGGTGCATTCGACCACGGCTGACCTGATCTTGACCGCGGCCCACTGTCTGGCCGCAGGCGTCGAGGCATGGTTCGTGCCGGGCTTTGACGAAAGTGCTGCACCGCAAGAGTTTTGGCACGTCGACGAGGTGTACCTGGATCCTCGGTGGATGGCGGACCAGGACCCGCTCGCGGACTTCGCCGTCGCCCGGGTGAGTCGTCAGGACAACGGGTCGGTCGAGAGCACCGTCGGTGGGGGACTGACGGTGGGGTCGACGCCGCAGCCGGGAACCGACGTCGCGGTGACGGGCTACGGGCTGGGCGTCGGTGGCCCTCCGGTCGGATGCACGGCACGCGTCAGTCTCGACCGCGGATATCCGGAGATCCGGTGTGCCGGTCTGGTCGACGGCACCAGCGGGTCACCGTGGCTGGCAGGGACAACGGTGGTCGGCATCACCGGGGGCCTCGACGGCGGCGGTTGCGACGAGACCGTGTCCTACACGCCCCCGTTCGGCGACGAGATCGTGCGGTTGCTCGCGCGGGCCGAAGCCGGCGGTCCGGCCGACGACGCGCCGTCGGCCTTCGCAGACGACTGCTGATCAGGCCTTGAACTGGCTCAACGCGCGCAGCTTGTTCATCACGTCGAGTGCGGCGACCTTGTAGGCCTCCGAGAACGTCGGGTAGTTGAACACCGCGTCGACCAGATACTCGACCGTCCCGCCGCAGCCCATCACCGCCTGCCCGATGTGCACCATCTCGGTGGCATTGGTGCCGAAGATGTGCACGCCGAGGAGCTTCAAGTCCTCGGTGGACACCAGCAGCTTGAGCATGCCGTAGGAGTCGCCGGCAATTTGGCCGCGGGCCAGCTCGCGGTAGCGAGACACCCCGACCTCGTAGGGGATCGAATCCTTGGTCAGGTCGACCTCGCTGGCGCCCACGTAGGACACCTCGGGGATGGAGTAGATGCCGATCGGCTGTAGCTCCGTCATGGCCTTACAGGGCTCGCCGAACGCGTGGTAGGCCGCCAACCGGCCCTGGTCCATCGACGTCGCGGCCAGCGCGGGGAACCCGATGACGTCACCGACGGCGTAGATGTGGTCGACCTTGGTCTGGTAGTCGTCGTCGACGAAGATCCGGCCGCGGGCGTCGGCTTCCAGTCCGGCGGCCTCCAGGTTGAGGTGCTCGGTCTGGCCTTGCCTGCCGGCGGAGTACATCACGGTCTCCGCCGGAATCTGCTTGCCGCTGGCCAGGGTGGTGAGGGTGCCCGTTGACCCGACGTCCACGCCGGTGACCTCCTCGCCGAAGCGGAAGGTGACGGCCAGGTCGCGCAGGTGAAAGCGCAGGGCCTCGACGATTTCGGGGTCGCAGAAGTCCAGCATCGTGGGTCGCTTCTCGACGACGGTGACCTTGGTGCCGAGGGCGGCGAACATCGACGCGTACTCGATGCCGATCACCCCGGCGCCGACGACCACCATCGACGTCGGAATGGTCTTGAGATCGAGGATCCCGTCGGAGTCCAGCACCCGGGAGTCGTCGAATTCGACACCCGACGGCCGTAGCGGCTTGGTGCCGGTGGCGATGACGATGTTGCGGCCCGACACGGCGACGCTCTCGGCGCGGCTGGGGTCCTCGACCTGCACGGTGTGGGCGTCGACGAAGCGGGCATGCCCGACGTACAGCTCGACCCGGTTGCGCATCAACTGTGAGCGGACGACGTCGATCTCGCGGCCGATGACGTGCTGGGTGCGGGCCAGCAGGTCGGCGGGCGTGATCTTCTCCTTGACGCGGTAGCTGGCGCCGTACAGCTCGCGTTGGCTCATCCCGGTGAGGTAGACCACGGCCTCGCGGAGCGTCTTGGACGGAATGGTGCCGGTGTTGACGCAGACGCCGCCGAGCATGAGACCGCGTTCGATCACGGCAACGCTCTTGCCCAGCTTGGCCGCGGCGATGGCCGCCTTCTGGCCGCCGGGGCCGGAGCCGATGACGACGAGGTCGTATTCCTGCATGGAACCCATGGGCAACAGGTGTACGCCGCCCGGCGTCATCTTGCATGGCGAGTACGTCAACACCGGGTGAACAACGCCGGTCATCCCCAGACGTCACTTCATCCACAGTGGCCCGCGCCATCGGTGCGCGGCGACGAAAACCGTGGGTGGGTGCTGCGAAGTTCTGCCCATGACGACTTTCAAAGCCTCCGACTTCCACCCGACCAACCCAGCGGCGTTGATCGCCGCCCTACCGGCCGTCCTCGGCTTCGTGCCCGAGCACTCCCTGGTGCTGGTGACCTTCGAGGACGACGAGTTGGGCTGCGTGATGCGCGTGGACCTGACGGGCGAGCTCGACGACTCCCTCGCCCACCTGGTCGACGTCGCCGCCACCAACGGACCCGACGCGGTCGTCGCCGTGATCGTCGACGAGGACGGCGCCGCGTGCCGCATGTGCCTCGACGAGCACCGGTTGTTGGCCGACGTGCTGGCCCAGTACTTGGACGACCGGTGCGTCGAACTGCTCGCCGCCTACGTCGTCGACCGATTGGCCGACGGTGGGCAGTGGCACCGCGTCGACGGCGAGCCGGGGGCGGGTGCAGTCGAGGACCCCATGTCGTCGCCCATGGCCGCGGCCGCCGTGCTCGAGGGGCGTCGCCTCTATGCGCGGCGAGCGGAGTTGCAGGCGGTCGTCGCGGTCGATCCGGTGCGCGCCGAGGGGCTGCGCACGACGATGCTGCTCGCCGAGCACGACGGTGAGCTTCGGCCCGACGTCGACGCGCGCCGCGACGTCGAACATGCGCTCGCCGTGGCGCGCGGACTCTCCGAGGGAATGGTCCCCGAAGACGACGACCTCGCCGCGGTGGGGTGCGCCATCGCCGACACTCGCGTCCGGGACACCCTGTATGCGCTCGCCGTCGGGCGGGAGGCCGACCGAGCCGAAACGCTGTGGGCGTTGTTGGCGCGGACGCTGCCCGACCCGTGGCGGGTGGAAGCTCTGGTGCTGCTTGCGTTTTCGGCCTACGCGCGTGGTGACGGCCCACTCGCCGGGGTGTCGCTGGAAGCGGCCCTGCGCAGCGACGGTGGCCACCGCATGGCGGTCATGCTGGATCAGGCGTTGCAATCCGGCATGCGACCGGACCAGATCCGCGAACTGGCGCAGACCGGCTACCGGTTGGCCAAACGACTGGGGGTGCGCCTGCCACCGCGCCAAGGCGTCGGCAAGCGGGCCGGTTAGACCTTCTCCACCCTGACCGCGTGTGCCATGTGGTGCGGGAGTTCGACCTGTTCGTGGCCGGGGATCACGATCAACACGCTGCCGTGGTCGCTCACCTGCACGGTCACCCTTGCGTCGGGCACCACGCCGGCGTCCTTGAGCCGGGCGATCAACTCGACGTCGCCCTGGACGTGTTCGGTGAGCTGGCGGACCCGGACGGCGACGGGGAAGCCCGTCGGCAGTTCGGTGAGTCGCACCAGGCTGACGTCGTCGACGTCCGACGTCGGGACGCCGAGCTCGGAGAGCCCCGGAATCGGGTTGCCGAAAGGCGAGGTAGTCGGGTTGTCCAAGACCTGGACGAGGCGCCGCTCGACGTCCTCGCTCATGACGTGTTCCCAACGGCACGCCTCGGCGTGCACTTCTTCCCACGGCAGCCCGATGACGTCGACCAGCAGTCGCTCCGCCAACCGGTGCTTGCGCATCACCGACACGGCCAAGGCGCGGCCCTTGTCGGTCAGTTCGAGGTGCCGGTCGCCTGCCACGTGCAGCAGGCCGTCGCGCTCCATGCGGGAGACGGTCTGACTCACGGTCGGACCGCTCTGCTCAAGCCTTTCCGCGATTCGGGCACGCAGCGGCACCACGCCCTCTTCTTCGAGGTCGTAGATGGTCCGCAGGTACATCTCGGTGGTATCGATCAAATCGTTCATTCGCAGCCCTCCGTTGCATTGCGAGTCTACCGGTGACGGCGCCTGAACTGGGATGCAGCATGGCCGGGGAGCAGATGCACGGCGCGATGCCCGCCGCAGGCGCGGCGGGCATCGCTTCGTCGTCGCAGCAGTTGGGGCTAGCTGGCGTAGGACCGCAGCCGCTCGGCGCGGTCACCGTGGCGCAACTTGGCCATGACCTCGCGTTCGATCTGGCGCACTCGCTCCCGGGAGAGCCCGAACAGCTTGCCGATCTGGTCGAGGGTCCGCGGCTGGCCGTCGTCCAGGCCAAACCGCAGCCTGATGACCTGCTGCTCGCGTTCGTCGAGCGTGGCCAGCACGTGCCGGATGTCGGTGTGCAGGAGCTCGGAGATGACCGCGTTCTCGGCCGACATCGCCTCCGCGTCCTCGATGAAGTCACCGAGGGGCGCCTCCTCGTCACTGCCGACGGGCATGTCGAGGCTCACCGGGTCCCGGCTGTGCGACAGCAGGTCGGCGATCTTCTCGGCCGGAATGCCGGATTCCTCCGCGAGCTCCTCGTCGCTGGCGTCCCGCCCGAGGTTCTGGTGCATTTCGCGCTTGATCCTGGCGAGCTTGTTGACCTGCTCGACGAGGTGCACGGGCAGACGGATGGTGCGGCTCTGATCGGCCATGCCGCGCGTGATCGCCTGACGGATCCACCACGTGGCATAGGTGGAGAACTTGAAGCCCTTGGCGTAGTCGAACTTCTCCATCGCGCGGATGAGCCCGAGGTTGCCCTCTTGGATGAGGTCGAGCAGCGGCATGCCACGCCCGGTGTAGCGCTTCGCGAGCGACACCACCAGTCGCAGGTTGGCCTCGAGCAGGTGGCGCCGGGCCGCCTCGCCGTCGCGGACCACAGCTGCCAGCTCTCGTTTGCGGTTCTCGCCGAGTCGCTTCTTGGTGTCGAGAATGTGTCGCGCATAAAGCCCAGCTTCAATGCGTTTGGCGAGTTCAACCTCGTCTGCCGCGTTCAGCAAGGCAGTTTTGCCGATGCCGTTCAGATACACGCGCACCAAGTCTGCGGCTGGGCTCTGGGAGTCCAGATCGGAATCGATGCGGCTTGCGGTGGCGTTTGCCATTACGGCCTCCTGCTCTGCTGGAACTGTCATGAGCTACAACGCTCGTCTGGTTCCAAGAGTTCCCGCGGGCCGACGGTTTCACACCTTCTGACCTGCAGTTATCGGTCGCTGACCTGAGATTCTCCTGAGAATGCGGGGAGAAGGCTCAGATCAGGGAACGTCGCGCTGCCATTCCGCCGACTCGGGTTGCGGCGCGGGGCGGACGCGCGCCTGCAGTGCCGGGCGTTCAGCAGTGGGGAACAGGGGAATGCGCCCCTTGTCCTGGTACCGCCGCGGTTCCTCGGCTTTGCGCGGAGGCCTGTCGTTGGCGATCAGCACGGCGATCCACGGCAGCGGGATGGACGCCACCAGGATCGCCAGCGAGATCAGTCCGTTGTGCCAGATTCCGTACGCGAGCGCGGCGCCAAGGAGTGCGGGAACTCGCCACGACATGATCTTGAGGTACTTGCGTACCCTCTCGCGATGCTGCTCTTCGTAGGGCTGCGCCGCGCGCGTGATGAGAACCGGTCGACCATCGTCGTCGAAACTCAGCTCTGGGCCGTGTTTCATGACTCCACTGTTCCACAGATCGGGCGTCATCAATCGGTCCGGTTTCTTACAGATCGCTTCCCGGGCACAATGACTACATGGACACCCAGACCATCGAGCGCCCCGACACCGACGAACGCGTCGACGACGGAACGGATGACGACACTCCCAAGGTCTTCCACTACGTCAAGAAGGACAAGATCGTCCAGAGCGCCGTCGAAGGCACCCACGTCGTCGCCCTGTGCGGCGAGGTGTTTCCCGTGACCAAGTCGGCGAAGCCGGGGTCTCCGGTGTGCGCGGATTGCAAGCGCATCTACGAGCAGCTCAAGAAATAGTTCCCGGGCGGTCGGCGGACGGGGCGTCTGCGCTTGCCGCGCCGCGTCGCTCTTTCGCGTCGCCGTTGCGCTCGTCCGCCTTGTCCTCCAGCCAGCCCTTCAGTCGCTTGGCGTGGGTGTCGGGAGCGGGCCACTCCTCCTGAATCGCGGCGTTGAGCTCGGCTCCCATCATGATGGCGAAGCCGAGGAAGAACGCGAACAGCAGGAAGGCGATCGGTGTCGCCAGGGCGCCGTAGGTGTAGCCCGTTGCCGTGATCCAGGTCAGATAGATCCGCAAGCCCAGCGTGGCCACCAGGAACACGATCGCCGCCAGCATCGCGCCATAGATCAGTCGGTGTGAGGGCAACGGCCGGGGCAACGCCACCCGGTAGAGGATGGTGATCGCGATCACCAGGGCGGTGAAGAGTACGGGGTAGTAGCCGTAGCTCAAGAAGTACTGCCAGTTCTCCGGAATGTGCTCGGCGATCTTCATGGGCCCGATAGCCAGCAGCGGTGCCGTGGCGATGATGAACACCAACCCGATGACGTACAGGCCGAGGGCGTAGAAGCGCTGACGCACCGGGTGGCGCAGTTCGGTCTGATCGTGTGCCTCCACGACCGCGTCGACGAATGCCGACACCGCCGACGACCCGGCCCACAACGAGATCACGAAGCCCAGCGACACCACCTCGCCGCGCGCCCCCGCCACGATGTCGGACACCGTCGGCGCGATGATCTCGTTGACCACGTTGCTGGAGAACAGGTTTCCCGCGGTGCTGACGAGGCGGTCTTCGATGGTCTGCAACGTGTTCGGACCGAACAGCGGCGCGATGTAAGCCAAGCTGCCCAGCATTCCGAGGAGCAGCGGCGGCAACGAGAGTGCGCTCCAGAACGCCGCCGCCGCCGACTCCGAGAAGATCGAGTCGTCCCAACTCTTGCCAAGGGTGCGTTTCAGTACGGGCCAGGCATGGCGTCGGGACGGCTTGGCCGGCGTGTGCTCGTCGTTCATGACCACACCAGCATTCACGACCGCGCAATTTCGTGCGCGGAGTGGTGGCTCAGTGAAAGTTACGAATCGACCTTGCTGGTCTCCAGCACGGCGGCGAGCTCGACCAACTTGGCCTCGTGCTCGTTTGCGTGATGCTGGCAGAACAACAGGACAGCACCCGACGGCAGTTTCGCGACGACTCGGGCGGCGGCGCCGCATCGGTCGCAGCGATCAGCCCGGGTCAGCTCTGGGCTGGTCAGAGTTGCGTTCATGGCGCCTCCTCCATATCTGCTACGTGCTTTCTTCCACTCTGTCAGACGTTTTCACTTCCGGCCTTGTTCCCCGGTCGTTAACCGGTGTGTCGTGTCTCACGCGCCGAACGTTTCGGCCGGGCACACTGAGCGGCATGGGTCCGACGCCGCGCGAGCTGCTCCATCTGTGTACGTCCGACGAGTGGGATGCCGCGACGGCAGTCGGCGAGAGGCGGCCTCCGTCGCTGGATGACCAAGGCTTCGTGCACCTTTCGGCGCCCGAGCAGGTGCATCTTCCTGCCAACCGGTTGTACGCGGGGAAGCACGACATGGTCGTGTTGCGACTGGATCAGCGACTCTTGGGCGACCCGGTGCGGTGGGAACCCGGCGTGCCGACCGATCCGGAGTCGATGACCTTCCCGCATTTGTACGGGCCGCTTCCCGTCGCAGCTGTGACCAGTGTCACGCCGTACGTGCCGGGGCCCGACGGTCGCTTCGCGCCGTGGGCTCAGTCCGAGAGGTAGGCGTCGACCTCGATTTCGACGTACAGGTCGGCGGCGATCAACGCCGAGACCTCGACCATGGTCGCCACGGGTCGGACGGTGCGGAACAACTCCGCGTGCACCGCGCCGACCTCGCGCCAGGACGCGATGTCGGTGACGAACATCCGCGTGCGAACCACGTCGTCCAGGGACGCGCCGACTTCCCCGAGCGCGATCGCGATGCGCCGAAAGGCCTCTCGCGCCTGAGCGGCGGCGTCAGGCCCCGGCGCGGTGGTCCCCGCGACGACGACGAGCGGGCCCGTCCTGACGGCGCGTGAGTACCCCACTTCCGCCTCGAAGGCCGAACCCGACGACACGTTGACGCGGTGTGTCGTCACGGGGCCACCAACACGGCGTCGACGATCGCCGCGGGACCGGCGGTGGGTATGGCCCGGCTGAGGCGAAAACCCGCTTGGGGCAACAGGTTCGAGTACTCAGCGGCGGTACGTTCGCAGCCGCCCGTGTGGACCAGCATCTCGACGTCGAGCATCCTGCCGGGATGCGGCGGCGCGCCGTCGGGCAGCGCCATCTCGATCAACAAGAGCTTGCCGTCGCGGGCGAAGGCCGTACGCACGTTGCCCAGGATAGTGAGCGAACTGTCGTCGTCCCAGTCGTGGATGATCGACTTCAGCAGATAGGCGTCGCCACCGTCGGGGACCGAGTCGAAGAACGATCCGCGCGTGACCGCGCATCGGTCGCGAACGCCAGCTCCGTCGAGTGCAGGTCCGGCGCCGGCGACGACCTCCGCAGGGTCGAACACCCGCTGACCGGCGACGAATTCCGAGAATCGTGGCCCGCGACCCACAAGGTGCGCGTGCGCCGCTGACGCAGCCGCCGTGCTGGTCGCAAGGCCGATCCACCGGGCTCATCGCGCAATGCAATCACCAGCATTCACGCCCCGTTCCGCCGAAACGTGCACGATGATGCAGATCTAGCAAAATTTTACGGCTTTACCTATTTCACTAGGGCCGACACATAGCTACCATTCAAGTGCCAGTCGGCTTGACTGGATCTCAAGGGGGAGTCACACATGGTCATGCATCGCCACATCACACCGCGCCAAGGTCGCAATGATTCGAAAGACGGCTTGTCACCAGCGAAACTTGTCAGTGGCCTGATTGCTGCGGGCGCACTGATGCTGGTCGGACCGGCAGCCATCGCCCTGGCAACGCCATCCACCGCTGGAACGGCGCCGCTCGGTCCGCCCTGCCTGCCGGGCTTCATTGGCTGCACCAACACCGCGGGTCCGGCACTCGGATCGGCCGCTTTCATGTCCACTCCGTTGGCGGGAACCTTCGCCCCCACCTGCGGACTGATCTGCAACGGCGTCGACGGAACCGCGGCTCAGCCCAACGGGCAGAACGGCGGCTGGTTGATCGGCAACGGCGGCAAGGGTTACACCAGCACGGTGGCCGGAGTGTCCGGCGGCAACGGCGGCAGGGGTGGCCTTCTGATCGGTAATGGTGGCGCAGGTGGCAACGGTGTCGATGGATCGATTGGCGTCGCTGGGGGCAATGGTGGCAACGGTGGTGGGGCCGGTCTGATCGGTAACGGCGGCCAAGGTGGTAAGGGTGGCGCTGGTGTCGCCGGCACTGACGGCGTCAACGCCACGCCGCTCGGACACGCCCAGGACGGTCCGTCGGAGAACGTGCTCACCGGGACCGGCGTCGTGGTCGGCAATGCCGGTCCCACCGGCATCAACGGCGCCCCCAACAGCAACCAGTCAGGTGGGACCGGCGCCTTCGGTGATTACGTCACCAGCACGGGGCCGGACGGAGCGGGCAATCAGCCGTCGGCGACGGGCGGCACGGGTGGCGCGGGCGGCATCGGCGCAGGCGGCGGGACCGGCGGCGCGGGTGGCGCCGGCGGGCAGGCCAGTGCGGGCATCGTGGATCCCGGCGGGTCGGGCACCGGGACCGCGGTCGCGGGCAACGGCGGTGTCGGTGGAACTGGTGGCAACCAGGGCGGCACGGGCGGCACGGGCGGTCAAGGTGGCACTGCCTTCGGTAACGGCTCGGCGACGGGCGGTACGGGCGGCGCAGGCGGAACCGGCGGCACCGGCGCCGCGGGCACGAACGGCAGCGCCGGAGGACAGGGCGGCGCCGGTGGCGGAGGCGGCCTGATCTACGGGGCCGGTGGTGCCGGCGGTGCGGGCGGCAGCGGCGGAAGCGGCGGAAACGGCGCAATCGGTGGCGGAGGCGGGACCGGTGGCGGCGGCGGCGCAGGGGTAATCAAGAGTGACCCCAACACGACCACTTCGGAAACGTATTCCGACGGCGGACAGGGCGGCACCGGCGGTACCGGCGGGCAGGGCGGCAACGGAGGCGCTTCGGGTTCCGGTGGTGCAGGCGGAAACGGCGGCTTGCTGGGCGGTGGCTCCGGCAGCACGGGCAGCACGGGCAGCACGGGTAGCGGCGGTACCGGCGGCGCGGGAGGCACGGGCGGCACGGGCGGACCGACCACTCACAGCGGTGGCAGCGGCGCGAGCGGTAGCAGCGGAAGCGGCGCATCGGGTGCCAGCGGTGGCGCGGGTGGCAGCGGCGGAGCCGGCGGCGGCGGCGCCACCAATGGTGGCAATGGTGCCAACGCTTCGGGCGGCGACTCCTAGAGCCGCACGCGTGGAGCCGCACGCGCGGCTATTCGCACCACCCCTCGACCCTTGCCGCGACGCGCGGCAGGGGTCGAGGTCGAAGTCGCCTAGTCCAGGTAGTCGCGCAGGACCTGAGAGCGGCTCGGGTGACGCAACTTCGACATCGTCTTGCTCTCGATCTGACGGATCCGCTCGCGCGTGACGCCGTAGACCTGGCCAATCTCGTCGAGGGTGCGGGGCTGACCGTCGGTCAGGCCGAACCGCAGCCGGACGACGCCCGCCTCGCGCTCGGAGAGCGTCTCCAGCACCGACTGCAGCTGATCCTGCAGCAGGGTGAACGACACGGCGTCCACGGCCACGACGGCCTCGGAGTCCTCGATGAAGTCGCCGAGCTGGCTGTCGCCCTCGTCGCCGATGGTCTGATCGAGGGAGATCGGCTCACGCGCGTACTGCTGGATCTCCAGCACCTTCTCCGGCGTGATGTCCATTTCCTTGGCGAGCTCTTCCGGCGTGGGCTCGCGGCCCAGGTCCTGAAGCAGCTCACGCTGGATGCGGCCGAGCTTGTTGATGACCTCGACCATGTGCACCGGGATGCGGATGGTGCGGGCCTGGTCGGCCATGGCACGGGTGATGGCCTGGCGGATCCACCACGTCGCGTACGTCGAGAACTTGTAACCCTTGGTGTAGTCGAACTTCTCGACCGCACGGATCAAGCCGAGGTTGCCCTCCTGGATGAGGTCCAGGAACGCCATGCCACGGCCGGTGTAGCGCTTGGCCAGCGAGACGACGAGGCGCAGGTTGGCCTCGAGAAGGTGGTTCTTCGCCTTGTCGCCGTCGCGGCAGATCCAGAGGTAGTCACGCCGCTGCGCGGTGGTGAGCTTCTCGCCTGCCTCGGCGAACTCGGTCATCTTCTGCGTGCAGTAGAGGCCGGCCTCGATGCGCTTGGCGAGCTCGACTTCTTCCTCGGCGTTGAGCAGCGCGACCTTGCCGATCTGCTTCAGGTACGCCCGCACCGAGTCCGCGGAGGCGGTGAGCTCGGCATCCTTGCGGGCCTGCCGCAGCGCCTCGGACTCTTCTTCGTCCCAGACGAAATCGCCGGAGGCCTTGTCCTTTTCGGACGGCTCGGAGATGTCCTCGTCGTCGGCGCCGTCCTTGGCAGCCTTCGGGTCGACGACTGCTGCACCCTCGACGGCGACGTCGTCGACCTCGACGACCTCAAGGTCTTCGAGTTCGACGTCGGCCTCGAGCTCCTCGTCGGGTTCGGCTTCGAGATCGTCACCGGCGTCCAGGACGTCGCCCGAGGCGACCTCGTCGCCGTCGGTCTTCTTGGCCCGCGGACCAGCCGCCTTCTTGGCGGGAGCCTTCGCGGCCCGCTTGGCGGGCGCGGTACCGCTGGCTGCCTTCGCCGCCGCCTTCTTGGCGGGAGCCTTGGTGACGGTGCGCTTCACCGGCTCCTCTATCGCCGGGCTTACCTTCGTCGCTGCCACGTGCACCCCTTCGGTCTTGCGAGACTCGGTAGCGTGGGCGTGCGCCACCGTAAAACGTCGACTGTCTGTTGATGGCGTTTGTTATCTGCGTGGATACCTGCCGCCATCCGTGATGAGGCCGCCGTCATCCATTGTAACGACAGAGTGGGCAACTGCCGCTACGAGCGGTAAATTGACCGTCTGGCGAGCCGCTTTTGGTGCGGGCCGACACGTGGTGTTCGTCGTGCGACGGGCAACTGGCTATGACAGCCACTCGATTGCCACGATTGGACCCTCCCTGGCGATTCGTGCAGATGAACGGCGCCGTGACGACAGTGAAGTTGGGCGCATCACCGGAAATTGATTCTTCCTAGTCCGCGCAATTGCATTTGCTAGCTGCAATGATGGGGACGTGCCTGTGGCAACGGTAAGTCGCTCGGGGGAGCGCCAAGCGGTCGACGACCTGCTCGGCGCCTCCGGCATGGCGCCGTCCGCCCTGGTGATCGCGGGGGAGCCGGGTATCGGCAAGACCACCCTGTGGCTCTACGGCGTGGAGCGGGCCCGTGAGCACGGCTTCCGGGTGTTGTCCACGCGGGCCGACGAAGCGGAGTCCGTCCTGGCCTACGCCGCGATCGCCGACCTGCTCCAGGACGTCGAGCCGGAGGTGCTGGCGGGTCTGCCCGAACTTCAACGCGTGGCGCTGGACCGGGTCCTCCTGCGGACGGGCAGCGAGGGGCCGCCCACCGATCAGCGGGTGACGGGGTCGGCAGTGGCGGCGGTTCTCACGGCGATGGCGGCCAGGCAGCCGATCCTGCTGGCCGTCGACGACGTCCAATGGCTCGACGTCTCGAGCCGGGCAGCGCTGGCATTCGCCGCCCGCCGGCTGACCGGCCGCGTGGGCCTGCTCCTGACTGGCCGCGCGCACGCCACCGAACCCGACCCGGCCGACTGGTTGCATCTGCAGGCGCCGGACTCCGTCACGCGGGTCCGGGTCGGCCCGCTGAGCCTGCGGGCGTTGCACACCATGATCTTGGAGCGCTTCGGCAAGGCCTTTCCTCGGCCGACGATGGTGCGTATCGCCGAGGTGTCCGGCGGCAACCCCTTCTACGCGCTGGAATTGGCCCGCGGCGTCGACGGGCGATCGTCGGTCGGTGACGCGGTACTGCCGAACACCCTGACCGAACTGGTGCGGCTGCGCACCGAACACTTCGACGGGCAGGTCGGCGACATGTTGCTCGCCGCCTGCTCGGTCGGCGACGCGACGGTCGACCTGGTCGCCGCCGCCACCGAGTTGTCCGTAGAGCGCGTCGTCGAACTGCTGGAGGGGCCCGAACGCGAGGGCATCGTCCGCATCGACGGCAACAGCGTGGTGTTCGCCCACCCCCTGTTGGCCCGCGGCATTTACACCCACGCTGGTCCTGCCCGTCGCCGTCGGATGCATCGGGCCCTGGCCGCCGTCGAGTCGCGGCCCGAACTCAAGGCCCGCCACATGGCGCTGGGCGCCGCGAGCGCCGAGCCGGCCACCCTGCACGCCCTCGACGACGCCGCCGCGGCCGCCAAGGGCCGTGGAGCCGCGGCCGCCGCGGCGGATCTCTACGAACTGGCCATCGGTCTCGGCGGTGACACGGCCACTCGTCGGCTCAGCGCGGCCGAACAACACCTGCGGGCAGGCGAGACGCGTCGGGCCCGCAGGATGATCGAGCCGGTGGTCGACGGATTCCCCGTCGGAGGGGTGCGCGCCGCCGCGCTGAACCTGCTCGGTGCGGCTCGAATGTCCGAGCACGACTACGCGGGCGCGCTTCCGTTGCTCGTCGAGGCCGTCAACCAAGCAGTCGACGATCCGGCGTTGTTGGTCAAGGCGAAATTGCTGCTCTCCCGGGCACGTTCGATGACCGGTCATCAGGAGGAAGCGAGGACCGAGGCGAAGTCCGCCGTCGTCCACGCCGAACGGCTCGGGGACGCCAAGCTCGTCAGCCAGGCGCTGTCGTTGACCGTGATGCTCGACTGCGCGCATGGTCTCCGGCGAGACGGGACCGCCCTGGCCCGCGCGCTGGAACTCGAGGTGCCCGATCCCGACGTCGCGGCGCACTGCCGGGCCAGTGTGGTCGACGCCGTGACGATGTCGTGGACCGGTGGCCTCGAGGAGGCGCTCGCCGGCCTGATCGCCGCCCGTAGACGCTGCGTCGAGATGGGCTCCGACGCGGACCTGGTGTTCGTCTCGGGTCACCTGGCAATGGTCTACACCTGGCTGGGGCGCTACTCGGTGGCCGCGGACGTGGCCCAGGACATGGTGCGACGGGGGGAGAACCTCGGCGGCGGCTACCCGGTGGTCGTCGGTCGTACCCAACGCGCACTGGCGTCGGCATACCTGGGCCGTGAGCGCACCGTGCGTGACGACGCCCGGGTGGCGATCGCCGGAGCGCATCAGTGCGGGGCGCCGTTCCTGACCATGCGGCCGCTGATCGCACTCGGCTTCCTCGAGGTGTCGCTCGGCAACTACGAGAAGGCCCTAAACGTGTTGCAGCCCTTGCTTGCCGAGCGCGAGGACGGCGACGCGCGGGGCGTCTTCCCGGTGTCGTACGTGCCCGACGCCGTGGAGGCCATGGTTGCGCTCGGTCGACTGGACGAGGCGGCGCCGTTGGTGGAGGCGATGGAATTGCACGGCGCCGAGCTTGACCGGCCGTGGATGTTGGCGGCCGGTGCCCGCGGGCGAAGCATGCTGCAGGCGGCCGCCGGTGATCTCGTCGACGCCGAGGACACCCTTCGGCGGGCGCTGGTGCACCACGACAGGCTGCCGATGCCGTTCGAGCGGGCGCGCACCCAGTTGTTCCTCGGCCGGGTGTTGCGCCGCCAGCGCAAGAAGAACTTGGCGGCCGCGACGCTTCGCGAATCGTTCGAGACGTTCTGTGAATTGGGCATGCCGTTGTGGGCCAACAGAGTTGGCGCCGAGCTCAAGCGAACGGACGCTCCGCGGACGAATCACTCCGAGCTGACCGCGTCGGAACTGCGGGTGGCGAGGTTGGCGGCGGCGGGCAAGACGAACAAGGACATTGCGACGGCCCTGTTCATCAGTCCGAAGACCGTCGAGCACAACCTCAGCAGCGTGTACCGGAAACTCGCCGTCCGCACCCGTTCGGAACTGGCCAGTCGGGCCGGCGTGCTCGGCGACGAGTAGGGACGCGCCTCAGCGCTGAGCCACCTCGGCGGCCATGGCGGCGCCGACGATGCCAGCCTCGTTCTGCAGCGCAGCCGCCACCACGGGGGTCCTGTTCTCCAGCAACGGAATCCACTTGTCGGCCTTGCGGCTGATGCCGCCGCCTGCGATGAACAGGTCCGGCCAGATGGCGTTCTCGACGGCGATGAGCACCTTGGTGACTTCCTTGGTCCAGCGCTCGTAGCTCCAGTCCTTGGCTTCCTTGATCGACGACGCGGCGCGGTGCTCGGCTTCCTTGCCGCCGACTTCCAGATGCCCGAACTCGGTGTTGGGTAGCAGCACTCCGTTGTGGATCACCGCCGACCCGATGCCGGTGCCGAAGGTCAGCAGCACGATCACCCCGGTGTTGTCCTTGCCGGCACCAAACTTCTCCTCGGCCAGCCCGGCTGCGTCGGCGTCGTTGAGAACGGTGATCTTCCTGCCGCCGAGGGCCGCGCCGATCACCTCTTGGGCGTTGGTGCCGATCCAGCCCTTGTCGACGTTGGCTGCCGTCCGCACGATTCCGTCGGTGACGACGCCTGGGTACGTGACACCGAGCCCACCCTCCCAGCCGAACTTCTCGACGACTTCGGCGATGGTCTTGGCCACGGAGTCGGGCGTCGAGGGTTGGGGCGTCGGAAGCTTGAAGCGTTCACCGATCAGCTGGCCGGTGTCGAGGTCGACGATGCCGCCCTTCACCCCGCTTCCGCCGACGTCGACGCCGAAACCGCGGCGTGGGGAACCCTCGTCGTTCGAGCTGGAGGGGGAAGTTTCGGTCATTGAGCGCTCCTCTGGGAGAGGCCGACAGGTGCGACGCCAACCACACACTAGTGCCTCGCCACAGGCGATGTGT
The DNA here is from genome assembly GCA_006864685.1 of Mycolicibacterium hodleri. GTDB lineage: Bacteria > Actinomycetota > Actinomycetes > Mycobacteriales > Mycobacteriaceae > Mycobacterium > Mycobacterium hodleri_B. The sequence continues at coordinate 29,643 of VIFX01000019.1, read as the reverse complement.
TGCGATGGGAGGGTGACCGACGACCATGATCCGGGCCGCCTTCGGGCCGTCGCCGAACTGCTTGCGGAGGAGGCCGCCGCCTTCGTCCGACGCCGCCGCGCCGAGGTTTTCGGCGACGGTTCGTCCGCTGACGCGGCCGCCGCGACGCGCACCAAGAGCACCCCGACCGACCCCGTCACGATCGTCGACACCGAGACCGAACGGCTGCTGCGCGACCGACTTGCCGAGCTGCGACCCGGTGATCCGATCGTCGGGGAGGAGGAGGGCGGCTCGGTCGTCGGCCTTCCTGGCAGGCCGACGTGGGTTCTCGACCCGATCGACGGGACGGTCAACTTCGTCTACGGCATCGAGGCGTACGCGGTGTCGATCGGCGTGCAGGTCGACGGGCAGTCGGTGGCGGGTGCCGTCGCGAACGTCCCGACGGGTGAGATCTTCTCCGCGGCCAGGGGCGCCGGCTCTTTCGTGCGGCGCGACGGTGCGGCGACGCAGTTGCGCTGCAACCCAGTCTCCGACGTGTCGATGGCGTTGGTGGGCACCGGCTTCGGATACTCCCCGGAACGACGTCTGGTGCAGGCCGAGGTGCTGGCCCGGTTGATACCCGACGTCCGCGACGTGCGGCGGATCGGATCGTGCGCGCTGGACCTGTGCATGGTGGCGGCCGGTCGCCTGGACGCGTACTACGAGCTGGGCGTGAACGTGTGGGACTGGGCCGCGGGCGCGCTCATCGCCGAGGAGGCCGGTGCCCGGTTGCACCTGCCGCCGATCGAGGAAGCGGCCGGGGAAGCCGGACTGATCGTCGCCGCCGCACCGGGGATCGCCGCAGAGTTCGACGAGGTACTGCGCCGGGCCGGCGCGTTCTGACCGGTTCAGCAGGCGGCGGTGTGAATCTTCTTCAGTAGCGCCGAGTCGGCGGGCTGGGTGGCGTCGGGGCGCAGGCTCGCAAGGACCGCGTCGATGTCGTCGTTGTGGCTGACGTCGGAGAACTCGGTGCCGATCGCCAGATCGACGGTGTCGTCGGGGCGCTGATCCTGGAAGAGTTCGGTGCACGGCGTGACGAGCCACAGCGCGGCGGCGGCCGCGCGCCCGGACGGGCCGAACCGGATCTGGCCCTGGCACGCCAACCGGGTGTTCTCGTAAACGGTGTCGTTGCCTGCGGTGGGTGGGGCGTAGCCCAGATCGCGCAGTGCGCCGGCCACCTCGCCGGCTTGCCCGCCTTGGCCGCTGGCGTTGAGCACCCGAATCTTCGTGTCGGCCAGCTTCGCTGGGGTGACGTCCATCATCGTCGCCGGGGTCACCGGTTCACCGAGGGCGGTCTGGGTGGCGTCGGCCATCGGGGGCGGCGGGTTGCAGGCAGCCTGTTGCCGCACGTCGGGGGTTTGGTTGAACGCGATGACCCAGACGGTCAGCGTCACGACGGCAAGCACCACCATGAGGACGATGCCGGGAATGAAGTTCCTTCGGCGGAACGGGCGGCCGTGTTTGTCGAATGCCGTACCCGAGGTGATCTGCGCTACCACCCCTGCACTGTAAGGCCAGGGCCCGTCACCGGTCGCCACCAGGTCTTTTGCGATGTGATATAACTCACATTCAATCCGGCGCCCCGACGGGCACGAATCGTTTGGTGGATGCGTTCTGCGCTGGTACAAAGCTCTGTCGCACCACGACGGATCGACAAGGAGGGGATGAGGATGGCTACCGACTACGACGCACCACGGCGCACCGAGACCGACGAAGTTTCCGAAGATTCGCTCGAGGAACTGAAGGCCCGGCGCAACGAGGCTCAATCGGCGGTCGTCGACGTAGACGAGTCCGAATCTGCCGAGTCCTTCGAGTTGCCGGGGGCTGACCTCTCCGGCGAGGAACTATCGGTTCGGGTGGTCCCCAAGCAGGCCGACGAGTTCACCTGCTCCAGCTGCTTCCTCGTGCACCACCGCAGCCGGCTGGCCAGCGAAAAGGGCGGCATGATGGTCTGCACCGACTGCGCGGCCTGACCGGTCAGCTGCGCAACGCCGCCAACACCCGGTCGGGTCGACGGCAACTCACCAACCAATACGGCGTGGGGTCGTCCGGATCGTCGAGCACGACGAGGATCATCGGTTTGATCCAGGCGCGGTGCACCACGTACGCCGCCGGATCGAGCTGACGGCCAAGGGCCGCCGACTTCGCCGACTTCGGTACTTCCGCCGACCTGGAGATCACGCCGACGGGCAGATGCGCCGAACCGACCCACAGCTCGGTCCCGGTCCCGTCGTCCGAGGTGCTGACCACACGGACGTCGACCCGTCCCAGCCACACCAGGACCGCCACCGCGACCGGCAGCAGCAGCGCGTACGGCACCCAGTCGGGGAGTGATCGCACGCCCAGGTTCACCTCGTAGGCGATGATGACGGCCAGCAGGAATGCGGGCAGGCACCACCACAGCGGAACTCTCAGTCGCTCTTGGTAACGCACCGTTTCGGTGGCTGCGCGCGTATCGGACACCCGGCCAAGAGTAATCTCCGTGGTCGTGTCCACCTCTTTGGCGGTCGTGCGGCTGGACCGCGACCTGCCCCTGCCCACCCGGGCGCACGCCGGCGACGCCGGCGTCGACCTCTACAGCGCAGTCGACATCGTGCTCACCCCTGGCAGGCGTGCCTTGGTTCCCACCGGGATCGCCGTCGCCATCCCCTACGGGATGGTGGGTCTGATCCATCCGCGATCGGGACTCGCCACGCGCGTTGGGCTTTCGATCGTCAACACCCCCGGTACGGTCGACGCAGGTTACCGAGGCGAAATCAAGGTGACACTCATCAATCTCGACCCCGAGGAGCCGATCATCGTCCGACGTGGCGACCGCATCGCGCAGCTCCTCGTTCAGCGGGTCGAACTACCCGAGTTGGTCGAGGTCACGTCGTTCGACGAGGCCGGGCTGGCTGACACCACCCGTGGCGCAGGCGGCCACGGTTCCTCCGGCGGACACGAGAGTTTGTGATGGCATTCGGTAAGCGCAAGAGCGGCGACAAGGGCGACGAGAACACCCCCGGCACGGAGTCCGCAGAAGTCCAGGCTCCCGTCGCCGACGACGACCTCGACGGTCCGTTCGACATCGAGGACTTCGACGACGCGGAGACGGCGCTGGTGGGTCGACACGACCTCGGTGCCGTGCTCATCCCCGAGAACGAAGCCGCCGAGCTCGCCGTCGAGGTCAACCAGCAGGGTGTGCCGACCATGGCGTGGATGGTGACGTCGCACGGCCGCTACAACGTGACGGCCTACGCGGCGCCCAAGGCGGGGGGCCTGTGGCGCGAGGTGGTCACCGAGGTGGCTGATTCGCTGCGCAACGAATCGGCCGAGGTCAGCATCCAGGACGGGCCGTGGGGACGTGAGGTCGTCGGGCACATGACGAACGGTCCCGAGCCCGTGGTGATGCGGTTCATCGGAGTCGACGGGTACCGCTGGATGGTGCGCGGCGCCGCGGTCGGTTCGCCGGAGAACGCCGAGGCCATCGCCCGCGATCTGCGAAATGCGCTGTCCGACACCGTTGTCAAGCGAGGTGACACCCCGCAGCCGGTGCGCAACATGCTTCCCCTGCAGCTGTCGGAGTCCCTCGTCGCGCGGCTGCGGGCCAGGGCCGAACAGATGATGGCCGAGCAGGCGCGCCAAGCCGGCCAGGAGTACGTACCGCAGCCGCCACCGCCCGAGCCGGCGGCGCGTCGCAGCGAGCAGGGTTCGGCGATGCAGCAGCTCCGCACCATCACCGGCGGCTAGCGCCCGGCTCAGAGCTCCATCAGCGCGCTGACGCACGCCGTCCCGAGAATGCCGGGATCGGCGCCGAGTTCGTCGAGGGTGAAGGTGCGTAGCGCGGCCGCGGGAGCCGCGGCGGCCCACTCGACCGCCACCTCCAGCGGGTGGATCGGATCGTCGGTGGCGGCCGCGATGCCCATCGGGACCGCTAGCCTCTCCAACTCAGGGCCCGTCGGAGCGACGTAACGGGCGGCGGCGTCCATGGCGTCGGGAAGGTCGGGCCACTGACCGACCCACGACCGCGTGAGTTCGGCGCTCAACCACGGCGGGCTGGAGTCCCGCATCTGACTGATCGCCGACGCCAGCCCGTCGCGTCGCAGCACGCTCGCCGAGTAATGCGCGGCCAGCGCGGCCGTCGCGTTCTCCGGTGAGCCCGTCCACGCGGGCAGGCCGGCCAGAACGGCGACCGCGCCGGTAGGGTTCGCCAGCGCCCAGGACGCGGCCACGGCGGCGCCGATCGAAATTCCGCCGACGGCGATCGGGCCCTGCCGTGCCGCGTCGTCCATGGCCCTCACGTAGCCCTCGACGAGCCGGGACGGCTGGGGCACCGGAGTCACGACCACGGCGCCGACGTCGTGCAGGGCGCCGCAGAATGCGCGGTAGACGTAGTCGTCGTCGGATCCGGTGCCTGGCAACAACACCACCGAGACGCCGCGAAGGGGGACGACCATCAGTCGATCGTGCCGTGTGCGTCAAATCACGTCCCACGCGGCGGGACTGAAACGATCCGCGGAAGGGTAACCGCTCAACCTGTGCGCCACGTGGCAAATCGGAACCAAGAGGTCTACCGTGGCGTTGGTTAAGAGGTGGGTCAACGGGTGATTCACCACTTGGGTAGGAGAGACCATGGCTACGGCCGAAGGTTATCTACGTCGGCTGACGCGTCGGCTCACGGAGGACCCCGAACAGCAGGACGTCGAGGAACTCAGTGACGAAGCCGCGAACACCGGCGCACAAAAGGCGATCGACTGTCGCCGCGGCCAAGAAGTGACGATGGTTGGCACGCTGCGGTGTGTCGAGACCAACGCCAAGGGCTGCGCGGGCGGTGTACGCGCCGAACTGTTCGACGGCACCGACGCGGTGATGCTGGTCTGGCTCGGCCAGCGCCGCATCGCGGGCATCGAGTCAGGTCGCACGCTGCGGGTGCACGGCCGACTCGGCAAGCTCGAGAACGGCACGAAGGCGATTTACAACCCGCACTACGAGATTCAGAAGTGACCCACCCCGACAAGGGGACGGCGGACGAGATCGAGGCCGTAGCGCCCGATGAACCCGAGAACAAGCTGAACGCCCAAGCCATCCTGGCGCAGATGGGCGGTGTCAGCGGCCTGATCTACTCGTCGCTGCCCGTCCTGGTGTTCGTGCCGGTGTCGTCGCTGTTCGGCCTGAAGTGGGCCATCGCTGCGGCGCTCGGCGTTGCGACGCTCATCCTGGTGTGGCGGCTGGCGCGCCGGGAGACGTTGCAACCTGCGATATCCGGTTTCTTCGCCGTCGGGGTCAGCGCCGGAATCGCCTACCTCGTCGGCGAGTCCAAGGGGTACTTCCTGTTGGGCATCTGGTCGTCGCTGGTCTACGCGGGCGTCTTCGCGCTCTCGGTCGTCATCCGACGGCCGATCGTCGGCTACGCCTGGGGTTGGGTCAACGGGCGTGATCGCAACTGGCGGGGCGTCCGCCGCGCGTTGACGGCGTTCGACATCGCGACGTGTGTCTGGGCCTTGGTGTTCGGCGCGCGGTTCCTGGTGCAGAACCGCCTCTACGACGAGGACCAGACCGGGTTGCTCGGGGTCGCGCGCATCGCCATGGGCTGGCCGTTGACGGCGGTCGCCGCACTGGTCACCTACCTCGCGATCCGGGCCGCTCAGCGAGCCCTTCACGCCGCCGAGAACGCGGAACCGCACGCCGAAGAGGCACGGGCCGACTGACCACCGCCCCGCGCCACGACGCGACCGATCGGACGCTGATCGCGGTTGCGGTACTGGCGTCGTTCGTGGCCTTCCTCGACGGGTCGGTGGTGAACCTGGCGCTGCCGGCGATCGCCACGGACTTCGGGGGCGGGCTGGCCCTCCAGCAATGGGTCGTCGACGGCTACCTGCTGGCTCTCGGGGCGCTCATCCTGGTCGCCGGCGCGGTGTCCGACCAGTTCGGCAGGCTGGCGGTGCTGCGGACCGGGTTGGCCGTGTTCGCCGTCGCATCCCTGCTGTGTGCGCTCGCCCCGACCGGCTGGATCCTCGTCGCGGCACGTTGCCTGCAGGGCGTCGGTGCGGCCTTCCTGGTGCCGAGCTCGCTGGCGATGATCAACTCTCGGTTCACCGGGGCGCGCCAAGCCGCCGCGATCGGCACCTGGACGGCGTGGACGGGCACGGCGTTCGTGGTGGGACCGCCGCTGGGCGGGCTGCTGGTTGACGCGTTGAACTGGCGGTGGGTCTTCGGGATCAACGTGCTGCCGCTGGCCGTCACCCTGTACCTGACGACGCGGCTTGGTCGGGAGAAGGCCAGCACGGGCCGGTCGGGACGCGTCGACGTCGGGGGAGCCGCGCTGTGCGCCACCGGGCTGACCGGGGCGGTGTATGCACTCATCGAGCAGCAGCGACTCGGTCCCACCCATCCCGCGGTGGTCACCGGCTTCGTTCTCGGCGTGACGTGTCTGGTCGCCTTCCCGTTCTGGGAGCGGCGCGTGCCGAACCCGATCATGCCGCTGGGACTGTTCGCCTCTCGCAATTTCGCCGTCGGCAATTTGGCGACGGTGTTCCTCTACGCCGCGGTGTCCCTCGGCACGTTGATCGTCGCGCTGTTCCTCCAGGAGACGGTCGGCATGTCGGCGGCGCTCGCAGGGCTCGCGACGCTGCCGCTTCCGGTGTTGTCGTTCTTCCTCGCCCGCCGGTTCGGATCCTTGGCGGGAACGCATGGGCCGCGCGTCTTCATGGCCGTCGGCCCGCTGATCGCCGCGGCCGGGTTCCTGCTGATGACGACGGCGCGCGCGCCGTTCGACTTCTGGACCCAGATGCTGCCGGGTCTGATCGTCTTCGGGGTGGGCCTGTCGGTCACGGTGTCCCCGTTGACGGCGGCTGTCCTCGCGGCCGTCGACCCGGCGCAGAGCGGCATTGGCTCCGCAGTGAACAACGCTGTGTCGCGGGTGGCCGGGCTGATCGCGGTGGCGTTCACCGGCGTGATCGTCGGGTCCGGCGCGACGACTTCTACGGCAATGGACTTCGCCGGGTTCCGGTCGGGCGCGGTCGTGGTGGCGGTGCTGTTCGCCGTCGCAGGGGTGGTCTCCGGGGTCGGCATCAGCAACCGGCAGTGCGACATGGGTCTGGTGTCACCGGAGGCGTCGGCTCGCTGTCACGACCGCGTGACGCCGCCGCCCGCCCTCGCTGCCTCCGATTGACGGGTCAGCGGGGGCGGAGCAGCAGCTCGCGCAACTGATCCTCGACCTCGTCGGTGGTGACGAACAACAGTTCGTCGCCGCCTTCGAGCGGCTCGTCGTTCTCGGGGACGATCACCCGGGCACCCCGCAGAATCGTCACCAGGGCCGCGTCGCGGGGCAGTTCCAGCCGCTTGACGGCCTTGCCGCCCCACGGCGTGTCGTCGGGCAGGGTGATCTCGACGAGGTTGGCCTGCCCCTTGCGGAAACTCATCAGGCGGACCAGGTCGCCGACCGACACCGCTTCCTCGACGAGGGACGCCAGCATCCTCGGGGTCGACACCGCGACGTCGACTCCCCATGCCTCGTCGAACAGCCACTCGTTGCGGGGGTCGTTGACGCGCGCCACCACCCGCGCCACCGCGAACTCGGTCTTGGCCAGCAGGCTCAGCACCACGTTGGCCTTGTCGTCACCCGTTGCGGCGATGACGACGTCGAAATCTTCGAGGCCGACGGCTTCGAGCAGGGTCAGCTCGCAGGCGTCACCGAGCCGCCAGTGCGCGGACGGGATGGCCTCGGCGTCGATGTGATCGGGGTTGCGCTCCAACAGCGTGACGTCGTGGGCCTCGACGAGTTCCCTGGCGATGGACCGGCCGACGGCGCCGGCCCCTGCGATGGCAACCTTCACTGTGCCTCTCCTGGTCCGTCACTTGTCATCGGCGTCTTCGCCTGGCGGGAGTGCGGCGATGGCCATGGCTTCGGCGACGTGACCGGAGATGGCCGCCATGTAGACCTGATCGCTGGCCTGGATGACGGTCTTCTTGTCGGGGAGCAACCCGGTGCCGAAGCGGATCATGAACGCCACGCGCCCGCCGGTCACCGACTCCAACGCCGTCACCCGCCGGCCTACCCAGCCCTCGTGCAACGGAAGTTCGGCAACGGCGACGTTGCCCGACGGGTCACGCCACTTGGTGGTCTCGCTCTCGCGGGTCAGGACGTTGAGCAGTCGGTCCGTGGTCCACGGCACCGTCGCCACCGTCGGGATGCCCAGCCGCTCGTAGACGGCGGCACGCTTCGCGTCGTAGATGCGGGCGACGACGCGTTCCACACCGAACGTTTCGCGCGCGACTCGCGCGGAGATGATGTTGGAATTGTCACCCGAGGAGACAGCGGCGAACGCACCCGCGCCCTCGATGCCGGACCGCAGCAGCACTTCCCGGTCGAATCCCATCCCGAGGACACGCTCACCTGGGAATTCGGGGGACAAGCGGTGAAAGGCGGTGCCATCACGGTCGATAACCGCGACTTCGTGCCCAATTCGGGCCAAGCCATCGGCCAGCGACGCGCCTACTCGGCCGCATCCCATTACGACTACACGCACGCGTCGATCCTCCCAGTGGTTCGGCAGAAACGGATTGTGGCGAACCTGCGCACTCGGAACGCTACAGCCATTCACCCGTGCGCTTACTCTTGGCTCTCGTGTCCAAGCTTTCGACCGCTACTCGCCGGTTGCTACTGGGTAGACCCTTCCGCAGCGACGCCATGGGGCACACGTTGCTGCCCAAGCGAATCGCGCTGCCCGTGTTCGCCTCCGACGCCCTGTCGTCCGTGGCCTACGCGCCGGAGGAAATCTTCCTGGTGCTGTCGGTCGCGGGCCTCAGCGCCTACACGATGGCGCCGTGGATAGGCATTGCCGTCGCGGCGGTGATGCTGGTCGTCATCGCGAGCTACCGCCAAAACGTGCACGCGTATCCGTCCGGCGGCGGCGACTACGAGGTGGTGACCACCAACCTGGGTCCCACCGCGGGGTTGACGGTGGCCAGCGCGCTTCTCGTCGACTACGTGCTGACGGTGGCGGTGTCGATGGCCTCGGCGATGTCCAACATCGGTTCCGCGGTGCCGTTCATCGCGCAGCACAAGGTGCTGTTCGCCGTCGCCGCCATTCTGCTTCTGGCGTCGCTGAATCTGCGCGGCATCCGCGAGTCCGGCACGGCGTTCGCGATCCCGACCTACGCCTTCATGATCGGCATGTACGTCATGGTCGGCTGGGGGCTGTTCCAGATCTTCGTGCTGGACGACCACCTGCAGGCCGAGACGGCTGGGTTCACCGTGAAGTCCGAACACGGTGACGTCCTTGGCTTTGCGATGGTGTTCCTGGTGGCGCGGGCGTTCTCGTCGGGCTGTGCGGCGCTGACGGGAGTAGAGGCCATCAGCAACGGGGTGCCCGCCTTCAAGAAGCCGAAGTCGCGCAACGCGGCGACGACCCTGCTGCTGCTCGGCGGTATCGCCGTGTCGCTGTTCATGGGAATCATCGTGTTGGCCAAGGAAACCGGGGCCAAGGTCGTCGACAGCGTCGACCAGTTGGGTGGTGCCCCCGCCGGATACCACCCCAAGACGTTGATCGCGCAGTTGGCCGACGCGGTGTTCCACGACTTTCCGGTGGGCCTGTACCTGATTGCGGGGGTGACGGCACTGATCCTGGTGCTGGCCGCCAACACCGCCTTCAACGGGTTCCCCGTGCTCGGGTCGATTCTGGCCCAGGACCGCTACCTGCCGCGCCAGTTGCACACTCGCGGTGACCGGTTGGCGTTCTCCAACGGCATCCTCTTCCTCGCCTTCGCGGCCATCGCGTTCGTGGTGGCCTTCCGCGCCGAGGTGACCGCGCTGATCCAGCTCTACATCGTTGGCGTGTTCGTCAGCTTCACGCTGAGCCAGATCGGCATGGTGCGGCATTGGACCCGGTTGCTGCGCGTCGAGACCGACGCCATCCAGCGGCGCAGGATGTACCGGTCCCGCATCATCAACTCGATCGGCCTGCTGTGCACCGGCGCCGTGCTGGTGGTGGTCGTTGTCACCAAGTTCCGGGCCGGCGCGTGGATCGCAATCCTGGCCATGGGCGCGCTGTTTGGCCTCATGAAGCTGATCCACAAGCACTACGCCACCGTCTCGACGGAGTTGGAGGCCCGCGCCGCCGAGGAGGGCGACGTGGTGTTGCCCAGCCGCAACCACGCCATCGTGTTGGTGTCCAACTTGCACCTGCCGACCAAGCGGGCGTTGGCCTACGCCAGGGCCACTCGACCCGACGTCCTGGAGGCGATCACGGTGAACGTCGACGACGAAGAGGCACACGCGCTGGTGCACAAGTGGGAGGACAGCGACGTGACCGTGCCGCTCAAGGTGATCGCGTCGCCGTATCGCGAAATCACCAGGCCCATCCTGAGTTACGTCCAGCGGATCATCAAGGATTCGCCACGCACCGTCGTCACCGTGTTCATCCCCGAGTACGTGGTCGGGCACTGGTGGGAGCAGGTGTTGCACAACCAGAGTGCGCTGCGGCTCAAGGGGCGACTGCTCTTCGAGCCCAACGTCATGGTGACTTCCGTGCCGTGGCAGCTGAGTTCCTCGGAGCGGCTCAAGGTCATCGACGAGCAGCCGGCACCCGGCGACGCGCGCCGCGGGTTCCTCAAGTGAGCGCCCAGATGCTGACCCTGACGGTGGGGCCGCCCGCGAACGGCGGTAGCTGCGTGGCCCGTCACGACGACGGTCGCGTCGTGTTCGTGCGGTACGCGCTGCCCGGCGAGGTGGTCGTGGCTCGCGTCACCTCTGAACGCGGAAGTCATTGGCACGCAGAGGCAGTCGAGATCCTGGAAGCGTCACCCGACCGCGTCGACTCGGCCTGCCGCATCGCGGGCGTCGACGGGTCCGGCTGCTGCGACCTGGCCTTCGCGGCACCCGAGGCCGCCCGCCGGCTCAAGGGTGACGTGGTGGCCAACCAGCTGCAGCGGCTCGGCGGCCACACCTGGGAGGGTGCGGCCGAAGAGGTCGGGTCGACGGGTGCGACGGGGTGGCGCACGCGGGTTCGGCTGGACGTCGCCGCCGGGGGCCCGCAAGCCGGACAGGCGGGCTTCCACCGTTACCACAGCACCGAATTGGTGACCGACCTGTCGTGCGCGCAGGTGCCCGACGGCATGTTGGCGGGCCTGGACGGCGCGAAGTGGCCGCCCGGCGCGCAACTGCACGTGGTGCTCGACGATCAGGGTGCCCGGCACGTGGTGCAGACGGGTCCGCGTTCCAACCGCAAGGCCTCGACCCAGGTGGTCGAGGGGTCCTATGAGGCGACCCAGCGGGTTGGGGACCGGACCTGGAGCGTGCCGGTCACTGCGTTCTGGCAGGCGCACCGCGATGCGGCGCCGACCTACAGCGCGCTGGTCGAGGACTGGGCCCGGCTCGACGCGGGCATGACGGCATGGGACTTGTACGGCGGCGCAGGCGTTTTCGCAGCGACGCTGGCAGAGGCGGTGGGGCCGACGGGGCACGTGCTGAGCGTGGACACCTCGCGCGGTTCGGCGAAGGCGGCGCGGACCGCGCTCGCCGACCTCGGCTGGGTGGAGGTGCTCACCGAGTCGGTGCGCCGGGCGCTCACCACGCAGCGTCGTCGCGCCGACGTCGCCGTGCTGGACCCGCCACGCACCGGTGCCGGACGCGAGGTCATCGACCTGCTGGCCGCGGCGGACGTGCCTCGGATCGTGCACATCGGTTGTGAGGCAGCGTCATTCGCCCGCGACGTCGGCATCTACCGAGGCCACGGGTACGCGGTGGAACAAATCCGGGTGTTCGACTCCTTCCCGCTGACGCACCACGTGGAGTGCGTTGCGGTGCTGTCCCGCGCGTGAAGCGCGTTCTGGTGACCGGCATGTCCGGCACGGGAAAGTCCACGCTGCTGACCGAATTGGCCCGCCGAGGGTACTGGACGGTCGACACCGACTACGGTGACTACTTCGAAACCGTCGACGGCGAGTCGCTGTGGATCGAGTCGCGGATCGACGACCTGCTGTCGGTCGACGACCCGCGCGGACTCTTGTTCGTCCAGGGCACCACGCGCAACCAGGTGGCGTTCTACCCGAGATTCGACCACGTCGTACTCCTCAGTGCCCCTGAGGAATTGATCGTCGAGAGGTTGCGCGCTCGGACAGACAACACCTTTGGCCGGTCGCCGGACGAGATGGCCGCGGTCTTGGCCGATCTCGCCGAGGTCGAGCCGTTGCTTCGCGTCTCGGCAACCCTCGAAATCGTGACGACCAAGCCGGTCGCCGACGTGGCCGACGCGGTGCTCGCCCACGTCTCCTAGGAGAAATGGCGGCTGAGCCGACGATGGCGGTGGGCAAAGAACGCCCGAATGCCCACTGTCAGAACGGGTGTCAGGACTCGCAGCGGCAATCGCGGTGCGAACGTGACGCGGTCGTGAACCACGGAGGCCCCATGGCCGTCGGGCGTCACGGTCCGTTCGTGGCGCCACCGGCTCATGCTCAGCATCGTCGAATCTTCGAGGAACCGAGTGCCTGGGTCCAGCTCGGCGACGGTCAGCAGGTCGTAGTCGAAGGGCAGCACGCCGAAGAGCCGAAGCCAGGCTCGGCCCACCGGTGTGCCAATCGGAATGTCGTCGACCGTCATACCGCGAGCGGCACGCGGCATCGACATCGTCAACCACGGTCGCATCTCGTCGTTGATGCCCTCCGGCGTGACGACGCGAGCCCATACGTGCCCGGCGGGGGCGGCGACCGTGCTGCGCACTTCCACGACCCGCGGTGTCATCGGCCAACCGTATTCGACGACACGGCCGGAGTCCGATCTACGTTCCGCCTACGATTTGGCCCATGGCCGCCGATTCACGACTCTTCAGCCGCGGCTCTTGGCCGGAGGCCAGTCGCGTCTCCGAAGTCTTGCGCCGCGAGACGGTCGGCGGCATGTTGCTGCTATTCGCTGCAGGCGCTGCGCTCGTGTGGGCGAATTCTCCGTGGGGGTCCGCGTACCGCGCGGTCTCCGAATTCACCGTCGGACCGGAAAGCCTGCACCTGCGGCTGAGCGTCGCATCGTGGGCGGCGGACGGTTTGCTGGCGATCTTCTTCTTCGTCGTCGGCCTCGAACTCAAGAGGGAGTTCGTCGCGGGGGATCTGCGCGACCCGGCGCGCGCCGCCCTTCCGATCGCGGCCGCGATCGGAGGGATGATCGTGCCGGCCGCGATCTTCATCGGGGTCAACCTCACCGCCGGCGAGCCGGAGAACCTCGGCGGGTGGGCGGTGCCGATCGCCACCGACATCGCCTTCGCCCTCGCCGTCCTTGCCGTGGTGTCGACGCACCTTCCGACGGCCCTTCGCACGTTCCTGCTGACCCTCGCGGTGATGGACGACCTGCTGGCGATCGTCGTCATCGCCGCGTTCTACACCGACCACCTCGCTCTCGGCCCGTTGGCGTTGGCACTGGCGCCGGGTGGACTGTTCGCCGTTGCCGTCCAGCGCGGGCTGACCCGCTGGTGGGTCCTTCTCCCGCTCGGCGCGGCGACGTGGGCGCTGGTTCACGCCAGCGGCATTCACGCCACGGTGGCCGGCGTCGTGCTCGGGTTCACGGTGCCGGTTATCGGTCGTCATGCGTGTGCCGAACACTTCGAGCATCGACTGCGGCCCGTCTCGGCGGGCGTTGCCGTGCCGGTGTTCGCCTTCTTCGCCGCGGGGGTGACGGTCGGGGGTCTGGCGGGCCTGGCCGACGGGCTGCGCCATCCCGTCACCGTCGGCGTCATGGCCGGCTTGGTGTTCGGCAAACCGATCGGTGTGTTTATCACCACATTTCTGCTCGCGAAGTTCACCAAGGCCACGCTCGACGACGACCTGGCCTGGCGCGACGTGCTCGGTGTCGCGCTGCTGGCCGGAATCGGATTCACCGTGTCGTTGCTCATCGGGGAGCTGGCCTTTGGTTACGGCACCGTGACGGGTGCCGACGCCAAGATCGGCGTGCTGGTGGGGTCGCTGATGGCGGGGGCGTTGGCGGCCGTCGTCCTGGTCAGCCGCAACGCGGCACACCGCCGCATTCACGACCGGGAAACGGCCGATGCGGACGGTGACGGCGTGCCCGACGTGTACGAGCCTTGACGGGCCCGATCACGTCACCGTGCGTAAACTGAGCTGATGCTTTCTGAGATCCGCGGTCCCGCTGATCTGCAGCACCTGTCGCAATCACAGATGAAGGATCTCGCACTCGAGATTCGTGAATTCCTGATTCACAAGGTTGCTGCCACCGGCGGACATCTCGGCCCCAATCTGGGCGTCGTCGAGCTGACGCTCGCCCTGCACCGGGTGTTCGACTCGCCGCACGATCCGATCATCTTCGACACCGGTCATCAGGCCTACGTCCACAAGATGTTGACGGGACGCTGCGCCGACTTCGACAACCTCCGCAAGAAGGACGGGCTGTCGGGGTATCCGTCGCGCAGCGAGAGCGAGCACGACTGGGTCGAGTCCAGCCACGCCAGCACGGCGCTGTCCTACGCCGACGGGTTGGCAAAGGCCTTCGAGCTCAGCGGCCATCGCAACCGTCACGTGGTCGCCGTCGTCGGTGACGGGGCGCTGACCGGGGGCATGTGCTGGGAGGCGCTCAACAACATCGCGACCTCACGCCGGCCGGTGATCATCGTCGTCAACGACAACGGCCGCAGCTACGCGCCCACCATCGGCGGGTTCGCCGACCACCTCGCCGGCCTTCGACTGCAACCCGGTTATGAACGACTGCTCGAAGAGGGCCGCAAGGCCGTTCGCGGGCTGCCGCTCATCGGCGAGGTTTGCTATCAGTGCATGCACAGTGTCAAGGCCGGTATCAAGGACGCGTTGTCGCCGCAGGTGATGTTCACCGATCTCGGCCTCAAGTACGTCGGTCCGATCGACGGCCACGACGAGCACGCCGTCGAGGCGGCGCTGCGTCATGCGCGCGGCTTCAACGCCCCGGTGATCGTCCACGTCGCCACCCGCAAGGGCATGGGGTACGGACCCGCCGAGTCCGACGAGGCCGAACAGATGCACTCGACGGGGATCATCGACCCGCAGACCGGGCTTGCGACGTCGGTCGCCGCGCCCGGATGGACGTCGGTGTTCTCCGACGAACTGATCAAGCGGGCCGCCAAGCGCCGCGACGTCGTCGCGATCACGGCCGCGATGCCGGGGCCCACCGGGCTCAGCGCGTTCCGCAAGCGGTTCCCGGATCGCTTCTTCGACGTCGGCATCGCCGAGCAGCACGCCATGACGTCGGCCGCCGGGCTCGCCATGGGCGGCATGCACCCGGTGGTGGCGATCTACTCGACGTTCCTCAACCGGGCGTTCGACCAGATGATGATGGACGTTGCGCTGCACCGTCTTCCGGTGACGATCGTGCTCGACCGTGCCGGTGTGACGGGACCCGACGGCGCCAGCCACAACGGAGTCTGGGACATGTCGATCCTCGGCATCGTGCCGGGGATGCGGGTCGCGGCTCCCCGTGACGCCGCTCGCCTGCGCGAGGAGCTCGGCGAAGCCCTGGACGTCAAGGACGGGCCCACCGCGATCCGGTTCCCGAAGGGCGACGTCGGCGAGGACATTCCCGCCGTCGAACGCCGCGACGGCGTCGACGTGCTGGCAATGCCCGCAGATGGACTGTCCCAGGACGTCCTGCTGGTGGCGGTCGGCTCCTTCGCCTCGATGGCGTTGTCGGTGGCCGAGCGGCTCCGCAACCAGGGCATCGGCGTGACGGTCGTCGACCCTCGCTGGGTGCTTCCGGTCCCCGAGATGCTTGGTCCGCTTGCGACGTCGCACAAGTTGGTCGTCACGTTGGAGGACCACGGCCTGAACGGCGGCATCGGCTCGGCTGTCTCGGCTGCGTTGCGGCGCAACGAGATCGACGTGCCCTGCCGCGACCTCGGCGTCCCTCAGCAGTTTCAGGACCATGCCTCGCGCAACGAGGTGCTCGCCGAGTTGGGCCTTACCGATCAGAACATCGCCCGTCAGGTCACCGGGTGGGTGGCTGCGCTCGGCAGTTCGATCGGCGAGTCCGAAGTCAGCGGCCGGGTCGACTAGGTCCCGGGTCCCGCCAGCAGAACGGTGCGGGGTTCGGAGATCGTGTGGGGGAGCCACAGCGCCTGAATCGGAACCATCGGCGGGTCGGTCAACGCCAGTACCTGGACACGACCGCCCAACGCGGGGCCTGCCGGTGTGGTGAGGAAGGCGACCAAGTCGTTGCCGATGACGGCGGCTGCCGGCGGGGTGCCCTGCATGGAGTGCACGGTCAGACTGGGTTCGACGCCCGCTCTGCGGCATGCCGCCACCAGGAAGTCCGTGTAGAACGAGAAGGTCGGCGGTGCCCACACCACTAGGCCATAGGCGGCGGCGTCGGCGATGGTGAGGCGTTCCTGCTCGGCGAGTGGGTGGCCGGCCCGAACCGCGACCCGGAGCTCGTCGTAGCCGATGACGGCCGCCGCGAGATCGGGGGGTGTGGTGGCTCCGCGGCGGAGGCCGACGTCGACTGACCGGTCGAGCAGTCCCCGGTGCATCTCGTCGACGAACATCTGCCGCGCCGTGACCGACAGGTCGGGGAGCGCGGTCCGCACCGGCTCGACGACCGCGAACACCTCTTCTGCGCTGATCGCCGGAGAATGCCCGACAACGAAGGGCGGTTGACGTCCGTGGGCGGTCTGTCGGGTGGCGTCGGCGAGACCGGCGACGGCGGCAAGGACGACGGGTGCCCCTTGGCGTAGTCGGCGTCCTGCCTCGGTCAACACCAGCCGGCGCCCGCGGCGGTCGAACAACTCGACTCCGAGACTCTTCTCCAATTGGCGCATTGCGCTGCTGAGCGCCTGTTGGGTCAGGCGCAGTTGGTCGGCCGCCTCGGTCAGGTTCTCGTGGTCGGTCACCGCGACGAACTGTGCCAGGCGGTGCAGGTCCAGCGGTGCACCGGCGCCACGCTTGAAGGACAACGAATGCTTGTGATTCGACCAGTTATCGGTGTTCGTCATTTGTATTGATACTGCCCTACGTTCACCGTGACAGCGACCCCGGAACGAAGGACGACACCGTGACCGACCACAGCATCGAAGGCAAGACCGTACTCATCGCGGGCGGCGCCAAGAACCTCGGCGGATTGATCGCCCGCGACCTGGCGGCCAAGGGGGTGGCAGCCATCGCGATCCACTACAACAGCGACGCCACCAAGTCGGCCGCCGAGGAGACCGTCGCGGCCGTCGAGTCGGCCGGCGTCGACGCCCACGCATTCCAGGGCGACCTGACCAGCGCCGCCGCCGTGGCCGACCTCTTCGAGCGGGCGAAGACGGCCATGGGGTCGGTCGACATCGCGATCAACACCACGGGGATGGTGATCAAGAAACCCGTCGCCGAGGTCACCGAGTCCGACTACGACACGATCTTCGCGATCAACTCCAAGGCGGCGTTCTTCTTCATTCAACAGGCGGGCCAACACCTTTCGGACGGCGGAAAGCTGATCACCATCGTCACGTCGCTGTTGGCGGCCTACATCGGGTCCTATTCCGTCTACGCGGGATCCAAGGCGCCGGTGGAACACTTCACCCGAGCGGCGGCCAAGGAGTTCGGGGCACGTGGCATCTCCGTCGTCGCCGTGGCGCCGGGACCGATGGAGACGCCGTTCTTCTACGGCCAGGAAGACGCGGAATCGGCGAAGTACAACCAGAACGCCGCCGACCTGTCGAAGTTCACCGCGACGGGACTGACCGATCCCCACGACATCGTCCCCCTGGTGCGCTTCCTCGTCGGCGAGGGTTGGTGGATCACGGGACAGACGCTGCTCGCCAACGGTGGCTACACCACCCGCTAGGGACCGCGGGCGACCACTGAATAGGCTTCGCCCATGGATGCCGAACTGGAAAGCTGGAAGACCACCGGTCAGTACTTCGACTACCTCGGCTTCGACGTGTTCTACCGCGTCGAGGGCACCGGCCCGGCCCTGCTACTCATCCACGGGTATCCGTTCAGCTCGTGGGACTGGTCGCTGATCTGGCCGACGCTGACGGAGCGGTTCACCGTCATCGCGCCGGACATGCTGGGCTTGGGCTTCTCGGACAAGCCCGTGGCGTACGAGTACTCCGTCCCCGACCACGCCGACATGCACGAGGCACTACTGCATCATCTGGGGATCGACTCCTTCCACGTGTTGGCGCACGACCTGGGTGACTCCGTCGGCCAGGAACTGCTCGCCCGCTACGAGGCTGGCGACAACGCCTACGGAGTACCGGTGATCGAGTCGATCACCTGGCTCAACGGCGGTCTGTTCAACGAGTCGTACACGCCCCGGCTGGTGCAAAAGCTGATGTCCCGAACACCGTTGGGCGACATGGTGAGTCGGTTTCAGGGCAGCGCGGTGGCCCGGCGCGTCGTGGACCGCACGCTCGACGAGCTCTTCGGGCAGAACACCAAGCCGACGCCCCGGCAGCTCGAACAGTTCCACCAAATCATGGACTACAACGACGGCACGCGGGTGAGCCACAAGGTGGGCAGGTTCGTCACCGACCGCTACCTGTATCGCAACCGTTGGATCCGGGCCATGCGGGAGACCGCCGTGCCGATGCGACTGATCGACGGTCCGAGCGATCCCAATTCGGGCCGACACATGGCGCAGCGCTATCTCGAGGTGATTCCGAGTCCCGACGTGGTGATGCTCGCCGACGACATCGCGCACTGGCCGCAGATCGAGGCTCCCGAGGACGTCCTTCGGCACTTCTTCGCGCACGTGGACCGGGTCGTCGCGACCTAGGACGTCGGAGCGTCTTCGGTCGGCGGTGTCGGGGCCGCCGTCAGCGCCTCTGTCAGCACCGGCACCGTCAACTCTCGCTGCCACGGCCGCGCACCCGCCTCGGCCAGGAACGCGTCGATCACCGTCGCGGCGTCGGTGACCGGCTGCCAATCCCACACCAACCGGCGCACCAGGTCGGGGGTCAGCAGATTCTCGGCCGGCACCGAAACCCGTTGCGACAGTTCGGCGAGTCCGGCGCGGACGCGGTCGAGTCGTTCGGCGGCCTCGGGCTTGCGTCGGCTCCACCGCACTGCGGGGGGTGGTCCGGTGACCGGCTCGGACGCGGTCGGAAGGTCGTCTGTGGTGCGGGCTCGCGCCAGCGCGTCCAGCCAGACGCCCGCACTGCGGCGCTGGCGGGAGCCGCCGAATACCGGCAGGGCCACCAACTTCTCGACGGTGTCGGGATTGACCGTCGCGGCGTTGATGATGGCTGCGTCGGGCAGGATGCGTCCTGGCGCGATGTCGCGGCGCTGGGCGATGTGGTCGCGCGTCGTCCAGAGTTCCCGAACGGCGGCCAGCGTCCGCGGACTCTTGACCTTGTGGATCCCCGACGTCTTGCGCCAGCGATCCCGCCGCGTCGGCGATGCGACGTAGGTGCGTAGGTGCTCGAATTCCTCTGCCGCCCAACGGGTCTTGCCTTGCGCTTCCAGCTCGGCGGCGACCGCCGCGCGGAGCTCGAGCAACACCTCGACGTCCAGCGCCGCATAGTTGAGCCATTCCGACGGAAGGGGACGCTGGGACCAGTCCGCAGCACCGTGCCCCTTCACCAGGTGCAGTCCGAGCAGCCGTTGCACCATCGCCGCCAGGTTCACCCTGTCGAATCCGGCCAGCCGGCCCGCCAGCTCGGTGTCGTACAGCTGGGGCGGCACCATTCCCAGCTCGGCCAGGCACGGCAGGTCCTGGTCGGCCGCATGCAGGATCCACTCGTCGGTGTCCAGCACGTCGGCCAGTGGCGCCATCACCATCAGCGGGTCTTCGCCGTGGTTGACGGGGTCGATCAGGACGGAGCCCGCGCCTGCCCGCCGAATCTGGATCAGATAGGCGCGGTTCGAGTAGCGGAAGCCCGAGGCGCGTTCGGCGTCGATCGCGAACGGGCCGTGCCCCGACACCAACAGTTCGGCCGCAGCCAGGATCTGGTCGGACGTGACGGCCAGCTCGGGTACGCCGTCCGCGGGTGTCAGTAGTGGGGTCGCCTCGGCCTCGGGCTCGACGGCGTCTTGCTCGCCCGTCGTCTCGTCGGGGCCGGCGTCCCCGGCATCGAAACCTTCAGTCATGTCAGGCGCGCGTGCGAGCGCCGAGGTCGGTGACCCCGGCCGGTGGAAGGCCCGCGGCGTGCTCCAGCACTTCGCAGAAGGCCTGCACGTGCGGTCCCAGTTCGAGGTTGGTCGCGGTCCACGATGCGCGCAGCTCCAATTGGTGGGCCCGTGGCGGGCCCGAGATGTCGCCGTACCGCACCGACGTCGTCGCCGTCACGGTGCCGCCGAGGGCGGTGACGTGGTCGTCGTGTTCGGCGAGCGCGTCGACGAGCCAGCTCCACGCCACTTCGGGGAGCAGCGGGTCGACGGCTTCGGTGGAGTCCAGGTCGGCCTGGATGTAGGCCACCAGGCGCATCGTGCCGTCCCAGGCCTCCGCGCCTTCGGGGTCGTGCAGGAGGATCAGGCGGCCGAATGCGTCGCCGTCGGACCGCTCGGGGACGACGGTGGTTTCGGGGTGGCGAACCTCTGCGCCGAGCGCATAGCTGTACGGCGCCAGTCGCTGAGGCGGCCGGATCGGGCCGAGCTCGATCTCGGGCCGGACGGTGGTGGCATTCATAGCCTCCACCGCTGCCCGGAACTGAGCCGGCTCGACGGTGGTCATGGGGTTTGACGCTAGCTGATTCGGGGATGGGGCAGCGAAGGCGCGCCGAAGCGTTGGTGCATGGCAGCATGGGTGGCGATGAGTACCCGTCGTGACCTGCCAGAGTCGCCCTATCTGACCGCGGCCGCAGGCCGTAAGCCCAGCCGTGTGCCCGTGTGGTTCATGCGGCAGGCCGGCCGATCCCTCCCCGAGTACCGGGCGTTGCGGGCAAAGAACACGATGATGCAGGCGTGCTTCGACGCCGAGCTGATCACCGAGATCACGCTGCAGCCGGTGCGTCGCCACGGCGTCGACGCGGCCATCCTGTTCTCCGACATCGTGGTGCCGCTGCGCGCGGCGGGCGTCGACGTCGACATCGTCCCCGACGTCGGGCCGGTGATCGCCGAGCCCATCCGGACTGCCGCCGACGTGACGTCGCTGACCCCGCTGGATCGTGACGCGGTCGCGACCGTCGCGGATGCGATCGCGCTGTTGACCGCGGCGCTGGGTGACGTGCCGCTGATCGGTTTCGCCGGTGCTCCCTTCACCCTGGCGTCCTACCTGGTCGAGGGCGGGCCCAGCCGCAACCACGAGCGCACCAAGGCGATGATGCTCGGTGACTCCGACACCTGGCACGCCCTGATGACGGCTCTCACCGACGTGACCATCGGCTTCCTCAAGACGCAGTTGGACGCCGGCGTCGACGCGATCCAGCTGTTCGATTCCTGGGCTGGCACGTTGTCGTTGGCCGACTACCGGACCTACGTGCTGCCGCACAGTTCGCGGGTGTTCGAGGCCCTCGCCGCGGAGGGTGTGCCCATGACGCACTTCGGGGTCGGCACGGCCGAGCTGCTGGGCGCCATGTCGGAGGCGGTGTCGGTGGGGGACAAGCCCGTGGTCGGCGTCGACTGGCGGACGTCGCTGACCGACGCCGCCGGCCGGGTCCGCCCCGGCTGCGCGCTGCAGGGCAATCTCGATCCGGTGGTGCTGCTGGCCGGCTGGCCGGTGGTCGAGCGTGCGGTCCGCAACGTCGTCGAAGACGGTCGACGGGCCGTCGACGCAGGGGCCACCGGCCACGTCTTCAACCTGGGCCATGGTGTACTTCCGCCGACCGACCCTGGCGTCATCACCGAGGCGGTGGCGTTGGTGCACGCGTTGTGAGTGCCGCCTATTCGCCGCCTTCCTATTGTGTTGTCGGAGGCGGCATTTCGGGCTTGGTAGCCGCCTACCGGCTGCGAGTCGCCGCGGGGCCCGACGCCTCGATCACGCTCTTCGACCCCGCTGATCGTCTCGGTGGGGTGTTGCGCACCGAGCGCGTCGGCGGTCAGTTGGTGGACGTCGGGGCCGAGGCGTTCGTGGCGCGTCGTCCGGAGGTGTCGGCGCTGCTGGCCGAGTTGGGGCTGGCCGACAGGAAGATCGGCACCACGGGGGTTCGGCCACTGATCTTCAGCGAGGGGCGTCTGCATCCGATGCCGCAGGGCACGCTGCAGGGCATCCCGGCTCAGGCGTCGTCGATGGCCGGGCTCGTCGACGACGCGACGGTGGCGCGGATCGCCGACGAACCCTCGCAACCGTTCTCGTGGCGCACCGGCGCGGACCCGACCGTCGCGGAGCTGATCGGCGACCGTTTCGGTCCGCAGGTGGTGGCGCGGTCGGTGGATCCGTTGTTGGCGGGTGTATACGCCGGTTCGTCGGCGACCATCGGACTCAGGGCTGCCGCTCCGACGCTGGCGGCTGCCTTGGATCGTGGGGCCCGCACTCTGACCGACGCGGTCCGCGAGGCGCTGCCCCCGCCGATGCCCGGATCGGTGTTCGGGGCGGTCGACGGCGGCTATGCGGTGCTGCTCGACGCATTGGTGCGGCAGGCGCAGGTCGACTGGGTCCACGTCGGGGTCAAGCAGGTCAGCCGGGACGGCCGTGGGTGGTCGCTGGTCGACGACGAGGGCGGGCACTGGCATGCCGACGGCGTGGTTCTCGCGGTGCCGGCGCCTCGCCTGCCGACGTTGATCGACGGTGTGGCACCGAAGTCGGCCGCCGCGGCGCGACGCATTCAGACGGCGTCGTCGGCGCTGGTCGTGCTCGCGCTGCCGGGTGGGACGCCGTTGCCCGAGCAGTCGGGCGTCCTCGTCGCCAGTGGTGAACGGCTCAACTCGAAGGCGATGACGCTGACGTCCCGCAAGTGGGGACGCCGGGGCAACGTGGAACTGGTGCGGCTGTCGTTCGGCCGGTTTGGCGACTCCCTTGCCCGCGACGTGGGTGACGAGGATCTGCTCCGGTGGGCGGCCGAGGACCTGTCGACGGTGTTCGGGGTGACGTCTGACCCAGTGGACTGTCATGTCCAGCGCTGGATGGACGCCCTGCCTCAGTACGGGCCGGGGCACGCCGGGCTGGTCGCCGAGCTGCGCTCGGGCTTGCCGACGACGCTGGTGGTCGCGGGGGCGTACCTGGATGGCATCGGCGTTCCCGCCTGTGTGGGATCCGCCACCAAGGCGGTGGCGGCGTTGACGACGTCGGGCGTGGCACGATAGTTCGTATGGCGAAGCTGGACTACGACACCCTCAATTCCATGACGAGATACATGATGATCTCGGTGTTCGCGGTGCAGCCCGAGGAGCTGGGCGAGGATCGCGCGGCCGTCGTCGACGACACGGCGACGTTCCTCAAGCAGCAGGAGGAGAACGGCGTCGTCGTCCGCGGGGTGTACGACGTGGCGGGTTTCCGGGCCGACGCCGACTACATGATCTGGACGCACGCCGAGCGGGTGGAAGATCTGCAGAAGACCTACTCGTCGTTTCGGCGGACGTCCCTCGGCCGGGTCAGCGAGCCGGTGTGGAGCGTGGTCGCGTTGCACCGCCCCGCAGAGTTCAACAAGAGTCACGTTCCCGCGTTCATCGCGGGCGAGGACCCCGGCGACTACGTGTGCGTCTATCCGTTCGTCCGGTCGCTGGAGTGGTACCTGCTGCCCGACGACGAGCGCCGCAAGATGCTCGTCGAGCACGGGATGGCGGGCCGCGAGTACCCCGACGTGCGCGCCAACACGGTGCCCGCGTTCGCGCTCGGCGACTACGAGTGGATCCTGGCCTTCGAGGGGCCGGACCTGGGCCGCATTGTGGAGCTGATGTGGAAGCTGCGCTACACCGACGCCCGTCGGCACGTGCGTGAGGAGACGCCGTTCTTCACCGGGCCTCGCGTCGGCGTCGAGGAGCTCGTCGCCCGACTGCCGTGAGAACCGTCGCAGTTTGCCCGAATTGCGGTCGATGACCGCGCAGATCGAAGTGTCTGCTTGGTCAATTTCCGGCTAGTTCTGGTTTCATACCCTTTCCCTGTTTGCTAGCATCGCTCGATGGGGAAAACCACCTGGGTGGTGGTGACTGCCGCTGTCGTCGCCGTTGTCTTTTCTGCAGGGTTCATCGTGGTTGGGGACGACGAACCGGCCGTGAGCGTGATGACGAACGCGGCCTCTGTGCTGTTCGCTGCATTCGCCACGGTGTGCGCAGGCCGCGCCGCGCGCTCCACTGCCGGTCGTAAACGGCTCGTGTGGCTGAGCATTTGCATCGGCCTTGGGGGATGGCTCGTCGGATCATTTTTGTGGGCATATTTCGAGCTGGTGACCGACATCCCGCCGTTTCCGTCCGTCGCCGACTTGGGCTACCTGGTGTTTCCGATCGGGGCATGCATCGGGCTGGCCCTGTACCCCGTCGGCCACCCGGGTCAGTCACGCACACGGTTGGTGCTGGACGGGTTGATCGCGGCCGCGGCGCTGTTCCAGATCTCGTGGGTCATGGTCCTGCGAGACACCTACGAGGCGGACGACACCAGCCGCTTTGCCTTCGGACTGTCGCTGGCCTACCCCGTATGCGATCTCGTCGTCATCACGGTGGCAGTCCTCGCCCAGACTCGGGCGCGCGCGGGACAGCGACGGACGTTGACGTTCCTGACCCTCGGTGTCGTCGTGATGGCGCTTTCGGACAGCGCCTTCGTGTACCTCACCGCGGCCGGGACGTACGAGGACGAGATCGGGCGTGTCGTCGACGTCGGTTACCTGGTGGGACTCCTCGTCATCGCGGTCGCGGCGCTGCTCGCCGTCGACGAGCCCGCAACGGAGCCGTCGCTGGTCCGGGTTCCTTCGCGGTTGGCATTGTGGCTGCCGTACGTGCCTGTCGCAGTTGCCGCCGCGGTATGCACACCGACGAATCTGCACGAGTCGGGGATGGCGCCGCTGTTCCTCTCCACGCTCGTCCTCGTCACAGCAGTGCTGCTGCGGCAGTTCTTCGTGGTCCGGGAGAACCGCCGCCTCCTGGACTTGGTCGCGGAGCAGGCGTTGCGTGACCCGTTGACGGGGTTGGCGAATCGCGCGCTGTTCAACGACCGCCTGTCGCACGCCATGCAGTTGCACGTGCGTGATCGGCAACCGGTGGCGGTGTTGTCGTTGGATCTCGACGACTTCAAGCTCGTCAACGACAATCTCGGCCACCCCGCCGGAGACCAATTGCTGGTGCTCGCGGCGCAACGAATCCTCGGCTGTGTCCGCGCCGGTGACACGGTGGCCCGGGTGGGTGGTGACGAGTTCGCGGTGCTGCTGGAGGGCAAGACCGAACACTCCCGACAGGTGGCACGGAGGCTCATGGCGTCGTTCGACGAGCAGTTCGTCATCGACGGCCATGATCTGTTGCTGCGACCCAGCATTGGACTGGCCGTGGCGACCGGCGACGACGCGACCGTCTCGGCCGAGGCGCTGTTGAAGCACGCCGACCTGGCGATGTACTCCGCCAAGCGTTCGCGGACGGGCGGGGTGCACACCTTCGATCCGGAGATGACGCGGACCCGGCCCAAGGGGACCGGAAAGGTGGGCAATGCCGGAACGAGCACGGTGAGACTGCTAGGCCAACTGCGCAACACGATCGACCATGCCGGTCTCAGCCTGGTCTACCAACCCAAGTTCGGGCTCCGCGACGGAGAATTCGTCGGCGTCGAGGCGTTGGTCCGTTGGCCCCATCCCGAACGCGGATTGCTTGGTCCTGACAAGTTCCTTCCCCTGGTCCGTGAGTACGGGTTGATGAGGTCGCTGACCGATCTGGTGGTCGAGCGGGCGCTCGAAGACGTGGCCCGCTGGAAGGCCAACGGTGTCCGGGTGCCCGTGGCCGTCAACATGTTCGCACCGTCGCTGTGCGATCTGGAGTTGCCGAAGCGCATTCTGCGCTCGCTCGACGAGCGTGACCTCAGCCCGGACCTGTTGACCATCGAGATCACCGAAGACCTGTTGCTCGACGACGTCGACCGGACCCGTCAGGTGCTCGATTCGCTACGGGGACGCGGAACGCGGGTAGCCATCGACGATTTCGGCAGCGGCTACTCGGCGCTCGGATACCTGTGCGAGTTGCCGATCGACGAGGTCAAACTCGACCGGCAGTTCATCGCCCCGATCGTGGACGACGCGCGTGCGGCGGCCGTCGTCCGCGCCGTGGTGGACCTGGCGCACGAGCTAGGCATGACAGTCGTAGCCGAGGGCGTGGAGAACGACGACACCACGACGATGCTTCGTGACTACGGCTGCGACGTGGCGCAGGGCTTTCACTTCAGTCCGCCGCTCGCCGGCGCCGAACTGTGTGACCTGCTCCGCAGGCTTACGTCGCCGGAACCAGCTTCATCGAGATCGAGTTGATGCAGTACCGCTGATCGGTCGGGGTGGGGTATCCCTCGCCTTCGAAGACGTGACCGAGGTGGCTGTGGCAGCTGGCGCACAGGACTTCGACTCGATGCATCCCACCCGAGTCGTCGGTCTTCAAGATGACGGCGTCCGAGTCGGCGGGGTCGAAGAAAGACGGCCAGCCGCAATGAGATTCGAACTTCTCGGTGCTGCGGAAGATCTCCGCTCCGCACGCCCGACACTGGTAGACGCCCTCGGTGTTGGTGTCGGTGTACTCGCCGACGAACGGGCGCTCGGTGCCGGCCTGACGCAGCACGGCGAACTCCTGGGGCGAGAGCTTCTTACGCCATTCGTCGTCGGTCAGCTGGACTTTCGGGACGGTCATCACTCCACGCTAGCGCGGTCCCGATCGGTCGTCATCCACGGCGGGTCGATGCCGTCGTCGAGTCTGCCGTCGGCCTTGGCCTCGAGGTAACGGAAGTACAGCACGCAGAACACGACGATCAGCATCAGCGACCACCCGTAGGTGATCTTCATGTACTCCAGGAAGCGGCCGGTGGTCGGCCAGTGCCCCAGCAGCCAGCGGTCCATCGTCATGAAGCCGTAGATCGCCAGCCAGGCCGGCCAGTTGCGGATCACCGAGTTGGGGAGCACCACCGACATCAGGAACGGGAACAGCATCATCGAGTAGTAACCCTGGCCGAGCGAGGTCACCAAGAACGTTGCGATCAACAGCACGCCGGACGAGGTCACCATCCAGAACAGCTGGTCGCGTTCCCGGTAGTAGCGATACAGCAGCCACAGGCTGGCGACTGCCAGTGCCAGAAAGCCCACTCGCAGCAGCAGAATCAGCCATGTCGGCAGGCCGTAGTAGATGCCGTTGCCCTGAATGGAGCTGTTGAAGTAGTCGCGCACCGAGAATATGTAGGGCACCGTGTTGCGCACGAAGCCCATCGGGTCGCTGACCAACGGCCAGGCGGCGACGTTGAACACGAGCGGCACCCCGAAGGCGGGCACGAGTGGGCGCCACTGTCGGTTCAGTACCGGGAGCAGCAGCAGGGGGGCCAGTGAGGGTTTGACGACGAGCGTCAGCCCGATGGCGAGGCCGGCGAGCCACTCGTTATTGACCTTGCCGCTCAGCAGCCACCGCAGGAACAGGACCTCGCCGAGGAGGACGCAGCCGTTGATGTTGGTGAACACCAGCGTGCTGGTGACGCTCTCGGTGCAGAACATCGCCAACAGCAGGGCGGGCGCTGCCACCGACGCCAGGGTGTACTTGAACAGCCGCAGCAGGAAGTACGCGGCCAGCAGGATGGCGATGGTGTTGAAGGTGATGAACCAATACCGCGAGGCGTCGACCGGCAGGTAGCCGAATGGCGCCAGCAGCAGCGTCCCGCCGGGTGGGTACAGGTAGTGCGGGTCCACCTGGTCGAAGTGCTCGTTGTAGATGTCGAGCCCGAGCTTGAAGTTGACGACCGCGCGGTAGACGGGACCGAAGTCGTCGGTGATGTAGCCGTTGGTCGCCAGCACGTAGCTGCGATGGACGATCGACAGGATCGCCACGGGCCACAGCACCGAGCGCAAAATGTGCGCGACATTCGGCGGAGAGGTTCGGGGTCGGAATGCGTTCGTCAACAACGTGTCAGGTGCCGCCACCAGCGCACCGTACACCGGTGGCCGCGGGCGTCGAGCTAGGCGGGGCAGTACGTGTCGGTCTCGGGAACCTTGCCGGTGCCGAGGTAGGACAGCACCGGTGGGACGGCGCACGTGGAGTAGATGCTGGCTCCGTGTCCGACGCCCTGCCACATCACGCGTCGGTTCGCCGCACCGGAGTTGATGATGGTCGCCGCGACGGCGGCCACTCCTTCGTTGCCGACGATCGGGTCGTTCTGCACGCCGAGAAGCAGCACGGGAATCTTGAGGTTCTGCGGATCGGGTGGCGTCGAACCGCTGGGCCAGGCAAGGCAATTGACCATGTCGAGGGCGCCGACGGTGCCGAATTCGGGGTAGAGCTTCCCCCATTCGACGACGAGCTCGCGCACTCGGTCCGGGGTGGGGCGGTTGAGTGCGTCGCTGCAGCCGTTGACGAACTGCCCGTCGGTCTCGCGTTGCGTCTCGGCCTCATTGATCAGCGTGTTGAGCCCGGCGACGTCACCGCTGCGGGCCGCGGCGAGGGTGGTGGCCAGCGCCGCGGTCGACGACACGAAGTCGCCGCGGGGGAACGCCAGGGCAGTGGCGATGGCGTCGGTGAGGGCGGCCACCGAGGCGCCGGCGGGGCCGGTGCCTTGACGCGCGCCGGCGAGCATGGCGTCGATTGCGCCCTTCGGATCGGGGCCGAGCGCGCAACCAGAGGCGACGCACTGCGAGGCGAACGCGGTCAGCGCGGCCTGCTGACCCTTGACCTTCTGTTCGGCTCTTGCCTCGGCGGCGATCCCGAGGGGCAGCGGGGAGTCGAGCACCAGCCGCGACACCTTGTTGGGATGTGAGCCTGCGTAGGCGAGGGCGACCTGCGCGCCGTTGCCGATGCCGAGCAGGGCAAGCGTCGGAACGTCCCAGGTGCTGCGCAGGCGTTCGAGATCCTCGGCGGCGTGCGCGTTGTCGTAGGACGAGTCGCCGGGGGCGATGGTGTCGGTGCAGCTCTGGGTGGCCGTCTGGACGACGGCGCTGAGGTTGGCGACGGGATCGTTTCCGGATTCGAACTGCGCCTGGTCGAGCATTTCCTGCCGGCTGAAGAGGTCGCGGCAGTCCAGGGCGCCCGACAGGCCGATGCCTCGGCGGTCGACGGCGACGATCGGGTTGGTCTTCAGCACGTCGGCGCCGCCGCGGGAGAGCCACACCGGCAGCTGCGTCGAGGACGGGAGGTCGCTGCCGGTCGTCATGACAAGTGGTCCGGCGTCCGCCGGGGTGGCCGTCGACTTGGCGCGGACGACACCGATGGTGAGCGTCCCCGTGGCGCCGTTGATCGAGTCGACGTCGGCGTCGTAGGTGGCGCAGTCCAGGCTCACGCCGGGCACGGCGGGGACGGACGCCGCAGCGAACGTCCGCGACGTGCAGTCGCGCCACGTCAGATCGTTCTTGGGGGCCTCGACCGGGGGAGGTCCCGCGACGACCGGTGTCGTCTCGGGGGCGCCTTGGGGTCCGGCGCCCGCATCGGTGGCGAAGCGGGGGTTGGCGGCGAGTCCCGGCGAGCAGCCGGCCAGGACGACAGCCGCGACGACGGGCAGACAGAGGGCCCTGAGCAGCTGAGGATGCCGACGCATGGTGACCACATTAGCGATCAGAACCGTGCACGACGAGCCCCTCGAACAACTCCAGGACGCCGTCCTCACCGCCGAAGCCCTCGGCGACATCGCCGACCACCTCATCGGCCACTTCGTCGACCAGGCCCGACGCTCGGGCG
>VIFX01000198.1:0-391 GCA_006864685.1 Mycolicibacterium hodleri | reverse complement strand
CTATAAAATAAAAGTATGAGTCTGGATTAAAGAAGAATTGAGTAATTCCTGCATTGGCACCAGCTTGTACTTTTTCAATAAAACGTTGGATATCTGAGTCAAGGCTTTCGGCTTGAGGATGCATTTCTGGATAAGCCGCAACCTCAATATGAAAATGGTCGCCTGAGTGCTCACGAATAAAACGTACTAAATCTTGAGCATAAGGAAGTTCGCCAAGACCAACCTGTCCAGATGGTAAGTCACCACGTAAAGCGACAATACGGTCAATGCCTTGAGCTTTGTATAAATCGAGTAGTTCAGCAATACGCGTCTTATCATCACCAATACAAGAAAGGTGAGGGGCAACAGGAGTGCCTTTACCATTGAAATCTTCAATAGCAGCAAGTGTGCG
>VIFX01000197.1:0-391 GCA_006864685.1 Mycolicibacterium hodleri | reverse complement strand
ACATCTACGAGATGACCCAGCTGGCCGCCCGCACCGACCGCGTCCTGCCCAACGGGGTCTGTCTGTTGCCCCCGCTCAAACAATGCGACAAAGGCAACGCCTGCCTGGGCTGCGGGCACTTCGCCACCGACACCACACACCTGGACGAACTGCGCGCCCAGCTCGCCGCGACCGAGGCGCTCATCGCGACACGGCGCGACCAATACCGGCAACGCGCCGGCCGCGAACTTGGTGACGACAACATCTGGATCATCGAACGACACCGCGAAATCGACTCGCTGCATGCCATCATCGACCGCCTCGCCGCCACCGCCGACAACTCCGTCGCCGGCCCAGGCACAGGCAAACGACTGCCGCTGCTGCAGATCCAAACCCGCGGAGCCCACCAATC
>VIFX01000196.1:0-392 GCA_006864685.1 Mycolicibacterium hodleri | reverse complement strand
CTTTATCGACCGTAAACATGGTCGTGAAGAGATCTCCTATCCGGACGTACAGTGGCAGCATGAAAGCCTGAAACCGGTACTGGAGCCAACCTACGGCATTATCCTGTATCAGGAACAGGTCATGCAGATTGCGCAGGTGCTTTCTGGTTATACCCTCGGTGGCGCGGATATGCTGCGTCGTGCGATGGGTAAGAAAAAGCCGGAAGAGATGGCTAAGCAACGTTCTGTATTTGCTGAAGGTGCAGAAAAGAACGGAATCAACGCTGAACTGGCGATGAAAATCTTCGACCTGGTGGAGAAATTCGCTGGTTACGGATTTAACAAATCGCACTCTGCGGCCTATGCTTTGGTGTCATATCAAACGTTATGGCTGAAAGCGCACTATCCTGCGG
>VIFX01000195.1:0-393 GCA_006864685.1 Mycolicibacterium hodleri | reverse complement strand
GGCACTATGATGCTCAGCGGATTGCGCCCATTGGCAGCGCCTACCGCCCGCACCGCCTTGGGATTGCCTATCGCCTGGGCAATCTCGAGATAGCTCACGGTCTCGCCATAGGGGATATCGCACAAAGCGTTCCATACCGTTTGCTGAAACGGAGTGCCCTTCGCTGCCATGGGCAGATCGAACTGCTGCAACTTTCCGGCGAAATAGGCGGTGAACTGGGCAAGATAGGGGGCCAGCGCCTTGTCATCCCTTTGCCAGTCAGTTTGCGGCATGACGGGCCGCTCTCCGTGCATGAACTCCACGTGGCGCAGGCCATCCTGATCGATGGCGACCAGCAGCGGGCCGCGGGCGCTGTCGCAAAAACTGTATCTCATCGGCTGACATCCTTTGGGG
>VIFX01000194.1:0-393 GCA_006864685.1 Mycolicibacterium hodleri | reverse complement strand
CTCTCGGACCACATCACGTTCACCAGCATCCACATGCCACTGGTCAGGACGCCGATGATCGCCCCGTCGCGCAAGCTCAACCCGATGCCCGCCATCACCGCCGAGCACGCCGCGGCGATGGTGGTGCGCGGGCTGGTGGACAAGCCCGCCAGGATCGACACACCCGTCGGCACGTTGGCCGACATCGGCCACTACTTCGCGCCTGGGTTGTCCCGCCGGATACTGCACCAGCTGTATCTGGGCTATCCCGATTCGGCCGCGGCCCGGGGCGTCGCGACGCCGGTGGAACACCAGCCGACCCGGCGACCGAAACCACCCGCTCGCGTGATCGGCTCGCGCGTCGCGAAGCTCCGGACACCGCGCCCGATCAAGCGCGCGGTTCGACTGGTACCT
>VIFX01000193.1:0-393 GCA_006864685.1 Mycolicibacterium hodleri | reverse complement strand
GCGTCCAACAGTGGCCAGCTCGCCCCCGTTGCGTACACGACGTTGCCGTTGCCGAGAAGGACGAGCGCGTCGACTCCACTTTCTCTCATCGCCGCGCGCAAGCGTGCCCCGACCTCGCGATACATCCGGCGGCGATCGGGCAGATCCGGAATGGCCAGTGCGGCCGCGCCCGACGTCGCAAACGTCGTCACGATATCCCCAGGAAGTTCTTGACGTTGGTGCTGACGATCTTCACCGCGTTCTCCGCACCGACCGCCTCGACGACCGACGCCAGGGACTTCTCCGAGTATCCGAACGTGCTCTCGTTGTGCGGGTAGTCACTCGACCACATCACCTTCTCCACGCCGATGTGGTCGATGAGCTGTAGACCCAGCGGATCCACCATGAACGAGG
>VIFX01000192.1:0-394 GCA_006864685.1 Mycolicibacterium hodleri | reverse complement strand
GTGTAGGTCAAACAGATGTATTTGTCTACACATTAACTGATCCTGTAACTGGTGATACGGCTCAAGCAAACCTCAATATTCAATTGAGCTCTGTGAAAGCAGTGGATAATGTTGTAACTGCAGAGATCAACCCAGAACCGTTGCTAGTTGCAGATGATGTTGCTCTAGGTAGTTCAACTTACCTTGCAGCAGTATCGTTGGCTGGTCTGGACTTACAATTGCTTGGTAACGACGCAATTGAGTTTACTGTTGATCCAAACCGCGAAGGTACAGCAACGTTCACATTCGATGCGATAATCACAGCAGATTTACTCAGTGATTATGCGATTGTTGTTCAGAAATTTGATGAAGCAACAGGACAATGGGTATCAATTGGTGGTACTAACCCAGAAGC
>VIFX01000191.1:0-394 GCA_006864685.1 Mycolicibacterium hodleri | reverse complement strand
TATACTTCTAGCTTCGTCGGCAGCGTCAGATGTTTATAAGAGACAGCAAGGACACCGCGCGGCTGCGGACCTTCATCTCCGAGCGCGGGAAGATCCGGTCCCGGCAGGTCACGGGGCTGACCGTCCAGCAGCAGCGGCAAGTCACCACTGCCATCAAGAACGCCCGCGAGATGGCACTCCTGCCGTACCCCGGACAGTCCGCGCATTGACGCGCGAGCAAACTTCCGCCCGGCCCCACCTCACCCGAGCGCTGCGCGTTAATCTGTCGTCTGCGGTGCGGTGCCGCGTTTGCTAGGAGGATTGACATGCGCTCTTTCAGCGTGGCTGCGCTCGCCACCATCGCCATCTTCGGCTCGTCCGGCGTGGCGACGGCGGCACCGAAGGACTACTGCGC
>VIFX01000190.1:0-395 GCA_006864685.1 Mycolicibacterium hodleri | reverse complement strand
GCACCTGCCCGGTCACGAACCCTGCCTCATCTGACGCGAGATAGGCTGTTGCCGCTGCGATTTCGCCAACCGTTCCGCCGCGGCCGGCGGGTATCGACCCGCGGATCTGCTCCAGGAAGTTCTCGTGTTCGAGCTTTTGCGCCTCGGGCATGCGCTCGACGACGGCTGCGTGTTCGGGGGTGATGACCATCGCCGGTGCCACCACATTGAACGTGATGCCGTATTCGGCGAACTCCCTGGCCAATCCGGGCGTGACGCCGTGAACGCCGCCCTTGGCGGCGCTGTAGACGGCGTGTTGCCATAGGCCGTTGCGAACGGATTCGGCGCCGATGCTCACGACTCGTCCGTACCGCCGCTCCATCATGTGGGGGATCACCTCGAGCGTCGTGTAGAGC
>VIFX01000018.1:0-123758 GCA_006864685.1 Mycolicibacterium hodleri | reverse complement strand
ATCACCTCCCGCGTCGACGGGCTCGGCGTCTCCGGCTCCGCAGGTGAGATGAGGGGCGGCATTCCTGGCGGCATCCCCGGCTGACCACCGGGAGCTCCCGGCAAGCCACCGGGTGCTCCTGGTGCGCCGATCGGCGTTTGACCTGGCGGGGGTGGCGTCTGTCCCGCGGGGATGGCGTGGATGACGGGGCGGATGTACAACCGCGCGGTCTGGCCGAGGTTGCGTGCCTCGTTGCCGTCGTTGCCCGGCACCGTGATGACGAGGTTGTCGCCGTCGACGACGACCTCGGAGCCGGAGACGCCGAGCCCGTCGACGCGGGAGGTGATGATCTCCTGCGCCTGCAGGAGGGATTCACGAGTTGGTCGGGTGCCGTCCGGGGTGCGGGCGGTCAGGGTTACGCGGGTGCCGCCCTGCAGATCGATGCCCAGCTTGGGCTTCGGTTGCTTGTCTCCGGTCAGAAACACCAGCAGATACGCACCGATGAGTAGAACCAGAAAAAGCGTCAGGTAACGGTAGGGATGCACCGGCGCCGAAGGCGATGCCACGTTCTTGGTTCTCCTCAGATCGGTACGTCAACCCGCAAAGAGTACGTGGTTGCGCTGTGTGCTCAGCCGTCAGTCTTTGGTGAGACGGTCCGGGTCGGACTTGACCTCGGTGCCGGCGCCGGGTCGGTCGAGTTCCTGAGCCGTCGACTCCTCGGCCACGACGGTGTCGTCGTCCTCGTACTCGTCGGCGTCGTACTCGTCCTCGTCGACCACGGTCTTTTCCTTGACGGCGAGCTTCAGCATGGTGACCACGACGCCGGGGGCGATCTCGACGTCGACCTTGGAATCGGAGACGGCGGCGATGGTGCCGTAGAGCCCGGCCGTGGTCATGATCTCGTCGCCGACCGCCAGCGAGTCGTGCAGGTTGATGGTCGCCTGCATGGCCTTCTTTTGCCGACGTGACGCGAAGAACATGAACGCGCCCATGACGACGAGCAGTGGGACGAAGATGGCGAGATCCATGTCAACTCTGACTTTCGTATCGATTTCGGTCGTGGCTCCCCGGAACGGATGCGATTACACGGGGGCCTAGTCACCGACCAGTGTGCCATTACCGCGACCGTCCGCCGACCTGCCCCGTCACGACGTCAGGGCAGTTAGTGCCGCTAATCGCTCATTTCGTCGCACTGAACGCCGCGCAGCACCGAAAGCGTCAGAAATGTGGACCCCTTGGCGCGAATCCGACCGTCGGATCGCGCACGTGCCGAGGTTTCCGTTCGCGTGGTCCGTAGCGGCGACTAGGCTTCGCCCAGACGTTTCGACGTCTCCTCCCCCTCTTCGTTTGCAGGAGTCATGACGTGAGCACCATCGAACAGAGCCGCCACCTCGCCACCGCGATCCCCGGCCCCAAGTCCTCGGCGTTGATCGCCCGCAAGTCCGGTGCCGTCGCGCGTGGCATCGGCAACACGATGCAGGTCTACGCCGCCCGTGCAGGCGGCGGCATCGTCGAAGACGTCGACGGCAACCGGCTCATCGACCTGGGGTCCGGCATCGCCGTGACCACCGTCGGAAACGCCTCCCCCCGCGTCGTGGAGGCCGTCGCCGCCCAGGCCCAGGCGTTCACCCACACCTGCTTCATGGTCACCCCCTACGAGGGGTACGTCGCCGTGTGCGAGCAGCTCAACCGGCTGACCCCCGTCGCCGGTGAGGCGCGGTCGGCGCTGTTCAACTCGGGTTCGGAAGCCGTCGAGAACGCGGTCAAGATCGCGCGCACCTACACCGGCAAGCAGGCCGTCGTCGCGTTCGACCACGCCTACCACGGCCGGACCAACCTGACGATGGCCCTGACCGCCAAGTCGATGCCCTACAAGCACGGTTTCGGTCCGTTCGCGCCCGAGGTCTACCGCGCGCCGATGTCCTACCCCTACCGCGACGCGGAGTTCGGCAAGGAGATGGCGACCGACGGCGAGTTGGCCGCCAAGCGGGCCATCAACGTCATCGACAAGCAGGTGGGCGCCGCCAACCTGGCCGCGATCATCATCGAGCCGGTCCAGGGCGAGGGTGGGTTCATCGTTCCCGCCGAGGGCTTCCTGCCGACCCTGCTCGACTGGTGCCGCAAGAACGACGTGGTCTTCATCGCCGACGAGGTCCAGTCGGGGTTCGCTCGAACGGGTGCGATGTTCGCCTGCGAGCACGACGGCGTCGAACCCGACCTCATCGTCACCGCCAAGGGCATCGCCGACGGACTGCCGCTGGCGGCAGTGACGGGCCGCGCCGAGATCATGGATGCCCCCCACGTCGGCGGCCTGGGAGGCACCTACGGCGGAAACCCGATCGCCTGCGCCGCCGCCCTTGCGACGATCGAGACGATCGAGAGCGAGGGCATGGTCGCCCGCGCCCGCGAGATCGAGGCCTTCATGAAGGAGCGTCTCGGGCGGATGCAGGCCGACGACGACCGTATCGGTGACGTACGCGGCCGCGGCGCGATGATCGCCGTCGAGTTGGTCAAGTCCGGCACCAACGAGCCCGACGCGGAGCTGACCAAGGCCCTGTGCGCCGGTGCACACGCGGCCGGAGTGATCGTATTGTCTTGTGGCACTTACGGAAACGTGCTGCGCTTCCTTCCGCCGCTGACGATCAGTGACGAACTGCTCGAGGAAGGTCTCGACGTACTCGCTCTGGTCCTCAAGGACCTCTGACCATGACCACGGTCAAGAACTTCATCGGCGGAGAACTCGTCGACTCGGTGAGCGGCGCGACGATGCCGTTGGTCGACCCCACCACTGGTGAGCGGTACGGCACGGCGCCCGTGTCCAACCAGCAGGACGTCGACGACGCCTACGCCGCGGCGGCGAAGGCGTTCAAGGACTGGAAGCGCACCACCCCGTCGGTTCGACAGAAGGCACTTCTGGACTTCGCCGACGAGGTGGAACGCGCGGCCGACGACCTGGTGGCTGCCGAGGGCCGCAACACCGGCAAGCCGGACCACGTCACCAGGGCAGAAGAGATTCCGCCGATGGTCGACCAGATTCGGTTCTTCGCCGGTGCCGCAAGGATTCTCGAGGGCAAGTCGGCCGGCGAGTACATGCCGGATCACACGTCGTGGATCCGGCGCGAGCCCGTCGGCGTTGTCGGTCAGGTGGCACCGTGGAACTACCCGATGATGATGGCGGTCTGGAAGTTCTGCCCGGCGGTCGCGGCGGGCAACACCGTCGTCATCAAGCCCAGCGACACGACGCCCGTGACCACCGTCATGCTCGCCGAGTTGGCGGCCAAGCACTTCCCGCCCGGGGTGCTGAACGTCGTGACCGGTGACCGGGTCACCGGAGCCTCCGTCGTCGCCCACCCGACCCCGGCAATGGTGTCGATCACCGGATCGGTGGCGGCAGGCCGGGCGGTCGCCGTCAGCGCCGGCGGCCACCTGAAGCGCACCCACCTCGAACTGGGCGGCAAGGCACCGGTCATCGTGTTCGGCGACGCCGACCTCGCCGCGGCGGCCGAAGGCATCGCGGCGGCCGGCTACTTCAACGCCGGGCAGGACTGCACCGCGGCCACCAGGGTGCTCGCGCACGCCTCGGTCGTCGACGAGCTGACCGCGGCGCTGGCCGAGCAGGCCGGCAAGGCCTTGACCACGTTCGGGCGAGCCGCCGGCGACGAGGATGCCTGGGTGCCACCGGTCAACAACGTCGACCAGATGGAACGCGTACTCGGCTTCTTCGACGACGTGCCCGACCACGCCACCGTCGCGGCCGGTGGACATCGGCAGGGCGACACGGGCTTCTACGTCGCCCCGACCGTCATCGGCGGCGTAAAGCAGGGCGACCGGCTGGTTCAGACCGAGGTGTTCGGACCCGTCATCACGGTGCAGTCCTTCACCGACGAGGACGACGCGCTCGAGAAGGCGAACGGCGTGGAGTTCGCGCTCGCCTCGTCGGTCTGGACGAAGGACGTCTCCACCGCCGTTCGCGTGTCCAACGCCCTGGACTTCGGGTGCGTATGGATCAACACCCACATTCCGCTCGTCGCGGAGATGCCGCACGGCGGATTCAAGTCATCGGGCCACGGCAAGGATCTGTCGATGTACGGCCTCGAGGATTACACCCGCATCAAGCACGTGATGGTCTACACCGGATAGTTCGGCGCTACCGACCGACCAGGGTGTCCTTCTGGCCGCGGCGCTTGAACCGGTCCCGCCAGCTGCGCCGCGGAACGTTCCCGCCGTACGTCTGGTTCGTGGGCGTCGGCCCGGTCGCCGGGAGCACCGTGGTCGGCTGATTGCCGGCGTCGACGTGCTCGACGCGGTCGGCGGTGGCCACCCGTTGGGCGTACCCGACGTCACGCACGCTGCGCACCGACAACCGTCCCAGCCCCATTGCGCCAAGGAAGATGATCAGCGCCCCGAGACCGTAGAAGTACGTCAGCTCCAACCAGGCGGCCTTGATATCGTTCTCCGCGACCGGACGCCCGATCTCGCCGATGGTCAAGGTCGTCGCCATCACGCGCCCGACGACGAACCACGCGCCGGCGACGACGCTGAGCCACCCGCCGAGCATCGCCGTGGCGCGGTTGCGGGAGCGGACCAGAAGCAAGCCGCCGATGACGGCGACGACACCCGGAAGCACCTCGAGCCAGCCTCGGGTGCTGCTCCACTCCGAGCCCTGGTCGGGGTTGTACGCGAAGTCGAACGCGGGCCCGACGAACGGCACCAACGCACCCCACAAACCCAAGACGACGATCAGCAACCCGCTGGCCGCACCGCGGCTGCGCGGGATGCGCATCCTTCCGCCCTGCACCGCATCGTCCGAAACGACCCGTGACATGTCGACCTCCTCTTTCGCCGCAGGAGTACCCAAGTTCTCGACGACCTAACGAATTGGTCGCCGGCGAAACGTTTTGGCGACCCCAGCGAAGGTAGCTCTGAGCGAGACGACGGCACATCGGTCCCAGTCCCCGCCCCTGCCTGCGGGTCGTCACGATGTCGCCGGGACCGTGGCGGCAACGCCGTATCCGTTCGTCACCATGCGCGATTCGTCGACCGCCACCAATCCGCCGGTCACGACGGGTCCATGGGAAAGCCGTCCGCTCACCAATCCGCTGGCAGGATCTCGTCGACCTCCGGCAAACTGTCCATCGTTCTTGTACGATCCGGCTGGGGAGTTCGTCACGTGAGCTGAGACCACGCCGTGACGGCCGAGGCACACGAGCGGCAAGGGCGAACAGGCAAAGTGGACTGGATGTGTCGCTGGTGGCGGCAGCCCGATCACTACCAATGGCTGTCTGCGTACCTGGCCGTCCGCAACCTCCAACGGTTCACCCGTCACATGATGGCGACCATCGTCTTCACGCTGGGCGTCGTGCCGGTGCTGATGTTGTTCACGCCCGCAGGCCCGCAGGCCACCGCCGCCAGGGTGGCCTCGATCGCGATCGCCGTGGGTTGCGCGGTGATGGCGGCACTGTGGGTGGCGAGGTGGCCCAACAGAAACCAGTCCGCCGCGTTCGTCGTCGTCGCCAACGTCTTCATCGCCGGGACCTGCCTGCTCGGCGCACAGCCGAGCACCGGAATCCAGGGCGCGACCGCCTTCGCCGCGCTGGCCGGATACGTCGCGTTCTTCCACACCGCCCGGTACCTGGCGTTGACTCTGGCGGCCGCCGTCGGCACGGCGCTCGCCTGCGCAGCGGAGATCGCGGTCGCGGGAGATCTTCCCCTGGCCGCCAGCAAGCTGCTGGTCCTCGGGATCACCATCTTGGCCGTGCCGTTCTGCGTCCAGGTTCTGGTCCACACCCTGGGCATCGACGCGCTCAACTCGGACATCGACCCCCTGACGGACCTGCCCAATCGACGAGCCTTTCGCCGGTCGGTCCGCATCCTGGCCGCCGAGTCGAGTCGCGACGGCGCAGCCCATCTGACCGTGGTGATGGTCGACCTCGACGACTTCAAGCGCATCAACGACACCGCCGGGCATGCTGCGGGCGATCAGACCCTGGTCGTGGTTGGCGGCATCCTCCGGCACATCCGCCGCGGCGACTCCATCGCCGCGCGAATCGGCGGCGAGGAGTTCGTGGTCGCGGTGTCAGGCGATCGCAAGGACGCCATCGGCCTCGCCGAGCGGATCCGCCGCGAGATCGCTCAGGCGCCCACGCGGGTCACCGCCAGCATCGGCGTGGCCAGCGCGTCGCTGCACCGGGTGGCGCCGCGCGACCTCATCACCCACGTGGACTGCCTGGTCGAATCGGCGGATCGGGCGATGTACCGCGCCAAGCGGTCGGGCGGCAACCGCGTCCACGTCGTCGGCCACCCCCAGGAGACCTACGTCGAGAAGCCGATGGCGAGCAGTGCCACGGCCACCAAGGGCAACGCTCCCTGGGTCACGGCGGAGCGTGCCTTGTCCGGAGCGGACGCCAGGAGCACGGCGGCCGCGGCCAACATCGATCCGACACCGGCAAAGAGCAGCGCAGCGCCGACCCGCGTGCCACCGGAGATCGTGAATGCCACCCCGACGAAGGTGACGACCGCCAAGAAGAGGTTGTAGAAGCCCTGGTTGAAGGCCATCAGCTTGGTGGTCTCGGCTTCCTCGGCCGACGTGCCGAAGGCTGCCCGGGTGCGCGGCGCCGTCCACCGGAACGATTCCAGAATCCAGATGTAGACGTGCAGTAGGGCGGCCAGTCCCGCGAAGATCACACCGGCAATGATCATGTTTGTCGTTGAATCCGTTCGGTCGGCTAGTCGTAGAGGGCTTGTTGCCCGAGGCCCATCACGCCGCTGGGCGGCGTCATGCCCAGATGCATCCAAGCTTGAGCGGTCGCCACCCTGCCACGCGGGGTCCGCGCAATCATGCCCGCCCGCACCAGAAACGGCTCACACACCTCTTCGACCGTCGTCGCCTCCTCGCCTACGGCGACCGCAAGCGTCGACACCCCCACCGGGCCACCGCCGAAACTGCGGGTCAACGCCGTCAGCACCGCCCGGTCGAGCCGGTCAAGCCCGAGCTCGTCGACGTCGTAGACCGCCAGTGCCGCCTTCGCGACGTCGCGGGTGATGACGCCGTCCGCGCGGACCTCGGCGTAGTCGCGCACCCGGCGCAGCAGCCGGTTGGCGATCCGTGGGGTGCCACGCGAACGCCTGGCGATCTCCGAGGCGGCATCGGCACCGACCCCGATGCCGAGGATCCCCGCCGAACGCACCAGCACCCGTTCCAGTTCGGCGGGTTCGTAGAAGTCCATGTGCGCGGTGAACCCGAAGCGGTCCCGAAGCGGTCCCGTGAGCGCCCCCGATCTAGTGGTCGCACCGACCAGCGTGAACGGTGCGACCTCGAGCGGAATGGACGTGGCGCCCGGGCCCTTCCCGACGACGACGTCGACGCGGAAGTCCTCCATGGCGAGGTACAGCATCTCCTCGGCGGGGCGGGCGATCCGGTGGATCTCGTCGATGAACAGGACGTCGTGCTCGACCAGGTTCGACAACATGGCGGCCAGGTCACCGGCGCGCTCCAGCGCCGGGCCCGAGGTGAGGCGCAGCGACGTGCCGAGCTCGGCCGCGATGATCATGGCCAGAGACGTCTTGCCGAGCCCTGGCGGCCCCGACAGCAGGATGTGGTCGGGGGTGCCACCGCGGTTCTTGGCACCTTCGAGGACCAACTGCAGCTGCTCGCGCACCCGCGGTTGGCCGATGAACTCGTTGAGTGTGCGGGGTCGCAGGCTGGCGTCGACGTCGCCCTCCCCGACCGTCAGCGCGGCGGACACCTCGCGGTCGGTGGTGTCTTCGTGTTCGTCCTCGTCGAAGCGGCCCACGTGCTAATTCTTCCCCAGCATCGACAACGCGGCACGCAGCGCGCTCGACGTCGTGACCTCAGGATCCGCGGCGAGCACCTTGTCGGTGGCGTCCTCGGCCTGTTTGATCGGAAAGCCAAGCCCGACAAGGGCTTCGACGACGAGCCCACGGATGGCGTGACCACCGACGGCCGCGGTTCCGCCCGCCGTGACGACCGACCCGATCTTGTCCCGCAATTCGAGGACCATGCGCTCGGCACCGCGCTTGCCGATGCCGGGCACCCTGGTCAGCGCGGTGACGTCGCCGTCGGCCAGGGCCTGCCGCAGGGTCTGGGCGTCGTAGACGGCCAGCGTGGCCAGGCCGATCTTCGGGCCGACGCCGGAGACGGAGAGCAGGATGGTGAACAGGTCTCGCGATTCGGCGTCGGCGAACCCGTACAGCGTCATCGAGTCCTCGCGAACGATCATCGCGGTGATGAGCCGTGCCTCGGTACCGCGTCGCAGCGTCGCCAACGTGGTCGGCGTCGTCATCACCTTGTATCCGACGCCGGACGCTTCGATGACGGCGTGGTCGAGGGCGATGTCGAGGACCTCGCCGCGCACCGAGGCGATCACGTCGCCGCCTTCAGCTTGGCCTTGTACTTGCGTCGCTGCTCGGCCGCCATCGCCTCGGCCTGGGCCATCCTGGCGATCATCGGCGCCCGCCAGCAGTGACAGATGGCGAGCGCCAGCGCGTCGGCGGCGTCGGCCGGCGTCGGCTTGGCTTGCAGCGCAAGGATTCTGGTGACCATCTCGGTGACCTGCGCCTTGTCTGCGCGCCCGTTTCCGGTGACGGCCGCCTTGACCTCACTGGGCGTGTGGAAGTGGACGTCGATGTCACGCCTGGCGGCGGCCAGGGCGATGACCCCGCCCGCCTGTGCGGTGCCCATCGCGGTGTTCGCGTTGTTGTTGGCGAAGACCCGCTCGATCGCGAGCACGTCCGGCCGGTGGGTGTCGAGCCAGTGCTCGACGGTGTCGCTGATGGTCAGCAGCCGCATCTGCAGCGGTTGGTCCGACGGGGTGCGGACGACGTCGACGTCCAATGCGATCACCTGGCGACCGCGGCCGCTCTCGATGACCGAGAGCCCGCATCTCGTCAGCCCAGGGTCGACGCCCATCACCCGCACTGCGACTCCCTTGCGACGAAGGCCGCCCGTGGTACGAACAGCTGTTCGATACCTTAGTGGTCCGCGCCGACGTTGTCGGTTAGGGACACGCCCGGCGCCAGCGTCGTGCCGCGATACCGGGCGCCGAGGACGCGACCGACGGCACCCAGCGGCTCGGCGTCGCGCAGGCTGCGCGCCAGGATGAACGCGCCCTCCAGCGCGCTGACCACCGTGATGGTCAGATCGCGGGCGGCCGTCGGCGGGATGCCCCGCGACGCGAAGTACGCGGTGCCGCCGTCGAGCCAGCCGGTGAAGACGGCCGCGGTCGCGTCGCGCAGCTCCTCCACCGTGTCGGCGACCTCGGCTGCGACGGTCCCCACCGGGCACATGTTCGCGAACCCGGTCTCGGCCATGTCCGTCGCGGCCTGCGCGAACACCGATTCGAGGGCCTCCCCGAGGTCGTCGTGCGGCGCGACCAGCGTGGGGATGAGCAGGCCGTAGGCGGCGCCTGCGGCGACGAGCGCCTCCCGCGCGATCTGCGTCTTGCCGCCGGGAAAGTGGTGATAGATGGAGCCGATCGGCGCCCCGGACGCCACGACGACGTCCTTCATGCCGACGGCGCCGAAACCCTTGACGCGCATCAACTCCGCGGTCGCGGTGAGAATCGACTCCCTGGTTGACCTTGCCAACGTCGCCTCCTCAGGACACACTAGAGCATAGGTTCTAGAACGGTCGTTCTAACAGGGGTGGCTCAGATGAAATCGGTCGACGTGACGGCGGGGACCCTCGAGTACCGAGACGAAGGCGACCCCACCGGTCCCCCGGTCGTGTTGCTGCACGGCCTCCTGATGAACGACAGCCAGTGGGACCTGGTGCTCCCCCTGCTGCCCGCCGGCAACCGCTACCTGCTGCCCGTGCTGCCCTTCGGCGGTCACCGCGTGCCGATGAGAGACGATGCCGACCTCTCGATGCCCGGCATGGTGAACGTGGTCGCCGACTTCCTCGACGCACTCGACCTCAGCGACGTCGACCTGGTCGTCACCGACTGGGGTGGACCGCTGTTCCTCACCGACATCGGCC
Organism: Mycolicibacterium hodleri; assembly: GCA_006864685.1. GTDB lineage: Bacteria > Actinomycetota > Actinomycetes > Mycobacteriales > Mycobacteriaceae > Mycobacterium > Mycobacterium hodleri_B. Next base: position 113,782 of record VIFX01000018.1, on the reverse strand, counting down.
GGGACAAGCGAGTGGGCAGGATGATCATCTGCCCGTCGGAAGCCTTCGAGAACTTTCCACCGGGACTTCCCGGCAAGGTCACCTGGGTGGCCACCCGTAGCCCGCTGACGGTGTCGATCGCGATGCGGATGCTCGCCGTCGGCTGGCTGCGGCGGCGGTACCTCGTCTTCGGCATGATGGCCAAGAAGCCGGTTCCGCAGCCCATCGTCGACCATTGGTTCGGCAACGCGTTGCAGCACACTTCCCTTCGGCGCGACGTCATCAGGTATGCACGATCCCGGTTGGTGAAGAGCGAGCTGGTGCGGGCCACCGAGAGCCTGGCCCGCTTCGACGGCGACGTCCTGGTGCTGTGGAGCCACAACCCGGTGATGCCCGACCGTCATGCCCGCAGACTGGCCGACCTCACCAACGCCACCCTGCGCTACGTCGACGACGCACACGTGCTGATCATGCTCGACCAACCCGAGCAGACCGCCAGGGAGATCAGCGCATTCCTCTCTCGGGCTAGCTTGGAGAGGTGACCGTTCTCGACTCCTCCATCCCACGCTTCCATCTGGCCATCCCCGTCGACGACCTCGACGCCGCACGCCACTTCTACGGAACCGTGCTGCAACTCGAGCAGGGCCGCAGCGCGGAATCCTGGGTCGACTGGAACCTGCACGGCCACCAGCTCGTCACCCATCTGGCTCCCGCCAGTCCAGCCGGCGCACACAATCCCGTCGACGGCCACGACGTGCCGGTGCCCCACTTCGGGCTGCTGCTGTCTGTCACCGAGTTTCACCGGCTCGCCGAACGGCTACGAGGCAACCACACCGAGTTCGTCATCGAGCCGTACCTGCGCTTCGAGGGCAAACCCGGCGAACAGTGGACGATGTTTCTCCGCGACCCGGCGGGAAACGCGTTGGAGTTCAAGGCTTTTGCCGATGATTCACAGGTCTTTGCGACGGAGGGAAACAACTGATGCGCGTAGTCATCGCCGGCGGACACGGCAAGATCGCCCTGATCCTCGAAAAGCTGCTCGCCGAACGCGGCGACTCGGCGGTGGGCCTGATCCGCAACCCCAAGCAGTCGGGTGACCTCGAGGCCGTTGGCGCGGAGGCCGTTGTCGTCGACCTGGAGAACGCCACGGTCGACGAGGTCGCCGGTCATCTCAGCGGCGCGGACGCCGTGGTGTTCGCCGCGGGCGCGGGGCCGGGCAGCGGGATCGACAGGAAGACCACGGTCGACCGCGACGCCGCCATTCTGCTGGCCGACGCCGCGGAGGCAGCGGGAGTCGGCCGCTACCTGATGGTTTCCGCCATGGGGGCCGACGAGCCGGCTGCCGGTGACGATCCGGTGTTCACCGCGTATCTCGCGGCGAAGGCGGCCGCCGACGAAGCGGTCCGCGGACGTTCCGGGCTCAACACCACCATCGTCCGGCCCGGCGGCCTCACCGACGACCCGGCCACGGACCGCGTGCGCGTCGCAGAGTCGACGGGACGCGGAACCATTCCGCGCGCCGACGTCGCGGCGATGCTGGTGGCGCTTCTCGACGCACCCGCGACCGGCGGCGTGACGTTCGAATTGATCTCCGGCGACATGTCGATCGCGGAAGCCATCGCCGTTCTGACGCCCTAGCCGTCAGTCCTCGTCGAGCTGGGCGGCGACCTCGTCGGAGATCTCGACGTTGGTCCACACGTCCTGCACGTCGTCGCTGTCCTCGAGGGCGTCGACCAGCTTGAGGACCTTGCGGGCCCCCTCGACGTCGACCGGTACCGACACCGACGGCTGGAAGCTGGCGTCGGCGGAGTCGTATTCGATGCCGGCCTCCTGCAGCGCCGTGCGGACGGCAACCAGGTCGGTGGGCTCGGAGACGATCTCGAAGGTGTCGCCGTGGTCGACGACGTCCTCCGCGCCCGCGTCCAGTACCGCCGTCAAGACGTCGTCCTCGGACAGGCCGTTCTTCTCCAGCGTCACCACACCCTTGCGGGTGAACAGGTATGACACCGATCCCGGGTCGGCCATGTTGCCGCCGTTGCGGGTCATCGCAATGCGCACCTCGCTGGCCGCGCGGTTCTTGTTGTCGGTGAGGCATTCGATCAGCACAGCCACGCCGTTGGGCCCGTAGCCCTCGTAGGTGATGGGCTGCCAGTCGGCGCCGCCCGCCTCTTCGCCGCCACCGCGCTTGCGGGCCCGTTCGATGTTGTCGTTGGGGACCGAGGTCTTCTTCGCCTTCTGGATGGCGTCGTACAGCGTCGGGTTGCCGGACGGGTCACCGCCGCCGGTGCGGGCCGCCACTTCGATGTTCTTGATCAGCCGCGCAAACTCCTTGCCGCGGCGCGCATCTTTGACAGCCTTCTGGTGCTTGGTGGTGGCCCACTTGGAATGGCCGCTCATGCAGGTACTACCTCATTCTTCTCTACTGCGAAGTTGGTGCTCTATGGCGAAGTCCGATCGATCAGTCTACGTGCTGCGACGTCGGTTCGGCCGTGAGCTCCCCCTCGACGTAGCGCTGCAGATTCGGGGCCACCGCGCCGACGAGCTCGTCGTCGGTCATCGAGGCGATGGGTTCGACCCGCCACACGTAGCGCATCAGCGCCAGGCCCATCATCTGCGACGAGATCAACCCGCTGCGCACCGCGCGGTCGCGGTCGTCGGCGCCGAGCCGGGACACGCCCATCAGGCTGCCCTCGACGATGCGGCGCAGCTTCTCCCTGGTGGACTCCTCGTGCGCGGCGGTCAGCAGCACCGCGCGCAGCACGGGCCCGATCTCGTCGTCGGCCCACGCACTCAGCATCAGCCGTAGCAGCGCGGACCCGAGTTCGTCGGGCGCCGTGTTCCAGGTCGCGGCGACACCGTCGAGCCATCGCTGCGGTGGCGTCGTCGCAGCGTCCAGCAGCCCCTCCTTGGAGCCGAAGTAGTGGTAGATCAGGGCGGGATCGACGTCGGCGGACCTGGCGATGGCCCGAAGGGTGGTGCCCGCCCACCCGTGGGTGGCGAATTCGTCGCGGGCGGCGGCCAGGATGCGCCCCGACAACACGCCCTTCTCGTCGCGAGGACCGGGAGGGGTCTTCTTCGGCATTGCGAAATCCTAGCAAGAGTTTCCTCTTGCGTTGAGACTATGTCTCAACGTAGCGTGAAACTCATGTCCACGACACAACTGAACGGCCCGCAGACCAGCGGCCGGGACTATCGCCACCTCAGCGAACCGACGCACCGCGTCCAGCACGACGACGACGTCGCCATCGCGATGCGCGACGGCGTCGACCTGCTGGCCGACGTGCACCGGCCCGACGCCGACGGCCGGTTCCCGGTGTTGATCGCGGCCTCTCCCTACCCTCGACAGATCCAGAACCTCGGTGCGCCAATGGGGTTCATCGAGGCCGGTGACACCGACTTCTGGGTGACCCGGGGTTACGTCCACCTCATCGCCAACGTGCGCGGCACCTGCGGGTCCGGGGGCGAGTTCGGCTTCTTCGACGGCCAGGAGCGCCGGGACATGTACGACCTCGTCGAGTGGGCCGCCGCCCAGCCGTGGTGTGACGGCAACGTCGGCATGATCGGCATCAGCTACTTCGCCATGACCCAACTCGAGGCCGCCGTCGAACGGCCACCGCACCTCAAGGCGATCTTCCCGCTCGCAGTCACCGCCGACCTCTACGACGCCGCCACCCACCACGGACTGGCCAGCTCGTCGTTCATCACGCCGTTCCTGTCGATGGTGGGCCTGACCTCGGAGCGCAGCAGCGCGTTCTGGCGCAGTCCGCCACTGGACGTGGCGCGCAAGGTGCTGCACACTCCCCCGTTGCACCGCCGGTTCGGCACGATGAACGGGGAGGCGGCGGTGACCGTGCTGCGTCAGATGCTCAAGCTGCCGCACGACCCGCACCCGTGGGACGACCTGTGGCTCGACGTCATGGTGAAGCACCCGGTTCGCGACGCCTGGTGGGACGACCGGGATCTCACCGGCCTGCTTGACCGGATCGACGTACCGGTCTACCTCGGGTGCGACTGGGAGAACGTCCCACTGCACCTGCCGTCGACGTTCGTCGCGTGGAAGGCGTTGGCGCACAACCCAAACGTACGGATGGGGATGCTGGGCCGTTTCGGCCTGACCTGGCCGTGGGAGAGCCTCCACACCGAGGCGCTGGCCTGGTACGACCACTGGCTCAAGGGACGTGACACCGGAATCATGGACGGGCCGCCAATCAGGTACGTGCTGCCCGGTGGTGACGGCTGGCGGACCGCCGAGGGGTGGCCGCCCGCGGAGTCGACGCCGACCGAATGGGCGCTGCGCGCCGACGGGGTGCTCGCCGTCGACGAGGGCACCGCCGGGGCCAGGGAAATGATGGCGCTCGGCGGCGGTCTCGGCCGGGTGAAGCCCAGCCCCGTCGACCCGCCCGCGATGCTGTCGTGGACCAGCGCCCCGTTGCCGACCACGCTCGACGTCGTCGGCCACGTGGAACTTCGGTTGGTGGCGTCGGCCACCGCCGCCGACACGGCCTGGATGGCGACGCTGCAGCACGTCGCCTCCGATGGCACCGTCGAGGACGTCACGGCCGGCTGGCTGCGGGCCAGCCTGCGCGAGGTCGACGAGTCCGCGAGCACCCCCGGCGCCCCGGTGCTGCCGTGCCGAACCGCGGTGGCGGTGCCCGTCGGCGAGGACGTGGAGTATCGAATTCCGTTGGTGGACAACGCCCGTCGCTTCGCAGCCGGCGACCGGATCCGGTTGACCGTCACCAGCGACGATCAGAGCCCCGACACACCCGCCATCATGGGATTCCGGCACGCCAGCGTCGGCACCAGCAGCCTGAACACCATTCGGTCGTCGTCGCGGCTCGTCCTCCCCACGCTCCCCACCGACGACACCGGCGCGAATCGCTAGAGGGAGTCGACGAAGAGGCGGTGCACGCGACGGTCGCCCGTCATCTCGGGGTGAAACGCCGTGGCGAGCGTGCGGCCCTGGCGCACCGCGACGGGGTGGCCACCGGCGCGCGCCAACACCTCGACCGACGGCCCGACCCGCTCGACCCACGGCGCCCTGATGAACACCGCGTGCATCGGGCCGTCGAGACCGTCGAACGCGACGTCCTCCTCGAACGAGTCGACTTGGCGGCCAAAGGCGTTGCGCCGCACCGTCATGTCAATCCCGCCGAGGGGCAGCGCCTCGCGGCCCGGCACACCCGCGTCGGCGATCTCACTGGCCAACAGAATCATCCCGGCACACGACCCGTATGCGGGCATGCCGTCGGCCAACCGGGCACGCAGCGGCTCCAACAACTCGAAGTCCCGCAGCAACTTGCTCATCGCCGTCGACTCGCCACCGGGAATTACCAACGCGTCGACGGAATCCAACTCCGCACGCCGCCGCACGGTAACCGCGTCGGCGCCCGCTTCGGTCAGCGCGGCCAGATGCTCCCTGGTGTCACCCTGAAGGGCAAGGACACCGACGCGCACCGTCACTTGGCCGACGGGGTGAAGTCGCGAACGTAGCGGGTCAACCCCTCCTGCATCACCGAAGCCACCATCTCGCCGTACCGGTTGTACAGCTTGCCCTCCGTCAACGAACGGCCACCGCAGGCCGACGGCGAGGACTGGTCGTAGAGGAGCCACTCGTCGGCCCGGAACTGACGCATGAACCACATGGCGTGATCCAGCGAGGCGACCATGAGGTGCTTGCGCTCCTCGGGATGGTTGACCTGCGCCGAACCGAGCAACGTGAGGTCGCTCAGGTACGCGAGCGCACAGATGTGCAGCACCGGGTCGTCGGGCAGCGGGTCGCGGTGCCGGAACCACACCTGCTGCTGGGAGGCCTTGCCCGGCAGGAAGTTCATCTGGTCGCGCGGCACGATCCGCACGTCCCACTCGTCGAACTGCCGGAAGCTGGCGTCGTCGAAGACCCGACTCGCCGACTTGAAGTCCGGGATGTCGTCCGGCGGCGGCGCCGAGGGCATCGCGTCCTGGTGCTCGATGCCGCTCTGATCGGACTGGAACGACGCCGACATCGAGAAGATCGTCTCGCCGTGCTGAATGGCGGTCACCCGGCGGGTGCAGAACGATCCGCCGTCGCGGATGCGTTCGACGGTGTACACCGACGGCGAGCGGGCGTCACCGCCCTTGAGGAAGTAGCCGTGCAGCGAGTGCACCTGAAACTTCGGGTCGACGGTGCGCACCGCCGACACCAGCGACTGACCGGCGACGTGGCCGCCGAAAGTGCGCTGCAGGAACCCGGATTCGGGGCTGAACACGCCGCCGCGATAGATGTTGACCTCGATCTGTTCCAGATCGAGGATCTCTTCGATCGACACGTGACGTCCGCTACCAACCGCGCTCGGCGAGCCGATGAGGCTGCGCGATGTCCTCCACGTTGATTCCGACCATCGCCTCGCCCAATCCGCGCGACACCTTGGCCAGCACGTCCGGGTCGTCGAAGAAGGTGGTGGCCTTCACGATCGCCGCGCCGCGCTCCCCGGGGTTGCCCGACTTGAAGATGCCCGATCCGACGAAGACGCCCTCGGCGCCCAGCTGCATCATCATCGCGGCGTCGGCCGGGGTGGCGATGCCGCCGGCGGTGAACAGCGTCACGGGCAGCTTGCCGGCCCGCGCCACCTCGACCACCAGGTCGTACGGCGCCTGCAATTCCTTGGCCGCGACGTACAGTTCGTCCTCCGACAGGGAGGTCAACCGGCGGATCTCGCCGCCGATCTTGCGCATGTGGGTGGTCGCGTTGGAGACATCCCCGGTGCCCGCCTCGCCCTTGGAGCGAATCATGGCCGCCCCCTCGCTGATGCGACGGAGCGCTTCACCGAGGTTGGTCGCACCGCAGACGAACGGCACGGTGAACTTCCACTTGTCGATGTGGTTGGTGTAGTCGGCCGGGGTGAGCACTTCGGATTCGTCGACGTAGTCGACGCCGAGGCTCTGCAGGATCTGCGCCTCGACGAAGTGGCCGATGCGTGCCTTGGCCATGACCGGAATGGTCACTGCCTCGATGATGCCCTCGATCATGTCGGGGTCGCTCATCCGCGACACCCCGCCCTGCGCGCGGATGTCCGCGGGCACGCGCTCGAGCGCCATCACCGCGACGGCGCCCGCGGCCTCGGCGATGCGGGCCTGCTCGGGGGTGACGACGTCCATGATGACGCCGCCCTTGAGCATTTCGGCCATGCCGCGCTTCACGCGCGCGGTGCCTGTCAACGGTGTTTCAAGGGAATCCACGTCAATCTCCTCCAAATAAGTACGAAAACAGTCTAGTGGCCGGGCCAAATCGCTTTGATCCGCAGTTGGCTTGGGCCGTCATCTGATCGATTGCAACTGCCTCGCCGGCCCGGTCGACCCCGGAGCGGCCATGGCGTTGGCCTCGGCGAGCAACTCTCCGAGCTGCAGCGGATACACCGTCTCCCCACCTTCGACCAGCTCGGCGATGGTGTCCTCGTCGCACCAGCGGTGCCCGTGGATGGTCCGGGTCTCCAAGGGCGTGAAACCCGTGGTCGACGGTTCGAACCTCAAGGTGCGGTAGACGAAGAACATCTCCTCGCTGCGGATCACCGAACCGTTGAAGTCGAAGACGGCGTCGCGCTTCCACACCGGTCCGATCAGGTCGGCCTTGCTGACGCGCAGCCCCGTCTCCTCGGCGAGTTCGCGCACCGCCGCGTCGGGAAGGGTCTCCCCTGGCTCGACTGCCCCGCCCACGGTGAACCACCAGCGTGGCGCCTTTGCGGTGGCCGGGTCGGAGCCGCAGAACAGCAGGACGTAGCCCAACTCGTCGAGCAGCACGATGCGGGCCGACGTGCGCTGATAGACCTGCTGGCCGAAGGAGCGCTGGGCGGCGCGTTCGGCGATCTCGAAATAGGTTGGCATCGGGGCGGTTCCGCCGAGGTGCAGCCACCGCACCAGTGAGCGTTCGCGCAGCGCCAGGGTGTCGCGGACGGCGTCGTTGTGAAAGCGCCGCCCGAGCAGCACGCGCGCCTCGGCGTCGGCCATCTCCGCGACCAGGGCCACGGGCAGCGACGCCGGGTCGACGGCCGCCAACGCCGTCGACAGCTCGTTCTCCGCGGCCTCCCTGGCGTTGCGCGGCGCCCGCTCGGCGGCGTCGGCCAGCGCGGCCAACTGCCTGCCCGCGGGGCCGTTGCCGTAGGCGTCGGTGGCCACGGCGCGGGCGACGACGGCGCGGCGGGCCAGGATGCCGTCGAGCGCCTGCCAGGACAGGTCGTATCGGACGTGCAGACGGTCCAGTCGGTGGGCGGTCTGGAACGCCCAGATGCCGCCGACCAGCAGCATCACCGCCACGAGGGCGAGGGCGACGACGACCAGCCAGGTGATCACGCCGTGTCCTTCGCCGCTTCGCGTTCGGCGGCCTTGGCGCTCGCCCTCGCGGCCCGGCGGCCCGGCGGCTTGCGGCTGCCGGTCGACTCCCCGTTGCCCGTCGTGCCTTCGACGCGCACCTTCACGCCGGCCCCCGCCACGGTTTCGTAGACCCGCAGGATTTCCTGCGCGACGACCGACCAGTCGTAACGGCGCACCGCCCTGCTCCCGGCCTCCACGTATTGCCGGCGTGCGGCGTCGTCTCCGAGGACGTCGACGAGCGCCGCGGCCAGTGCCTCGGGGTCCTCTACCGGAACCAGACGTCCGGCCGCGCCGTCGTCGAGCACCCGTCGGAACGCGTCGAGGTCGCTTGCCACGACGGCGGTGCCGGCGGCCATCGCCTCGACCAACACGATGCCGAAGCTCTCCCCGCCGGTGTTGGGCGCGCAGTACACGTCGGCGCTGCGCATCGCCGACGCCTTCCCGGCGTCGTCGACCAGCCCCAGGAAGCGCAGGTGCCCGGCGAGGTCGCCGGCTTCCTCGGCCAACTCCTCCTCGTCGCCGCGGCCGACGACGAGGACTTCCAGGTCGGGAAAAGCCTCCACCATGGCGGGCAACGCAGCGAGCAGGACGGCCATCCCCTTGCGCGGTTCGTCGAACCGGCCGAGGAACAACACCGACCGGCCGGGCCGGGGGTAACCGTCAAGGACGGGGGCGGAGACGAACGAGTCGACGTCGACGCCGTTGGGGATTTCGACGGCGTCGGAGCCGAGCGCCTCCATCTGCCAGCGCCTGGCGAGGTCGGACACCGCGATGCGGCCGACGATTTTCTCGTGCCAGGGCCGCAGGATGCCCTGAAAGACGCTGAGCGTCAACGACTTCGTGGTCGACGTGTGGAACGTGGCGACGATCGGCCCCTCGGCGATCATCAGCGCCAGCATCGACAGGCTCGGCGCGTTCGGTTCGTGAATGTGCAGCACGTCGAAGTCACCGTCGACGAGCCACCTCTTCACCATGCGATGGGTGGCGGGGCCGAACCGCAGCCGCGCGACCGATCCGTTGTACGGAATCGGGATCGCCTTGCCGCCGGAGACGACGTAGTCGGGCAGCGTCGCCCCCGGTGACGACGGCGCAAGGACGCTCACGTGATGCCCGTAGCCGCGCATCACCTCGGCGAGCTGCAGAACGTGCGCCTGCACACCGCCCGGCACGTCGAACGAGTACGGGCACACCATTCCGATCCGCATGGCTACTGACCGCCGCCTGTTTGCTCGAGCCGCGCCTGGCGCTCCTTCGACAAGTCGGCGATCCACTGCGGCTGCAGCATGTGCCAGTCGGCGGGATGGGCCGCGATGTTGGCGCCGAACTGGTCGGCAAGTGTCTGCGTGACGGCCGTGACGTCACCCGACGAGGTGTCCAGCGGTGCGCTGATCGCGGTGACCGTCACGTCGGGTTCGTAGTACGAGTGCACGGGCAGCAGCGCGGCACCGGTCGCCATCGCCAGCTTGGCGGGTCCCGCAGGCAACCTCGTCGGTTCTCCGAAGAGGTCCACGCCGACGCCGGACTTGGTCAGGTCGCGGTCGGACATCAAGCACACCAGCCCGTTTCCGCGCAGCCGCTCGGCCAAGACCTCGAAGGGAGGCCGGGCGCCGCCGGTCAGGGGTAGGACTTCGAACCCGAGGCTCTCCCGGTAGTCCAGGAAGCGCTTGTACAGCGACTCGGGCTTGAGGCGCTCGGCCACGGTCGCGAACCGACCGTGGGTGTTGGTGAGCCACACCCCGGCCATGTCCCAGTTGCCGCTGTGCGGCAGCGCCAAGACCGCGCCACGGCCCGCGTCGAGCGCCGCGGCGACGTGCTCACCGCCGACGGCTGCCTCGTCGAGCTTGCGGGCCAGGACCCGGTGATCCATCGACGGCAGTCGGAACGCCTCCCGCCAATAGCGGGCATAGGACGCCAACGACGCGCGGATCAGGTCTTCCGGAACGTCGGCCGGTGCGACGCCGACCACCCTGGCGAGGTTCTTGCGTAGCTGATCGGGACCGCCGCCACGTGCGGCGTACAGCGCTCCGGCCTGGAAGGCGTTGCGGGCGGCGAACTCCGGCATCGCGCGCACCAGCCGCCAGCCGGCGGCGTAGCCGAGGTCGGACAGCTGGCCCGTGCTCACGGCTCGCTCGGCTCTTCGGAGTCGTTCGTCGGCGGCGTGGCCCGCATGGGTTCCGTCGCCCCTGGCGAGGTGCGGACGGAGTGCAGTCGTTGCCCCAGCGTGACGACACTGGCCACGGCCAAAGCCCACATGGCGACCTCGAGAAGCCACGGGACGTGGAGGAACGACACCCCGGACAGGCCCGCGCCGAGCAGCACGATGATGAGCCGCTCCGGACGTTCGATGAATCCGCCGTCGCCCTTGAGACCGTTGGCCTCGGCCCTGGCCTTGACGTAGGAGATCACCTGCGAGGTGACCAGCGAGATCATCGTCGCCACCGCGAGTGACGTGCTGTGGATTCCAAAGGTGGCCCACCACAACAGACCACAGAAGATGGCGCCGTCGCTGACCCGGTCGCACGTCGCGTCGAGAACGCCTCCGAACGCGGTGCTGAACCCCCGCTCGCGCGCCATCGCGCCGTCGAGCATGTCGGCGAGGACGAAGACGAAGACCGCGAACGCACCCCACCATAGCTGCCCGATCGGGAACAGCGTCAGCGCAGCGATGACGGTCCCGGCCGTCCCGATGATCGTGATGCTGTCGGGGGTCAGCCCCATCCGCAGCGACGCCTTGGCCACCGGGCGGCTCAGCTTGGCGTACGCCGCCCTGGTCAAGAGGTAGAAGTCGCTCACGACTGCGCCGCCCACTCGTCTGCCAGCAGCTGGCGGGTGTCGCGGAGCAACTGCGGAATGACCTTCGAGTCGCCGATGATGGTGATGAAGTTGGCGTCCCCACCCCAGCGCGGCACGACGTGCATGTGCAGATGCTCGGCGAGGCTTCCGCCCGCCGAGTGCCCGAGGTTGAGGCCGACGTTGAAACCGTGTGGCCGGGAGACGGTCTTCATCACCCGAATGGCCTTCTGGGTGAAGGCCATCAGCTCGGCGCTCTCCGCGTCGCTGAGGTCTTCGAGCTCGGAGACCCTGCGGTACGGCACCACCATCAGGTGGCCGGGGTTGTACGGGTAGAGGTTCAGCACCGCGTAGACGAGTTCGCCGCGCGCCACCACCAGACCGTCCTCGTCCGACATCGCGGGGATGTCGGTGAACGGTTCCGACGACCCGGCAGATCCAGCCGAGCCATCGGACGTCTTCGCCTCGGCGATGTAGTTCATCCGGTGCGGAGTCCACAGCCGCTGAAGATGGTCGGGATCGCCGACCCCGCGGTCGGTGATCGTGTTCTCCGGGTCCCCTGTCACACCGTGACCAGTTCCGCTGTGGGAGCCGCATTCTCGCGACGCGCGATCCAGTCGACGATGGCTTCGACCGCCACGTCGCGGGGCACACCGTTGATCTGGGTACGGTCGCCGAACCGGAAGCTCACCGCGCCGGCTTCGACGTCACGCTCGCCCGCTAGCAGCATGAACGGCACCTTCTGGTTGGTCTGGTTGACGATCTTCTTCGCCATCCGGTCGTCGCTGGCGTCCACGTCGACCCGGACGCCCCTCGCCTTCAGTTGGGCGGCAACGTCTTCCAGGTACGGCACGAAGGCGTCCGCGACGGGGATGCCGACCACCTGGACGGGTGCCAGCCAGGCCGGGAAGGCGCCGGCGTAGTGCTCGGTCAACACCCCGAAGAACCGTTCGATGGACCCGAAGAGGGCGCGGTGGATCAGCACCGGCCGCTGCCGACTGCCGTCGGCCGCGGTGTATTCCAGCTCGAAGCGTTCGGGCATGTTGAAGTCCAACTGGATGGTCGACATCTGCCAGGTCCGCCCGAGGGCGTCCTTGACCTGGACTGAGATCTTCGGTCCGTAGAACGCCGCGCCGCCCGGGTCGGGTACCAGGTCAAGCCCGGATGCCTCGGCGACCTCGCGAAGTGTCTCGGTGGCCTCTTCCCAGTCGTCGTCGGAGCCGACGTACTTGTCGGGGTCCTTGGTGGACAGCTCGAGGTAGTAGTCGTCGAGACCGTAGTCGGCGAGCAGGTCCAGAACGAAGCGCAGCAACGAGCTGAGCTCGTCGCGCATCTGCTCGCGGGTGGTGTAGATGTGCGAGTCGTCCTGGGTCATGCCGCGTACCCGGGTCAGCCCGTGCACGACACCGGACTTCTCATAGCGGTAGACCGAGCCGAACTCGAAGAGCCGCAACGGAAGTTCGCGGTAGGACCGTCCGCGCGCCCGGTAGATCAGGTGGTGCATCGGGCAGTTCATCGGCTTGAGGTAGTAGTTCTGGCCGGGCTTGCGCACCGTGCCGTCCTCGTTGAGTTCCTCGTCGACGTGCATCGGAGGAAACATGCCGTCGGCGTACCACTCGAGGTGACCCGAGGTGATGTACAGGTGTTCCTTGGTGATGTGCGGGGTGTTGACGAACTCGTAGCCCGCCTGCTCGTGCTTGCGACGCGAGTAGTCCTCGAGTTCACGCCGGATGATGCCGCCCTTGGGATGGAACACCGGCAGCCCGGAGCCCAGCTCGTCGGGGAAGCTGAACAGATCCAGTTCGACGCCGAGCTTGCGGTGATCGCGGCGCTGGGCCTCCTCGATCAGTTCGAGGTGATGGTCGAGCGCTTCTTGGCTCTCCCATGCGGTGCCGTAGATGCGCTGCAGACTGGCGTTGGCCTGGTTGCCTCGCCAGTAGGCCGCCGAGCTGCGGGTCAGCTTGAACGCGGGGATGTACTTGGTGGTCGGAATGTGCGGACCGCGGCACAGATCGCCCCAAACGCGTTCCCTGGTACGAGGATTCAGGTTGTCGTAAGCGGTGAGCTCGGCGCCGCCCACCTCCATGACGTCCGGGTCACCGGACTTGTCGTCGATCAGCTCGAGCTTGTACGGCTCGTCGGCGAGATCCTCACGGGCCTCGTCCTTGGACGAGTACACCCGGCGGTCGAACAACTGGCCGTCCTTGACGATCTTTTGCATGCGCTTCTCGAGCGCCGCAAGATCCTCCGGGGTGAAGGCCCGAGGCACCTCGAAGTCGTAGTAGAAACCGTCGGTGATGGGTGGTCCGATGCCCAACTTTGCCTCGGGGAACAGACCCTGCACCGCCTGGGCGAGGACGTGGGCCGCCGAGTGCCGGATCACGCTGCGTCCGTCCTCGGTGTCGGCGGCGACCGGGGTCACCTCGGAGTCGACGTCGGGTGTCCAGGACAGGTCCCGAAGCTGACCGTCGGCGTCACGGACGACGACGATTGCGTCGGTGGCTCCTCGGCTGGGCAGGCCGGCGTCACGCACCGCCGCGCCGGCCGTGGTCCCGGCAGCGACCCGGATCGGGGCTGCTGGGGCGATGCTGGCGACGGCGGTCATCGGGGGGTCTCCTCTAAAGGGGGTACGGCGCGTTGGACGCGACCATGGTATCGGGGTGGGTGTCGGGGTGAACGCTCAAGACCCCAGGCCGACGGGACTCTTCAGCCACGGCTCCTCGACACCGAACAGGCCTGCGGCGAAGCTGAGCGCCCCGAACAACCACAGCGTGGCGATCACGACGGCCGCGGTGAGGACGAAACCGAGCGCCTGCACCCACAGGCCCTGCGCCTTGAACCAGTCCATCACCCGGTCGTAACGCTCCTTGGTGTAGTGCAGGAGTCGATGGGCCCATTCGAATTCGGTCGCCAGAATTCCGAGTCCGAGGAAGACGATCGCCCACCCCGGCCCCGGGTACGGGATTGCGAGGATGCCGAGGCCAAGCACCACCAGGCCCACGACGCCGACCACGATGCGGTAGGTGAGGTCGTAGGCGCGTCGTTCGCGCAATCCGTCGCGCCACCGCGCCCAGCGGCGCTTGGCGTCACTGAACGTGCTCACGGTTGACCCGGCAGAAGCGTCAGGAACAGGGCCTCGGCTTCGCACAGCACGGCATCGCCGTCCAGGAGGCGGCCGGTGAGGAAGATCTTGCGCCCGTCGATCCGGTCGATCCCGGCGTCCACTCGTAACTCCTTCTCCACCGGCACGATCTTGCGGTAGTCGACGTGCAGGAACGCGGTGCGTTGCCGCGGGCTCTCGCTGAGCTTGAACGCGGTGTAACCAAGCAGCGAGTCGAACAGCAACGCCAATGCGCCGCCGTGCACCGCGCCGTTGCGGCCCAGGTGAAACCGGCGGAAGCGCGCGGTGCCGGCGACGTGGGCGTCGACGACCCCGATGTTCACCGGGACCTGCATGATGTTGCCCCGGTTGGGCAGGTCCATCCGCCGCCCCGACGGCGACCGCCACTCGTCAGCGTCATACGGCGCCAGCAGCGCGTTGACGTTCTCGATCAGGTCGGCCGCCTGCGTCACGACGTCGTCGGGAGCGTCGGCTCCGCGGGTCAAATCCTGCAGCGTGCGGACCGCTTCGACGAACCGCCCGTAGTCGGGACCGCCACTGGTGGTCGGCACCGGCGGGTTGAACCCGCCGCCGGACTGCAGGTCTTGGGGGTCGGGGGCCACCCGCCCACCGTATTGCCTGCGTGGTTGCCGAGGCGTACCCGGTTCCTACTGTTCGGGCTCGCTGAGCGCGGCGAACTCCTCGTCGGTGAGCGTGACCTCGGCTGCCGACACGTTCTCGTCGAGGTGCGCGACGCGGGACGTGCCGGGGATCGGGATCATCACGGGTGACCGCTTGAGCAGCCAGGCCACGGCCAGCTGCGACGGCTTGATGCGGTGCTTGGAGGCGATGCGCTGCAGCGGGCCGCCGTCGGCGACCAGCGGTCCGGAGCCGAGCGGCGCCCACGGGATGAAGGCGATGTTCTGCGCCTCGCAGGCTTCCAGCAGTGGGTCGGCGCCGCGCTCGGCCATGTTGTAGCGGTTCTGCACCGAGGCGATCGGAGTGACCTTCTGTGCCGCCGTCAGCTGGTCGACGGTGATCTCGGACAGTCCGATGTGCCGGATCTTGCCCTCCTTCTGCAGCGCGGCGAGCTCACCCACCTGATCCTCGGCGGGGAACTTGGAGTCGATGCGGTGCAGCTGGAAGAGGTCGATGCGATCGGTGCCGAGCCGGCGCAGGCTCATCTCGACCTCTTGGCGCAGATAGGCGGGGAAGCCGAGCGGCGTCCACTCGTTCTCGCCGGTCCTCAGCAGCCCCGCCTTGGTGGCGACGACGAGGTCGTCCCGATAAGGGTGCAGTGCTTCGCGGATGAGTTCCTCGGCCACGTACGGGCCGTAGGAGTTGGCGGTGTCGAAGAAGTCGATGCCGAGTTCGACGGCGCGGCGCAGGACACGGATGGCTTCGGCACGGTCGTCCGGCGGGCCCCAAATGCCGTTGCCGGTCAGACGCATGGTGCCGAATCCCAGCCGGTGGACGGTGAGATCGCCACCGATGGTGAACGTTCCAGATGCATGAGCGACGGGTTGCGTGGTCACGTCTTCGACCGTACCGCCGCAATGGCATGGTGGGTTGGTGAAATCGAGCGAGCTCGCCGGCCTCCCGTTCACCTACCCGGAGGTCGGCGCCACGGCAGGTCCGCCGCCGGCCGGTTACCGGCATCTGAACGCCTCGGCGGTGATCGGGCATGGGCGGACGAGATTCGAGGAAGCCGCCGCGGAAGTGATGCGGTGGGGCATGCTTCGCGGCGCCGGACTGCGGGTGGACGCGACGACGGGGGTGGCGGCCGTCGGGTCCGAAGTCGTCGTCGGGCTTGGCCCGGTGCGGGCGCCGTGTCGGGTGGTCTACGTCGTCGACGAACCCAATCGCCGCGGCTTCGCGTACGGCACGCTGCCGGGGCACGCCGAGACCGGCGAGGAACTGTTCGCCGTCCGATACGACCCCGTCGACGAGTCGGTCCACGCGGAGATCAGCGCGTTCTCCCGGCACGGCACGTGGTGGAGCAAACTGGCCGGGCCCTTCACCTCGCTGATGCAGCGGGTGGTGAGCGGGCGGTATCTTCGGGCGCTGTGAGCAAAGAGGGAGGGTGAACGAATCGTGAAGGTGCACCACCTCAACTGCGGGACCATGGACTCCCCCGGAGCGCCGACCATCTGCCACGTGCTGTTGCTCGAGACCGACAACGGCCTGGTTCTCGTCGACACGGGGTTTGGCCTGCTCGACTGTGCAGATCCACGTCGCATCGGCCCGTCGCGGCGCGTGATCCGGCCGCGTTTCGACGTCGCGGAGACGGCAGCCCGCCAGGTGGAGGCGCTCGGTTTTCACCGCACCGACGTCCGCCACGTCGTCGCGACGCACTGCGACGTCGACCACGTGGGCGGTATCGCCGACTTTCCCGACGCCACGATTCACGTCACCGCCGCGGAGGCCCTTGGCGTGCTGAAGGGACCGACGCGCATGGAGAGGTTCCGCTTCAGGTCGACGCAGTGGGCGCACGGACCGCACATCGTGGAGCACGAACCAACCGGCGAGAAGTGGCGCGGCTTCGCCGCCGCCAAGGAACTCGACTCGATCGCGCCGGGCATCGTTCTCGTCTCGCTCCCCGGCCACACGCGTGGGCACGCCTGTGTCGCGGTCGACGCGGGCCACCGCTGGGTGCTCCATTGCGGTGACGCCTTCTACTACGAGGGAACCCTGGACGGCCGGTCCCGCGTCCCGTGGGGGCTGAAGGTCTCCGAGAAGCTCGTCGCCTATGATCGAAAGGCGATGTACGACAACCACTCCCGCCTCGCAGAGCTGTACGCGCACCGCGATCCCAAGCTGCTGATCGTCTCGGCCCACGACCCGAGATTGCTGGCCAACGCGATCGCCACCGCCGTTTAGCGGGTGGGTGCGCGATACTGACGACATGCCTGATCGCAACGTGCTCGGTGGCCCTCTGGACCCATGCGGCACCGACCCACTCACCGGGTTTCACCGCGACGGCTGTTGTTCGTCGGGTCCCGAGGACGTGGGCGTGCACACCATCTGCGCCGTCGTGACCTCTGAGTTCCTCGACCACCAGCGCAGCATCGGCAACGATCTGACCACGCCGATGCCGCAGTATCGGTTCCCCGGCCTGGTCCCCGGTGACCGGTGGTGCGTCACCGCCCCGAATTGGCTACGGGCGCAACGGGATGGCTGCGCCGCGCCGGTGGTGCTGGCCGCCAGCCACGAACGCACCCTCGACGTGGTCCCACTCGAGGTGCTGCGCGAGCACGCCGTCGACGTGCCCGACGACCTCGGCGGCCTCTAGCCATTCGGGGTCGGGGCCGTGACTTCGCATCACCGTGCGCCGATCTCTTCGCCTGCGGAAACCCGCGGCCAACACTGAGCCCGCAGGAATGCCCCGAGCGCGCGGGGACGTTGTGCTGGTGACCGTGACCGAAAGTGAGAACGTCCGTGCCCGGTAGCTCCGATCGACTTCATCTCGCCGTCGCACTCGACGGGACGGGATGGCATCCCGCGTCCTGGCGTGAGCCCGACGCCAGGCCCGCCGACCTGCTGACGGCCGGCTACTGGACCGACCTGGTCGCCGAGGCCGAACGAGGTCTGCTGGACTTCGTCACCCTCGAGGACGGTTTGGCGTTGCAGTCCGAGCACCCGCTGCGTGCCGACGACCGAACCGACCGCGTGCGGGGCCGCCTCGACGCCACCCTGATCGCTGCGCGGGTCGCACCCCGCACCCGTCACATCGGTTTGGTGCCGACGGTGATCGCCACCCATACCGAGCCCTTTCACGCCTCGAAGGCCGTCGCGACCCTCGACTACGTCAGCTCGGGCCGCGCCGGCGTGCGGATCCAGGTGTCGGCGAACCCCGAGGCCGCAGGGCACTTCGGCCGTCGGACCGTGCCCGATCCCGACTTGCTCAGCGAGGCAGGCGATTACGTCGAGGTGATCCGCCGACTGTGGGACAGCTGGGAGGACGACGCCGAAATTCGAGACGTGACCACCGGTCGGTTCGTCGACCGCACGAAACTGCACTACGTCGACTTCGAAGGACCATGGTTCTCGGTGAAGGGTCCGTCGATCACCCCGAGGCCGCCGCAGGGGCAGCCGATCGTCGCCGCGCTTGGTCACGTCGACGCGGCGTACCGACTCATCGCCTCGAGCGCCGACGTCGGATTCATCACCCCTCACGACGCCGCGGAGACGACGACGACCGTCGCGGCGATCGCCACCCACCGCGGCGACCAGCCACCGGTGCGGGTCTTCGCCGACCTCGTGGTCTTCCTCGACGACACGACCGTCGCGGCACGATCCCGCCGGGATCGGCTCGACGAGGTCGCGGGACGAGCGCTGCGGAGCGATGCCGAGATCTTCACGGGGACGCCGGCAGAGCTGGCCGACCTGCTGGCGCAGTGGCACGACGCGGGGGCCGACGGGTTCCGGCTGCGGCCGGCGTCGCTGCCGCACGACCTGCTCCAGATCACCGACGGACTGGTCCCGGAGCTGCGTTCGAGAGGCCTGTTCCACGCCTCGTATGCGGGCCACAGTCTGCGTGAGTCACTCGGGTTGTCCCGACCCGCCAACCGGTACTCGACCGCCGCCACCTACTAGGACTTCGCGATGACCAAGCCACTCAAGCAGATTCACCTCGCCGCGCACTTCCCCGGCGTCAACAACACCACGGTGTGGAGCGATCCCGCCTCCGGCAGCCACATCGACTTCAGTTCGTTCGTCCACTTCGCCGAGACCGCCGAGCGCGGCAAGTTCGACTTCATGTTCCTGGCCGAGGGGTTGCGCCTGCGCGAGCAGGGCGGCGAGATCTACGACCTGGACGTCGTGGGCCGGCCGGACACGTTCACGGTGTTGGCCGCCCTTGCCGCCGTGACGGAACGCCTCGGGTTGACGGGCACGATCAACTCGACCTTCAACGAGCCGTACGAGGTCGCACGGCAGTTCGCGTCACTCGACCACCTGTCCGACGGGCGAGCCGCGTGGAACGTCGTCACGTCGTGGGATGCGTTCACCGGAGAGAACTTTCGTCGTGGCGGATACCTCGCCGAAGACCAGCGATACCAGCGCGCCGAGAGCTTCCTCGCGGCTGCGCACACGCTCTTCGACTCCTGGCGCGGTGACGAGGTCGTCGCCGACAAGGACGGTGGCGTCTTCCTCGACGACGCGTCCGCCGGGTCGTTCTCGTACTCGGACGAGCACTTCGACATCAGCGGCCGGTTCAACGTGCCGCGCAGCCCGCAGGGCCGCCCGGTCATCTTCCAGGCCGGCGACTCCGATCACGGTCGCGAATTCGCCGCTGCCTCAGCCGATGCCATCTTCTCCCGGCACGGAACCCTGGAGGACGGGCAGGCGTTCTACGCCGACGTCAAGGGCCGGCTCGCCAGGTACGGCCGTCGGCACGACCAACTGCTGATCCTGCCCGCGGCGACGTTCGTAATCGGCGACACCGACGCCGAGGCCGCGGAGATCGCGCACGAGGTGCGACTGGCGCAGGTGTCGCCCCAGACCGCGATCAAATTTCTCGAACAGCTCTGGAACCGCGACCTCTCCGACCACGACCCCGACGGTCCGCTGCCCACCGTGGACCCGGTGGTCGGCGAGAACACCATCGCCCGCGGCAGGGCCAGCGTGCGGATGTACCGCGACCCCGTCGCGACGGCGCACGAATGGCGCGCCAGGGCCGAGGCCGAGGGGTTGACGTCCAGGGAGCTGATCGTCGAGGTCACCGGGCGGCAGAACTTCGTGGGTTCGCCTCAGACCGTCGCCGAGCGGATCGACTACCTGGTCCAGGCCGATGCCAGCGACGGGTTCATCCTGGTCCCGCACGTCACACCCGGAGGTCTCGACGCGTTCGTCGACCGGGTGGTGCCGCTGCTGCAGGAGCGCGGGACGTTCCGGTCCGACTACGAGGGCACGACGTTGCGCGAGCACCTCGGGCTTTCGGCGCCCGCCAGGACTGAGGACGCCGCGTCCGCCGTGTGAGGCGGAGCTTCCCGCGGGCCGCGGTTTACGATCGGAGTTTGCCGGCCTGAAGCAAGGACACCGCGGTGCAGACGAACTCCGACGCCAGGACGTCACCTCCTCAGCCGGCAGGCACCAATCACACCCCGCCGTTTCGGGCCGCACTGGTGCTCGGCGCGCTCGGGGTGGTGTTCGGCGACATCGGCACCAGCCCGATCTACACCCTGCAGACGTTGTTCGACCCCGCCGATCCCCACCCGGTGCCGATCAGCGTCGACAACGTCTACGGCATTGTGTCCCTGATCTTCTGGTCGGTGATGATCATCGTCACGTTGACCTACATCACCCTGGTGATGCGTGCGGACAACGACGGCGAGGGCGGCATCATGGCGCTCATCACGATGCTCAAGCACGGGGCGGCGTCCCGCGGTCGGCGGACTGCGGCGGTGCTCGCGGCACTGGGGCTGTTCGGGGCGTCGCTGTTCTTCGGCGACAGCATGATCACGCCGGCGATCTCGGTGCTGTCGGCGATCGAGGGCATCAAGGTCGTGACCCCGGATCTTCAGGACTGGATCGTGCCGATCACCGCCGTCATCATCGTGGGCCTGTTCATGGCTCAGCGCTTCGGCACGGCCAAGGTGGGCCGGCTGTTCGGGCCGGTGATGATCCTGTGGTTCCTGTCGATCGGGGCGTTCGGCATCGGGGGAATCGTCGACCACCCGGAGATCCTGCGGGCCGTCTCCCCCACCTATGCGCTGTCATTCATGTTCGGGCACTTCCACATTGCCTTCTTCGCGCTCGCGGCGGTCGTCCTCGCCGTCACGGGCGCCGAGGCCCTGTACGCCGACATGGGGCACTTCGGTCGGCGGCCCATCACGCTGGCGTGGCTCTTCATCGTCCTACCCGCCTGCATGCTGAACTACTTCGGTCAGGGCGCGCTGATCATCGGCGACGAACGCAACGTCAGTGCGCCCTTCTTCCTGCTGCTACCCGGCTGGGCGCGGCTGCCCATGGTGTTGCTCGCCACCGCGGCCACCATCATCGCGTCGCAGGCGGTGATCACCGGGGCGTTCTCGGTCGCGTCCCAGGCCGCGAAACTCGGGCTGCTTCCGCGGCTGCGCATCGTGCACACGTCGGCGTCGGCGTACGGGCAGGTCTACGTTCCCGCGATCAACTGGATGTTGATGGTGTCGGTGCTGATCCTGGTGTTCGCCTTCGAGAGTTCGGCCAAGCTCGCCTATGCCTACGGGATGGCCGTCATCGGGACCATCACCATCGTCACGCTGCTGTTCTTCTATCTGGCCAGGACGCGGTGGGGTACGCCGCTCTGGATGGTCGTCGTCGGCGGCGGTGCACTGTTGCTCGTCGACGCGCTGTTCCTGGCGGCCAACCTGACCAAGCTGGTGCACGGCGCCTGGCTGCCGCTGCTGATCGCCGTCGCGGCGTGGACGGTCATGATGACCTGGGAGCGTGGGCGCAAGCTCGTCACGGCGGCACGGGAGCGAGCCGAGGGGCCGTTGACCGAGTTCATCGAGGGGCTCTCCCAATACGAGCCGCCCCTGTCCCGGGTTCCCGGCACCGCCGTCTTCCTCAACCGAGGCAAGGAGACGGCTCCCCTGGCGATGCGCGCCAACGTCGAACACAGCCACGTGCGCCACGACCACGTCGTGATCATGACCATCGAGACCGAGCCGGTGCCGCGCATCCCCGAGGACCAACGGACCGACGTCGACGCCCTCGGGTTCGCCCAGGACGGAATCGTGCACGTGACCGCACGATTCGGCTACATGGAACCCGCCGACGTCCCCGCCGCGCTGCGGCTGCTCACCCCGGAAGAGACCGAAGGGGTGATCGACGTCGACCAGGCGTCCTACTTCCTGTCCAAGCTGGAACTCGACGCCGGACCGGAACCCACCATGGCCCCGTGGCGCAAGAGGTTGTTCATCGCGACGTCGTACCTCGCGGCCGACGCGGCCGACTTCTTCCACCTGCCCCACGACCGGACGGTGGTCATGGGGTCGCGCATCGAATTCTGAGCGCTGTCAGGAGTTCTGCGGCACGGGGGACGGTTCCGTCCGCAAGACCGGTGGGCGCAACCGTTCCGGCAGGGCCCGCAGGATCGCGGCGACCACCGCGACGGCGCCAAGCGCTCCCGCCACGATCAGCGCAACGGGCAGGCCGGTGAAGACGTTCTCCAGCAGCATGTAGGCGCCGAAGAGGAGGAACAGGGCGGCGGCAGAAACCTGAATCAGCCGCTCGGGCAAGTGCTTTCCCGCGACCGCGCCGACCACGATGGCGAGCCCGTCGGCGGCGACCATGCCGAGGGTTGAGCCGATCCAGACGCCGATCCAGTCGTGATCGGCGGCGAGGGTGATCGTCGCGATCATCGTCTTGTCGCCGAGCTCGGCGAGCACGAAGGCGGACATGACCACGAAGAAGGCTGGCGCCGTGGCCTTTTGGGCCCGGCTGGCGTCGGCGTCGGTGAGCTTGTCGCCGCGCAGGGTCCACATGGCGAAGAAGACGAACATCAGACCGGCGATGATGCCGAGCAGATGCGTGGGAAGGGCGGCCCCGAGGTAGTGGCCGATGGCGACCGACAGAACGTGCACCAAGGTGGTCGCCGCGGTGATGGCGGCGAGCACCACCCACCACTTGTAGCGAAGCGCGAACATCATCGCCATCAGCTGGGACTTGTCACCCATCTCGGCGACGAAGATCACGGCGAAGCTGAGTAGCAGAGCGGCGAGCACCCATCACTCCTTGGTCGGTGGGTGTCGCGGGGGTCCGTAATACGTGCCTCCGGCCGACGAACCCAATGGTCACAACGGCCGAAGGTCTCGCCCACCGGTCGAAGGACCGGTCCTGGCAACCGGGCGGCGCGAGCGCTGCCAGCATGTCGACTGCCAGATTGGGGGCTACTCCCCTTCGTTGCCACCACCGTACCCGTCGGCCCCATGGCGTTGCAACTCGACGTGATCGAAAACCCAACGCCCTCAATAAGTTTGGGCACCAAGAGCGGCAAAGTTCGGGAACCCGGATCTCGGCGAGCAGCAAAGCCGCAACGGCTGTCACGGCCACGGCTCGGCCCGACTTCGGGGACGTCACGGGAGGGCCCGGTGGGGCTCCCGCGACGGCTGAGACTCATGTGACGCAGACTGGCACGACGGTCGGCCCACGCCTGCGCGTCCCGCGGAGCCCCGTCGGCGGCGTGCCCTATCTTGAAGCCCTATCTTGGACCGTCGACGGAAGACAACGAGGAGGACATCAGGTGGACGACGCCGCGGCTGCATCCTTCGCGACGGCAGCCGAGCTCCTCGACGTCAACCGCGACATCCAGGGTTCGCCGACCATCCGACTGTTGGCCACGCTCAACCTCGGGGTGTACGGCACGTTGATGGAACGCCACCTCAGCGACGGGGTAGTCGGCGAGACCGACCTGGTGGTCCGGCTGGAACGCGACCTCGACGACCTGGGACGCCCAGGCGGCGAGCAGTCCGGCCTCGCCCTGATCAAGTCGTGGGCCAGCCAGGGGTGGCTGCACCGCGTCGCCGACCAACGCGCGGGCGTCGAACGCAACCTCTGCTACCTGACGCAGGACGCCCGCCGGGCGTTGGACTTCCTCCGCGGCATGCGACGCAAGGACACCATCGCCACCGGAGGCTCCATCAACGGCATCGCCTCCCGGCTCAAGCAGGTGGCCCTGCGGGTCGGCAACGACCCCGACCGCATGCGCGCCAGCATCGAATCCGAGATCGCCGCGCTGCACGCCGCGCTGGACGCGCTCGATCGCGGCGACGACGACGTGGCCCGTCCCGAGCCGGACCTCACCGACGTCTACGACGAAGCCCGCGCCATCGCCCTGCAGATGGAACGGCTGATCACCGACATCGGGCAGTACGGAACGATGATCGAGCAGGCCACCGCCGCGCTGGACGAGCCGATCGACAGCAATCTCGAATACCGCGACCGGCAGCGCCAGATGTACGCCGACTACCAGGCTGCCTGGGACTCCAAGGGACGCGACTCGCACCGCGCCTTCCTGCGGATGATCAACGACCCCGATCAGCGCGCGGAGTTCGAGGCCGACGTCGCCGCCGTGGCCGAGGCGCTGCCTGCGCTCGACCCGGCCCTGCGCAAGGTGATGGCCAGCTTCTTCGAACTGGTCGGGCACCAGATCGACGAGGTCGAACGCATCCAGCAGCGCTGCGCCCAGCGGGTGAAGAGATTCACCGCGTTCGGCACTCTCGAACAGAGCCGCGGCGTGGCTCGTCAGCTCAACGAGGCCATCGGCGCCGCCCGCGCCCTGCTGAAGTCGTCGCTCACCGACTCACGGATCGACCTCGAGTTGCCGTTGGCCCGGCACGCGATCAGCTCGGTCGGCGCGCTGAGTTTCCGCATCGGCGACCTGTCCAACCCGCGACCCGCCCAGACCGCGAGCACCGAGGTCGACCTGTCCAGCTTCTCCGCGCTCACCACGCAGGTCGACGCGCCCGCCATGTCAGAACTCATCAACACCGCGATCACCGAGGGCCCACTGTCCCTGCCCGCGGCCGTCGAGATGCTCGACGCCGCGTACCTGGGCCACGTCATCGTGCTCTGGTCCTGGGCCCTCAAACAGCCCGACACCGTCGGGGCATCCGAATCCGTCACGGTCCGCTTCCAGTCCCTGGACGGACGCGACCGTGAAATGGAGGTTCCACATCTGATGTTCACCGAACCGATCTCCAGCCTGCTGGGAGCAGCCTCGTGAACCAATCCGTGCCCTCCCCCGACGACTACGCGGGGTTCTCGTCGCTGCCCGAGGTCGACCAGACCGCCCGGCCCCCACACCAGCGCAAGCCACGCTTCGACGGTGACGTCAGCGAGCTGCCCGACCGCGCGTGCTGGGCGTTGCAACACCTGCTGACCCGGCGCTACATCAGCGCCGAGACCGAGCGCGATCTCTACACCTGGGTGCTGGAGTACCGCAGTCAGCTCACCGTCCGACTCTCCGAACTCGACCTCGTCCTGAAGGTGGTCGACGGGGTGGACGTCGCGTTCGTCGAGCAGGCCCGGTACGAATCCGCACGCGGGGTCAAGCTGTTGCGCCGCGAACCGCTTGGCACCTACGACTCGATCCTGGCGCTGCACCTGGCCCAGATGATGCGCGCCTCGGGTGATCACAGCGTTCTGATCAGCCGCGACGAAGTGCACGGCTTGTTCGCCGGCGTGCTCAACGACGTCGACCGCGACGTCGTCACGTTCACCGCCAGGATCGACGGCGCGATCGCGCGGCTGGCCTCACTGGAGATTCTGCGCAAGAGCCGCGACGACGAGGACAGCTACATCGTCAGTCCCGTCATCACCGCCGTCATGACGGCGTCGGTGATCACCGAATTACAACAACAGTTCGAGTTGCTCCTCAGCGGTGGCAGCACGGGTCTGCCGAGCGAAGTGGACGTGACACTGGATGTCTGAGCAATTCCACCTGTCCCGCCTTCAGGTGATCAACTGGGGCGTGTTCGACGGGTACCACTCGATCCCGTTCAGCGAAGGCGGCGCCTTGATCGCCGGTGCGTCGGGCAGCGGCAAATCGTCACTGCTGGATGCCATTTCGCTGGGATTCCTCCCGTTCAACCGGCGCAACTTCAACGCCTCCGGTGACAACTCCGCGGCCGGCTCCAGCGCGGGGCGCCGCACCGTCGACAAGTACGTCCGTGGAGCCTGGGGGCAGCGCAGCGAGGCTGGCGCCAGCAAGGTCATGTACCTCCGCGGCGACGGTGCCGCATGGTCCGCCGTGGCCGTCACCTACACCAGCAACACCGGCCGCGCGGTGACGGGTCTGGTGCTGAAATGGCTTACCGGAGAATCACGTTCGGACTCCTCGAGCCGGTTCGTCCTGGCCGACGGCGACCGCGACGTCGAAGACGTCTGCAATCGGTGGGCGTCGAGCCGCTTCGACGCGGGCGTGTTCAAGGACAATTGGCGCTTCTCCACGAAGGTGGAGTCGCAGTATCTCGCGCAGCTCTACGCGACCATCGGCATCCGCGCCTCCGACGCCGCCCAACAGCTGCTCGGAAAGGCCAAGTCGCTCAAGAGCGTTGGCGGGCTCGAGCAGTTCGTCCGCGAGTTCATGCTCGACGAGCCCGGCAGCCTCACCCGCCTCCCCGACGCGCTCAAGCAGATCGACCCGCTGGTCGACGCCCGTGAGTTGCTCGCCGTCGCGCAGCGCAAGCGCAAGATTCTCGGCGACATCGAGAAGATTCAGCAGCGCTACGGCTCGGAGTCCTCCGACCTCGGCATCATCGACCTCGTCGACGCGCCGATGGTGAGGGCCTACACCGATCACCTTCGGCTGGCGCAGGCACCGACGCAGATCGACCAACTCGACGCCACCATCGACCAGCTCGGCAACGAGTACGAGGACGTCACCCGGTCGCTGAATCTTGCCAAGGCCGAAGCTGATTCGCTCAACGCGCAGATCAGCGGATCCAGCGCCAGCATCGGACCGCTGCAGTCACAGGTCGCCGCGGCCGAGGCGCAGGCCGAGGAGGTCTCCCGCCGCAGGGCCGCCTACGAGGCGATGCTCGCGCCGCAGGACGTCGACGTCCCGGACACCGCCGACGAGTTCTGGAATCTGCGTGAGGAACTCAGCGCCCAGGCCAACGAACTCCTCGCCAAGCTGGACCGTGGCCGGGAAGCGTCCACCGACGCCGAGTACGCGCAGAAGCTCGCGCGGATCGCCCGTGACGACGCGACCAAGGAACTGCGCCGGGTGGAGCACGTCGGGTCGGCACTGCCCGAGTCGGCCATCACCATGCGCGACCACATCTGCGCTGCCGTCGGCGTGGAGTCCAGCGAACTGCCGTACATCGCCGAGCTGATGGACCTGCGGCCCGAGCACAGTCGCTGGCGCGTCGCGGTGGAGAAGGTGCTGCGCGGCGTTGGACTGCGGCTGCTGGTACCCGACAGCCACTACGCGGCGGTGCTCCGATTCGTCAACGACACCAACATGGGCGGGCGGCTGCAGCTGCATCACGTCCGCGCGAAGTTCGTCGGCGCGCCACCCGTGGACGCCGAACCAAACACCTTGGCGGGCAAGCTCTTCGTCGTCGACGTGTCCCACCCCTGTGCCGCCGAGGCGGCCGACGTCGTCGCCGCAGCCGGTGACCACGTCTGCGTCGACGTCCCGGACGTCTTCCCCCGCTTTCGGCGCGCGGTGACCGACACCGGCTTGTACAAGGACTCCGATCGGCTGTCGATCAAGGACGACAGGCGCCCACTTCGACAGGCCGACTACATCTTCCAGGGTGACGTCGCCGCCAAGATCGACGCGCTGACCGTCGACTTGGCCGCCGCCGAGGAGGCCTATCACCAGGCCCGCAGCGCCGCCGACGCCATCGCCGCGGAACGCCAGCTGTGGCGCGACCGCGCCGCGGCGTGCAAGGCGATCTGCGAACAGTTCCCGCAGTGGAATCAGGTCGACACCGAGTCCGCCGACGGACACGCCGAGCGGCTCCGCGACCAGTACGAGCTCCTCATGGCCGAACACCCCGACATCGAGGCCCTCAACGCACGGGCCGACGAGTGCTGGGACGAGATCCAGTCGCTCATGACACGCCGCGGCACCATCCAGACCCGCCGCGACGACCTCGACAGCCGGCGGACCCGGCTGCTCGAACTGGTCGAACGACTCACCCCGGCGTTCGTGTCGGAGCCGTTGACCGACCTGCTGAACCGGTACGCGAGCGACGTGCCGGTGACGTTGGAGCTGCTCAACCCCGAACCACACCGGGATGCGGTGTTCACCGCGATCCGCCGCGAGCGCGAACAGCTCCGCGAAAGCCGCAGGCGCTCCTACGACGAGCTCGCCCGCATCCTCAACACCTTCGACACGGCGTTCCCCGACGCCATCCCCAACGACAGCGACGCGTTCGACGAGCGCGTGCACGACTACGTGGCGCTGTGCCGTCACATCGACGAGCGGGAGCTTCCCGAGGCCTACGAGCGGATGATGCGGCTCGTCACCGAGCAGGCGCCCGATGCGATCCTCACCCTCCATCGGGTGGCGGAGCAGGAAACGCGGCGCATCAGCGAGCAGATCAAGCGGGTGAACACCGGCCTTGGCGCGGTGGAGTTCAACCGCGGTACCCGGCTGACGCTGCGGGCCACCCCGCGCAGCTTGACCGCCGTCGCGGAGCTCACCGACATCGTGAAGGCCATCTCACGACGAATCGCCGAGGTCGGACTTGGCGACAAGCAGGCGATCCTCGACCAGTACGCCGACATCCTGCGGCTGCGCAACCGGTTGGCGTCCACCGCACCCGAGGACAAGGCCTGGACCCGCGACGCGCTCGACGTGCGCAACCGGTTCACGTTCGACTGTGCCGAGTGGGACGTGAGCACCGAGGAGCTGATCCGCACGCACAGCAACGCCGGCGACAACTCCGGTGGCGAGCAGGAGAAGCTGATGGCCTTCTGCCTCGCCGGTGCGCTGAGCTTCAACCTGGCGAACCCCGAAAGTGCCGACAACCGGCCGGTTTTCGCGCAACTGATGCTCGACGAGGCGTTCTCCAAGTCCGATCCGCAGTTCGCGCAGCAGGCGCTGCAGGCGTTCCGCAAGTTCGGCTTCCAGCTCGTCATCGTCGCGACGGTGCAGAACGCCACCACCATCCAGCCCTACATCGACAGCGTGGTGATGGTGTCCAAGGCCGACGCCACCGGCCGCAACGCCCGGCCGGTCGCGACGGTGGCGACCAAGACCATCTCGGACTTCACCGCGCTGCGCCAGGACATGATGGCCTCGGCCGCCGCGGCCAGGGTGCCGGCCACCGTCTGACGCGCGGGTACCAGAATCGTCCTCTTGCCGCAAGAGCCGGACGGAGGAGGCAGGGCCGGGAAGTGGCGGCCCGTCGGCTGATTCGGCCGGCACAGCCACACCGAAGACTCAAGGGGTCAGCTCAATGTCCCACAGCCTTCGGAGGAAACCGTGTCATCCCCCTCGCGCCGACGATTCCTCGTCGGTCTCGCGGCGAGCCCGGTCGCCTTGGCACTGTCGTGCTCGGCGACGGCCACGCCACGCCCACCGTCGGACGACGAGGTCCGTCGCCGTCCGCTGCCGATTCCGCCACTGGCGGACTCCACCGTCGACGACGAGGGCACGAGAACCTTCAGGCTGCGGGCCGCGCCGGGGGCCACCTCCATCGTTGCCGGAACTACCACGGCCACATGGGGTTACAACGGTTCAGTGCTCGGACCCACCCTGAGGGCCCGCGACGGGGAAGCCGTTGCGGTGGAGTTCGAGAACGCGCTTCCCGTGCCCTCCACCGTGCACTGGCACGGAATGCATCTGCCTGCCCGGTGTGACGGTGGTCCGCATCAGACCGTCGCCCCCGGCGCACGCTGGCGCCCGGCCTGGACGATTCGACAGCCCGCGGCCACGCTGTGGTATCACCCGCATCCGCACGGGGAGACGGAGAAGCACCTGTATCGGGGACTCGCCGGCCTGTTCATCGTGGACGACGACGCCTCGCCCGACGCACTGCCCCACGACTACGGCGTCGACGACATTCCGCTGATCATCCAGGACCGCAAGTTCACCTCGACTGGCGCTCTGGACGAGTCCGACGCGACGGACGTCGGCCTGCTCGGAGACACGATCGTCACCAACGGCATTGCGGGGGCTTATCTTCCGGTGCGGTCGGAGAGGGTTCGGCTCCGCATCCTGAACGGCTCCGGCGGCAGACTGTACAACCTGGGCTTCGCCGACGGTCTTGAGTTCCACCTGGTCGCCAGTGACGGGGGCCTGCTGGCCGAGCCGGTCTCCGCCCGACGCGTTCAGCTGAGCCCCGGCGAGCGGATCGAGATCGTCGTCGCCGTAAACCCCGGGACCCCCGCGTTGCTGCGGTCCTTCCCGATCGAGGATCGGGCGGGCCTGCCCTCGCGGAAGCCACACCAATTCGGCGTCGACGACTCCTTCGACGTCCTCGAGCTCCGGCCGCACCGGGCACTGGCCGCGAGTGCAGCCCTGCCTGCGATCCTGACGCACCTCCCCGAACCCGCGGCATCTCCAACGCACACGGCGAGGTCGTTCGATCTGCAGTGGCACATGATCAACTCGCAGCGGATGGACATGGACCGCGTCGACTTCTGCAGCACGGTCGACACGGACGAAATCTGGACCGTGCGCAACGTCGACGACTGGCCGCACAACTTCCACGTCCACGACACCCAGTTCCGGATCCTCGACGTCGACGGGAAATCACCCCCCGCCGCGCTCTCGGGTTACAAGGACACCGTGTACACCCCTCCGGGACAACGGTTTCGGCTCGCGCTTCGGTTCTCGGAATACACCGACCGGACCAACCCGTACATGTACCACTGCCACCTCGCGATGCACGAGGATCAGGGGATGATGGGCCAGTTCCTCGTCCTCGCACCCGGCGACGAGCCGGCGCCGAAGCAGATGGAGATGCCCAGTCACGCCATGCGCTGATACCCGTGGACCGCCAACTGAACTCGGTTGGCCGATCCGGTCTTCTCCATCAGGTTCGCGACGTGGGTCTTCACCGTGGTCACGCCTAGATGGAGTCGATCGGCGATCTCCTGGTTGGACAACCCCTCGACGATCAGTGGTAGGACATCGAGCTCCCGTGCGGTGAGCGGGTCCGCGGGTGGCCCGGTGTGCGTGGCCGCGTCGGCGGCCTCGGCATCGGTGGCCCTGGCGACCAACCGCCGCAACAGGTGCGGCGACAGCGAGTAGTCCCCACGCGCCGTGCGACGGATCGCGTCGACCAGCTCCGCCGGACTGGTGTCCTTGACCAGGAATCCCGCCGCGCCGGCGGCGAGCGCCGGATACAGGTGGGCGTCGTCGTCGAAGGTGGTGAGCGCCAACACCTTCGACTCTGGCCGGGCTGACGTGACGAGGCGAGTGGCTTCGATGCCGTCCAGCCCTGGCATCCGCAGATCCATCAGGATGACGTCAGGAAGCAGTTCGAGCGCAGACTTCACCGCCTGCTCGCCGTCGGCGGCCTCCCCGACCACGTCGAGGTCCGGCGTCGACTCGCACAGCATGCGCAGCCCGGCCCGAACCAGCCTTTGGTCGTCGACGATCAGCACGCGGATCACGGTCATCGCGGCACCACCGCGGAGGTTGGGGACGTCGGCAGCCACGCCTCGACCACCCAGTCGCGTGGAGTCCGCCGGACCTCGAATTGGCCGCCGACGCGGTCCAGCCGTTCCGTCATCCCGATGACCCCGTGCCCCTCGGCCGACGTCGAGGAGCCCGACGCGACGCCACTCACGACGCGGACCGAGACACCGTCATCCCGTCGCTCGACGTCCACCTCCACGGGCGTCGACGGATCCGCGTGCTTCATCACGTTGGTGAGCGCCTCCTGCGTCACGCGCAGCAGGGTGAGCCGCGCGATCGCATCCAGTCCGACCAGTTGACGGTCGACCCGCGAGACGACGGTGAACCCGGCGGCACGGGCCCGCGCGACGGCGGCGTCGACCTCGGCCCACACCGCCTCGGGTTCGATCATCGCGATCTCACCGAGAATCGGATCACGCAGCGCTATCTGCAGCCGGCGGATGTCGGCGAGCGCATCCGCGGCCGTGGAGTGCACGTCGGCGAGCACCGTGACCACCCGCGGATCCAGGTCCTCGAGCACGTGCTCGGCGACCCCAATCCGCACCACGATCGACGCCATGTGATGCGCGACGAGGTCGTGCAGCTCGCGCGCCATGGCCGTGCGCTCCTCGGCGCGCACGGCGACTTCCCTTGCCAGCCTTCGCGATTCGGCATCGGCAACCCGCTCTCGCAGGGTGGCCGCAAGGCGCCGCTGGCCACGGAGGTAGAGGCCGAGCAGAATCGGCAGGCCGACACCGGCGACGAGCGTCACCGCGTTGGTAGCACTCCACAGCGCGGCGTGGGCGTCCAACCAGTTACCCAGCAGCAGTGCCGCCAACCACGCCGCCGTCACAACGACGACCAGCCGGTTCCGGTCGCTTCGCGCCGCGACGTCGGCGACGGCCACTGCACCCAGGTAGGGCACCAGGCCCGACAAACCCCAGGCCTCGGCGGCGAACAACGGCACCGCCAGTGCCGACAGCAGAAGCGACGCCGCGACGGGCCACCACCTGCCTGCGGCGAAGGTGACGGCGGCCGCGACCGCGAGTACCCAGTAGGCGGCCGATACGTGGAACCGACCGGGGAACGTGCTCGCCGCCAACATCACCGGCACCAACAGCAGTGGCGCCAGCCGCATGCCCCACCAGACCCGGGCGGCGTGCGACGTCATCGCAGGCACGATGTTCAGATGTACATCGCGGGGTCGATGTAATACGTCGGGTCGACGCCCTCTTCCCGCTGCTTCTCCGTCCTCACGCGCACGACGGCGGGGATGCCGGTCGCGATGGACCCCGCGGGCACGTCGCGCGTCACGACGGCGTTGGCCCCGATCGCGCTGTCGTCGCCGACCGTCAGCGGGCCGAGGATCTTGGCGCCGGCGCCGATGGTGACCCGATGGCCAATCGTGGGATGGCGCTTGACCTGTTGCATGGTCCGGCCGCCGAGCGTCACACCGTGATAGATCATGACGTCGTCACCGACCTCGGCGGTCTCGCCGATCACCACGCCCATGCCGTGGTCGATGAAGAACCGCCGCCCGATGGTCGCACCGGGATGGATTTCGATGCCGGTGAGGAACCGCGTCAGCTGCGTCAAGACCCGGGCGGGCCCGCGCAGCGCCGGCTTCGCCCACAGCCGGTGGGCGAGCCGGTATGACCAGATGGCGTGCAGACCCGAGTAGACGATCGCGTTCTCCACGTCGCCGCGCGAGGCAGGGTCGTGCGCACGGGCGTTGGTCAGATCCTCACGCAGGGTCGAGAGCAAGGTCACGTAACGATCAATCCCTGATGTGGTCAAACAGCACGGTGGAGATGTAGCGCTCGCCGAAGTCGCAGACCACGGCGACGATCAGCTTGCCAGCGTTCTCCGGCCGCTTCGCCAGTTCCAGTGCCGCCCAGACGATGGCGCCCGAGGAGATGCCGCCGAGGATGCCCTCCTCGGAGCCGAGTTCGCGCGCGACCCGCACGGAGTCGTCGAGCGTGACGTCGATGATCTCGTCGTAGCTCTCGCGGTCGAGGATCTCGGGGATGAAGTTCGCGCCGATGCCCTGAATCTTGTGCGGGCCTGCCTCGCCCTTGGTCAGCAGCGGTGAGTCGATCGGTTCGACGCCGACGATCTGCACGTCCGGCTTGCGGGCCTTGAGGACGGGTCCGACGCCGCTGATGGTGCCGCCGGTGCCGATTCCGGCGACGAAGATGTCGACCTTGCCGTCGGTGTCGTCCCACACCTCCTCGGCGGTGGTCACCCGGTGAATCTCCGGGTTCGCGGGGTTGGCGAATTGGTTGGCCGCCACCGCGTTCTCAGTCTCGGAGATGATCTGCTTGGCCCTCGCCACCGCGCCTGCCATGCCCTCGGACCCGGGGGTGAGGACGATCTCGGCGCCGTAGGCGCGCAGCATCACACGGCGCTCAGTGGACATGGTCTCCGGCATCGTCAGGATGACCTTGTACCCGCGCGCCGCACCGACCATGGCCAGCGCGATGCCGGTGTTGCCGCTGGTGGCTTCGACGATCGTGCCGCCCGGCTTCAACTCTCCGGACTTCTCGGCGGCGTCGATGATCGCCACGCCGATGCGGTCCTTGACGCTGTTCGCGGGGTTGTAGAACTCGAGTTTGGCCACGACCTGCGCGCCGAGCCCATCAGTCAACCGGTTCAGCCGGACGAGCGGGGTGCGCCCGACCAGCTCGCTGACGTTCTCGTAGATCCTGCCCATGGCTGACCCTTCGTCGTGGCCGGTCGGCACCGGCGCCTCGTCCGAGTTTATGCGTGGTGCCCAACACGCGTGGCTGCGGCCACCAGGGCACGCATTCACCCCCACAGATTGGTGCCAGGCTCGACGCGTACGTTCGTCTGTTGGCGGGCATCCGGATCACGTTGCGCGGGTCGTGCCGGCACGGGACCAGAGGAGCTACAGGCGTTGAGTACACGGATCAGTCGACGGTGACCGCGACGTCGACTACCGCGGTCGGATTCCGGTCCGAACGCGGACCGCTTCTCATCTCGGTGATGCTGAGCACCGGCCTGGTGGCCGTCGACTCGACGGTGCTGGCGACGGCGGTGCCGTCCATCGTCGGCGAGTTGGGCGGCTTCCATCAGTTTCCCTGGCTGTTCTCCGCATACCTGCTCGGCCAGGCCGTCACCACGCCGATCTACGCCAAGCTGTCCGACGTCTTCGGCCGCAAACCGGTCATGCTGTTCGGCATCGGCCTGTTCCTGATCGGGTCGATACTGTGCGCCGTGTCCTGGAACATGCTGGCGCTCATCGCGTTTCGAGCGGTGCAAGGCCTTGGCGCCGGTGCGGTGCAGCCGACCGCGATCACCATCGTCGGCGACGTCTACACCGTTGCCGAGCGCGCCAGGGTTCAGGGCTATCTCGCCAGCGTGTGGGCCGTGTCCTCGGTCGTCGGCCCCATGCTGGGCGGAGCGTTCTCGCAGTTGGGGATCTGGCGTGGCGTGTTCCTGATCAACATCCCCCTGTGCCTGGTGGCGGCCTGGATGTTCAACCGCCACTTCCACGAGACGGTCACGCGGCGACACCGGTCGGTCGACTCCCTGGGTGCGCTGCTGCTGGCGTCGGCGATGACGGCGTTGGTCCTCGGCGTGCTCGGCGGCGGCCAGAGTTGGGCGTGGAATTCGGCGCCGAGCATCGGCGCGTTCACGGCCGGTGTCGTGTTGTTGGTGGCGTTCGTGTTGGTGGAGCGTCGGGCGCCCGAGCCGATCCTGCCGCTGTGGGTGTTCTCCCGCCGCCTGCTGTGTGCGACGACGATCGTGGCGTTCGGCGTCGGCGCCATCCTGATGGGTTTGACGTCCTACGTGCCCACCTTCCTGGAGGGCTCCCTTGGGGTCGAACCCATCGTCGCGGGCCTCGCGCTGGCCGCGTTGACGGTGGGCTGGCCGGCGACCGCGAGCATCGCCGGAAAGTTCTACTTGCGTTGGGGTTTCAAGAGGACTTCGGTCGGCGGTGCGGCGTTGGTGATCGTCGGGGCCTCGGCGTTGGCGGCGACGGTGCACGCCCCGAACGTCGCCCTGACGGCGATCGCGTGCTTCGTCATCGGCGGCGGCATGGGGCTGCTGGCGGTGCCCACGTTGATCGCCGCCCAGTCCAGCGTCGAGTGGGACGAACGTGGCGTCGTGACGGGAAACAACATGTTCGCCCGCTCGTTGGGCAGCGCCATCGGGGTCGCCGTCTTCGGCGCGATCGCCAACTCGATCTTCGGCGCGGGCGACATCCACGCCATCGGGCCCGACGCCATCCAAGCCGGCTCCGCCGCCGTGTTCGTCGGGGTTCTGGTGGTCGCGGCCATCACCGCGGTTGCCGTGGTCGCGATGCCAACCACACCACCGGCGCACCTGACGGCCGCGGAGTGACTCGCTAGCGCAACGGGTCCTCGGCAGTGCGCGGCTGCGCTACCTTGGCTGGGATCCGCGCGTTCGAGCGCGGCATTCGTCCGGCCGGAAGGACGCACTGCCATGACCCGCATGGCTGGGCTCGTCATCGCCGACCGCTTCAAGCTCAAGCGAATGATCGGGTTCGGCGGGACCGGCCAGGTCTGGGAGTCCACCGACCTCCGGACCATGAAACCCGTTGCACTCAAGATCCTGCGGGACGACGTCGCCGACGACCTTGTCACCCAGGCGCGGTTCCGCCGCGAAGCCGACACGATAGCCTCGCTCGACCATCCCGGCATCGCGCGGTTCGTCGACTACGGCCACGTCGCCGACCTCGCCCTGCTGGGCGGGCGGACGATCACCTACCTGGCCACCGAGTTCATCCGTGGCGAATCCCTCAGTGCATTGATCCACCGCTCCGAGAGGCTGCCCCCGGGACGGGCGCTGAACGTACTTGAGGACACGGCGCGTGCGCTCGGGCATGCCCACGCCGCCGGGGTGGTTCACCGTGACGTAAAACCGAGCAACATCCTGGTCACCAGGGACGGCTACGCAAAGCTCACGGACTTCGGCATCGTGCGGATCCTCGGCGAAGCGACCCTGACCCACGTGGGGACCGTGATGGGAACCGCGCTGTACATGTCGCCGGAACAGGCCAGGGGCGACGCAGCCACCGCAGCGAGCGACGTCTACGCTCTCGCCGTCGTCGGGTACGAAATGATCACGGGGACGGCGTTGTTCGCCGGACACGACCCACTCTCCGTCGCCATCAGCCACATGGAGGACGAACCAACCCCGCTGCCCGACTTCGCCGGCGAACCCCTCAAGGCGCTCATCGCACGGGCCTTGCAGAAGGACCCCCGCCGACGACCGTCGAACGGGACGGAGTTCGCCGAGGAGATCGCCGCCGCGCGACGGCCCGTCGGTCCCCCGGCTCACCCGGATACCGGGAGCGACCCGGCCACGCCCCGAATTCTCCGACGCCTCAAGGGGTTGCGCCGGAAGTAGCGGCGCCTCGTCGACGTGGCAGTCAGGAGTCAGCCGACGAGTGCGACGACGCCGACGATGACGGGTACTGACAGCACCGTGCTCAGGAGGGTGGCGTCGCGCGCGAGGCCTTCGCCGCGGCGGTACACCGCTGCATAGGTGTTGATGTTCTGTGCCGCAGGCAGGGCGGCGAGCACGGTGACGAGCATGACCTGATGCTCGTCGACGTGAAAGCAAAAGCGGGCCAACACGTATGCCAGCCCTGGCATCAACACGTTCTTGCAGAGCACGGAAAGGACGACGTCGACCCGCGGCGGTCGTGGCGGACGATCCGCGGGTGCGGCCAGCGTGATCCCGAACGCGAGCAGGACGGTCGGAATCGTCAGTGCCGCCATCAGTTCCAACGGATCGTGCAGCAGCGGAGGCAGGTCGACCCCGGTGACGGCCAACGCGATGCCGATCATGCTTGCGGCGATGATCGGGGTGGTGATCAACGCCTTCAACCGGTGCCCGACCGAGCGCGGCTCGGTGGACTCGGAGTCGAGGATCGCCAGGATCAACGGGACGAGGACGACGTACTGAAGCAGGATGATCGACGACACCTCGGTGGTGCTGCCGAACACGTACGTGCTCAGTGGCAGGCCGAGGTTTCCGGCGTTCACCACCGAGGCCGCCGACGCGCCGATGGCGGACTCCCCTCGCGGCCGACGCAAGATCCGGCTGGCGATCGCGAGGTACGCCCCGAAGACGGTCAACGCCGTGATCGCAGAGATCAGCAGGACCGGGGAGAAGATCTTCGCCGGGGCGGTGTCGGCGAGGGTGATCAGCATCAACGCCGGAACACCGACGTGAAACGCCGTACGGTTGAGCACCATTCGGGCGTTGTCACCCAGTACCCCGGTGCGGCCGACGATCCCGCCCACCCCGACCACCACGGCGATCAGCGCGAACGCCTGCAGTACCGCCAGCACGAAAGTCCTCTCCCCGGTAGTCCTCCCGCCCGTGCCGCACGAATCGTGCCGGGCGCCGATGACCGAGACTACGAGAGGCTGGGTGCGCTCGACGGACCGCCCGTGGCGGGCACCCTCCATGACGAGTGATATACGGACAGGGCATCCTCGTTGATGAACGCCCGCTGCAGGCGTGCAGCCGTCCACCAGTCCCATCGCCACGACGGCACCGCCGGCCGCGACCGAGGCACCCACGAACGTCCGCCACCTGATGTGCGGTTCGCGGAACGCCGTCACCAGATCAGCAGGTCAGGTCGACGTACACCGTCTTGGAGATGACTGCGGTGGTGAGACTGTCGCCGGGAAAGCCGCTGTCGGTGCGGGTGACCTGGTGACCGGGACGCACTGCGCCGATCGAACATGCCGACAGCGGTGCGGTTCCCACCCGGTTGACGATGACGTCGAAGCCGTCGGCCTTGAGCCCGTTGATGGTGGTGGTGACGTTGGAGGGCCCGGCGGGTACCGCGGCCGTCGCGAGGCCGGCGGCTCCCAGTGAACCCATTGCGAGGGCGCCTGCGACGATCGTGGTGCTCAGTAGGTTTCTCATGTCGTTGCCTTGTCTGTGTGGTTGAGTACTGCACGTGATCTGACCTGAAAGATCATGTCGCGCAGACCATCCGGTCGTCACGGGTGTACACACCCGATTTGCGGCGGACGGATCCACGGGTGGCGCGGGACGGATTCCCGGACGGTTCGGGAGTGTGCACTGGTGACGTCGGGAATGCGACGCGTCCATGCTTGCGTCTGCGGCAGTGCGAGTTTCGTCGTCAGCGCCGCGAAGATCGACCCACGAATCAAGGTCATCACCGGCGATCAGGCCCACTCGCGCGAATTCAGCGAGCAGGCCTACCAACTCGC
Organism: Mycolicibacterium hodleri; assembly: GCA_006864685.1. Lineage (GTDB taxonomy): Bacteria > Actinomycetota > Actinomycetes > Mycobacteriales > Mycobacteriaceae > Mycobacterium > Mycobacterium hodleri_B. The sequence goes on along the minus strand of VIFX01000018.1, from coordinate 75,255 downwards.
CGCCGAACCGAAGCAACTGGTGGTCGACACCCTGGCCACCTTCTTCCAGAACGGCGTGAGTGCCCGGCAATGAGCCGACCAGAGCCGGGCGCGGACTCCTGGACGGCCGCAGGTTCCCGTGCACTCGGGAACGTGCACCCATGACATTGGGAGCCCGAGGGGTTCATGCTGAGGCCATGACGCTGGGTAGGGGTGCCACGAGGACGGCGTGCGGGGTTGCGGCGCTCTCGGCGCTGATGGCCGTCGCGGCCGTCGTCCTGCACGTCATGAATCGCGGCGTCGACACCTCCGGACTCAACACCGAACTCTGGACGGCCACGGTCCTCCAGACGCTCACCTGGGCCGCTGCCGGCGCGTTGATCGTGACCCAGCGTCCTCGCAATCCCTTCGGCTGGCTGTTCTGCGGCGCGAGTCTCGCGGCCGCGGTCACCACCCTCGGCAACGAGTACGCGGTCTACGTTCTCCTGGGCAACGGGCGCGAACTCCCGGGGGGTCAGTTGGTGTTGTGGCTGACGAACTGGTCGTGGGTGCTCTACTTCGGCGTCATCCCGGTGGTGCTGTTGCTCTTTCCGGACGGAAGGCTGCTCTCCCGCCGATGGACGCCGGCGCTGGCGTTGGCCCTGGTGGCCGCATCGGCCCTGCTGGTCACGCAGGTGCTGGGTCCTGGCAGCTTGCTGGAGACGGCGAGCGTTGCGACGACCAACAACCTCGTCGGCCTCCAACGTTCGGATACGGCGCTGACCAGTTTGGGTTTCGTCGCCAAGACACTCCTGGACCTGGCGATCGCGGTCGGCGTCCTCAGCCTGCTGCTGCGCTTCCGCCGTGCGCGCGGAGACGAACGAGTGCAACTCAAGTGGCTCACGTCGGTGGCGGTGTTCCTGCCCGTCACCCTCGCACTCACCTACGTGGCGCCGGGAACTCACAGCACTTTGGCATTCAAGCTGCACATTGCGCTACTCATCGGCACGATCACCGTCGCCGTCCTCAAGTACCGCCTCTACGACATCGACGTCATCCTCAACCGGTCGCTTGTGTATTCGACGCTGACCGTGCTTGTCCTCGGCATCTACGTGGCGGTGGTGGCCGCGGCTGGCGCGGTGCTGCAGGCCCGTGCCGGCCTCATCCCGTCGCTCATCGCAACCGGTGTCGTGGCAGCGGCGTTCAGCCCGTTGCGGGATCGTCTTCAATCGGGTGTGAACAGGCTGCTCTACGGTCAACGTGACGAACCCTACGAAGTGCTCTCCCGACTTGGTCAGCGCTTGGAATCCGCACTCGCCGTCGACGAGGTGCTGCCCGGCCTGGTCGAAACCGTGGCTCAGGCATTCAAACTTCCCTACGTCGCAGTAGACGTTCCCGATCCGGGGTCTCGCGGCACGGGCGGAGTCGACGCCATGAAGACGGTCGCCGCGTACGGCCAGGCGGCGCCGGTGGCACTGCGAATTCCGTTGCAATATCAAGGCTCTCCAGTGGGGGCGCTGCTGCTTTCGGCCAGAAGCCGCGACGAGGGTTTCACCCCAGCTGATCGTCGGCTGCTCGAAGACGTGGCCCGCCAGGCTGGCGTGGCCGCGCATGCCGTCGCGTTGACTGCGGCGCTCCAGGGTTCGCGCGAGCGCCTGGTCGCGGCCCGCGAAGAGGAACGGCGCCGACTTCGCCGCGATCTGCACGACGGTCTCGGGCCGACGTTGACGGCCGTCGCCCTCCAGATCGACGCCACCCGGAACATCCTGCGGAGCGATCCCGCCGCCGCGGACGAGCTCCTCAAAGAGCTTCGCGCAGAGGTGAAGTCGTCCATCGACGGGATTCGCCGCCTGGTGTACGACCTGCGTCCTCCCGCCCTGGACGAGCTCGGTCTCGTGCGTGCGCTGCGCGAGCAAGCCGCGGGGTTCGTGCGGGCCGGCAACGGCCGCCTCGACGGGCTCCACGTCACGGTCGAGGCACCCGCAAACCTGCCCCCGCTGCCCGCGGCCGTCGAGGTCGCCGCATACCGCATCGGCGCCGAGGCCATCACCAACGTGGCACGGCACGCCAAGGCCAGTCACTGCGAACTCCGCATCACTCTCAACGGCGCATTGGAGCTGCAGGTGACCGACGACGGCATCGGGGTCGGTGCCAGTTGGCGACCGGGAGTGGGGCTCGCGTCGATGCGGGAGCGGGCCTCCGAACTGGGTGGCACACTATCCGTCGAGCCCAGCGCTCGTGCCGGCACTCGCGTGCTCGCCAAACTTCCACTGAGGGAACGATGAACGATCCCGAAGCGACGCCTCTGCGGGTGGTCATCGCCGACGACCATCCGCTGGTACGCAGCGGACTGCGAACCATCCTCGCCGCGGCGGCTGGTATCGACGTTGTCGGCGAAGCGAGCACCGGAGTCGAAGCCATCGCAGTGGCACGTGCACTGACCCCGGACGTCATCGTGATGGATCTGCAGATGCCCGACACCGACGGCATCGAGGCGACCCGGCAGATCGTGGCCGCCAACCCCCGCATCGCCGTGTTGGTACTCACGATGTTCGAAGACGACACCTCGGTCTTCTCGGCGATGCGGGCAGGTGCGCTCGGCTACCTACTCAAGGGCGCCGAGCAGGAGGAGATCGTGCGCGCCATTCATGCGGCCGCCCACGGCGGGGCCATCTTCGGACCCGCCATCGCGCACCGCCTCATCGACTTCTTCACCCGTCCGCAGACGTCGACCGCGCCGGCCTTCCCCGAACTCACCGATCGTGAGCGGGAGGTCCTCGAACTGATCGCCGCCGGCCAACCCAACGGTGCCATCAGCAGGGCTTTGTTCATCTCGCCGAAGACGGTCGCCAATCACGTGTCGAACATCTTCGCCAAACTTCAGGTCGCCGACCGCTCCGAGGCCATTGTGCGTGCTCGGCAGGCCGGGCTCGGCGATGGAATCTAGACGTGCAACGAGTTTCGCTCCGACCCGTCGGGCTCGGCAGCGTCAGGCCGTGGCGGCGGCGACCGCCTTGGGGTGGGCGGCGGCCAGTTCGAGAAGCCGCAGATACCCGGGCAACGTCCACGCCGCCCGGCCGACGAACAGACCGCTCACGTGATCGATGCCGAGCAGGTCGACGGCGTTGTCGAGGTTCACCGAACCGCCGTACAGCAATCCTCTTGTCGCGTCGCCATATTCGCGCCCCAGGTCGGCGAACGGCTGCTGCAGTTCCTCGACCGTGGCGGGGCGACCACTCTCGCCGATGGCCCAGACGGGCTCGTAGGCGACGAGGACGCGCGCCATCTGCTCTGCCGTGAGTCCGTCGAGGGCGCCGGCCGCCTGCTCGAGGATGAACCGCGAGGATTCGCCGGCCCGTTTTACCTCGGCACTCTCCCCGATGCACAGCAGAGGAACGAGCCCGTGCCGAAGGGCGGCCGCCACCTTGAGGCGGGTCGTCGCGACGGTCTCGCCGAAATGCTCGCGGCGCTCCGAGTGGCCGATCTCGACGAGCTGCGCACCGGCGTCCTTGATCTGGGCGACCGACACCTCGCCGGTCCAGGCTCCGCCGTCCTCCCAGTGCGCGTTCTGCGCGCCGAGCAGCACGGGCGAGTGGGCCCCCAGCTCGTCACGGGCCGCCGCGATCGCGGTGAACGAGGGAATGACGAAGGGCTGTACCCCCGCCAGGCCGGCCCTCGCGACGTGCTCGGACAAACCACGGACGTACTGACGGGTCTCGGCCAGACCCTTGTTCATCTTCCAGCTCGTCCCGACCCACAATGGGCCACCACCGATCTCCGCGGCGTCAGTCACTTTCATACGCGCAAATGGCGTCGACCTTGGCCGCGGAAGACGACTGCGGATCGAACTGCACCGCAAGCCATTCCTTGACCAAGACCCGCGCCAATTCCAATCCCACCACCCGCTCACCCATGCACAGCACCTGCGCATTGTTCGACAGCACGGAGCGCTGCACGGAATACGAATCGTGCGCGGTGACCGCGCGGATTCCCTTGACCTTGTTCGCGGCGATGGCAACGCCCAGTCCGGTACCGCAGATCAACAGGGCCCGATCCGCCTCGCCTCTGGCGACCTTCTCGGCGGCCGCGACGGCGACGTTCGGGTAGAACGTCTGGTCCTGCGGATCCTTGACACCGACGTCAGCCACGACCTCCACTCGCTCGTCGGCTTCGAGGTCCTTCCGCAGCGCCTCCTTGTAGTTGAAACCGGCGTTGTCGCCGCCGACCACGATTCTCAATGTCATGCTTCGCTCCTCCTTGGGGTCGTCATCGAGTCAGATGCTCGCCGAGGGCGGCCATCAGCAGCGAAAACGACAGTGCGCCAGGATCAGGGGTACCGACGCTCTTCTCACCGAGTACCCGCGCGCGGCCCAACTTCGCCGTGATGTCCGCCGTTTTGTCGGCCGCCTCGCGGGCGACCCGGGCTGCCTCGGTGACGGCGGGGCCCGCTTCCCCGTCGAAGGCTTCCTCCAGTGCGTCACGGAACGGAACCGCGGCGTCGACCATCGTCTTGTCACCCGGCTTGGCGCCACCGAGACGGATGACGGCGTCGATCCCGGCGCTGACCGCGTCGACGACGTTCTGGGCACTGGCGCCCTCGGTGTCGGAGAAGACACCACCGGCGCTGGTCAGCGCCGCGCCCCATAGGGCACCCGAGGTGCCCCCTGCCGAGTCGGCCCACCCCTGGCCGGCCAACAACAGTGCGGTCCTGGCGCCGGCATCGTGTTCCACCGCGGCGCGGGCCGCCCGCGCCGCGCCGCGGGAGCCGAACGTCATCCCCTGGCCGTGGTCGCCGTCGCCGGCAACCGCGTCGAGGCGGCCGAGTTCGGCCTCGTTCTCGGCGCACACCCGCTGGAAGGTCTCCAGCACCGCGACGATGGTGCCGGCACAGGCTCGCGAATCCTCCGTGGATTCCGGGATCTCCACCTCTGCGGCGTCCCAAATGCCGGTTCGCGCAGCGCGTTCCACCTTCGGCATCGTTCCGCGACGGTAGGCGGGCGTCTCCACCGGTGCCAGCCAAAGCCTTTCGAGTTCCTCGTCGAGGAACACCACGGTCAGCGACAGGCCGGCCATGTCGAGGCTGGTGACGAACTCACCCACCTCCGGACGCACGGCGGTGAGCCCCAACTCGTCGAGGCGTTCCGCGACGCGGCCGTAGACGACGAAGAGTTCGTCGTACTTCACGGTGCCGAGCCCGTTCAGAATCACGGCCACTCGGCCGTCGTACCCGTTCTCGCCCCGAGCCGGCTCCTCGGCAAGGAGTTCGTCGAGGAGCAGGTCGGCCACTTCGGCGGCGCTGCCGATACGGCTGTCTCGCACGCCCGGCTCGCCGTGGATGCCGAGTCCCACTCCCATTTGGCCCTTTTCGACGTGGAACAGTGGCTCGTCGGCCCCGGGCAGGGTGCACCCGTCGAAGGCCACGCCGAACGATCGGGTGGCGTCGTTCGCCTTCCAGGCCACACGCTCCGCCTCGTCGAGGTCGGCGCCCGCTTCGATCGCCGCTCCGGCGATCTTGAAGACGGGAAGGTCGCCGGCGACGCCTCGGCGGTCTCGGTGGTTGTCCCGGCTGTTGGAGGCGACGTCGTCGCTGACCGTGACGATGCGGACGTCGACGCCTTCGTGACGCAGCTTTTCGGCAGCCAGCCCAAAGTGCAGAACGTCCCCGGCGTAGTTGCCGAATCCCAGGATGACGCCGCCGCCGTTCTCGGCGTTGCGGACCACGGAGTACACGTCGGAGGCGGACGGTGAGGAGAAGATCTTGCCGCAGGGCGCCCCATGACCCATGCCGGGTCCCACCCACCCGGCGAAGGCCGGGTAGTGCCCAGACCCTCCACCGATGACGAGGGCGGGCTGACCCTGCGGCGTCTGCGTTGATCGAGCCACCCCGCCGGGAACCTGGGTGAGCAGGTCTCGGTGGCAGGCGACGAGGCCGCGAACCGCCTCGTCCGTGAAGTCGTCCGGGGAGTTGAGGAGGTACGTCATTGTTCCGTCCCATGGGGTGCGCCGGTCGGCCGACGGGAGCTGGTCCCGCAAACCAGTTTCGACGATCCTATAGGATCAACACCCCTTGAGGCCAGCAATTTGGCCGTCCTCGGGCCAGGTGCCCGAGGCTGGAGCCGCCGCCGCGTCGTCGACCCGAGCGCGTTCGGCCAGCGCCCTCTCCTTCACGCCCGTGATGTGCGCGTGCATGATGCGGTACACCTCGGGCCCGTACCCGCGCCGCAACGCCGCCAACAGCTCACGATGCTCGGCAATCGCACTTTCGGAATCCTGAACCCCGACTCCGACGAAGAGCCGAAAGCGCTGCCCGTGTCCACCCAGCGCGTCGTAGGCCCGCAGCAGCGCACCGTTGTTCGCGTGTTCGGCTATCAGCCGGTGAAACCGTTCGTCCGGACGGTGGTACTTCGTGATCGCCGCGGCATCAGAGCTGTGCGGTGCCCGCTCCTGCTCGGCGATTGCCTCCTCCAGTGCATCGAGCAATTCGGCATCGACCCTGGCAGAAGCCAATTCCGCGAGCCGGGGCTCGATGAGCAGGCGAGCGTCCATGATGTCGGCTATTTCCTTGGAGCTCGGCATCTCCGGCACGCGGTATCCGCGCATGGCCACCCGGATGACGTTGCCAGTCGACTCGAGACGAGCCAGCGCCTCGCGGACCGGCGTTGGCGACACGCCCAGATGCCGCGCCGTCCCGTCGATGCTGATCGGGTCTCCGGAGCGGAGGGTGCCGTCGAGGAGCAATTCCATCAGGCGCTCGTAGACCTGGTCGACCAGCGTGTTGCGCATGGGCAACGCATCTTCTCGGGCTCCCACGTCAGGCCTCCCCGAACCCTGCGGCGTACGGCCTGTCGAACAGGCGGTCACGTCGTCGCTGCACACACACATTTCTTAGCGGCAAAAGTGTACCCGGCATTGACAGGGCACACCTGTCGGCCTATATCCTATTTTATCTGGATGTGATCCAAACCACTACGGAGGTGTGAAGTGCACACGGCTCACAGTTGGCCGATCGCGGCCAACATGCTCAGCTTCGGCAACAGAGCCCCCGACGGCGGACACATCAAGGACGCGCCGCCCAGCGTGTGGGCCGCACAGCTGCGCCAAGTGCGTGAGCTGGGGTTCGATTACATCGACCCCACGGATGCCTGGGTCCCGCTCGCCGCCTTGTCAGACGATCGGGTGGAGGAGTTCCGCACCGTCCTTGGCGACGAGGGGTTGGCGATCTCTTCCATCTCCATGACCCGCAACTCGGTCGTCGACGTCGAGAACGGTCCGCAGAACCTCGCCGACGCCCACCGTCTCGTCGACCTCGCCCCGTCATTCGGCGCCACCATCGTCAACACCGGCTTCATGCAGGCGATCACACCCGCGCAGAGCGAGCAGATTTGGTTCTGGCTGGTCGACGGACACGTCGACGACCCGTCGCTGCGTGACCTGGCAATCGACCGCATTCGCGAGTTGGGTGATCACGCCCGTACCAACGGGATCGAGATCAGCCTCGAAATGTACGAGGACACCTTCGTCGGCACGCCCGACGAGGCGGTCGGGTTCATCCTCGACGTCGACCACGAGGCGGTGGGGCTCAACCCCGACCTGGGCAACCTGATCCGGCTGCACAGGCCGATACCGCACTTCAGCGACATGTTCGCCAAAGTCCTCCCCCACTCGAACTTCTGGCACATCAAGAACTACTCCCGCGACTACGACCCGGCGACCGGCGCGTACAGCTCAGCTCCGCTTCCGTTGAAGTACGGATACGTCAACTACCGCCAAATGATCCGTCTGGCACTCGAACTCGGCTACACCGGGCCGTTCTGCTGCGAGCACTACGGCTCCGACTCCTTGGGCGTGTGCGCCGAGAACCGGGAGTACATCCAACAGGTGCTCACCTCCGCTCTCGCCTGACCCCAACCCGAAAGGCTCTCGCATGCGCAACATCAACACCGTCACGGTCGTCGGCGCCGGCTACATGGGCGGCGGTATCGCCCAGGTCCTCGCGCTCAACGGCTTCCAGGTCAAAATCGCCGACGTCAGCGTCGAGGCCACCCGCGAGGCACTCACCCGGCTCGAACGTGAGGCCAAGGAGTTCGAGGAACAAGGTCTGTTCGACGAGGGCAGCGCAAAGACCATCATGGGGAACCTCACGGCGGGCGAGAGTCTCGACGCTGCCGTCGCCGACGTCGACTTCGTCATGGAAGCCGTCTTCGAGGATCCCGACGTCAAGAAGGAAGTCCTGGCACGGATCTGCGCGAGCGCGCGTCCCGACACCATCATCGGCACCAACACCTCCACCATTCCGGTCAAGGTCTTGGTCGACGCGGTCACCAATCCCGAGCGGTTCCTCACCGTTCACTTCTCCAACCCCGCGCCCTTCATACCCGGCGTCGAGTTGGTCGCGGGCGAAGCGACCACCCAGGAAGTCATCGACTCGGTCAAGGACCTCCTCGTGCGGGCGGGGTGTGAGGGCGCGCAGGTCGCCGACACACCCGGCATGGCGCTGAACCGCCTGCAGTACGCACTGCTCAAGGAAGCCACCCTCATCGTCGAACAGGGTGTGGCCACGAAAGAGGACGTCGACACCATCGTGCGCACCACCTTCGGCTTCCGACTGGGATTCTTCGGTCCGTTCGCCATCGCCGATCAAGCCGGACTCGACGTGTACGTCAAGGGATTCCGCACCCTGGAGAACGAGTTCGGTGAGCGCATGGCCACTCCCAAGCTCCTCACGGACAACGTCGACGCGGGCCGTCACGGCACCAAGAACGGCAAGGGGTGGACGGGCGACTTCGACGACGAGACGAAGGCCGCGGTCATCGCCTACCGGAACAAGGCGTACTCCCGCATGGGTGATCTGTTACGCGAACTCGGCCCGGCTCCGAAGGGATCCTGACCGCCCCACCTGGGGCGGCTCCGTTGACGACCGCCTCCCGCGTTTGCCAACCCGGAAGGTAAAACCATGGACGAAGTAGTCCTCGCGGAGCGGCCCACCGCCCTGCTCCTCATCATCGCCCTCGTGGCGATCGCGGTGCTGCTCGTGCTGATCGTCAAGGTCCGGCTGCACGCGTTCTTCTCACTGATCGTGGTCAGCGTGCTGACCGGCCTGGCAGCCGGCATCAGCATGGGCGACGTCGTCAGTGTGGTCATTGACGGCTTCAGCACCACCGTCGGCACTGTGGCCCTGCTGGTCGGCTTCGGCGCCGTTCTCGGCCGGCTGGTCGAAATGACCGGTGGCGCACAGACTCTCGCCGACAAGATGCTGGACACGTTCGGCGAGAAGCGCGCGCCGCTCGCGCTCGCGGTGGCCTCGCTGTTCTACGCGTTCCCGATCTTCCTGGACGCGGGCTTCATCGTCATGCTGCCCATCATCTACACCGTGGCCCGCCGCCTGGGCGGGTCGTTCATGCTGTACGTGCTGCCGTCCATCGGCGCATTCCTGATGATGCACGCGCTGACACCGCCGCACCCCGGCCCCACCGCCGCCGCGACGGTGATGGGCGCCGACATCGGCATGGTGGTCATCGTCTCGCTGCTCGTGGGCCTGCCCACGTGGTACCTCGCCGGCTACCGGCTCGCTCTGATCATCGCGAAGCGCTATCCGAACATGCCGGTGCCGAACCTGCTCGGCGACCCGAAGGAGTACGCGGAGGACGAGCGGCCAGGCTTCTGGACGGTCATCTTGGTCCTGCTGCTGCCGCTGGGGTTGATCTTCTTCAACACGGTGTTCTCGACGCTCGAGGCAGACGGCGCCGTGACCGACGACAACATTTTCTATCAGCTGTCCCGCCTGATCGGGACGACGTCGATGGCTCTGCTGATCACGGTCCTATTGGCCATGGTGTTGCTGTATGTCCTGCCCCGGCGCCGCCGCGGCGAGTCGATCGGCGGACTGCTGGAAGACCTCGTCGACGATGCGCTGGCGCCGGTCTGCTCCATCATCCTGATCACCGGTGCGGGTGGTGCGTTCGGCAGAATTCTCACCGAGACCGGGATCGGTCAGACCCTGGCCGACGGCCTGGACGCCTTGGGCCTGCCGGTCATCGTCGCCGGCTTCCTGATCGCGATCGTGTTCCGAGTCGCGCAGGGCTCGGCCACGGTCGCCGCGACGACCGCGGGTTCGATCATGGCCCCCGCCGTGGTCTCGATGAACCTCGGGGCGATCCCACTGGCCGCCGTCGTCGTCGGTATCTGCGCAGGCTCGATCACGTTCTCGCACGTGAACGACTCCGGCTTCTGGCTGATCGGGCGCTTCTGCGGTTTCGACACGGTGACCACGTTGAAGACGTGGACGGTCATCGCCACGGCGATCGGGTTCATGAGCTTCGCCCTGGCCTCGGTGGTCTACGTGGTCGCCAGCTGAGGCGATCGTCGGCTTGGTGAGCTTCCGCGAGCTATGAATTCCGTTGTGGTCCCCATCTGTGAGCGGCTCATTGTCCGGTTGCAGTCAGCCCACTAACCGGGATGCCGCTGCGTTAGGCGTCAGTTGCCGCCTGTGTGAGGTGTTCGAGGATGCATTGCACGTGGGGTTGTCCAGCGGCACCCGTAGGGGTTAGAGCGTAAATAGTTCGCGTAATTGGTTCCCTGAGGGAGTGCAGGCTCAGTTCGCTGGTGTCGGCGGGCAAGGCCATGTTGGGAATCAGCGCCACTCCCGCGTCGACCGCCGCCAGTGCGGCCAGGACTGAGAAGTCGGTGGCCAACGCAACGGCACGCGGTACGAATCCGGCTGCACCGCAGACGCGTTGGGTCATCTCGTGACAGGAGGATTCTGGCCCAGGCATTAGCCAGTCGTCATGGGCGAACTGGGCCAGGTCGGTGACCTGACCAGCTTCGAGGCCATGTCGGGACGCTCGCCGCGGGTGCAGAGCGAGGTGCACGGGTTCCTCGAGGAGTCGATGCGCTTCGCAACCGGGTGGCAGATCGCGAGGGAGCAGCGTGTAGGCGTGTACGACGGCGACGTCGACGTGGTGTTGGCGTAGCGCCTTCGTGGCGTCGTCCGGCTCACTCTCCAGGAGTCGCAGATCGACGCCTCGCGAGTCGTCGTCGGCGAGACGCCGCCAGACCGCGGGCATCAACGTACGCGCCGCCGAGGGGAAGATGGCGATCCGGATCAGACCACCGCGACCTCCACGCAGCGCCTCGAGATCGGCCTCCGCTGCGGCCATTCCGCCGAGAATGACTTCGGCATGGTCGACGAGCAGGCTGCCCGCGGCCGTGAGTCGGAGGGTTCTGCCCTGCTTCACCAGAAGTTGCAGGCCCACCTCCTTCTCCAACGCGGCCAGTTGCTGGGAGACCGCAGGGCCGGTCAGGTGGGCCGCCTCGGCGGTAGCCGCCACCGTTCGGTGAACCGACAGGTCACGCAAGAGCCGAACGCGTCGCATGTCAAACAAGTAGATTTCCTTCTCGCTTTTGACGCAAATGGTAACTGGTCATTTACGATATTAGGCGCGAGACTCCCTACTGTGAAGACTTCGCGGATGCCATTGCACGGAGTGGCGCTACTCGCCACGGTGGTGCTGTGGGCGTCGGCGTTCCCCGCGATCCGAGTCGGACTGCCGGGTTTGGGCGTCGCAGGCCTGTCTGTGTGGCGACTGGTCGTCGCGTCCGTGGCGTTGGCGTGCCTGGCGCCGCTGTTCAAGGTGCGCCCGCCGCACCGACGCGACCTGGGGCTTATCCTGCTCGCCGGCTTCGCGGGCATGGCCGCCTACCAAGTCCTACTCAACTGGGGTGAAGTACACGTCGCGGCGGGCACCGCCAGCCTGCTGGTCGCGATCGCACCCGTGTTCAGCGTGCTGCTCTCGGCGGGGTTCCTGCGCACGCGCCTGACACCGTCGACGGTCGTGGGAAGCAGCGTCGCCCTCCTTGGCGCTGCGGTCATCTCGCTATCCGGCGATTCGGTCCACCTGTCTCTGGGAGCGGTCGTCGTCCTCGTCGCGGCGTTCGCACAGGGGACCTATCACGTCGCGATCAAGCCGTTGCTCGACCGATACACGGGATTCGAAGTCGCCTGCTACGCCATGTGGTCGGGCACCCTGTTCGTTCTGCCGATGCTGCCGACCGCCGTGCACCGCCTCGCCGAGGCCCCCTCGTCGGCAATCGTGTCCGCGATCTACCTCGGATTGTTGCCCTCCGCAGTCGGTTTCGTGACGTGGAGCTACGCGGTCGCCCGACTTCCGGTCGAACGCTCGACGGCGGCGCTGTACCTGGTCCCGCCGGTGGCTCTGGTCGTGGCGCTGGTGTGGCTCGGCGAGCGACCCCGTCCCCTTGAACTGGTCGGCGGTCTGATGGGCATTGCCGGCGTCATCCTGATCAACCGTTGGCGACCCAACGCCGGCGATCAAGCGAGAAAGCAGACACATGACCGACTTCCGTTGCGTCGCCGAGGAATTCCGCTCAGCTCAGCTGGCGGGTGACCGTGAACGGTTGAGCGCGGTCCTCCACCGCGACGTCGTCTGGGCATTGGCCGGTGACAACCTCGTCTCCGGCGAAGCGCACGGCCTCGCCGCAGTATTCGCTCGGTTCGACCAACTCGCGGGGTTCGGGGTGCGCATCGGGATCGAGCAGATCACAATCGGCCGCAACGGCGCAGCCCTGATCATGCACAACACCGGCGAGCACGACGGGCGCCTGCTCGACGAACACCTCGTCTCCACCTTGGCCATCGCGGATCGTCAGATCACCAGGATCGACACCTATCTCTCCGACCTGGACATGATGGACACCTACTTCGTCTAGGGAAGGACACGAATCATGCGCGCAGCAGTCCTGGAGTCCTTTGGCACCGCCCTGCAGATCAGGGACCTCCCCGACCCGTCACCGACGAGCGGGGAGGTGCTGGTCCGAATCGCCGCCAGCGGCGTCAACCCACTCGACACCAAGATCCGGCAAGGACACGCCGCCCACGCCGGCACCGTGCTGCCCGCCGTCCTGGGGCTCGATCTCGCCGGCACCGTGACCGCCGTCGCCTCCGACGTCACCGGATTCAGCGTCGGTGACGAGGTGTACGGCATGACCGGTGGGGTCGGGGGCCATCAGGGGTCCCTGGCAGAGTTCGCCAGCGTCGACCATCGCTTGCTCGCGCCGCGACCTCACACGCTGTCGACACACCAATCCGCGGCCCTGCCCCTGGTGGTCATCACGGCATGGGAAGCCCTCGTCGACCGGGCTCGGGTACACCCCGGCCAGAGCGTCCTCATCCACGGCGGCGCCGGCGGAATCGGCCACGTCGCCATCCAGTTGGCCTTGGCGCGCGGTGCCGAGGTCTACGCCACCGGGTCACCAGCCAGCCAAGACACGATCCGCAACCTCGGCGCCACCCCCATCGACTACTCCGCTGAGAGCGTGGCCGAATACCTCGAAACGCGCACCGGCGGTGAAGGTTTCGACGTCGTGTTCGACACCGTCGGCGGCACCACGCTCGACGACTCGTTCACCGCGGTCAAGCACTACACCGGTCACGTGGTCAGCGCCTTGGGCTGGGGTACGCACAGCCTGGCGCCGCTCTCCTTCCGGGGCGCCAGCTATTCAGGCGTGTTCGCGCTGATGCCCCTACTGACCGGACGAGCCCGCGAACACCACGGGTCGATTCTGCGGCACGCCACCGAACTCGCCGACGCTGGAGCGCTCACCCCGCGTCTGGATCCCCGCACCTTCGACCTCGAGACGATCGCCGAGGCCTACGACATCGTCGAAACCGGACGCAACAGGGGCAAGATCGCCATCACCCCCACCGAAGGACCCGCATGAAGACACTCATCGTCGGCGCCGGAGCCACCGGCGGCTACATCGGCGTTCAACTCCTCAAAGCTGGCCGGGATATCACCTTCTTGGTGCGACCAAAGGCGTTGTCGCGCTTGACCTACGACGGAATCCGCATTCGCGACGGCGAGGGCGTATCACGTACCGAGGTCAAGGCCATCACCACCGACGACCTCGACAGCAGCTACGACGCGGTGCTTCTCGCCGTACGCAGCGACGCGGTGGCATCCGCCATCGAGGACCTATGTCGCCGCCGCGGGATCCGACACCAGGATCGTCCCGGTGGTCAACGGCATGGCGCACCTGCCGTTACTCCTCGACGCATTCGGCGAGGACGTCGTCCTGGGCGCAGCGGCGAAACTGGCCACCTCCCTGCTTCCCGACGGCACCATCGACGAAGTCGTACCCGGTGTGCAATTCGACATCGGAACGCTTCACGGACTCGACTCCGTCGAAACCAAGCGAATCGCTACAGAATTCGCCGTGACCGGGATCGCCGTGACGGTATCGAACGACATTCGATTGGTGATGTGGGAAAAGTTCGCATTCATCATCTCCACAGCCGTGCTGACGTGCCTCACCGGCGCCGTCATCGGATCCGTAGCCACGGCCGACGGAGGCCCAAGCCTGGCAGGCCAGGTTCTCGACGAGGTCGCCACGGTGGCTGCTGCGGAGGGATATCCACTCAGCGACTCCACCGCGACGACGCTCACGGCTCTCCTGACCAACCCCTCGTCTCGGTTCGCGCCGTCGATGTTCCGCGACTTCCAGGCCGGACGGCCCGTGGAGACGGCGGTGTTTGGCGACATGGCCGCCCGAGCCAGGCGGCACCTCATCACTACCCCGCTCCTTGACGCAGCCATCGTGGCCATCAACGTGGGCCAGCAGCCACGGTCGGTTTCGGGAGTTCCCGCAGTCGTCGACGGCGATGATCGAAGCTTCAGTTCGGATAGAAGCCCAGGGCATGGAAGGTGAGTCCTGCTGCCGCGCCGTTGACGGGTGCGACGTCTCTGACGGTCGCAACGCATGCTGCCGCGCCGGTCGTGGTGTGGCGTCGCGTCGCCGAACCCGGCGCCGGGCCCATCGTGGTGGGTGTAGACACCACCGCGGTGGCGCCGTGGCGGGGCCGTCATCCGGAGGTCGAGGTGTTGCCGTTCGTGACGAGGGAGAAGCCCGCAGCCGCACTGCTGCGTCACAGTGAGGGTTGGCAGATTGTCGTCGTCGGCAGTCACCGGCACAGCACCGTTGCGTCGGTTGCCACGGACTCCTCGAGCCTGAAGTTTTTGCATTCCAGCGAAATTCCGGTGCTGGTATGCCACGCGAAGGAAGTGCAATGAGACGCAAGACTGAGACCCGTCACTTGGCGCGCATGACGATGACGGGAGTTCGGGCGGCTCGCACCACCTCGGAACTGACTGAGCCGAGGAGCTTTTCCGCGAAGCCGCCGCTCCCGTGACTGCCCATCACGGTCAGCTGGGCCGATCCGGAGGCCTCCACTAGTAGGTGAGCCGGCTCGCCGAACAGCAGGCGGCGGTCCACTCGCACGTCGGGGTAGCACGACTGCCAGTGCGCCAGCCTGGCGGCCAACGCCGCCTCACCGACCCCGATCAGACGCTGCCGTTCGGCGGCATCGAATCGATGGACTTCCGTGAGCGCCCACACGTGCAGCGCGACCAGATCGACTCCCCGCAGCGATGCCTCGTCGAACGCGATCGCGATCGGAAACTCGCCGGCCGGGGGTCCGTCCACCCCCAGGAGTATCGGGAACTCGTGCGCGCGGGCTCCGAGGTCGTCGCCGGGGACGACGGCGACCGCACAGCGGGCGCGGTGCACGAGTCCCGAGGCGACCGACCCGAGGAAACGCCGGTGCAGCGCGCTGTCGCCGCTGCGACCGACCACGACCATCGTGGCATCCTCGGACAGACCGACCAGGGTTGCCGTCGCATGTCCGGTCAACGTGGTGCACGACAGTGTGATCGGACCCAGGTTCTCGACGGATAGCTCCGCGACGCGTTCGGCGGCCTGCAGAATCATGCGTGCGCGGTCCTCGTCCCTGGCCGCGAACACGTTGCTGAAGGGGAACTCAGGCCAGGCCGGTGTGGCCCTCGACGGCAACACGTGAACGATCGAGAGTGGCACGTCTCGACGAACGGCCTCGCGCGCGGCCCAGGCGACGGCTGCGGCGCCGGTCTCGGAACCGTCGACGCCGACGACGATCCCGTGGCGCGTGGACCCCGCCATCCTCACTCCTCTCGAGACTCCTCTCGAGGCAAACCCGTCGCCAACGGCCGCGCTGTCTAGTACACGAAGCGTGAACCGTCCAGGCGCGTGACGACCTCGTCCAGGGAGCGCCGGGGGGTCGACGGCAAGGGGTCCGCGTTGACGGGAGCCCAACCAACCTTCAAAAGCATCTGGGGGAACTGCTCATCTCCGAAGGCGTCCATGCGAATTGCGTCGCGGGTCGCGGCGACCTCGAGCGGCTCAGTGATCGGGCAGCTCGCCAATCCCAGCGCCGTCGCCGTCAACAACACCAGGCTGGTGGCCTCGCCGGCCCGCAGGCGAGCCAGGTCGTCATCGGCGGCAGTGCCGAGCGCCAACAGGACGCCGTGGTCATCGGTGGCGGACGCCTCGAAGGGTTGGGCCAAGGCCGCACCGGCGAACAGACGGCTCGGCAGGGGTGAATAGGGGTTGGAATCGGGGATGTTGCGCGCCGGCACTCCCGCGGTCGACGCGTATCGGCCACTCCACGTGGTCAATTCGTCGAGATACTGCCGGTCGGTGGCGTGTTGCCAAACCGCTTGCGCCAGAGCGGCGCGCAGGGCCGTCGACGGCTCGACGCGGCGCATCGTGACACCGGTTCGCGCTGCGCGGGCGCCCATCAAGGAAATGTCGCCGTGCGGCACGGGCCACCCGCTGAAGTAGCGCCGGTCCGTGCGTCGCCTCGGAATTGCCGCCGCCAGCGTGACGTCGACCTCGTCGGCGGCGTACGGCTGCAGTTCGACGGCCGCAAGGTGGGAGGGGTCGGCGGGGTTGGGCAGTCGATGTACCTTGCTCTGCCAACCCAGCGCGGCCAGGGCGATGACGCAATGATTGAGCGCAACACCGCAACTGACGGTCATGTCGCGACCGTCCGGGTCGGTGTGGACCAGGCGGCGCGTCGGGTCGGCATACAGGTGCAGGCTTTCGTCCCCGACCCGCCACTGCCACGGCTGGACGTTGTGCACCGATGGCGCCCGGTTAGCCAGCGCGAGCGCGCTTGCTACCGTTTCGACGTCGGGAAAACGCGTGCTCATGTCATGCCCACCTAGGTAGTCGTGCTCGCATTCCTTAGACGATGCACCGTCCGGGGTTGCCAAGCGAGAGCCAATAGTCCCTTGTCGAACGGCAAAAGGGCGACCACCTGGTCGGTGACGCATACTTCGTCGTTGGCGAATTGGTTGCGGTGTAGCCGAACACGTTCGGCCGATGGCGGGCTTGGCTCGGCGATTCGATGACCTTTGGCCCTCCATCCGGGCCCAATGCCTCTCACCGCCTTCGAGATGGCTATCTATCGTCGATCTCGTCGCAGCCGCGCCACGGTCTCCATCGGGACGAACGCGCGACCCAAGAGCACCGATGAACGGAGCAAACACCATGTCCGAGAACGTCACCGGCCGCATCGTCGTCGGGGTTGACGGATCCACTGCCTCCGATTCCGCGCTTCGTTGGGCGGCGCACGAGGCGCTGATGCGCAACGTCCCGCTGACCGTGTTGCACGTCGTCCCTCCGGCCGTTCCGCCAGGCGGGCTGGGCTACACGTTGGCACCGTTGCCGAGGAACTACAACGACCTCGCCAAGGAAGACGGTCAGCGCGTGCTCGCCTCCGCCCGCCGCGTACTCGACGAAGCCGCCGGTCCTGGCGAACAGTTGACCAGCGACCTGGAACTTGCTGAGGCACCGCCCATCCCAGCGCTGATCGACGTGACCAAGGATGCCCAGATGGTCGTCGTCGGCAGCCGGGGTCGTGGAGCGTTCAGCCGCGCTCTGCTCGGCTCGGTGAGCACCGCCCTGATCCATCACGCGCACTGCCCGGTGGCCGTCATCCACGACGACGTCGACGGTACCGCCGATGCCGGCGGCCCGGTGGTGGTCGGCGTCGACGGGTCGGCGGCCTCGGAACTGGCCACTGCGATGGCTTTTGAAGAAGCCAGTCGGCGCGGCGTCCGGCTGGTGGCCCTACACGCGTGGACCGACGCCGAGACGGCTGCCATAGCTCAGATCGCGTGGCCGGACTTTCGGCCCGAAGCCGAGGAGACCTTGGCCGAGCGCCTCGCCGGTTGGGGTGAGCGCTACCCCGACGTGGTGGTTCAGCGCGAAGTGGTGTCCGATCAGCCTGCCCGGCACCTGCTCGACTTGGCCCGGTCCGCTCAGCTCGTCGTCGTCGGCAGCCACGGTCGCGGCGGGTTCGCCGGGATGCTGCTCGGCTCGGTCAGCAGCACCGTGGTGCACGCGACCCACACGCCCGTCATCGTCGCCCGCCAGGGCTGAGTGAGCCCCGCATGAGCGACAATGCGCCAGGGTCCAATGTCGTCGTCGGCATCGACGGATCGAAGGCTGCACTCGATGCGACCGCGTGGGCCGTAGACGAAGCCATCGCGCGCGACCTTCCCTTGCGGTTGGTCTGCGTAGTGGGCCTCGGGCCTGAAGCGGGCCTGTCTCCCAACGAAATCGAGCTGGACGTCCAGTACGCCGAATCCGTCCTCCGACAGGCCGGCGCCATCATCGAAGAGACCGGCAAGGACGTGAAGGTCGACACCGCAATCCTGCGAGGAGCCCCGGCCGACGTCCTGTTGACCGAGTCCCGGGGCGCCGAGCTGCTCTGCGTCGGGTCGTCGGGCATCGGTGCCGTGGCTCGCCGGTTGGTGGGGAGCACGGCGACCACCGTGGCCGAGGAGGCGGCCTGCCCGGTGGCGATCATCCGGCATTGCGAGCCGACCTCGACGCGGGCCAACCGCTGGATTGCGGTGGCCGTCAAGGCATCCACGGACGACGAGCAGGTCGTCCTGGCCGCGATGCGGGAGGCGCGGCTTCGTCACCTACCGATATTGGCGATTGGTCTCTGGCAGAACGACTTCGGCTTCACCCCCTACGACGAACTCGACCGACTGATGCAGTCATGGCGGCAGCGGTTTCCCGATGTTCACGTCCACCCGGTCACCACCCGGTCGGATCTGGTCAAGTTTCTGGTCGAGGAGGACGAGCCCGTGGCGATGGTGGTCGTCGGTACCGACGAGGCCGCCAGGGTCGCCCAGCTCGTCGGACCGCACAGTCACCCGATCCTGGGCCATCCCCAATGCTCGGTCCTCGTCGTGCGCTCGTAGTCCGGCACTGCGTAGTCCGGCACTGCGGTCACCCGGCCAGGGGTTCGTACCGGAGCAATGCCGCCACGCCGTCGAGCATTAGGAGGTCCGGGCCGACCGGTACGAGGTCCGCTCCACCGGCCAGAGCGGCAAACGGAAGCGCCTCGTCGGCACGCAGGGTGCGGGTGACGGGTTCGCCAAAAGCCGCCAACTCGTCGACGTCAGTCGCGAGAAGGGTGGCAGCATCCGCGCCGTGGACGGTGGCGTCGGCGAGGTCGCCGAGCAGCAACGCTGAGACGGCGTTCTCGCGCAGTGCCTTACACACGGCGGCAAGGCCTTCGACGGCACCGCCGGAGCCGCGCCGCGCGTCCCGGAGGAAGCGTTCGGCGACCTCGTCGGTGGCCGCCACCAGTCGACGCCCCAACTCGAGGTCGATCGCCTGCCGCACCACTTGGTCCACCCCGGTATGACGCGCTCCGACACGCGGCCGGACCACTCTCGCGCGCACCCGTTCGGGCAGCATCGACGCCAGCTGCGCCCTGACACGGTCCTGGCCAATGAGAAACACGACCTCGGGATCGTGACGGTCGACGATCTCCGTGAGCGCATCGGCAACGGCGCGGACGTTCTTGCGGATCGCCTCCTGCACGCGGTGGCCGTTGTCACCCCAGCCGTGAATGCCTGCGTTGTTTTCGTGAACCGGGAAACCAGGCCCCTCGACGGTCTCGCAGTGGACCGAATCACCACGATGTACGCCGATGTCGGCACCCACGTGATCGATCGCGGCGACGACGTACGTCCGCACTGCCGACGCGTGTTCGACCAACGGTACGACGTACGGAAGCTCCGACACGCGGACCTGCCGTCGCGGCGGCGGGACGACGAGATCCTCGTCGACCAGCACCCCGTCGACGGTGGCGATCAGTCCACGGCCGCCGTGCCGGACGCGAGGCCGCGCGCTCAAGATCGCCGCCGACACGACCGACGTCAGCATGGCCTCTGCACCAAGGCTTTCCAGGTCTCGGACGATGTCGGCACACGTCACCTCCAACCTGCTGGTGGCGTCGGGTGCGTCATGCGAGTCGTCGAAGTAGAGCGAGGCGAATGGCCCGTTCGCGTCGAGTAGTCGATGAACGTGACGCACCCGTCCAACCGCAGCGGTCATCGGTCCACGCTCCCGCTCGTTACGGGGACCGCTACGTCGGCTGGCGCACCGACCAGGTCGAAGATTCGCTCAATCTCGGCACGCGTCGGGGTGGCAGTCCCCGGCGTCGCCAACATGGCCGTGCCCGCAGCGATCCCAAGCCGTGTCGACTCGCTCAACGACCACGCCCGGCTCAGCCCGACGGTGATCCCCGCGACCATCGCGTCGCCTGCTCCAACGCCGCTGACACCACGCGCCGGAACCGCCGCAAACCGTTGGCTGACCGTCGGGGTGACGAGTAGTGCGCCATCGGCGCCCAGCGACACGACGACGGCCTGGGTCACGCCCCGCTCGACGAGTTCGCGGGCCGCCGCCACCTGCTCGATCTCGGTCTGGAGGGGACGACCGACGTAGTCTCGTAGCTCACGCAGACTGGGCTTGAGCAGGAAGACGCCCCGGGCCACACCTGCGAGTCCATTACCCGAGGTGTCCAGGATCAGCAGGGCACCCAATTCCCAGCAGACGTCGGCGACCAGCTGATAGAAGTCCGACGGCACACCGGGAGGCAAACTGCCGCTGGCGACGACGAATTCGGCCGAGCCCGCCGCATCGCGCAATTCCTGGAGGCACTGTGCGCGTTCGCTGGAGCAGAGGTGCGGCCCACGCAGGACGAAACGGTACTGGCGTCCGGTGCTGAACTCGTCGACCGTGAAGCTCTCGCGGGTCGGCTCGGCGATGTCCACCTGACGGAGAGGCACTCCGGCGCGACGGACGAGCTCGGCTACGCGTTCGCCCGCCGGGCCTCCCAACGGGCTCACGGCCGCCACCGAGGCACCCAGGACGCGTGCCACCCGCGCGACATTGATGCCACCCCCTCCTGGATCGTAACGTGTTTCAGCGCAACGGATCTTGTCAGTAGGCCGTACGACGTCGGCCCCGGTGGTGACGTCCAGCGCGGGGTTCATGGTGAGCGTGACGATCGTCGCGCGGTCGACACCTCGGGATGAGTTCATCGGTTGAGACTTCCCTTCGACGGCAGTGTTCAGAGACCCGTTGGGTAGGTCTCCACGGTTTCCCCCGCGACCCACGTGCTGGTCGACTCGAGAGGCTCGAGCGCGTGGGTCTGGTCGACGTGGATGTTCGCGTCGAACTGGTCGGAGGGGCGCACGTCTCCTCCTTCATGGTCGTCAACGCGGTGTCTGTTTGGACCCGCCTCCTAATCCGACCACCGCGCCAGGTACCTCCGTAGAGACCGAAGTCCCCTACCGAACGGGTCGTTCGTCGCGATCCCGCATTCCGGCTCGTCGTCTTCATGGCCGCACCCAAAGTCGCGGCAAGAAGGGACGACCGGCCCTAGTGACCGCGGGCCGAACCGCCGAATGTAAGGCGCATGACCATGATTGGACGGTCGCTAACGCTGGCCGCGGGTTCCGTTGCACTGATGTACCTGGCGCGGCGTTACTTCCGCAACTGGGGCACGACCAAGCTGGAGTGCCGCATGCGCCTGCCAGGCGACGAATTGATCCACGAACCGACTCTCACGACGACCGAGGCCGTCTGGATCGACCGGTCGGCTGCAGAGGTGTGGCCATGGCTGGTGCAGATGGGCCAGGACCGCGGCGGACTGTACGGGTATCAGGCACTGGAGAATTCGGTCGCGCTGCGTCACCGAAACGCCAACCGAATTCATCCCGAGTGGCAGAAGTTGTCTGCGGGCGACGTCGTCCGGGTGGCCCCGCGGAGCTGGCTCGGGCTGAGCGACGGCGTGGCGCTGACGGTCGTCGAGGTCGTCGAGGACGAATCCATCGTGCTTCGCGGTGCGCCGCCGAACCTACCGTGGGAGACGGTGTGGTCGATTCAACTGATTCCCCACTGGGACGATCGATGCCGCCTCCTGGTACGAACCCACGTCGGATTGCGTCATCCCGGCGAAGTGCTGCTGACCGAAGCGGCAGGACCGATTACCGCGTTGATGACCCGCGGAATGCTCAGAGGCATCCGCCGCCGTGCCGAAGGCGTTCCAAGTCGAATTCCCCAGCAGTCGACGCCCTCCGGGTGAGCCCCATGCCCGGGCTGAACACCGCCGTCGTCGGCCAGGAACCTGAACTCACGCTCCCCACTGGTCGAATCGGCTGGCGTCGAGTCGCCAGCGGATCAGTTGCAGCACAACGGCGCACACGCCGATCATGGCCGCCCATACACCTTGCTCTTGACTTCGCTGATCGCCGCGCCCTCGCTAGACGCGCCGTCGACGTCGCGTGTTCGAGTCGTCGAACCCGGTCTAGCCGTCATCAGATGATGGGGTCGTGTTCCTAGCCGAATACGAATCGCCTGCCGGTTACGCCAACCGGCTTTATGCGAACGTAGTGCTGTTTGGACGTGGCGGTCCATGGAAGTAGCTGCGCCCGATGAGCTTCAGCGAGATCCTCGTCGGATCGCACCACGCGCGCCACGCCCTTCACGATGACGCTCCAGCCCTCGGCGACGTTGTGGTCGTCGACCTCGAACAGAACTCGGTCGTTGATCACCGCGCTCACCATCTTGGTGCCCTCGGCCGTGCGAAACAGAATGGTGCGTCGCTGGACTACGTAGTTGATTGGAAAGATCTCAGGCAGGCCGTCGACGCTAGTGACCAGCCGGCCCAAGGCGCGGCTGGCCATGAGGTCCCAGCATTCGGGCTCCGACAGGATGGAAACGGGGTTGGTCGTCGTGGACATAGCGGCGAACATACCTCCGCAGGGATCGTCGGCGAACGGGCCGAAAGTCCCTGAATCCGTGGCGCAGTGCCAACCGACACCTTCGTCGACATGCC
Source organism: Mycolicibacterium hodleri (assembly GCA_006864685.1). GTDB lineage: Bacteria > Actinomycetota > Actinomycetes > Mycobacteriales > Mycobacteriaceae > Mycobacterium > Mycobacterium hodleri_B. The sequence continues at coordinate 52,253 of VIFX01000018.1, read as the reverse complement.
GACGAAGGTTGGCCGACCGCTACTTCGCTGACAGTCGGTCTGTGGACCCTTCGGGATGGCGTCCGCATTCACCGAGGACGGCGACGCGTTCCCGATACTCGGACTCGTCGATCTCACCGCGGGCGAACCGCACCGCAAGCACTTCTGCGGGGGAACCTGGTTCCCTCGTGGTCCTGCCCTTGGCAGACCCGGAGGCGAAGAGGTACTTGACGAGGGCGGCAAGGCTGCCGATGACCAGAATCCAGAACACGGCCATCAGCAACGCTACGTCGACGTACCCCCACCAACCCATGTCGTGGCCGTACCAATACATCGCGATCGCCTCCTCGGTCTGTCGAGACGATCGTCGTCGCCACTCCCTCGGCCTTCGTAGAGGCCAAAACCATCGGTTTGTAGTGCCTTTCGGCCCTGCCCGGGCATTCCTCCGCATCCCATAGTTGGTCCGTGACACTAGAGAGAACCCTCTGGCAGTGCACGTCCTCGTCGTGCGACGAGAGTTCCTCAGACGATGGATGACACCACCTCGAGCGACGAGCGGCAAGCGACACTTCGGGACGGCGCGACCATCCGCGTCCGCCAGTTGGGTGCCGACGACTTACGACGCCGTCGTCCTGTTGACCCTGTCGTTGACAGATCGTGAGCGCTACCTGCGCTTCTTCACCGCCCACCCGAGGTTTCTCGATGAGTGGGCGCACTCGGTGACCGAGATGTCCGAACCGGACCGGTGCACCGTGGGCGCGTTCGAGGACGACAGCCTGTTGGGGCTCGCAACATACGTCGGCACCGATCGCGTCACCTGTGCCGAGGCCGCGGTCGTCGTCGCGCACGACCAGCACGACCGGGGCGTCGGCACCATTCTCCTGAACGATTTGTCAGAACGGGCGCGGCGCAACGGATTTCACCACCTCGTCGGCGAGGTTCTCGCCGAGAATCGGACGATGAGCCGGCTTGTGGCCGACGCTGGCTGGCCGGCACGGCGGGACCGCCACGGGGCCGCCCTAACCTATGACGTGAATCTCGACGACCTGGACTGATGCCGAGATAGCGGTCGTGACCACTCGTCGTCATCGATGGCGGTATCGGCGTGCCCGCGTCACGTACCCGATCCGTAAGGCGTCGCTCATCCCTGTCGAGCGACGATGACCGGCATCCGCGCGGCATGAACCACTTTCGAGCTGACCGACCCCAGGAGCATCCCGGCGAAGCCCCCGCGACCGTGGCTGCCCACCACGGTCAGTTGCGCGTTCTCCGACGCGGCGACGAGTCTCTCGGCGGGGTCGCCGTCGACCAGGCGGTGTTCGACGGTGACGTCGGGATAACGCTCCGCCCATCCGGCCAATCTCTCACCGAGCACTTCCTTGCCGATCTCCAACTGCCGGTCCCAGTCGACGCCAATCCAGTCCCGCAGGTCGTCGTCGAACCAGCCATGCATCGCGATCAAGTCGACTGCGCGCCGGGATGCTTCGTCGAAGGCAATGGCCGTGGCGAGCTCGGAGGCGGGCGAGCCGTCGATGCCGACCAGGACGGGCGCGTCGAACGGATGGTCCATCAGCGGATCCTGGTCGTGGATGACCGCAACCGGGCAGTGCGAGTGGTGAACCAATCCGGTACTCACCGACCCGAGCAACATGCGCTGCAGAGCGCCCTGACCTCGGCAACCGACCACCACCATGTCCGCGTCCTTGGAGAGATCCACCAGGGTCGGCACCGGCGTGCCAGCACACGACAGCTCGGTGACGGCGACCGGGTTGGACTGCTCGACGGCCCGATCGGCGACACGGCGGGCCTTGGCGAGTACCTCGTGGCCATTCTTGACGCGCCACTCCGAAAAGCCGTTGAGTAGCGCCGGTTCTGGCCACATGCCGACCGGTGGTTCGGCCAGCACGTGAACCAAAGTCAGTGGGATGTGCCGTAAGGCGGCGTCTCGCGCAGCCCAGTCGGTGGCGGCCAAGCTCGACGGAGAGCCGTCGACGGCCACAATGATTCCATGATGTGCTGCACTGCTGGGCATTTCACTTCTCCTCATTCTTGGTTGTGCGTTCACCCGACGACGACCACGATCGGCTGCAGAGGACCTCATCCGTGACATGTGACGTTGGTAATCGTGCCGCGGACACCGGCGCGCGGACAGCTGCCAGGAGACCCCTCTTCGGCGCCACGGGTCCCATGTGTCTGGGGTCCAACGACCCTGGCGCGTCGAGGCCGGCGGGTGCCATTGTTGCGGTCGACGAAGGGAGGTCCGATGCCAGACAGCCCGAGCGGCAAGATAACTCGGTATCCCCTCCTGCTACGGGCGTTGACGGGCGTCACCGTGGGCGCCCTTACCGTCGGGGCGGTGGCATGGCTCCTCGATGCCCGTGACGTAGCCGACGCAGCGTGGGCGGTGGGCACCGTGTCGGCCACACTGCCCGCGATCTGGTGGCTGATCGCGGCGCTTCGCCAGCGTCGTTTCGGCGTTGACGTCATCGCCGTCCTGTCACTGCTCGGGACGCTTCTCGTGGGTGAACATCTAGCCGGCGCATTGATCGCGGTGATGCTCACCACCGGCCGGACGCTCGAGGAGGCCGCGGAGCGTCGAGCGACGAAGGATCTCCGTTCGCTGCTCCAGCGGGTTCCGAAAGTCGCTCGCCGCCGAACGGCTGACGGAGTGCAAACCGTTGCAGTCGAGGACGTCGCCGTCGGCGACGTCCTCGTCGTGGGCCCCGGCGAAGTGTTGCCGGTCGACGCGGTGATCGCGTCCACCTGGGCGGTCCTCGACGAATCCGCGGTGACCGGCGAATCGATGCACGTCGAATTGCAGACCGGCCAGCCGGTTCGCAGCGGCACGATCAACGCCGGTGGCGCGATCGAGATTAAGGCCACCGCCACTGCCGACGACAGCACCTACGCCGGCATAGTCCGCCTGGCCAAGGAGGCGTCGGCCGGCACTGCACCCGTCGTGCGGCTCGCGGACCGGCTTGCTCGGTGGTTCGTTCCGCTCACCTTGGCGATGGCCGGCTCGGCGTGGTTGTGGAGTGGCTCTCCCGCACGGGCAGTCGCGGTGCTGGTCGTCGCCACCCCGTGTCCACTGTTGTTGGCCGCACCCGTGGCAATCGTGTCCGGCCTGTCCCAGCTGGCGCGAATGGGCGTGATCATTCGCAGCGGCGGCGCACTGGAAGATCTCGGCCGGGCCACCACCTTGATCCTGGACAAGACCGGAACGGTCACCAGTGGTCGCCCCCGAAGCAGCGACGTCGTCGCGGCACCCGGCTGGTCGACGGATGAGGTTCTGCGCCTCGCGGCCTCGGCCGACCAGTTCTCGCCGCACGTGGTCGCCAAGGCCATCGTCGCAGCAGCGAACGATCACAGTCTCCCGTTGGAGTTTCCGACCGACGTCGTCGAAGAGGCCGGCACGGGCACTTCGGCAATGGTCCACGGTCGGCGAGTCACCGTCGGAAACCACCCACTCCCGGTCAATCCCCCGGCGTGGGCTGCGACAACACTCGCCCGAGCGACGCTCGACGCCGAGGTCGTCGCCTGGGTCGACGTCGACGGAGAACTGGCCGGCGCAATCCTGTTGCACGATCCGGTACGGCCCGAAGCGCCCCGCACGATGCGACGACTCCGCGCTGCCGGAATCACCCGCATCATCCTGCTCACGGGCGACCGACCCGCCCCCGCTGAACAGGTCGGCACCGTCCTGGGCATGGACGACGTACAGGCCGCCCAAACACCGGCCGACAAGGTGGAACGCGTCCGTGCCGAGCGACGAACCGCCGGCACTGTCATGGTCGGCGACGGCGTCAACGATGCGCCGGCACTCGCCGCTGCCACCGTTGGCATCGCGATGGGCGCTCACGGCGCGACGGCGAGTTCGGAGGCTGCCGACATCGTTCTGACCACGGATCGGCTCGACCGCCTCGCCGATGCGATGCTCGTCGCCCGGCGGTCACGGCGAATCGCCCTGCAGAGTGCCATCAGCGGAATGGTGTTGTCCCTGGCGGCAATGGCGTTGGCGGCCGTGGGCCTGATCCCCGCCGCCACCGGCGCGCTACTTCAGGAGGCCATCGATCTCGCCGTCATTGTCAACGCGCTGCGCGCCCTGCGGCCAGACTCCTCGGGGCTGCCGGTCCTCGATGACCAAACACGCACGCTCATACGAGAATTCGCCGTCCAGCACGACTCGATGCGGGACGGTCTCGAACACGTCAGGTACACCGCACAACGGCTCGCCGGCGGGGACCGCGAAGCGGCGCTGTCGGAGCTGCGGAAGGTGGACGCCTTCCTGCATGACACACTGCTGCCGCACGAACACGCCGAGGAACGCGTGCTGTATCCGGCGTTGGCGCGTCCGCTGGGCAGTACGGAGGCGACGGCCACCATGAGCCGGACTCACGTGGAGATCGACCGTCTGGCTCGTCGGCTCCATCAGCACCTCGATGTCGCCGATGCCGCCGGAGCGATCGACGACGCGCAGTCCGAGGACCTGCTCGCCAGTTTGTACGGACTGCACGAGGTGCTCTCGCTGCACTTCCTGACCGAAGAGGAAAGCTACTTCACCCTGGCGCCCGATCCCTGACATCTCCATTCCTCGGCATCATTTCCGCTGGTCACTAACGGTGACCCTCCAAGTAGCGGTAGACTCCACGAGTCTCCCCAGATCCTGGAGCGCGGAGAGGATCGCTATGGGCGACGACGACTCGGCATTTTCCGAACTGGGCAAACGCGGACTGGTCAACAGCATGCACGAGCAGCTCGACGAGATGCTCGCCTCGCGAGACCAGATGGCGCTGTTGCTGCGGGTGATCGTCGGCCTCGCATCCGATCTCGATCTCGACGCCACCCTGCACCGCATCGTGACCGCAGCGATGGAGCTGACCGGCGCCCGTTACGGCGCCCTGGGCGTGTGGGCGGCCGACGGGACCTTGCTGTCGTTTCTGCACTCGGGGATGCCGGTTGAGACCGCCGCCCGCATCGGCCATCTCCCCGTCGGCAAGGGGGTTCTCGGCGTCCTGCTCGACCACCCCGAACCGTTACGCCTCGACGATCTCCGTGAACACCCCAATGCGGTGGGATTCCCCGAGCATCATCCACCGATGGGCGCCTTTCTTGGTGTACCGATCACCATCCGCCACTTGACCTTTGGCAGCCTCTACCTCACCGAGCCCACCGTAGGCACGACATTCTCCGGAGCCGACGAGGTCGCTGCCCGCGCGCTGGCGTCAGCAGCCGCCGTCGCCATCGACAACGCCCGACTGTTCGACCGGGTGCGTCTCACCGCCGAGTGGATGGAGGCCAGTAGGGCCATCACCACAGCCCTGGCTGCTGAGGGCGGTCCCGTGGCAAAGCCGTTGACGATGATCGCCGAGCGCGTGTGCGAGCTGACGGGCTCCGAGCAGGCGATCGTTCTGGTGCCCGTCGACGCCAGTCTCCCGTCGGAGGAAGTGGAGACGTTGGTGGTGACCGCGGCCGTGGGAATGTTGGCCAAAGAGGTTATGGGCCAACGGGTACCGGTGACCGGGTCGACGACCGGAGGGGTCTTCCGGTCCGGCGAACCACTGATCACGGAGTCCTTTCGCCACCCCATCCAGGCCTTCACCGACGTCGGCCAGCGGCCGGCCATCGTGATGCCGTTGCGGGCGCACCCACGTGGGACACTCGGGGTTCTCGTGGTGGCCCGCAACCAGAACGACACGTCGTTCGACAGCAGTTTCCTCGACCTGGTGAGTGACTTCGCCGATCATGCCGCCGTCGCCCTCGTCCTGGCGGAAAGCCAGCAGCAGGCGCGCGAACTGTCGGTCATATCGGATCGCGAACGCATTGCCCACGACCTCCACGACCACGTCATCCAGCGACTATTCGCGGCGGGAATGGACCTTCAGGGAACCATCGCTCGGTCGCGGTCTGCGGAAATCAGCCAACGGTTGAGTCGTACGGTGGACGACTTGCAGGGCACGATTGACGAAATCCGCAGCAGGATCTTCGCTTTGCAAACTTCTCGGGGGGACCTCGGCCTTGGGCAACTGGTGCAAGCCACCATCGCCGACCTGACCGAGAACCGCGACATCGAGACCACGGTGCGCATGTCGGGCCCCTTGACGGCAGTCGACGAGGCGGTTGCCGAACATGCGACATCTGTCATCACCGAAGCCGTGAGCAACGCGGTGCGGCACTCGGGCGCCGCGCACCTGACCGTCGAGATCACCGTCGCCGACGAGTTGACGGTCGTCGTCGTCGACGACGGCTGCGGCATCGACCCCGCGGTCGTGCGTCGCAGCGGGTTGGCGAACATGCAGCGTCGAGCCGAATTGGTCGGTGGCAGTTGTGTCTTGAGCGAACAGCCCAATGGTGGCACTCGTGTTCGCTGGGTTGCTCCCCTGCGGGCGCGGTAGAAGGATTGCCATCCGCTTGCACCGGCGTGCTGCGTCGTCTGAATGGGCTACTGCACGGAGAAGATGACGGGGCAGCGCAGAAGCCGGACCGCAGCTTCGGCACTCGGGTGGACGATGGTGCCGATGTCGTGAGTGCGCCGCGGAGGCGCCACGAAGAGTGAGATGTCACCTGCGTTCTCGAGGAGGAAGTTCTCGATTTCGGAGGAGCCTGACGTCGAGACGTGCACGTCCGGATGTTGCCGCTGAAGGCGACCAATCTCTTGCCGCAACCGCGATTCCAGATCGTCACGGGCATCGGAGTTCGTCCCGTGAGCTGTGTTCCAGTCGACGAGTAGACGCAACGGGCAACCACGCAATTGAGCCTCGCCAAACGCTAGCCGCATAACGGCGGGGAGAGATGGTCCGAAGTCGACCTGCGCCACGATCCAAGCATGCGGGGGCATGAACGGACGAACGACGGCCACTGGGCAACGCGCAGCGAGAAGTACCTCGCTGGCGGTGCTCGTTCTGTGCCCGAGACGGGCAGGCTGCGCGCCATGAGAGCCCAGGCAGATCATCGCAGGCTGGTCGGCGCTGCCGACCAGCGATGCTGCGGGGGGACCGCAGACGGCCACCGTCATGACGTCCACGCCATCATGCGACGCGTGCGCGACACGCGCAGCCCGGTCCAAAGCAGAAGTGGCGGCGTTGATTCCGCGTCTGCGAGCGACGGCCCCGCCACCCTCGGCGGCCGGATCGTGGACGAACACCAACCTGAGCGGGGTTCCTCGGTCAGCGGCCTCAATCGCCGCCCACTTCACGGCCGCCGTGGCCCCCGGTGAGCCGTCGACTCCCACGACGACGGTGCCAGCTGGTACGCCGGCGGTTTGCGGTCGCATCTCTCCCCCTTGCAACACCGGTTGCTGACGTCGTCGATGGTTGAGGTGGCCACTCGGCGGGGTCACCCCGGAGGGCGCTCGTTGGTGTCGACCACCCGCGTGCCCGCGCCGCCGGCAACCATGTCGGCGATGTCAGCGAGCGCCCCGATCACCGCCTCCCGACCGGTTCGCCTGACGAATCTGCACGCCGCCTGCACCTTTGGGCCCATGGATCCGGTAGGCAGCCCCAACTCGTCAGATTGGTCGACGGTCATTCGACCAATGTGCAACTGGTCGGCGGTCCCCCATCCGCGGTACACCCCGTCGACGTCGGTGGCGATGACCAGCAGGTCGGCCTTGAGCTCCTCAGCCAGCAGCGCGGCCGCGAGATCCTTGTCGACGACGGCCTCGACGCCGTGGAGCTGACCGGCGTCGTCGTACGCCGTGGGGATCCCTCCACCGCCGGCACAGATCACGATGACACCACGTTCGACGAGGCTGCGGATCGCGCCAATCTCGAAGATGCGCAGGGGTGTCGGGCTTGCGACTACGCGCCGGAAGGCATCGCCGTCAGCTGCGATGGCCCACCCGTTCGACGCCGCAAGGCGCTCCGCCGTCGCGCGGTCGTACACCGGCCCGATCGGCTTGGTGGGATGGGCGAAGGCAGGGTCTGCGAGGTCTACCTCGATCATCGTCAGAATGGTGGCCAACGCCTGGTCAGGTGGGAGCAGGTTGCCCATTTCTTGCTCGATGACATACCCGATCATCGCCTCGGTCTGCGCACCAAGAACGTCGAGCGGGTAGGGCGCGACATCGCGATGAGTGTCGTGAAAGGCCTCAGCCTGCAACGCCAACAATCCGACCTGAGGCCCGTTGCCGTGCGCGATCACCAACTCGTTGCCAGAGGCAACCGCCGCGATGCGTTCGGCGGCCACTCGAATGTTGGCCCGCTGATTGTCTGCGGTCATCGGCTGTCCCCGCCGCAGAAGTGCGTTGCCGCCCAGGGCAATCACGATGCGCATGATCGTCTGCTCAGCCCAGTGCGGCCACGAGGACGGCCTTGATCGTGTGCATTCGATTCTCGGCCTGCTCGAACGCGATGTTCGCGGGGCCCTCGAAGACGTCGTCGGTGACCTCTATTCCGTTGGCGAGAAACGGATATTGCGCGGCAATTCTGGCGCCGACTGCGGTCTCGCAGTTGTGGAACGCCGGCAGGCAATGCATGAACTTGACGCGAGGATTGCTTGCGGCAGCCATGAGCGCGCCGTCGACCTGGTACGGCAGCAAGAGTTCGATGCGTTCACCCCACGTCTCGACGGGCTCACCCATCGAGACCCAGACGTCGGTGTGAATGAAGTCGACGCCGTTGACCGCCTCCTTGGGATCGTCGGTGATCGTGATCCGCGCGCCGGAGTCGGCGGCAATCTGCCGGCACAATGCAACGTGGTCCTCGCTGGGCCAGAGTGCGCGCGGGGCACCGATCCGTACGTCCATGCCCAGTTTGGCCCCGACCAACAACAGCGAGTTGGCCATGTTGTTGCGACCGTCGCCGATGAAGGCGTATGCGATGTCCTGCAACGGTTTAAAGCAATGCTCGGTCATCGTCAGCACGTCGGCGAGCATCTGCGTGGGATGGTATTCGTCGGTGAGACCGTTGAAGACCGGCACGCCCGCGTAGGCGGCGAGCTCCTCGACCACGTCCTGACTGGCGCCGCGGTACTCGATGGCGTCGTACATCCGGCCCAACACTCGGGCGGTGTCCTTCATCGACTCCTTGTGCCCGATTTGCGAGGACGCCGGGTCGATGTAGGTCACGTGAGCGCCTTCGTCGTGGGCTGCGACCTCGAAGGCGCACCTGGTCCGGGTCGAGGTCTTCTCGAAGATCAGCGCGATGTTCTTGCCCGCGAGGCTATGTCGCACCGCCCCCGAGTACTTCGCCCTCTTCAGGTCGCGCGCAAGATCGAGAAGGTAGTGCAGATCTCGCTCGGAATGATGAATCAGACTGAGCAACGATTGATTTCGGTTGTTGAAAGCCATCTTTCGAGTCCTTTCCGGGGCAGTGCGCCTCAGACGTAGAGGGGGTCGCGCAGGATGGGACAGGTCATGCATCGGCCGCCACCGCGGCCTCTGCCCAGTTCGCTCGCGGTGATGGTGATGACTTCGACGCCGGCCTTGCGCAGTGCCGTGTTGGTCAAGATGTTGCGGTCGTAGCCGATCACGACACCGGGTTCAACGGCGACGACGTTGTTGCCGTCGTCCCACTGCTCGCGTTGAACCCCGTAAACGTCACCGGCGGTGGTGACCACGCGGAAGTCCACTCCGACGGCGTCGCCGATGGTGTCGACGAGCCCTCTTGGCTCACGCCGGATGTCCAATCCCGACGGGGAGCTGTCGTCGGGACGCAGGCTGAAGGGGACGATGCCGTCGACGACCGGGGCGTACGCCGTCACCAGGTCGCGGTCACAGAACGTGAAAACCGTGTCCAAGTGCATGGCCGCCCTCGACTTCGGCAGGCCTGCGATGATCACCCGCTCGGCTGCCCCCGCCGCGAACAGGTTTCGCGCGACCTGCGTGATGGCCTGATGTGAGGACCGCTCCCCCATGCCGATGACCACGACGCCCTTGCCGATTGGCATCACGTCGCCACCCTCGAGAGTCGCGAAACCATGGTCGGTCGAGGGCCCGTCGGGATCACCCAGCCACACGTCGAACTTCTCGTCGGCGAAGGCCGGGTGAAACTTGTAGACCGCGGTCGTCAGCAATGTCTCCTGCCGTCGAGCCGGCCAGTACATCGGGTTCAGGGTGACCCCGCCAAAGATCCACGACGAGTTGTCGCGCATGAACTGGGTATTGGGCAGAGGTCGCAGTACGAACCCTGCGGGGTCCAATTCGCCGAACGCAGAGAGGAAACCGCCCACGAGGTCGGCCGGTACATCCGCGTAGGAGACTCCTCCAATCAGGAACTCCGCCAACCGATCCGGCGGGAGTTCACTCAGCCAGGCTCGGATCTCGAGGGCCAGCGCGGGACCCACCTGGTTGTCGGTGACCTTTCGGTCGAGCAGCCACTCGAGTCCGTCGGGCATGGCGACCACGTCGGTGAGGAGATCTTGAAGTTCCAACACCTCCACACCGCGGTCGACCATCTTGGCCACGAAGTCGAAGTGGTCCCGGCGGGCCTGCTGCACCCAGACCACGTCGTCGAAGAGCAACTCCCTGCACGTATCTGGGGTGAGTCGCTGATGTGCCAGTCCAGGTGCGCACACCATGGTTCTACGCAGCGTTCCCGCCTCTGACCACACACCCAGCCGGGCCTCCGGCGCGGTCACAGCACGGCCAGATTGCCGGTGGCCAGCAGCGCGATCGCCGCCACGGCCGTCACGGTCACCACCGCGAAGGCGACCCATTCGGCCGTGGTGAAGACGGGCAGCTTGCGTTCCCGGCGAGCCCACACGAAGAGCACCGTCCCAGCCAGATAGAACACCGCCGCGACGAGGAGGTACTGCCAACCGCCGGCATAGACGAGCCACCCGGCGTACACCAACGCCACCACGCCGACAACGAGGTCGCGGGCGCGCCCGTGCGATGACTCGTAGGTCTCGCCGCGCACCGCGAGGAGCACCTGGTAGGCGGCCGACCACAGATATGGCAGCAAGATGAGCGACGTCGCCAGCAGGATCAGGTTCAGGTACGTACTCTCGTTGGCGAGTGTCCACAGCAGCATGGCTTGGACGCAGACGTTTGTCAGCCACAACGCATTTGCCGGAGCACCGTGTGCGTTCTCGCGCGCCAGCGCCGTGGGCAACACGCCTTCGAGCGCGGGCAGCCGCAGGATTTCCACGCAGAGCAGCACCCAGGCGATCAACGCGCCAAGCAGCGAGATGGCCAGTCCGATCGAAATGAACGCGGCCCCCCAGCTACCGACCTGCTGCTCGAGCACGCCCGCCATTGACGGGTCGGGCACGCCGGCGAGCTTGGCCTGCGCCATCAGCCCGTACGACAGCAGTGTCACCAGCAGCAGCAGCGCCAACACGCCCGCGAAGCCGAGCAGCGTCGCCCGTCCGACGTTCTCGCGCCGTGCCGCGCGGCGGGAGTAGACCGACGCTCCCTCGATGCCGATGAACACCCACACGGTCACCAGCATCATGTTCTTGACCTGAGACATTGTGTCGCCCAACGGCACACCGTCGATCTGGGTGGCATGGCCCCAGATGTCGGCCGTGAAGAGACCCGCCTTGAATCCGACGGCGGCGATGGCGACGAACACCAGGATCGGAACCACCTTGGCGATGGTGACGACGACGTTGACCGCCGCGGCTGTCTTGATTCCGCGCAAGGTCAGGGCATGCACGATCCAGAGCACGATCGACGCACCGATGATCGCGGGTGCGGTCGCACCACCGGCGAAGGCGTCGACGAAGTAGCCGAGCGTCGAGAACAGCAGCACCAGGTAGGCCACGTTGCCGACCCACGCCGAGACCCAGTAGCCGAAGGCCGCCGTAAAACCGACGTAGTCGCCGAACCCCGCGCGCGCGTACCCGTACACGCCGCCGTCGACACCTGGTTTACGCGTAGCCAAGGACTGAAAGACGAACGCCAGCATCAGCATTCCGACACCCGTGATGATCCACCCGATCACCAAAGGCCCGGGCGCGGCGCTGCCGGCCATCTGGGACGGCAGGGCGAAGATGCCGCTGCCGATCATCGAGCCGACCACGAGTGCAGTCAGTGCGGCGAGGCCCAATCCTGCCTTGACTGGCGGAGGTGGAGCCTGGGCTGGTTGTGGAGCGAGGGTCTGCGACATCGTTGTCTCCCATACTCATCGGCGCGCGGAGGGTTCTATTGCCCGCGTCTGGCACGTCAGACGCTAGAGCGCTCGACCGGCACCGCCATGGAGGCTTTGGTCACCGGCGAAAGGTACTAGGTCATATGTCCTCGCTGTGGCGGCGCCACATGGTCGGTTCGACGAAGGCGCCTTGCTCCCTTCCTGTTTCAACCAAGGCCACATCCGTCCCGCGGAGCGTTGTGACGCGCCCCAGCAACACCAGCACACCCCTCTGGTGCTGGTTGACCACTCGGACCGACACGATGGACGTCAGAAGTAAGACGACTGCGACGGCGACGACGGTGTTCGACATGATTTGTCCCTATGGTTCGAGATCGCCTGCCTCGACATCACCGTGACCGACACCGCGCCGGGTCGACTAGTGCCGAAGGTCCTCTTGCGCTACCTCTTCACGCGACCGAGTGCCCCGCCTATGTGGCGAGGGACGTTGGACCCGCGGGGAAGGGTCGAAAGGTAGCTCCCCCGCGCTTCGCCACCCAATACCGTTGCCATCCATCGGGCAACCTCGTCGGTGACCGCGACTGGTGGAGCGAGCAACCATGCACAATGATCGAGGCACGCCCGTCGTCGACCCTTACGGCCGCTTCGTGCTTCGCGATACTCCCCGCACCGTCCGGGTGGTGTGAGGACGTGGCTGACAAGCAACACGATGTCGACCGCGAGCCGTCAGCGGACCTGTATCGGGTGGTTGCCGTCGTCGTCGTGGTACTTGGCCATTGGCTGCTCTCGGCAGTGACGTATCAGGACGGCCGGTTCGGCTACGACGAAGTGCTCGCCGAGCTGCCGTTTACCCAGTGGCTGACGTGGTTCTTCCAAGTGGTGCCGGTGTTCTTCGTCGTGGGTGGCTATGCCATCGCGGGATCGTGGATGAGACAGCAGGCGCTCGGCGTAACCCGAGGCACCTGGATACGGCACCGAGTCAGCGGCCTGCTCGGCCCGGTGACCGCGTACGTCGTGGTCGTCGTCGCCGTCGTCGCGATATCGGCACGCCGCGTGAATGATTCACTCATGGCGATGTCCACCTGGGTGGTCTCGCTTCACTTGTGGTTCGTGCCGATCTATCTCGTCATGATGACTCTGACGCCGTTGGCGGTCGCCGCGCACCGCCGATGGGGAATGTGGGTGCCCGCCTCGTTGATCGTGGCAACTGCCGGCGTCGACTTCGTCACCCGTAGTGGCCATCTCGCAGCGCTCGGCATGGCGAATTACGTGATCTGCTGGGGAGCGATCTTTCAACTCGGCGTCGCATGGCACGGCGGAGCGCTTCGCCGTCCGCTACTACTCGCGGCTGGAGCGGCGGCCGTCCTGGCGTCGCTGATCGGGCTACACCTATATCCGGTCAGCATGATCGGGGTGACCGGTCAAACGGTTCAGAACACATCTCCGCCGACTGTTGCCCTGCTTGCCTTGGCTTGCACCCAGGCGGGGCTCATCGTGGCTGCCGCACCGGTCATGACAATTCGACTGCGGCGCGCGCCGTGGCCTCACCTCTTGCGCGCCGCGAACGACAACGTCATGAGCCTTTACCTCTGGCACATGGCCCCGGTGGTCGCCCTGGCAATCGCCTGCTACCCGACTGGGCTGCTGCCGCAAGCCGCGCTCGGCACGGACTTCTGGTGGCAACTGCGCCTGGTCTGGATCGTCATGCTGTGCGTGACGACGGCCGCGGAGCTCACGCTGCTGTGGCTGGGACGCTCGGTGTTCGCGCAACCGCTTCCGGCCCTGCGGGTTCCACTTCCGACGTCGTGGTCGGGCCCGCTGCTCGTCGTCGGCACCGCCGCTGCGGCCCTGTCGCTGCTCCGTATTTCTGCCCATGGTTTCGCACCGGGCGGACACCTGTCGGCGTCGACTGTCGCAATCTTCATCGTCGGCATACTGCTGGTCGCCGTCAACCCGACTGGCGGTCGTCATGGACGGGTAGCCCACGGGGTATCCACGAGTGCACCACTCGAGGGCACGTCGCCATGAGACCACAGCGCACCATGAACGCCTGGGTGGTCGACGACCCCGGCCCGATCGATTCCCATCCCATGCGGTTCGTCCGCAAGCCGATACCACGGCCCGCTCCCGGGGACGTGTTGGTGCACGTGGACGCATGCGGTGTCTGCCGCACCGATCTCCACGTCACCGAAGGGGACCTGCCCGTACATCGCCGGCGGATCGTTCCCGGCCACGAGGTCGTCGCGACCGTGGTCGAACTCGGCGCCGGCGTCAGCAGCCACGCGGTCGGAGACCGGGTCGGCGTGGCGTGGCTCCGCGCGACGTGCGGTCGGTGTCGCTACTGCGTGCGTGGTGCGGAGAACTTGTGTCCGCACTCGCGCTTCACCGGATGGGACGACGACGGCGGATACGCCGAATATTGCACGGTGCCAACCGCGTTCACCTATGGTCTGCCGACCGGCTATGACGACGACGAGCTGGCGCCGCTGTTGTGCGCGGGGATAATCGGCTACCGCGCCCTGATGCGCGCCGATCTCCCCGACCACGGTCGGCTTGGTATCTACGGCTTTGGCGGCAGCGCACACCTCACCGCCCAGATCGCTCTGGCGCGGGGCGCAACGGTCCACGTGATGACGCGCGGCGATCGCGCGCGCAGGCTGGCACTCGACCTCGGGGTTGCCTCGGTGAGTGGTGCTTATGATTCACCGCCGGAAGCCTTGGACAGTGCGATCCTGTTCGCTCCGGTCGGTGACCTCGTCCCCATCGCGTTACGTGCCCTCGACCGCGGCGGCGTGCTGTCCATCGCCGGCATCCACCTCACCGACGTTCCCATCCTCAACTACGAGCGAGAACTGTTCTACGAAAGGGAGATTCGCAGTGTCACCGCGAATACCCGCGATGACGGACGCGAGTTCCTTCGCTTCGCCCAGGAGCACCGGCTGCAGGTGCGGACGCACGCCTACCCGATGGACCACGCTCAGCAAGCCTTGAGTGACCTCAAGGCCGGACGCTTCGATGGTGCCGCCGTGCTGCGGAACGGGACCTGAGCCGATCACCCACCTGCTCGTGCTCACCTGCGCCGACCTCGCACCTCAAAGACGATGTCAGCGCACACTCACGTCTTCGCCGGTGACCGAGGTGATGTCACCGGCGGTGGTGACGAACAGCTGCCTCGTCAAGTGCGTGAGCGCCCGCGCGACGGCAAGTTCCTCACCGGTCCGCGTTGGATAGTGGTCGTCGGGATCGATGTCAGCCTCGCCGACACCGACCAATTCGGCGTAGCGCCAATGCAGCCGCGCCGTGGCCGTGGTGTGGTCGTCGTGGCGGTGCATGGTGATCTTCACACGGTACTTCGCGTCTTCGTTGTCGTTGTCGTCGTGGTCGTGGTGGCCCATGCGGCGCTCCTCGCAGACTGGTGTTCGGTTGGCTTCAACTCTCCACCTTGGCGCCGTCGACCTGTAGGGCCGTTGGTCCTCGGGGTGGCCGTGAGTGCGACTGCCGCAGGGAATGCGCGGCTCCGCTGGTGACATTCGGCCCTGTCGGCTCAATCGACGCACGAATACCGTCGCAGGCAACCATTCGGCCCCCGGTTGGAGATGAGATGCTCGACACGGCCCCGCCGTCCCCCGCCGTCGTCGTCGGCATCGACGGATCCCCCGCCGCCGTCGAGGCAGCGCTATGGGCCGTCGACGAAGCAGTGGACCGCGACGTTCCTTTGCGCTTGCTCTACGCCATCGAACCGCCACACTCGGGATGCCGCGACCACCGGTCGTTGACCCACGACTTCGTCACCGCCGAGGCTGCGGTGCGAGCCGCGTCGACGGCCGTCGAAGCAGCAGACCGCCCGGTCAAGATCGAAGTGGAGATCGTGCACGGTCGCTGCATCGACGCGTTGGTAGCGGCATCGAAGTCGGCTGCCATGGTGTGCGTCGGAGCATTGGGTATCGACGGTGCCGACGGTGGCCGGATGGGTTCGACACCGCCGGCGCTGGTCACGCGCGCCCGCTGCCCGATCGCCGTCGTGCGCAGACCGACGTCGACGCCGACTGCCGACGGATGGGTGACTGCGATCGTCGACGGCTCCGCTGACGTCGACGTCGTATTGGGGCACGCGGTCGACGAGGCCTGCCGACGCTCGGCTCCCCTGCGTGTGTTGATGGGCCGCCGTCCGGCGTTCCCCGAGATACAGGACGCCAATGTCGGCGCAGAGAGCACTCGAACGGCAACGGCCGACCTCGAACGTTCGTTGGCGTGCTGGCAGACTCGCCACCCCCAGTTGGACATTAAAGCCGTCACCGTCCCCGGCAGCCCGCTCAACTACGTCGCCCGACATGCCCGTTCCATCGGCCTCGTCGTACTTGGTCACCTGGCCGGTGACCAGCTGTACGAGTTGACCCCACTCACCGACGAGGACGAACTCGACTTCTCGGTACTAGTCTGCGAAGAGCCAAGCGCACCATGACCTACACCCGTCACAATGGCCAGGAGTTAGACGATTTTGCGCACTCCACTCGAAAGGGCGTAGCGATGGTCAGCGTGTTCCTCGTCGACGACCATGAGGTCGTGCGCCGCGGTCTGATCGACCTGCTCGGCGCCGACCCCGAACTCGACGTCATCGGTGAAGCGGGCACCGTCGCCGACGCCATGGCACGCATTCCCGCACTGCGCCCAGACGTCGCCGTCCTCGACGTACGCCTGCCCGACGGCAACGGCATCGAACTGTGCCGCGACCTCCTCTCCCGCCTCCCCGACCTGCGGTGCCTGATGCTGACGTCCTTCACCTCCGACGAGGCAATGCTCGACGCCATCCTCGCCGGAGCCAGCGGCTACGTCGTCAAGGACATCAAGGGAATGGAACTCGCCAAGGCCATCAAGGACGTCGGCGCAGGCCGATCGCTGCTCGACAACCGGGCCGCCGCCGCCTTGATGGCCAAACTGCGCGGCGCCACCGAACACGCCGATCCACTCGAAGCGCTCACCGCCCAGGAGCGCATCCTGCTCGATCTTCTCGGCGAGGGCCTGACCAACCGACAGATTGCAGATCGAATGTTCCTGGCCGAGAAGACGGTCAAGAACTACGTCTCGCGCCTGCTGGCCAAGCTTGGGATGGAACGACGCACGCAGGCGGCGGTCTTCGTCTCGAAGCTCGGCCGTCCCACCCGCGTCGAGGAATGAACAGCGCCAACACATTCCGTCTAGAGCGAAGGTCTCCATGGGGGATGCCGTCCCGGTGAGGCCCGATGGCATGCCACAGAGGACCAACGGCCCCTGTCAGATCCACCGGGCAGAGCTAGCGTAGGCGCGTCACCGGACCCTCCCCCCGTTCCGAAGGGACCCGACCATGCCCATGCCGCAGTCGTCCGCACCCGTTGTCGTCGGAATTGACGGCTCGGCAACGGCACTCGAGGCAGCCCGATGGGGTGCCGCGGAGGCCATCAGTCGCGCCGTGCCGTTGCGCTTGATCCACGTCGTCGACGTCGAAGCCGATCTCGATCCCGACTTGGACGAGGATCCAGCCGCCGTCGCCCGCGACTGGCCCGAGACCACTCGTGGATTGCAGGCTCTGGCCGCGGCCTCAACTGCGGTGTACGACCTTGGCGGACCCATCAGCGTTGAGAGCCAAATCGTCTACGGTGAGGTCGATTCGACGCTCGTCGACGAATCCGGCCACGCGTCGCTGCTGTGCCTTGGTTCCACCGGAATCACCCCCATCTGCCGACGTCTGCTGGGATCGACGGCTGCGAACCTCGCCGAACGCGGCCGCTGCCCAGTCGCCGTCATCCGAACGCCACCCGACACCGGCACCTCGACACTCGATCCGCACTGGATCGTCATGGCCGTTGACGGCGGGCCCGACGACGACCGAATCGTCGACTACGCGCTCGACGAAGCACGCCTTCGGCGCGCACCCGTTCTCGCCGTGGACGTCTCGCACAACGGTCACGACGCCGAAGATTCTGCAGACCTCCGTCACCGGGTGTCCCGTTGGCAAGAACACCATCCCTCCGTGCGCGTCTACCCGGTACATGCGCCGACCAACATCGCAGAATTCCTGAACCAGCAGGCGGATCTCTGCGTGCAGCTGGCCGTGCTCGGCTCTACCGACGCCCGGCACGTCGTCGCCATCCTGGGGGCGGACCGCAAGACCGGGCGGCAAAACAGTCGGTGCTCCGTCCTCGTCGTCCGCTGACGTTGACCAGACCGGTGCATCGTGGGCACCTACGGCGTGGACCTCGACGACGTTGACGAACACTGAGGTGCCGGCACCCCGTCCCGAGCGACCAGCACGGGAGCGTCCACGCACGCTACGACGGCCGAACTGACTGAGCCAAGCATCGTGCGAGCCAGGCCGCCCCGTCCGCGGTTCCCGATCACGACGAGCTGAGCAGACCCGGCCCTGTTGATCAGTTCGGTGGATGGGTCGCCGCTAACAAGTGACGAGTGCGCTTCCACGCCGGGGTGGTCCCTCAGGCACGGTTCGAGCGCAGTCTGCAGGATGTTCGTCGACCTGGCGGGTTCGAGGTCGCCGTCGTCGACCACGTGTATTGCGACGAGCGACGTCGCGCGCAGTCGGGCCTCCTCGAACGCCAGCGCCAGCGCGACCGCGGAACTCGCCGAGCCGTCCACTCCCACCAGGACAGGCAGTCGGTTGACGTTTGGGGCGTCGTGGTGACCGGCGTGTATCACGGCAACCGGACACTGCGCGTGGTGGAGGACACCTTCGGTCACGGGTCCGAGCAGACCGGCACCCAGCACGCCGTTGCCGCGAAAGCCGATCACGAGGCGGTCCGCCTCAAGGGTCAGCGTCGTCAGAGCCGCGACGGGACGTCCTCGGAGACGGCGTGTTTCAACGCTGACCTCGTCGCCGACTGCGGTACGCACCACGGCCTCGGCGTCTAAGAGGATCGTCTGCGCGTCGCGGTCACCTCCCGGCCACCGTGGCTCCACGTGCGCGAGCGTGATCGGTAGATGGCGTAATGCGGCGTCGGCGGCTGCCCATGCCACCGCGGCGGTCGACGCCGCGGAGCCGTCGACCGCAACGACAACGGGTCGCGGCGTGTTCTCCAGTTTCACGTTGCCTCGCTTCTGAGCCGCCGTAGTCGCAGGGAGATATCCCGCGCACGGAACTCACGATGCCGCTTGACCGGCACGGGAGCGAGGGTAGGAAGTCCCCTTCTCGCCCGATTTGTCCCGGATCGACGGCGTGCCTGCCGAAAGTTCTCTCCGCAAGTAACTTTCGACCCTAGAGCGACTCAACGAAAGCCGGTCGACTGGAGCCATGGATCTCGAAGTCGACCGTGCGGCGCGTCGCGACGAGATCGGTGATGACGACGCCGACGCCTCCCCCATCGTCGTCGGCGTCAACCGATCCGTGGCCGCGCGCGCCGCGGCGTCTTGGGCTGCAGCCGAAGCCCGAGACCGCGGCGTCGCGGTGCGGCTCGTTGCCGTCATCGCCCACGACCACGAGAGAAGTCAGGCAGAGGACTCGATGCGCTGGGCTCGGGCAGCGGTCGAGCGGGCAGCACCGACGGTGCGCATTGACGAGGCCATCCGGTTCGGTGATCCGAGTGACGTGCTCGTAGCGGAATCTGCCTGTGCGGCAATGGTATGCGTGGGCACGCGGCACCGAATCGGTACGCCCTTGGAACCCATGGTCACCGCGGTGGTTGAACGGGCACAATCCGCTGTGGCCGTCATCCGGCCCGAGAATTTCACCGGCCTCGCGGGCAGCGGAATCGTATCCGTGGTTCTCGACGACACGCCCGACAACGACACCGTGGTGGCCACGGCAATGAGAGAAGGCAGGCTACGAAACGCCGTCGTGCGTCAGATCGATCACCGGGTCAACAGCTGGGTGCGGCGGTTTCCCGACGTTCCCGTCGAGATCGTCGCCGACGGATCTGGGCAGGTGCCTCACCCGCGTGATGGCGTCCGGCCACGACTGGCGGTCATGCCCCAGACCGACGCGGCGCGACTCGTCGGCGCAGCGAGCCCCTGCTATCACCCGATTGCCGGATATCCAGACTTCTCGATGCTCTTCGTTCCGACGGATCGGTCGCGTCATCACCCGTACGACGCAGCCCCGCCGGACCTCGATTCCAAGGAGCCCACATGAGTGAAATGAGTGCGCAAGCACGCGGTCGCGAGTACCCCGTCACCGTCACCGTCGACGACTCCGATTGGCCTACGCATGCCGTCGCCCGAATGCGATGGCGTGACAACGAACTGTACGGAGTCGGCCAGATCCGTGCCGGAGAGCTGTTTCCCGATCATGCCTCGGAGAGGTTGGCCGTGTCGCGCGCCTTGGCGGATCTGGCCGGACGGATCCGGGCCAACACCGGCACCTGACTCTCGGCGACGCGGCTTTCGAGCCCCTCTTGACGTCGCCAGCGCCGCACGCGGCCAAGGGAACTCGCACGCGCCCAAGATCAAACCGCGCTCACGCTGCCCTGGCAGAGGATCTGCCTAGAGCCTCCGTCGACTGCGCGTCAAATGTCTTGAAGCCCTTACGGATGGACAATGCCGAGAGGATCTGGACAATTCCAAGAACGATCAACCATGCGCCGACCACGAGCGCCAGCACCACGATGGAGCTTATCGGCCACCCCAATACCACTGCACCGGCGACGATGCTCATCACACCGGAGAAGATGTTCCAACCTCGCCCGGGCAGCTCGGGGTAGCCAATTGCCGTGGCTGCCAATGCAACTCCCTGAAAGATGAAGCCAACCCCGATCCAGATGGCCAGAAGCAGGACGGCAATTCCCTCGCCGAAGTGGCGGAAGGCAAAGATGCCCACGATCACCGACAGGGCCCCAGCGACGAACAGCAGCACTCGGTGCGGCAGCGAGGAGTGCAAACTGAACGCGACGGCCACCTCTGCAACGCCCGACACGACGAGGTACAGCCCAAACAAGATGGCCGCAACGGTGATTGACATCCCTGGCCACAGGACCACGACCAACCCCAACACAAGGCTCGCCATCCCGGCGAACAGAACCGTCTTCCACAGCAGCCGCTTTGGCGTATCGATGGTCGTCATCGCACGTCCCCTCTCGTCGTAATGTCAGTGACGCGATGGTCTCGCCGCCGCACCCAGGGCGGTAGGGACGAAGGTCCTCGACCCGGTGCCGGTCGGCACCGAGCAATTGGTGTTCTGCAACGCCGCGGTCAGGGATGGCCAACCGGCCGGCTCCGTGCCGCCGGAAGTCGGCAGCGCGATCATCGCAATCAACCTGCTGTCGCAGCTGGCCACTTGGTCGGCCATGCTCCCGGGACGCTCACCAAGCCTTCGCCGTCGAACCCAGATGGCCGTATCCCGAGCGCTGCCGAGCGCGCAGTGCGCACGAAGATCAATTCTGGTCGACGCAGCGGAACGTCACGACTAATGGCTTCTGGGTCGGCCGATGATCGCCCACGTCGGCGGAACGCTGATCGGGGGGATCCGAAGTGTGCGGCCGGGCGCGCTGCCGACGGGCCCGACCCTAGTTGTATCGGCGTCGGAATTGTTCGAAGACGATCCGTCTCACTAGCCCGACGGATTTGCCTTATATCGAGGCTGCGACCGATGAACAGTCGGTTCTGGTGGTCCCGGCTGGTATCGAACCAGCGACCTTCCGCGTGTGAGATGGTTTGCAGCTCAATCTGTTTCAGTTCCTGCTGGTCAAGGCGGTGCAACTCGGTCGAATTGGACGCCTCAGAGCACTCGCTCTGAAGGTTTGGCCCTATTTTGGCCCCATGGATCCGCCTACTAGCGCCCGTCGCGGCGCGTGCAAGGTTGCAACAACGGGGCAGCTCGCGATCCTCGATTATCGCCGCGCGTCGCCGCCCACTGCGATGGGAAGTGAGGTCTGCGATGGGAAGTGAGGTCGAAGTCGTCCACGGTCCGGCTCTCACCAAAAGGTCGAGAAGCCGTCGACACTTACCGTCATTCCACGCCGGTAGCGTCGTACTCGCGCCGCACGGCTGGATATCGTGAGTGGGTGATGGGCGCGCGTTGATGACGAGGAATTACCACCGCCCGCCGGAGCAGCCGTATGGCGTGCAGCCAGGATCTCTGCAAAGCCTGCGTCGACCGCCACGAAACGGCAGTGTCCGGCCAGTCCACGCCCGGCATGCTTACGCGACCGGGCTGAGACTCCGCTGTGACAGGGTCGTGGGTAGGCCCTACGCCGCGGCGACCGACAAGCGGCCGAAGCTGCGCTACCCCGCCGGCCGGAAGGCTCGACTGCTCGTCTTCGCCAAGCGCGCCGCGTAGGTGCTTACCGGCACAGACACACTGAGGTCTGCGGCCAACAGCTGGATGACTCCGTTGGTGCCGAATTCTCCTGTTCCGATCGCGAAGGTTCCTAGAGCCCGCGCGAAGAGGGTGAACTTGACGTTCTGGTCGCTGTGCTGCTCGGTGTGACGGGTCTCCTCGGCAACACACTGGGCGGTGTAGGCGTTTTCGTGCACGGCTTGCCTCCTCACGGTGTCCAGAGTTTTACCGGTCGGGGGTTACGTGCGCTCATAGATTCCGTGAATCACGGCGCGGGCGATCGCTGCCTCATAGAGCTGAAAGCCCAAGTAGGCTGGACTCGCATCCTCGCGCAAATCCAGCTCTTCCACATTGACTGCGTGCACTGCGACGTAGTAGCGGTGGGGGCCATGCCCTGGCGGTGGGGCCGCGCCGATGTAGCGTTTGTAGCCCGCGTCATTGGCCAGAGTGATTGCTGCACTGGGCAGCCCGCCGAGTTCGCCGTCACCGGCACCGGCAGCCAACTCGGTGGTCGTCCGCGGCAGGTTGGCGACAGCCCAATGCCAGAAGCCCGATGCAGTGGGGGCGTCGGGGTCGAACACGCTGACGGTGAAGCTGCGCGTCTCCTCTGGGAAGCCGGACCAGCTCAGTTGTGGCGAGATGTCATGTCCGCCAGCACCCATGATTCCGCCGACTTGTTCGTCGTCCAGATGTTCTCCGTCGGTGATGGATTCGGATTTCAGCGTGAAGGTGGGTAGCTCGGGTAACGCATCATACGGAGACTTCATGAGTGTCGTCTTTCTGTCGGAGTTGACGGGGGCAGGGGTGAGAGCTACGCCTTCCATACGGTCTTCTGGTTGCAGAACTCTCGTATTCCAGAGCTGGACAGTTCGCGACCGTATCCGGAATTCTTGATCCCCCCGAAGGGCAACTCCGGGTAGGACCGTGACATGCCGTTGAGGAACACCATGCCGGCATCGAGAGTGGTGATGAACCAGTCCTGCTCGCTGCTGTCTAGCGTCCAGACAGCCGAACTCAGGCCGAACGTCGTCTGATTCGCCACGCGCGTGGCTTCCTCGCGGTCAGTGAGGCGATACAGGGAGGCGACCGGCCCGAAGGTCTCTTCCTGCACAATGCGCATGTCGTCGGTGAGGTCGGCGAGCACGGTCGGCGGGAAGAACCAGCCGGGCCCGTCCACAGCGGCCCCACCCAACAGCGTGGTGGCACCTTTGGCGACGGCGTCGTCGACCAGGGCGCTCAGGTCGTCGTGCCCTGCTGCCGTGGCCAGCGGGCCGACGTCTGTGGACTCATCCATCGGATCGCCGACGACGAGGCTGCGCATTTTGTCGACGAAGGAGCCGACGAATTCGTCGTAGACGTCGGTGTGGACGATGAACCGTTTCGCGGCGATGCAGGACTGCGCGTTGTTGGTCATCCGGGACCTCACCGCCGTGGTCGACGCGGCGTCGAGGTCGGCGCTGGGCATCACGATGAACGGATCGGAGCCGCCGAGTTCCAGTACGGCCTTTTTGACCTCGTTGGCAGCGGTGGAGGCGACGGACCGCCCGGCTGGCTCGGAGCCAGTCAAGGTGACCGCCTTGACACGGGCGTCGGTGATCACCGATGACACTCGTGCCGATCCGATCAGCAGAGTGCGGAATGAACCAGCCGGAAAGCCGCCTTTGTCGAACAACTCATCGAGATACAGCGCCGACTGGGGCACGTTCGAGGCGTGTTTGAGCAGGCCGGTGTTGCCGGCCATGAGGGCAGGTGCAGCGAACCGAATCACCTGCCACAAAGGCAGATTCCACGGCATGACGGCCAGAACCACGCCGAGCGGTTGCCACACCGTCCACGCCTGTGCGGCGCCCACGGGTTCGGCATCGTCCAGTGATTCACCGGAAAGGAACGCCTCGGCGTGTTCGGCGTAGAAGTGCATGGCGCGGACACACTTGGACACCTCGTCACGGGCCTGTCGGATCGGCTTACCCATTTCGAGCGTCAACGTTCGGGCGGCGGCTTCGGACTCGTCATTCAGAATGTCTGCACTGGCATGCATCCATTGCGCGCGCTGCTCGAAGGTCGTCGAGAAGCGCAATATCGCTGCGGCCCCTGCGGCTTGGGCGATTCGGTTCTCGACCTCTCCAGGGTCGTGAGGAGCGAACTCCTCGATGGTGTCACCGGTGAAGGGGTTGATCGACGCGATGGGCATGGGGTCTCCTCAGCATGAAGCAGTCGTTTGAAGCGTGTCCTTTTCTCCAGTCCCGCGCGCGTCAGCCGGCCGCCACGGGAAGGGCGCGCACGGTGCTGCCGAAGAGGTGTGCGTCGGCATAGTCACCCGGTGTGGAACCGAACCGAATGCGGAACTCCTTGATGAAATGCGAGACGCTCGTGTAGCCGACCGAGCGCGCAGTCTCCGCCACTCCACAGCGTCCCTCGTCGAACAATTGCCGTGCCCGATCCAGCCGCACCTCTTTGACGTACCGATAGGGCGGGCGCCCCGTCCTTTCCCGAAACAGCCGCGAAAAAGCTGACGGGCTCAGGCAGACCTGCGCTGCAAGAGCATCGACCGCGAGAGGGTCAGCCAGGTGGTCACGAATGTAATCCAGCACTGCGGCAATAGAATTGCCGTTCAGCTCGCGAGCGGCCAGGTGTATCAACCGCCCACGTTGCTCGCGCTGCAACATCCGATATACGAGTTCCTGCAGTTGCAGGGGTGCCAGGACGCGACGATCGCAGGTGTCCGACAGCGATTCGAGGAACCGCAGCACGGTGATCGTCAACTCGTCGTCGAGCGTCGATACCGGACGCGCCGCGCCGTCACCGGGATGACCCACAGCCACGCCCAGGCCACGCATGTTCGTCCATAGCGATCGGACGAGCTGAGGGTCGATTGCCAAGGCCAGGCATAGGACCGGTTGATCGGGCGACGCCTCCAGGATCCGACAATCGAACTGTTCGGGTCCGCCGAGCACCACGTAGTTCGTCCGGCTGCCGAGGAGCCACCGGCCGACGGTGATACGTGTCGTCGCCGCCGAAACGATGATTCCCACAGACAGCGCACCGATGTCGTCCCACCGCGGCTGGCCGGGCCGGGTGAACCGGTAGATCATCGAGCCCGGCCACGGACCGACATTCGCTCCGTCCGCGTGCGCATGCGTGCACAAGTGCTCTGACAGCCGCCGATGGTGCTCATCGTCATTCCGCGAAGTAATAAGGCGCATCGGCGGTCGCGGACGCGGCAGATCGTCCGTGGCGCTTCGGAACCGGCAGGTGCTGTTCATGTTTGGCTTTCTCCGCCGAAACCCCGGACTTCCAGCCAGGCCAGTGCGACGTCGGCAACCTCATGCCAGCGGTGATCAATCGTCAAGGAGTGCCCAGCGCCGTCGAATCCGTGGAAGTCGGTGACCGCAGTGGATCGGGCATACTGCTCGAACGTGGCCCTGGCACTGATGAAGGGCACGGTGTGGTCGTCAGTGCCGCCGGTGATCAACAGCGGCCCACGCGTGGTGTTGGCGGTGTCGGTCCTAGCAGGGGAATTCGGAGTGATGTTGGCTATCGCAGCCTCAAACAGGGGCCTACCCGGGGACGGGATGGACCATTGTTCCCACAGAGAGTCGGACTCCGCCTTGGACAGTGCATTGCCGAATCCGTAGCGAAATTGTCTCTGCGTCAACGTTGTAGCACGACCATGATTCAGCGGATTGACCAACACCGGGAAGGTCGACCGCAGTTGTGCAAGCGGCAGCGGTGTGACGCCCTTAATGGGGGCGGGGTTGATGGCGACTGCCGCGGCCACCCTGTTCTGCCCGAGCAGCTTCTGCGCGATCAGGCCACCGAACGAGTGGCCGATGGCGATTGGTGGCGCATCGAACTGTTCGATGACCGCCGCGAAGTGTTCCGTCAACTGAAAGATCCCGAATCCTGCTTGGGCATGGGGGTTTCCCCGTGACGCAGCTGCGGTATCACCCTCACCCGGCCACCGCGGGGCGATCGCCTGATAGCCCTTGGCGGCAACATACTTCGTCCACGGTTGCCATGCTGTGTAGGAGAGCCACAACCCATGGATGAAGACAATGTCAGGCATGTGTTCAGTCGAAGACGATCACGGCGCGGCCCACGATGTCACCGCGGCCCAGCGCTTCGAGGTTCTCGTTGACGTCGCCGAGTTTCACGGGGACGACGTTGTGCTTGATCAGTCCCTGGCCGGCCAGCGTTAAAACCTCTTGGAGATCGTTGTAGTTGCCCCAGAACGACCCGAAATAGGACTTTTCACCGCTGACGAACGGGAACAGCGGAAGTTCGACGCGCTGACCCATCAAGCCCACCTGGCAGAGCGCGCCTTCGGTCGCCAGAATGGCGGCCGCCAGGCCCAATGACTCAGGTGATCCTGCGCAGTCCAGAACCGCATCGACCGTCCTGCCGCCAGTCAGGTCTTCAAGTTCGTTCTGCACGTCGTCGACCGCTTTGTCGCGAACATTGACGGTGTGGTGTGCGCCGTTTTCCTTCGCCACGGAAAGCTTCTCGTCGCTACGCGCGAAGCCGAGCACGGTCGCGCCCCCGCCGAGCAGCCGGGCGTACTGAACTCCATAGCTTCCAAGTCCGCCGATGCCGTTGACGACGACGGTCCGGCCGGGGCCGAGTTTTCCGGCGTCGCGAAGTTTCTTCATGCCCCGGTACGGGGTGATCCCGGCGTCCGTCAGCGGCGCCAGGTAGTCGGGTCGGGCGTTGGACTGGTCGGCGACGGAGATGACGTGGTTATAGGGCGCCAGCATGTACTCGGCGAATCCGCCGTTCGGTCCGAATCCTGCGAGTTGCCCACCGCTGCAGAGCTGTTGGTTCCCTTCGTGGCATTGCCGGCAGGTGCCGTCGCCCCATTGGGCGTCGACCACGACGAGGTCGCCCTCGGAGAGCCCGGCAGAGTCCGGTACCTCCCCGCCCAGGGCGGCGATGTAACCGGCGACCTCGTGTCCGGGGATGAAGGGCAACTCGACGGGTAGCCCCTCCCGGAAGTAGCCGTCCAGAAGCTGATAGTCGCTCCGGCACATTCCCGCTGCCGCGACTTTGAGCAGAACCTGATTCGGCCCGGCCTCGGGAACCGGGACCTCGTCGATCTGCAATGGCTCATTGAACGCATGAATACGGGCCGCCTGCATCTGCATGGTTTCTCCTCGGGATCCGTTCCTGGCTGGCGGCCAGCGCCCAAGAGCTACTGCGAGCTACTGCGCGCGAGCCGTTTCCGACCACACCGAAGCTATTCGCGCCGTCTTGACAACCAGTGGATGCTTAGTTGATTCGCCGCTGGTGGCCGGAGCACGTCAGTTGAGTTCCGCGAGGAACTGTTCGGCGCGGTGGACGAACAGGTATGCCTCGTGGTTATGCGAGAAGGTGAGGGCGGCTTCGGCGGCAGCCCGGACCGTGGCGGCCGGCTTCCCGCGGGCATGTAGTACCCGCGCCCGCAAGAGCAGGATCAAACCCTGGGGATAGCGCTGGCCGTAGGCGTTGACGTAGAACTCGGCCCGGTCCAGGGCGGCGGCGGCCTCGTCCGGCGACCCGGCGGCCAGGTACATCTCGCCAAGCAACGCATACCAAGTGGCCACGCACGAGCGGGGCGGATCGAGGAGGTTGGCCGCGATGATCCGTTGTGCCTCGGTGATGGCACTCGTCGCCCCCGCCATCGCGCCGCCGGTCATGGCCAGCGCCCAGCACCGGGCCAGCCGTTGATAGGTGCCCAGGAAGACGAACGAGAACCCCGGGTCGACCACGATGCCCCGTTCCGCCCCACGCAATGCCCAGTCCGAGTCACCGACTATCGCGGCGATCCTCCCCACCATCGTCGCCCAGATTGTGACGCGGTAGGGATTGTCACCGGCGACCCCTTCCAACGCGTCGAGCAGCGCTCGTGCTGCGTCGATGTCGCCGTGGAGCGCGGTGACCTCCGCCAGCATTCCGATCATGAGCAGCTCTAGGTCGCCACGGACCGGGTCTTCCTCGCGCCTCGCGAGTCCGTCAAGGAGGGGCTGCTCGGATTGGCTCAGGTAGCGGAACGACTCGCCGATGTTGCCGACATCCCACTGATGGAGTCCCCAGGCCTGCAAGCCGTATGTGCGCACCATCAAATCGGTGGACGCATAACCCTGCTCGAGTAGCCGCCGCGCCAGCGGGCCGGCGCGGTCGAGCTCGATGGCTTGTTGGTGAGCGGTCCAGCGGGAGAAGAGGAAGCCGGCGGCTTCCAGCTCGCGGCCGAGGCCACGGGCTAGATATTCGGCGCGCTCCAGCAGGTCGAGTGCTGCGGTGCCGTACATCGAACGCATTCCCACCACCGCGGTCAGCTGTGACAGTGAGGAGAGCTCGAGCTCCGCCAGCCCCGCCTGGTGCGCCACCTGTACGGCCAACCGCAGCTGCCGCTCGGCGGCCTCGAGCGCCGACTTCGTTGCGGCGCGGCCGCCGGCGCGGGCCAGTGCCCCCGCCGTCCTAGCCGGATCGGCGAGCGGCCCGGCGGCCCACAAGTGGTAGGCGAGGCGCTCGGCAATGGTGTCGTCATCAGAATCGGTGCTTTCCAATGCGTCCGCGATGCCCATGTGCAACTGGGTCGCCCGCCCCGGTGGCGTGATCCCGGCGACCGACTCGCGAACGAGGTCGTGGGTGAACCGGAATGAATACGGATCCTGCGGTGTCGGCTCGAGCAGGCCCAGACCGTGCAGGGGCTCGAGCCGGTCAAGGCAGCTCTGGATCTCGATACCGGCGACGCGGGCGAGCAGACTCAGCGCGACGTCTCGACCGATGAGCGCGGCGATGTGCAACAGGCGGATGACACCGTCGTCGAGGTCTGCCACCCGATCCCGAACCACATCACGAACCGTGGAGGGCACCCCCTTCTGCGTCGCCGCGGTCGTGGACAGGCTGCCGCCGGCGGCCAGGAATCGGGACAGTTCACGGACGAAGAACGGGTTGCCTGCGGTGCGGGCGAAGATGTCGCGTGCGGCGCCGCCGGCAGGGTCTTGGCCGGTCTCGCGGCGGATGAGCTCGGTTACCTCGGCAAGGGTGAGCGGACCGAGCACGACGCGGCGGTGCCCGGGCACCCGGCTTGCGGTGGCGAGCATTCGTGCCAGCTCCGGCTCCGTGCCGGGAGCGGGCGCATGGTCGCGGAGCGCACCGATGACCACCGCACCACCCGGCAATTGAGCTGTCAGATGGGTGAACAGCTGCAGCGACGCCACGTCAGCCCAATGAAGGTCGTCGATGACGATCACCAGAGGCCGCTCGGCGGAGACTTCCGCGACGACGGCGACGACGCGCTCGAACAGCCGGAATTGGGCGCCGGTGTCCGTCAGCACCGACCCCCCCAGGACCACGTCACGCGGCTCGAGGAGGCGGCCGAGGTCGCCATCGAGCCACTTCTGCTGCAGTGCGGTGGGCAGCAGGTGGACGACGGCGCCGACCACTTGGATCCACGGCCACATCGACGGCGTTCCGTCGCCGTCGAGGCAGCTTCCCCAGGCGACGCGTCCGTCGCGCCGACCAGCTGCCCCGGCGACCTCCTGGAGCAAGCGGGTCTTGCCGACCCCCGGCTCGCCCTCCATGATGACCAGTCCCCCGCCACCGGTGGATGCGGCATCGACGGCCTCCCACAGCACCGCGAGTTCTTCGGCTCGACCGACCAGACCCTCGGCCACCAGCTCCTCCGGTGGCGGGGTAGGCCGCCCCTGAGTCGCGGATTGGCTCAGCACCCGCCGGTGGGCGGACTCCAGGGCGTGGCCAGGATCGAGACCGAGGTCGTCCGCGAGCCGGGTGCGCACCCTGCGGAAGACCGACAACGCCTCCACTTGCCGCCCGGCCGCCCCGAGAGCACCCACGAGGCTCGCTTGCACCGGCTCGTGCAACGGAGCCATGGCGGCGGCCAGTTGAAGAGGTGCCAGGACGCGCTCGGGCCGGTTTTGTGACAGTGCGAGTTCCGTTGCGGCGGTGCAAGCATCGAAGAATTCATCGTTCAGTCCGGCGAAGATGGACATCGCCGCTGGCCCGTGAGCCAACCCGTCACCGGCGGGCCCGGCCCAGAGTTGCAACGCGGCCACGTAGGAGTCGAGGGCCTCGCCGCGGCGGTGCTCCGACAGTGCCGACTCGGCAGCGGTGAGGTACTCCCGGAAGCTCACCAGATCGAGCTCGCCCGGACCCGCCGTGAACAGATAGCCGGTGCCCCGCCGCAGCAGATACGAGCCGGCGCTTCGTGCCGGAAGTGTGGGTTCGACCAAGCGACGTAGCGCACCGATGTACTTGTGAAGGACATTGACCGCGCTCGCCGGAGCTCCCTCGCCCCAGATCACGTCGATGATCTCAGCCGTGCTGATCGGTCGCCCCTCCTGCGCAAGCAGCAAGGCGAGTAGACAGGCCTGCTGCCGAGGGCCGGCGTCCAACTCAACACCGTTGCGCCACAGGCGCATCGGGCCGAGAATCTGCAGGCGCAGCGAACTGGCGGAGGCCGCTCGACCACCGCCGCCGGCGGGACCGTTAGGCGCAGCCACGTCCGTCACTCCCGGCTCGAATCAACTACGGTGCTGACCCCGCGACCACGTTCACGAACGATGCACCAAGCTGATCACCTGTCACGACCAGCTCGTATAGCCCGCCCGGCCAGCAGCCTGAGCTTACTGTCAAGTCGGCGTTGTTGTGGGGCTGTATCGCGTGGCCCCGACCGGCCTGCGGCGGCGGACGTGACGCATTCCCGCCGGGCCGTGGCGGAGACCGACCCGGCTCGCCGGTGCGCGTGCGGCGGGGCGGCGTCGCCCGCAGAATCCGGTACTGGGATCACCGCACCTCACCCACCGAACGGAGGCAGACGTGAGCGGAAACATCGACGCGACATTCAGCGGCGTCCATCATCTGTCGTTGACGGTCACCGACCTCGAGACCAGTATCGCGTGGTATCAGCGCGTGTTCCGTACGCAGCGATTGGACATCACGGTTCCGCATTACGGCCGGGAGGAGACCGGTTACAGCGTGTTGCTGTCCGAACCTCGATCGGGATTGATCTTCAGCCTCCACACCAACACCGGCAACCGCGGCCAGCGATTCGACGAAGCCCATACCGGGCTGGACCATGTGTCTTTCGGAGTTGTCGGACGCGATGCATTGGAGGCCTGGACCGCCTGGTTGGATGAACTCGGAATCAGCCACACCGGCGTAGTCGACGAGATCGCGCCGATCAAGTACTCGACGGTGGTGTTCCGCGATCCTGACAATATTCAGCTCGAGCTCATCGCCATGGAGTGACGAGAAACCAGACCATCTGAGTTACAGCATGTTTTCGACACGCGGTGATCAATCGTCACTTGGCCGTGGGTCGCGAGGAGCCTGCAATGGCAGGCGCACGGTGAATCGCGTGTCGCCGGGTTCGGTTTGCACCGACAGGTTCCCGCCGTGCTTTTCCACGATCCGCCAGGCGAGGTCCAAACCGAGCCCGCTGCCCTCGCCGGCGGGCTTTGTGGTGAAGAAGGCGGTGAAGATGTGGTCGACGATGTCGTTTGCGATGCCGGGACCGTCGTCGCAGATCTCGACACAGATCATGGAATCACCTTCGCGCAGGGTCCGCACGGTCAACGCCCCCTGACCTTTCATTGCCTCGACCGCGTTGTCGATGATGTTCGTCCAGACCTGGTTGAGATCACCTGCGTAGCAGCTTATTTCGGGAAGATTGTGATCCCA
The DNA here is from genome assembly GCA_006864685.1 of Mycolicibacterium hodleri. GTDB lineage: Bacteria > Actinomycetota > Actinomycetes > Mycobacteriales > Mycobacteriaceae > Mycobacterium > Mycobacterium hodleri_B. The sequence continues at coordinate 20,303 of VIFX01000018.1, read as the reverse complement.
GTTGGTGACGAGCCGGACATCGCTGCCCGTTCCGACGCGCCCCTCGAACATCAACAGTGTGCTGCGCAGCAGCGCGTGGACATCCACCGTCTGGTAGACCCCGCGATCCATCTGTGAGTACTGTTTCGCCCCTGCGAGCAGGGTGGAGATGCGCTTGCTCGCATCAATGATTTCCCGGACCCGCAAGTCGCTGTCGATGGAGTCTCGCAACCATCCGACGGCGCGCTGCAGCGCCCCGGTGCCGGGGTTACCGCCTGAACCGGTCGCGATCGACGATGACACCTGCTGCAGCCACTCGGTGTCGAGCCCGGCCTCTGCAAATGTCGGCGCCTTGTCCCACGCGTCGTCGATGCCGTAGTCGTCGAGCCAGTCGCCGATCCGCTCCTCGCGGTCTGCGGCTTCCAACGCGCCGGTGTCCCGGTTGCCGGCCGAGCCGACGTGTTCGGCGGCGGCGCTCTGGATCGACGTCAGCGCGCGCACCGCCTCCGGCGTGAATCCACCGTCGGCCACCACCGACAGTTGGTGTCTCATTCTGCTGACGACCTCGCGCAGATCGGTCGCCGCGCGAGCGATGGCGGCCGCCGGATTGTTCAAATGGTGTGTCAGACCGGCAGTTATCGTGCCCAGCGCCAGCAGTCTGGCGCGCTGCCCGAGGATCTGCTGCTGACGGATCGTTCCGAGCGTGTGACCCGCCAGCAGGTGCACGGCCATCGGGAACTGCGACTGCATGAAGCCGGCGAATCGCTCGGCGTCGAGTACGTAGAAGCGAGATGTCCGAGTCAAACGGATGGACACCTCGTGGACCTGCGCTGCGGCGGGAATGTAGGCCACCCACGCGCCGCAGTAGACGCCACGTTGAGACGTTCGGTGGGTCTGGACGTCGACACCGCCCATCCGGCCCGACATCAGGAGTTCGCCCTCGATCATGACGTAGAAGTGGGTCGCCGGTTCACCCTCCCGGATCAGGGGACCGGGCGGAAAGGTCTCGATTCGTCCGGCGGTGCAGAGCAATTCGAGCTGAGTGTTCGAAAGGTGCTCGAAGAGAAACAGGCTCCGCAATTCGTCGGCCCGGCATTGCTCGCCCATCGGCATCCTTGTCGAGACAGATTCGGCCGTTCGCTGTGCGGCCAAGGCTAGTGCAGGTCCGCCGGCGCGGCCCCTGGCTGTGTCCGAACGGGCAACGTTAGAGCACGAATCCGATACTGGAACCAGCACACGGCAAGCAATAGCGCATTCCTGCGCAGCCGTTGCCCCTTCCGCGCCGATACGACCGCGTTGACTCTGGCACGTTCGAATTCGTGTTGTCATTCAACACGATTCGCAAATCACCTCAGTGAGGGAGAGAGCTGTGAGCGTCCCCTACGTCCTGTTCGTCGTCACCAACGCCGCCTTCATCGGCCCGAACGACCGCCCCACCGGCTTCTTCTTTCCAGAGATCGCCCATCCCTTCGACGCACTCGACCGAGCCGGCGTCGCCGGCGAGTTCGCCTCCCCATTGGGCGGCAAGCCGCCGGAAGACGGGTTCGACGCCGAGGATTCGGCGCAGACCACCTTTCTCGACAGCAAGGCCTACCGCCGCCTGTCCCGCAGTCGCAAGCTGTCCGAGGTCGACGTGCTCGACTATGACGCGGTCTTCATCCCCGGCGGACTCGGGCCCATGGTCGACATCACCGGGAACCCGGAGGTGCAAGACACCGTCCTGCACGCATGGAATGCGGGGATGATCGTCTCCGCCGTCTGCCACGGGCCGTCCGCATTCCTCGGCGTCACCCTGGACGACGGTGCGCCATTCGTGCGCGGCCGCAACCTCACGTCGTTTTCGACTGCCGAGGAAAACGGCTACGCCGACAAGGATGTGCCGTTCGACCTAGAAGGAGCACTGCGCGAGGAGGGCGCTGTCTATGAAGCGACCGACCCGTGGCAGCCGAAACTCGTCGTCGACGGCCGCCTGATCACCGGCCAGAACCCGCAATCGGGGTCGCTGGTCGGAGAGGCGCTGGTCGAAGCGCTCAAGCAAATCTGATGGAGCCCGTCGTTGTGGTCGCCCGATGGCAGACCACGGAGGCCGCGCTCGACACCGTGCTGGCACACGTCGCGTCACTTCGACCCCACGCCCTCGCCGAGCCAGGCTGCTTGGGGTACGGGATTTTTCAGAGCGTGGACGACCCCACCACCCTTGTGCTCATCGAGCGCTATCGCGACAAGACAGCACTCGATGCCCATGTGAACTCGCCCCACTACCAGGAGCTGGTGGTCGAGCGCATCCGTCCGCTGCTGACCGACCGGCAAGTGGAGATCCTCCGGCGCGACGAGCACTAGCAGATACTTTCATCGGTGGGGTCGCCGCCGCGGGCCCGACAAGATCGAATTGCTGACTTGAGTGTGACGGGGCAGATCTACACCTCGATACCGTGATCTCGTATGTGGCTCCTACTAATCCCACTGGTACGGGGTTGGTCTTGGATTGGCGCTGAGTCTCGAGAGAGTTACGACGTACCACTGCACTGTTGCGCTTCGGGCCTTCCGCGAGCGTTAAGCCGGGGTCTCATCTAGTGGCGAGACAGTGTCGGACCTGCGACCTCTGGATTTGCAATTTGAGCTTCTTGGAAGGTCCGGACAATCCTCGTTAACCATTGCAGCGCAAGCAAATTGGCCGCATTCGCACTACAGAAGATTACGAGCGATTCTCGCCAAGTCTCGGACATATCCGTCGAATAATCGTCGACTGCCTAAGAACATTTGAAGTTCAGCGAGTCGCCAGCAGGACGCGAGGGCGCCAGGCCAGTAACCCCGGCCTTCGTCGATCACCGATCTGCCCACCGCGTGTGATCCCAGGGGGCGACACTGATCTGCCGCGCGGCCAGCAGCGACTCGACCGCGCGGCGCTGCAACTGTCGGTCGCGCCAACCAAGCGAATCGTCCTCCCCCGCTGGTGAATGCGGTTCCTCGGTAAACACTTATTTTGTGCGGGTCGCGCGCGGTGCGGCGCTACGGCTTTGACCTGGAAATACGGGGCTCTCGGCTTCTCGATCAACGGTACAGTTCGGTGCTTGTCGGAAGTCGGCTCGGCTGCACTCGACAAGTACGTTGGGTGCGCCGCGGCTGAAACTCCGCCGTGGCCGCCCGAGCCGCGAAGTAAGCTTGCCAGATTTGCTGGCGGGTCGAGCGGAGGGACCGGCCACCTACGAAACGAGCCGTTCGTTGTCCTAGTGCACCGATACCCTCAAGGCGATGACGCAACGGGGTGCGGGCAAGGGAGAACCAGTCTGGTGGGTGCGCCTTTTCGACTGGTGGCATCATGGACCTTCAACGCATTGGTGGGCCGACTGGCATTACACCGATGGGTGGGGAAGTTTCGGAACCATCGTCGTTGCGGTTCTCGCCATCTTAGTTTCAGCTTGGTACAACCGCCGCACACTCCGGCAGTCACAGGTGTTAGGCGCCGCGTCTATTACCGTGACGAGGCAGCAACGGGCGGACCTTCGCTACGACGTGCTGCGTAAAGAACTTGCTCAGTGGTTGACGATGGTGAGTCAGGTTGAGACAGTCTGTGGGGAATTGCTGCGACGTCTTCAAAACGTCGATCCAAACACAGATTTCGGTGGCAGCCCCCTTTTCCACGTTGTTGATGTTGGTGGTCCATCCGTTGGCGGTCTACATTCCATCATTGGGCAGGCCCTGGCAGAACCAATGACGAATCTGAACTCTCAGACAATCCAGATTCAGATGCTTACCGCTGATTATTCCGTGCTTGTCAACGTCCACTTCATCACGCAAGCAATTTACGGCAAAGTCCAAGGCCTCTACGCCCTGCTCGAAAAAGCAAAACGTAGCGCAGGAGCGTCGCCCCACGAATCTACAGGTCGTGAGCCGTACTACTTGACGGCGATGATGGCCATGATGCAGGACTATCAGTACACACGGCAGATAGTGTGGTCGCGAACCGACTTAATGGCGCATATCATTAGACGCTTTAACCCCGCGGCGGTGGGAGCGCTAGAACGCGTGTACCGGGAGCATCCAGACGTAATTGGTGATCTACAACCCACGAACATAATGACTCGTGAGGACATCTTTGGTCCAGAAACGACGCCAGAAGAACAAGATGCAAACACCGAACCAATCGCTACTCAGCCCAATGAGGCACATATCAATGAGGCTGATACGGAACCCATTGGGTGACGGCGCGCCACGGACCGGTGCATTACGCCGTCGGTCGAATTAACCCGTTGCTTTGGCCTGCTGACGTTCCCGCACTCCCCGGAAGTCTCGGGGAAGCGACGGTGTATGCCGTCGATCAACCGGTGAAGTTCGTAGAGTGCGTGCCGCAACGTGGACTGCGTCTGTCCTTGAAAGCCCTGCTGCGCACCGAAATGCGCGGAGAGGCTGCTCGGCGCGTTCAAGCTTGCGCGAGACCTCCACCGGGGCTCGGCGCGGCCCAGGTTGAAGCAAAGCCGCTACGGTTGTCACGGGCGTCGATGCGCCGCCCACCATGAGCACCAGAGCCACCGCCCTCAGGACCGACGCAACCACGGCGACGACGACCGTCGTCACACCGCGGGCTCATCGTAGAAAACCGAATGGCTATCCGGGCGATCGCCTTCAAACCGGGACCGCGCAAATTGCTCGAACGGCCCTGGCGCCAAAAGTCGGAGATCCGAACCCCGCCACAGCCGGCGCAGAGCGGAAGCGAACGGATGGCGCAGGTCGGCAACCGATACAACTTTAGTTGCAATAGTCTAACTATAGTTGGAGAAGAAAGAGATTCCTGGGCTGCGGCTGTCCGCAATGCGGCTCGCGCCTTGGTGCGTCTTACCGCGCTCGAACACAAGCAAAACGTCCGAATGGGTCAGAACTATGCAGGCCGACTCGACGACGATGGCTTCGGGCATGATGCCAGATACCGGCTACCCAGGATGGTTGATGAGCGTTATCTCAAGGGCGACGAGCGATACCTCAACCTGTTCGCCGTTCACGATGATGTTGCGGTGGCCCCTGGTAGAGCTGCCGGTGGTTGAGGCTGCGCCAACATGCCTGAACTCGCTAATAAGAAATACGCGTTAGTAGTGCGACGTAGAGAACACAGTCGATGAGCTTGTGCTCACCGTCGTCAGCACAAAGAAGACCGTTCGGGGCTCAACAGCTATAACCCTCTCGCAGAGAGGTAGTAGGCGGACCACACTCGGGGATGCCCGAATAGAATTGTGTCAGCAGCCTGACGGTGAAACATGTCGGGAACTTGCAAACCATTCGCTTTCATGAATTCCGACATTTCGGAAGTAGTCGATTCGCGTATCCACGACTGTGTCGATATGAGACCTACGGAAACTGCTGCAATATTCAAGCACCTGTTACGCGAAATGGCCCAATAAAATCGGCAGAAAAATACGTACGATGCCACGTCGATTACCGGCCAAAGCGTGCCAATCACGAATCGGCACCCTCGATAAAGAAGCGCAGAGCTGATTCCGATCAACTCGTCGCCGAGCACTCCGGTCGCAGGCTGGCCCGATTGACACGAACTCATTGTTGTTAGAAATAGTTGATGAGCAGGAGGCAAGGCTAGTATATCTCCAACTGAGAATGACCCATCAGCCATCACCAATGCGCTCTTAAATGGATCTTCAGGAACCGCGAACGAATGACCAGAGTAATGAATTATATTCGCTTCTTGGAATAGTAAAGACAGGTCTTTCCTTGTTGCGTCGTGCACGATACTTGACCGAACGCCAGTTGCTGCAAGGTATTGATGTATTGCTGCCACTTCACGTTCTGGATGAGCCAGTGGCCTCATGCCTGGCGCAAATGGAACACTCATGGCGTACGACGAAACGTTGTTCCCCAAGGTCATCTCAGCAGATTCATGCGCTGTTCTGCTGGCACTTGGCACCATTGCGATGAACGGATACGTATGTTCTGCACCTAGTGCGGCACTTATAGGCAGGTTTGTATACAAGCCGCCCAAAATCAAACAGACGCCGGAACTTTGAGATGTCAATTTAGCAATTGCATGGGTGACAGGACCGAGCGATTCGATTGCCCGTAGTGTTGCTTCAGTGAGCAGCGACATAGGCATTCCAGGCTCTTGCGAATAATTCAGGCCGAGCATGTCGTAATCAAACGAGAAGCTAAGCCTTGCAAGCTGGGTACCAGTTAGTTCTGACACAAAGACACCCGTCGTTGGGGTATCTTTGTCATCTGACTTCATGATTACGTATGTGCCCCTGGACGTATGGGTGACGTAAACCCACTGAGGCGTCCACTGAGCTACACAATCGAAAGTTCCAGAGTATTCCGAGTCCGATAGATGATTCGCATGGAGAACAACCCGCGTGTGTTCAATCAAACTGATGGCGTGATCCCACATCTCATGCCTACAAAGTTCACATGCGACAAATCGCGCGAGTGGAGGATTTTTGCGTAGAAATATCTCTACCAAATTCTTGTCGCGTTTGTCTACGAGGTTCCTGAAAGATTCAGCTACTTGCAGCAGCAAAGAGGTTGGCGGAACAATGTCAATATGCTCAGCCAGCCCTATAGCTTTAATGCCGCGCCGAATTAACTGGTCAGGTTCTAGGATGTCGCCATGCTTGGAGAGTAACGCAACAAATTCAGAGTACGCCTCATGCCGATTTTGAAGGTCACTGCTAATCTCCGCTGCCTCGAACATTAGTGCAAGCTGCGAACGATTGACGGAATCACCTATGCGCGGTTTTTCGGGGCTAACCAATCGTTGCCTTGCAGCGAGTAACATCTGTGCGTCTTCCGCGTCAAGAGGGTCCTCCATCTTGGGTGAAGGCCATTCTGGTACCCCATCGAATCCAAAAGTCGCAGGGTTCACTTCGATATTGTTTGCAACCATTTCAGGGTAAGTTATCGCTACCTCTCGAACCGGTTCTGGCAGCTCGTCTATGTGGGTTAGGACAGCCTTGGAGCGTCGAGCCCGCCGCTTGGCGTGAAACAACTCCCGTTCAGTTCGCGATATGCTCAAAAGCGCAGGCCCTGATGGGCGCACATCATAAAGGTAAAACAGTTCCAGAGCCCGGTTGCTAGCCGCTCTAGAAAGCTCTAAGTGAGCTATCTTGTCACCGACACCATTATCGGACAACCGTTCGTAATACATACCAATCACGGCTTCGGAGTAAGCCCAATCAATGGAGCCTGGCTTTTTGTGCTGGAACCCAACGTCGATGAACTTTTTGATCATTGACAACTCAGCTGTATCTACAGTCGACTTCTCTAGCAGTATCTCGGCCGCATTGGTATATGCTATCGAAGCTCGCCGAAGGTCGCCGATCTGCATAAATCCGCGCCCTGCTTTTTTCATCAGCTTCGCGCCTGCCACGAACGAATCGTCGGAATTTTCGGTACGAAATTTACTCTGGACAAAACCCGTCGTCTCAAGAATATCGTACTGAATGTGCGATAGTTCGTGCTGAAGGTGAACATCATTACTGAGAACTTGTACGGCAATGGCGCGAACGGCATTTTCGTAGGCATATCCAAGTTGCTCGGCAGCAGCGAGGTAATCGGCGTTACTATCTGCTTGGTCCACCAAGAACTGCCCGTACATATGCGCCTGCGCGAGTACTAGAGCATTTCCGGCCAAACAACGATCACGACCTGCACTGAATGCCTTGTCAACTTCACTCTCCATTTGCCGGTAATCCTAGGGCAAGAAACAACGGACCGAAGGGATACTGCCTGGCCGGTCGGCAAGGTGACTGCTCAACGACCAGGTCACGCAGCAAGTTGCAGAAAGGTTGGAGGCCAATAGGTGGGCTCGATGCGCTTGTCGCAGAACTAGAAACACCAGACAGTCTTACGCACGAACCCTCCCGTTGTATCGCCCCCAGGTAGCGCTGTCTCATATCTCTTCTCACGCCGCCTTCACGCATCTGTCCTGCCACCGCCAGGTTAGACAGTCAATGAACGACTGCCACTCTGGGCTACGCCCGGGTCAGCACCACCGGTTAGGATCTCACCGCCCAACGAACCGCCTTCGTAGCGGCCGGCGTCGACCCGGAGCGGGTTTTCACCGACGAACCGTCTAGAGCGGTCGGCACCGCCCGTCCCGGTTTGGCTGCGCTGCTCGATTACGCCCGGACCGGCGACACCGTTGTGGTCGCCGCCATTGACCGCCTTGTGCGTTCAGTTCATCAGTCGTACCGACTCGTCCGGGCGTACTTCAACATCAGCACACCGCCGAATGTTGTTGTTGGAGAGACTAATTAGTCGGGAATGGGTCGAATTTGATTGACCTCATTCGAGGTATGACGGTGTCGGCTCTGTAGGCGCTCTACGCACTCAAAGTGTCGAAAGATGAACATTCAGACGCCAGGAGCGTGCTCCGTTTAGCTTATGAAGCTGGACTGCGTGTTGACCTGCGGGCTAGCAATCTGCGTACTCATCTTCAACCCGTCTGTCACTCCGTTTTTCGGCCTTGACGCTCCAGATCGAGGAGTTGACCAATTTTGGCGACGTGCAGTCGTCCCGCGTTGTGTCCCCACTCTTCGAGCGGGCGGCACTGCGTGGCGTCGTCGAGCTTGACGGTGCGTGTGCGGTCCGAATCAATCCGCAGGTAGCGCGCGTCGCCCAAGAGCAGGCGCGCTTGGTTGTCGGTCGCGGCGGACGAGCTGCTGTGCAGCAGTCCGAGGGCCTTGTTAGCCCAGTGCGCGAGGCCCATAACTGTTGCGGCGGTGTGAGTGCTGACCTGCAGTGCCTGTGAGGTAGTACCGATAGAAAGCATGCGAATGTCGGAAAGATCGCGGCTGGCGTAGCGGACGGCCTCAGTGAGACCGACCATGGCCGGGTTGTTTCCCCACACCCCGCCGTCGATGTGACTGTCGGCGGCGTCTAGCTGAACGGGCGCGAAGTAAGTTGGTGCAGCGGAGGTGGCTGCGGCGACCTTCCACACGGGCAAGTCGCCTCCCCCACGCAGCTCGGTCGAGTGGTCGTCCTTCCACACCCTGTTTGTGCCGCTGACCAATTCATAGGCGGTGACGCATACCGGAGTGTGCAGGTCATTCATCAAAGTGGTGGCGCCGAACTCGTTGCGCAAAATGTCATCGAGGACGCGGCGGTCGTACTTGGGGCGGAAGGCTTGTCGAATCCGACGTGGGGTAGCGAAGATCTGTGGACCAGTGTCGCGGTAGAACCGCAACATTTCTGCACACGTTCGTCCCGAGGCCAGTCCAAGAGCCAGGATCCCGCCCGTCGATGTGCCGGCCATGAGGTCGAATCGCTGTAGAAAACTCGGTCCGTAGGCAGCCTCGGCCTCGGCAAGAACGGCAGCGGTGAAGATGCCGCGCAGACCGCCACCGTCGAGCGCAAGTATGCGGTACGGCTCAGTCACCAAAAGCCAGCTTCCAAAGCCGATCCGCCGCGGTCTGACTGTCACTTGTGATGGCGTCGAGGACGTACTTGGTGTCGGCTTTCAGGCGGCGTTGAAAGTCCTCGAAGTCATCAGGATCCCATTCCGCGGGGACCAGAATGTCCTTGTCGCCGGCTACGGACATGATGACTGAGTGCCGCGAGTAGTCAGCAATTTTGACTGCCGTACCAGCAAACGAGAGCGGCAAGTAGGGGCTGAACGCGGTGCTGTTGACGCTGTGCACGGCGCACTCGATATAGAACGACGGGGCGTTGAGGCTTGGGTATTGGCGGACCCACCGTTTGAAGAGGCGCACCGTTGCTTTGTACGTGTCATCGGTGAATGCCTGTTTGGCGACGCCGCGTTGGTAATGGGTCCGAGGGTAGTTTGGGCGTTCTTCCCAGTTATTTCGGGAGTAGACGGTGATCGGGTCGGTAGAACTGTAAGGCCGCGGGCTGATGGCGGGAACGATATCGACGTGCAGTGTGCCATCGAGTTTGACGCATTTGTCGCCGAGGGTGACCGCGCCGGACACCAGAGGACTCGCCCGCAGGATCGTGGCGATTCGGTTGAACAGCCAGTTCCAGTTGTCGCGCGAGGCGGGGGCTTGCCATGGATCGTAGAGAGCAACGATGTCGACGTCATTGATGTCCGCTATGGCGGTACCGTTTCGGTAGGAGCCCTGCAAGAAGGTGTCGAAATTCGTTCCTTCGTCGGCAGCCAGGGCGGCACGAACACTTTCCTGCAGTGACTTAACGGTGGTAGTGCGCGCCGATGACGGTCCAGCGGAATAGCGATCAATAAGGAATTGAGAGATTTGGGCCGCCACCCCATAAGCGTAGGTCGACGCAACGACAGGTCGTTGTGTCGACCATGAACAGGCGCCGGTTCGTGTTACCCCCGGCGGGTTGCGTGCGGGTCTACCAGCACCCTTATAGCGTTGCTGAGAGCATGGTGGCAGGGGCGGGGCGCAGCCCTGCGTGAGCTCCGTGTAGCGGCTAGGAAGCTCAACCAGTGCTAGACCTCGAATCCACTGAGGTTCAGGGCTGAGGCCCGGGGCGTCTCAAAACGTTCTTTTTGGGGACGTATAGAGGTCTCAATCGCAACCGGTCGTTTGCGATTGAGACCCGAAGATCGCCATAGCTCAGAACGGGACCCGATCCGGACCTAGACGTCAGTTCGTTGGGCGGAACAGTGCACCGCCGACATCGGCTGCGCCGTCGCCGATATCATCTCGCCACTCATTGAACGGAAAGTTATAGACAGCGCTCTCACCAGCCGGGCCTACCGGTACGTCCGCGCCCAGGTGTCGGTGGTGTTCGAGCGGCGCGTGATACAGGTTCGGAGTGTTTCTCGAACTAATCGACCTGCGCCCCAGCCCTTCCGATGACCGTTGGTGGATGCCGCCGTTCGCCGAGAACGTCATCTACGAGCACCCTCACTGGTGGAATCGACAGTTCGGGGAGGACCCGTGGTTCGTGCAAGTGCTCGATCAGACATGGTCAGAGGTGGCGCGGGTCGAGTTCGACGACCCAGGCGGGATTAACCCGGAGTACGCAAAGGTGCCCGACCTCGGGGCCGAGCGTCTGGAGATCCAGTTCCTCGAGGTGGCCACCGCGGCTCGCGGGCACGGCGTGGGCGGGCAGGTCGTGCGCAGTCTGATGGAGCGGCACCCAGATCGCAGACTCTTCGCCTACAGCGAGGGCGCCGACCGCTTCTGGGCTTCGGTGGGTTGGGAGCCGTTCGAGCACCCAGGGGGCGGGTACCGGACGCTGTTCGTCCAGTCGCCCGACGGTCTGAGAATTATGTTGTAGCCCCACCCCGCGGCGTTCTCGCCATACCGTTCGGTACACCGCCTCGCAGAATCAACGTATGCCTGTATGACGAATGCTATCGTATCGTCATACAGAAAGGAGGGTCCCGTGGCCGTCATCAACATCCGCGTCGAGGATCGGATCCGCGACCAACTCAAAGACCTGGCCGACACCGAGGGGCTCACGCTGAGCGAGTACGTCCGCGACCGCCTCCTGGAGGTCATCGTCCCCCCCGACTACCGGCCATCAAACGACGACGACGGTGAGCCGGCGCCGGAGACGATGCGGATTGCCGACCGCCAGGTGTTGGCGTTGCTGCACCGCATCCTGGCACGTGTGCTGCCCGAAGACGCCAACGGCGAAGACGGGGACGAGGCGTATCAGCTCCAGCGAGCAGAGGTGATCGAAAATGGCTTCACCGGGGAGTACTGGAGGACAGTCGCGGGATTCCGGACCGAGTTGTCCAAACTCGACTGCGACCGCGTCCTCGACATCCTCGATATGTTTCGCGTGATCACGTTCAGCATCGCACGGCTGGCGAAAAAAGAAACACCCGTCAGGGAAGACATGGCGTTCAAGCTCGAGTTCCAAGGCTTCGACTATCAAGACAAGCTCGAAAGCCACATGGCCACTTACGTCGAGTTCCTGATGAGCGACGATCGCTGGACCGAACTGCGACCCCAGCTGGAACGCAACGACGGGGGCAACTCCCATCACCGCACACTCGGCAGCTACATGCGGATGCTCGCCGAGTACCGCCGCATCAAAGACTCCCGGGATCGAGGTTTCCACCGGGACGACTATCTGCTGTCCACCGAGGAGCTCGAACAGATCGCCGAGGCCCGAGTCCACCCGTCACACCGTGGGTAGCTCGGCGGGGCTGCCGACCCGAAGTGTCCCGCCGTCGGAATGCAGTGTGCACGTGGCCAGTAAAGGGCGGGTGCAGCAGGGCGGCGCTGCGGCGCTGCTGGCCGATGCGTACCGACGTGCGCGTGGCGGCTACGTCGCGTTCCTCGACGAAAGCTTCGAGCTGGGAGCCAACCGGCGGACCTTTTACCTGATGTCGGCCGTGGTCGCCTCCCCCGCGACCCAGGGGGCGGTTGGATGAAGGCAGATCTCATTACGGCCTTCGCGTGCTAACGGCCTGGGCCGACGAGAGCGGATCACGCCCCGACCTAGATCCTGGCGCCTACCTGCTCACGGCTGTCCTGTGCGAAGACGACGACGTCGATGAGATGCGCAAAACCATGGACGGTCTGCGCATCGGTGAAACCAAGCTTCATTGGCATGGCAGCAGCTCAGAACGCCGCGAACAGCTCGTGGAGGCCGTCTCCGAACTCCCCGTCACCGGATTCGTCGTCGTCCACGTCGACAGTGACGCCAATGACCGTCGACATCGACGAAAGTGCATGGAGTTCCTCTTGCCGCTGCTCGCCGACATGCCGTGTTCCACCATCACGTTCGAATCGCGCGGCCAGCTCGACGCCAGTGACCTTGAGACTCTGCAGATGTTGCGCTCGCGACAGATCGTCGAACCGACACTGCGCATTGACCATGCTGTTGGACGATTAGAACCGGCACTTTGGGCCGCAGACATCGTGTGTGGCGCTGTGGTGCAGGCCCGAATCGGTAATCAGAGTTACCTCAAAGTGCTCGGCAACTCCGTCGAACTTCACACGATTTGACCCATAAAAGCCGCAAGCCACAGGCCTCGTCGTCCGGCGAGTAATCCTGTGGCTCACTTCCAAACCCACCGCAATGGGATGGCTGTAGCCCAAAGTGTACGGACTTCCCTCTCCTCCGCGCAATGTGCCGGTTAGCGGCGATGCTGATCGAACGGTCACCGGTTTCCTAGCGAGGCTTGTCCACCGCCAGGCCCAGGCGTTCTATCCTCTGCCGGGCAAGTCCGCGCAAGTGCTGCTCGGTCAACCGCACGGCGCTCGCGTCATCGTCGCTATAGCTCGAGATCGGCGCCACGATCGCGGATGCGAGCGCGGTCGGTCATGCGGGTTCGACCCATCTCGGCGGTCACACCCTCGATGGATCTGGCCCACTCGGCATACGCGGTGATGCGTCCGTCGAGTGCTCGGGCTCGTTCGGCGAGGAGGCTAGCGACCCGCTCCGGTAATAGGTGGCGCGGCGTCTCGGCAGCGATCTGGTTGGCGGTGAGGGGTACGTCGTCGTGAACGGTGATGATCGCGTGGGCGAGTTGGACGGCCTGGTGTGCTGTGCCCCGCTGCATGACATACGGTTCACCGTCCGTGGATGGGCCGTATTCCGCTTCGGTGGTGCGTTCGTAGAGGTAAGAGGTATTGGCTTCACGACCGCGGGTCATGGCGACGTACAGCATGGAGCGGGTCGTGTTCTCCCCGAGGACGGCGTGAGTGGCGTCGGCAGTGACGCCTTGCGCGGAGTGGACGGTGGTCGCATACCCGTGGTTGATGTGCTCGCGGACGTAATCGGCGTCGAACACGGCGCCCGCGTCGTCTGACAGCCGTTCCGCAGCAACCCGATTCGCAATCGGGTCGATCGCGGCGACGCGCCAGCGGTCGCCGTTGCGGACTGGATCGGCCGCCGCGTGGTGGTCGTCGGCTCGCCGAACGTCGATGGTGTGGTCGTTGCGGCGGGACAGGATCAGATCACCTATGGCCACGCGCTGCCCACGCGCGACGATCGCGGTCGGTGCGTCAGCCGGGATGGTGTCGTCGTGGATGCGGCGATTCAAGGCGTCGGCCATCTCGGTGGTGTCACACAGCAGCAGCGCATCCTTGCCGACCGCGACGTCCCGGCGGTATCCGTCGAGGGCGTCGGTGGCCATGGCGATCTGATCCCCGCACCGCAGCCGGTCGTGGTCGCGATACCACTTGATCGCCTGGCCGACCGCCTGCGGCTCACCGTTCCGAAAGGCCAGGGATGCGGCACGTTCCTGGGGATCGCGCATCCGCCAGACTTCCGAGAGGTGTTGCGTCCACGGCAGATCCGTGCAGAGTTGGGCGAACATGCCGCCTCGAGACTTCACAGGTGCCAATTGGTGGGGATCGCCGACCAGGACGGTCTTGACCCCTGCGGTGGTGGTGGCGGTGAGGAGCTGGCGCAGGTCGTCGGTGCCGACCATTCCGGCCTCGTCGACCACCACCACCGTTCCGCGGTCCAACGTCAGGGTGCCGTTCCGCAGATCCTGCAGGGCCTTGGCGATTGTCAAACCTTCGTCTCCGGCGCCCTCGCGGACGGCGACGTCGACCGCCCGCCCGGTCGGGGCCAGCACCAGCACGTGGGCGCCGTAGCGGTGGTGCGCGGCGGCGCGCAGTGCGCGCAGTGAGGTGGTCTTGCCCGCACCCGCAGGCGCCGACAACGGCTGCACCAGCCACGGCGATCGACCAATCGCCTTCACCGCCGCCCGCTGATCCGGCGACAAGCCGCGGGTGTCGTCCTCCCTCACCCATAGCTGAGCCCGGTCGTCACGGGCGTCGGCCAGGTCGAGCACCGCGACTTCCTCGGCCAGGATCCGGGCCAGGGTGAACCGCTCGTGGCCCTCCCTCTGATGGCGTTGACGAGGTGCGGTGAGCCGTATGCCGAGCTCGTCGACCGCGGCCTCCACCGCCTCCCGCGGTGACCGATCGCCATCGACGGGGAGTTGCGCGCCGATGATCTCCACCAGGTCCGCCCGGGTGAACGCAGCCTTGTCGATGCACTCGGCGGCATCGGCGAGGCGCGCCCGGTCGAACGGGACGCGTGAGGCGGCGCGCCGCGCCGCACGCGCCTGGTCGAAAGATGAGCGATCAAGGTGCACCCCTCGCTCATCAGTCCGCCACTGCTGCAACAGTTCCGGCCACGCGAGCTCTTCGGGTTTAGTGGGTCGGGTGGCCTTCTGCGCCGCCGCGAGCTGCGCCGCACTCAACGGCCCGTCGACCACGGTGAGGTGGCGCGCCGCCCACTCCCGCAACTGAGACGAGCGCCGCGACCATGCGGTGATCGAGCTCCGGTCGATCCCGGCGAGTTCAGCCATCCCAGTGTGTGGATCCACTGGTTCCCACTCGAACCCCAACGACTGGTGCAGTTCTCGGCGCAAGGTGGCTTGATAGATCACCCCGGCCGCTTTGGCTTCGTGATAGAGCGACGTCCCGTCAATCGACACCAGCAACCCGTCGGCGCGAGCCTGCCGGTTAGGGACGATGACGTGGGTGTGCAGGTGCGGGTCCCCGCACCGCGACGTCTCGTGCTGATAGGCCACCGTCACCAGACCGGGAAGGTGCACCAGGTCCTTCAGTTCAGTGACCGGGTTGTGAATTCTCGTGTAGCCGGCGTGGGCGGCCAAGTACTCCATAGCTTCAGCAAGCGCAGTGGTGTGCGCGTCGGCGATGCCCTTCGCCACCACGTCATCAGCCTTCAACGCCCGAATCACCGACACACTCTTCGGCACGCTGAACGTCAGGTCATAGCCATGCACCCCGTGCGCACCCAGAGCCCGGCCATATGCACCGCTCGGGGCGACCCCGTCGTCGAGCCAGCGCGCCACCACCCCGGCGTCGGCCTCACCCCCCGCGCGCTGGGTGTCCGAAAGCCCTACCAGCCCGGCCGATGTGCGGGTGTCGCCAGCGCACAGCCACACCGGGGTGCGGGTGTCGTGTTCGGAGTAGTACTCCCCCAACCCGCCACCGGCCCGCTGAAAGTCGGTGGTGGCGCGCTGCGCCGATTGGGCGGTGTCGAGGTAGTAGGTAATCGACCACCGCTTCAACTTCGAGATCGTCAACACCGCAGCCACCAACCCGGGTATGGAACCCCAGAGTCAGAACGACTGCCCCGCCGTCACTTTCGGTCACGCCCCACACGCAACCACCACCAGTATCGCACCTTGTGCAAATGTGCCACCGCAGTTTCTTGAATGTCGAAAGGGGTGATCAATGTCCGTAAAGGCCTGAAGGGCAGAGATTTTGCGTGAGCTTGGGCGTTTGTGGAGGAATGAGTTGACGATGCCATGAGGGGGCATCCGGGGGGTGGCAGACTTGGTGTGACATGAGGACTGAAGTCGACAGCGCGCTAGTGCCCAGCTGGTCTCGCTAGACCAACTAGACGACTCAGAACAGCTATGAATGAACGTCTTTCGTCATGACGCAACGTCGTTACGGTGCACGGCTCGGTCGAAGATTGTGCACCGGGTGGTGTGGATCACTGCTTACAGTTACGACACGTCCACTTCGTGGATTGACCTCCAAGAGCAGTACGTCCTCCTACCTCTCAGCGAGTCAACATGACGATCTCACCCCATATGGACCGTGACATGCTCACGGCCGAAGAAGTTCACGGCATGACCGGCGTCCCCGTCTCGACGCTCCACGATTGGGCAGCCAAACGTGAACGCGGCATTGATGCCCCGGGCCCTCATCACATCCGGCTGAGTAATCGGCACCGACGCTGGACTCGTCGCGATGTGGACCAGTGGATCGAATCCGCGCGCATCTGAGGCAGTCACCGCATCGCGACGACGGCTCGCCACCGCGGCTGTGGATGGTTGCCGCGTTGTGCACAGGCGAGGGATTGCCGTCACTCACCTGTCGGTCGCCGGCGCGACAATGCCCGAAGGGTCATCGCACGCACACCAGCGGGCGCTACGACGGTGGCCGACTAACCGATCGAGCGAGAGTCGACATGGCGATCAAGCGACGTGACACCACCGACGGTCCGCGATTCGACGTCGAGTGGCGACTGCCGGATCGCGCCAAGCGTCGCAAGACCTTCAAGACCGAACGTGAAGCGCGGGTCTTCGAGGCCTCGGTGGTGACGAAGACGGCCTCGGGAGACGTGGTCGATCCTCGCGCCGGCCGCGTCACACTGGCGACCGTATACAAGGCATGGCTGGCATCCCGGCTCGATCTGAGCCCCAAGGTTCGACGCGGATACGAGGACAACTGGCGCTTACGCATCGAGCCCAGGTTCGGCAACTGGCACGTCGCCCGGATCGACCACCAATCCATTCAGGCCTGGGTCAACGAGATGGCGGCGTCGGGCCTCAGCCCACGCACCGTGCGTTGGGTGCATTCGGTGCTCAAGATGACCCTCGACTACGCGATCGAGGACGGCCAACTGTTGGCGCGCAATCCTTCGGCACGGACGAAGTTTCCGCCGCTTCGCCAGACCTCCCACACCTATCTCACGACGTCTGAAGTTGCGGCACTGGCCGAGGCGTGCGGCGGTCAAGGAGACGTGGTTCTCTTACTTGCCTACACGGGGTTGCGGTACGGCGAACTCGTCGGTCTTCGCGTCGAGGACGTCGACCTCACGGCACGCAGGATCCGGGTCCGTCGCTCGATCACGCAGGTCGGCGGAAAGTTGATCGAGGGCAACCCGAAGAGCGCTTCCGGGCGTCGGTCGATACCCATTCCCCAGCGACTGCTGCCGATCCTCGCGAGCCGAGTATCGGACAGGCCGCCCGGCGCCCCTGCGATCACGTCCCCCACCGGTGCACTACTTGGGCTCGAGAACTGGAAACGCTCGACGAAGTGGCGCGCCGCGATCATTGAGATCGAGCGGCCGAAGATGCGCGTGCACGACTTGCGCCACACCTACGCCTCGCTGGCGCGGCGGGCCGGCGCCGACATTCGCCTCCTGCAGAAGACAATGGGACACGCGTCGATCACCGTGACGGCGCACGTTTACGCGGATCTCTACGACGACGAACTGGACACTGTCGCTTCGGCGTTGGACGCGCTGGACGACCGTCCGTCTGAGTAGTCCGAACGGTTGGCCCTATTTTGGCCCTATGACCGTCGGCCGAGGCGCAGGAATGATCGCCCAAAAGCGCCGGAAACAACCTCTGAACTGCGGTTTTACTGGTGGTCCCGGCTGGTATCGAACCAGCGACCTTCCGCGTGTGAGGCGGACGCTCTCCCACTGAGCTACGAGACCGTGGGGTGCACCGGCAAAACACCGGTGAACGACGAGGAACATTATCACGCACGGGAGCCGAGACCGGAATCGCCAGCACCTGTCGCCGTCTCGGCGTTGGCGTCCGAACGCGTCGCCGCCGACGAGCGGCAACGCCGCCTGTTACGGCAGCCCGATGCTGCACCAGTGAGAGCATCCGACCATGAGGCCACGTCGGCCTGTCGGTCTGCCCACGACGTCATGGCGGAGAGCGCCGTCAATCGCATGTTGCGTACCGCGCGATGACCACTTACGACCCGGCGATCCCATTCGAGATACGGAAACTTTTGATGCGCAACACCTTTCCGCCAGGCCGCCGAGGACCGAGCCGAATCGGTCGTCCCGGTGCCGCGAACGCCGAAATCGTCACCGCGAAGTTGCCTCCAAATCAGTGCAGCAGAACGACCAAGATCAGGCCGTGGCGTCGGGATTTGTGGTGCCGAGCTTCGATGCACTATCGTCGTGCTTCGCATAGAGCGACGAACTCGCTCGAAGCACGCGGACGTGGCGCAGTTGGTAGCGCACAACCTTGCCAAGGTTGGGGTCGCGGGTTCGAATCCCGTCGTCCGCTCGATGGTGCAGACGCATCAACCCCAGCGGTGGAGTGGCCGAGTGGTGAGGCAACGGCCTGCAAAGCCGTGCACACGGGTTCGATTCCCGTCTCCACCTCCAAGATGGGTCCCGCGCGATTAGCTCAGCGGGAGAGCGCTTCCCTGACACGGAAGAGGTCACTGGTTCAATCCCAGTATCGCGCACCAGTTTTACCGTATGTCGGCAATGCACCTCGCAACATGTGACCGACCACCTGTGACGGATCTGGGCTTCGCCCGCACATCTTCGACTACATCCTCCACGCGTGTCCGAGCAGGGGCCAGGCGAGACGCCCGAAACTCGTTGCCGGACAAATCCACGCAGCCGTAGGCGTGGGCAACGTTGCGGTGATCCACGAGCCCCGCACGTTTATCGGCGCATCCAACTATTAACGTGCACGTCAGACTTTGATCTTGTTGTCGGAAACGCCATGCGGCCGCGCTCCGTCGTGTTCGCTGACACTAGCCGCCGCGGTCGGGGTTCGACTACCAAGTCCGCTACTCCGGAGTGGCGTCGCCGCAGGCAACGTCGTGCCAATTGGTGTGGCACGTGGTCCAACCGTGTCGCGGCGATACCTCGGCCGCGCCGGTCCACTCCTTTGCCGCGACCCAGGCGCATCACGACCCTCCGACCGGGCACCCAGGCGACACGGAGCAAACCATACGTACCTTTTGAATCGTTTCACGAGAAATCGCGTACGGTGGACCGCGGGACATCCGCAGTCCCCCCATTGCGGATTTCCAAGCCTTTGGCGGTTCACCTCCCCCCCGAACCGCCAAAGGCGCCCCAACCCTCGCCCGGATGGCCTCGCCGCGGACCGGAGCAGGGCCACATCGTCGGCCCCCTGTTGGCAGCAGTTCAATTCTGTGAACCAAGCCTCGTGATGTTTCGGAGTTGGCCATCGGTGGCATCCCAGAGCCAGGTTCGGACAGTGAACCGGACGTGATTCACACCGATGAGGAGTTGATTTCTGTGAGCGCTTTGGACAAGGCTAAGAACAAGGTCGAGGACTTGGGCGGCCAGGCCAAGGAAGCAGGCGGCAAGGCCACCGGCGACAAGAGCACGGAGAACGAAGGCAAGGCCGACCAGGTCAAGGCGAACCTCAAGGACGCCGGCGAAAAGGTCAAGGACGCCTTCAAGTAATCCCCAGAACAATCTCGTTTCGGCCCGTTGCCCCTGCGGCAGCGGGTCGATTCGCGTCTGTGTCCGATACTTGACGGCGCCGCGTACCCGGTCTAACTTACTCAAGAGTAAATTCGCTGTGGGCTGACGTTCAGGGGACAAGTGACAGGTGTACTGCTGTACGGCTACCTCGGTGGCTGGATGCTGACGTCGTCGGTCGCCGTACTCAACGCCACCCAGTCCCGGCGCTCGCTAGGGCTGAGCATCGTGGCCGGCGCCCTGTGGCCGGTGTTCGCCGTGGCCGTCGCCCAGTTCGCGGCCATCGCACTGATCGCCGCCCTGTCGCGGGCCACGACCGGCGCGAAGACACCGCGGACGTCCAACGTCACGTCCTGCGACAGCCATCCATTTGCAAAGACGGTCTAAGCTGTTGGGCATGTGGGTGAAGAAGGCAGCGACCGCAGCAGCGCTCGTCGTGGCGG
>VIFX01000189.1:0-395 GCA_006864685.1 Mycolicibacterium hodleri | reverse complement strand
TCACCGGCGTGATCCTGCTGATCCTGGTCCGCTTCTGGAACTACTGGTCGACGCTGATCTAGGAGCACGTCGGGGGCCGCGCTAGGGTAGCGCGTGATCTCCAAACTGCTGGTCGCCAATCGCGGTGAGATAGCCATCCGGGCGTTCCGGGCGGCGTATGAGATGAACATCGAGACCGTGGCGGTCTACGCCTACGAGGACCGCAACTCACCGCACCGGTTGAAGGCGGACGAGTCCTATCAGATCGGCGAGCCGGGTCATCCCGTCCGGTCCTATCTCGCGATCGAGGAGATCATCCGCGTCGCCCGCCACGCGGGTGCCGATGCGGTGTATCCCGGATACGGATTCCTCTCGGAGAATCCGGAACTCGCGGCTGCATGCGCGGAGGCGGGCAT
>VIFX01000188.1:0-396 GCA_006864685.1 Mycolicibacterium hodleri | reverse complement strand
ATTTATGGGCATCGCTTGGATCTGATTTCCATCAGCCCTGCCCGTGGATTGAGTTGGGGCGTAAACTCTGGCTGCCCGCTGGCGTTGAAGGCGTATGGCAGACATGGGAACAGCCGCAAATATCACAGTGAGGGAAGTATGAGCCAGTTTTTTTATATCCATCCGGATAACCCACAGCAACGGCTGATTAATCAGGCCGTCGACATTGTGCGTAAAGGCGGTGTTATTGTTTATCCAACCGATTCCGGCTATGCCCTTGGTTGTAAAATTGAAGACAAAGGCGCAATGGAGCGCATTTGCCGCATCCGTCATCTGCCGGACGGCCACAACTTCACGCTGATGTGCCGCGATTTGTCCGAGTTGTCGACCTACTCCTACGTCGACAACGTGGCATTT
>VIFX01000187.1:0-396 GCA_006864685.1 Mycolicibacterium hodleri | reverse complement strand
CCTCCGCGAGCAGTACGAACTGCTGCTCGTCGAGCACCCCGACATCGAGGCCCTCAATGCGCGCGCCGACGAATGCTGGGATGAGATCCAGACTCTGATGACGCGGCGCGGCGCCATCCAGACCCGCCGCGACGACCTCGACGGCAGGCGGACCCGGCTGCTCGAACTCGTCGAGCGCCTGACGCCGCCGTTCGTGTCGGAGCCGCTGACCGACCTGTTGAATCGCTACGCCAGCGACGTCCCGGTGGCTCTGGAACTGCTCAACCCCGAACCGCATCGGGAGGCGGTGTTCACCGCCATCCGCCGCGAACGCGACCAGCTGCGGGAAAGCCGTCGACGGTCCTACGACGAGCTGGCGCGCATCCTCAACACCTTCGATACCGCGTTCCCCGACGC
>VIFX01000186.1:0-397 GCA_006864685.1 Mycolicibacterium hodleri | reverse complement strand
CGTGATGACGGTGCTGACGGACACCCTCGACCTCGAGGAACTGGAAGCGACCGCGGCACGGTGCGAGCTGTACGTGACCTACTTCGACGAGGCGTCCGAACCGATCCTGATGACGACCACGAAGATGACGTCGTCGCGTGCCCAGTCCCTGACCTACCAGCAGACCATGCAGTTGCAGGACACCGAGAGCAGTGTGTACTTCACGTTCGAGAACGTCGGCCAGTCCGGGATGTTCGGCATCGCGTTCCCGACGCCCGATCCCACCATCGCGGTCAAAGCGTCGCTGCCGCAAACGTTTCTGGACACCACCGCCAAGCAGTCCGAGCGGCTGAGACAACGCTGAGAGGTATGCCGCCAGCCCGCCAAAACCAGCGTGTAAGACCGTCGACCCCTGTAG
>VIFX01000185.1:0-397 GCA_006864685.1 Mycolicibacterium hodleri | reverse complement strand
GCGAGGATCAGCGTCGCGACGTCCGCGGTGCCCGACGCCGTCGACGCGAGGTTGCGGGCACCAGACCTGTGCGACCGCGAGCTGGGCCTGAGCCTTCCCGACGGGGCGACCCGCAAGGCATTGCTCGAGGCTCTCCTGCGCGGGGTGCCTGCCACGGGCCTCCTGCTCGACCAGATCGGCGAGCGCACACCGGGTTTCGTCGTCGCCGACCTTGCGGCCGTGGTGCGGGAGGCCGCCCTGCGAGCCGCCGCACGCGCCAGCTCGGACGGTCACTCACCGGCGTTGACGCAGGAGGACCTGACCGGTGCGCTGTCGGTGATCCGCCCGCTGTCGCGGTCGGCCACCGAGGAGATTGCGGTCGGGTCGATCACGCTCGATGACGTCGGCGACATGGTCG
>VIFX01000184.1:0-397 GCA_006864685.1 Mycolicibacterium hodleri | reverse complement strand
ATCTCGCGTAGGGGTACCTCGAAGCCGCGCTCGGCGATGAGCCGCTCGGCGGCGTCGAGCAACGCATCCTTCGACCGGGAACCACGATCCACGAAAGGCATCCTAGGCCGTTCCTCGACACCAATTAAGCGCATGTGCTTAACTCGAGTTCGGCCAGCCCGCCGGAAGGATGCACGATGACTGCTACCGAACAGGTCCGCGAGATCGACGCGGGGACCCCCATGACGCGGTTCGCCAGGGGATGGCATTGCCTCGGCCTTGCCGAATCGTTCCGCGATGGCGTGCCACACGGCATCGACGCCTTCGGCACCCGACTGGTGGTCTTCGCTGACCCGGATGGCGAGATCCACGCGCTCGACGGCTACTGCCGACACATGGGCGGTGACCTCTCGATGGG
>VIFX01000183.1:0-398 GCA_006864685.1 Mycolicibacterium hodleri | reverse complement strand
ACGCCATCCTGCAGCAGGACACCAAGGCGCGCGTCGCCTGCGAAACCCTGGTCAAGACCGGCATGGTGATGGTAGCCGGCGAAGTGACCACCTCTGCCTGGGTCGACATCGAACAGATCGTGCGCGACACCGTGCGCGAGATTGGTTACACCCACTCCGACATGGGCTTCGACGCCGACTCCTGCGCCGTGCTGAACGCCATCGGCAAACAGTCTCCGGACATCAACCAGGGCGTCGACCGTACCGACCCGCTGGAGCAAGGTGCCGGTGACCAGGGCCTGATGTTCGGCTACGCCACAAACGAAACCGACGTGCTGATGCCCGCGCCCATCACCTACTCCCACCTGCTGGTGAAGCGTCAGGCCGAAGTGCGCAAGAACGGCACCCTGCCGTGGCTG
>VIFX01000182.1:0-369 GCA_006864685.1 Mycolicibacterium hodleri | reverse complement strand
GCCGACGACTCCGGGCTGGCGGTGGACTTCCTCGGCGGCGCGCCGGGCATCTACTCGGCGCGCTATGCCGACGGCCGGGGCGACGCGGCGAACAACGCCAAGCTGCTGGAGGCCATGAAGGATGTCCCGGACGCCGAGCGCGGCGCACAGTTCGTCAGCGTGCTGGCGCTGGTGCGCCACGCCGACGACCCGCTGCCGATCCTCTGCGAGGGCATCTGGGAAGGCCGCATCCTCCGCGAAGCCCGCGGCGCCCACGGCTTCGGCTACGACCCGCTGTTCTGGGTGCCGGAACGCGACTGCTCCAGCGCCGAGCTGGCGCCCGAGGAGAAGAACCGCCTCAGCCACCGAGCCCACGAGACCGCTCAGTAC
>VIFX01000181.1:0-400 GCA_006864685.1 Mycolicibacterium hodleri | reverse complement strand
TCCCTGATCGATGTAATCCCGCTTGAGGATTTCGGCGAACTCCTGCTGAATCGGATCTGGGTTGTTCTTGCTCAGGTTGTACGGGGTCATCATGCCGATAATGTCGAAGATCTCGAAGGGGCCCTTTGGTGCGCCGGTGCCGATGCGCCACGTCTTGTCGATGTCCTCGACGCTGGCGACGCCCTTTACGAAGAGCGCCGCGGCCGCATTCAGGAATGGCACGAGAAGCGAGTTCAGGACGTAGCCAGGCTGTTCTTTCAGTACACGGATGGGAACCATCCCGATCTCTTCGGCGAAGACCGCGACCTGTTCGAAGGCCTCCGCAGAGGTTCCGGCATGACCCATTACTTCACCGGTGTTGTTCTTCCAGACCTCGTTGGCAAAGTGCAGAGCCAAGAAG
>VIFX01000180.1:0-400 GCA_006864685.1 Mycolicibacterium hodleri | reverse complement strand
CTGCCACACACCGACACTCGCAACCCAGATGGACGCCCGGTCGGTGAAGGCGTGCGGATCCCAGTCGAGGAAGGGGATCACGACCATCGCGGCTGCGCTGCAGCTGGCGGCGACGGTGCCCGCGAGCCGGATGGAGACGATCTGCCGGAAGTGACACAGCGACCACCACAGCAGGACGATCACCATCGCGATGACGGCCGTCCTCGACGCCGACGCCACGGCCGTCGCGAAGAGGATTGCGGCGCACAGGATCCGCCATCGGGTTCCGGGAATCAGCGGCACCAACGCGAACGCGACGGCGCAGTACATTCCGAGGACGTTGCCGTGGCCGAACGGGCCTGCCAGCTCCCACCCGGCGACGAGGGCCTTCTCCGAGACGATGTTGTACATCATGTAATCG